>CAVSIX010000012.1:0-87878 GCA_963728195.1 Ilumatobacteraceae bacterium | reverse complement strand
CTTTAGGGCCTTACGGAGGCCCAACGGGCGGAGCCGGACCTCGATGTTGAAGCGGTCGCCGCCGGTCCGACGGGTGCTGGTGATGCCATCCCGGCGAGTAAGGCAGATCCGTTTAGTACCTCCGGGACATGCCGACCAAGGGCAAGATGACGCAGAGCAAGCTCGACGAGTTGAAGGCGGCCTATGACCTCTGGAAGCCGTATGCGCCGGACTCGCAGAGCGCCGAAGAGCTTGCGGCCCAGTTCGGGATTAGCAAACAGACGCTGTATCACTGGCGGCGCAAAGACTGGAAGATGGACGGCCGCGATGTGATGAAGGGCCGGGAAAAGACAGGGGCCGCCGCGGACGACGTTCTCGACCCGCTGGAGAAGGCCAACCAACGACTTTGCGAACTCACCGCCGAGAATGCCGCACTGAAGGCGAGGCTGCGGTTCTTCGACTAGTTCTCGCCAGTGCGACCGTTCGACGGGTGCCGGCTGTCGCCTTCTCGATCTCGGCGAGCCGGCGCAGCGCGTCGATCACGTTGCGTCGGTCACGGTCGCAGAGGGCACCGGACATGGCGACCGATCGGGCGAGCTGCTCGGGAGTCGGGTCGTCGTCGGTCACGTCGTCCAGCATGACGAAGGGGTGTCACGGTCCGACACCGCGCTCTCCCTGGAAGCGACTCCGCATCTCCGGCACAGAGCCGTCGACCTGCCGGAATCCGCCGATGCGCCATCCGTGCGATAGTGGCCCATGACAATCTCTGTTGGTTCCTTCATGCGCCGTGTCCGTCCGTGGGACGTGCTCACCACTTTCGCCATCGTGGGAGTGCTCGTGTTTGCGGTTGCGTGGGCGCCGACTAACGCCGCCACGGGGCCGAGCGGACTCGTGACGCAGACACCGGAACGTGTCCTCAATACCCGATCCGGAGCGATGCCGACCGCTGGAACGGAGCTTGTCGTCAACACGGGCCGTCCCGGAGCCTCGGCGGTCGTCGCCAACATCACCTCGGTAGACACGCAGTGCTGCGGCCAGTTCCTCACGGCGTGGGCGTCGGGACCGCGTCCCGACACCTCGGTGTTGAACGCTGCACCGGGGCAGACCATCGCAAACTCTGTGATCGTGCCCGTCGCACCCGACGGCACCTTCAGGCTCTACACCTTCGCAAGCGCCCACCTCCTCGTTGACATCTCGGGCTACTTCGACGGTGGCAGTGCGCTACCACCGGCCGGGCTCACAGGTCAGATCACCGGGTACGTGCCCGTCGATATCTTTAGCGAGACACGCGTGCTCGGAACAGTAGGTAACGGGACAAGCGACGACTTTCGGCTGGTTCGGGTAGAGGTCGTCTGTCCAGGCGGTGACCTGCAGACCGATCAGGTAGCGCTGGGCGCATTCGAAACGCTTGGGTTTGAGGTGGACTGCGTCGGGCTTCACGCTGGCGGCGCTTCCATCAGGGGGATTGTCGACGTCTGATCGCGCCGATCAGCGCTACTGGAGCCATCTACGTGCCGACGTAACGTGCGGGCGTGGCAGTACCGCCTGATCTCGACGTAGTTGCCGCCCGCCTCGACGCCGGCGAGCGGGTGACAGTGATCGTGGTCGGATCTTGGCGTGACTCCTCGGACGATGCGCGACTGGTTGCATGCTGCCGGTCTGCCGCTCAGGTCGACGCGTTCCCGTCAGCGTCGTCGCAGTGTTCTCAACGATCTTTCGTGGCTCCGCCAGCGGTTCGTCGACGAAGGGATCAGCGCATGGGCTACCGGCCAGTCGTTGAGCGTTCCCTACCGCCGAGGTTCGAGCGGCGCTGGAACGATCCGCTATCGAGCGGCCAGCCACCCATCCGGAGCTGACCGCCGACGCCCTGCGAGCTGCATTCGCCGACGGAGCGACTGTGACCTCGATCGCCCGCACCGCAGGCGTCGACCGTGCGACAGTCCGGAAAGCACTATGACTTCACGGCGTCCAGAACCCTCCCCAGGATAACAATCGCCGGCCGCAGAACTCGGCGCCACCGCATGGGCGCACATGAACGGATTCCGACTCGTGCAATCGCCGACGAGCTCGGCGTCGCCAACAACACCGTCGACAGGGCGCTCAAACGCCACGGGGTGCTGCGGTGACGTCAAGCCGACCGTCCCGGTGCATCGACCCAACGTGGCCGCGCAAGCGGTACGTCGCCGACGGCCTGACCATGGCGGAGATCGCCCGTGATACCGGTGCCGGCCACACGACGGTGCGTCGGGCGATGGCGCTTCATGGCATCGGCCGCAAGACTCCATCCCGCTAATCGCCACGGGTCGGGTCACGGTCGCCGAGGGCGCCGAGACATCGTAACCGAACGCACAAAGTGCTCGAGACCCTCGGGGTGTCGGATCGTCGGTGACCCGGTCGATCATGACGAATGGGTGCTGGCTTACTGAAGAATGTCTGGCCAGTTCAGCAATGGGACGGTGTAGTCGCCGGCCACACGACCCGCAAGAATCGCCAGGCCAACGAACGTAATCAGCGGCCAATCGAGCGGAGACTGCTTCGAACACTCTGGGCTATAGCGGTCGTTTGCCGTAGCCGAACGGCTGGCCAGTGTCAGCCAGCCTGCCTGCAACGTCCAAAACGCTGCTCGAAGCCCTGTTCCGCCACCCGCCGTGCGTTCTCGTGAACTTGTTGTGCACCAGGTGCGCAATGAGTTCACGAGTTCCACGGAACGCCCCTACCTGATCACGCGGAGACCGTGGGAGGCCGGCGCATTACTCGATGTCGCCACCACCGCCGGCATGGGTGCCGCCACCGCCGGCATGGGTGCCACCGCCACCGGCATGGGTGCCGCCACCGCCGGCATGGGTGCCGCCACCGCCGGCATGGGTGCCACCACCGCCGGCATGGGTGCCGCCACCGCCGGCATGGGTGCCACCGCCACCGGCATGGGTGCCGCCGCCTCCGGCGTGCGTGCCGCCTCCACCGACGCCTTCACCGGTCGGGGTGTCGGCTCCTTCGACGGAGTGGTGATGCATCGCGCTCGGCGACGGCGGCGAGGGCGGGCGCAGAGATCCATCGGCCGTCGGCCGGGTGGTCCCAGCCCAGCTTGGTGTAGGCACGGAGCACGGCTTCTTGCGTTTCGGCTCCCCACTTGCCGCTCTTGGTCGACGCGGTGAACTCCATCAGGCCAACCGCCAGAAGGAGTCGCTGCAAGTCCTTGATCTCGCGCTTGCTGCTGGTGTTCGTGATCATCGTTCCACCCACTTCTCCCTCGCCGGAGGCTCGCTTCGACCCCGAAACGGCACGCAGTGTCGCACACATGGAATGATGTGGCAACCGTCAGACACGTCACATCATGAGCTCGCCTCCTTCTGGAACCGTCACCTTCCTGTTCACCGACGTCGAGGGATCCACCGTGCTCTGGGATCGCCATCCCGGAGCGATGACGGACGCCCTCGCCGAGCACGATCGCCGGATCCGTCAGGCGGTCGACGCCCACCACGGCTACGTCTTCACCACCGCCGGCGACAGCTTCTCGGTGGCGTTCGAACACGTGCGTGATGCGGTCGATGCGGCACTGGACATCCAGTTCAGTCTGCGCGAGATGGTGGGCGAGATGGTCGGCGACGTCGAGCTGCGGGTGCGCTCCGGAGTCCACACGGGCGAGGCGACCGTGCGCGATGGCGACTACTTCGGTCCGTCGGTGAACCGCTGCGCGAGGATCGCCAGCGCCGGACACGGCGGCCAGATCCTGATCTCCGGATCTTCCTGCGACCTGCTCGGTGACGATCTACCCGACGGGGTCGAGCTGCTCGACCTCGGAGTCCACCGCCTGCGCGATCTCGCGGAACCAGAACGCATCCTGCAGGTGTGTCACCCCGGACTCGATCGGGAGTTCCCGAAGATCCGGACGCTCGAGGGCCCCGCCGACACGCTGCCCGCACAGCTGACCAAGTTCATCGGACGAGATCACGAGATCGGCGAGATCGTGGCACTCCTCGCTGATCGGCGTCTCGTCACGCTGGCCGGTCCCGGCGGTGCCGGCAAGACCCGCCTCGCGCTCGAGGTCGCCGAGCGGGTGGTGCTCGACCATCCCGACGGGATCCGACTCGTCGAACTCGCCGCACTGGTCGACCACCACGTCGTCCTCGACGAGGTGGCGCAGCGATTCGGGGCAACGAAGGACGCGGACGTGCCGCTCGCCGAGACGATCGCCGAGACGATCGGCGATCGTCGGATGTTGTTGGTCCTCGACAACTGCGAACATCTCGTGGGGGCCGTTGCACGGTTGACGAGCCAGTTGCTCCTCGGCTGCCCGAACCTGAGAGTCATCGCCACCAGCCGCGAACGGCTGGCCGTGACCGGCGAGGTGCTCTACCGGGTTCCGTCGCTGTCGATACCGCCACCCGGCAGCGATGTCGAGCGGAGCCTCGGCTACGACGCCATCCGTCTCTTCGTCGATCGCGCAGAGCTGGCCGACCCAGGATTCGCACTCGATCCGACCAATCTCGACGACGTCACGTCGATCTGTCGACGCCTCGACGGGATCCCGCTCGCACTGGAACTCGCCGCAGCCCGTGTCCGTTCGATGTCGCCACAACAGATCTCCTCCCGTCTCGACGAGCGGTTCCGCCTGCTCACCGGTATCGATCGCTCGAGCGACGACCGCCAACAGACGCTGCTGAGCACCATCGAGTGGAGCCACGACCTGCTCGACGAACGCGAGCGCATCGTGTTCCGTCGGCTCGGCGCCTTCGTGTCCGATTTCGCCTTGGAGGCCGCCGAGCACGTGTGTGCGGACGACTCCATCTTCGAGTTCGACGTCATCGACCTGCTGACGGCCCTCGTCGACAAGTCGATGGTCTCGACGACGAGCGGCAACAGCGGCACTCGCTATCAGCTCCTGGAGAGCATCAGGTCCTATGCGCTCGGGCATCTCGAGCGAGCCGACGAGCGCGTGGTCACGTCCGCTCACCATGCGGAGCACTTCGCCGATCTCGCAGTGGTCCTGCAGCGACGTCAACGCTCCGGCGAACTGGCATCGGCGCTCGCAGTGCTCGACGAGGAAGAGGACAACTTCCGCGCGGCGCTGCGATTCTCGATCGACTCCGCCGATGCCATCACGGCTGCCCGGCTGGTCGACGCGCTCGGCTACCTCTGGTACGCAGCCGGCGTGCGTCGCGAAGGACTGGAATGGTGCGAGTCGCTGTTCGGGCTCGCCATCGACCTCCCCGATGAGCTGCGCGCAGGGGCGCTCCACAGCTACGCGCTGATGCTGAGTGGCACCGGCGATCCGCAGTTGGGCATCGAGGCGCTCAGGGAGCAGGTCGCCATCCGCAGGCGCCTGGACGATCCCGTTCGCCTGGCAGCGGCGCTGAACAATCTCGGCAATCTCCTGTACGACACCGGCGAAACCGACGCAGCAGAGGCCGCCCTGCTCGAGGCGATCGAGTCCCAGCGTCAAGGCGGCGAACCGCCGACCCTCATGCTGTGCAGTCTGGCCGCCGGCGAACACCATGCGGGACGCCCGGGCGCCGAGGATCACTTCCGCGAAGCGCTCGCCGAGGGCCGGGCCGCCGACGATCGATACGGGACCGCCGTGGCGATGGCCGGATTGGGAAAGTTGCTCGCGTTGGCGGGGCGCACCGGCGAGGCGCGTACTCACCTCGTCGAAGCCCGCGAACGGTTCGAGGAACTGAACGTGACACCGGGGATCGCCGACGTCGACCTCAGCTTGGCCTTGTTGCACCGGGCCGACGGCGACCGCCGCCTCGCCGCGCGCTGCCTGCTGAGCTCGATCACCACGCCGGGTGAGACCTGGTACGACGAGTCGCCGGTGTGGGCAACGCAGTATGCGGCGTCGGTCATCGACGACCATCCGACCGCAGCAGTACTGGTGGGTGCGGCGACGAACGACTACGAGCGCAGGCGGACGGAGCAGCCGACGTTCGTCCTGTCCGACCTCGAGGCGACCCGCCTCCGTCTGAGCGAGCAGCTCGACGACGAGGAGTTCGCCCGCTGCCTGCGCACCGGTGCGCGGCGCACCCGCCCGGAGTTCCTCGACATCGCCACGTCGGCGCTGCGCAGCTTCATCGAGACCGACGATGGCGGCTGAGGGCCCGATGCCCGAGTTCGCGACACCGATCGCGCCCGACCCCCCGGACGAGCGCGATCTGATGTACGTGCCCGAGCACGAACCCGGTTACGTCCGACCAGTCGCCGTCGACCACGAGGAGTACCGGCGCCTCGTCGGCACGACCTGGCATCAACGGGGCGAGGAGTGCACCGGGTTCGCCCTCGCAGCGATCGCGAACTACCACCGTCGCCGGCGCCACGACGATCCGACACTCCCATCGGTCAGCCGCCGGATGATGTACGAGATGGCGCAGATGTACGACGACGAAGCATGGGAGGAGGGATCGACACTGCGTGGCGCGCTGAAGGGCTGGAGCCGCACCGGCGTGGCCCTCGACGAACTGTGGCCGTACGACCCCCGCGACGAGGACGGATCTCGACACGGCACGCTCACCCTCGCCCGGCTCCTCGACGCGCGGCGACGACCCCTGTTGTCGTATCGCAAGATCGAGGGCACCGACGTGGGCGCGATGCAGGACGCACTGGCGGCGGGGTACCCGCTCTACGTGAGCGCTCGGCTCCACGTCGGGTGGTACCGGCTCTTCCTGCCCGACATCGAGCCGACGATCGCCCGGCGGCCCGACGACGCCGACAAGGGCGGCCATGCGTTCGTCATCGCCGGTTACGACGAGCTCGGCTTCTGGGTGCACAACTCGTGGGGCCCCGAGTGGGGCGTCGAGGGCTGTGCGCTCATGCCGTACGACGAGTGGCGAACCGCCCACCAAGACGTGTGGGTCGTCGACGTCGCACCGGACGAACCCACGCGTACGGCGCCGACTCCGGCGGCGCCGAGCAGTGTGCAGTCCTATCGGAAGCTGTGGCAGCATCTCGTGGTACTGGACGACGATGGACGCCTGGCCTCGCGGGGCCTCTACGAAATGGACGAGGCGTCGCTCGCCACACTGCTGTTCCTGTTCCAGGAGCACACCGCCGACTGGCCACGCCGGCGCGTCGCCATCGTCGCCGACGGGGCAGTGCTGCCGACGGCGACCGCGATCGAGCAGTTCTGCGACCTGCGCGATCGGTTGCTCGCTGCGGGGATCTATCCGTTCTTCGTCGTCTGGGAGACCTCGTGGCTGAACGAACTCCACGACGAACTCGACACCTGGTCCGCCCGGCTGGGGGACGACACGCCGATCGAGGCGGTCATCGATCGCTCGGCCGCCGGGCTGATCTGGCACCAGATCAAACGACGATCGACGGCGGCATGTGCCGACCCATCGGGCGGTGCGCGCATCCTGGCCGAACGAATCCGCTACAAGCGGAATCAGAAGCCATTCGATCTCCACCTGCTCTCGCACGGCGCCGGTGACCTGCTGATGACCCAACTCGCCCACCTGTTGCGTGGCGAGCTCACGACGGCCACTGCGGTCGTCCCTGCGACCCCGCTGGCCGATTTCGCCGGTTCGTACGCCCGGCTCCTCGACGCCGGTCGGCTGCAGCAGTTGTCACTGATCGTCGATGACGCAACCGTCTCGCACGAACCCGACCCGCTCCCGATGCCACTGCTGCAACTGGTGTCCCGGCTCCACGCCGACGTCGGAGAGTCGGCGGCCTCGGATGCCCGTGGCGCCCGCCGCTCGATCCTCGGCATCGCCACCGACGTCGATGACGACCCCACGCTCACCCGGCTCCGCACCACGGGACGGGTCGAGGTTCGCACCGCATCGGGCCCCCATGCCGGGCTGCTGGCCGATCGCGACCTGACCAACGGTTTCATCGACGAGATGCTCCGCCATGAGACGCAAGCTCCGATGCCAACGCCCGCCGCCGATGCAGGCGACGGTGCACTGGCGCTTCCGGACGATCCGCTCGCACGCGCCGAGGCACTGCGAGCGCAGGCACGCACGACCGCCCGCGCCTGAGCCTGGGCGTCATTCTCCGTTCTGGAGCAGCGCCGCGCTGTAACGGGCGACGTGTCGGTCGTGTTCGAGCAGCTCGGCCTCCGCGCTCGACGAAGAGATCGAACGGATTCGGCGCATCCCGATACGGTCCCGCCCCCGCCCGGAACAGGCGCTCCTCGCGCCACGTTGCGGCGCATCGTGTCGTCGGCATGGACGACCCCCGATGTCCGCCCGAAGAGGCGTCCCGCTCCTTGTGCCACCACGACGACGAAGCCGAGCAGCGCCGAGATCCACGTGACGTCGGCCTGGTCGAGCCAGCCGACGGTCGTCGTCCCGAACGCCTGCACGAGGGTGACCGCAGCCCCACCGAGCAGCGCCACGCTCCAGGCGATCTGCACGCCGGCGACCCGACTGATCACTGCGGCGTCCGCTCGCCTCACACGCTTGCGCACCTCGCGCTGGTAGTCCCGTTCCTGTGGTTCCATTCCTCCAGTGTTGTCGACTCGACAGTGCCCGATGCGCAGTCAGGTCGGGACCTTGGGCCCTGGCGTCGGCGCCGCCCCACCGGCAACGTTGCCCCATGCACCCGGTGGACCGCTCCGACGACGGCCCCCGCGATCAGCCGGCTTCGGACTCGCCGGTGATGGTCGACGAGTGGGCCGAGGCAGTGATCGATCTCGCCCGCTGGCAGTCACGCCGGCGACATCCGAGCAACATCGAGCCGGCCTGGGAGAAGGACGGGGGCTACGACGCCAAGGAGTGGGTCATCTGACGCACACCCCGGTGCGGCGTTCGACGGCTCGGAACCGAACGCTCAGCTGATCCGGCACGACTGCGCCGAACGCAACCGTGCCCGAAGCGCCCAGGCGAGGAGCACGATCGACGCCACTGCGAGGACGGGCTGGATCGGCTCGAACCACTGCCGTGCACCGGTCGTGCCCAGCGCGACGATGACGAGCTTGTTGCACACCGGACAGCCGACTGCGAAGAACGACAGCATCCCGGCGACGCCGCCGTTGCGCGTCGGGGTGTCGATCTCGTCGACGGCGTCGCGGTCGTCGCGGTCGTCACGACGGACGTAGGTTCCCGCGAGCAGACCACCGAGTACGGCGGTGGCGACCAACGTGGGATACGACCACCAGGTGACCGGCACCGGGCGTCCGAACACCGGGTTCGGGATCACGTCGGTCGGCAGACCGATCGCCAGCGCGATCACCACCGCCGCAACCGCAGCGGCGAGCAGCTGCGCCGGCTGCCAACGTCGGAGCGTCCCGACAGCGGACACTCGGTTCTCGGCGTACTGCACTCCCGTCATGACAACACCCTATGGGGTATCACCGCCGAGCGCCCGTCGAGCGGACGCGCGTGCGTCGGTCCTCGTTGTGCGCGAGATTGGAGGTCATGGCCAGCGACCGCGATGAGCAAGGACTGCGGCTGAGGATCCCCGAGCCGGCACGCGGGCAGCAGCCAGCCGACCGGGTGCGGTTCATCAGTGCGGCCGGCGAGATGGCCAAGCCGGCGCTCGACGAGCGGGTCGAACGCATTGCACTCATGCGCAAGCAGCTGGTGCGAGTGATCGACGACGACGGCCACGCAGTGGGGGAGTGGGCGCCCGACCTCTCGCCCGAGGGGAAGCTCACCGGCCTGCGCGACATGGTGCTCCTGCGTACCTTCGACGCCCGAATGCTGCGCGCCCATCGCCAGGGCACTGCGTCGTTCTACATGCAGGCGCTCGGTGAGGAGGCGATCGCATGTGCTCAGCAGCGTGCGATGCGCCCCGGTGACATGCACTTCCCGACCTATCGGCAGCAGGGACTGCTGATCGCCGCCGGATACCCGATCGTCAACATGATGAACCAGGTCCTTTCGAACGAGTTGGACCCCTTGAAGGGCCGCCAGCTGCCCGTGCTCTATTCGGCCAAGTCGCACGGCTTCTTCTCGATCTCGGGCAACCTGGCCACGCAGTACCCCCAGGCAGTGGGGTGGGCGATGGCGTCGGCGTTGCGCGGCGGAACCGAGATCGCCAGCGCATGGATCGGTGAGGGCTCGACCGCCGAGTCCGACTTCCACGCCGCCCTGGTGTTCGCGTCGACCTATCAGGCGCCGGTGATCCTCAACATCGTCAACAACCACTGGGCGATCTCGACGCCGGAGGACTTCGCACGCGGCGCCTCCGCGACGTTCGCCGACCGCGGCTACGGCTTCAGCATCCCGGCGATCCGGGTGGACGGCAACGACTACCTGGCGGCGTATGCAGCCTCGGCGTGGGCGGCCGAGCGGGCTCGCACCAACCTCGGACCGACGCTGATCGAGTGGATCACGTTGCGTCGCGGTGCGCACTCGACGTCCGACGATCCATCGGTGTACCGGCCTGCCGACGAGGCGGAGCGATTCCCCCTCGGCGATCCGATCGACCGGCTCCGCCGACATCTCGTCGCGATCGGCGCCTGGGACGACGATCGACATGCGGCACTCGAGCAGGAGATCGCCGAGCAGGTCGACGCAGCATTCGCAGAGGCGAGTTCGCACGGTTCGGTCAAGTCGGGCGCCGTGGGCGATCCGCGCTCGATGTTCGACGACGTGTACCACGAACTCCCACCGCAGCTCGTCGAGCAACGCGCTCAGGTCGGCGAGGGTCGCTGACGTGCCGTCGATGTCGATCATCGAGGCGATCCGCGACGCACATGCGGTCGCCATGGAACGCGACGATCGTGTGGTCGTGTTCGGCGAGGACGTCGGGTACTTCGGCGGTGTGTTCCGGTGCACCCAAGGGCTGCAGGAGCGCTTCGGCGATCACCGGTGCTTCGACGCACCGATCAGTGAATCGGGCATCGTCGGCGCAGCGATCGGGATGGCGGCCTACGGCCTTCGGCCGTGCGTGGAGATCCAGTTCGCCGACTACATGTACCCCGCCTACGACCAGATCGTCTCCGAAGCCGCCCGGCTCCGACACCGCTCGGCGGGTGATTTCTCGGCGCCACTGGTGGTCCGAATGCCGACAGGAGGTGGCATCTACGGCGGACAGACCCACTCCCAGAGCCCGGAGGCACTGTTCACCCATGTGGCCGGTCTCAAGACCGTCGCCGTGTCGAATCCGTACGACGCGAAGGGCTTGCTGATCGCATCGATCGAGGACGAGGATCCGGTCGTGTTCCTCGAACCGAAGCGGCTCTACAACGGGCCCTTCGACGGGCACCACGATCGCCCGATCGTGCCCTGGTCGGCCCATCCGCTCGGTGACGTTCCCGAAGGGCACTACACGATCGAGCTCGGCAAGGCGCGGGTCCACCGAGAGGGGAGCGATCTCACGGTCGTCACCTACGGGACCATGGTGCACGTCGCGCAGGCCGCCGCCGACGAGCAGGGGATCGACGCCGAGATCATCGATCTGCGCACTCTGATGCCGCTCGACGTCGATGCGATCGTCGCGTCGGTGCGCAAGACCGGGCGGGCGCTGGTCATGCACGAGGCGACGATCACGTCGGGGTTCGGCGCCGAACTCAGCGCAACGATCCAGGAGCGGTGTTTCTTCCACCTGGAGACGCCGGTCGTGCGGGTGTGCGGCTTCGACACGCCGTACCCGCACGCGCACGAGTGGTCGTACTTCCCCGGACCCGAACGTGTCGGTCGGGCGATGCGCAAGGTGGTGGCGGCGTGAGCCTCTACGAGATGAAGCTCCCAGACGTCGGCGAGGGCGTCGCAGAGGCAGAGATCGTCGAGTGGCTGGTCGACGTCGGCGACGAGGTCACTCCCGACACGGTCCTCGCTGAGGTGTTGACCGACAAGGCGACCGTCGAGGTGTCGCCGCCGGTGACCGGGACCGTCGTCGCACGGTACGGCGAGGCGGGCGACGTGCTCGCGGTCGGCACGGTCCTCATCGGGATCGAGACCTCCGGCGACGTGACGCCACAGCCGACCGCCGAACCACGGGACGAAACGCACCAGCTGGCACCTGGTGCGGAGCCGTCGGATGCCGCCGAGGCGACGTCGCAGTCACGAGCCGAGCCGTCGCCGACCGCCGGCACGGGACACGACGGGCGCTTCACGGCATCACCGGCGGTCCGCCGTCGCGCGGACGAACTCGGCATCGATCTCAGCGCCGTCTCGGGGTCCGGACCCGACGGGCGGGTCGTCCATGCCGATCTGGACCGGCTGCTGGTCGGAGGGAGGCCATCGTTCGCAGATTCGTCCGAGCGTGCGTCCGGCGACCCGCGGGTCGAACCCGTACGCGGTGTGCGGCGCAGGATCGCCGAGCGACTGTCCACCACCTGGTCCGACATCCCGCACATCACGTACGTCGAGGCGGTCGACGTCACCGAACTCGAAGCGCTCCGCTCCGAGCTCAACGCACCCGACGACGGCCGAGGTCGACTCACGATGCTGCCGTTCATCGTGCGAGCGATCGTCGTCGCGTGTCGGGAGCACCCCGAGATCAACGCTCACTACGACCACGCATCCCAGACGCTCACGCTCCACGCCGCCGTCCACGTCGGTATCGCGACGCAGACCGACCAGGGTCTGCTGGTGCCGGTGCTCCGACACGCAGAGGCCCTGAACCTACGCGCCGTCGCCGCCGAGATCGCCCGCGTCACAGAGGCTGCGCGCAGCGCGACCGCCACCCGGGGCGAGCTGTCGGGTTCGACGATCACGATCACCTCCCTCGGCGCACTCGGCGGGGTGGTCACGACCCCGATCCTGAATGCACCCGAGGTCGCGATCATCGGTGTCAACAAGATGGAGGTGCGGCCGATCTGGCGTGACGGAACGTTCCAACCGCGCAAGATGATCAATCTCTCGTCGAGCTTCGACCACCGCATGGTCGACGGCTGGGACGCGGCACGGTTCGTCCAACGCCTCAAGACGCTGCTCGAGACGCCCGCACTGCTGTTCGTCGAGTGAAGGATGCCATTCACATGTCGTGTCACATGTCGCGGTGGGTTCGATGAGGGACGGACCGCCTCCGTTGTGGGTGCCGGCGTCCGACGCTCGCCGCACCAGCCGGCTCGGCCAGTTCATGGACGTGGCGGGCGCGCGCGCCGGACGCCGATTCGACGACTACGAGGAACTGTGGCACTGGTCGGTCGAGGACCTCGAGGGATTCTGGGCCGCCATCTGGGACTTCTTCGACGTCGGTGCCAGCGTGTCGTACACCCAGGTGTTGTCGACGCACGAGATGCCCGGTGCACGCTGGTTCGAGGGTGCTCGCCTCAACTACGCCGAACGAGCCCTGTCGTTTCGCGGGAGCCAGTGCGCGGTGATCGGCCGGTCGCAGACCGTGGGTCCGAGCGAGTGGAGCCGCGACGACCTGCGCGACCAGGTCGCCCGAGCCCGGGCGGGCCTCGTGCGACTCGGGGTGGGGCGAGGGGATCGCGTGGCCGCGTACCTGCCGAACGTCCCCGAGGCGATCGCTGCATTCCTCGCCGCCGCCAGCCTCGGTGCGGTGTGGACGTCGTGCGCTCCCGAGTTCGGGGTACACGCCGTGCTCGACCGGTTCGGCCAGGTCGAACCCACCGTGCTGATCGCCGTCGACGGCTACCGGTACGGAGATCGTGAGATCCGGCGCGACGCCGAGCTCGCCGAGATCCGCTCGGCCCTGCGCACCCTGAGTGCAACCGTGGTGCTGGCGTATCCGGACGTGTCGACGGCAGAGGGCGTGGTCAGCTGGGCCGAGTTCACGTCGGAGACGGCGCCGCTGACGTTCGAGCAGGTACCGGCCGACCATCCGCTGTACGTCCTGTATTCGTCGGGCACCACCGGCGTGCCCAAGGCGATCGTGCACGCTCACGGCGGGCTGCTCGTCGAGCATCTGAAGGTGCTGGGCCTGCATGCCGACATGGGCCCCGACGACACCTTCTTCTGGTTCACGACGACCGGCTGGATGATGTGGAACTACCTCGTCGGGGGCCTGCTCGTCGGCGCGACCGTGGTCGCCTTCGACGGTGACCCCGGCGCAGACGGCCCGGCGACACTGTGGCAAGTTGCCGGCGAGGCCGACGTGACCTGGTTCGGCGCCGGCGCACCACTGCTCACTGCGGCGCGCCGTGCCGATCTTCGCCCGGGCGAGGACTTCAACATGTCCCGTTTGCGGGTCATCGGCTCGACGGGTGCGCCGCTGCCCGCGCCGGTGTACCGATGGGTGTACGACGTCTTCGACGACGACGTGATGCTGTCATCGATCAGCGGCGGCACCGACGTCTGTACGGCATTCGTCGGAGGCAGTCCTCTCACACCGGTGTGGGAAGGGGAGATCTCGTGCCGGTATCTCGGCGCAGCGGTGGAGGCGTTCGACGACGGCGATCGCTCGGTCGTCGAACAGCAAGGCGAACTGGTGCTGACGGCTCCGATGCCGTCGATGCCCGTCGCCTTCTGGGGTGACGACGACGGATCCCGCTATCGAGCGGCGTACTTCGACGACCCGCCGGGCGTCTGGCGCCACGGCGATTGGATCACGATCACGGCACGCGGATCCTGCATCATCAGCGGCCGCTCCGACGCCACGCTCAACCGCGGCGGCGTGCGCATCGGCACGGCAGAGTTCTATCGAGCGCTCGACGAACTCGAAGAGGTCACCGACAGCTTGGTCGTGCATCTGGAGGACCCATCGGGTGACGGGCCAGGTGAGCTGGTGCTCTTCGTCACGCTGGCACCGCCTTCACGGCTCGACGATGAGCTGCGGAACACGCTCCGGTCGCGGCTGCGTTCGGAACTGTCACCGCGACACGTCCCCGACGAGATCCATCGAGTCGAGCACATTCCGACCACGCGCTCGGGCAAGAAGCTCGAACTGCCCGTCAAACGAATCCTGCTCGGCGCCGAACCGGCGACCGTTGCCAGTCCCGGTTCGCTCGAAGAGCCCCGGTCACTCGTGGCGATCGCAGAGGTGGCAGCGCTTCGCCGGCGGTCAGCACACTAGTGTCACCCCACGAACAGAGGGGGTTCACGTGCACGACATCGAGGCCATGCCGACCCGGTTGGCAGATTTCCTCCGACGGCATCGCCACGACGTCGAGTCGATCGAGGTCATCGAGTACGAGCCGATGTCGGGCGGCTACAGCCGTTCGATGGCCAGAGCCCGGGTTCGCTACAGCAGCGACGGCATCTCGTTGGAGGAGAACGTGGTGCTGCGCGGCGACCCGCCGCCCGGCCACTCGATGATCGAGACCGACCGCGATCACGAATGGGCCGTGCTCGAGGCCCTCACCGAGCTCGGCGTGATCCCGATTCCTCCGGCGCGGTACTACGACGCGACCGGCGAGCACCTCGGTACGAAGGCGATCGTGATGGACCACGTCACCGGCGGGTCGCTCCAGTCGCTGATCGAGGAACTCGCCGAGTACGGGGATCATCCGACACGGCTCGCACGGCTGTGGGGCAAGATCCACACGATCACCCCTGACCAGCTCCCCGCACGGATGGCACGGCCCGAGAGCTGGGAGGCCCGCATCGACGACCTGATCGCAACCTGGCGTCGGTACGAGGCAGCCAGCGTGAACAGCGATCCCACGTGGCGATACATCGCGGCGTGGCTCGACGCCAACAAGCCGCCGCCGCTCCCGCTGCGGCTCACCCACGGCGATCCGCAGGCACCCAACGTGATGATCGACCACGACGACGACTACCTCGTCGTCGACTGGGAGTTCGCAGCCATCGGCGACCCCCGCGAGGACCTCGGCTGGTACAACATCTACTCGACGGCCGCCGGCCCCAATCTCTACGAGGCCGACCCCGAGGCGTTCCTCGCGGCGTACCGGGAGGCATCTGGCTTCGGCGAAGCAGAGGTCAACCAGCTGACCGTCGGCTACTTCACGGTGTTGTCGTCGATCAAGATCCTCGGCACGATCTCGGCGCAACTCGACAAGTTCGCACTCGGCGAGAACTCCGGAGCGATGACGGCGCTGCAGATCGGCTCGATTTCGTTCGGCCACGACAACTTCATTGCGGCGATCGCCGGGATGCAGGCCGCCTTCGATGCGATGGCGGCGACCGCAGAAGGAGCCGCGTCATGATCGTGCGTCCCACCACCGCCCAACTCCTGCGCGACGTGCGCCACGAACTCACCGAGGTCGTCGCGCCCGAGGTCCACGGCGCCACGGCGCGGGTGACGCTCGAGCAGATCGACATCATCTTGGAGCAGTGCGCCGTGCGCGCCGACTCCGAGATCGCCTGGATGCTCGAGGAGATCGACGAGATCGACGCCTACGCCGGTGACGTCGCCGAGCTCACCGGCGACGAGGCCACGAGGGCTGCGGTCGAAGCCGGTCGCGCCGGTCGCAGCGGATCGCTGCATCTCGACGATCTCGCCGGCGACTACAACCTGATGTCCGAGGCGCTCTCCTGTGCGATCGAGGCGTGCATGGGTGATCCTCGGCACCGAGCGCTCCTCGAGCGAGGCGTCGAGATCCTCCGGCTTCGTCGCGCCGAACGCGAGACCGTCGTCCGCGCGAACTGGCGCCTCGTCGGTCGCGGCTGACGAGGGCGCCGCGCCGGAACCGGACCTGCGCCGCCCGACAGCGGTTCAGGACGTGGGCGTCGAGCGCGGCGTCTCTGGCGGCAGACCGTGCAGGTGCGCTGCGTCGTTGTAGCGCCGCAGGCGCCACTCGCCGGAGGGCGCCGCCGTGAACTCGGTGATCGACGTGTTCAGCGTGTGCAGCTCGAACCCGCCGGTCGACGCCGTACGCAACAGGTGACGGAACGTGGCGTCGACGACGCCGCCGTGACAGGCGACCACGATCGACTTGCCGCGGTGGTCCTCGAACAACCGGCCGAGCGCCGCGCCGACACGAGCGTGGAAGGCAGCGATCGTCTCGCCGCCCGGGAACACGTCGACATGCGGATCGCTCCAGTCGGGCCGACCGAACCGCTCGACGTAGGCGTCGAACGTCATGCCGTCGATCTCGGGGCCCGGATCATGTTCGCCGAAGCCCGCTTCGATGTCGACCTCCAGGTCGCCCAACGCCGGTGCGATCACCTCGGCCGTCTCGATGGCCCGTCGGAAGTTGCTGGCGATCACGACGTCGGGCGTGAGCTCGCCGGTCGTGGTGAGTCGCTCGCGGAGCCGGCCGGCCTGCCGACGTCCGAGGTCGGACAGACCGCTGCACGAGCGGTATCCACCGATCACACGATCGACGGTGACGTTCGATTCGCCGTGTCGGATCAACACGAGCGTGGTCGCGGTCACGACCGGCTCCGCTCGGCCGTCGCCTGGACCTCGATGCCACCGCGCGGCCGCTGTGTGATCACGACCGTCACGGTGTGGGGCTGTGCGGTCTCCATGATTTCACCGGCGATCTCGGCGGCGAGCGCTTCGACGAACACCGCCCGGTCGCGGAAGCCCCACAGGTAGAGCTTCAGGCTCTTGGACTCGACGCACCAGCGGTCGGGCCGGTAGGTGATCTCCACGGTCGCCAGATCCGGCTGCTGGGTCACGGGGCACATCGACGTCAGCTCGTCGTTCGTCATCCGCACGACGGTCACGTCAGCGGGTGCGGGAAAGACCTCGACGTGGTCGATGGCGTGGCGGACCGTACGACCCAACACGGTCAGCTCGCGGTCTTCCGGCTCGTCGTCGCTCGGCATCTGGCGCAGGGTACCGGCCTCCCGGCGCCGCTCAGGGCCCGAGCCGGAACAGCGACGGGTTGACGCCCTCGCTCACCGTGAGCAGTGCACCGTCGAGGAAGGCGACCGCTTCACCCTGGCGTTCGGGCGCCGCCTGCACCTGGCACGGCTCCGACGTCAGCGATTCGGCGACGCTCCGGCCGGCCGGACGGTCCCAGACCCAGATCGCTTCGTAGGTTCGCAGTGCGATCAGCGATCCGTCGGCGGTGACGTCGCCGCCGGTCGGCACGCCGCCGAATCCGAGCACGGTGCTCGGATGCTGTGTGGGTGAGACGGTGCGGGTCTCGAGCAGGGGAGCGTCGAGCGTGCCGGCAGCGATCAGTTCGACCGGTCCCGCTTCGTGCCCGTCGAGCGGCCCCTCGAACACGAAGGACGGTGCGGTCGGCCCGAATCCCGTCGGGACACCATCGACCTCGCGTTGCTCCTTGGTGACGATCACGATGCGGTCACCGGCGTCGTCGACGAGCAACACCTCGGCGTTGTGCGGCCCGTCCGGGTAGACGAACTCGAGCACCTCGACGTCGGTGACTGCGGCGGTGACACCAGGGTCGGGTTCGGCGAATCGGTAGATGCGGATCGACGGCCGCACCGCCTCGTTGTCGCCGATGTCGCCGAGCAGGATCTCGTCGCCATCCGGTCCCGATCGCATTGCGATGTCCTCGACGTCGATCGCCCCGTCGACCATGACGGGATGGAAGCCGAGATCGCTGCCATCGGCGCCGAGTGCGAACACTCCGGCCGTCGAGCCGTCATCGTGCGCCCACAGGACACCTGGGTGACGCCGGCTGGCCACCAGTCCCGACGCCTCGTCGAGCACTGGGTTCTGCACCGTGCCCAGCGCAGAGGGGGTCGCCTCCCTGCACAGTTCGACCGCCGACGCACCGCTCGTCGCACACGACACGACGGCGAACGCCAGGGTTGCGACGAGCAGGTGGTCACGTCGACGCATCGTTCGATCGTAGGCACGGGGCCGGGCGAGCCGAGCGGCGCGAATAGTGTGGTCGCTCGTGCAACTCGTCTATTCCGAGGCCGAACTCGTGGCCGACCATCCGGACCTTGCTCCCCATCTGATCCTCGGGCAACGGGTCCACGGCGGCATCGATCGCTGCGGCGCCTACCAGCCTCCCCGGGCGTTCGTACGCGAGCCGGCGCTCGACGCATGGGCGCAGGCATTACGCGACCGCGGAGGCGACGTCTTCGATGCCGACTCGTCGCTGCTGGCGGGTACCCGCGCGGTCACCGTCGAGCAGCAACGTGTGCTGCTGCGCAACGGTCTCGGCCGGTGGTTCTGGGACCAGCTCACGGTCACCGGCAAGATCGAGGCCCGCGGTCGGTTGCTCGCCGACGTCACATTCCCCGACCTGCAGCCCGTCATCGTCGAGAACATCTCCGAGATGGCGATCGGCCACCTGGGTGGAGGTCTCCTGCTCGCCCACGGCCTCGACGAGGGCGGCCAGCCCGACCTCGGCATCGGCGGCCACGACGCGATGTGGTTCCTCGCACGCGATCTGGCCTTCGGTGCCGATGCGTACGCCGACGCCGAACCGCCGGAGAACATCGGCCGCCCGGATGCCGGCACGCGCTACATGCCCGAGCTGCCACCCGAGATCGAGGGGCTGATCTCGCTGCTCGCGAACCTGCTCGTCATCGAGTTCCGCGCTGAACTGGGCTTCGCCGAGGCCCAGGAGATTCTCCGGTCGCCCGACGTGTTCGTCGACAACCGGTCCGGCGCCGAGCTCGCCGCCGAGATCATCGAACGGATCCGAACCGACGAGCTGATCCACGTCCGATCGTTGTGCATCTACCTCGGCGAACTGCAATCGGTGGACTTCCGCACCGCAGACGGCGCCACGGTCAGTGGGCGGGAGTTGTTCGGACGGTTCTGGGACGGCATGGTGCACTGGGCGACCGTCGAGCAGCCCCGCTTGAACGCCGAACGGGTACGTCAGGAGCTCGACGACTACGTCGGCACCCATCCCGACGCCGACCGCATCCGCGCCGAGATCGCCGCCGCAGCGTCCTGAGCCGCTCGGCTCCCAGCGGGTCGCCGTGGGCGTGGAGCACGGCGTCGGCGCGCAGCGCCTGCAGCACGCTGACGGGGTCGACGGTGCCGAACTCGAGGGCGACGGCGGTGATCTCGACATCGGGCAACAGGTCCTCGAGCGCTCCCAGCCAGTCGCCGTGGAGATCGGCCGACACGCTCTCGACCGGGCCGAGCCGTGTCGCCGATCCGACGAGCTCGCGCAGGTGATCGACCAGCCATCGGTGCGACCACACCGGTCCCGTCCCGCCGTAGAACACCCCGGTCGGGTGGCTGTACTGGCCGCCGCTCACCACTTCCTGCAGCCGGGGGAAACCGACCTCCTCGGCGTGGGCCAGCAGTTGCATCGTCGTGGTCTGCTGGGTGTCCTCGTCCCATACGGGTTCAGGGCGTGGACGAGCACGACCCGAAGCAGCGGCGGACACGACGACGAGCACCGAGTCGGCGTCGTGCGGTCCGATGGACGCGACGTCGATCGCCAACTCCTCACCGTCGATGCCGCGCATCGGATGCTCCCACGTGTTCGTCGTCGCTCCGGCTGCATCGGCTGCGTCGAGGAACCGGCGCCGGGAGTCGTCGTAGGTCTCGAGCAGCCCACGCGTCATCTCCGAGAGCATGGCACGACCGCCACGAACTACGGTGCTCCGCATGACGTACGTAGGGGATCGTGTCGTCTTCGACGCCGACAGCCATGTGATGGAGCTGCCCGGATGGTTGGAGCAGTTCGCCGACAGCTCGACCGCAGCGGCATTGCGGCCGCTCGCCCTGGGCGGTGCCGGGGCGCTCGCCGAGCGTGCCGTCGCCGAAGCAGCGAGTCGACGCGCAGGGGGAGTGGCCACGATCGATGCCGATCCCGAGCAGCTGCTGCGATCGAAGGGCTGGGGTGCGGTCGGTGCCTTCGACGCCGCCGAGCGGTCGTTCGTGCTCGACCAGCTCGGGTTCGCCGCCCAGCTCGTCTTCCCGACGTTCGCCGCCACCCAGTTCGCCGGCCGTGACCTCGACCTGCTGTACGGCGGCTCCGATGCGCTCAACCGAGCGATGGCGGCGTTCTGTGCCGACGACCCACGACTCCTCGCGGTGGCATCGGTTCCGTGGGGCGACCCGACACGAACCATCTCGACCGCGCGCCGCTCCATCGACGAGGGGTGCCGCGCGGTCATGGTACCCACCGATCTCCCGAAGGGCGTCGTGTCGCCGACACATCCCGACCATCACCAGCTGTGGGCGATGCTCGAAGCCGAGAACGTCCCCGTCGTCTCGCACATCGGGGGAGGCGGGCGGCCGGTTCGGCCCGGGTTCCACGACAACGGGCACACGGTGACCGACTTCCTCGGTGGGGGAGAGAACGTGCGTGCCAAGGACTTCATGGCGATCCATCAGCGCCCGGAGATCTTCTGGGCGGCGATGGTGCTCGACGGGATGTTCGAGCGCTTCAGCGGACTTCGCGGCGCCTCGGTGGAGGAGGGGGCGATGTGGGTGGTCCCGTGGGTTCGCCGCCTCGACCGCGCGATGCAGTTCGCGAAGACCGAGGCCCCGTTGCGTGACCTCGCGAAGCTGCCGAGCGAGTACGTCAGCGAACACCTGCGGTTCACGCCGTTCGCCGGTGAACCGGTCGGCTGGATGATGGAACAGGCCGGCGCCGAGCTGTTCATGTTCTCGTCGGACTACCCGCACCCGGAGGGCACCAAGGACCCGCTGCAGCGGTTCGATGCCACCATGGACACGTCCGACTCCGACGCGATGGACCGGTTCCTGCGCGCCAACTTCGAGACGCTGTACCGGGGTTCGGTGCCCGTTCGCTGAGCGTCGTTAGCCTGAACGGCATGTGCGGCCGCTTCGTCTCCACTGCCGGTCCGGACCGGATCGCCGCCTACTTCGACACCGTGCTGCCCACCGAGGCAGTCGCGGAGTCGCTGGGCGAGAACCACAACGTCGCACCGACGCAGGACGTCTATGCGGTGGTCGGCAACGGCGACGGCACCGCCCGGGTCGACGCCTTCCACTGGGGGCTGATCCCCAGCTGGGCCAAGGATCGCAAGATCGCCTCGCGGATGATCAACGCCCGCGCCGAGACGCTGGCCGAGAAGCCGGCGTTCAAGGGGCTGCTCGCCAAGAAGCGTTGCATCGTGCCGATGGACGGGTTCTACGAATGGCAGCCCGGAACACCCGACGGCCCGTGCAACGCCAAGGGGCAGCCGCTGAAGCAGCCGATGTTCATCCGGCGCCTCGACGGCGAACCGCTGGCGGTCGCCGGACTCTGGACCGCCTGGAAGGACCCGTCGGATCCGCAAGGGCGGTTCCTGCACAGCGTCACGGTGATCACCACCGCCGCCAACGCCACCATGCGTGCCGTCCACGATCGGATGCCCGCCCTGCTCACGTCCGATCAGTTCACCGCCTGGCTCGATCCGTCCAACGCCGACGTCGACGCACTCGGCAGGATGCTCGACGGCGGCCCACCCGAACTCCTGACGATGCAGGCGGTGTCGACCGACGTCAACAACGTCCGCAACAACCGCCCCGACCTGATCGAACCGATCAGTCGCTGACGCCGGGGGCGCCGGCGGCACGTAGCTCGCGCCTGATCGCCGCTGCCCAGGCCTCGAGATCGTCGCGATCGACGCTCGCCGCCGCATTGGCGAAACTCAGCTGTGCCATCGACGACGTGGGGATCGCGTGCACGTGCGTGTGAGGGACCTCGTAGCCGGCGACGATCACCCCGACCCGTTCGCAGTCGAATGCCGCACGCTGGGCGAGCCCGATCGTGTGGGTGACCGCGAAGAGATGGGCCGCCAGTTCCGGCGAGGCATCGACCCAGTGGTCGACCTCCTCGATCGGCACGACGAGCACGTGACCGGGCGCCATCGGGTTGATCGACATGAACGCCACGCAGCGGTCATCGCGCCAGACGAACGTGCCCGGGAACTCGCCCTCGATGATCTTGGTGAAGACCGTGCTCATGTCGGCACCCTACGCTGTGACCCGTGACCCACGACACCCCGCCGAACGCTGCCTCCGCATCGTCCGACTCGCGGTCGGAGTCGTTGTTCGACGGGCTGTGGACGATCCCGAACGCGTTCACGCTGGTGCGGCTGCTGCTGCTGCCCGTGTTCCTCTACGTGCTGTTCGTGCTGGAGAACCGGGCGGCAGCGGCATGGATGCTCGGCGCACTCGGTGCGACCGACTGGGTCGACGGCTACCTGGCACGCCGGCTCGGTCAGGTCAGCGAGTTCGGCAAGATCTTCGATCCGACGGTCGATCGGCTGCTGTTCCTGGTGGCGACCACGGCGATCATCGTCGACGGCTCGATCCCGCTGTGGTTCGGCGTGGCGGTGCTCGCTCGGGAGATCCTGGTCGGGCTGATGATGGCGATCGCCACGATCCTGTTCAAGATGCCTCGCATCGACGTGACCTACTGGGGCAAGCTCGCCACCTTCCTGCTCATGTTCTCGGTGCCCGGATTCCTGATGGGCAGCAGCGACATGCCCGCTGCCGACTGGTTCGAAGCAGCGGCATGGATCCTCGGCATCCCCGGGCTGATTCTCAGCTACTGGACCGCCATCGCCTATATTCCGCAGGTGCGACGGGCGATTGCAGATGGCGCCGCCGTCCGTTCCTCTTCTGTCAGCGCCGACACGTGAACCCAGGTACCGTTGCCGCATGAACATCCCCGCTGAACTCCGCTACTCGTCCGATCACGAGTGGGTGCGCATCGACGGCACCACCGCCACGATCGGCATCACCGAGTACGCACAGGACGCACTCGGCGACGTCGTGTTCGTCGAGATGCCCGACACGGGCCTCGCGGTGGCGGCGGGGGAGTCGTTCAGCGAGGTCGAGAGCACCAAATCGGTCAGCGACATCTACGCCCCCGTCACCGGCTCGATCGCCGAGGTCAACGCGGCGCTCGAATCGGAGCCCGAGCTGCTCAACAGCGATCCGTACGGGGCGGGCTGGATCTGCCGTATCGAGATCAGCGACCCGTCGGAACTCGACGGCTTGATGGACGCAGAGGCATATCGGGCCTTGACCGAGGGGTGACATGAGTTCGTACGTGTTCTGCAACCAGTGTGGGCACCGCAACCCTCCGACGAGCACGTTCTGCTCCAGCTGCGGGTCGCCGCTCGATTCGCTCGACGACCGCACGATCACGCTCGCCGCCGTCGACCCCCTGCAGGACGCACCCGGCAAGGACGACGACGTCGTCGTGCCGGTCGGCGACCTGCCCAACGAGGTCGGCGTGTTGATCGTGCGTGCAGGCGCTCAAGCCGGCGCCCGGTTCCCGTTGGACGAGAACGTCACGCACCTCGGCCGGCACCCCGATTCGGAGATCAGCCTCGACGACATCACGGTCTCACGTCGCCACGCCGACATCGAGCGCACACCCGACGGGTACGTCGTCTCCGATGCCGGATCGCTCAACGGCACCTACGTCAACCAGGAGCGCGTCGATCGGGTGGTGTTGCGCCACGGCGACGAACTCCAGATCGGCAAGTTCCGACTCGTCTTCTTCGAACGTCACGATGCCTGAGTCGTCCCCGCCCGGTGTCTCGGCGCCGTCCCTCGGTGGCCACCTCTCGATCGGTGAAGTCCTCGCCCTGCTGCTCGAGGAGTTCCCCGACGTGACGATCTCCAAGATCCGGTTCCTCGAGAGCCAGGGCCTGATCGACCCGGAACGCACGGCGTCCGGGTACCGCAAGTTCTACGGCGACGATGTCGAATTGCTGCGCTGCATCCTGCGCGAACAGCGCGAGAACTACCTGCCGTTACGCGTGATCAAGGATCGCATCGACTCCGGCGAAATCGACCCGACCGGCGAGCAGCCACGGCCACGCGGGATCAAGAACGTCAGTGAGTTCGGCGACGTCCCTCGTCCGGACGCTCACCCGAGCGCGGGAGGCATGCGCCGCGAGGGCGCCACATTCGGCTCGTCCGGTAACGGCGCCGAGCCGGTGACCGGTGCGGCGGCGCTGTTCCAGCGCACCGACGCACCACCCCCGGCACCCGTGCAGACCGAGCCCGCTGCGCCTTCCGCAGCCCCTGCATCCACCGCTGCATCGACCGCCGACCCCGCCGAGCCTGCCCCCGCCGCCGGCGCCGGTGGCCCGATCGCCTCGTCCGGCGCCGTTCTGCCCGGACTGCTGCTCACCGCCGACGAACTGTGCGCGATGGCAGGGATCTCTCGCGAGCAACTCGGCGAGCTGGAGTCCTACGGCGTACTCGCGGCGACCTCGAGCGGCCCCGACGGACCCTACGACGAGGACGCCGTCGAGATCGCGACGATCTCCAAGCGGTTCCTCGACGCCGGAATCGAGCCCCGGCATCTCCGCGGTTGGCGCGTCGCCGCCGAGCGCGAGGCGGGATTGTTCGAACAGCTGATCCAGCCGCTCCTGCGGCAACGGAACCCCGAAGCACGAGCTCAGGCCGTCGGTCAGCTCTCCGATCTCGAGCAGACCGGCGGACGGTTGCGGGCGGCGATGATGCGTTCGGCGTTGCGTCGCCACTCGCACTGACAACTGCGCGCAGACACCGCCCGTCGACGTCACTCGATGGCGGGTTGTGGGTACAGTGAGGTCGTGGTCCCACTGGAACTCATCGGTGTCCGGGTCGAGATGCCCGCCAACACACCCATGGTCCTGCTGCGCGAATCCGACGGACGCCACCGAATGCTGCCGATCTACATCGGCACGCCGGAGGCGTCGGCGATCCACTACGCGCTCGAGGGGGTCGAACCGCCCCGGCCGCTCACCCACGACCTCTTCCTCGATGTGCTGGGCGTGCTCGGCACCACGGTCGACAAGGTCGTGGTCACCGAGATCCGCGAACGCACCTACTATGCGGAACTCCACCTCGAGACCCCGAGCGGTGAGAAGGTGGTGTCGGCGAGACCGTCCGACGCGATCGCCCTCGCCGTGCGCTGTGGCGCCGATCTGTTCGCCTCCGATGAACTGATCGACCAGGTCGGTCAGGATCCGGTGCCCGAGCCCGACGACGACGCAGCCGAGATCATCGACGAGTTCAAGGACTTCATCGAGAACGTCAGCCCGGAGGACTTCGGGTCCTGACAACGGTTGACGCCACGCTGCGTTCCCCGTAGTGTTCACGATCTCACATGGACGTAGTTACGGCGGTGTGAGGCGCGCAACGGGCTCCGGCACGTTCGTGATGTTGGGCAGGACGAAACGGAGCAAGCACGTGAACGACACCAATGGACAACTCGCCGAGCGCGATGGCGCCGGCGCCCGGGCCGAACTCGGCTACAGCGGCACCCAGACGGCGAAGGTCGTCGGCATCTCCTACCGCCAGCTCGACTACTGGGCGCGCACCGACCTGATCCGGCCCTCGCTCAGCGATGCCACCGGAAGCGGGAGCCGGCGCTCGTACTCCTACAACGATCTGCTCGAGCTGAAGGCGATCAAGAAGCTGCTCGACGCCGGCATCAAGCTCGAACAGGTGCGCAAGGTCTTCGCCTACCTTCGAGAGCACGTCAGCACCGACATCGCCGCTGCCCACATCGTGATCGACGGTGGCAGCGTGATGCTGTGTGACGGCGACCAGCTGGTCGACGTGCTGAAGAACGGCCAGGGCGTCTTGAACGTGTTGTCGCTCGGCGGGGTCCGTGACGAACTCGAAGCCGATCTGGCACCGCTGACGATCGACACCGCCGCCGACGCGGCGCGTGTCGCTGCCACCCGTCGAACCGGATGACGCTGCAGTTCTCACCGCTCGACGCCGAGCATCGCGGCCTCGGCGCAACGATGGTGGAGTTCGGCGGCTGGGAGATGCCGATCGCCTACCCGTCGGGCACCATCGACGAGCATCTCGCGTGCCGGAATCGGGCCGTGATGTTCGACGTGTCCCATCTGGGCACGGTGCGGGTGGAGGGCGACGATGCCTTCGACCGGCTGCAATCGACGCTCACCAACGACCTGACGAAGATCGCGCCTGGCCGCGCCCAGTACACGCACCTGCTCGACGCCGACGATGCGTCCGTCGTCGACGACATCATCGTCTGGTGGCGCCCCGACCGCACCGACGCCTTCGACGTCATGCCCAACGCATCGAACACCGTGGGCGTGCGTGCGACGATCGGTGGCACCGACACCACCCACGACCGCGCGGTCATCGCCGTGCAGGGCCCCGACGCCAAGGAGCTGGTGTCGACCGTGTTTCCCGATGCGGCTGCAGTGGGACGTTTCCGCGTCGCCGCCCTCGAGTGGAACGACGTGTCGTGCACGGTCGCGGGGACGGGGTACACCGGCGAGGACGGCATCGAGATCGCTGTCCCCACGGTCGCCGCGGTGGCGCTGTGGCAGGCCCTGCTCGGTGCCGGCATCGCACCCGCAGGACTCGGAGCTCGTGACACGCTGCGCCTCGAAAGTGCACTGCCGCTGCACGGCCACGAGCTCGGCGCCGGCATCACGTCGTTGCAGGCAGGTCTCGGCTGGGTCGTCGCCTGGGACAAGCCGGCCTTCGTCGGGCGAGCGGCAGCGATCGCCGAACGCGACCGTGGGATCGATCGTCGGCTCGTCGGCATCGTCACCGAAGGTCGGCGACCGGCGCGTGCGGGGTGTGCGATCTCGCTCGATGGCGCCGTCATCGGTGTGGTGACCAGTGGCAACTTCTCGCCGGTGCTCGGCCACGGGATCGCGCTGGGATTCGTGCCGCCGGACACTCCTGAGGGAACGCCGGTGGTCATCGACGTCCGCGGCAAGGAGCTGCCCGGCCGGATCGCCGCCACGCCGTTCGTGCGGCGCTGAGGCTCAGGCTCCCGACGGCGGCTCGGCGGAACGTTTCGTCGCCGAGCGTTTCGTGGCGGCGCTCTTCTTCGCTGCCGTCTTCTTCGCTGCCGTCTTCTTCGCTGTCCGCTTCTTCGGCGCGGCCTTCTTGGTCGTGGACTTCTTCGCTGCGGTGGTCTTCGCTGGTCGCTTCTTCGGCGCCGCCTCCGGGGAGCGATGTTGCTCGATCGTGGTCGTCGACACCTCCGGCGCAGTGCCCTGCGGCTCAGGCGTTGGCCGCGGCGTCGGAGCCGACGGTCGGCTGCCCGGGATCCGCAATCCACCGAACAGGCCACCGGCCGACTCGGCGAACTGCGAGAGCGGACCGAGGCGTCGCGACACCTCGCCGAGCACGTCGGAGAACGTGCCGATCTGGGCGGGGAGTTGGGTGAACGCCGGTGTCGACAGCGTCTCGGCGAGTCGGTGGAGTCCCGGTGCCACCGCCATCGCAGGTCCGCTGACGACCTGCATCATCTCGTCGGCGGTCTTCACCGTGCGTGTCACCTGAGGGATCGCCGCCCGGATCGGCTGTTCGACCTCGATCAGCAACGAATTGATCCGCTCGGTCGCCTCGTTCAGGTTCTCCATCGTGCGGTTGAAGTTCTCGACACCGCGCAGGAACTCGTCGACGCCCTTGCGGAACTGTTCGATCGAGCGCACGGTGCCCGACAGCGGTGACGCGATCAGGGTGAACAGGTCGGCCAGGGGGTCGGGGCGGTCGTCGGGCATCATGCTCACGCTAGTGCGGTGGCGTAGGCCTCCAACGGCTCACATGAACACACGAGGTGACGGTCGCCCTGGGCGCCGTCGATGCGCGACACGGCGGGGAAGTACTTCTGCGACCGCAGGCCGGCCACGGGGAACGCCGCCAGATCGCGCGGATACGGCCGATCCCAGTCGCCGAGCAGGTCTTCGGCGGTGTGGGGCGCATGACGCAGCGGGCTGTCCTCCAGCGGCCACTCGCCCTGCACGACCCGATCGATCTCGGAGCGGATCTGGATCATCGCATCGCAGAACCGGTCGAGCTCGCGGAGGCTCTCGCTCTCGGTCGGTTCGACCATCAGCGTGCCGGCGACCGGGAAACTCATCGTCGGTGCGTGAAATCCGTAGTCCATCAGGCGCTTGGCGACGTCGTCGACGGTGACGCCGGTGGCCTTGGTGAGGTCGCGCAGGTCGAGGATGCACTCGTGCGCGACCCGGCCGTGATCGCCCCGGTAGAGCACCGGGAAGTAGGGGTCGAGGCGTTCGGCCACGTAGTTCGCCGCCACGATCGCCACGCTGGTGGCCGCGGTCAGCCCGGCTGCCCCCATCATCTCGATGTACATCCACGGGATCGGCAGGATGCCGGCGGATCCGAACGGGGCCGCCGACACCGCACCGACCGGCTGGTCGTCGTGCAAGGGGTGCCCTGGCAGGAACGGTGCAAGGTGAGAGCGCACGCCGATCGGCCCGACGCCGGGTCCACCACCTCCGTGTGGGATGCAGAACGTCTTGTGGAGGTTGAGGTGGCTGACGTCGGCACCGAAGCGACCGGGTCGTGCGTGGCCGACCAGTGCATTCAGGTTGGCGCCGTCCACGTACACCTGGCCGCCGGCGTCGTGGACCATCGCGCACAGCTCGACGACGCTCGCCTCGAACACCCCGTGGGTGGAGGGATAGGTGATCATGATGGCGGCCAGACGGTCACCGACCTGGTCGATCTTGTCCCGCACGTCAGCGAGGTCGATGTTGCCGCGAGCGTCGCAGGCGACGACGACGACGTCCATGCCGGCCATCACCGCACTGGCGGCGTTGGTGCCGTGGGCACTCGAGGGGATGAGGCACACGGTTCGCTCGGAGTCGCCGCGCGAACGGTGGTAGGCGCGGATCGCGAGGAGACCGGCGTACTCGCCCTGGCTGCCGGCGTTCGGTTGCAGGCTGACCGCGTCGTAGCCGGTGATCGTCGCGAGGCGCTGTTCGAGCCCGTGGATCAGTTCGAGGTAGCCCTCGACCTGGTCGAGCGGCGCGAACGGGTGGACGTCCGCGAACTCCGGCCACGTGATCGGCACCATCTCCGAGGTGGCGTTGAGCTTCATCGTGCACGACCCCAACGGGATCATCGTGCGGTCGAGAGCGAGGTCGCGGTCGCTCAGCCGCCGGAGGTACCGCAGCATCTCGTGCTCGCTGTGGTAGCGATCGAACACCGACTGCGTCAAGAAGTCGTCCCCGCGGCGCATCGACTCACCCAAGCCGTCGGGCACGGTGGTGTGCTGCGCCGCCTCGACTGGACGGCCCCCGAGTGCCCGCACCACGTCGTCGACCTGAGCCGGTGTCGTCGTCTCGTCGAAGGTGACTGCGACGTGTCCGTCGTCGACGCGACGGATGTTGAATCCCGCCGCGAGCGCGTCGGCGAGCGCGGCGTCGGCCGAGGCAACGGCGATGGTCAGCGTGTCGAACCACGAATCGTTGCGGAGCTCGAGGCCCCCGGCGCACAGGCCGGCCGCAGCGATCGACGTCAGACGCTGGACCCGTTCGGCGATGCGTTCCAGCCCGTCACGGCCGTGCCAGGCGGCGTAGAGCCCGGCGATGTTCGCCAGCAGCACCTGGGCGGTGCAGATGTTCGACGTCGCCTTCTCGCGTCGGATGTGCTGCTCGCGGGTCTGCAACGCCAGTCGCAACGCCGGGCGACCCTCGGTGTCGACGCTCACACCCACGATGCGACCCGGCATCGATCGTGCTGCGCGCTCGTGGGCGGCGAGGAAGCCGGCGTGGGGTCCACCGAAGCCCATCGGGACCCCGAAGCGCTGTGCCGATCCGATCGCGATGTCGGCGCCGATGGCGCCGGGCGGCACGGTCAGCACGCACGCCAACGGGTCGGTGGCGACCACGGCGATACCGCCCAGCTCGTGCACCGTGGCGATCGCATCGGCCCAGTCGTGCACGGCACCCGACGATGTGGGCAGGCTGAACAGCGCCCCGAACACGCCGTCGCCGGTGCCGAGCAGGTCGACGTCACCGACGGCGATCTCGATGCCGACCGGCTCGGCGCGCGTGCGCAGGACGGCGATCGTCTGGGGATGGGTGTCGTGGTGGACGACGAAGCGGTTCGACGACGATTTCGACTGCCGTCGCGCCATGGTCATCGCCTCTGCAGCGGCGGTCGCCTCGTCGAGCAACGAGGCGTTCGCCACGTCGAGGCCGGTCAGCTCGGTGATCAGCGTCTGGAAGTTCAGCAACGCCTCGAGGCGCCCCTGGCTGATCTCGGGCTGATACGGGGTGTAGGCGGTGTACCACGCCGGGTTCTCGAGCACGTTGCGGGCGATCACCGGCGGGGTGACCGTCGCGGTGTAGCCCATGCCGATCAGACTGGTCACCCGTCGATTCCGTCCAGCGATCCGACGGAGCCGCTCGATCGCCTCCGTTTCCGGCACTGCAGCGGGTAGATCGAGGGGAGCGTCGCTGCGGATGGTCGCCGGCATCGTCTCGGCGAGGAGTTCGTCGACCGATGCGGCACCGACGACGGCGAGCATCGCCGACAGTTCCTCGGTGGACGGGCCGATGTGACGGCGCGTGAACTCGTCGGACTCGATCAGCGTGTGCAGATCTCGTGGGGGAGTGGGGTCGGACACGGTGGAGCCTCCTGCGGCGGATCGGGGCTCCCCGGCTGTCATCGATACCTGAGAGTTTCGCCGGGGCACGGCCCTGGCTTTCCCCGTCGGTGGCCACCCGGTGCCGTCACGAGTCGGTCGACTCGACACCGGTTGACGCTTTCCAGCGTGCCTCACCAGAGCGGTCCGTGGGCCTGAGAGATTCCGGGGAGGTTGCTCCTTCGGCGCCGTCACCAGGTGCACCGGGTCACGACTCTCCCGCTCGGGTGGAACGGCGATTCAGTTGTGAGCGCAGCGTACCCTCAGTGGACGCCCGCCGGCGGGACCGGCGTGCGGTCAGGCCCGGGGCGTCAGGACGTTGCAGGCGTCGATCGGCTTGACGAGGGGATACGGGTTCACCGCAGCTCCGCCGTTGGGATGCACTTCGAAGTGGAGGTGCGGGGTCGCCGAGTTGCCCGTGTTGCCGACGGTGCCGATCACCTGGCCGGCGGTGACCTTCGTGCCGACGGCGATGCCGTCGGCGAACGTGTCGAGGTGCAGGTACGTGAAGTAGGTGCCGTTGTCCTGGGCGATCCGGAGCCCGTTGCCGGCCAGTGCGCCAGGGAAGTCGTAGTACAGCTTGGACACCGTGCCCGACACTGCGGCGTAGAGCAGATTGCCCCGGGCGGCGATGATGTCGAGGCCTTCGTGGAGGCGACCACCGCCGCGGGGCGCCATCCACGTGTCGCCGAACCAGCACTTGCCCTGCACCGGGAACACGTCGATCGACACGCCTGCCGACGTCGGGGGAGCGGGCGCGGGAGCGGGTGCGCTGCCGAGCCGGTCCGCGGTGGCCTGGTCGACCTTGCCGGTGGCCGGGAGCCCTTCGCGTCGCTGGAACGCCAGGATCGCTCCGGCGGTGGCCGCACCGAAGACGCCGTCGGCGCCGCCTGCGAACCCGATGCCGGCCTTGATCAGGGCCTGTTGCAATGACGTGACACGGTCTCCTCGTTCACCGAACACGGCGAAGCCGGGCTGATTGCTGGCACCCTGTGGAGCGGCCGGTGTTCCGAGGGCGAGCAGCGTGGCGGCGGCTGCGGTGACGACACCGGTCTGCTCGTGTCCCTGCGTCTGCTGGAACTTCATCAGTGTTGCCCTGGTGGCGTTGCCGAACACACCGTCGGCGCCGCCGAGCAGTGCGAGCCCGGTCTGCATCAGCGCTCGCTGCAGATCCTTCACCAAGGCCCCGTTCGACCCGACCGCGAGACCGACATAGGACGCTCCGGCCGGAGCCGCCGGAGCGGGCGTCGGCGCCGGCGTCGTCGCGGGTGTGCCGGCGCCGAGGGCCAGCTTGACGACCAGCGCGTCGTCGACGACGCCGTTCGCTGTGAGCCCGTTCGCCTGCTGGTAGCTGGTGAGTGCGGCGGCGGTCATCGCTCCGAACACCCCGTCGGCGCCACCACGAACGGTGATTCCGGCGGCGATCAGCGCGCGCTGCAGCACCTTGACGTTCTCGCCGCGCGCACCGACCTTCATCCCGACGAAGCTGCTCGACGTGCTCGCGGCGGGGGCCGGCGTCGCTGGAGCGGCAGGGCTGGAGCCGAGCCCGAGCCGGGCCGCTGTCGCGGCATCGACATCGCCGGTCACCGCGAGGCCGTTCCAGCGTTGATAGTTCGACACGGCGGTCTTGGTCGCCGGGCCGAAGACACCGTCGGCACCGCCGGGGACGAACACGCCGGCGGCCATCAGGGCGCTCTGCAGCTGCTTGACGGCATCGCCCTGCGAGCCGACGCTCAGGGCGGCCGAGGCCGTCGGCGCCGTGCTCGCCGCGGCGAGGCCGAGCGCCGATGCGGAAGCCTCGTCGACCTCTCCGGTCGTCGCCAGACCCGAGCGCGACTGATACGCGGTGAGCGCCGACTTGGTCGCCGGGCCGAAGACACCGTCGGCACCGCCGGGCACGGTGACACCGCTGGCGATCAGGGCCTTCTGCAGTGCGACCACCTCGGCGCCGGTGGCACCCTGACGCAGGCCGACGACGGTCTGGGGGAGCAGCGGCGCCGCGAGCACGGCGGGCGATGCGGTCGCCACCATCGGCACGGCGCCCAGCGTCAGACCGCTGATCGTGGCAGCACAGACGCATCGGACGGCGAGGCGCACAGAACGTTGTTTGCGAGTGGTTTGCATCATGGACGGAGAAGCTCCCTGCACTGTGGAGTTGTCGGTCCGCCCTGACTGGACCTCAAGTTTCGTCAACGATCTCCAGCTGAGGTCGAGACCCCTGAACCTCGACGAGAACGTCTGGATTCCTTCAAGGCACCAGCACGGGGCCTCTCCGAACGGGGAGCGGCCATTCTGGCCGATGCCGACGTCGATGTCCACCGCGTCAGATCAAAATGACATAACGAAGATTATGGGCGTTGTGTCCGAACCCGGACCGGCCGGGCGGCCCTCACGCGGCGCCGATCTCGCGGTCTCGCAGCGGACGCGCCGCATCGAGCAGCCAGGCCAGTGCGTCGGCGAGTTCTCTGGCGCTCGGTGCGTGGGGGCCCGCCAGATCACGTTCGACGTCGTCGACGGCGCACGCCAGCACGTAGAGCTCGTCGTGGAGCGCATCGAGCTCGGACCGTGCGACCACCAGCTCGTCTTCGTTCAGTGCGAGCTCGGCAGCTCGGTGCCTCGCCACCCAGTCCCACTGGCGGCAGCGACCCGAGCAGAACTCGCGTGGTCGCCCGGGACCACGGCGTTCCGGCAACGCCCGACGGCACCAACGGCAGTGCGTCGGCCCCGATCGTGCGCTGTCATCACCCTCGGGTGATTTCGTCATGACGATATCGTAGGCGATCCGCAGGTGGCAGACGACGATCCCGCTGGGAGACTCCGAGGGTGACGACACTTCCGGCACCACCCGCCCGCGCCTTCGCCAGCGACAACGCCGCCGGCGCCCACCCTGCTGTGATCGAGGCCCTCCTCGCGGTCAACGTCGGCTCGGCACTCGCCTACGGCGATGACGACCACACCCGCGAATGCGCCGCCCGCTTCCGCGACCTGTTCGGTGCCGACGTCACGACCCGGCTCACCTTCAACGGCACCGGAGCGAACATCGTGGCCCTGGCGACGCTGCTCGGATCGCTGCGCGGTCCGAACCATGCGGTCGTCTGCACCGACTGGGCGCACATCGCCGTCGACGAGACCGGCGCCCCCGAGCGGGTGCTCGCCACGAAGCTGATCGATCTGCCGTCGCCGGCCGCCAAGCTGGTTCCCGAGCAGCTCGCAGAGCTCGCCCACGTACAAGGCGTGCAGCACCACGCTCAACCTGGCGTCGTGTCGATCACGCAGGCGACGGAACTCGGCACGGTCTACACCGCCGACGAGATCGCTGCGCTGTGCGACCAGGCGCACGCACTGGGCATGCTCGTCCACCTCGACGGTGCCCGCATCGCCAACGCAACGGCGGCGCTCGGTGGGACGCGGGCGACCCTGCGAGCGATGACGATCGACGCCGGGGTCGACGCGATCAGCTTCGGCGGCACGAAGAACGGTCTCCTCGGAGCCGAGGCGGTCGTGTTCCTCTCCCCCGCCGCCGCCGTCGGCTCCGACTACGTCCGCAAGCAGGTCACACAGTTGCCGTCGAAGATGCGCTTCCTCGCAGCACAGTTCAATGCGATCCTGCACGACGACCTCTGGATCGACCTGGCGACTCATGCGAACTCGATGGCCACCGAGCTCCACCGCCTCACGGAGGGCATCGACGGTGTCGAACTCGGAGGCCCACCTGCGGTCAACAGCCTGTTCCCGCGGCTGGCTCCCGAGGTGATAGCTCCCCTGCGCGACTGGTGTTTCTTCTGGGACTGGGACGTCGCCGAGCACCAGGTGCGATGGATGACCGGGTGGGATACGACGCTCGACGACGTGACCACCTTCGCCCGCGGGGTCCAGCTTCTCACCGCCGGCTGACCTCGTCAGAATTCCTTGCTTGATGCAATTGACTCGGCGGTCGATTCGTTTTAGTCTGCTGACCGCTCGGGCCGACCGGCTCCGAGCTGGGGTACTAGCGCACGGGGGTGTGTGTACATGTCGGCCATCGAACTCGACCGCATTGCAACCGATGACGATTGGATGCGTCACGGCGCATGCAAGGGTCTGACGCACCTCTTCTTCCCGACAGCGGCCGAGCGACCGCAGGCGCGTGAGCGCCGCGAGGCCGCCGCCCAGGAAGTGTGCGCCGGCTGTTCGGTTCGCGTCGAGTGCGTCGAGTTCGCCCGCCGCAACCACGAGTACGGCTTCTGGGGTGGCGAGTCCGAGGACGAGCGTCACGCTGCGGGCTTCCGCCTGATCGCACCCATCGGGATCCGGGCCCGCGCCAGCTGACCGTCGCCGAAGCGCCCGTGGCCTTCGACGTCGTCGTCGTCGGCAGTGCGAACCTCGATCTGGTCGCCACCACACCGCGTCTCCCTCGACCGGGCGAGACGGTGCTCGGCTCGGGCTTCGCGCAGCATCCCGGCGGCAAGGGGCTCAACCAGGCCGTCGCCGCCGCCCGTGCCGGCGCATCGGTCGCCTTCGTCGCCGCAGTCGGCGACGACGAGGCCGGCGCCACGCTGTGCTCGGTCGCCGAGCACGAGGGCATCGACATCTCCCAGGTGGTCGTCGTCGCCGGCGTGCCGACGGGCCGAGCGCTGATCACGGTCGACGATCGAGCCGAGAACAGCATCGTGGTGATCCCCGGGGCCAACTCGCTGGCCCACGCGTCATCGCTCCCGCGCGCCACGGTCGTGCTGGCGCAGCTCGAGGTGCCACTCGACACGGTGGTCGATGCATTGACAGCAGCTCGTCGGGCGGGCGGCCGGACGGTCCTCAACCCGGCGCCCGCTCCGGTCGACGGCTTGGCGCCGGAGGTGCTCGCGTTGTGTGACGTCGTCGTGCCCAACGAACACGAAGTCGAACTGCTCGGTGGCGTGGAACGGCTCCTCGCCGGCGGTGTCGGTGCGGTCGTGGTGACCAGAGGCGCCGGCGGGGTGACCGTGTTCGAGGCGGGCGTGGTGGCCAGCCGTTCGATCGAAGCGTTCCGGGTCGACCCGGTCGACACCACCGGCGCCGGCGACGCGTTCTGCGGCACGCTCGCGTGCCGGCTCGCGACGGGCGACGACCTGTACGAGGCGGCCCGCAGCGCCGCGGCAGCGGGGGCGCTGGCCACGACCGTGGCCGGAGCCGTCCCGTCGCTTCCCGTCGCCGCCGACGTCGACCGCCTCGCATCGACGTGAACCAGCCGCTGCGATGAGCCAAGTGTCAGTATCCGGTCGGTTCGCTCATCGCAGGCTGATTCGGGTGGCGCAGGACGACGGCGACCCAGCCGTCGAGTTCGTCGGTGCGCTCGACCTCCATCGGGGCGAGGGCGTCGAGCACATGCTGGTGTGACGCCGCGAGGATGCCGCTGACGACGAGCCGCCCGGTCGGCCGGGTGACACGGTGCAGGTCGGCGGCCAGCGACACGAGCACCGGGGCGAGGATGTTGGCCACGACGACGTCGAAGTCGTCGTCGATGTCGCTCAGGGCCGTTGCATCGACGCGGACCCGACCGGCGACGCCGTTGCGGCGGGCGTTGTCGATCGTGGCCTCGACCGCGGCCGATGCGACGTCGATGGCGCGCACCGGTCGCTGCTGCATGATCGCTGCGGTGACCGCGATCACTCCGGTGCCACATCCGACGTCGATCACGTCGGCGTCGCCGTCGAGCACGCCGCGCAGCGCCCGCAGTGACAGCAGCGTGGTGGGATGGTCGCCGAGACCGAACGCACCGCCGGGCTCGATGTGGACCACTGTCCGGCCGGCCGCGACGGGCGCCTCCTGCCACGCCGGGACGATCACGAGGTCGTCATCTACCCACATCGGTGCGGCGTGCTCGCGCCACGTCTGCGCCGGCTCGTCGGCGACGACGACGACCCGGTGCGCCCAGCGCCCATCGAGGCGTGCGACGGCGCGAGCGATCGCCTCGGGCTCGTCGCCGACCGCTGTCCACAGCTCGACCTGCTCCGGCGAGCGGTGCGGACGCTCCTCGATCGCCCGCACGCCGAGCTGCCAGAGCACGTCGGAGGCGACGTCGAGGTCACGCTGTGGCACGACGACGACGAAGGTACGCATCGCGTTCAGCCCGACCCGTCAGTCCAGGCGTCGCAGCGACGTCCGGTACTGCTCGATGCGTTCCACGTAGTGCCGGGCGCTGGATCGGATGAACTCGCGATCGACGCGATCGGGCTTGATCGCAGCCGGCGACCCGGCTGCGAGGGCACCGGTGGGCACCTCGACGTCGTCGAGCACCACCGAGTTGGCGGCGACGATCGCACCGGTGCGGATCACCGATCGGTGCAGCACCATCGCCGCATTGCCGATCAGGACGTCGTCTTCGATCGTGCATCCCTCGAGATGGATCAGGTGGCCGAGCACGCAACCGTCGCCGACCGTCGTCGGCCACTCGGGCGTGGTGTGCAGGACCGCATTGTCCTGGACGCTCGTGCGCTCACCGATCGTGATGTCGCCGCCGTCACCGCGCAGCACCGCACCGGGCCAGATCGACGAGTGGGCGCCGATCGTCACCGAACCGATGATGACGGCGTCGGGATGCACGAATGCATCCCGATGGATCGTCGGTTCCAGCTCGCCCAGTGCATACACAGCCATGACGGCGCACGGTAGCGGCGAGACTCGTTGGAGTTCTCCCCCGCCGAACCGGTACCGTTGCCGAAATGTCCCGACGGATCGATATCGAGCTGACGAGCGCGCTCGCCGATGGCTCATGGACCTGGCGCGCAGCTGGCGCCCGCAAACCGAACGGAGTGGTCGACGGATCGATCCTGCCGGCGGGATCAGCCGTCGGCGACGTGCTCAAGGTCGAGGTCGAGCAGATGCTCGACGGCATCGAGGTCCAGTCGGTCGTCAAGGGACGAGAGAAGTCGGCCGACGACAACGTGATCGAGCTGATCCCGAGCGAGCGCCCGTTCGAAGCCGTGATCGAGACACGCGCGAAGCGCGACCGGGGCGATCGTCGGGACCGGGGCGATCGCGACGACCGCAACAAGCGCTCCAAGCGCGACGGCCGCTCCAAGCGCGACGGCGGATCCGGCGACGGCGCACGGCGCTCCGAGCAGCGCCGGCCCCATTTCGAAGCGCCGCCGGAGATCCCGCAGCGTCCGAAGCCGAAACGTCTGCGGCCCGGCAAGGCCCGCCGCAACGAGGTCCTCGCTGCGCTCCCCGAGGAGCAGCGTCCGATCGCCGAGCTCGCCCTCCAGGGGATCCCGGCCGTGCGCGCACGCGTCAAGGAGGACAACGCCAAGCTCGAGGCCGAGGGCAAGCCCACGATGCCGGAGGCCGGTGTCGTCAAGATGGCCGAAGACCTCCTGCCGAAACTGCGCGTCGCCGAATGGCTCGACCGTGCCGAGGCCGCCAAACGGCAGATGGAGCACCTCGACCTGCGCGACCTGCGCAGCGTCGTGGCGGCGAGCGAGGACTCGATCGTTGCTCGCGACGAATCGACCCGCGAACTCGCCGACGAGCTGCGGGCGTCGCTGATCCGCAAGCAGGACGAAGAGCTGCTGCTCTGGTTCGGCGACATCGATGCTGCGATCGGCGTCGGGCGCGTGATTCGTGCGCTGCGGCTGTCGTCGCAGCCGCCGAAGGCCGGTGTGATGTTCCCGCCGGAACTTGCGCGTCGACTGAGCGAGGCGGCCACTGCGGCGTTGCTGCCCGATGATCCCGCCGACCGCTGGATCGCCGTGCTCGAAGCGGTCGCGTTCTCACCGGTGCGAACGCTGGTCACCCCCACGGTGCCACCGACGACGATCACGGACGACCTCCGCGCCACGGCACTACGCCTCGGGCCGGCACTCCCCCAGATCGCCGCCCTGGTCGGCGTCGAGGTGCCCGCCGGGGCACCGAAGCCCAAGCCGCTGCGTCAGCAGCCTGCCCGCAAACGCCCCGGGAAGCCGGGGACCGGGTCGAACAAGGGCGGCGGCGGCGACTCGACGCGCTGAGGGTTCGCCCGCCGACGTGCGGGGGTCCTACGATCGGCGGCCATGTCAGAGATCGTCACGTACGAAGCCCGCGACCGTGTCGCACTGATCACCCTCGACCGGCCCGATGCCCGCAATGCGGTCAATGGCGATGTCGCACAGGCGATGGAGACTGCCATCGACCGGATGGAGCAGGATGACGACATCTGGGTCGGCATCATCCAGGCGAACACCGAGGGCCAGGAGCGTCCGGTGTTCTGCGCCGGCGCCGACCTGAAGGCGATCAATTCCGGCCAGGGGGCCACGCTGAGCACCGAACGCGGCGGTTTCGCCGGGTTCACCTACCGCGAACGCAAGAAGCCGGTCATCGTGGCCGTCGACGGGCTGGCGACGGCCGGCGGCTGCGAGATCGTGCTCGCCGCCGACCTCGTCGTCGCCACCACCCGCTCGTCGTTCGGTCTCGCCGAGGCAAAGCGCAACCTGGTGGCGGGCGCCGGCGGCCTGTTCCGCCTGCCTCGCGCCATCGGCCGCAATGCTGCCATGGAGCTCATCCTCACCGGCGAACCGTTCTCGGCGCAGCGTGCGCACGAGCTCGGCCTCGTCAACCGGCTGGTCGAGCCGGGACACGCCACGGCCGAAGCGCTCACGCTCGCCGGGCAGATCACCGCAGCTGCACCGCTCGCCGTGTGGGAGAGCCGCAAGGTCGTGCTGGCAGCTGCCACCGAGAGCGACGACACCCTCAAGAAGATGACCGACGCCGCCATGGGCGTGGTGATGCGGTCCGAAGACCTCGGCGAGGGCCTGAGCGCATTCATCGAAAAGCGCGCACCCCAGTGGAAGGGCCGCTGACCGAGCTTCAGAGCCGCCGGAACGTCGTGATCAGTCGAGCGACGATCCCAGCGCGCTCGTAGAGATTCTTCGTGTGTCGATCGCCGGGCAGGGCCTGTCCCTCGACGGCGACTGCGCCGCGTTGTCGCGCCGACTCGATCACGTTCGCGAGCAACTCGTCGCCGAATCCGAGCTCGCGAGCCTGCGGTGTCACCCACACCTGGTCGATCCTCACGATGGCGTCGTGGCCCAATTCGGCGACGATGTAGGCGACGACGACGTCGTCGATCGTGCCGACGAGGACGTCCGCCGTCGCACAGCGCGCTGACCAGCGGTCACCGATCGGGAGATGTTCCTCGAGCCAGCGGTCTCCGCCGCGCTGGTCGACGAGCGCAGCACGAGCTTCGAGTTCGAGGGCCCGCAGCTGGTCGTGATCATCCTCGGTGGCCGCTCGGACCAGGGGGTCGATCACCCGTCGTCCTCCAGCTGAGCGAGCTTGCCGAGAATCGTGCGTCGATGCCGGCCGGTACGCTCGTACTGCCCGATCGCGCGCCGCTCGGCAGCGTCGAGCCCGCTGAGCTTGCCGACGATCTGCGCCGACGACAGGTGGTCGTAGTCGGCCAACGCCAGCGTCGTCACATCCGGCACGTCTGAGCCTGCGTCGGGTTCCGACGGCTTCTCGGACTCGCTGGTCGTGCGGGCCGGCTCGGTCTCGAGCGCAGCGGTCTCGATGGCGGTGGGCGGCGATGGTGCCGGTGCGGTCGTCTCCGAATCGGCGGCGTCGTGTGGTGTCAGACGACCGCGCACCTCGCGAACACCCTGATCGACGACCATCTTGCCGAGAAACCGCGCGAGCACGACCTCGCGGCGGACGCGTTCGGCCGCCGACGGCACCTTGTCGACGACCGCAGGGACGGCTTCGACGATGCGGCCGCTCACCTCCAGTGGGACGAGCAGCGCCAGCTCGACCAACCGGGCCAGTGGTGACCTCGGCTCGTCAGGAGGCGAAGATGGGGCAGTCGTCATCGCCGATCGGACAGTTCGGCGCACTGGTCCTCACGAGCAGGAAGCACTTGGAGCAGAGCTGCTCGTCCTGCTGTTTGGGTTGCAGCCGCTCTCCGCCCTCGCCGCGGATCTCCGGCTCGTCGTCGTCGTCATCGTCATCGTCGTCGTCATCCGCGGCGACCATGCGATCCTTCAGGATCTTGTCGAGGTCCTCCTCGACGTCGTCATCGGTGAGCAGTTCGTCGTCGTCATCGTCATCGTCGTCGTCCGACGCGCGCTTCTTGCGCTTGGTCCGCGGCGCTGATGCCGCCGCGTCCTCCTCGTCGGCCTCGTCATCGTCGTCGCTGACATCGTCGTCATCGTCGTCGGAGACATCGTCGTCGTCGTCGTCGAGTTCGAGGTCGTCGTCGTCGACATCGATGTCGTCGTCACTCTCCTCGTCGATCTCGTCGTCACTCTTCTCGTCGATGTCGTCGGGTTCGGTGATCTCGTCGTCGTCAGCCATCTCGTCGTTTCATCTCGTTCGGGGGGTCTTGCGGGCGGAGCATAGGCGTGCTGCCCGTTCCGCCCCGAGAACATACCTGTGACAGGCGTCACAGGACGACGTCGTGGTGGTCAGACGCCTTCGCGCCGGGCCTCGGCGCGACGCTCGGACTCGAGACGTTCGAGTTCTGGCGCTTCGGTCGTCATGTGGTTCATCGCAGCAGCGATCGCGTGGTGGCCGGCACGCTCACCGATGAGACGATGCATCTCCAAGGCCACTCGGCGGTAGGACGGATGCCCCTGGGGCGACGATCGCAGTTCGAGCATGTGGATCGCCTCGCGGGCGTTGAACTGCATGACGTAGCGCATCCGGTACGCCATCGAGACGGCGTACGGAGCCTGCTGCGGGAAATCTGGATTCAGGGCGTCGTAGAGAGCGGCAGATCGCTCCATCGCCTCGTCGAAGTCGCCGCCGAGCCCCGCTTCGGTCACCAGTTCCGGACGGGTGTAGCCGTGGTTCGGCGTGAGGCGCTGCCATTCGATCGTCAGCATGCGATGCCGCTGCATGTCGCGGAATGCGCCGTAATCGCTCAACACGTCGAACCGGTAGAACGACCGCTCGAACGCCCGGCCAGGCTTGTGGCGACGGTTCTCCCGCTCGCCGACGTAGGCGCGGATCAACGACACCCGTTCGTCGACGCCGAGCTGACGTACCCGTGCGAGCAACTGGTGCTCGGGCAACGTGGAATGCGAATAGCAGATCGCGGCGAGCAGCTTGTCCTCGGCGTCGGGGTCGAAGTCGACCAATTCCACCTCGGCGGACGGTTCGACCGGCGTCGAACCGAAGAGTTCACCGACCAGGGCGGCCGTCTCGTCGCGGGTAGTGGCGAGGTACTCGCTCCATTTCCCGCCGCGCTCGGGAAGATCGACCCGGCGCAGGAAACTCGGGATCACCTTGCGCAGCTCGTGCAGCATCAGGTCGGCGTACTCCCGCGACTCGGGCAACGGGTTCGAGCGCATCCGCAGCAGCAAGGCTTCGAAGGCCTGCCCGGTGCCGTAGATCCCGACGTTCGATGTCGCTGCGGCCGGCAGGATGCCGCGGACGGCGTCGAGCGCCTTGGCGCGCGTGGCCGTCCGATAGACGAACTCGCTGTCGTCGGGTCCCCGCTCGACGGTGCTGCGCACGTGCTCGGTGACGACGTCGACGCATCGGCTGTAGGCGTCGAACATCCGGTCGAGGTCGCCGACGTATCGGGTGCCGAGCGGGCTCGAGAGCACCGCCGGATCGCGGTAGTACCGGTACCGGCCGCCGAGTCGCGCGTCGTAGGCGATGTACCGCGTGCTCTGCTCGAGGTAGCTCATGAGCCGGCCCCACTCGAGAATCTTCGTCAACAGGTTCGACGCCTGTTCGCAGGCGAGATGCACACCTCCGAGTTGGGCCACCGAGTCGTCGCCGTAGTCGAAGAAGACCCGTTCGTACAGCTCTTCTGCTCGGTCCAGTCCGATGGTGGCGTCGACGGAATGGTCGCCGCTGACGTCGAGGTCGCCGACGAACTCGTCGAGGAACAACCGGCGAAGCGACTTGTGACTCCGGCTGTACCGGGCGAACAGGGCGCCTTTGACCACCTCGGGCAGATTGACGAGCGCGAACACCGGACCGTCGAGGTTGGTGAAATACCGGCGCAACACATCTGCTTCGTCCGCGGTGAAGGACTCAGGGACGTACACAGCCACGGTCGACCACTCTAGGCGTGACACACGGGCTCGACCCGGGATCCCGCGTCCGCACTGAGCAGGCGCTTCACCCAGCGAACGGCATCGGTTCACCAGCCGTCACGCGTACACGGTCGCCGCATCGGCGACCACCTCGACCGCCAGGCTCGATGCCCGACCGATGTGTCGTCCGTCGACGAACACCTCGAGGGGCCGAGCGAAGGTCCAGTCGCCGTTACGCACCGATCGCGTCCTCACCAGGGGGTGAGGAACATGGGTGGCGGTGTGCAGCCGACGGCGCGCGCCGAGCCGCTGGCGGACCGACATCGAGGAGTCGACCTCGAACACCTCGGCTCGCCCGTCGTTCGGATGGCCGCGGGGTGCGACGTCCCATGCGCCGACGAACTCTGCGTTCATCACCGCCACGATCGGACCGCGGAACCAGTACCCGCGGCTCCACGGAGACCGGGCGATCGCATGGGCGCACGCCACGATCGTGTCGCCGGCGTCGAGCCGCACATGCAGCAGGTCGATCGGGAACTCGTTGAGCGTGGAGCGATGATCGATCGTCGTCACCCCGAGGGTGCTCGCGAGGTCCCCGGAACCAGCGGCGACGGGTGGTCCGTCCGGCACGGTGAGCGCCGCCACCAACGACGTATCGCTGTCGGCGATGACGAGACCGTCCGGACGCGGCACCGCACGACCCCATGGTGCACCGGGACGGATGGTCATGCCCCGCCCGCCGTCGGGGCTGCGCTGTCGGCGACGACCCCCCGGAACGCCGCTTCGGCGGCACGACCGGCGACGCGGCGGGTCGAGGGGTCGGGTGCGATGATCGCGAGCTGGCGGAGCAGGTCGATCAGTTGCTTGGTGGTCCGGACGAAGTCGCCGCCGGTGAGTTCGTCGTCGGCGACCACTTCGGCGAACCCCTCCCCCGCCACCCAGGCATAGGCGATCGCGGCGAAGGTGGGATCCGGTGGGCGGTGTTCTCCGAGGCCGACCGAACGTTCGGTGGCGCGCAGGTCCTCGCTGATCGCTGCCAGCCGCCTCCACCGCCCCCGAACGTCGTCGGACGAGAACCACGGCGCCGGCGCGGTCTCCGAACTGCGGTGCTCGTACACGACGGTCGACATCAGCGCAGCGAGGTCGGGGGCCTCGAGCCCGTCGAGCACGCCGGAGCGCACGATCTCGGCAACGAGGAGATCGGATTCGTGAAACGTACGTGCGAGCATCTCGCCGGCCTCCGTCAGCGACCACGCAGCCTGATCCAGGTAGCCGTAGGTCACCAACACGTCGAGAACACGGTCGAACTCGCCGGCCAGCGAGGTGTTCTTGCCGCTGACGCGTCGTTCGAGGTCGGCGATCTCGCGCTCGATCCGATCGGCCTGGGCGGCGGCGTGGAGCTTCTCGCGCAGGCCCGGATCGCGGGCGACCGGATGGCTGTCGGCCAGGCGGTCGTTGCGATCTCGCCGTCGCTTGGTGCTCGGCGCCGGGTCGGCCTTCATGCTGCGCAGCCGTCGGGCCACGTCGTTGCGGTACTCCTTGCGATTGGGCGCATACGTGTTCGGCAGTGCGATGTCGCCCACCCGGCGGGGCGGGTCGTCGAAGTCGTCGGCGGTGAGGTACATCGACTTGGCGGATCTCGTGATCACGGTGAGGCGCAGGCCGGTCTTGCGGTTCGCCGAGGCGACCAGGGCGGCGGGGCCCTTGTAGGTGCCCTTGACGACGTGGATCACGGCGCCCGGACGCAACTCGGAGATCGCATCGTCGACCGCATCGAGTCGCGCAGCACGCCCGGCGACACGCTCGTCACGCTCGCGGTCACGCAACCGGCGATACTCCTCGATGTCGCCGTGGTCGCTGTGCGCCTTCGCACGAAGTTCGGACGCCGCCGCTCGCCGTCGTTCGAGTCGGGCTTCGAGACGCACGACGTCGCGATCGGCCTGGTATTGGGCGAACGACAGGTTGAGCAGGTGACGTGCCTCGTCGCTCGAGTAGGTGCGGACCAGGTTCGCGGCCATGTTGTACGTCGGCCGGAACGCCGATCGGAGATGGAACGACGAACTGCCGGCGAGCTCGGCGACCTCGTCGAAACGCACCCATGGCGACCACAGCACGACGGCGGTGCCGAGATCGTCGATTCCCCGGCGACCGGCGCGGCCGGTCAGCTGGGTGTATTCGCCGGGTGTCAGGCGTTCGTGGTGTTCACCGGTGAACTTCGTCAGCTTCTCGATCACGACGGTCCGTGCCGGCATGTTGATGCCGACCGCCAGGGTCTCGGTGGCGAACACGACCTTGATCAGACCCTCGACGAAGCAGGCCTCGACGACCTCCTTCATCGGCGGCACCATGCCGGCATGATGCGCCGCGACACCGCACTCGAGTTGAGTCACGAACTGTTGGAAGCCGAGGACATCCAGGTCCGCTCGGTCGAGGCCACCGAGACGCGCATCGACGATCGCACGGATCGCGGTGCGTTCGCCGGCGTCGACGAGATCGAGCCCGGCGTCGACGCACGCTTTGGCCGCGGCGTCGCACTGTGCGCGACTGAAGATGAAGAAGATCGCCGGCAGTAGTTGGCGACGATCGAGCAATTCGACGGTCTCGACCCGCCCCGGCGGTGCGAGCACCTTGCGGCCGGATCCCTGCTGGTCGTTCCGGCCCGATCGGCGGCGGGCGTCACCGCTTCGGCCTGGCCGACCGCGCACCGCGGACTCGTCGAGCGTGACCGCGTCGCGATTGACGTGCCCGTCGACGAACACGGGCAGCATCCGCAGACGGTCGTTGGTCCGGTCGGCGACCAGGTACTCGTTGTCCAGTCGGACCGGTCGGCGGCGTTCGACGATCGACGCCGTCGGACCGCGCACCGTCGTGATCCAGGCCGCCAGCTCGTCGACGTTGCTCACCGTCGCCGACAGGCACACCAGCCGCACGTGCTGAGGCAGATGGATCATGACCTCCTCCCACACCGGCCCTCGGTAGGAGTCCTGCAGGAAGTGCACCTCGTCGAGCACGACGAGACCGAGGTCGTGCAGCAGCCGCGAGCGCCCGTAGATCATGTTGCGCAGGACTTCGGTGGTCATCACGACGATCGGCGCGTCACCGTTGATCGAGTTGTCGCCGGTGAGCAGGCCGACGCTGTCCTCGCCGTGCTCGGCAACGAGGTCACGGTACTTCTGGTTCGACAGGGCCTTGACCGGCGCGGTGTAGAACGCCCGCTTGGCCTCTTGGCGTGCGATCGAGATGCCGTATTCGGCGACGACCGTCTTGCCGCTGCCGGTCGGAACGGCGACCACGACGTGTTCGCCTCGGTCGAGGGCGTCGAACGAGTCGGTCTGGAACCGGTCGACCGGGAACGGATAGCGAGCGACGAACTCATCTCGCAGCGCTCGGGCGTCGGGCGGCACGCTCACGCGTCGGTCGGACGCCGCCGGACGACGAGCCAACCCATGAAGATGGCGAGGAAGTACAGCACCACCATCGGCACCCCGAGCATCGCCATCGTGACCGGGTCACCCGACGGCGTGATGACGGCGGCGATGACCGCAATGACGACGAGAGCGATGCGCCAACTCGCGAGCAGCCGTCGCGGCGTGACGACGCCGAGGGCCTGGAGGCCGAACACGAAGACCGGCAGCAGGAATCCGAGCCCGAATGCGAAGATCATCAGCCCGATGAGCGAGACGTAACTCTGCACGGAGTAGACCTGGTTGACGTCCGAGCCCGACCAACCGATCAGGAAGTCGAGTGCCTGGCCGATCGTGAAGTAGGCGAGAGCGCCACCGGCCGCGAACAGCACGACCGAGACGCCGACGATCGGCACCGCCCACTTCTTCTCCTTCTTGTTCAGCGCCGGCACGATGAAGCGCCAGATCTGCCACAGCAGCACCGGGAGTGCCATGACGATGCCGCCGTACAGGCCGACGCGCACGCGCGTCGCCAGCCCCTCGGTCGGGCTGAAGACGTTCAGGAGCTCGGGGTCGCAGAAGTCCTCCGGCTTGCGCGCGCAGAGGTCGACGTAGGGCTGGAGCAGGAAGTCGAGCACCTGGTCGTAGAACGCGATGATCAGCACCATGCCGATCGCCACGGCAAGCGCGGATCTGATGATGCGCACCCGCAGCTCGGCGAGGTGCTCGGTGAGCGTCATCGTGTCGAGATCCGACATCTCCTCCTCGGTGGTCATCGCGGTCTCACGATGCCGGTGGGGGATCGCTCGCGGCCGTGCCGGGCGACGGAGCCGACCAGTCGTTGGCCGGCGTCGGGTCGGCGGAATGCGCTCTGTCGGCGGCGCCCGTTGCGTCGGCGTCGTCGCGCACGCGCTGTTCGGCCTCGGCCTCGGCGATGAGGGAACGCGGATCGGCGGAGTCGCGCACCAACTTGGCGGTTTCGCGCATCTCGCGCATCGGCTCGTCGAGCGCAGATTTGAGCTCGGACTGGAAGCCCGAACTCATCTTCTTCAGTTCGGAATAGGTCTGGGTGAACTTGCGCACGGCATCGGGCAACTTCTCCGGGCCGAGCACGACCAGCGCGAGCAGCAGGATGACGATGATTTCGCTGCCCTGCAGATTGAACACGGCGGCAGTCTACGGGCCTGCCATCATGAGTCGGAGTGCAGCAACGTCTCCCGTCCCTCCTCGATCCACCGATCACGTTCGCCCACCGGGGCGCGCGAGCGCATGCCCCCGAGAACACCTTGGAGGCGTTCCAGTTGGCGCTTCGTCTCGGTGCGTCGGGTCTCGAGAGCGACGTCTGGTTGACCGCGGACGGCGTCGCCGTGCTCGACCACGACGGCGTCGTCAAGAACGGGTTGCGCAAGCGTCCCATCTCCGAGTTCGATCGGGCAGCGCTGCCCGATCACATCCCGTCGCTGCTCGAGCTGCTCCAGACGTGTGGTTCCGAGGTCTCGCTGTCGCTCGATCTGAAGGATCCGGAGTCGGCCGCTGCCGTCGTCGAGGTGATCAGCGGTGTCGATGCGTCGTTGCTGGAGCGAACGTGGCTCTGCGAGCCGAGCCTCAACCGGGTGATCGAGTTGCGTGAGGCGTTCGGCGACACGCCGATCCGGCTGCTGCAGACCACCCGACTCGAACGCATCAAGGGCACGCCCGAACGTCGCGCCGAGTATCTGTCACGTCACGGCATCGACGGCATCAACCTGCACCGGACCGATTGGAACGGTGGCCTGGTGGCGCTGTTCCACCGTTTCGGGCTCGTCGCATTCGGATGGGACATGCAACACGAACACGAGCTGCGTACGGGGTTGCGCATGGGCCTCGATGCGGTCTACAGCGACCGTGTCGACGTGATGAGCGACGCGTTCCGTGAGGAGATCGGCAACCCGCTGGTCTGATCGCAGGGCGCGTCGCGCCAGCTCAGAGCCACTGCATGTGGCTCTGCGGCCAGAACACCACGAATGCCCGGCCGACGAGGTCGTCCTCGTCGATGGGGCCGATCACCCGTGAGTCCTGCGAACCGCCGCGGTTGTCGCCCATGACGAACACGTGGTTCTCCGGTACGACGCCGTCGAGGAGGAAGTCGCCGCCGCAATCGGTGGGGGTGACCACCTCGGGATCGAGGTAGGGCTCGTTGAGCACCCGGCCGTCGATCAGCACCGTGCAGTTGCGGACCTCGACCGATTCACCCGGCAGCCCGATGACCCGCTTGATCAGATCGCGCTCGGAGGCACCCGTGACCTGGTGCAACACGACGACGTCACCGCGGTTGGGGTCGTGCAGTCGGTACGACAGCTTGTTGACGAACACCCGGTCGTTCGTGTCGAGCGTGGAGTACATCGACTCGCCCTCGACGACGAAGTGGGCGAGCACGAACGTGCGCACGACGAACGCCACCAGTAGGGCGACGGCGATGACGACCATCCAGTCGAAGAACGCCCGTGCACCCGAAGGAAGCTTCGACGTGCTGGTGGCGGCTTCTGGCGGTTCGGTCGGTGGGTCGACGGGAGGAGGATCGACGGTGTCGGGCATCACGCGGATGCAACGGTACCGCGCTCAGAGCGATTCGATGAGGCGCTCGACGCGTTCGTCACGGCTCTTGAACGGGTCCTTGCACAGCACGGTGCGTTGGGCCTGGTCGTTGAGCTTCAGGTGCACCCAGTCGACGGTGTAGTCCCGCTTGCGTTCCTTGGCGCGCTTGACGAAATCGCCGCGCAGCCGGGCGCGGGTGGTCTGCGGCGGCACGTCGATCGCCTGCTCGATGTCGGCGTCGGTGCAGATCCGCTCGATCATTCCGCGGTCCTGCAGCTTGTAGAACGGGCTGCGCGCCCGCGACACGTCGTGGTACTGGAGGTCGAGCAGCTGCACGCGGGCATGCCCGAACGGTAGATCGTGACGCTCGCGGAACGCCTCGAGCAGCTTGTACTTGATCACCCAGTCGACCTCACGGTCGAGCAGCAGCGGATCCTTCTCGATCGTGGTGATGCAGTGCTCCCACATGTCCAGCGCCTTCTGCTCGAGCGGGGGGAACCCCTGCGAATCGGCGTAGCGCAGCGCGCGATCGAGGTACTCGCGTTGGATGTCGAGCGCCGACACCTCGCGGCCGTTGGCGAGTCGCACCGTTCGACGACACGTGATGTCGTGGCTGATCTCGCGGATCGCCCGGATCGGATTCTCCAGCGTCATGTCGCGCAGGACGACGTTGTCGTCCTCGAGCATCCGCAGCATGCACGCCGCTGCGCCGACCTTGACGAAGTTGGTGTACTCGCTCATGTTCGAGTCGCCGACGATCACGTGGAGACGGCGGTACTTCTCCGCATCGGCATGCGGTTCGTCGCGGGTGTTGATGATCGGGCGGCTGCGGGTGGTCGCCGACGACACACCCTCCCAGATGTGTTCCGCTCGTTGAGCGATCGAGTAGGTGGCTCCCCTGGCGGTCTGGAGCACCTTGCCGGCGCCGGTGTAGATCTGGCGCGAGACCAGGAACGGGATCAGCACCTCGGCGTAGTGGCCGAGGTCGTCGTCTCGGCTCGTCAGGTAGTTCTCGTGGCACCCGTAGGAGTTGCCGGCGGAGTCGGTGTTGTTCTTGAACAGGTAGATCGTTCCTCGGATCGACTCCTCCGCGAGGCGCTGCTCGGCCGATTCGACCAGCTGTTCGAGGATCCGCTCCCCCGCCTTGTCGTGCACGACGAGTTCGTAGAGCGAATCGCACTCGGGCGTGGCGTACTCGGGATGCGAGCCGACGTCGAGGTACAAGCGAGCGCCGTTCTGGAGGAACACATTCGAGCTGCGACCCCACGACACGACCCGTCGGAAGAGGTAGCGGGCGACCTCGTCGGGGCTCAGCCGACGTTGGCCCCGCAGGGTGCACGTGACGCCGTACTCGTTCTCGAGCCCGTAGATGCGCCGATCCATCGATGGCAACCTAGCCACGAATGCACGAGCATGCAGGTTCAGGCCGGCCGGAACTGTACCGACGATCCGGGGCGGGCCTGCACGATGATGCCGAGATCGTCGGGTTCGACGACAGCGATCACCGGATAGCCGCCGGTGGTCGGATGGTTCGCCAGCATCACGATCGGTACGCCCGCCGGAGTGATCTGGATGGCGCCGGTCGTCAGCCCGACGCTGCCCATCTGCGGGTGCGACCTCGCCGACCGAGCGAACTCGCCAGCTTCCAGACGCACACCCACCCGGCTCAGCTCGTTGGTGACGCGCCACGACCGATCGACGAGGCAGTGGCGTGCGTCGATGAACCAGTCATGCTGTGGCCCTTCCCAGACTCGCACGCGGGCGTCGCTCGCTCGCCGCTGCGGAGCGTGGTCGGCGACGAGCGTCGTGGATGGATCGCGACCGATCGAGAGCGCCATGTCGACCTCCAGCGCAGGTGGTCCGACACCGCCCAGCGTGTCGTGACTGCGAGACCCCAGCACCGGTTCCACCTCGATGCCGCCGCGCACTGCCAGATAGGCCCACACCGAGCCGGGCGCCGCATCGACACGCAACGTGGCGCCGGCGCTCAACGTCCGGCGGCTCGCGTCCGTGCTGGTGGCGATCACGACCGGCCGCAGTGCCTCGACGATCAGTGCGCCCATCGTCTCGATCGTCGCCGCATCGTGTGGGTTTCCGACGAGCCGGTTCATCACGTCGTGCGTGCGACGATCGACTGCACCGGCGGCCGGGACGCCGAGATGGGCCAGGCCGGTGCGACCCCGATCCTGCAGCGTCGTCGCGAAGCCGAGCTGCACGATGCGCAGCGCAGGGTCGGCCATCACGCGGAGACCCGACGGAAGCGCACCGCTCGACCCGGACGCAGCAGCGCCGGCGGATCGCGATCGACATCCCACAGCGTCGCCGTCGTGCGCCCGATCAGGTGCCACCCGCCGGGCGACGCCGACGGGTACACGCACGTGTATCCCGCAGCGACGCCGACCGATCCAGCAGGTACCGCCGCTCGGGGCGAGTCCCGGCGGGGCACGTGGAGGCGCTCGTCGACACCGCGTAGGTACGCGAAGCCGGGGCTGAATCCGCAGAAAGCGACGTCGTATGCGCCGGCGACATGGAGCCGGACGACGTCGTCCACCGAGATCTGGGCGGCGTATGCCAACGTTCGCGATGTCGGGCCCGTCGTAGACGACGTCGATGATCAGCGGCGAGTCGGCGCCGCTGGTCCGTTCGGCGGGCACGACCATGTCGAGCACCTGTCCGATGGCATCGTGACGTTCACGTGTGCAGCGCACGACCACGGTGGATTCGGCCGGAACGATCTCCTCGACGCCGGGTACGTCCATCGCCGCGAGTGCATCGGCCCAGGCGGCCGGCGACCCGACGTCGTCGACCAACCACGCCATCGGGCCGTACGGTCGCCGGGCCATCTCAGTCGGTGAATCGGTAGACACCGACGCCCGCGGCGTCGAGTGCGGCTCGAACTGCCCGCGCCAGTTCGACCGCGCCTGGCGTGTCGCCGTGCACGCAGATCGACCGGGCGCGGATGCTGACGACCGACCCGTCGACGGCGACCACTTCATTGTCGACGGCGATCCGTACGGCACGTTCGGCGACCTCGTCGGGATCGGTGAGCACACTGGCGGCCTCACGGCGCGACACCAGCCCACCATCGGGTCGGTACGCGCGATCGGCGAACGCCTCGGGCACGCCCTCGAGCCCGGCGGTGTCCGCCGCCGCCAGCAGTTCGGATCCGGGCAGACCGAGAATGGCGAGCGACGGGTCGTACTCGGCGGCCGCTGCAACCAGGGCCTGAGCGGCGACCGGATGTGTCGCCACGGCGTGGTAGAGCGCTCCGTGCGGCTTGACGTAGGCAATCTCCGCCCCGGCCACCTGTGCGAATGCGTCGAGTGCGCCCAGTTGGTACAGGACGGCGTCGCGAAGTTCGTCGGGAGCCATGTCGATGTGGCGGCGTCCGAAGCCCGGTAGGTCCGGATACGACACCTGTGCTCCGATGGCGACGTCGTTGTGGACGGCGAGCGTGCATGCTGCTCGCAGCACCGACGGGTCGCCGGCATGGAACCCACACGCCACGTTGGCGCTGGTGACGATGCCGAGCATGGCGGCGTCGTCACCGAGCGTCCAGACACCGTACGACTCCCCCAGGTCACTGTTGACGTCGATGGCCACCATGCTCCGATGGTACGTCGCGCAGGGCCGCCGTGTCCGGCGTACGGTCGTCAGTCCTCGAGCGAGGCCCTGATCGACTCCCGGAGTGCCATCTGCCCCGTGGCCGATGCGAGTGTCGCCACCGAGGTGCGGTGGCATCGCCGGTGCCAGTCCCGCTCGGTCGATCGGCGGGCGAGCAGGCGGTCCCACATGTGCTGCCGATCGGTGTCGGCGGCGAACGATGCCTCGCTGGGCGGTCGCCGTCCGACCGGAAGCATGGGCGTGCCGTCGGCGCGGTAGTCGACGATGTAGCCGTTCGGACCTCGGACAGATCTGAGACGGTGTTCGGACTTGTACGGATTGTGCGTGTCGCAACGCGGGCGGGCATTCGCCTGGTCGGTGGCGCCATGGTCAGCGTCCCATTCGTCCATGTGGTCGACCTCGCACCGGTCGGCGGGCACGGTGCATCCGAGATGCCCGCACCGTTGCCACAGCAGCAGGGCCAGCTCCCGGGCGACGCCGGTGAACAGCCGGCGCTTGCGTCCGGCGTCGACCACCACACTGGCGGAATCGATCACCACACGCCTCACCACACCCGACAGGCAGGCGGCGATGACGTCGTCGGGCGCCAGGGTGACGCCCGACGACGACTCGATCCGCTCGACCATCAGCTCGTCGGGACCGGGCGGCTCCGGGTCGACACCCAGACCTCGGCGGGCGAGCAGCCGCTGCAACGTGCGCAATCCGACGAGTACGTTGACCACCGGCGCCGGCGCCACGCCATCGGCAGGTGCGCTCACCCCGGCACGGAAGAGCTCGACCATGGCGTCGTATCGCCGCTGTGCGTCGGTACGTGGCAGCTTCGACGCCGGCGCGTCGGGCCCGAATTCGGCCGTGCGTGCGGCGACGTCCTTGGCGAACTCCGCCTCGACGAACCGCTCGAAGATGCCCATCAGTTCAGCGGTCACCATGCCGGTGCCGCCGGTGGCATGCACCCTGACCGAGCCGTTCACCGCCGTCACCGACGCCGTGCGCCGGTCGTGGGACATCTCGTCGTTGCGCTCGGCGCCGTCGAGATCGGCGAGGGTCTCCCACCGCCGCACCACGACGCGGAAGTCCTCGAAGCAGAGATGCTCGGCGAGCTGGAGCAGGATGGCCGCGACCGCACCGAGCTGATCGCCCACCCGGGGATTCGCCGCTGCTCGCGCGAGCTCGTTCGCCTGTGCGATGCCGATGTGGCCACTGGCGAGTGCGCCGTCCAAGGCGGGCACGGCATCGACGGCGGTTGCGAGCTTGCGCAGGCGGGCGGCGTCGCTGCTCGGGCAGTTGGTCTGCGCCATGATCCACTGCTTCATCGAACGGTGCCCATCGACCGTGTGCAGTCCTCGCCGCTCCCCCGCACGAACGATGCCGGCCATCTCGCACTCGATCGCCCGGCGCTGCAGCTCGAGTTCCCGGAACCGCTCTGTCAGCACGTCGTCGTCGCACTCGGCGAGCTGCTCGACGCGTCCGGAATCCATGCGGCCAGTGTAACGAACAGATGATCGTGTGATCAAGCTGCGATCGAATACACGTACGATCTTGTGCGGAATGCCCGGCACGGCTACGGTCGCCGAATGACCTCACTGCCGAATCGACCGAACACCGCGCTCGTGGTGATCGACATGCAGCGCGGCGTCGTCGGCGATGCGTTCGAGGTCGACCGTGTCGTGGCGAACATCAATTCGCTCCTCGACAAGGCACGGGCCGAGCAGGTGCCGGTGATCTGGGTGCAACATTCCGATGACGACCTTCCGGAGGGCACCGAGGCCTGGGAGTACATCGACGCACTCCGACGTGCCGACGGCGAGCCGCTCGTCCACAAGCACTACGGCGACTCGTTCGACGACACCGAGCTCGAGTCGATACTCGCCGCACAACGGATCGGCCGTCTCGTCGTGACCGGTGCTCAGACCGACGCCTGCATCCGCTCGACGCTGCACGGTGCACTGGCGCGTGGCTACGACGCCACCCTGGTCGCCGACGCGCACACGACCGAGGACATGCGCGAGTGGGGTGGCCCGATCGGGCCGCGCGAGGCGATCGAGTACACGAACCTCTACTGGCGGTTCTCCGACGCACCGGGACGCAAAGGCGCCACCGTGCCCACCGCCGACATCGACTTCTCGCCAGCGGCCTCGTGAATCGAGCGGGCTCAGGCCCCGAGATCGGTCTTGGTCAACCGGTGGAAGCAGCGCCGACCGTTGGTGCGTGACAGGTCGGCGACCTCCAGATCGTCGTCGGCGATCTCACGATCAGGGCCGCCCAGCGCGGCGCGGCCACACGTGACGGCGGCGGTGCGGTCGAGTCCGTCGGTCCACGTCTCGGCGAGACGGGCGTTGATCGCCTCGGCGTCACCACCGATCGCCGCATAGTCGCGCTCGTCGACGACGGTGCCGTCGTAGAGGATGTGGAACATCTGGTCGCCGGACGGCTCGAGTCCGACCTCGGCGACGAGGATCTCCACCTCCATCGGCTTCATCTCGTGGGTGAAGATCGCGCCCAGCATCTGCGCATAGCTGTTCGCCAGACTGCGCGCATCGACGTCGTCGCGCGAGTACTGGAACCCCTTGAGATCGGCGGCGCGGACGCCGGCGACCCGGAGCTGATCGAATTCGTTGTACTTGCCGACACCAGCGAACGCAATGCGGTCGTAGATCTCGCTCACCTTGCGCAGCGTCTCCGACGCGTTCTCGGCGACGATCACGATGCCCTCGCTGTAGCGGACCGCCGCCAGGGCACGACCTCGGGCGATGCCCTTGCGCGCGAAGTCGGCGCGGTCCTTCATCATCTGTTCGGGCGCGACGTAGAACGGCATGCTCATCGCGAACGCACCTCCGCCACGATCGCCTCGTATCGCGCAGCGAGCTCGTCGTCGCCGAGCCGGTTCCAACCGCCGGCGTCGATCGTGGCGACGACCGGATAGATGCCGCGCAGCATGTCGGGACCGCCGGTCGCCGAATCGGCATCGGCAGCCTCCCACAGCGCTCGCGCCACCAGATCGACCGCATCGTCTCGGCTCATGTCGGTGCGGAATCCGACCTTGATGACCGTACCGGCGTGGAGGCTGCCCGAGCCGGTGGCGACGTAGTCGCGCTCCTCGTAGCGGCCACCGGTTGCGTCGTAGTCCCAGAGGCGGCCGCATTCGCGTCGCAGGTCGTAGCCCCCGAAGATCGGTACGACGACCATGCCCATCATCGCCGCCTGCAGGTTGCCGCGGACCATCATCGACAGCTGGTTGGCCTTGCCCTCGAGGCTCAGCGCCGTGCCCTCGACCTTCTCGTAGTGTTCGAGCTGCAGTTGGAACAACCGCACCATCTCCATCGCCGCACCGGCGGCTCCTGCGATCGCAACGCCGCTGTGGCGGTCGGCTTCGACGACCTTCTCCATCGAGCGGTGCGAGATCAGATTGCCGGCGGTCGCTCGCCGGTCGCCGGCCATCACGACACCGTCGGCGTAGGTCACCGCGACGCACGTGGTGGCGTGGGGAACCGCCAGCTCACGCAGCAGGTCGCTCGACGCGCCGACGATCGGCTCCGGACCCAGACCCACCCGACGCAACAGCTCCGGAAAGCTCGACCCCGGATCGTCGGACGTCGAGAAGATCGGCATCGTCACGGTCTACTGACCGCCCTTCTGAACGTACGACTTGACGAAGTCCTCGGCGTTGGTCTCGAGCACCTCGTCGATCTCGTCGAGGAGATCGTCGAGTTCAGCTTTGAGCTTCTCGCCGGTCTCGGTCACCGCCGGTGCGGCCTCCTCGGAGGTCTCGGTCTCGCGGCTCGTCGTAGCCTTCGACTTCTGGGTGCGTTCTGCCATCAGCGGGTGCTTCCCTTCGGTGAGTCGGATGAATCGTGTTCGTTCACTGGCCGAGACGGTCGAGCAGTTCTCGAGCCGTCTCGCTCTCGTCGATCAAGGTACCAACGTGTTCGGCGGTCCCGCGTAGCGGTTCCATCATCGGCACCCGGCGCAACGGGTCACGGCCGATGTCGAACACGAGCGAATCCCAGTTCGCGGCGACCACGTCGGCGGGGTACTTCTGCAGGCAGCGACCACGGAAGTACGCGCGGGTCGTGTTCGGCGGCTCGGTCATCGCGTCGGCGACCTCTGCCGGGGTGACCATCGTGTCGAGCCCGGCGCGCAGCGCAAGGCAGCGCTCGGCGCGCAGATCGTGGTACTGCAGGTCGATCGCCTTCAGCTTGGAGGAACCGGGCTCGATGCCGTGGCGCGACGCGTAACCGTCGACGAGGCGTTGCTTGGCGACCCAGTCGACCCAGTTGGCGACGGACGCCGGTTCGGACTCGAGGCCGCTCAGCACCGTTTCCCACTTGGCGAGCACATCGGCGCCGATCCCCTCGCCGACGCAGTCGAGCCCGTGCGACTGTTCGTACTTGCGCGCCCGTTCGAGCAGGCCCCACTGGATCTCGAGCGCCGTGGCCCGGCTCCCGTCGCGCAGCATGACCGTCTGGCGCAGCGTCGGGTCGTGGCTCACTTGCCGGATTGCGGCCACCGGATTGCCGAGCAACCAGTCGTCACCGAGTTCGTCGTCCTCGATCATCGCGAGCACGATCGCCGTGGTGCCGACCTTGAGGTAGGTGGCCACTTCGCTCATGTTGGCATCGCCGACGATCACGTGCAGCCGCCGGTACTTCTGGGCGTCCGCGTGCGGCTCGTCGCGCGTGTTGACGATCGGCCGCTTCAGCGTGGTCTCGAGTCCGATCTCCTCCTCGAAGAAGTCCGCTCGCTGGCTCAGCTGGTACGCGACGTGATCGGCCGGGCGGCCCGACAGCTCGCAGCCGACCTTGCCGGCGCCGCAGAACACCTGGCGCGTCACGAAGTGCGGCGTGATCTGGGCGGCCATCCGACCGAACGGCGTCTCGCGGGCGAGCAGGTAGTTCTCGTGGCAGCCGTAGCTGTTGCCCTTGCCGTCGGAGTTGTTCTTGTGCACGATGATCTCGCCGCCGTCGGGCAACAGCGATCGGACGTGTTCCATCGACGCCCGAACGATCTCCTCGGCTGCACGGTCCCACACGAGCGCCTCGCGCGCCGTCGTGACCTCGGGCGTCGAGATCTCCGGATGGGCGTGATCGACGTAGTAGCGCGCACCGTTGGTGAGCACCGCATTGACGAGCATCGTCTCGACCTCGGGCGCGAGCGAGGCGTCGAGCTCGAAGCCGCGGGCGTCGTTGGCGGGCCGCTCGTCCTCGAAGTCCCACCCGATGCGACCCCGTTCGCGTGCGGTTGCGCCGACGTAGGCGTTGATCAGCATCGACGACGCGGACACCGGGTTGTTGTCGCCTCCGCGCACGACGATGCCGTACTCGGTCTCGATCCCGCAGACCTTCGGCAGCGCCATGACAGGAACCTATCGGAGCCGAACGGTCCGGCGAGGTTCAGCTCTCTCAGATCGCGTCAGATCACGTCGAAACGGACCCCGGCGTGGGCCTCGAGACGCTCGATCAGAGCGTCGCCGAACGCACTGGCGGGCGTCCAGAAGCCGCCGCCGACACGGGCGGGATCGAGATCGAGGAACGCGACGGCGGACTCGCCGAGCATCTTGGCTGTCGAGCCGTACCCGGGGTCGGCGTCACCGGTGACCTTGGTGCGGATCTCGTCACCCGTCGCCGTCCTCCCGACGAAGCGCAGGTCGAAGAAGCCCGCCTGCTGTTTCGCCTCGCTCGGCCCGTTTCCCGGCTTCGGGATGATCCTTCCGAGCACCTTGCGGGTCGGGCCGAAACTGGCCGCACCGGCGAAGGACGCCAGGCCGGCGGTCATCGCCCAGGCCGCCACTCCCCCGGCCAGGCCGTCGCCGGTCATCATCGTCTCGCCGTAGGTGAACTCGCGGCCCCATGGCTGGCCGAGCACGGCATGGCTGCGCAACACGACAGCGGAATTGGTCGGCGCCATGACGAACGGCGCCACCCAGCTCTCGAAGCGGTCATCGCGGGTGGGACGACCCATGCCCGGCTGCTTCGGGCCCTGACGGAGATCGACCGGCGCCAACACGTAGGGATCGGCGACCATCTTGCGCAGATCGGGATCGTCGGCCATCTCCTCGAACATCTGCATGCCGCTGGCCGCCGTGCCGCCGCTGACACCGCCCCTGGCGCCCTTCACCGACATCCGCACCTCGATGCACGGCCGGCCGAACTGCTCGATCGCGCGCTGCTGCGTGAACCAGGTGCCGAGATCGGAGGGGATCGAGTCGAACCCGCACGCATGCACGATGCGTGCGCCGGTCGCCGCCGCCCGTGACTGATGAGCGTCGATCATCCGCCGCATCCACGGCACCTCGCCGGTCAGGTCGCAGTAGTCGCCACCGGTCTCGACGACGGCGCCGACGAGCTCCGAGCCGTAGAGCGCATAGGGTCCCACGGTCGATGCGACGACCCGGGTGGATACCGCCAGGTCGTCGAGCGCAGCGCGGTCCGAGGCGTCCGCGACGATCCTCGCCACGTCGGCCCCCGTCGATCGGGCGACCTCGTCGAGCTTGGACCGGCTGCGGCCGGCGATCGCCCAGCGAAGGTCACCGTCGATGCCGTGGCGTCGCACGAGGTACCGACACAGGATCTGTCCGACGAAACTCGTCGCCCCGTAGACGACGAGATCGTGGTCGCGCCCGGCGTTCACAGGTACTGCCCGGTGGCGACCCGTTCGATGGCGCGTCCGCCCGCCACGTCGGTCTCGGCGGTCTCGGACACGAGCGTGCGGATGAAGATGATCCGCTCGCCCTTCTTGCCGGAGATCTTGGCCCAGTCGTCGGGGTTGGTGGTGTTCGGCAGGTCCTCGTGCTCCTTGTACTCCTGCTTGATCGAGTCGAGCAGGTCCTGCGTGCAGACGCCCTTCGCGCCGCCGCCGATCACCCGCTTGATCGCCAACTTCTTGGCGCGCCGCACGACGTTCTCGATCATCGCCCCCGACGAGAAATCCTTGTAGTAGAGGATCTCCTTGTCGCCGTTCTGGTACGTGACCTCGAGGAACCGGTTGGCCTCGTCGTCGCGATACATCTCGGTGACCGTCGCCTCGATCATGTCGGGGATCGACTCGCCGTCCATGATCGGGATCTCGTCGGTCAGGTAGCGGGCGAAGATCGCCTTCGCAGCTGCGGCATTCGGTCGTTCGATCTTGATCTTCACGTCGAGACGTCCGGGCCGCAGAATCGCGGGATCGATCAGGTCCTCACGGTTCGTGGCGCCGATCACGATCACGTTCTTCAACCCTTCGACGCCGTCGATCTCCGACAGCAGCTGCGGCACGATCGTCGATTCCATGTCGGAGCTGATCCCGGATCCTCTGGTGCGGAACATCGAGTCCATCTCGTCGAAGAACACGATGACCGGCCAGCCCTCGTCGCTCTTCTCGCGCGCCCGTTGGAACACGAGGCGGATCTGGCGCTCGGTCTCGCCGACGTACTTGTTCAACAACTCGGGGCCCTTGATGTTGATGAAGTAGCTGCGTCCCTTGCCCTCGCCGATCGTGTCGGCGACCTTCTTGGCGAGGCTGTTCGCGACCGCCTTCGCGATCAAGGTCTTGCCGCAACCGGGGGGTCCGTACAGCAGGATGCCCTTCGGTGCGGGCAGCTGGTGTTCGGCGAACAGGTCCTGGTGCAGGAACGGCAGCTCGACGGCGTCGGCGATCTGTTCGATCTGGTCGTCGAGGCCGCCGATGTCGGTGTAGGAGATGTCCGGCACCTCCTCGAGCAGCAGGTGCTCGACCTCGGGACGGGGAAGCTTCTCGAGCAGCAGGTTCGACCGGGTGTCGAGGCGCAGGTGGTCGCCGGTGCGGATGTGCGTGCCCCGGATCGAGTCGGCGAGCTCGCACACGCGCTCCTCGTCGGCTCGCCCGACCACGACGATGCGCACGCCGTCCTCCATCACCTCTTTGACCGTCACGACCTCACCGGTGATCTCCGGTGCTCGCGCCATCACCACGTTGTAGCTCTCGTTCAGCACGACCTCGGCGCCGCGGTCGAGCAGTTCGTGGTCGATGTCGGGATGCAGGGCGACGCGCATCTTGCGCCCGCTGGTGAGGATGTCGACGGTGTCGTCGTCGTTCTTGCCGACGACCACGCCGTACGCCGACGGCGGCTGCGACAGCTTGTCGACCTCGTCGCGCAACGTCGCGATGTGTTCACGGGCTTCGCGCAGGGTGTAGGACAGCTTCTCGTTCTGTCCGACCGCAGCGGCGAGCTGCCCCTTGGTCTCGAGGAGACGCTCCTCGAGCGAGTGGACGCGTTTGGGGGCGTCGGCGAGCCGTGCTCGGAGGTGTGCGATCTCCTCGCTGAGGGCGGCGAGTTCTCCGGCCTCGTCGGCCCCGTCGTCGTTGGTCGACCGTGGATCGTCCGCAGAGGTTGCCATGGGCCGAATGTACACGCCGGTACGGGAATCGTCTTTGCACGTACTTGGCCGTGTAAACTTCGACGGAAGGAACACCCACCCCCACTCACCACCCCCACTCATCAACCCCCACTCATTGAGGAGCACCACTGACATGAAGGTCTGGATCGACCAGGATCTGTGCACCGGCGACGGCCTGTGCGAGGAGATCGCCCCCGACGTCTTCACCCTGCTCGACGACGGCCTGGCCTATGTCGTGGAAGGTGGCAAGATCTTCGCGGCGGCAAAGGGAAATCCCCAGGGTGCCGAGGGCCTCGCCGAGATTCCCGACGGCCAGCTCGAAGCCGTGATCGAGTCCGCCGAGGAGTGCCCCGGCGAATGCATCTACATCGAGCCGTGACCTGATTCCGGGTTGCGCCCGAGGAATCTGGCGACGCTCAAGAAGGCGGTGTGGGCCACCATCCGGTGGTCCGGCCGCACGGCCTGGCCCTCGATGTACCAGCCACGGTGCAGCACCTCGATCGTCCGGGCATCGATCCACTTGCCCTTGAGGGCCTCGCGGACCTGCACCGCTTGCGTGATCGAGGGCGTGTAGGCGACGAGCAGCCCGCCGGGCTGCAGCACCGCCTCGGCGTTCGGAACCACGTTCCACGGTTCGGGGAGGTCGAGCACGACACGGTCGAACATGCCCAGCTCGGCGTCGATGCCGTCGTAGCTGTCCGCGATGTGGACGTCGTAGCGGTCGAGCGCCGTGGCGCCCAGGAAGCTCTCGACGTTCTTCTTCGCACGGTTGGCGAAGTCCTCGCGGATCTCGTAGCCGACGATCTCGGCGCCGTAGCGCAGCATCGTCATCGACAACGCCCCCGACCCGATCCCCGTCTCGAACACGCGGACACCAGGACCGATGTCGGCGAGCATGCAGATCGGTGCGAGATCCTTCGGATAGATCACCTGCGCACCACGTGGCATCTCGACGACGAAGTCCTCCAACGTCGGGCGCAGCACGGTGTACTCCGACCCCTTCGTCGATCGGACCACGACTCCCTCACGTCGGCCGATCACCTCGGCGTGGGTGACGAAGCCGTTGTGGCTGTGGAATTCCCCGCCATCGACGAGGTCGATCATGTACCGGCGCTTCTTGGAGTCGAGCAGCAGCGCCTTCTCCCCCGCCGTGAACGTCCCCGTCATCGTCGCCTCCCTCGGCCGCCACGCGCCAACACCAGTTCGACCGGCACGGGTTCGTGCACGCTCGACGTCTCCACCAGCCGGCAGAACGCACAGATCTCGCCGGTCGTCGGCGATCCGCAGCGTCCGCATTCGTTCAGTTCGCCGGCCGCCGCCGCCGACTGCCCGGCGAGCAACGGTGCCATCCGCTCGAGGAAGCCCAGGTAGAACGACGCCTTCGAGCCCGGCGACCTCGCCTCGATCGCATTCAACGACTCCTTGTACGACAGGTGACGGTTGCCGGCGGCGATCGGGCACTCCTCGACCACGTAGTCGATGCCGCGCACCAGGCACCAGGCGGCCATCTCACGCTCGGTCAGGCGCACGAGCGGCTTGACCTTCTTGGGGAATCCGTTCGCTGCGGGCAGGACCGGCATCTGGCGTGCGAGATAGTCGAGATCCCAGCGCAACGTGTTGCCGAACAGCACGGCCGCCTCGTCGTCGAGATTGTGGCCGGTGACGACGACGTCGTAGCCACCGTCGAGCGCAGCCTGGTCGAACAACCGGCGCTTCGACAATCCACACGCCGAGCACGGCACCCGGCCGGTCGCCCGCGACGCCGTCGGGATGTCGTAGCCGTAGTCGTCGCGCAGATCGATCGTGCGCAGCTGCAGGCCCCGTTCGTCGGCGAAGCGGCGGACGTATCCGCCACTGTCGGTCGAGTACTCGCCGATCCCGAGCCCGATGTACAGCCCATCGGCCTGGTAACCAGCCTCGATCAGCATGTCCCAGACCGCCAGCGAGTCCTTGCCGCCACTGACCGCCACGAGGATCCGATCGGAAGGCGCCAGCATGTCGAAGTCGTCGATCGCCTTGGCCATCTGCCGACGGCACAGCTGCTGGAGGTGCTCGGCACAGAACTTCGCATTGTGGCGCGGCAGGTCGATGACCGCCGGCGCCTTGCACACCCGGCACTTGCTGCCCACTGCGGTCATGCGCCGACCTCGATCACGATGCTCCACCCGAGATCACCGGTCGGACCTCGATCGTGTCACCGTCGGCGAGACGGGCGTCGCCGGGGACGAGCGTGCCGTTGCAGATCACGAGATGGGCTTCGCGGTCGAGGCCGAGTTCGTCGAGCAGGCGATCGACGCTGCGACCGCCCTCGACCTCGACCTCCCGCCGCGGGTTGCGCAGCAGGACCTTCACGACGTGGGCTTCACGCCGGCGCCGGCCTCCGCCTCGGCGCGCATGCGAGCGAGCGTTCGGCGTCGCTCGCGTCGGCCGAGCTGCAGGTTCGGCTCGGAGACCGTGATCTTGACCCGGTGCCCCGAGCGCAGGCGCTCCACGGCGATCGGCTCGGGCTCCCGGCCCAGCAGCTTCTTGCGAGCCTCCTGGAGAAGGATGAAGCTACCGATCGCCCGCCAGTACCAGCTCCCGAGGAACAGGCCGTGGCGCAGCGCACGGGCTCGGACGAAGTCACTCTGGCCGACCATCAGCATCGCGATCGGCCGCCAGAACGAACTGCCTCCGACGACGCCTCGGCGCACGACGTACGCGCGCAACACCGCGCGGGCGCAGGGCGTACGGGATCAGCGACATCAGACGCGACGGATCTCGACGACCGCCGTGCGGCGCTTGCCGGAGCGACGCCCGAGGAGGAACACGATCAACATCACCACGAACCCGCCGGCCGCCGCAGCGGTGACGATCGACGACTTCCTGTCGTCGACGCGGTCGTGCACCTCACCTTGGAATGCTCGCAATTTGTTCTCGATGTCCTGCGGGGTGATCTTGGTGGTCGACTGGGTCTGGATCTTCTTGGCCATGACGCAGGCTCCTTACTTCGGTTCCTTGTGGAGGGTCGCCTTCTTGATCCGCATCAGCGTGAGGGCGAGCAGCACGACGGCGACCAGCAGGACGATGAGATAGGGCAGCCACGACAGGTTGCCCGACGCCGAACGTTCCCACTCGGTCTGGATGAGTCGGAGCAGTCCCAAGAGGAGCAGGATGAGGCCGAGCCCGAGCGCTGCGGCTGCGGCGAAGCCGTACCCGAGCCAGTTGCCGGCACCCTTGAGCGGTCCGAGCGTCTCCTGCTGTGCGTACGCCTTGACGTAGTCGAAGATGTCGCCGACGGACGCGCCTTGCTCCTGCTTGGCCTTCTCGGCCTGGCGGGCGAGACGCTGTTCGAGGTCGCTGGTGTCTGACACGGTCATCGTTTCTATCACGAAAGGCGGAACTTCAACATGGCCTCGACGTCGTCGAGGATCTGGTCGAGCAGGTCGAGACGTGCCGCCGGCCCCGGAGCTGCGAGCAGGCGGAACCTGTCGGCGGGACCGATCGGGGCGAGCGTGGCGAGGTGGTAGGTGGCGAGCAGGGGGTCGTCGGAGATCTCGTCGTCCGTGTCCCCACCAGGTCCGCCGAAGCCGCCGGGGCCGGCGTCCATCGTCGCGTCGTCCACACGGAGCGCCACCTCGGCCGCCAGCGCTCGTGCGCTGCGCACCCGCGCATGTGAAGCGGCGACGGCGACGGCCAGGCCGGGGGCGTCGGGCTCGGCATCGGGCCAGTCGTCGACGTCGGCGATCGGATAGGGGTCATCGGGCAACCAGGCGTTGATGGCGATCCGGCGGGTGCCGACGGCGATCAGTGCGTAACGGTTCTCGTCGATCGCATCGACCTGCAACATCTGTGCCACGGTGCCGACCATCACGCGATCGTCACCACCGCCGGTCTCCCATCCGCGCGCGATCAGCGCCTGACCGAACTCCGGTTCGCCCTCGGCACGTAGACACGCTCGGATCATGTCCCGATAGCGCGGCTCGAAAACGTGCAGCGGCAGGATGCCGCCGGGCAGCAGCACCGATCCGAGCGGGAACATCGGCATCACGGCCATGATCGGTGCACCATCACCCGTCGATCATGGCGTCAGCGTGGTCCCAGCGTTGCGACGTCAGGGCCGATCGGATGGTTGGCCAACCGCTCGGCCAGGGCGGACCAGAACGGCAGGTAGCCGTCCTCGGTGACGTAGCCGGCTCCGTTCAACACCAGTGCGAACTCGAGCACGTCACCGTTCGCTGCGTCGTAGTAGCCGGCCAGCGCTTTGACCTCGGGCGGGTCGGCATCAGCCGGCGGGTTGCTCAGCGTGCCGGTCTTGGCGACCAGACGCCCCTCGACCGGACTGCCGAGGAACTCGTCGATCAACGTGCCGGTGCGCCCCGCCACCGCCAGCCCCTCGACCGCAGGCGTGTCGTCGAGATGATCGAGCACGCCGACCAGGGTGTCACACGTCAGCCGATTGTTGGTGCTGAGCCCGGAGCCGTCGGCGAGAACCACCGATTCCATCGGGACACCCCATGTCCGCACGGTGGTGTCGAGCACCTGGAGGCCGGCGGCCGTCGTGCCGGCCGCCGCACCGGCGACGCCGATCTCCTTGAGCAACATCTCAGCGGTGTCGTTGTCGCTCCTCGTCAGCATGTCGGCCACGATCGTCGACAGCGGTGCCGACTCGACGGTTCCGATCACCGGCGTGCCGGGTTCCAGAGTCCCCGACTCCCATCCGTTCGAGATGCTGACACCACGGTCGCCCAGCAACCGTGCGAATTCCCGGGCGGCGGCGACGGAGGGGTCCGATTGTCGGCCCGACCGACCGACCGTCCGCCCGTCGTTGACGACGAGCCCGCCGATCGGGCCGGCGTCGACGTAGGCGACCCCGCCTCCCCACGTCGGGTTGACGAACACGTCGTCGTAGCGGGTGCCGTCGCCGACGATCGATCCACGGATCGACGTGATTCCTGCCCCGACGACGGCGTCGGCGAGCGCATCGAGCGATGTCGTCGCCGCTGGGTCGGGTGCGTCGTCGTCCGGAGGGAAGTCGGTGGCGACCAACAGCGGGTCGCCACCGCCCACGAGGACCACGTCGCCGTCGACGACGCCGTCGACCGCAGGAGGTGCTGCCACCGACGTCGTGAACCGGTGGTCGGCGCCGAGCACTTCGACAGCACCACCGGCAACCAGCAGTTTGTTCGTACTCGCCGGAATCACGGCGACGTCGCCATTCCAGGAGCCGACGAGACGACCGTTGACGCCGACCGCCAGACACGACCGCGAATCGACGAAGAACGCCAGCTGGGCCATCGCCGCGACCAGCTCGTTCGCTGCGCCCTGGCCGGCGAGTGACTCCGGCGCTCGGCGGTACGCGAGCACCGTGGTCGTGAGTGCGGGTCTCGGTTCGATCGGAGCCTGCACCATGTCGGGTTGCGACGACTCCGCCGCCTCGTACTCGTCGGCCTGGGCGTCGCTCCACACCAGCAGCGCCGCCAGCGCGACGACGGGCACCAGGGCGAACAGCACGAGTCCGACGAGTGGCGCGAACCGGTAGCGCACGGGAACGCCGGGAACGTCGTGGTCACTCATCGGGGACCGACCTCGGCGGGGGTCGCTCCGGCGGGGTAGGTGTCGAGCGCGTCGGCGAGGCCGTCCCACATCGGGCGGTACTCGCTCTGATCGGAGATCGTCGGACCGTTCAGGACCAGCACGTACTCGACGGCGGAACCACCCTCGACCGGCAGGTACCCCGCCAGCGCCTTGACCGCCGGCGGGTCGACGTTGAACGGCGGGTTGTTGAGCGTGCCGGTCTTGCCCCGCAGTCGCCCCGCAACCGGATGTTCGACGAACACGTTCGCCAGCGTGCCGGTCTGGCCAGCGACCGGTAGGCCCTGGCCGATCGGTGACTCGAAGCCGGTTCGCTGCAGCACCGTCAGGATCGCGTCGCACGTGAGACGGTTGTCGAGGCTGAGACCGGACCCGTCGACGAGCACGATCGGGGCGACGTCGACACCCCAGTCGGCGAGCTGCTGGCGCACCAGATCGAGCCCCGCTTCACGGGTACCCGGCGTCGCCACGGTGTGCCCGAGTTCCTTCACCACCATCTCGGCGGTGTTGTTGTCGCTGTTGGCGAGCATCTCCGCGATCACGTCGGACAGTGGCGCCGACTCGATCGACGCCACCTCCACCGTCTGGGCCGGGGCGGTGCCGGCGACCGCCGCGCCGCGCACGTCGACCCCGCGTGCTTCGAGCAACGAGACGAACTCGCGGGCGGCTGCCTCGTTGGGGTCGCTCCCCCGACGGGGATCACCGAGGACCCGGGAATCGTTGGCCATCAACGCGTCGTAGGGCCCGCCTTCGAGGCCGGCGACACCGTCGCCCCAGCCGGGGGCGTAGAACTCGTCGTCGTACCGACTTCCGTCACCGACCACCGATCCGTCGACCCGGTTGACGCCGGCGGCGACGACCCGGTCGGCGAGTGTGTCGAGCGACGTCGGCGAGGTGACCGGATTGAGCTCGAGGTTCGAAGTCGGGTACCACTGCGACGACAGCAGCGGATCGCCCCCGCCGACCAGGACGAGATCGCCCCCGACGACCCCCTCGACGGGCGCCGAGGCGGCGACCACGGTCGTCGTGTAGCGGAAGTCGGCGCCGAGGCGCTCGAGGGCGACCGCGGCCACCGGGAGCTTCTGATTGCTGGCGGGGATCACCGCGAGATCGGCGTTGCGGGCACCGATCGGCTCACCGTCGACCGACACCGCCGCACACGACCGGTCGTTCAGCGATCCGAGCAGTGGACTGACCGCCGCCGCGAAGGCATCGGTGTTCAGTTCACGCGAGATGATCGTGGGCACGCGACGGAACGCGATCATCGCCGTCGACAACGACGGCGACGGCGACGCGACGACCGTGTCCGGCGCGGTCGCTGGCGCTGGCCGGTTGCCGTCGTCCTGGCTCGCCGACCACGAACGCAGGGCGACCAGAGCGATCGCCGGAACGAGCGCGACGACGAAGAGCGCGATCCACGGACCCGGACCACGACGCCGGCCCCGGGGGCGACGACCTGCGCCGGGATGGCGCCGATCGTCGGCGCTCGCAGTCACCGCCCGCGCGCCTCGAGGTACTTCGAGTACCGGATCATGTGTCCGAGCGCCGTGACGGCCTGGCCGCCGCTCGGATAGCACAGACGTCCGAGCCGGCGCACCGTGGCAGGTCCCGCATTGTCGGGATCGGCGACGGCAAGTTCGGTCGCGACGAGGATCGGCTTGGCGTGCGTCACGCTCAGCTCGTGCGCCGCCTCGGCGAAGCGCTCGTCCTGACGCTGGTGATATGCGACGATGCGTTCGAGCCCGTGGTCGGGATAGAACCGACCCTCGCGCATCATGCGCGCCTGGTTGCTCTGGATCCCGAGGCCGAGATAGATCACCGCATCGACATCGGGGTGCTCGGCGATCAGTGCGAGCACCTCGGGGATGGTGTCACGTACCTCGCCGCCGGCGCAGTCGACGGGATTGTTGCGGCTCCATCGGGGCGGAAGTCTGGTGTCGATCGCCGCCTTCAGGTCGGTGGGCAGGTCCATCAGGACGATGTCGGGGTCGCGTGTGATCGCATCGGCGGTGACGACGCCCCATCCGCCGGCCGTCGTGAGCACGATCGTGTTCGGACCCTTGGGCAGTGGCTGGGTGGCGAACGATGCCGCCGCCTCGAACGCCTCGGTGACCGTCGCCGCCCTCGTGATGCCCGCTGACCGGCATTCTCCGTCGAAGATCTTGTCGTTCGCCGCCAGGGCTCCCGTGTGGCTCGCCGCCGCCTGGGCGCCACCTTCGGTTGCACCGCCCTTGACCAGCACGAGCGGTTTGCGCGCAGCCGCACCGGCCAGGCGATCCATCAATCCCCGCCCGTCGGAGATGCCTTCGACGTAGGCGAGCCCGACCGACGTCTCGGGGTCGTCGGCGTACCAGTCGAGGTAGTCGGCAACGGTCACCGCAGCGGCGTTGCCCGCCGACACGGCACGGCTGATCCCGACTCCGCTCGCGCGTGACATGTTCATGAAGCTCGACACGAAGTTGCCGCTCTGGCTGGCGACGCCGATACCGCCTGCGGGCGGGTAGGGCGCCACGATCTGGGCGCACAGGTTCGACGGCGTGCTGACGACACCTTGGCCGTTCGGGCCCGCGAGCAGGATGCCCAGCTCGTCGGCGAGGGCGACCAGTTCGTCCTCGGCGCGCTGGCCCTCCTGCCCCGCTTCGCCATAGCCCGCCGACGTGAGGAACGCCGCCCGGATCCCCTTTGCGGCGCAGGCGCGCAGGAGATCGGGATTGGCCGAGGCCGGGGTGCACACGAACACCAGGTCGATCGCATCGTCGGGCAGCTCGGCGATGTCGGCGACCGTCTGGACGCCGAGCACTTCTTCGCCCTTGAGGTTCGTGGCGTACACGCCGCCCGCATACCCGCTGGCGAGCAGGTTGTGCAGCGACACGAACCCGAACTTGCCGGGGTGCGTCGAAGCGCCGGTGACCAACACGCCCTTGGGGTCGAACAGCGCTCGGAACTGCTCGTCGCTGGGTCGGCGACGAGCGCGAGGCGCGGCGACGTCCGCGCCGTCGCCGAGTTCGACGAGGCCGTCGACGGCGATCACGGAACCGTCGGGCTGGACGATCAAGGGATTGATGTCGACACTTGCGACGTCCTCGCGCTCGGCGGCGAGGCGACCGAGACCGACGATGACCTCGACGAGCTGTGCACGGTCGACGGCGGCCTCGCCGCGGAAGGCGCCGAGGAGCTTCTGAGTGGCGAGGTCACCGATCATCTCCGACGCGGTGACGGCGTCGACGGGTGCCGGGCGGAACACGACGTCGGCGAGCGCTTCCGCGAGGATCCCGCCGACACCGAGCATCACGGTGGGACCGAACTGCGGATCACGCACCACACCGGCGATCAGCTCACGGTTGCCCGAGATCATCGGGGCGACGAGCACCGAAACCTCTCCGTCGTCGGGCGTCGCCGCCGCGAGCAGCTCGGCCGCCGCCGCTTCGACGGCGCTGCGGTCGTTCAGCCGGAGCTTGACCAGCCCACGTTCGGTCTTGTGGGCGATCGCATCGCCGTTCAGCTTGGCGACGACCGGAAGGCCGAGTTCGTCGGCAGCGGCAGCCGCCGAGGCCGCGTCGGCGACCACCCGTTCAGGGGCGATCGGCACGCCGTAGTCGGCCAGCAGCGCCTTGGAGTCGCGCTCCGACATCGTCGTGTGCGCGCCGGGTCGGTCGGAAGTCGTCGATGCGGTCGCCATGCGGGCCCAACGGTAGCCCTGGCTGCACCGTGGCCGGTGGTCAGCCGTCCGTCGGGCTCAGGTGGAACCGGGCGACACGTTGTAGGTCAACACGCTGCGAGCGATCAGCCGACCGCTGGTGGCGCCGACGGCTTCGCTCTCGCAGAACACGACGCTGCGCCCCCGTTTCGTCACCCACCCCTCGGCCACGACGTCTTCGTCCTTGACGGCACCGATGTACTGCACGTGGAGATCGACGGTCGAGTACCGGGCGTTCGGACCGAGCACCGCTCCGACCGCCGGCACGAGCACGGCGTCCATCAGTGAGGCGATCGCTCCTCCGTGCACGATGCCACCGGCGTGCAGCAGCTCCGGCTTGAAGGGCATGCGCATGCGGCAGTAGTCGACCCGGGTCTCCTCGACCTCGAGACCCAGCAGCGCCGGGTAGAAGACGGTGTCGGACCTGCCGAACCTGCCCCAGCGCTCGGCTGCGTCCTCGGGGAGTGGTTCGTACCGATCGGCTCTCGTCATCTCCCGATCATGACGGCATCAGCGCCGCACGGAAGAACTCGATGACGTGCTCGCTGCGACGTTCGAGCGCGGCGGGCGCCAGCGGGTCCTCGTCGAGCAGTCCCTCGAGGAACGGGGCGTCCGAGAAGTAGCTGAGCAGGGCGCCGTAGCCGGTGAGCAGCAGCTGCTCGGGACTGTGGGGCCGGAAGACACCCGCCAGCATCTCACGCCGGAAGTAGTCCGCAGCCTGGTCGAACATCGGTCGCAGCACGGCGGACAGGTCGATACCGAGGTGCGATCCGCCGTCGATCGCTTCTCGGCGCATCAGCGTCACGTAGGTGGGGTTGTCGGCGAAGTAGCCGAATCCCGCCCGCAGCACCTGTTCGACCTTCGGCCAGCCGGTGGCGGTCGACTCGATCGCACCCGCCAGACGGGCGAACCAGTCCGACAGCAGGCGTTCGAAGACCTCGCCGTACAACGCGTCCTTCGAGGCGAAGTGATGCAGCAGGCTCGGTCGACGGATGCCGACCTCGGCGGCGATGTCGTTCAGCGAGGTGCCGCTGTAGCCGGCGTGCGAAAAACACGAAAGCGCCGCATCGAGGATCTGATCGCGTGTGGATCGACCCCCGACGGGCGCTTCGTCGCTGACTTCGCTCGGTTCGACAACAGCGCCAACATCCGACATGTGTCGGCGAACGCTATCCCCGCTGACGAGCGGCCGTGATCACGACGGCGGGTACACGCCCATCTGCTTGGCCTTGTCGGTCTGCCAGAAGATGTCGGCGATCTCGTCGATGTAGGCGATCAGCTGCTCGCCGGCGGCGGGATCCATCGACTTCTTGGCCTCGCCGGCCTGGTGCGTCGCCTTCCAGAACAGCTCGTGGAGCTGCGGGAACTGGGCGAAATGGTCGGGAGCGAAGAAGTCGGCCCACAGCACCATGAGGTGGTGCTTGACCTCCTCGGCGCGCTGCTCCTTGATCAGGATGCAGCGGTTGCGGAAGACCTCGTCGTCGGATTCGGCGTACTTCTTGGCCGTCTTGAGCACCGACAGGGCCTCGATCTTGGCCTGAGCCGGGTCGTACACACCGCAGTAGAGGTCGCAGTGGGCGTGAGCGACGGTGGCCGAGGCGAACAGCTTGGCGAACATGGTGGGGCTCCTCAGTGATACATGTCAGTGGTGCATGGTGGGTGTGCGTTGCCGACGGTTCCCGAAGGCCGTCGGTGGGAAACATACACTCCGCCGCGATGACGATGCCCATACCACGTCGGTTCGTGGTCGCCGACCGGTCGATGGAGCCGGCGCTGGTCCACGGCCAGGGCCTCGTCGCCGTGCCGACGTCGTCGGCCGCAGTCGGTCAGCTGCGCTGCCTGGAGCACCCGCACCAGCCCGGGTTCTGGCTCGTCAAGCGGGTGTCGGAGGTTCACCCCGACGGCACGATGTCGGTGTTGTCCGACAACCGCGGTGCCACACTGGCCGACTCCCGGTCGTTCGGTCCGGTCGCGATCGCCGGTTCGTATCGGGTCGTGCTGCGCATCCCTCGTCGACTCATGTGAGCCGGCTCCGACCGCAGTGTCGCATCCGTAGTCTGGAGTGCCATGCAGATCGTCTCCGCACTGTTCGTCGAGAACTTCGAGATGCGTCAGGCCCCCGGACCGTCGACGCGCATCGATCTCACCGGGGTGATGTTCTCACAGACCGCACCCGAGCCGCCACCGGTCACGATCACGCCGCATCTGATCGGCCTGATCTTCTGTCCCGAGGGTGAGACCGGCTCGGGTGTCTTCGAGGTCGTGTTCCGGCGCGGCATCGACGACGACAGCGAACAGGTCGCTCGCAACGTCAGTCCGTTCAGCGTCGAGCCGGGCAAGTTCACCTACCGGCTGGTGCGCGGCGAGCTGGAGTTCGCCGACTACGGACAGATCTTCGCCCATTGCCGCATCGACCAGGGGCCCTGGCACCTCGTGCCGTTCACGCTGCTCCCGCCGGCCTGACCGCCGCCGTACTCCTGGTCGCGGTCGGGTTCGCGGTCGGGTTCGCGGTTGGGTTGTGGCCGATCCGGTTCGGGTACCCTCGCCCGCGTGCCGTTGACCGCAGAACAGGACCAGCTCGCCGTCTCGCTCATCAGGGGGATGGCCATGGACGGCCCGCTGGCTGCCAAGAGCGGCCACCAGGGCACCGCGATGGCGCTCGCCCCGCTCGGCCACGTCCTCTACAGCCGGGTGATGCACCACGATCCGGCCGACCCGACGTGGCCCGACCGTGACCGGTTCGTCCTGTCGAACGGACACGCATCGATCCTGCAGTACTCGTTGCTGTACCTGTCCGGCTACGGGCTGGAACTCGACGATCTGCGCGACTTCCGCCAATGGGGATCGGCGACGCCGGGACATCCGGAGGCGGGACACACCGCCGGGGTCGAGGTCACGACCGGCCCACTCGGCCAGGGCTTCGCCGATGCCGTCGGGATGGCGATCGCAGAGGAGCATCTCCGAGCGCAGTTCGGCGCCGAGGCGCAGGACCACTTCACGTTCGTGATCGCCGGCGACGGATGCCTGATGGAGGGCATCAGCCACGAGGCCGCATCGCTCGCCGGCCACCTCGCACTCGGCCGGCTGATCTGCGTCTTCGACGACAACCTGATCACGATCGACGGCGCCACCAGCATGTCGTCGAGCGACGACACCGCCGCCCGGTTCCGCTCGTACGGATGGGACGTGGTGCAGCTCGGCGAGATGGCCGACGACCCCGACGGCCTCGAAGCAGCGCTCGAGGCCGCCAAGCAGCAGACCGAGCGACCGTCGCTGCTCATCTTGCGTTCGCACATCGGCGAACCGTCCCCCGACCACACCGACAGCCACGCCGCACACGGCAATCCCTTCTCCGCCGACGACGTGTCACGCACCAAGCAGGTCATGGGGATCCCCGACGAACCGTTCTGGGCCCCCGGGGACCTGGTCGCCGCCTACCGCCGCCACGTCGGCGAGCGAGGCGCCGCCGCACGCAGCGCCTGGGCGGACCGCAGCGCCTCGGTCACCGACTCCCCCGAGTGGCGCGCTGCCTGGTCTGCTACCGGGACGCAAGGGTGGGACGCCGATCTGCCCGCGTACGAACCGGGCGAGTCGGTCGCGACCCGCAAGGCGATCCAGAAGGCGCTCGACGCCACCTTCGACCGCCTTCCCGGTCTCATCTCCGGCTCGGCCGACCTCACCGGCAGCAACGGCACCGGGCTCGCACGCACGACGGCGTTCACCGCCGACGACCGCAACGGTCGCTACGTCCACTACGGCATCCGCGAGCATGCGATGGGTGCGGCGCTCGTGGGGATGGCCAAGCACGGCGGCACCCTGCCGATCAGCGGCACGTTCTTCGTGTTCTCCGACTACATGCGCCCGTCGATCCGCCTCGCGGCGCTGTCGGGCGCCAAGGTCTGCTTCGTCTTCACCCACGACTCGGTCGGTGTCGGCGAGGACGGCCCGACCCACCAGCCCATCGAGCAGCTCGCCTCGCTGCGCGCGATGCCGGGACTCCACGTCGTGCGCCCGGCCGACGGCAACGAGACGATCCAGGCCTGGGCCGACATCGTGCGCCACGACGGACCGTCGGCTCTGATCCTCAGCCGCCAGGACATCCGGATCGACACCGACGGCTCTGCGGTGGAACGCGGCGCCGGCGTCGTCGTCGACTGCGACGCCACCCCGGACGTCGTGCTCGTCGGCACCGGCAGCGAGGTCGAGGTGTGCGTCGACGCCGCGGTGCGCCTTCGGGAAGCGGGTCGCAACGTGCGCGTCGTCAGCCTGCCCAGCTGGGACCGGTTCAGCGCCCAGGACGAGAGCGTTCGCGACTCCATCCTTCCCGCCGGTGTGCCGACGCTGTCGGTCGAGGCGGCCACCACGTTCGGTTGGGAACGCTGGTCCGACGACTCGATCGGCATCGATCGATTCGGCGCCAGCGCCCCGGGGGACGTCGCTCTCGAGAAGCTGGGCATCAACGTCGACCACGTCGTCGAGCGCGCGAACGCACTCCTCGACTGAACGCACCCAACACGAAGGGATTCCACGCCATGACACAGCATCGGACAGAGAACCGGATCATCGCTCTCCACGACGAGCAGGGCCAGAGCGCATGGCTCGACAACCTCAAGCGCGGCTACATCACCTCGGGCCGTCTCGTCGAGATCCGTGACAGTGGCGTACGGGGGCTGACGTCCAACCCGTCGATCTTCCAGAAGGCGATCCAGGACTCGAGCGACTACGACGAGCAGTCCACCGAGCTCCGCGACGCCGGTGCATCCACCGAAGACGCCTACTGGGCGATGGTGATCCGCGACATCCACAGCGCCTGCGACGTGTTCTCCAAGGTCTACGACCACTCCGACGGCGTCGACGGGTACGTGAGCGTCGAGGTCGACCCGGGCCTCGCCCACGACGGCCCGGGTACCGAGGCGGCCGCTCGCGAGCTGCACCAGCGGATCGACCGCCGCAACTTGATGGTCAAGATCCCCGGCACCGAAGCAGGTCTCGGTCCGATCGAGCAGATGATCGCCGAGGGGCGCTGCATCAACGTCACGTTGATCTTCGGGCTCGACCGGTACTCGAAGGTCATCGAGGCGTACCTCAGCGGTCTCGAACGTCTCGCAGACGATCCCGATGCCGACCTGTCGTCGGTGGCCAGCGTTGCGAGCTTCTTCATCAGCCGTGTCGACACCGAGGTCGACCGTCGCCTCGACGCCATCGGCTCCGACGCGGCGCTGGCGCTGCGCGGCAAGGCCGCCGTCGCCCAGGGCAAACTGGCGTACCAGTTGTTCCTCGATGCGTTCTCGGGTCCTCGCTGGGAGGCGCTCGCAGCACGAGGCGCCAGGGTCCAGCGCCCGCTGTGGGCCTCGACGTCGACCAAGAACGACGCCTACCCCGACACGCTGTACGTCGACGAGCTGATCGGGCCCGACACGGTCAACACGCTGCCCGACGCCACACTCGACGCGTTCGCCGACCACGGCACGCTCGCTCGACGTGTCGATGCGGACGTCGACGATGCACGAGCGGTGTGGCAAGCCCTCGCCGATGTCGGTGTCGACATGGACGACGTCGCCGAACAGCTCGAACGCGAAGGCGTCGACAGTTTCGCGAAGTCCTTCGACGAGCTGATCGCGGCGCTCGAGGAGAAGGCGTCCAAGGCCTGACGCGCACGCCGCCGGCGGGACCGCGGCCGACAGGATCTCAGACGTCGACCCAGCGCCGGGGGTAACCCTGAGCGCCGTTGGGCGCGACTGGCGCAGTCTCCTCGGTCTGGGGCACGCCGTCGCCGTCGAACGCGCGCGACTCGATCATGTGCCGTCCCGGTTCGAGTTCGAGTGCGACCATCCACTGCTTCCACGTGTCGTTCGACGGCACGCCGCCGAGTTCGGCCTCGAACCACTCGCCGCCGTCCGAACGCACCTCGACGCGTGACACCCCGCGATGGATCGCCCAGGCGACGCCGCCGACGATCACGTCGTTCGGCGTGGCCCCGCGACGGTCGGTGTCGATACGCGACATCGTCTTGATCGGCCCGCTCTTCGACCACCCCCGGGGCACCCAGTAGGCGTCGTAGTCCTCCCAACGGGTCAGTTCGATCTGCGTCACCCACTTCGTCGCCGACACGTAGCCGTACAGGCCGGGCACGACCATGCGGACCGGATAGCCGTGGCGCGCCGGCAGCGGTTCGCCGTTCATGGCGATCGCCAGCATGGCGTCGCGCCCGTCCATCACGATCTCGGTGGGTGTGCCGGCGGTCCAGTCGTCGATCGAGCGGCTGACGATCTGTGTCGCCCCTGGCTGTACGCCGGCCTCCTCGAGGACGTCACGCAGCAACACCCCCTGCCACAGTGCGTTGCCGATCAGGTCGCCGCCGATCGGGTTCGACACGCACGACAACGTGACGTATCGCTCGACCTGAGGGCGCGCGAGCAGGTCGTCGAACGTCAGCTCCATCGGGTTGTCGACCATCCCGCCGATTCGCAGACGCCACGACTCCTTCGACACCTGCGGCACGACGAGTGCGGTGTCGATCCGGTAGAAGTCGGCGTTCGGTGTGACGAACGGGCCGAGTCCGTCGAGCGGCAACTGCGCATCGGCCGGGAGGACCGCTGCGGGAGTGTCCGCCGGTGGCAGGCTGATCGCACTGCGCTCGCTGTCGACCTCGAAGCGCTGCTGGAGCAGACGCCCCACACCGCCGGCGATCACGGCGATCGAGCCGATGCCGATGGCGCCGCCGACGAACCGGCGGCGATCGAGCCCCATCGGTTGTGCGGCGGGCCCTGCGGGCTCGCCACCGGCCGCCGCCGTCGCCGGTCGAGGCGCGAGATACAGCAGCACGGCGACCGAGACGCCGGTACCCACGAGCGTCGGCAGCAGCTTCACGAGGGTGGGCTCGGGCCGGGTCAACACCGCCCATGCCCCGATGACGCCGGTCACGCACGTCAGCGCCACTGCGGCGGTACGGGCTCCACGCATGGCCAGCACGCCGACGCCGATCCCGATGCCGAACAACACGACCAGCGCCCCGAGCACCAGCACGACCTTGTCGTTGGTGCCGAAGGTGTCGATCGCCCACTCCTTCAACGACGGCGGCACCCAGTCGATGAACACCTGGCCGACGGGCACGACCGGCGACGCTGTGCGCTCGAACAGGCCGACGACGAGTTCCGCCGCCGCCAGTCCCGCACCGGTTGCGACCAGACCCAGGAGCGGACCCATCCATCTCGGCCCGTACGATCGGTTGTCCATGGACTCAGATGTATCCGACTCCGCAGCGGACCAGGCTCGATCGATCGTCTCGGAGCTGGGTGTTTCCGAGAATGTTCGACTCTCGGAAGCACTCGTTTCCGAGGCGTTGGGGCTCATCACCGATCAGCCTGACACGCTCGACCTGAAGATCGCCACTGCAGCTCTCGCCGAAATGCGAGACGCCTATGCGATGTTCGCTCCGTACAAGCACCGCCGGAAGGTGTCGATCTTCGGCTCGGCGCGCACGCGCGACGACGACCCGCTCTACGAGCTGACCGTCGGGTTGGCCCGCCGGCTCGCCGAACGCGGGTGGATGGCCGTCACCGGCGCTGGTCCGGGGATCATGCAAGCGGGCATGGAGGGCGCCGGGCGCGAATTGTCCATCGGCGTGTCGATCCGGCTCCCGTTCGAGACGGGAGCGAACTCGGTGATCGCCGGCGACGACAAGCACGTCAGCATGAAGTACTTCTTCACCCGCAAACTCATGCTGATCAAGGAGTCGCAGGCGTTCGTCTGCATGCCCGGCGGGTTCGGCACGCTCGACGAGATGTTCGAGTTGCTGACGTTGACCCAGACCGGCAAGGGCGTCCCCGTGCCGATCGTGCTGCTCGACTCCCCCGGCGATCCGTTCTGGGAGGGCGTCGACACGTTCGTACGCGAGCAGCTGATCGCCCGCGGGTTGGTGTCGGCCAACGACGTCGACCTGTACACGATCACGAACGACTGCGACGAGGCCGCTCGCATCATCGAGGAGTTCTATGCGAACTACGACTCGATCCGTTTCGTCGGCGACCACCTCGTGATCCGGATGCGCCAGGGCCCCACCGACGAGCAGCTCGCCGAACTCAACGAACGATTCGGCCACCTCGCGTCGAGCGGCACGATCGAGCGCGCCGAGCCGTTCAAGATCGAACGTCGCGACGACGACAAGGTCGATCTCGACCGCATCTCGTTCCTGTTCGCGAAGCGGGGCTACAGCGACCTCGTCGCGATGATCCGCGTGCTGAACGGCTACGTCTCGTCGAGCTGACGCAGCACTCCGGCGGCCTTCTCGATCGCCCGGCGCGCCTGCATCAGCTTCTTGTCGTCGGCGGGCCGCACGACCTCACCGTCGGCGACGGCCTCACGCAGACGGTCGAACGCCAACTCGTCGAGATCGGCCGCCACCGACTCGAGACGTTCGATCAATCCGCCGTATTCGCCCATCAGCACGCCGCCACGCCGAGTGCCTCGGCGACGAGATCGACGGGATGGCGAACCGGGAGGTCGAGCGCCGCGCCGAGGTGCATCGAGCAGCCGGGGTTGGCGCTCGCCACGACCGAGGCACCGGATCGCGCGACGGCACGATCGACTGAAGCGACCTTGCGTTCGCGGATGGCGCCTGCGAGTTCCGGCTGCAGGGCGGAGTAAGCCCCACCGGCGCCGCAACACAGACCGTCGTCGTCGAGTTCGACGACGTCGGCGACGTGTCCGAGCAGCGTGCGGACCGGCTCGTGGGCCCGCTGGACGTGGCGCAGATGGCACGGGTCCTGCACGATCACGCGCCGACGGGGGCCGGTCGGGCCCGGCAGTGTGTCGAGCTGGGCGGCGAGCCATTCCGAGATGTCGAGGACGCGTGCGCTGAACCGGCGTGCGTCCTCGGTGCCGAGCAGATGCCCGTAGTCCTTCATCGCCGCACCGCAGCCGGCCGAGTTGACGAGGATCGGCGCACTGCCGGGCATCGACGACATCACCCGCCCGGCCAGCGAGATCGCATCGTCGTGGAGGCCGGCGTGGCTGTGCAGAGCACCACAGCACCCGCCGCCGCCGCCCGCAACGGCGTGGGTTGCGCCGACCAGGGCGATCAACGATGCGGTGTTGCGATGTGTCTCGCGCTGCCACGCATCCATCACACAGCCGGTGAACAGCCACACGTCGTTCCCGGTGGTCTCCACTGCGCCGACACGACGTAGCGGGAGTCGTGGAATCCCGAGCCGCTTCGGGACGACACGCAGTCGCTGGCCGACGGCGAGCGCCGTCGAGCCGGCGAGCAACAGGCGGTGTCGCGGCAGCAGACGCAGTCCGATCCGCTGCCACCAGGGCGTGATCCGTCCGGCCTGCGCGAGTGCGGTTCTGGTCTGCTCCATCAGCGCCCCGAACCGGACGCCGCTCGGGCACGCCGTTTCGCAGCCGCGGCACTGCACGCAGGTCTCGACGAAGTCGACGAACGACGCGTCGACGGGCAGGTCACCGGAGTCGACCGATCGCATGGCGTCGATGCGGCCGCGAGGCGAATATCGCTCCTCGCCCGTCACCCGGAACGTCGGACAGTGCGGCAGGCACAGCCCGCAGCTCACACACGTCGCCGACAGCTCGGGGTCGAGGCCCAGTACCGACAGGCGCACGGCTTCGGAGCTCGATTCGGTACGCATGGCGATGCCATCGTACGTTCTCGCCCGTCATGCCAGAAGGCCACACGATCCATCGCATCGCCCGAGACCACGCGAAGCTCCTCGTGGGACGCACCGTCGGGGTCTCGAGCCCGCAGGGACCCTTCGCTGCCGACGCAGCTCGCATCGACGGCGCCGTGCTGGAGCGGATCGAACCGTACGGCAAGCACCTGTTCTACCGGTGGTCGACCGGCGAGGTGGGCCACGTGCACCTCGGGCTGTTCGGCAAGTTCCGCGTGCAACACACCGCAGACTCCCCCGCTCCGATCGGTCAGGTCAGGATGCGCCTGCAGGTCGGACCCGGCCCGGACGGCGACGGGTACGTCACCGTCGACCTGTCCGGTCCGACGGCGTGCAGCGTCGATCCCCCCTCGGTGCGCACCGAGATCCTCGGACGGCTCGGTCCCGACCCGATCCGCCGCGGCTCGAAGCCCGACCGGATGATCGAGCGGATCCAGCGGAGCTCGCGCGGTATCGGCGACCTGTTGATGGACCAGTCGGTCGTCGCCGGGATCGGCAACGTCTACCGCGCCGAAGCGTTGTTCGTCACCGGCATCCACCCGCTGCGCCCCGGCAACGAGCTCGACGTCGGCGTACTGGAAGCGTTGTGGGCGACCGCGCAGCGCATGCTCCGACGGGGAGTCAGCGACGGCCGCATCGTCACGGTCAGCCGTCGGGATCTGGGCGTCGCCCCGAACGCGCGCATCCCTCGCGCCGAGGCCACGTATGCCTACAAGCGGGACCGCTGCCTGCTCTGCGGCCACGAGATCCGCACGCTCGACATCGCCAACCGCCGCTGTTACTACTGCCCGACACATCAACCGCCGTGACGGCGTACGCTGGCGCGATGACCGCTGTCGAACGGATTCCCGACATCGTCCACGAACTTCGCGAGGGGTACCGCAACGGCGTCGTGCGTGACGTCGAGTCGCGGCGCAGTCAGCTGCGCCAACTCCGCGCGTTGTTCGTCGAGCAGCAGGATCGGTTGATCGATGCACTGGTCGCCGATGTCGGCAAGCCGCGCATCGAGGCCTACACCACCGAGATCGCGTTCACGATCAACGAGATCGACCACACGCTCAAGCATCTCGCGTCGTGGACCGAGCCGACCAAGGTCAAGGTGCCGTTGACGTTCAAGCCGGGTCGAGCGACACTGCGCGCGGAGCCGCTCGGCACGGTCTGCATCATCGCACCGTGGAACTATCCGGTGCAGTTGCTCTTCGCCCCGCTCGTGCCGGCACTCGCCGCCGGCAACACCGCCGTGCTCAAACCCTCGGAGGTGACGCCGTCGGTGTCAGCGCTCGTCGAGGAACTCGTACCCCGCTACTTCGACTCCTCGACCGTCGCCGTCGTCACCGGTGCGGTCGACGAGACGACCGCCCTGCTCGAACAGCGCTTCGATCACATCTTCTACACGGGCAACGGCAAGGTCGGCCGCGTCGTGATGCGCGCGGCGGCGGAACATCTCACCCCGGTCACGCTCGAACTCGGCGGCAAGAGCCCGGCGATCGTGGCCGCCGATGCGAACATCGAGGTGGCCGCCAAGCGCATTGCATGGGCCAAGTTCCTCAACGCCGGCCAGACGTGTGTCGCTCCCGACTACGTGCTCGTCGAGGAGGGTGCCGAGGACGAACTGATCTCGGCGCTGGCCGCCGCAGTCACGACGTTCTACGGCGACGATCCGCGCCAGTCGAACGACTACGCCCGGATCGTCAACGAACACCACCACGACCGGTTGACGAAGCTGCTCGACGCGGGCGGCTACGACGCCACCGTGATCGGCGGCACCGGCGACCGCACGAGCCGGTATCTCGCACCCACCGTGCTCGCCGGCGTCAAGCCCGATGCCGCGGTGATGGACGACGAGATCTTCGGGCCCATCCTTCCGGTGCTCGCCGTCGGCGACGTCGACGAGGCGATCCGTTTCGTCAACGACCGCGACAAGCCGCTCGCGCTGTATGCGTTCAGCGGTGACGACGACACGCTCGAACACGTCGTCGCGAACACGTCCGCGGGCGGCGTCACGCTCAATCATGCGGTGCTGCACCTCGCCGTACCCGACCTGCCGTTCGGCGGCGTCGGCGAGAGTGGCATGGGGTCGTATCACGGCAGGTCCGGCTTCGACACGTTCAGCCACTCCAAGGCCGTGCTCGACAAGCCCACCCGTCCCGATCCGGCGCTGATGTACCCGCCCTACACGAACCTCAAGAAGAAGATCCTGCGCAAGTTCATGTGAGCAACCCCGTTCACTGCGCCGTCCAGGACGGCGCATCGGGGTCACCTCGCCAGAAGCGCAGGCGTCGTTCCGCCTCCGGACGCGCTGCGGCGTCGGTCGTCGACGCCACCACCCGCATCAGCGTTGCGGCGACGAGACGGAGTTCGGCGAACGCGATCGCGGCCGGGTCGTCGCGCAACGATCGTCCGTAGCCATGCGCGAACCGTTCGTACTCGTCGGGCCGTCCTCCCCAGCGCTCGGCCCACGTCAGCATCATCGCGTGGTCCCATCCCACCGGGGCAACGCACAGCAGATCCCAATCGAGCAACACCGGTCCATCGCTCCGCATGACGATGTTGCCCGGATGGACGTCGCCGTGGCACACGACCAGCTGCGAGCCGTCCTGCCAACGTTCGCGCCAACGAGCATGACGCTCGATCGCGGCGCGTAGCCCCTCGCGTGCGGCGTCGTCGAGCCCCGGACCGGCACGCTCGAGCAGCGAGTCGAAGTCCCACCACGGAAAGTCGATCGGTGACGGCAGGGGCACCGACGCAGGAAGCGAGCGCTGTTCGGTCCCGTGGACTCGCCGTACGAGGGCGCCGACCGCTGCCCAGTCGATCTCCGTCGCTTCTGCATCGATGCGTTCCCAGGCGGTGACGCTCAGACCGTCGGCGAGCACGACGTCGTCTCGCACCGGCCGAGTCACGGGCACACCGGATCGATCCCAGAAGTAGGCGAGTTCGAGCGACACCGATGCCGGTGCCGTCGGCGCGCTGACCCGCAGAACCACCGGACCGGAGACGAAGATCGCGTTCATTCCGGCGCGCAACAGCGTCGGGGCGTCGAGCCGCCAGACCTCCGCTGCGCTTGCCGCCGCTCGGGCCGCTGCCGCCAGGTCGGTGACCGGACGGTCGACGTAGGCCCGCACCACCGTCATCCCGGCGCGAGCACGTCGACGCCCGGGTTGAGCCGGCCCCGCGGGTCGAATCCTGCCTTGATGCGGCCATGGAGTTCGCGCACGGTGGGGTCGACGGTCGGCGGTGGCGCCGCACGCGTATGGTGGACGACGCCGACGCCGATCTCGGCGACGAAGCGATCAGAACTGCCGGTCGCCAGCGAGCCGAGCGAGTACACGTCCGCCGGCGGAATCGACCACCGGTGCGGCGGCAGCTCCGGCGGACCGTGCGCCTCGCGGAGCTCGCACGTGCTCGCCTGGCCGGCGACGTCGTCGGGGTGACCCTCGAGGAGCACCCACGTGGTCGCCCCGTCCCACAGCATCGACGTCGGGCGGTACAGGCGACCGAGCAGCTCGCGGGGATCGCCTTCGCTGGTGAACCAGCGTTCGCCGAGCGGTCGCGGCCTGGTGCGCAGGATCACCTCGGCGAGAAATCCCAACGTGCCGTGGGAGCCGACGAGCAGCCTGCACAGATCGAACCCGCTGACGTTCTTCACCGTCGGCCCTCCCGCTTTGACCAGCTCGCCACCGGCAGAGACGTAGCGAACCTGCAGCACCGTGTCGCGAACAGGCCCCCAGCCCAGCCGGCGGATCCCGCTGCGGCCCACAGCGAGTGCGCCACCGATCGTCCCGCTGCCGGGAACGGCGATGCACTGGCCGTGCTCGGCCAGCGCCCCGTCGATCTCGGCGACCGGCGTCCCCGCTCCGCAACGGATCGTCATCTCGGCGGGCTGGATCGACTCGATACCCGCCGGCGCCGTCACCGCGCGGACGCCGGCAACCGGCCCGCCACGGGTGCCGAGCCCGCTGACGGTGACGGGATCGTCGTGGCCGACCTCGTCGGCGAACGCAGCCAGCGCCGCCTCCAACGATTTCTCGGTCACACCCAGGCGCCCTCGGGGACGCTGTGGACGTCACCGCAGCCCGCAGGGCTCGGCAACACCTTGTCCGGATTCGACAGGCACCTGGGATCGAAGGCCCGGCGCAGGCTGCCCTGCGCGGCCAGGTCGACGTCGGAGAACATCAGCGGCATCAGGTCGCGCTTCTCGAGCCCGATGCCGTGTTCACCGCTGAGTACGCCGCCCGCAGCGACGGACACCCGAACGATCTCGTCGCCGGCGGCGTGGACGCGCTCGATCACACCCGGCTCGCGGGCGTCGTACACCAGCAGCGGGTGCAGGTTGCCGTCACCGGCGTGGAACACGTTCAACACGAGCAACTCGTGCCGGGCGGCGATCTCGTACACGCTCGCCAGCACCTCGGGGAGCCGGTGGCGCGGAACGACGGTGTCGTGCAGGTAGTAGTTCGGCTTGATCCTGGCGATCGCACCGAACGCCGACTTGCGCCCCTTCCACAACAGGGCCCGTTCGGCGTCGTCGTCGGCGACGCGGATCGTGCCGACGTTGCGGTTCGCCGCCAGCTCCCGGATCCGTTCGATCTGCGACGCAACCCCGGCCGGCAGGCCGACGACCTCGATCAACAGCGCCGCTGCCTGGTGGACGGGCAGTCCGGCATGGATGAACTGCTCGACCGCCTGCAGGCACAACTGGTCCATCATCTCGACCGCCGCCGGCACGATGCCGTCGGCGATGATGTCGCTCACCAGTTGCGCACCGTCTGCGACGTCCGCGAAGTCGAGCAGCATCGTCGCAACTTCCGGCGGATTCGCCATCAACTTGACGCACACCTTGGTGGCGACACCGAACATGCCCTCGCTGCCGACGAACGCTCCGCGCAGGTCGAAGCCCGCGGGTTCGGGGTCCTCGCCGCCGAACACGACGACCGAACCGTCGGGCAGCACGACCTCGATCGCGTGGATGTGTGCGCTCGTCACGCCGTCGGCGAGGCAGTGGGGCCCGCCCGAGTTGTTGGCGACGTTGCCACCGATCGAGCACGTCTGCTGGCTGCTGGGATCGGGCGCGAAGTGCACGCCGTGGTGGGCGATCTGCGTCGACAGGTCGAGGTTGAGCACGCCCGGCTCGACCCAGGCGATACGCGCCAGCGGATCGACCGACACGATGCGGTTCATCTTCGACGTCGAGATCACGATCGATCCGGTCGTCGGCACCGCTCCCCCGGCCAACCCGGTGCCCGAACCGCGCGCCACGAAGGGCACGTCGAACTCGTTGGCGACCTGGACGACAGCCTGCACGTCCGCCGTGCTCTCGGCGAAGCACACGACCGCCGGGTGACCGACCAGATTGGATGCGTCGTGGCGGAAGAGGTGGACCTCGGCGGTGCCGTCTCGCACCTGATCGGGTCGCAGCCGCTCGCGCAACCGCGCGACCAGGGGCGTGGCGACAAGGGGGCTCGACACGAGGGGTGTCGTCACCGGGGCGTCCTGCGCTCCTTCGGGCGCATGACGATGACACGGGCGCTCTCGACCGGGACGCCGTCGACGTACACCTGATCGCCTGGTGCGACGTGCTCGTCGAGTGACGTCAGCCGACCCTCACGCCGTGCGTGGAGTTCGTCCTCGGTGTGTCGCATCACCTGGCGGCCCTCGCGGAATGCGTCGACCACGTCGCCGGTCTTGGCTCGTACAGCATCGGCCGCAGACCTCGCCATCTGCGTCGGCGCCATCTGCGCTGCGGTCTCCTTGACCTTCTTCTTGGCGTAGCCCGCCGAGGCGAGGCCGGCGACGACCCCTCCCGCGAACCACGTGACACGCTTCATCATGCGCGTTTCCTCCGTCGTGACGAGTTGGTCGGTTCCATGTCGGGCCCGGTGCCCTCGATCGCCCGCACGTCGACCGGACCGACCGAGGGCTGTCTCGGTGATCCGCGCAGACGTGAGATCGTCCGCGACGTCCCGCGAGCGAGACCGGCGGCCTTGATCATCGGCGACGAGAACGTGGTGCGAGCCACCCGACCACCGACGGCGTCACCGATCGCCTCGGCCGATCCCAGCACACGATCGAAGCGCTCGAGGTCTGCTCGGGCTTCGTCGACGGTCGCCCTGGCCTCGTCGGTCGTCTCCAGCAGCTCGCGGATCAGCGGGGTCGTCTCCATGCGCAGCTGATCGACCTCGCGACGTACGTCGCGCAGGGTGTCGAGCACTCGCAGCAGCACGACGATCAGTGCCGCGAAGCCGATCGAGCAGAGCACGGCGGCGACGACGAGGACCAGTTCACCGGCGCTCATGTCGGCTGCCCAAGCCCGTCGCGACGGCGGTTCATCCGGTCGCCGATCGCCGATTCGTCGCCGTGGACGCTCGGTTCGTACCAGTGCCGGTCGACGAGCGCATCGGGAAGGTACTGCTGAGCAACGGTTCCCGACGCATGGTCGTGAGGATAGTCGTAACCCTCGCCGTGGCCGATCGCCGCTGCGCCCTGATAGTGAGCGTCACGCAGGTGGGCGGGCACCTCGCCGACGGCACCGTTGCGCACGTCGGTTCGCGCAGTCCAGATCGCGAGGGCGCTGCGGTTGCTCTTCGGTGCGGTCGCCAGGTAGATCGCCGCCTGGGAGAGATTGAGCTGCGCTTCGGGCAGCCCGACGTGTTCGAGCGCGTGGGCGGCGGCGACCGCCACCTGGAGCGCGCCGCTGTCGGCGAGGCCGACGTCCTCGGACGCGAAGATGATCATCCGCCGCGCGATGAACCGGGCATCCTCGCCGGCTTCGAGCATCCGGGCGAGCCAGTAGACCGCGGCGTCGGGATCCGAACCGCGCATCGACTTGATGAAGGCGCTGATGACGTCGTAGTGGTCGTCGCGCCCGTAGCGCAGCGCCGTCGTACCGAGCGCCGCTTCGACGTGTTCCAGTTCGACGTGACCGTAGCCCGACAGGGCGCACGACACTTCGAGCGCAGTGAGCACCTGACGTCCGTCACCGCCGGCGCGATCGACCAGCAGCGTCAGCGCTTCGGGGTCGGCGGTGGCACCTTCGGCGTCCAGGCCCCGTCGCACGAGCGTGTCGATCGCGGCGCGGTCGAGCGGCTCGAGACGAAAGAGCGTCGAACGGCTCCGCAGCGGCGCATTGACCTCGAAGAACGGGTTCTCGGTGGTCGCCCCGATCAGCGTCAGCGTGCCGTCCTCGACCGCCGGGAGCAGCGCATCCTGTTGCGACTTCGAGAATCGGTGGATCTCGTCGAGGAACAGGATCGTTCCCTGGCCCCGTTCGCCGAGGCGCTGGCGCGCTCGCTCGATCGTCTCACGGACGTCCTTGACCCCGGCGTTGACCGCCGACAGTTGTTCGAACGCCCGGTCGGTGCTTCCTGCGACAGCAAGTGCAAGCGTGGTCTTGCCCGTGCCCGGCGGGCCCCAGAGCAGTGCCGACGTCAGCCGGTCGGTTTCGACGAGGCGTCGCAACGGCTTGCCCGGACCGACGAGGTGGTCCTGGCCGACGACGTCGTCGATCGTGCGCGGACGCAGCCGCGCGGCGAGCGGCGCCCTCGCCCGGCGCTGCTCGTCGGCGGCGACCGCGAACAGATCGTCGTTCACGGTGTCAACACTGCCCGGTAGACGTCGCTGCGAAAGCCGACGACGTGCTCGACGAGCCATCGCCGCTCGACCCAGCGCCACGCCACGAACTCGACGTCGTCGGGCGTCGGCGTGACGTCGTCGGAGAACGCACGGAAGAAGTACCACCGTTGCGCCTGGCCGAGACGCTTGCCACCGGTCAGCACGTCCTCGGGGAACTCGTAGACCATCCACGACGGGTGCTCGCCGATCAGCTCGACGTCGCCGGGCCCGAGCCCGGTCTCCTCGCCCAGCTCGCGCCAGGCGGCGTCGCGGGGCGCTTCACCGACGTCGATGCCTCCCTGTGGGAGCTGCCAGGCGCCGGCGACGTCGCTGCGTTCGAACGCGAGCACCTCGTCACGGGAATTCGTCACCACGGCGACGACTCCTG
>CAVSIX010000011.1:0-401729 GCA_963728195.1 Ilumatobacteraceae bacterium | reverse complement strand
ATCGCACGCACCCTGATCCGACACCCGGCGCTGGTGTTGTGCGACGAACCGACCGGCAACTTGGACACCGCCACCAGCGACACCGTGCTGGAGTTGATCGAAGGCGTCCACCGAGACGGGCTCACCGTGATCATCATCACCCACGACCCCGCCATCGCTCAACGCACCAACCGCCACTTGACCATCATCGACGGCCACGTCACCGAACCCGACACTGTGCCCGTCTGATGAGCCGTCTCGAGATCCGTTCCCGGCTGAGATGGGCCGACAACATCTCCGAAGCTTTCTCCGCGATCGCGCAACGCCCCGCCCGCACCCTGCTCACCGCGCTCGGCACCATCTTGGGTGTCGGCGCGTTCGTTGCGACCACCGGCCTCGCCGACACCGCCCGCGCCCAAGTCTCAGCCCGCTTCGACGCCCTCAAAGCCACCGAAGTCCGCATCCAAGACGCCAACCCCGACGGCACCAACCCATTCCCCGACGACCCCGACCAAACCCTCCAAGCATTGAACGGCATCAACCACGCCGGACTCATGTACCTCATCACCGATAACGGCACCCTGCAACCGCGCACCAACCCCACCCGCCCCCTCGACAACAGCCAACCCGTCGCGCTCATCGCCGCCACCCCCGGCGCCATCGCCGCCGCGCTCCCCACCGTCGCCACCGGCACCCTCTACAACCAATTCCACCAGGACCGAGCCGAACGCGTCGCCGTCATCGGACGCGTCGCCGCTGACCAACTCGGCATCACCCGCATCGACAACCAACCCGTCGTGTTCGTCGGCGACATCGCCTACACCGTCATCGGCATCATCGACGACGTCGCCCGCAACCCCGACCTGCTGCTGTCGATCGTCATCCCCACCAGCACCGAACAACACGACATCGCCACCCAAGGCGCCGCCTACGAAATCCTCATCGACACCGACCCGGGAGCAGCACAACTCGCAGGCCGCCAAGCCCCCACCGCGCTACGACCACAAGACCCTCAACGACTCCAAGCACTCGTGCCACCCGACCCCCAAACCCTGCGCAACAACGTCGAATCCGACGTCACCAGCCTCTACTACGCACTCGCCGCGCTCGCCCTATTCATCGGCACCGTCGCCATTGCCAACGCCACCCTGCTCAACACCATCGAACGCCGACCCGAAATCGGCCTCCGCCGCGCGCTCGGCGCCAAACGCTCCCACATCACCCGCCAAATCACCCTCGAAGCCGCCATCACCGGCACCATCGCCGGCGCCTGCGGCACCGCACTCGCCATCATCGCCGTCACCCTCACCGCACACACCCGCGGCTGGACCACCACCATCAACCCCACCATCACCATCATCGCCCCACTCATCGGCCTCGCCACCGGCGCCATCGCCGGCCTCGCACCCGCCCTCAAAGCCGCCCAAACACCACCAGCCACCACACTCCGAAGCTGAGATGGTCAGGATGCGCTCATGGACTCTCGCCAGCGAACACGGAGATCTATGGGAAGAGCTCAGCGTACGACTCGGGTGACAGTTCCTGAAGATGCGTACGCATCGCCTCGTCCTGTACACGACGAAGGTTCTCACCGCAGTCGACGTCAGCCAGCGCCGCCGCAATCTCGCGCTGCCGAAACGACGCAACCTCACTCGGCGAAATCGTCCCGAACTGCTCGGTCATCTGCGAGATCAAATCCTCGCGACTTGACGCCTCGAACCCACGCTGGCCCATGCAAAGAATCCACTCCTGCTGAGCCGTACGCACACCGTCGTCCGTTCGGACGGCCTCGTTGACCTTCTCGGCGATACTTGCCGCAGCACCTACGCCGCGCTGGTCAGTCATCTCCTCCGCCGCAGCATCGGCGCAACCAACATACTGATCGTTCCACACGGCGGACTCTGCCCCACGAAGCGACGCAACGATCGCGTCGTTCGGATTGGTCGACTCGGCCTCCACGTTCACATCGACCGTCGAAATACCAAAACCAAGGTGCTGCGCGTCGGCCTGCAAGTCGCCCGTGTACCCGAACGGAACGAAGATCGACTCCGGTGGGGCCGCAACGTACTCGTAGCCCGCCCCATTCATGCACTGCGCGATCGACTCTTCCTCGTACCGGAGATAGTCAGTCATCACCTGCTCGTTGCCATCGACGTCCGACGCTCCGATCAACGACGCCAAATACCGATCGGAGAATCCGACATCCGTCGATGAGTGGTCGGAATCGCTACAGGCCCCGAGTCCCGCGACGAGGGTCACCGCGGCGAGCACGCTGGCGATGATCGATGGCTGTCCATCGGCGCCCATCGGCCGACGTCACCAGTTGGTGCCGAGCTGGTGCCCTCGGTAGTTCACCAGTGAGCCACCGGGACAGTTCCTGGAAGATGTTTGCCCGGTGTAGGCCAGGTTGCCGAGAAGAAGACCGGTCTGTGGAGGTGAACACTTGATGGCCACCTTCATGCCGCAGCCGTACACGGTCGAACTCAACGAAGCAGACCCTGCCGCAGCAGGATAGGAATGGGTGACCGTGCCACAGTTCCATGGGCTGTATGCCTCAACCGTTCCGGTCGCGGCACCAGCGACCGGAACGACACCGAGGACCACCGCCGCAATTGCAAGAAACCTCTTCATTGGGCTACTCCTTCTTGCTCGTTGGAACTCCATCCGAGTTCTCTTGTTCACTAGATGTCGACAGGTCGCGAACTGTGACCCGCTGCGGCCGAGGCGACCTGTCAGGTACTCGAATCGACGCGTACGTGAGTCGCCCCAATCATCGCCCTCGTGGGGTATTTGAGATGAGTCCCGTGCGCAAGGTCCAGCGCCGGCTCGACGTCATCGACTCGATGGTGATCTCACCGACGGCGAGAGGGCTGACGACCGGTGAGGTCGAAGCCCATCTGGCCGAGGTGTACTCGACGCACGTCGCACGCGCGACAATCTCGAAGATCACCGTCCGGTCAGCTAGACCACCAGTTACCCAAACAATCCAACACGACACGAAACTGCGCTAATTGTCGAGCACCGTTGGACCGTTCTTGACGAGGTCGGTCATTCGGTCAGCCAGCTCTCTCTCCCCTGCAGTGGTGAGCTTCCTAATGCCGTCGATGAGTTCGTTGTGTTCGTCGACCCATTGGTCGATCTGTTGCGTTTCGTAGTCGGATCGTGCTGCCGTGAGGCCAACGGACTCGTCGCATTCGATGTCGGTGAGTCGTGTGGCGATCTCCTTGTCGGAGATTCGGTCCTGGCCGCTGTATTCGGTATTCGGGTCGATCTGGTTGTCGTATTGGTAGCCGTGCTCGTGCATGCAGCTGGCCCATGCCTCGACGTGGTCCTGGCCGTCTGGCGTGGTGACATAGCTTCCGAGGATCTCTCCTACCCCGTTGGCCGCGATGTCGAGATCGTTCGAGAGTTGAAGCGCGCCATCCCACCCGTATGCGTACTCGGCTGATGCGGTCGCGCAGCCACCTTCGTCTTCGTCGGTGCCGTAGAGAGCAAGGATGTACTCGTCGTCACTGTTTTCTGCCGTGGGGTCATCGAACTCGGGTGAGGGTGGTTCGTGATATCCGTAGAGCTGTGCGGCCTCGCGATTGAGCGGGTTCAGTGCGCGGATCAAATTGTCCGTCGTTTCGTACTGAGCCGGGGAGTATTCGAAGCCGGCAGCGTTCATGCATGAGCTGATCGCCTCTTGGCGGAGTTCGAAGCTCGCCCGGTTGTACGAGGTCGGACTAGCCCACAGCTGTTTCAGCCGCCATTCGGGTCCAACGGGATGCGCGTTGTCTCGCGCTGGGTCGGCGGGGAGCGGTGGGACTGGCGCGGCGTCCGAACCACACCCGGTTGAGATCCCACCCATCGTGAATATGAAGGCAAGCGCGAATGTCGCACGTTGACGTCGCTGCCACCCGCGACGACGAGCAACTTGGAGCATCTGCACAGGTATGTTCGCACCAGTTGCAGGGGCCCCAAGTACTCGGCCCATCAAAGAATGCAATCGGTGTCGTTTGAAAGAAAGATCGAGCTCACCCCGATGTTTGAGGTGTTGCTCCACCCCGCATTCGAGGCAACCTGGCCGTAAACCGAGCCGGAGTAGCCAGAGTTTGCGAAGCCGCACACGCGTGAGATCGATGTGCTGCGCCCTCGCACTGAGCCCACATGGTCATTCACCGGCTCATCAGTAATCGGAGCTGGTTCGTCGTAGTAGTTGTTGTTCAAGTTGGAGTCGCTCGTAGAAAACTGATATGTGGAACCCCCGCCACTGTAGAGGCGAGCGGCGCAGCCCTTGATGCCGCTGTTGCACGGCCCGCTTCCAGCCTCAACGATGCCCGCCCCGGGAATGGCGAGCATTCCTGCGACCCCAGCGATCGCAACCACTGCCTTGATTGAAGTCTTCATTGTCCGCTTCCTCTCATGTTTTGTGATCCCCTTCTGGGGTGGCTGTAGGGGCACGCACAGGTGCCGCCCATTGACAGATGACCCCTTACGAGGACGCTTCGCTGGCTCCTCCACACGCGGGTGGCGAGCAGTACGCGGGTTCCCAGGCGGCACCTTGTCAACGGGAACCGCACCAGTGGTCCCCTGTCGGATTAGATGTTGCGCCAACCGAAAGTGGCCCGTCAGGCTGTAGGTCACTCAAGGCACTCAGGTCGGACCGGCAGCCGACATGGAGACGCTCATCGGTTCGGCTCCGCTCCCTGAACGCTCAACGGGCAGACGCCAAGACGGCACCGTCAACCCGGCTCACCGCAATCGGACCTCACATAACGCAAGCTCGATATTCCTGTCGAGGGCGACGCGACGCCAACCCATCGCGGCCCAACTCGTGACACGCAATAATCCCGACGAGAACTGGCTATCGCATTGCGTCGGCGAAGTCCTGGTGGTTGCCCGCCCACCACTGACGTCGGCGGTCGAAGCGCTCTTGGCCGCCCATGTTGTTCCACATCTCGATGAACGCGGACTCGCCGGCCTCGACTCGTCGACGGACGAACTCGCCACCACGGGCGATCGAGTCCGACAGACAAGCGAGCACCTCGGCTCGTCCCGACTCGTCGCAGCCGTATGCGTCGCACACGACCCGAAGTCGCACGGGCTTGTCGTTCGACGCCCAACCCAATCGTGAGGCGTTGACATCGTCATCGATCGGCACACACATCCGCGCGAACGCACCGAGATCGAACTCTCGCCGTCCCGGGGCGGCGAAATTGAAATCGAGGAGCGCTACGGCGCGCCCGTCTCGGAACACGACGTTCTCCAAGCAGACGTCGTTGTGGCACATCACCGGACCGCCGTCGGGGTCGGCGAGTTCGCTGCTCCACTCACCGTCGAGAGACAGGCCCGCGGACGCGTCGTGCAGTCCTCGGATCAGTACTGCGACCGATGCCAGCGCTTCGTCAGTCTGGGCCCACGACGGGTACGGCGGGAGCGGAACCTCCCCGGGCACGAATCGCAGACGTTCGCGACCGTCGGGATCGATCGCCACCGGCTCAGACGCGCCGCAGAATCCGCCTGCTCGAATGTGCTTCAGGAACGCATGGATCGAGCCCGAGTGTGGATTCGAGGGACGCAAGACATCGTCACCTGACCGGACCACTGCGCCGGCATTCGCGACACCACCCTGAAGGATTTCCTCGCCGTCCACATCCGTGATCCTCTCATGGCGGCGTCGACCGACTGATAACGCTCTCGATAATCACCTGCACGACGCCGATCGACGCGTGCGAGTGCGGCCCAATTGTGACGCCGCACTATCACGGGCATATTCGCCGGACTTGTGGGGCAAGACAGTCGGGCCAGCCGGCACTGATGAACTCGGCGCTGTCGACACGTGCAGCTGCGCCGAGGGTGATCGTGGGTGAACCCACAGCACCGTCGATGGTGCTGCTCCTCCCGCACTCCTCCCGCAACGGACGGGGAACAGGGGTGAACAGCCCGATACAGCGGTCAACTCCCCAACGCCCTGACCAGGCTATTTCCCCTGATCAGGGCGGAAAACCAGTGGCGCCCTCGGCAGGATTCGAACCTGCGCACACGGCTCCGGAGGCCGATGCTCTATCCCCTGAGCTACGAGGGCTGGGATGAGCGAGGCTAGCGGTCCTGCGCCGATTCGGGCGGCGGCGGCCGCCGACGAAGAGGACTCCGCCACACTGACCATGGTGAACACCGATCCGACCATCGGCTTCCCGGCGGGCTTCCTGTGGGGAGCGGCGACCGTGAGCTACCAGATCGAGGGCGCCGTCGACGAGGGTGGACGAGGCCCCAGCGTGTGGGACACGTTCGCCCACACCGAGGGCAAGGTCGCCCACGGCGACACCGGCGACGTGGCATGCGACCACTTCCACCGCGTCGACGAGGACGTGGCGATGATGGCGGAACTCGGCCTGCAGGCCTACCGCTTCTCGATCTCGTGGTCGCGGGTGATGCCCGACGGCCGCGGCGACGTCAACCAGGACGGACTCGACTTCTATCGGCGGCTCGTCGACCGACTGCTCGAGCACGACATCGTGCCGTGTCCGACGTTGTTCCACTGGGATCTTCCTCAGGCGTTGGAGGAACTCGGCGGCTTGCGCAATCGCGACACCGTCAGCTGGTTCGCCGACTACGCAGCACTGCTGGCACGCGAGTTGGGCGATCGCGTGCACATGTGGTCGACGTTCAACGAGCCGTGGTGCTACGCCTACCTCGGCCACGCCTCAGGGGTGCACGCTCCGGGCCTGACCGAGCCGCACGCAGCCGTCACCGTCGCACACCACGAGTTGCTCGCTCACGGGCTCGCACTCCAGACGATGCGCGCCGAGTGCGCCGACCTCGAACTCGGCATCGTGATCAATCCGTCAAACATCGTCACCGTTGCGGATCAGCCGGCGACGCAGGATCAGATCGATCTGATCGACGCGATCCACAACCGGTGGTGGTTCGATGCGACGCTGCGCGGCGAGTATCCCTCCGACCTGTTCGAGAGGTACGAGCCGCTGGCTGATGCGATCCAGCCGGGCGACCTCGACACGATCCGTCAACCGCTCGATTTCGCCTCCACACCGACTACCCGAACCTTCCGCCGGTCTACATCACCGAGAACGGTTGCGCCTACGACGACCCGGTCGTCGACGGTCGCTGCGCCGATCCCCGCCGGATCGACTACCTCGACCGACACCTCCGTGCGATGGCCGACGCCATGCACGCGGGTGTCGACATCCGCGGGTACTTCCAGTGGTCGTTGATGGACAACTTCGAGTGGGCGCTGGGATTCGACAAACGCTTCGGCCTCGTGCACGTCGACTTCGACACGCTGGTGCGCACGCCGCGCGACAGCGCCCGCTGGTACCGCGACGTGATCGCACGCAACGGTCTCGCCATGCCCTGAACCCGCCGTGCCCGGAAGCCGCCAGGTCGTGGACCCGTCAGTACGTCGAGGTCTCCGACACGGCGTCGTCTCCGTCGACACCCTCGACGCCCCCCACCACTGCGAGCAGTGCGTCGAGCAGCCCGCTCGCCCCGAAGCGGAACGTCGCGGGAGCAGCCCACCCCTCCCCCATCACCGAGTCGGCGAGTTCGATGTACGCCACCGCATCGTCGAAGCTGCGGATCCCACCGGAGGGCTTCAGACCGATGGGTCGATCGGCGGCTGCGATCACCGACAACATCGCCTCGGCCGCCTCGATCGACGCACCGACCGGAATCTTGCCGGTCGACGTCTTGACGAAGTCGGCGCCGCCGTCGACCGCCAGCTCCGCCGCGGCGCGCACCGCCGCTGCGTCACCGAGCGCACCGGTCTCGAGGATCACCTTGACGATGCGTGGCGATTCGACCATCGCCGTCACCGCCGCCAGCACCTCGCGCCCCGGTTCGAGGTCGCCGGCGAGGAACGCGCGGTACGGGAGCACCACGTCGATGTCGTCGGCGCCGTCGTCGAGTGCGCCGTGCGTCATGGCCGCCACCCGGCTCGGCGGCTCGTCGCCCGACGGGAAGTTCACCACCGTCGCCACCCGCACACCCGAACCGGCCAGGTTCGCTGCGCACGTCGCCACGAATTCGGGCCACACGCACACCGCCGCCGTCCGATGCTCGCGTGCGCGCCGGCAGAGCAGATCGATGCCGTCGGGTGAATGATCGTCGGAGAGGTCGGTGAGATCGATCAACCCGATCGCACGGCGGGCGAAGTCACGTCGGTTCACGTGTCGACGGTAGCCGATGCCGGATCGACCTCGATCCGCGGGATGCTCCCGGTGTCGAGGTGGAGCTGGCGTTCGGCGGGCGTCAGGGCCAGCACGGCGGCGACGTAGTCCTCGAGCGCCTCGCTCGTACGCACCTCGCCGCCGCGCCGCTCCGCCATCAGGTAGCGGTGTTCGAGCAACTGGTGGAAGATCTCCGCCGGCTCGAGGTGTGAGCGCAGGTCGTCGGGGATCGCATCGATCGCAGGTTGATACACCTCGGCCAACCATCGAGCCGTCGCCACCGAGCGCGGGATCGGATGCTTCTCGCGCCGCTCGAGCCAGGCTCGGTGCTGATCGATGTCCGCCAGCATGCGTCGCGCCTGGTTCTCCTGCACATCGAGGCCCGTGCGGCGCCGCAGCTCGCGGGCGTGGTGGCCCTCCTCGATCAGCACCGGCTTGATCGACAGGGTCCGATCGTCGCGGCTGATCGAGAGCTCCTCGACGTCGAAGCCGAGCTCGTTGATCCGCCGGACGCGCTGCTCGATCTTCCAGCGTTCGTCGAGGTCGAACTCGTCGACGCGCGTGAGTTCGCTCCACAGCTCCTGGTAGCGCGAACGCAGCCGTTCGGCCGTGGCAACCGGATCGACGTCGTCGGTGATGCGGCCGCTCGCCTGCAGTTCGAACAACCCGCCGGCGACGTTCTCGACGGCGATGTCGAGATCGTAGTTGCGCATGCGATCACCGATCGACGGGTGGCGCTCGGTCGTCTCCGCGTCGACGAGGTAGGCCCTCATCTCGCCCGCATCGCGACGCCACAGGATGTTCGACAGCGAGCAGTCGCCCCAGAAGACGCCTTCGAGGTGCAACTGCACCAGCAGGACCACCGCCGCATCGGTGAGGCGGTTGGCGAGCGAAGGGTCACCACGCCCGAGCAGATACCAGTACGGCAACGAGAAGTCGAGATACCGCGTGACGAGCACGGCGTCGCCGGTACCCGGCGCATCGGCGACGACGCCGACCGGCTCGACCACCGGCAGGTGGTCGTCTCTGAGCTCGCGCAGCACCCGGTACTCGCGCTGCGCGGCCACCACGCCGGTCGCCTTCAGCGCGTAGACGCGTTCGTCGAAGCGCACGAACCGCACCACGTGGCGGCTGATGCCATGGGCCATCTTGACGAGGCGGGCGTCGGTCCACTCCTCGAGCGGTTGCTCCCACGGAAGGTCGAGGAAGTCGGGCTGGCCCTGCTTGGTGACGATCTGCACGCTGCGGTCCGATCAGGTCAGCCAGACGGCGGTGTCGGGCGGGAGGTCGTCGCCGTCGAACGGCGACGATGCGAGCACGACCGTGCCGTCGGGCAGGCGCACCGGATCGTCGCTCATGTTGACGATGCATCGCAGGGCGTCGGTTCGTTCGAAGGCGATCACGTCGTGTCCGAGGTCGATCCACGTGACGCCGAGCTCGCCGGTCGGTTCGGAGCCGAGCCGTTCGCGGCGCAGCTGGAGCGCCCGCCGGTAGAGGTGCAACGTCGAGGACGGGTCCGACTCCTGCACGGAGGCGGCGAGACCGGCGTACTCCTCGGGCTGCGGCAGCCACCCTTCGGCGTCACCGAACCCGAGCGACGGTCCGGTCGGCTCCCACGGGATCGGCACGCGGCACCCGTCCCGTCCCTTCGCCGTGTGGCCCGAGTCGTGCCAGATCGGGTCCTGCAACACGTCGAACGGCAACTGCCACGCTTCGGGCAGGCCCAACTCGTCGCCCTGGTAGACGTACACCGAGCCCGGCAACGAGAACGTCAGCAGCGCTGCAGCCCTCGCCCGCCTGAACCCGCGCTCGGCGTCGAGGAGTTCGTGCGGGCCGTCGAGCAGCCACCGTGACGGGTCGACGTCGTTCGGTAACCCGTAGCGGGTCGCATGTCTGACGACGTCGTGATTCGACAGCACCCAGGTCGCGTTCGATCCGACGGCCGCGGCTTCGCGCAGGCTGCTGTCGACGATCGACCGGAACGTGGTGGCGTCCCACACCGCCGAGAGCAGGTCGAAGTCGAACGCCTGGTGGTACTCGCCGGGCCGCAGATAGAGCGGACGCCGCGACGCATCGACCCACGCCTCGGCCACCATCATCCGGTCGTCGCCGTACTCGTCGAGGACGCGCCGCCACCGTCGCACGATCGGATGGATCTCGTCGCGATCGAAGTACGGCAGCGGTTCGGCGCCGCCCTTGCCGTCGTTGGCGTCACGGCCCGCATCGGGATATCCCGGCACCTTCACGAGCCCGTGCGCCACGTCGATGCGGAAGCCGGCAGCGCCGCGATCGAGCCAGAAGCGCATGACGGCGTCGAACTCGTCGGCGACGTCGGGGTGCTCCCAGTTCAGGTCCGGTTGGCTCTCGTCGAACAGGTGGAGGTACCACTCGCCGTCGGGGACGCGGGTCCATGCCGGCCCGCCGAACACCGACCGCCAGTCGTTGGGCGGCAACTCACCGGCCTCACCACGCCCCTCGAGGAAGTGGTAGCGCGCCCGATCGTTCGATCCCGCCGGAGCGGCCAGCGCCGCTCGGAACCACGGGTGGTCCCACGAACTGTGGTTCGGCACGAGATCGACGAGCACCCGGATGCCGTGCGAGCGCGCTCGGGCGATGAACGTCTCCGCCTCGGCCGTCGTACCGAACTGCTCGTTGATCTCGCGATAGTCGGCGACGTCATATCCCCCGTCGAGCAACGGCGAGCGATACCACGGGTTGATCCAGACCGCATCGATCCCGAGGCGCTCCAGGTACGCCAGGCGGTCGCACATTCCGGCGATGTCGCCGGTGCCGTCGCCGTTGCCGTCGGCGAAGGACCGCACGTAGATCTGGTACACGGTGGCGTGGCGCCACCAGGCCGGCACGGTGCGCGCCGGGAGGTCGGATGCAGTCGGCGTCTCCACGGGTCTCGAAGGTACCGCACCGGCCCGGGGAACCGGAGCGCCCGCATGTAAACGCTTACACTTCGCATATGGCCACGACGAGGGGACCGGCGGCGTCTCGACCTGCACGCGCCCGGATCGAGGACGTCGCGCAGGCCGCCAACGTCTCGGTCGCCACGGTCAGCCGTGCACTGCGCGGTCTGCCGAACGTCGCGGAGTCGACCCGGTTGCGGGTGCTCGACGTCGCAGCGGCGATGCACTATGCGCCGGACCCCGCCGCCGCCCGCCTGGCCGCCGGACGGACCCGCACGGTGATCGTGGTGGTCCCCCACCTCGCGAGCTGGTACTTCTCCACCGTCATCGCCGGAGCCGAAGCGGTGTGCAACGACTCCGGCTACGAGTTCCTCGTCGTCGGTGTCGGCAGCCTCGAGGAGTGCCACCGTCTGCTCGACGAACCGAACCGCCTCGAACGCCGGACCGACGGCGTCGTGCTCGTCAACATCCCCGCCACCGACGAACAGGCAGCGTCGCTGCGCGAACGCCGCGTCGCCCTGTCGACGATCGGCACGTGCGTGGCCGGAGCGCCGTCGGTGTTCATCGACGACGTCGAGGTCGGCCGGATCGGCGCCCGGACCCTCCTCGCACTCGGTCACCGACGCATCGGTCTGATCAGCGGGCTCGGCGACGATCCGTTGAACTTCGCCGTGCCGAGACGTCGCTCGACGGGTTTCGAGCAAACACTGGCGTCGGCCGGCGTGTCGCTCGAGCCGGAGTTCGTGGTCGGCGGCAACTTCGGCATCGACGGCGGCCAGGAGGCGATGGCGACGCTGCTCGACCTCGACGAACCGCCCACCGCAGTCTTCGCGATGTCCGACGAGATGGCATTCGGTGCGTTGATGGAGCTGTCGCGACGTCACCTCCGTCCCGGCCGCGACATCTCGGTGCTCGGCGTCGACGACCACGACGTCGCCCGGGTCCTGTCGCTGTCCACGATCCGCCAGGACGTGCCCTCACAGGGCGCCGCAGCCGCCCGCGCGCTGGTGGCGGCGATGAGCGGAGGGACCGTCGACCTCGAGCCGTTCGTGGCGCCCGTCCAACTGGTCGTGCGGGGAACGACCGGTCCACCGCCGTCACCCGCCGACACCCCGACGACAAGCCGACAGACGCCGACAGACGCCGACACGACGCCTGACACGACGCCTGACACGACGCCCGAGACCACGTCGACGGACACCGAGCCCCATTCTCAGGGGTTCTCACCATTTGGCCTTGACGCTGCCCCATCGCGTCTGTAAGCGTTTACATCGCCGCAACATTTCGGCACAACAACCACCATGAGGGGGAGGACCCTATGAACAAGCGCTGGCTGAAGCTGGCCGCTGCTCCGCTCGCCCTGTCACTCGTTGCCGCAGCCTGCGGTAGCGACGACGACAGCGGCTCGGACAACGCCGGTACATCCACCGAAACCGAAGGCACCACCGCCGAAGGCGGCACCGCCGCTGGCGGCGACCAGGACTTCGGAGGCGCCACCGTCACGCTGACCGGCCCCGAACGCGACGATCCTTCGATCGCCGCGATCAACGACACGCTCAACGCGTGGGGCGAGACGGTGGGCATCACCGTCGAGTACACCGGCGACGCCGACTGGGAAGCGAACATCAACACCCAGGTCGAAGGCGGCAACCCGCCCGACATCTCGTTCTTCCCGCAGCCGGGCAAGCTCGCCGACTTCGCACGCGCCGACTACATCGTGCCCGTCACCGACGAGGTCAACGCCACGCTCGACGAGTTCTGGGCCGACGGCTTCCAGCAGTACGGCAACGTCGACGACGTGCAGTACGGCGTGCCCGCCAAGACCGACCTCAAGTCGCTCGTGTGGTACCAGCCCGCAGCGTTCGCCGAGGCCGGCTACGAAGTGCCCACGACCTTCGACGAGTTCACTGCACTGGTCGACCAGATGGCCGCCGATGGTGGAGCCAAGCCGTTGTGCGTGGGCATCGAGTCCGGTCAGGCGACCGGCTGGCCGTTCACGGACTGGATCGAGGACCTCGTGCTTCGCCAGGCCGGAGCCGACGTCTACGACCAGTGGGTCAACCACGAGATCCCGTTCGACGATCCTCAGATCGTCGAGGCCATGCAGACCGTCAGCGATCTGTGGACCGAGGAGAACGTGTTCGCCGCTGGTGGCTCGATCGCCGCGACGAACTTCGCCGACAACGGCCAGCCGCTCGTCGACGGTCAGTGCTACATGCACCGTCAGGCGAACTTCTTCGCCGGTCTGTTCCCCGAAGGCACCACCTTCGCCGATCCGGAAGATCCGACGGCAGTCGACGTGTTCTACTTCCCTGACGTCAACGGCGACAAGCCCGTTCTGACCGCTGGCATCTTCGCAGCGGCCTTCAACGACGATCCTGCGACGATGGCCGTGATGAACTACCTGGCCACCGCTGACTACGCCGAGACCCGCCAGAAGAACCAGACCGAAGCCCTCGGCGGCGGTCTGTCGGGCTACCTGTCGGCAGCACAGGGTCAGGATCCGTCGGTCTACCAGCCGCTGGAGCAGAGGTTCCTCGAGATCCTCGGTGCGTCGGACATCGCTCGTTTCGATGCCTCCGACCTGATGCCCGCCGACGTGGGCGCCGGTACCTTCTGGTCCGAAGGCACCTCGTTGGTCAACGGTGACATCACTGCCGAAGAGGCAGCGGCGACCATCGAAGCCTCGTGGCCGGCCGACTGAACCCAATGATGCGACCCTCATTCGGGTCGCAGTGATGCACGCAGCGGGGCACTGGCACTACGGTGTCGGTGTCCCGCTTGCGTTTCGGATGAAGACGCCGGGCACGAAGCACCGGGGAATCGAAGGGGGCCACGAGGTGGAGACACTCGAACGAACAGGATCCGACGAGGGAACGCCGGCCAGCGAGTCGCCGCCGCCCCGACGGGCACCAGCGGCTGACTCGTCGAGAACGACGAGTGACTACGTCAAGATCGGCGCGGGCGTCGTCCTGGTCCTCGGCCTGATCTACTGGGCCTTCGTCGAAGAGAAGATCCGCGGCACGATCATCACCGTGGTCATCGCCGTCGCTGCGAGCGCCGGCATCTGGATCGGTGCGAACCTGTTGTTCAACCAGGTACGCAGCCGGTGGTTGATGTTCCAGACGATCGCGTTCGCCGTCGTCGGCGCCCTGATCGGCATCATGCTGCACGGCAACCTCGTCACGATCGGGTCGGGCTCGGGGTTCCTCAGCTGGGTGATCGGTCCGCTCGCGGGTGGTGCGGCCTTCGGCGCCGTCGGGTACCTGCTCGCTCGCACCGACGATCCGCGCCGGCGACAGGTGATCGCCCTCGTGGGCAGCGGCGCGATCGGGCTGGTGATCGGTGCCGTCATCCGCGACGCCTACCAGCCCGGCCTCGACCCCGTGGCCATCGTCGTGTACACGCTCGTCGGTGCGGCCATCGGCGCCGGCCTCAGCCTGCTCCTCAAGCATCCGCCGGTCGGCGGTGCACTGCTCGGCGCCGCGCTCGGCTGGGTGCTCGGGGCGTGGGGCGCCGCCGACCTCGGCGACGGGACCGTCGCCACGTCGATCATCGCGGCCCTGGTACCGGCTCTCCTCGTCGGGCTGCGTCTCGCCATGAGCAAGAACCCCGATTACGCGTCGCGGATCCGCATCGACAACGGATCGCGTGCGGTGATCTTCATCGGCCCCGCACTCGCTTTCATCGGCGTCATGCTGGTGATCCCCGCGATCCGCACCGCCTACCTGTCGCTGCTCGACGCCGACTCGGTCGACTTCGTCGGGGTCGACAACTACACCGTCGTCTTCCAGGACAAGAACAGCCTCGATCTCGAGAACTGGACGAACATGTTCACGAGCGTGCCGTTCATCCTCGGCATGATCCTGCTTGCGATCGCCGTCGGCGTCGGCATCGTGGCCAAGAAGCGCACCGGTCGCGCCGTCGAGATCGGCAACCCGACGGTCGGCCCGCTGGTCGTCGGGCTGATCCTCGTCTGTTTCGGCGCCTTCACGGCGATGCGTGGCACGTTGATCAACAACCTCTGGTGGGTGGTCGTCGTCACGTTCTTCTCGACGGCGCTCGGTCTCGCGATCGCCGTGCTCGCCGATCAACGCGGCGGCGAGCGAGTCGCGAAGTCGATCATCTTCATGCCGATGGCGATCTCGCTCGTCGGTGCGTCGGTCATCTGGCGTTTCGTGTACACCGCTCGAGACACGTCGACGGAACAGACGGGCGTGATGAACGCACTGTGGGTGGGTCTCGGACAGTTGTCGACCGGATCCGGATGGCCGACGATCATCATGACCGCGGCGCTCGGCCTGATCCTGATCGGCCTGTTCATCCTCATCGCACGGGCACTCGTGCAGCAGGAGTACGGCCGAACGGTGGTGCCCGGCATCGGGTTGCTGCTGGTCGGCTACTTCTTCATCCGCTTCACCGGCATCGTCGGTGGCGGTGTCGGCGGCTTCTCGATCAACGCCGACGGTTCGGTCTCCGGCGAGACGGTCTTCTTCGTCCAGGAGACGCCCTACAACAACTTCTGGCTGATGGTGATCATGATCTGGATCCAGACCGGGTTCTCGATGGTGATCCTGTCGGCGGCGATCAAGGCGGTGCCCACCGAGCTGATCGAGGCGGCCAAGATCGACGGCGCCACGAGCAGTCAGGTCTTCTGGCGGGTCACACTGCCGCAGATCGCCACCACGATCGGCGTCGTCGTCACCACGTTGATCGTCGGCGTGATGAAGGTGTTCGACATCGTCAAGGTCACCACGAACGGCCAGTTCGGTTCTCAGGTGCTCGCCAATCAGATGTTCCAGGAAGCGTTCAGTTTCCAGGACAAGGGGAAGGGGGCAGCGCTCGCGATCTTGATCTTCGTCGCCGTGCTCCCCGTGATGATCTACAACATCCGCCGTATGCAGAGGGAGAGCTGAACAGTGAGCGTCAACGCACCGACCCTCTCGGACACCAGCCGGTCGGGCACATCGCCCGACCGGCGCTCGGGCGGCATCATCGACCGGATGTACGGGTTCCTCCGCCGGATCCCGACCGGCATCCTGTGGCTCCTCGTCGTCATCTGGAGCATCCCGACGCTCGGGTTGTTCATCAACTCGTTCCGCGACCGTGACGCCCAACGTGCCACCGGGTGGTGGAAGGTCTCGCCGAGCGAGCTGACACTCGACAACTACGACACGATCTTCGGCGCCCGGTCAGGACTCGGTCGGTCACTGCTGAACTCGGCGGCGATCGCGATCCCGGCGACGATCATCCCGATCGCCATCGCCGCGTTCGCGGCCTACGGCTTCGCCTGGATTCCGTTCCGGGGGCGCAAGGGGCTGTTCATCGGCACGGTCGCGCTCCTCGCGATCCCGCTGCAGGTCGCGCTCATCCCGTTGTTGCAGATGTTCGTGGGTGGAGCGCAGCTCACCCTGCCGTTGCTCGACAAGACCATCGTGTTGATACCGGACTTCGATCTCGCCGGCACGACGACGGCGGTGTGGCTCACCCACACCGGCTTCGCCATGCCGTTCGCGATCTTCCTGTTGCACAACTACATCAGTTCGCTGCCCAAGGACCTGTTCGAAGCGGCGCGCATCGACGGCGCCGACCACTTCACGATCTTCTGGAGACTCGTGCTCCCGTTGTCGATCCCGGTCCTGGCGGCCTTCGCGATCTTCCAGTTCCTCTGGACCTGGAACGACTACCTGATCGCCAACACGATGATCGGCGCCAACGCGAGCCAGCAGCCCACGACGATCCTGATCGCGAACCTGGCGGGCGACTTCGGGCGCAACGAGTACATCCTGCCCGCAGGCGCTTTCGTCCAGGCGTTCGTGCCGCTCGTGGTGTTCTTCGCGCTGCAGCGCTACTTCGTGCGTGGCCTCCTGGCGGGTTCGGTCAAGGGCTGACGACCTGGGTGCCGACGTACGCCGTCGCGGCGACGAGCACCCACGACAGCAGGCCGAGCACGAGCGGGCGCGCACCGAGACGGCGCATCTGGCCGACCCGGACGCCCATCCCCATGCCGACCAATGCAAGCGTCAGCAGCACCTTCTCGATCGTCGACGCGACGTCGAGTGCCTCGTCGGACAGCACACCGCTCGAACGCACGAGCATCGCCACCAGGAAGCCGACGACGAACAGCGGCAGCAGCGGGGGCATGCGATCGACCGACTCGGCGTTCGCCGCCGCCGACACGTTGGTGGGGCGCCGGCGACGCACCGACACCGACACCATCGCCACGAGCGGTGCCAGCAGCACCACACGCGTGAGCTTGACCACCGTCGCCGCCTCGACGGCGGCCGCGTTCTCCGTCGATGCGGTGGCGACCACCTGGCCGACGTCGTGCACCGACGCACCCACCCAGGTACCGAACTCGACTCCGGCGAGACCGATGCGCGACGCGATGAACGGCAGTACGAAGATCGACAACGTGCCACAGATCGTCACGAGCGTGATCGCGTACGCCGTCTCCTCCTCGTCGGCGTGCACGACGCCGTTGACCGCCGCGATCGCCGAGGCGCCGCAGATCGAATAGCCGGTGGCGACCAGCAGGCCGAGGTCGCCGCCGACACCGAGACGCCGGGCGAGCCACTGGGTACCGAAGAAGGTGACCGTCACCACGATCGCCACGACGACGAGCCCGTCGGCGCCGAGCCCCGCCACGTCGCCCAGCGACAGCCTCAGACCGAGGAAGACGATGCCGACGCGCAGCAGTGTGCGAGCAGCGAAACGCACACCGGGTGCGAGTACGCCCGGGACCCCGACGATGTTCGCGACGATCGCGCCGAGTGCGATGCCGACGACGAGCGGTGAGAACGACGACCACTCCGCGAGCACGAACGCCAGCGCCGCCAGTGCGCCGACCACCGCCAGCCCTGGCAGGATCGAGCGCGCGGCTGCTGCCACCGAGCCCAGCCCCGTGGTGGTGGCGCTGTCGGTCTGGCTGTCGTCGTCGATCACATCCAGCGATCAGCGGTGATCATGCGACGTGGACCGGGTGCGGCTCGAACTCGAGGCGTCCGTGGTCGATGTCGGGCAGCACGTGGCGGGCGAACAGGTCACATTCGGCGGCGTGCGGGTATCCCGAGAGGATGAACGCCTCGATCCCGGCGGCGGACAGCTCGTTGATCTTCGCCAGCACCTGGTCGGGGTCGCCGACGATCGCTGCGCCCGCACCGGAGCGGGCGCGCCCGACGCCGGTCCACAGGTGGCGTTCGACGTATCCCTCGTCGTCGGCGCCGTCGCGCAGCGCCGCCTGACGGGCGACGCCGGCCGAGGCCGAGTCGAGCGACTTCGTGCGGATCGCCGCGCCCGTGTCGTCGTCGAGCTTCGACAGCAGCCGGCGGGCCGCCTCGCGCGCCTCGCTCTCGGTCTCGCGCACGATGACGTGCGAACGCCATCCGTAGCGCAGTGAACGGCCCACCGCGCTCGCGCGGCGGTCCATGTCGTCTTTGACCTCGAGCACCTTGGAGGTGACGTCGGGCCACATCAGGAACACATCGGCGCCGGCGGCTGCACAGTCACGCGCAGCAGGCGACAAGCCGCCGAAGTAGAACAGCGGGCTGCGACCACTGACCGTTCGCACCCGGGGCGGCTCGACCTGCAGGTCGATGAACTCGCCGTGGAAGTCGACCGCCTTGCCGTCGAGGAGTTCGCGCAGGCAGTACATGATCTCGGTCGAACGCCGGTAGCGCGGCTCGCTGTCGAGGGTCTCACCGGGAACGTCCGAGGAGATGATGTTGATCGTGAGACGGCCGCCCATCATCTGATCGAGCGATGCGAGTTGGCGGGCGAGCTGCGGCACGACCATCTCGCCGCAGCGGATCGCGAGCAACATGCGCAGCGTGGTGATCGGCGCCATGCCGGCTGCGAACGTCGTGTTGTCGATGCCGAGGGCGTATCCGGACGGCAACAGCACGTTGTCGAACCCGTAGCGATCGGCGGTCAACACGATGTTGCGGCAGTGCTCCCACGTACTCGCCAACTGCGGATCGGGGACACCCAGGAACTCGTAGTCGTCATCGCACAGGGCGCTGAACCACGACATCTCGACGGTCACGACGCCACTCCTTCCATCTCGTTCTCCTGCATCAGTTCGGCCAGTTCGACGGGCCGTCCCAATTCGATACTGCGCTGAGCCGCCGCCCCCATCGCCACGGCCCAATAGCCGTCGTCGAGTGTAACCGACGGTCGTCCGGCGGTCCGGACGGCCTCGGCGAACAGCAGATGTTCGATGTAGCTCGACCCGTGGTGCAAGCCTTCGTGCTTGATGCGGGCGTCGGCGGCGACATGCTCGTCGACACCACCGATCCAGTGGTCGCCGCGCCGGCCGATCCGCACGATGTTCGACGGGATCAGGGCCTCGACCTTGCCGGCGTCGCCGACGACCGAGAGTTGCTCCTGGTCCTGCGTCGCCTCGGCGAACATGCACAGATCGAGCAGCGCCCGAGCGCCGCTGGGGTAGTCGACGATGACGAATGCGTTGTCGAGAATGTCGGGCGTCCCCTCGTCGTAGCGCTCGTCGAGGTGGTTGACGTCCTGGCCGCCCGACGCCATCACGCGCCACGGCCGTTCCTGCAGGATCAGATTCATCAGATCGAAGAAGTGACACGTCTTCTCGACGAGCGTCCCGCCGGTGTTGGCATTGAAGCGGTTCCAGTTGTCGATCTTGACGAGGAACGGGAAGCGATGTTCGCGGATCGCGACCATGCGCGGCGTTCCGACGGCTCCGCCGTGGACCAGATCGATCAGCTCCGCAACCGCGGCCATGTACCGGTACTCCATCGCCATCCACGTGACCACGCCGGCGGGGCGTGTCGCCTCGAGTGCGAGCAGTCGCTCACAGTCTGCGACGGTCGTACACAACGGTTTCTCGACCAGCGCATGCAAGCCGGTGCGCAGGACGTCACCGACCACTTCGATGTGGGTGTAGTTGGGCGAGGCGACGACCACGGCATCACACAGGCCGCTCTCCAGGAGCTCACGGTGGTCGGAGAACACGGCGACGTCGGTTCCGGCCGCCTGCGCACCCAGCGCTCGCGAATTGTCGTTGGGATCGCTGACCGCCGTGAGCGTCGCCCCGTCGAGAGCGAGGATGTTCTCGATGTGCTCGATGCCCATCATGCCGGTGCCGATGACGGCGTATCGGATCGGTGCCACTGCGGAACTCATGTCGCCCATCGAACCACGCGCGCAGCACGTTTCGTCAACCGGCAGCGATCGGAGCGTCTCACACCGCCCCGGCGACGAGCCGTTGCCCGAGCGGAAGTAGGTTGTCCGTATGAGCCTCGTCAACGCCGGCACGCGCGCGATCGGATCCCTGCCCGCCGTGGGGCCACTGGCATTCGGCCTGTGGCGCTACACCGATCCCGACGTCGCCACGGCCCGATCCGTTCTGGAAGCGGCGCTCGACGCCGGCATGAACCTGGTCGACAACGCCGACGTGTACGGCTTCGACTGGGGCGGCACCGGCTTCGGCCAGGTCGAGGAGATCCTCGGGAGCGTGCTCGCCGTCGCCCCGTCGCTGCGTGACCGCATGGTCCTCGCCACCAAGGGCGGCATCACCCCACCGACGCCGTACGACTCGTCGCCCGAGCACCTCCGCTCGGCGTGCGAGGCCTCGCTGCGACGGATGCACGTCGACGTCATCGATCTGTACCAGATCCATCGGCCCGACCTGTTGAGCCACCCCGCCGACGTGGCCGCCACGCTGACCGCACTGCGTGACGAGGGCAAGATCCGCGAGGTCGGGGTGTCGAACCACACGCCGGCGCAGGTGGCAGCGTTGGCGGCGCACCTGCCGTTCGCGCTGGCGGTCAACCAGGTCGAGTACTCCGCCGCCCACCTCGATCCGCTGCGAGACGGAACGTTCGACGACTGTATGCGCACCGGCACGGTGCCGCTGGCGTGGAGCCCGCTGGGCGGTGGACGCCTCGCCGACGGTTCAGGAGTGCGAGCCGAGCTGATCACCGAACTCGATCGCCTCGCCGGACGCGAAGGCGTCGACCGCGCCACGATCGCCGTGGCGTTCGTGCTCGCCCATCCCGCCGCACCGATTGCGATCGTCGGGTCGCAGAACGCCGCTCGCATCGCCGCGAGCACCGCCGCACTCGACGTCGAGCTGTCGCGAGAGGACGTCTACGCGATCATCCAGGCCTCCGAGGGAGTCCCGCTCCCCTGACCGGTTACGAGGTGCCCGGCACCTCGTAACCGCGCGTTCAGCCCTCGATCGAGTCGCGGGTGTCGGCGTCGAAGAAGTGCATGTTCTCCGTCGAGATCGCGATGTCGATCGTGTCGCCCATCCTCGCCGTCGAACGCGGGTTGAAGCGGCCGACCGCATTGGACGATTCCGTGCCCTGCTTCTCCTCGACGGCGTCGGGATCGCCCGAGTCGACCTTGGGCGCATCGATGCGGAAGTGCGCCATCACTTCGGAACCGAGCGACTCGAGCAGCGTCAACTTCGACGTGATCCGCTGCGACTCGGGAATCTGCGGTGCGAGCGCCGCATCCTCGTAGTCCTCGGGGCGGATGCCGGCGATGATCCGCCGGCCGTCGTACTCGCGCAGGCGAGGATGCTTGTCCAGACACTCGGCGGCAAGCGCGACGACGTTCGAGCCGAGCTTGATCGTGCCGACCTCGCCGGACAGATCGATCTCGCCCTCGAACAGGTTCATCGACGGCGAGCCGATGAACGCGGCGACGAACACGTTGACCGGATGGTCGTAGAGGTTCTGTGGCGTGTCGACCTGCTGCAGGTAGCCGTCCTTGAGAACCGCCACCCGGTCACCCATCGTCATCGCCTCGATCTGGTCGTGGGTGACGTACACGGTGGTGACGGCCAGGTCACGCTGCAGCGCAGCGATCTCGGCGCGCATCTGCACGCGCAGCTTGGCGTCGAGGTTCGACAGTGGCTCGTCCATCAAGAACGCGGCCGGCTGGCGCACGATCGCCCGGCCCATCGCGACGCGCTGGCGCTGGCCACCGGACAGCTGTCCGGGCTTGCGGTCGAGGTTGCCCTCCAGCTCGAGGATCGCTGCCGCCTTGCGCACGCGGGTGTCGATCTCCTCCTTGGGGACCTTGGCGAGTTTCAGCGCGAAGCCGATGTTGTCGTAGACGCTCATGTGGGGGTACAGCGCGTAGTTCTGGAAGACCATCGCGATGTCGCGATCCTTCGGCTCGATCTCGTTGACCACCCGGTCGCCGATGCGCATCGTGCCGCCGGTGATCGTCTCGAGCCCCGCGATCATGCGCAACGCGGTCGACTTGCCGCAGCCCGACGGGCCGACGAGTACGAGGAACTCCTTGTCGGCGATCTCGAGATCGAGATCGTGGATGGCGTGGTAGCCGTTCTCGTAGACCTTGTTGATGCGTTCGAGCTGGACTGTGGCCATGTGGTCTTCCTCCTGTGGTTCCTCGCTCCGCGCGTCGTGAGGGTGATCCCCCTCGACCACGTGGCCGAGAGGTTAGCTCAACGCGACCGTCCGGGGATCGGACGTGCTCGACATCGCCGATTCGGGTGCTCGTGCGGTCGTGCCGCGCACGATCAGTTCTCCCGGCACGAGACGCTCCGCGTGGTCGAACGGCTGGCCGTCGATCTGGGCGAACAGCACGTCGACGGCGTGATCGACGATGCGGCTGACCGGCTGGTGCACGGTGGTCAGCGGAGGGTCGGTGAAGCGCATCAGTTCGGTGTCGTCGAAGCCGACCACCGACACGTCGGTCGGCACGGCGAGGCCGCGCTGGCGCGCAGCGCGGATCGCACCGAGCGCCATCATGTCGCTCGCGGCGACGATGCCGGTGACGCCGCCGTCGAGCAACCGCTGGGCCCCGGTGAAGCCGCCATCGAGCGTGAAGATCGTCTCGATGACCCGCTCGTCGACGTCGTCGTCGACACCGTCGGCACGCACCGCATCGACGAAGCCGGCCAACTTGCGTTGGACCGGCGTATAGCACGTCGGGCCGATCAGCAACCCGATGCGCTGGTGGCCCAGCTCGCGCAGATGGCGGTACGCCGTGACGGTTGCGGCGTGGTCGTCGGTCGACACGCTCGGTATCGGTGGGGCTCCACTCGCGTCGGGTGCCATCGCGCCGTTGATCGTGACCAGTCCGATGCCGCGACCGGTGATCTCGTCGTAGATCGAGTGGTCCGCGCGACTGTCGGCGTGACGTCCGGACACGACGATCACGCCGGCGACGTGACGCTCGATCAACGACTCGAGGTAGTCGTCCTCGGTCGCCCCGACACGGGTGGCGCAGCACAGCACACAGAGATAGCCGCTCGACAACAGGCGGGCCTCGACAGCCTGCACGAACTTCGGGAAGATCGGATTGTCGAGTTCCGGCACGATCAGGCCGACCACGCCGGCGCGCGGGCCGCTGCGCAGCGCTTCGGGGACGTAGCCGAGTTCGGCGAGCACGCGCAGCACGCGGTCGCGGGTGGAATCGCGCACCCCCTGTTTGCCGTTCATGACACGGCTGACCGTGGCCTCGCTGACGCCGGCAAGCGTCGCAACGTCCTGCAATCGGATCCGCACGAGAGCCGACTGTAGGCCGTCGCTGCAAGAAATGGAAGAATCTCTGCAAGTTTCTTGCAGTTCGGGCGGCAGCTACGTAATGTGAGCGGTGGTGCGCTGTCCGCTTCGGCGGTCGATGCCTCGCAAGTGGAGACCGTCGCAACGGGCGCATCGTCGAACACGTGAATCAACAACCACCTCGCCGGCGCCCGCCGGCACCACACCTCCTGAGGGGGAGACACCATGCGCGCATCACGCCGCTTGATCGCCTTCGCCGCCGTTGCCGCCCTGGTGGGCGCCGCATGCGGCAGTGACGACACGAGCGATTCATCCGCCGACGCCGGCACCACCGGCACCACCGAGGCGACCACCGAGACCACCGAGGCCACGACCGACACGACCGAGGCGACCACCGAGACCACCGAGGCCACGACCGAGACCACCGAGTACCAGGCGCCCGCCCGCGGCGACGCCGACCTCGTGATCTGGGCCGACGACACCCGCGCCCCGGTACTCGAGCCGATCGCCCAGGCGTTCTCCGACGCCGAAGGTGTCACGGTCGAAGTCGTCGAAGTTCCGTTCGACCAGATCCGCGACCAGCTCTCGATCGCCGGTCCCGCCGGCGAGGGCCCCGACATCGTGACCGGCGCCCACGACTGGCTCGGCGAGCTCGTCTCCAACGGCGTGATCGCACCGATCGACCTCGGCGCCGACGCCGACCTGTACGCGCCGGTCGCCATCGAGGCGTTCACGTACGACGGCGCGCTCTACGGCGTCCCGTACGCCATCGAGAACATCGCCCTGATCCGCAACGTCGATCTCGTCCCCGAGGCGCCCGCGACGTTCGAGGACCTCGAGGCGACGGCGCTCGCCCTGCAGGCCGACGGCACTGTCGACGTACCGCTGGCCGTCCAGCAGGACCCGGCCGACCCGTACCACAACTATCCGCTGTTCAGCGCCCTGGGTGGTTACGTCTTCGGCCAGAACGAGGACGGCACCTACAACGCCGACGACGTCGGCATCGACTCCGAGGGTGGTCTCGCCGCTGCTCAGAAGTTCGCCGACTGGAGCAACGAAGGGCTGATCTCCAAGGATGTCAGCTACGACATCATGAACGAGTCGTTCTCGACCGGCAAGGCGCCGTTCGCGATCACCGGCCCGTGGGCCGTCGGCGGATTCACCGACGCCGGCGTCAACTTCGTCGTCGAGCCGATCCCGCCGGTCGCCGGTGGCACCCCCGAGGTGTTCGTGGGCGTGCAGGGCTTCATGCAGTCGGCCTTCAGCGAAGTGCCGGACCTGGCGACGACGTTCATGGTCGACTACCTCAACACCGAAGAGGTGCAGCTCGCACTGTTCGAGGCCGGCGGTCGCCCGCCTGCCATGCTCAGCGCCTACGACCAGGTGTCGTCCGATCCCCTGATCCAGGGCTTCGGCGCCGCCGGCCAGCTCGGCACCCCGCTCCCCGCGATCCCCGAGATGTCGGCGGTCTGGGAGAGCTGGACCGACGCCTACTCGCTGATCTTCACCGGTTCGGATCCGGCCCAAGCGTTCACCGACGCCGCCGCTCAGATCCGCGACAAGATCGCCGAAGGCTGATCGTCGGATGAACACCGCCGGTCCCCGAGAGGAGCCGTCCCCCACCGGGGCGACCTCCTCTCGGGGCGGCGCGTCCGGCACCGCAGTCGCGGAGGCGCCGGACGACGGCTCCTTCTACGACGGGATGCCGCCACTGACCATGCCGACGGGCCCCCGGTACGGGGCCTCGCTCGGACTGATCGTCAAGTACCTGCTGCTCGGCCTGCTCAACGCCGTCGTCCTTGCGTCGCTGCCGACGATGTTCGACAAGCCCGACTACCCGCTCGCGATCTCGGCGATCATCGCACTCGTCGTCATCGACGTCGTCTACATCTCGAAGCGACGCTTCATTCCGGCCAAGTACCTGCTGCCCGGCACGCTGTTCCTGCTCGTCTTCGCCGTCTACCCGATCTTCTATCTCGTCTACATCTCCACGACGAACTTCGGCACGGGCAACAACCTCGACAAGTCGACGGCGATCGAGCGCATCGAGGCCAACTCGATCAGCGCCGGCGCAGAGTCGATCCGCTACGACCTCCAGATCCTCGCCGAAGGCAATCCGGGCGGCGACCTCGTCTTCCTGCTCACCGATCCCGACGGCAACCGCTACATCGGGACCCCCGACGGGCTGACGCCGGTCGATGCGTCCGAGATCATCGAGGACGGACGCCGCGAGACGGTCGAGGGGTACGTCGCGCTCAACACCGGCCAGGCGAACGACCGCGTCGACGAGGTCAACTCCCTCATCGTGCCGGGTCCGACCGGTGAGATCGCCAACGATGGGTTCGGCGCTGCATTCGCCAAGACCCAGACGCGCGTGTACGACCCGACGACCGACACGATCTTCGATTCGTCGACGAACACGACCTACTCGGTCGTCGACGGACAATTCGTCGACGACGACGGCAATGCACTGGTTCCCGGGTGGCGGGCGAACGTCGGCACGGAGAACTACGAACGGCTCGTCAACGACGGCCAGACCCGCAGCGTGTTCCTACGGGTGCTGCTGTGGACGATCCTGTTCTCACTGTTCTCCGTCGCTCTGTCGTTCGGCCTCGGGCTGCTGTTGGCGCTCGTGTTCAACGACGAGCGCATGTTCGGACGCCGGTGGTACCGCAGCCTGATCATCATCCCGTACGCGATCCCGAGCTTCATGACCGCACTCGTGTGGCGTGGCATGCTCAACCAGCAGTTCGGCGTGATCAACCGGTGGCTCGGCGTCAACCTGCCGTGGCTCGACGGCCAGTGGCTGCCCTACTTCTCGATCCTGCTCGTCAACACGTGGCTCGGCTTCCCCTACATGTTCCTCGTGTGCACGGGCGCCCTGCAGAGCATCCCGTCGGACCTGACCGAGGCGGCCGCGGTCGACGGGGCCGGCGGCTTCAAGGCGTTCCGCCTCATCACGTTGCCACTGTTGCTCGTCGCCGTCGGCCCGCTGCTCGTCGCCAGCTTCGCCTTCAACTTCAACAACTTCAACATCATCTACCTGCTGACCGAGGGGCGGCCTCCGGTGCCGGGCAGCGACGCCGGCCGCACGGACATCCTGATCTCGTACGTCTACAAGATCGCGTTCGCCGGCGGTGGCGGCGTCGACTACGGCTTCGCGGCCGCCGTGTCGCTCGTGATCTTCCTGATCGTCGCGACGATTTCGGCGTTCAGCTTCCGAGCCACCCGTTCACTCGAGGAGATGCGATGAGGACAGTACGATGACCGCGGTCACCCGGGCGTACGAGCCCGAGGCCACGTTCGAATACAACCGCCCGTCGATGGGCAAGGTGTTCCGCACGACCGGCTGGCGTCACGTCGTTGCGTGGATCGCCCTCGCGTTTGCTCTGTTCCCGGTGTTGTGGGTCATCTCCGCCGCCTTCAGCGACGGCAACCTGAGTTCCCAGAGCATGATTCCGTCGGAGCCGACGCTCGACAACTTCCGGGCGTTGATGACCGACCCCGGCCACCCGCCGTTCTGGTCGTGGTTCCGCAACTCGATGTTCATCGGCGTGACGACCGCCGTGCTGACGGTCGCGATGTGCGCATCAGCAGCGTTCGCGTTCAGCCGCCTGCGGTTCAAGGGCCGCCGCGCCGGACTGCTGTCGTTGTTGCTGATCCAGATGTTCCCCAATCTGCTCGCCGTCGTCGCACTGTTCTTGTTCATGACGCGCATCAAGGGGCTGTTCCCCGCGATCGGGCTCGGCTCGTCGTGGGGGCTGATCTTCATCTACCTCGGCGGTGCGCTCGGCGTGAACACGTACCTGATCAAGGGCTTCTTCGACACGATCCCCTTCACGCTCGACGAGGCCGCCAAGATCGACGGCTGCACCCACTTCCAGATCTTCTACAAGATCATCCTGCCGCTCGCGGCGCCGGTGCTCGCCGTGATCGGCCTGTTGTCGTTCATCACGTCGCAGGCGGAGTTCCTCGTCGCCAGCGTCATCCTGTCCGAGGACAACAAGACGCTCGCCGTCGGACTGTCGGGGTACGTCCGCGCCGGCTTCGACAACCGGTGGGGTCCCTTCGCCGCCGGCTCGCTCATCGGAGCGATCCCCGTCGTGCTGCTGTTCTTGTTCCTCCAACGCTTCATCGTGTCGGGCCTCACGTCCGGCGCCGTCAAGGAGTGAACCAGGCGGTGCCGATTCCATCCGACGGGACCGGTTCACCGACCCTGGCGGACGAACCGCACCACGACGGCTCGACGATGTACGTCGCGGCCGGGCGCCTGCTCGGATCGAGCATCGAGGTGCGCGTGCGCGTACCCGACGCGTGCGGCACGACACGGGTGCGGCTGCGTTCGACGCCCGACGCCGAGCCCGCAGTGGTCGACGCGACGATCGGTCCTCACGAACACGGCGCCACCTGGTGGAGCGCTGACCTCGTACTCCACAATCCCGTCACCGCCTACCGATGGCTGCTCGACGGCGGCACGCTCGGGCGCTGCTGGCTGAACGGCGCCGGGATCTTCCATCGCGACGTCACCGACGACGCCGATTTCCGCCTCACCTGCCGGCCTGCGCGGCCCCTCGCTCCCAGGTCTGCGGGGACCACGATTCCGACCGCCACTCCCCCGCCCGACTGGCTCGCCGGCACGGTCGGGTACCAGATCTTCATCGACCGCTTCGCAACGTCGGCGACGCATCGACCGACGCCGCACTGGGCGGTCCCACGGGCATGGGAGGAACCGGTCGAGAACACGCGCGGGCTGCGCGCTCGGCACTGGTACGGCGGCGACCTCACCGGCATCGAGGACCATCTCGACCACCTGACCCACCTCGGCGTGACGCTGATCTATCTCACGCCGTTCTTCCCGGCCGGGTCGATGCACCGCTACGACGCCTCCACGTTCGGGCACGTCGATCCGGCGCTCGGTGGCGACGAGGCGCTCGCATCGCTCGTGGCGGCAGCGCACGAACGTGGCATCCGGGTGATCGGCGACATCACGTTGAACCACACCGGCGACCATCACGAGTGGTTCACCGCGGCGCGCGCCGATCCCGATGCCGTCGAGCGCACGTTCTACTTCTTCGACGCCGCCGAGCCACTCGGCTACGTCGCCTGGCACGGTGTCGCCTCGCTGCCGAAGCTCGACCATCGCAGCCCGGCACTGCACGAGCGGTTCTACGACGGCGACGACTCGGTGATCGCCCGCTACCTCTGCGAGCCGTTCGCACTCGACGGGTGGCGCGTCGACTGCGCGAACACGACGGCGCGGTTCCGCGACCACGACGACAACCACGACGTCGCCCGCACGACGAGGGCGACGATGGGGGCCCTCGACGGTGACGTGGGCGCCGACGTCGACGTCGACGTCGGCGATGAGCGGTGGCTGGTCGCCGAACACTGCTACGACTCCGGCGACGACCTCGACGGCACCGGGTGGCACGGCGTGATGGCGTACCAGTGGTTCACCCGGCCATTGTGGGCGTGGCTGAAGGATCCGGGACCGATGTCGCTCATGTCGGCAGTCGAGCTGATCGATCTCGACGGACCCGGGCTGGTCGCATCGATGCGCGAGCTGTCGGCGAACGTGTCCTGGGAGGCGCGTCAGGCGTCGATGACGATGCTCGATTCGCACGACACCGCGCGCTTGCGAACCGTCGTCGGCGGCGACCGGCGACGGCACCTCATCGGGCTGGCGGCGCTGTTCACGATGCCCGGCGTGCCGACGTTGTTCGCCGGCGCCGAGGTCGGCTGCGAGGGCGACTCGAGCGACACCGCCCGCGTCCCGTTCCCGTGGCACCGCCTCGCCGACATCGACGAGACGGAACCCGACGGCGACGGGAAATTCCTGCACGACCTTCGCACGCTGATCGCGTTGCGCCGGCGCAGCGATGCGCTGCGGACCGGATCGATGAGATGGCTCGACGCCACCGAGCACAGCATCACGTTCGTGCGGGAATCGGCATCGGAGAACGTGGTCGTGCACCTCGTGCGTCAACCGTGCCGATCCCGCACGTTCGCCGCTGGCGACGTGGGCATCGTCGAACGCTCGGACGCCGACGACTGGTGCGCCGTCGAGTTCGGACAGGGCGATCTCGTCGTCGTCCGTCACGCCACCACCACCGAGCCCACCCGCATCGTGTTGCCCGGCACACCGGGCGCCTACGTCGTCTCCTGCGCACGCAGATAGCGTCGAGCGACGTGAATCAGACGAAGAACCGGATGCAGGCGCTCGGATTGCTGGACCGCTCGTTCAAGGCGGCCACCGACGCGGAGCTCGCCGCAGCGATCGACGCGCTCGACGACGACCACCGCGAAGGCCTCGAGTCGTTCGTCGAGTCACCGACGCCCGACGGCGTGCGGGCGGCGGTCAAGGCGGGACGCATCAACGGCGACATGGAGGCGATCGCTGCGATCATCTCGGACCTGTGTCTCGCCGACTGCATCAAGGAGCTCGGCGACCACGCCGACAACCCGTCGACCGAGCAGCTCAAGGATGTGCTTCCCGGCGTCGCCGATCGTCACGGCGTGGCCGTCACCCGCATCATGCTGGCCGGCACCGTCGCCGGTGAGGCCCCGGCTTCGGCGATCATCCGCGATCTGCTCAAGTCCGACGAGCTCGTCGCCCTGCCGAAGGCCGAAGAGGTCACGATCGCCCCGCTGATCGACACCTCGAAGCGTTCACCCGAGGAGCAGGCGGCGATCAAGGCCAAGCGCGCCGAGGCGAAGGCCGCCAAGAAGGAAGCCGACCGCGCCCGCAAGGCTCAGTCCGCCGCCGCCCGCCACCGCGCCTGAACCGTCACACAGCGTCACCGGTCACGCGGTGCGCGGCACCTCGTAACCGGTGACGTTGCTCGTGGTCGAGGAGCCAGGCTTTCGTGTCCATGCCGCCCGCGAACCCGGTGAGGGCGCCGTTCGCGCCGACCACCCGGTGGCACGGCACGATGATCGAGATCGGATTGCGCCCGTTCGCAGCTCCGACCGCTCGCGCCTTGCGACGGTCGCCCATCAGCGCCGCCTGTTCGCCGTAGCTCACCGTCGTGCCGTAGGGAATCGTGCGCAATGCCTGCCAGGCCGCGTGCTGGAAGGCGGTGCCCAACGCGTCGAGCGGCACGTCGAACTCGGCACGCTCACCCGCGAAGTACTCCGACAGTTGGCCGAGTGCGGCGACGATCACCGGGTGCTGGGCATCGTCGGTCGCATCGGTCAGCCGGACGCGTGCCGGGTCGTCGTCGGGCCACAGGATGGCGCGCACGCCGCGATCGCTGGCGACGATCGTCAGTGCGCCGACCGGGCTGTCGGTCACCGTGCGCGACAGTGCCGACGGGATGCTGGATGCAGGGGCGTTCATCGTTTCGCTTTCGTTGGGGGAGCGGTGGAGGTCGATGGCGTCGAGAGCGAGGCCCACAGGTGGTGGACGGCATACGAACGCCACGGCGCCCACCGCACCGATCGGTCGAGGTCGACGCCGAGGCGTTCGAGCCCGTAGCGGACACCGAGGTCGCTGCCGAGGAACGTGTCGGGATGTCCGAGGCCGCGCATGACCACGTAGTCGGCCGTCCACGGGCCGATGCCTCGCAACGCCAGCAACTGCCGGCGGGCGCTGGCCGGGTCACTGCCGGCATCGAGTTCGACGTGCCCGTCGGCGACCGCTGCGGCGAGCCGGCGGATCGTGTCGCGCCGCGCGCCCGGCATCGAGAACGCTTCGTCGGGGGCTGCGGCGAGTTCGTCGGGTCGCGGGAACACGTGTGTGACGTCGCCGATCGGCTCGGCGAGGCGACGGCCCGCGCAGCGGACGAAACGTGCCGTCACCGTACGGGCGCCTGCGACCGACACCTGCTGGCCGACCACGCCCCGGACCGCCGTCTCGTATGCGTCGACGCTCGCCGGTGCCCGGCGGCCGGGGACCGAGCGGACGAGCGGGGCCAGGGCCGGGTCCGAGCCGAGCGTCGCATCGACGGCGACCGGATCGCTGTCGAGGTCGAGCAACCGCCGGATGCGCTGTACGGCGACACCGAGGTCGCTCCACGCCGACAGGTCGAGTCGAGCGGCGACGTGGTCGTCGTGGGCGACGACGGCGGCCACCGCCGCTCCGCCGGGCAGATCGAGCGATCGCCGGTACGTGTGGCCGTCGTAGGATTCCACGCCGGGGACGGCACGTCCGGCGAGGAACGCCATCACCGCGTCGGGAGCGAACGGTGCGCGAACGGGCAGGCGAACGGCAACGACGCCGGCCATGGACGTCGGGTTCGGAGCGTGCGCACCGGCACTCGCAGCAGCAGGCTCGCGTCGTCGCCGACTCGCAGCTCGCAGCTCGGTCGGAGAGACGCCGAACACGTCGCGCACCGTGTCGTTGAACTGGCGCACGCTGCCGAAGCCGGCGGCGAACGCGACGTCGGTCACGCTCAGCGACGTCGTCTCGACGAGCAGGCGTGCGGTGTGCGCCCGTTGGGCACGCGCCACGGCGAGCGGACCGGCGCCGAGCTCGTCGGTGAACACGCGGTTGAGATGGCGTTCGCTGTAGCCGAGGCGACGGGCGAGGCCGCCGACGCCTTCTCGTTCGACGACGCCGTCGGCGATGAGGCGCATCGCTCTTGCCACGACGTCGTGACGCGAGTTCCAGTCGGGCGAACCCGGTGATGCATCCGGCCGGCAGCGCTTGCACGCACGGAACCCGTGCTGCTGGGCGGCAGCGGCGGTCGGGAAGAAGTCGACGTTCGAGCGCTTGGGCGTGATCGCCGGGCAGCTCGGACGGCAGTAGATGCCGGTCGTGCGCACAGCGGTGACGAACCAGCCGTCGAAACGCTGGTCGCGGCTCTGCACGGCGACGTAGCACTGGTCGGGGTCGAGCGGCGGCACCCGACCATCATGCCGCGACGCCTCCCGCGTTCCTGGCGGAAATCGGCCATCACACTCCTTCCTCCGTTTGTGTGCGGATTCCGGTGTGGCGGCCCACCGGGAATGCAGCACAAACGGGGTCGGGGCCGGGCGGGGGGTGCTGCGGGCCCCCGGCGCTGCGGCCGTTCAGTCGCCGGCGACGGGCGTGAACGGGGCGACGTGCTGGAGCGCAGGGCCGGCATCGGGGGACCCGGCGGGGACGAGTTTGAACCGCAGGAGATACAGCCCGACGACGCAGCACACGACACCGCCGAAGAAGCCGGACTGCTTGCCGACGAGCTGGGCGAACGCACCGATGAACAAGCCGCCGAACACGGAGCCGACCTCGAAGAACATCGTGAACGAGCTGATCGCCCAGGCCCGATCGCTGTCGCTCGCCCGGTTGACGGTGAGCGCGAGCAGCGACGGGTAGTTGAACGCCATCCCGATGCCGACGAACACCGACGCGACCCACAACGCAGCGACAGTGGGCACGACGGCCAGGATCGTGAGCCCGACCATCAACGTGCCGAGCGCAATCGTGACCGCGCGGCGTGGGCCGAGGCGCTCGGGCAGCGTGGCCCCGAAGATCCGCACCAACACTGACGTCAGCGAGTACGCGGCGAACAACCCGCCGGACGTCGCCATGCCCACCTCACGCGAGTACTCGGGAATGAACGCACCGAACGTGGAGAACGCGGCGACGCCCGAAGCGAGCACGACGCCGGTCATGATTGCGGCGGGATGCATGATCCGTCGTCGGCCGGATGCCGAGACGGCCGAGGCGATCGTCTCCTCGCGCGCATCCAGTGGTGCGACACGCGCCGGGGCGAACAGTGCGACGACGGCAGCGGACAGTGCGAACAGGCCGGCTACGACGAAGGCGCGTTCGAACTGGGTGTTGTCGAGCACGAATTCGCCGATGATCGGGCCGGCGCCGATCCCGCCGAACACTGCGACCGAGAAGTAGCTCGCTCCCTCCGCTCGCCGGTCACGCGGTGACAGATCGGCGATCAGCGTGGCGGCGCCGACGAATACCGCCGCCTCGCCGATGCCCATCACCCCGCGCGTCACGAGCAGCTGCCAGAACTCGGTGATCTGGCTCGACGCGAGTCCGGCGAGTCCGGCGACCGATGCACCGCCGACGAGCAGGACGCGTCGCCCGTGCCGATCCGCGATCCGGCCCAGTATGGGCCGGGCGAGGATCGCCGCCCCGGCGAAGACGGCGATCGTCAGTCCGATGCCGAACTCGCCGCGGCCGAGCGGACCCTCGATGAACAGCGGCACGATCGGGACGAGCATCCCGATGTACATGAAGAAGACGAGCGCCGTCGCCGTGACGATCACGAACGGCTGCGTCACGAGACTGGTCGGTGCGGTCCCATCCGAATTGGTCGCCGTCGACATCTCGTCAATCCTGCCGAACCGAACGTCCGCTGCCGCAACCGGATTGCCCCAGCGACCGATGTCACATCCGAACCCGACCAGCCCACTCCGTTTGCGTACGGATTCGGGTGAACCGGCTCATCCGAATCCGTACGCAAACGAAGAGGTGATGTCGGTAGTGCGTCAGATCCGGGCGACGTCGACCGACACCGACAGCGACTGCGACGACGACGGTCCGACGACGACGCCGCGTACGGGGGCGACATCGGCATAGTCGCGACCCCAGCCGATCGTGACGTGGCGCGCCGGTGCGACGATGCCGTTCGTGGGATCGAAGTCGAGCCAGCCGTGGTCGGGAACCCACACCGAGCACCAGGCATGGGAGGCGTCGGCGCCGACCGTCTTCGCCTCGCCGGGCGGCGGGTCGGTCTCGATGTAGCCGCTCACGTAGCGCGCCGCCAGGCCGACTGTACGCAGGGCGCCAACGGCGAGATGGGCGAAGTCCTGACAGACACCGCGCCGATCCCGCAGGACGACGTCGAGCGGCGAACTGACCTCCGTGAACGACGGATCGAACACGTACGTCTCGAAGATGTTCCGGCAGAGCGCAGTCGTCGCGTCGACGATGCCGCGCCCCGGCGTGAAGGATGCCGACGTCAGTTCGAACAGCTCGGTGCGATTGGTGCCGACGGTGACGAATCTCGACGGCGCGACGAACGGTGCGACGTCGAGCGCCGTCGGTCCACGGGCACCCGCCACCGATGCACTCGCTCGCTCCCACGCGATGTCGTGACGCGGCAACTCCTGCGCCCACACGCGCGCCTCGGTGACCGCCTCGACGACGAGGCCGTCGTGTGGTTGGTGCAATCCGAACTGCACGATGCGATTGCCGAACACGTCGTTGCGCTCGTCGTACTCGTCCGGCGTCGGATACGTCGTGACCACCGACGACGACACCGTCTGCGATGGCGTCGGCCGCGCGAGCGCGCAGGCGACGCTGTAGCCGTCGAGCATCGTCGCGCCGTACACGTACTCGGTGCGGTGCACGACGCGGTAGCGCTGGCCGGGCACGTCAGCTCCGTCCCATGATCCGGGGATCGACCGGCGCGGCGAGATACGAACCGACCACGTCGCGCGCCAACCGGTCGCACCCGTCGAACACGTCGGCGAGGATGGCGGCGGTCGACTCGACCGAGCGGAACGAGGCACCCCCGAGAGCGTCGAGCATCCGCGTCGACTCCTCGACGCCCCGCGCCCACTGCAGCCGGTCGGCCTGATGGCGGACCTCACCGATCGCCGACGCCGCCGCACGCGGGTTGTGGACGTCGGCGATCACGAGGTGTAGCGCCGCTTCGAATTCGACGTCGCTGCGGTGGCGCCGCCGGTAGGCGACGAGGCTTTCGTTCGATGCCAGGATCAACTCGACCACCCGCTGGCGCTGGAAGTCGAGCCGGTGGTCGCCGGCCGCTCGTCCGGTCCATCCCTGATCGAACAGCGTGACGCCGCTGTACAGGCCGAACGCGCCGCGCACGCCGTCGATCACACCGAACGCACGCTCGAGCCGTCGTCCGACCTCGCCGAACCTCCACGCTGGTCCGTGCACGACGCTCTCGTTCCAGAGGCCGACCAGCGATGCGAGGTCGACGAGGATCGACTCGAGGGCGCGGCCATCGATGCGGGCGATGTCGACCACCGAGGGATCGGGCGAACCGTCCTCGGAGACCATCCAGCGAAGCTGGGCGCGGGAGTCGGCGAGCCGCGCGAGCATGCGCCCAGCCGTGGTCGAGAAGAAGTCGCGTACCGATGAGGCCTCGGCCAGGAACGAACCCAACTGGTGTGCCAACGCCTCGACGCCCGATGCGAAGACGGCGCCCGGGCGGCGTTGGTCACCGGCGGCGATCGGGACGCCGGCGATGGAGCTGAGCAGGTCGAGTCCGTGGTCGACCCACGGTTCGGCGACTTCGGCTGCGACGAGCCCGCTCGTGCGGTCGAGCACGACCTCCATCGCCCGAGCGAGGATCTCGGCGCGCTCCATCGCCCGTCCCGCCCAGAACAATGCTTCGGCCGCCCGCGTGGGTACCGAGGCGATGAGGTCGACCTGCGGTAGCGGTTCGCGGCGACGCAACGCCGGCGGGGCCACCGTGCCCCCGACGACCCAGACGTCCTTGGCGGTCGCCGCCGTCGGCCGGATCGGATCGTCGCCCGGCATGGCCACCCGGGCGCTGCCGCCCTGGAGGACATCGATGCCCTTGTCGCTCGCCACCAGGTGCAGCCGCAGCGTGACCGCTCGGTCGACGAGGCCGTTGCCGTCGAAGCTCGGCCACGTGCTCCAGGCTCGCTCGGCGCGTTCCGCCGCGGGCATGAACCGCAGCGGCCACACACCCTGATAGTCCGATGTGCGCCCCGTCAGCCAGGCGCCGGCGCTGTCCCAGAACTCGCCGAGTTCAGGATCCTCGAGCACGCCGCTGCCGTGCGCGTTGGCCAGACTGACGCCGCGTGATCGGGCAGCGAGCAGCAGGCCGGGCACGCCGCCGCTGCCCTGGGCGTTGACCTCCATCGGATCGACCCGGTCGTCCTCGAGGCGGCGGAACACGACGTCGATCGGCTCGAGACCCGACAGCGATCGCAGCCAGACGCGACGCTGGCGCACGACGAGATCGGCGCCCTCGGCGAGATTGAGGCCGAGGCGCGTGGCCAGGTAGGACTGCTCGACGAACGACGGGTGATCGACGCCGCCGGACAACACGACGATGCGCGGATTGCGGCTCAACGCGACATCGGCGAGGCCGTCGCGCAGCCGATCGGCGAACGGATCGAGCGATCGCAGCGCCCGGCCGGCGGGCAGCTGGGAGATCACGTCACGATGGACACGTGCGGCGACCGACCGGCCGAGCAGCGCGTACCCGACGCCGGCGGGAGCATCGGTGAGATCCCGGACGACGCGCCATCGACCGTCCACGTCGCGCACGACGTCGACGGCATAGTTCGTCAACCATCGGCGGTGTGGGCGCTGACCGAACGCCGCCAGTCGGTAGCGCGCACTCCCCCACAGCGCGACGGGATCGACCACGGCGTCGGTCAGCAGCGTGCGAGCGCCGTACAGATCGACGAGGATCGCCTCGAGCATGCGCATGCGTGCGATCGCACCGTCGGCGAGTGCGACGAACTCGTCGCCGTCGATCACCACGGGAATCGGGTCGAGCCGCCACGGTCGCGACTCCAGCGCAACCATGCGCCCGTCGGCGCGCAGCGGCAGGTCGTGCACGATGTGTCCGGCGCCCTCGGCAGCGAGCAAGCGGTCGTGATCGACCTGCCGGGTGCGGAGGTCGGCGAGACCGGCGATCGAGTCCATCAGCGCAGCCGCGCCGCGGCCACCCTGGCTCGCCATCGCCGAGAGCGGCGTTCCGGCATCGTCGTCGATCGGTTCGATCATGTGTCGTCGTCGCCGTTCAGTGCACGACGTACTGCTCGTGCATCACGGTGTCGAGCCGTGCCAGTGCGATCTGGACCTCGTCCATCGCCGCGTCGAGCGCGACGCCGTCGTCGGCGGCGGGACGGCTGCGACGCAGCTGACGATCAGCCGCCTCGACGGCGCCGAGCACCGTCGAGTACTCGGGCAGGCGGAGGATCGACGTGCGCATCTCGGCGAGGCAGCCGGCGACCGAGCGGGGGAACCGGTGGTCGAACAGCAGGAACCTGACGACCGAGGGGCCATCGATGTGCCCCTTCGTGGCACGCTGGTACATCTGCAACGCCGACAGCGAACGCAGCACGCCCATCCACTGGACCTCGGCGAATTCGTCGACGGCGCCAGGAGGCAACGCCAACAGCGAAGCGGCTCGGACGCCGAGCACGCGCGTGGTCATGTCGGCGCGTTCGATGTAGCGACCGAGTCGCCACATCTCGAACACCTCGTCGCGCGTGATCGTCGAGATCATCACGCCGTCGAGCCGGCGACTCTCGTCGACCACACGTGCGAGGAACCGATCGCGGCGGCGACGCTCGACCGACGTGACCGCTGCACCACGGACGTAGATCGACAGGTCGTTGACCGTCTGCCACGCCTCGCGCGGCAGCACCTCGCGGCACGTCCGCAGGTTCTCACGGCAGCGCTCGACGCTGTTGAGGATGCTGTTGGGGTGCTCACGATCGGCGATCAGGAATTGCGCCACCTGGCCCTCGTCGGAGCCGGCGACCGCGGGGAGCCGGACAGCGCTGCCGGAGATGCTGACGAGCGGACTCCACCGCGACGACGTCGTCGGGAGGTCGGCGAGCACGTCGCCGTAGGCGCGCAACACGCGGGCTGCGTCCTCGGCTCGCTCGATGTAGCGCGCCGCCCAGTACATCCGGTCGGCCACCCGCGACAGCAGCGCCATCAGCCACCCACCGACTGTGTCCGGCTCCGGTCGCCGATCTCCATCTGCGACGCCTGGCCCTGGGTCTGGCTCTGTGCCGTCTGCGTCTCGGTCTGCGTCTGGTGACTCGGCGGAGGGTCGATGTCGACGATCCAGGTGTCCTTGCTGCCGCCTCCCTGCGAGGAGTTGACGACGAGTGAACCCTTGGTGAGCGCGACGCGCGTCAGGCCGCCGGCGGTCACATAGCTGCTCTCGCCGGTGAGGATGAACGGGCGCAGATCGAGATGCCGCGGCTCGATGCCCTCCTCGACGAGCGTCGGGCCGGTCGACAGGTCGAGGATCGGTTGCGCCACCCAGTTGCGTGGATCGGCCCGTATCGACGCCGCGGCCGCATCGAGTTCGTCGGTGCTCGCCCGGTTGCCGATCACGATGCCGTAGCCACCGCTCTCGTTGGCCGGCTTCAGCACGAGGTCGCCGAGATTCCCGAGTACGTGGTCGCGTTCGTCGTCGTACATGCACCGGTACGTCGGGACGTTGGGGATCAGCGCCTCCTCACCGAGGTAGTACCGGATCATGTCGGGGACCCACGCGTAGACGACCTTGTCGTCCGCGACGCCGGCACCTGGAGCATTGGCGATGCCGACGTTGCCGGCCTTCCACGCGCGCATCAGGCCGGGAACGCCGAGCATCGAGTCGGGCAGGAACGCTTCGGGATCGAGGAACAGATCGTCGATACGACGGTAGATCACGTCGACGCGTTCGAGGCCCTGGATCGTCTTCATGTAGACGCATTCGTCGTCGCCGACCACCAGGTCCTGGCCCTCGACGAGTTCGGCGCCCATCCGCTGGGCGAGGAACGAGTGCTCGAAATAGGCGGAGTTGAAGATCCCGGGCGTGAGGACGACGATGCACGGCTCGTGGCGATCTTCCGGTGCGAGCGACGACAGCAGGCGATTGAGCTCGTCGGTGTAGGCGTCGACCGGACGGATGCGGTAGCGCTGGAACAGCTCGGGGAACGTGCGCTTGGCGATCCCACGGTTCTCCAGCACGTAGCTGACGCCCGACGGCACGCGCAGGTTGTCCTCCAACACGTAGAGCTGCCCGTCGCCGGCACGAACCAGGTCGGATCCGGAGATGTGGGCCCACACGCCGAACTTGGGATGCACGCCTCGACACTCCGGTCGGAAGTTCGCGGAGTCGTCGAGCAGCTCGGCCGGGAACACGCCGTCGGCGATGATCCGCCGGTCGTTGTAGATGTCGTCGATGAAGTGGTTGAGCGCTCGGAGCCGCTGCGCCAGCCCACGTTCGACCACGCTCCACTCGTCGCCGGCGATCAGTCGCGGGATGATGTCGAACGGCCACGCCCGGTCGATGTTCTCACCGTCGGAATACACGGTGAACGAGATTCCCATCGTCAGGATCTCGAGATCGCACAGCCGCTGGCGTTCACGCACGTCGTCGAGCCCGATCCGGTGCAACAGCTCGATCAGTTCGCGCGAAATCGTTCGAGGGCTGCCATCGTCCTCGAGCAATTCGTCCACGAGCCTCGACCGTACCCCGTCGGCCCGCACCCATCCACGCCCTCCGATTTCGTTCTCGTGAACAAGATGCGCACCTGGCCCGCACCTTGATCACGAGTTGGCAAGCATGGTGCATTCACACTGCTCGATCCATAGCGTTCCCCTCACGGGATCACCCGCTCGGCCTCGGCCCACGAATGAGCGATCCGACAGCAGGAGATCCCATGGCCACCATCTCGCCAGCACTCGCGACCGTCATCTCCCGACGGCACGGCATCGTGACGTTTGATCAGCTGCTCGGCGATGGAGTGCCTCGACACAGTCTGCGACGGCTGGTGACGAGCGGGCTCCTCGTCGTCGAGCACAAACACGTCTACCGACTCACCACGTCGCCCGACAGCTTCGAAGCGCGATGCGCTGCAGCATGCGCCGCAGACCCGGCGGCGCTCGTCAGCGGGGTTGCGGCGGCCCGCCTCTGGAGGTTCCGACACGTGTGGCAACCAGATGTCCCGCACATGCTGCTCGCTCACGACCGGACGCCGATCACGCGAGGTGTCGTCCTTCGGCGCTCGAACCTCATCGCTGCCGACGACATCGTCGAGCGAGACGATGGCATTCGTGTTGCATCTCCTCCGCGCGCATGGTTCGACTGCGCGCGCGACCTCGACGACGAACGCTTCGAACGGCTGACCGAATGGGTGCTCGACCAGCACACGACACTGTCCACGCTGTGGCGAACCGCACGTCGACTCCAGGCGCGCGGACGGCCCGGCCTGGCGCGGGTGAAGCGGGTCATGTCGAAAAGAGCGGACTGGCAGAAGCCGGCCGGCTCCGGGCTCGAACTGCGGGTGCTCGCAGCCCTCGAAGCACGTGGCATCGTGCTGGTCCGCCAATACCCCATACGGCTTGCGAGCGGAGCGCTGATCCATGTCGACGGGGCCGACCCGTCGATCAAGTGGGCGCTCGAGATCGACCACGTCACCTGGCACGGCGGACGACTGGACGCTCAGTACGACAAGACCCGCGATCGCGCAGCGCGGCTTGGCGGATGGCAGGTCGAGCGGGTGACCGACCAGGAGCTCGCCGAGGATTTCGAAGGCGTGATCGCCCAACTCGTGGCCCTCCATCGGCACAGGGCCGCCACCTTCGCCGCTGCCTGATCGCTTCTCGTGAACCAGATGCGGCCCAGGTGCGCACCTTGTTCACGAGATCGGGGTGGGGCTACTCGGTGGCGGGCTTGGGTTCCTTGGGGAGGCCGAGGACGCGCTCGCCGACGATGTTGCGTTGGATCTGGCTGGTGCCGCCCCAGATCGTCTCGGAGCGCGAGAAGAAGAACGACGACATCATCGGGCTCACCGGGTAACCCTCGCGACGCTTGTCGCGAGCCGCTCCGGGCCAACTGCCCGACTCCGGCCCGGCGTCGATCCGCATGCCGTCGGCGCCGTGGATGTCGACGGCGAGTTCCATCGCCGCCTTGTGCATCTCGGACCAGAACATCTTGTTCGTCGCTCCCAGCGCGATCGTGCCCATGTCGCCACCGCCGGCGAGCGTCGCCGACAGGTTGCGTAGCCCGTTGATCCGCAGGATCTGGATCTTCGTGTAGTACTCCATCAGCCGTTGGCGGATCAGCGGATCGTCGATCACGCCCTTGTCGGTGGCCGCTTCGACCAGCAGGCGGTACTCCTCGGCGAAGCGCCGGTATCCGGTCGTCGCCGACTGGCCCCGCTCGAACGCCAGCGTGGAGTTGGCGACCTTCCAACCGTTGTTGACACCACCGACGACGGCGTCCTTCGCGCACCGGGCGTTGTCGAAGAAGACCTCGCAGAACTCAGCGGTGCCGTCGGGCTGGGTGATCCCGCGGACCTCGACACCCTCCTGGCGCATCGGCACCAGCATGTAGGAGATGCCGGCGTGCTTCTTCGCGTCGGGATCGGTACGGGTGAGCAGGAAGCAGTAGTCGGCGTGGTGGCCCTGGGTGGTCCACACCTTCTGGCCGTTGATGACCCACTCGTCACCGTCGAGCACGGCGGTGGTCTTCAGCGACGCGAGGTCGGAGCCGGAGTTGGGCTCGGAGAAGCCCTGGCACCAGCGCGTCGTGCCGCTGAGGATGCCGGGCAGGAACTCCTTCTTCTGCTCCTCGGTGCCCCATTGGAGGATCGTCGGCCCGACGAGCGTGTCGCCGAAGAAGTCGCCGCGCATCGGCGCCTTGGCGTTCGCGAACTCCTCGGACAGCACGACGCCCTGCATCGTCGTCAGCCCCTTGCCGCCGTACTCCGCCGGCCACGTGGCGCAGATCCAACCGCCTTCGAACAGCTTCTGCGGCCACTCCTCGTTGAAGCGCTTGCGTTCCTCGTCGGTCATCTCGAAGTCGTCCTCGAACCAGCCGTCGGGCAGGTTGTCGTGCAACCACGTCCTGATCTCGGCGCGGAATTCCTCGGCTTCGGGGGGATAGGAGAGATCCATTCCCCCATTCTGCCCCTCCACTTGACCCGCGGGTCAAGTTTTCGACGAGGGACCATTCACACGGACGAAACAGTTCGGCGACAAGCGGGAAATGCCGCACCTTTATGTTGCGCCTCGCAATCCGGGAGGCAATGGCGCCACTGGACTCCGCAATCCCCGTTTCCTATCCCTCTGGAGGACCCGTGCGCAACAGAGCGCTTCGAATCGTTTCCGGCCTGGGTGGCGTCGTCGCCATCTTGGCCATCACCCCATCCGTCGGCTTCGCCCAGGACTACGTCCCGACGGCGCAGGACTACCTGAACAACATCTGGGTGTTCATCGCCGGCGTGCTCGTGTTCTTCATGCAGGCGGGCTTCGCACTCGTCGAAGCCGGCATGACACGAGCGAAGAACGTCGTCAACATCTTCGCCAAGAACATGACCGACGCGATCGTCGGCATCCTGGCCTTCTTCGCCACCGGCTGGGCGTTCGCGTTCGGCGAGAGCGGTGGGTGGTTCATCGGGACCAGCAACTTCTTCCTGCAGGATCTCGACCTGGCGGCGATCCCCGAAGGAGGGCTCAGCCCCGGCACGTCGTTCTTCTTCCAGGCGGTGTTCGCGGCGACGGCCGTGACCATCGCGTCGGGCGCAATGGCCGAACGGACGAAGTACTGGTCGTACGTGATCTTCTCCGCAGTGATGTGCGCGTTCATCTACCCGGTGATCGTGCACTGGACGTGGGGCGGCGGCCTGATCGCCGACATCAACATCAACGGTGCGGTGTTCTCGGACTTCGCCGGCTCGGGCATCGTGCACATGACGGGCGGCATCGCCGCTTTCATGGGCGCATGGTTCCTCGGACCACGCATCGGCCGCTATGCCGCTGACGGTTCGCCCCGTGCGATCCCCGGCCACAACATCCCGTTCGCCATCCTCGGTGTGTTCATCCTCTGGGTGGGCTGGTTCGGCTTCAACCCCGGCTCGGAACTGCTCGCCGACGAGTTCGTCTCGGGCATCGCCGTCAACACGATGCTCGCCGCCGCCGCCGGTGGTCTTCTCACGGCGATCACGATCACCCTGGTGAGCGGCAAGCCCGACCTCGCCATGATCGGCAACGGCGTGCTCGCCGGCCTGGTGGCGATCACCGCCCCGTGCGGCGCCGTCACCCCGGTCTGGTCGGTCGTGATCGGTGGCATCGCCGGTGTGCTCGTCGTCTTCTCGGTGCTGTTCTTCGACAAGATCAAGATCGACGATCCGGTCGGCGCCGTCAGCGTCCACGGCATCTGCGGTCTGTGGGGCCTGCTGTCGGTCGGCCTCTTCGCCAAGTACGACGATGCCTTCCTCGGTCGTGAGGACGCCGGCCTGATCTACGGTGGCGGAATCGACCAGCTCGTCGTCCAGGCGTTGATGGCGGTGATCATCCTGGGATGGGTCGTCCTCTGCACCGGCATCTTGTTCTTCGTGTTGAAGAGCACCATCGGCCTGCGGGTGGCCCCAGAGGAGGAGGTCGAGGGCCTCGACGTCCTCGAGCACGGCCTCCAGGGCTACGCCACCGACATGGCGCACACCAGCTGATCTCATCGAGCGAAACACTTTCAAAGGAACCAATACATGAAACTCGTCACAGCGGTCATCAAGCCGTTCAAGCTCGACGACGTCAAAGATGCCCTCAAGGCCATCGGCGTCGCCGGGATCACCGTGTCGGAGGTCCGCGGCTTCGGCCGGCAGGGCGGCCACACCGAGACCTACCGAGGAGCGGAGTACAAGATCGACTTCGTTCCCAAGGTGAGCCTCGGCATCGTCGTTGCGGACGAGTCGGTGGACAGCGTGGTCGACACGATCGTGTCCGCCGCCGCCACCGGCAAGATCGGCGACGGCAAGATCTGGGTCACCGACGTGGATCGCCTCGTGCGAATCCGCACCGCTGAAGAGGGCGTCGACGCCATCTAGTCACCGCCCACCCAACCCGATCGGGACGCATCGTTGCGTTCCGCCCGTTGGTCCCCGAGCCTCCCTTTGCGTCCTCAGAGGGGCCAGGCTCGGGGACCTTCGTTATCTCTTGGTGTGTCGGGCCTCACGGCACGCCGCTGGTGGGGAACGCGAGGTCGGCCCGACTCCGGCTCGTCGCTGGCGCTTCCCTTCTCTCCTGTCGGGCCTCACGGCGTGCCAGTGGTGGGGAACGCGGTCGGCCCGACTCCGGCTCGTCGCTGGCGCTTCCCTTCTCTCCTGTCGGGCCTCACGGCGTGCCAGTGGTGGGGAACGTGAGGTCGGCCCGACTCCGGCTCGTCGCTGGCGCTTCCCTCGCCGGCGCACGTTGCGTCGTCGTCGTACTGCCCGGACTTGGCGGTCGCATGGTCGTGAGAGCGGTCCGTCGCGTACAGTCGGCGGGATGACGACCGTCGAGTCAGATGCGCCCGCCACTCCTGCCAACGCAGGTCGTTGGACGGCGCAGTGGAAGGAGTTGTACGCCGAGGTCATCACGACCGGGTTGTGCACGGGCTGCGCCGGCTGCGTGGTCACATGCCCCCACGACGTGATCGGCTACGAGCACGAAGAGGGCAAGTACATCCCGTTCCACCTCGAAGAGGAACTCGGCCTCGACAACTGCATCCACGGCTTCGGCGAAGGAGGTGGCTGCACCACCTGCACTCGGGCCTGTCCCCGTTTCCGGGCGTGGGAGCCCTCGGCCGACATGCACCTGTTCGGCCGGGTCCGCGAACCCGACGAGATGGCCGGCATCTGGCGCCAGCTCTATCTCACCCGCGCCAGCGACGACATGGTCCACAAGATGGGCCAGGACGGCGGGCTCGTCTCGGCGATGCTGATCTGGCTGCGCGAGCACGACTACATCGACGCCGCTCTCGTGTCGGGCGTCGAGGACGACGACGCATGGAAGGCCAAGCCCGCCGTCGTCGCCACCAAGGAGGAGATCCTCGCCACCGCCGGCAGCCGCTACACCTACTGCGCCAATCCGCTTGCGCTGCCCGAGGCGAAGGAGAAGGGCTACGAACGTCTCGCCCTGGTCGGCATGGGGTGCCAGACGTCGTCACCGCCGACGATGTGGGACCGCAAGGCCGGCAAGGTCTCCAAACCGTTCCTGTTCAACATCGGCCTCTTGTGCTCGAAGACGTTCGACGACGCCATCTTCACCGAACTGTTCGAAGCCAAGTACGGCCTGAAGAAACAGGACATGGTGAAGATGAACATCAAGGGCGTCTTCCAGATCTGGATGAAGGACGGCTCCTACCACGAGGTCGACCTCAAGGAATGCCACGGCTGGACCCGCAAGGGCTGCACCCACTGCCCCGACTTCGCCGCCGAACACGCCGACGTGTCCACCGGCGGCATCGGCGAGGACAACGACTGGACCCTCACCATCGTGCGCACCGAACTCGGCGAGCAGGTGATCGAGCGGATGATCGCCGACGGCTCGATCATCGCCAAACCCGCACAAACCGACGAGACCGCAATGCGACTCCTGCGACTGCTGTCGATCGTCAGCCGCCGCCGCTGGCCGAACGACGCCGACGCCGCCCCCGCAGTCGGTGTGCCACCACCCAAGAAGAAGGCCGCCGCACCGGTGCCCGGCACCGCGTAACCGCACGGGCTCCCGGCACCTCGTAACCGGTCAGGGAGTTCCGGTGCGGGTGACGCCCTCGGGATCGCAGGCGGCGAGATCGGCTTCGAATTTGTCGAGTTCGGCCATCGCCGGACCGCTGATGTCCGGATTGTCACTCAATGCGTCGTCGCCGAGCGTGTTCAGGTCGTAGTCCTCGATGACGCCGAGCATGCAGTCCTGGATCTCTGGCTCGTCCTGGGTCTGGGTCTTCACGAGGTCCTCGGCGACGCGCTGGGCGCTCGGATCCGACGTGCACGCCGACACCCCGACCACGGCGACGAGGCCGATGGCCAGCAGGTTGGCGGACGGGCGACGCAGACGACGAGACGAGATCACAGCAACGCGAGGCTACTGGCGACCGCCACCCTCCGCACCGGCGGCCTCTGCGCCGGCGCCAGCGGCCAGTTCGACCGCCCGGGCGAACACGGCGTCGAGCATCGGCTCGGTGAGACGCTTGGTGAACGTGTTCTGCTGGCTGGGATGGAACGAGCAGATCAGGGTGGGTCCGCCCTCGATCGCCACCTCCACACCGTGTCCGAACTTCGGGCGGGGCCGCACCCCGAAATGCGCACACGCCGCCTGATAGCCGAACTGGCCGAGACACACCACGACGTTCACCCGCTCGAGCGCTGCGAACTCGCGCTGCAGGAACGGCGCACACGTGTCACGTTCCGCCGGAAGGGGCTTGTTGGCCGGGGGTGCACACTTGACGGCCGCGGTCACCCATGCGTCGGTCACCTCGAGACCGTCGTCGAGCGCCACCGACTCCGGTTGGCTGGCCAGCCCCGCCCGGTGCATCGCCCGGAACAACCAGTCGCCGCTGCGATCGCCGGTGAAGACCCGGCCCGTCCGGTTGGCGCCGTGGGCGGCCGGCGCGAGCCCGAGCACGACGATCCGTGCGTCACGATCACCGAATCCCGGAATCGGCCGACCCCAGTACTCCTCGTCACGGTGCGCCGCCCGCTTCTCGCGCGCGACCAGCTCTCGCCAGTCGACCAGACGCGGGCAGGCACGGCAGCCGATGACGTCACGTTCGAGCCTGGCGAGCGCACTCACAGCCCTCGACAGTAGGTTGGATGCACTCCATGGCCACAGCGAAGAAGTCTCCCCCACCGCCGTTCACCACCGTGCTGCTCGTCCGCCACGGCCAGACGCCGACCACCGGCAAGGTCCTGCCGGGTCGGGCGAAGGGTCTGCACCTCGCCGACGAAGGGCGCCGACAAGCCGACATCGCCGCCGCCCGCATCGGTGAGTTGAAACGAGTCGATGCCGTGTATTCGTCGCCGCTCGAGCGGGCGAAGGAGACGGCGGCGCCGATCGCCGCCGTCCGCGGACTCAAGACGAAGGTCGACCGCGGGCTGTTCGAATGCGATTTCGGTGACTGGACCGGAGCGGAACTCAACAAGCTGATGAAGCTGCCGGAGTGGCAGACCGTCCAGCGCGCGCCGTCGACGTTCCGTTTTCCGAACGGTGAGAGCTTCACCGAGATGCAGACGCGGATGGTCAGCGCGCTCGACCGTCTCCGCGCAGCCCATCCGGGCGGCACCATCGTGTGCGTGTCGCACGCTGACACGATCAAGGCGGCGGTCGCCCATGCGATGGGCACCCACATCGACCTGTTCCAGCGCATCGTGATCAGCCCGGCGTCGGTGACCGCAATCGGGTACGGCTCGGGCGGTCCCGTCGTGCTCGCCGTCAACTCGACCGGGCGGCCACTGACCGATCTCCAACCGTCGTGAGGAGGGTCTCGGCATGAGTGTGTTCTACGAGTTCGACGAAGTCTCCGCCTTCACGGTCGGCACGGTCGGTCGCCCGGGCGAGCGGACGTTCCTGCTGCAGGCCCGTGCCGCCGACCAGCGGGTCACCGTCAAGTGCGAGAAGCAGCAGACCGCGGCGATCGTCCAGTATCTCCGGCGGCTGCTGGCCGACCTCCCGCCTGCCGAGGACCGACCGATGAGCGGCACCCTCGAGCTGCGCGAGCCGCTCGATCCGGCATTCGTGCTCGGTCCGATCGGTCTCGGTTACGACCGCTCGAACGACCGTGTACTCATCCAGCTCGAAGAGATCGGGGAGCTCGACGAGGAGGGCGAGGCGATCGAGGACGACGACCGGGGGCACGTTCGCCTGTACCTCAGCCGGGGTCAAGCGGCGGCGTTCTGCGACCATGCCGACGGCGTCGTCGAGGCCGGGCGGCCGGCGTGCCAGTGGTGCGCCTTCCCGATCGATCCCGACGGTCACGACTGCCCCCGGATGAACTGACCGTGTCCGAGCCGTCGACCAGCGAGACCGACCACGACGACGTCGACGACGAGTACGACCCGTACGACGACGGCGACGGCGACGAGGACGACGACGGCGACGAGGACGCGGACGAGCGCGGCGTCGAGTTGCGGGTGGATGCGATCGACGACCCGATCGGCCACCTGCTGCGCGGCGAGATCGAGATCGAGGGCCGCATGCCCTACAGCAGCAATGCCACGTTCCTCGTCCACGTGGTCGCCGACGGCCGATCGCACCCTGCGATCTACAAACCCACACGTGGCGAACGGCCGTTGTGGGATTTCGAGCCGGGCCTCCACCGCCGCGAGGTGGCGACCTACCTGTTGAGCGAGGCGCTCGGCCTCGGCGTCATCCCCCCGACCGTGCTGCGCGACGGCCCCATGGGCGAAGGGTCGGTGCAGTGGTTCGTCACCGCTGACCACAGCCAGCACTACTTCACGATCCACGAGACACACCCCGATCTGCACGACCGCTTGCGGGCCATGGCGCTGCTCGACGTGCTGGCGAACAACACCGACCGCAAGAGCGGCCACGTCCTGTTGATTCCCGAGCGCGATGGACAGCCGGCGTCGGTGTGGGGCATCGACAACGGATTGTGCTTCGCCGCGGACGACAAGTTGCGCACCGTGATCTGGGAGTTCGGCGGCGAGGACATCGCCGAGCCGTGGCTCGAGCAGGTTGCGACGCTGTGCGAACACGTCCCACCGGCGATCGCAGCGCTGCTGGCCGACGACGAGATCGAGGCGCTCCAGCGGCGCGCCGGGCGAGTCGTCGTCCAACGCCGCTTCCCGACCGATCCATCCGGTCGTCGCTACCCGTGGCCTCTGGTGTGACCGTGTCCGACGACCACGATGCGACACCTCCGGTCGCGGACGAGCGACTCGACGAACTGATCCATCGTGGCGACCTCGACGGACTGGTGCGGATGATCGACGACCGGTGCAGCGCCCGCGACTGGGCGGGGCTGTTGCGGGTGCGCGATCGATCGCGCCACGCCGTCGCGACCGGACGACAACTGTGGCCCGCAGCGACACTGGCCGAGTACCGCCTGGCCCTGCTGGCCACGCCCGAGTACGTCGCTGCCGTACTCGACGAGTCCGACGGCTTGTCGGGTCGTTTCACCATCGGGCCACTCACCGAGGTCGCCGCGCAACACCACCGCTGGGACGAGCTGCGCTCGGTCCTCGACCTGGGTCCCCGGGCGGCGTTCGTCGCCCACGAGTGCGTGCTGCGCGGCGAGCGAGTCGACGCCCCCGATCTTCCCGCCGTGCTCGATCTGCCGCTGGCGCTGCAGGAGTGGGAACCCGACTACCCGCTCGCCGCCTACACCGACGCCGGAGCAGAGTTCCCGATGCCGGATCTCCCCGACCGCTGGCTCGACGTGACGCCGGTGCGCAGTGAACTTCTCGACGACGACGTCGACCTCGCCGTGCGCCAACTGGTCGAGCCGTGGCTGACCGGCTCGAACGGCCACGCCGACGTGGTGTGCGTCGAGGGCGGCGTCGCCGAGGCGCTCGGGGCGCTCGGTCTGCGACGCGCCCGCATCGCCCGGCTCGAGGCGTCGACCGCACTCGCGTGGTTGGCGTGGGCCGGGGCGAGCGGAGGCGCCCACGGGCGCCGGCGTGGCGCTGCGTCCGGGCGGTTCGGGGCCTGGTGGACGCTCGCAGCGCTCGGCGATCTGCTCGACGACTGGCCGGTGTCTCCGGACGAGCTCGGCGAGCTCGCCGCCGAGTTCCGCTGGTACCGGTGGGACGCCCACGAGCCTGCGGCCGGTTGGCAACTCCAGCTCGCCGTCGAGGACCCCGACGAAGACATCGCCTGGGCCATCCTCGCCCGCGACGCTCGATAAGCCCTCGGGCCCGCGATGGGCTCGAGGTTGAACGGGTCAGGTCCGGGACTGGAGGGCTTCGAGGAGCTGCGGGAGCACTTTGTGGACGTCACCGACGATGCCGAGGTCGGCGACACCGAAGATCGGCGCCTCCTTGTCCTTGTTGATCGCGATGATGTTCTTCGAGCCCTTCATGCCGACCATGTGCTGGGTGGCACCGGAGATGCCGGCGGCGATGTACACCGTCGGCTTGACGACCTTGCCGGTCTGGCCGACCTGGTAGCTGTAGGGCACCCAGCCGGCGTCGACGATCGCACGTGAAGCGCCCGGGGCGCCCTTGAGGGCCTTGGCCAGCGACTCGATCATCTCGTACTTCTCGGCCTCGCCGAGGCCACGGCCTCCGGCGACCACGACGGCGGCTTCGTCGAGCTTCGGCCCGGACGTCTCCTCGACGTGGACGGCGGTGACGTTCGCGCCACCCGTCGCACCGAGATCGGGAACCGGAGCGGACACGACCTCTCCGGCCGCACCTGCACCGCCTTCGGCGACGAAGCTCTTCGGCCGGAACGCCGCGAGATACGGACGCTCACCGGTGAAGGTGGAGTTGACGAGCTTGGTGCCACCGAAGATCGGCGTCTGCACGGTGACCGAATCACCATCGACGTCGATCGAGGTCGAGTTGGTGAGCACGGTGCGGTCGAGCTTGACCGACAGGCGCGCCATGACGTCGCGGCCTTCGTAGCTCTGCGGGAACATGATGAGATCGGGGCTGTCGCCGCCGTCGATCACCGCTTTCATCGCCGCAGCGACGGCCACACCCGGCAGGGCTCCGCCCAGGTCGCCCGTGGCGTAGACCTTGGCCGCGCCGTGGTCACCGAGCGCAGCAGCGGCGCCGGCGCCGTCACCGGCGATGAACGCCGAGACGGTGCCACCGAAGCTGCGGGCCTTGGTGAGCAGTTCGAGTGTGCCGGTGGTCGGGACGCCGTCGGTGGACTGCGCGAACACCCAGATGTTGTCGATACCCATCGTGGTCTCCTCAGATGACTTTCAGGTTGTCGAGGAACTCGACGATCTTGTTGAAACTCTCGCCGTCGTCCTCGATCACTTCGCCGGCCTCGCGGGCGGGAGCGTCTTCGACGGACACGATCTGCTGCGCCCACGACACCGACTCGATGCCGAGGTCGCCGGCGGTGACGGTCTCGACCGGCTTGGACTTCGCGGCCATGATGCCCTTGAAGCTCGGGTAGCGGGGCTCGACCACGCCGGCGGTCACCGAGACCACGGCGGGCAGCGAGCAGGTGACCTCGTCGTAGCCCGACTCGGTCTGACGATCGACCTTGACGGTGCCGTCGGCGACCTCGATGCTCTTGGCGAACGTGATCGACGGGAGACCGAGCACTTCGGCCATCTGCTCGGGAACGGTGCCGGTGTAGCCGTCGGACGACTCGGTGCCGGCGATGATCAGATCGACGTCGCCGAGCTTCTTCGACGCCGCGGCGAGCACCTTGGCCGTGGTGAGCGCATCGGCGCCGGACAGCGACGGATCGCTGACGAGCACGGCCTTCGCGGCACCCATCGCGAGGGCGGTGCGCAGACCCGACGTCTCGTCGTTCGGTGCCATCGACACGAGGCTGACCTCGCCGCCGCCCGCAGCGGTGACGAGCTGGAGGGCCATCTCCACGCCGTAGCTGTCGGACTCGTCGAGGATGAGCTTGCCATCACGCTTGAGCGTGTTGGTGGAGGGATCCAACTCGCCTGGCAACGCCGGGTCGGGGATCTGTTTCACACAGACGATGACGTTCATAAGAAGGCCCAAGTTACCGGTGCGTCAACTAACGCCCAAACCCGTGTGACCAAGTCACTGCTGCGCATTGGTACCGTCGGCGCCTTGCGGATCCTGCTGGTGGTCAACTCCTTCGCATCGTCGGTGACGGCGCGCAACACCGTGATCGTGCATCGCCGCCTCAGCCGCGGCCACGACGTCCAGATCGTCGAGACCAATCGCCGTGGGCACGCCACCCGATTCGCACACGACGCCGCCCGCCGCGAGTTCGACGTCGTCATCGGGTTCGGCGGCGACGGGACGCTCAACGAAGTGGCCACGGGGATCGCCGGGACCGACACTGCGCTGGGCGTGCTCCCGGGCGGTTCGACCAACGTGTTCGCCCGCACACTCGGCCTACCGAACGATCCGGTGGAAGCCGTCGAACGCGTCGCCGACGGCATCGACGCCGGCGACCTGCGCCCGATCGGCCTCGGGCAGGTGAACGGCCGGTACTTCTGCTTCCACACCGGCGTCGGCTTCGACGCCGCCGTCGTCGAACGGGTCGAACGGCACGGGTCGCTCAAGCGTTGGCTCGGGCACCCGCTGTTCATCTGGTCGGGTCTCTCGACGTGGCTCAGCGGCTACGACCGTCACACGCCGCACTTCCGGCTGCACGGCGACGGCGGGCCCGACGTCGACGACGGCTACTTCACGATCGTGCTCAACACCAATCCGTACACGTACCTCGGCAACCGGCCGCTCGATCTGTCAACGGCGGCCACGCTCGAACGCGGTCTCGTCGCGATCACGTTCACCACGATGAACGCGGCAGCGATCCTCACCTCGCTCGCCGGCGCACTTCGCGGTGGCGGCGTGAAGCCGGCCGCCCACCTCGACATCCGCGTCGACGTGACCCACCTGGTCGTCGAACACGAGACACCGTTCCCCTACCAGCTCGACGGCGATGCGCTCGGCGCCACGAAACGTCTCGAGTTCCTCCACGTTCCCGATGCGGTCAAGTTGGTGTTTCCCGCCTGATCCGTCAGTGCGTCGGCCACACCGGGGCGGCGGCCGCATCGGTGCGTCCGAGCGCCGACAACGCACGGTCCGGCACGTCGGTACACACGCCGTCGACGCCCAGTCCGGCGAGCTCGACCAACCGTGCGGGGTCATTGCAGGTCCACGTGTTCACGGCGAGCCCGTGGCGATGACACGTCGCCACCAACGCCTCGTCGACCTGCGGATCCCACGGGTGCAGTGCGCTGTGGCCGGCTGCGGCCAGCCGCTCGATCGTCGATTCGTCCACTGCGGCGGACGTCAGACATGCCGTGGCGATCTCCGGATCATGTTCGTGGCACGCCGCCACCGTGCTCCACGAGAACGACGAGATCAGCCATCGTCGACGAGCAGCGGGCCCTCGCCGGCGGAGTTCGTCGATGACCGGCGCAACCATCGACATCGTCGAGTCGTGACCCGAATCGTCACGCCAGTTCTTGATCTCGACGTTGACGAGCATGCGCTGCCCGCAGGCGTCGAGAGCCTCGGCGAGCGTGCAGAGCCCGAGGGCGTCGACGTCTTCGAGCGACTCCGGCAGCGGGTCGTGGGCGACGAGGAGCCGGCCGTCGGCGACGCGGCGAACGTCGAGCTCGACGCCGTCGGCGCCCATCCGGTCAGCGAGGGCGAAGGCCTCGGGGGTGTTCTCCGGGGCGGCGACGGAGGCGCCACGATGGCCGAGTACGAGCATCGGGCCATCATGGCCCGCGTCTCGGCCCGGAACGTGAACAAAGGGCGAATGGACCCTTGCGGCCCAACGACTTGACGCCTACAGTTCATCGCGGCTCAAACGCCCTCCGCCCTTTCGGCGGTGCCCCATCCCCCCCGGCGGTCACCCGCCTCAGCCACCTTCGAGGAGCACGAACGTGTCGATCCTTGCGTCCAGCCTCACCCTTGGAGCCGCGGATTACGAATGGCGTGATGACGCCATCTGCCGCGACACCGATCCGGAACTCTTCTTCCCGGTCGGCACGACAGGACATGCGCTGGTGCAGATCGACCGGGCCAAGGAAGTGTGCGAGGAGTGCTCGGTCGCCAAGCAGTGTCTCGACTTCGCACTCGAGACGAACCAGGACTCGGGCATCTGGGGCGGCCTCACCGAAGAGGAGCGCCGCGTCATCCGTCGCCGCCGCGTCGCCGCCGCCCGCGCCGCCCGCGTGAGTTGAGGTGCGTGGGTTGAGGTTGGGTTCGCCGACAGCCGATTGACCGCGAACTGTCACGTTTGACCCGGCACAGTGTGACAGTGAGGCCGCCTGGGACGTGAGGTCAGCCGGCGAGGGAAGCGCCAGCGACGAGCCGGATCGGAGGCGACCTCGATCGTCAGGCACCGTCTCGCCGTGAGCCTCCGAAACTATTCAGCGGTGGGGACACAGAGTTCGATGACGGTGCCGTGCTGACGGTCGTAGCCATCGCCGAGGCCCGCGCCGACCAGATCGTCGGCGGTCGCCGGGCGGATGTCGATGGTGCCGTTCAGTTCGGTGGTCACCAACGTCCGCACGATCGAGAGTCCGAGCCCCTTCGCATGATCGATGTCGAACGACGGATCGACCCCACGTCCGTTGTCGACCACGCGGACCGTCAGGTTGCGATCACGCTGGGACAGCGCCACCTGCACCTCGCCACCGCCGCTGCCTTCGGGGAATCCGTGGTCGACGGCGTTCTGCAACAGCTCGGTCAGCACGACCGACAACGGTGTCGCCGTGTTGGCCGGGATGCGCCCACCGTCACCGCTCACGGTGAACCGCACGGGTCGGTCGGGCGACTGGAGGCCCTCCTCGGCGAGGCGGAGCAACGGTCGCACGATCTCGATGAACGCGATGTCCTCGCCCGGCTCGCGCGACAACGATTCGTGCACGAGCGCGATGGTGCGAATGCGCCGCACCGATTCCTGGACGGCCGCCTTCGCCTCCGGGTTCGTCAGGCGCCGGGCCTGCAGCCGCAGCAGTGACGAGATCGTCTGCAGGTTGTTCTTCACCCGGTGGTGGATCTCGCGGATCGTGGCGTCCTTGCTGAGCAACAGACGATCGCGCTTGCGCAGTTCGGTGACGTCGCGGACGAGCAGCAGGCCCCCGGCGATGTCGCGTCCCGTGTCCGACCTGGTCACGATCGGCACGCACCGGCACAACAGCGTGACGTCGGTGCCCTGTTCGAACTCCTCGACGATCGGCTCGAACCGTTCGAACGCCTGGCGGACCGGACCGTCGTGGAATCCGAGCTCGGCGAGCCGCATCCCGACCGGATTGGCCTGGATGCCCACCCGGTGCAGCGCCGAATTGGCGTTCGGCGACACGTAGGTGACGGTGCCGCTGGAGTCGAGCGTGAGCACGCCGTCGCCGACGCGGGGAGCGGCACTGGAGTCGGCGACCCGGCCGGCGAACGGGAAGGAGCCGGCCTCGATCATCTGGACGAACTCTTCGAAGATGTACGAGTAGTTGCGTTCGAGCTCGCCGAGCGGGCGGCCGGCGCGAACCTTCCATTCCTTGGTCAACACGGCGATCACGCGGTCGCCGCGCCGAACGGGGATCGCCAGCATGCGTCCGTGGTTGACGTCGTCGGCGCCACCGTCGAGGTCGATCGATCCCTCCACGCGCTGGCCGCTGTCGGCCGCCTGCTCGATCAGCTCCGCTTCGTCACCGTCGGCCCACGAACCGACGTAGTCGGTCACGTACATCGTCTGGTTCGTGGCCGGTCGCACCTGGTCGACGATCAGCCACTTGCCGGCCGCCGAGCGAACGTACAGCAGCAGATCGGCGAAGCAGAGGTCGGCGAGGAACGCCCATTCGGCGGTGAGCCGGTGCAGGTGATCGATGTCGTCGCGTTCGAGCGCTGAGTGCTCGCGGGCCAGTTCTGCGAGAGAGGTCATCACCGTTGATTCTGCCTGAAGATCATGCGTTGCGCAGGTGACCGGCGAGGCGACCCAAGCCGGAGAGGTCGTGAATGTCGCCCTCGAGCCACGGCACCGACACCATCGTCGGCGCCATCGCCGCCAACTCGGCGCGTCGGTCGGACTCGCCGGCGGCCACCAGTGCGACGTCGTCGAAACGCGTCGCGATCTGCGTGAGGACCGAACGCACCGCCTTCACCGGTGCGTCGAGGCGTTCGGCGACGGCGTCGGCAAGTGGGCCCGACGCCTGATCGAGCAGCGCGGCTGCACTGTCGGCAGCGGCGCCACCGGCCAACTCCTCGGGCAGGACCCGGTTGGCGACGATCGCACCGAGGCACATCTGACGCTCGACCAGCGAGCGGGCGAGAAAGCGGGCCTCGTGGCTCGGCGCCGTCTCCAGCGTGGTCACCACCACGAAGGCCGTCCGGGGGTCGACGAGCAGCGCCTCGACCTCACGAGCGCGCCGCACGAACCCGCTCTCCATCGCCTGGAACAGGACGAAGAAGTCCGCGATGTCCTGCAGGAAACGCGAGCCCAGCACCCGGTCGGCCACTTGGTAGAACGGCTTCGAGGCCATGGTGAACAGCCGCGACCGGTAGGGCACCGTCAGCCACCGCAGCAGTCGGCTCCCGAAGAACTCGACCATCCGGCTGGGCGCGTCGAGGATCGACAGCGCGTTGCGCGACGGCGGCGTGTCGACGATGACGAGGTCGAAGTCACCGCGGGCGTGGAGGTCGTGCAGCTGTTCCATCGCCAGGTACTCGTGGCTGTGCACGAAGCGGCTGGTGATGTTCTCGTACAGCGGGTTGGCCAACACCGCATCGCGGATCTCGGCGTCGGGTGCGTGACGGGTGATCAGCTCGTCCCACCCGGCCTTGGTGTCGAGCATCGCCACCCACACCTCGCCTCGCACCTTCATCCCCGCGTCGGCGAAGCCGGCGGGATCGATGCGCACCGGCGTGTTGCCGAACTCGTCGAGCCCGAGCGCCGTTGCCAGGCGCCGGGCGGGGTCGACGGTGAGCACGAGCACGCGGCCCTTCTGGCGCGTCGCTGCGGCGATGCCGAGGGCGGCGGCGATGGTGGTCTTGCCGACGCCTCCGGAACCGGCGACGAGGATCATCTCGCGGCTGGCGAGCAGGTTGTCGAGGTCGCTCATGAACGTGTCCTCCGCTGCCTCGATACGGGCTCGGGGTCGAGTTCGTCGGTCAGCGCGTCGGCGACCAGCGACACCACCCGAGGGCCCGAGGCGCGAGCGAACAGTTCGGGCACGACGACGATCGGCAAGTCGTCGACCTCGTCGGTGCCCTCGATCCAGGTGCGCAGCCGATCGAGGTGGAGCGCACCGGTCGCGCGCCGTGACTCGGTCAGGCGTGCCGCATCGACGACCGTGCGCACGCCGGCGCCGGCGGCATCGACGAGGATCGGCATCGCATCGTCGAGGCGGTCGACGACGTTCTGCTCGCGCCGGTTGAACATCGCCGGCAGGACGCGGTTGGCGATCACGGCGGACGGGTGGGCGCCGGTCTCGGCGCGCAGCCGGGCGAGCAGCTCGATCGTCTCGGTGACCGGCATCTCCTCCGGCGTCGTCACCGCAGCGACGCCCGTGCGCGTCGGATCGTCGAGGATGTCGAGCATCCACTGCGTCTGGTCGCGCACGAGCCCGACCTGCACGAGATCGGCGATCACGCGTGGCGCACCGATCTGGCTGACGATGTGTCCGCTCGCTTCGGCGTCGACGACGATCAGGTCGTAGTTGCGTTCGCGCACCTCCCAGCAGAGCTTGCCGACACCGAGGATCTCCTTCACCCCTGGTGCGGCGTCGGCGACGAAGTCGAACGTCGACGCGAGCGGACCGATGCGCCCGAGCAGCGGGATCCGGACGAACAGCCGCAGGTATTCGCGCAACGAGTCCTCGGTGTTCATCGCCATCGCGTGCAGGTTCGGCGCCACCTCGGTGGGCTCGAAGCGCAGCTCACCGACGTCGAACGCGTTGGCGAGTGCACCCTTCGCATCCATCTCGCACACCAGCGTGCGTCGACCGTGGCGGGCCGCGACGTCGGCGATCGCAGCCGCGACGGTGGTCTTGCCGACGCCGCCCTTGCCGGTGACCCAGAGCAGGTCGAGGTCGAGCAGCCCTGGTCGACCGGCGGAAACCAGTTTCAGCCTCCGAAGCCGATCCGGCGATCGCCGTCTGCCGAGCCGAGTTCGATGTAGGCGATCTTCGCGGAGGGGATGGCGACGTCCTTGCCGCGCTTGTCGGTGATCCACAGCACGTCGGTCGCTCCCGCCAGCGCCGCCTCGACCCGTGACTTCAGGTCGTCGCGGTCAGCGTCTTCGGCGAGTTCGATGTTGATCTCGCGGGGGGCCTGGGTCACTCCGATGCGTACGTCCACGAACCCACGCTACCCGCGGCCCGACGCACCGGTACGGTGGCGCCGTGACCAGCATCGCGATCCCTCTGTTCGCTCGATTCACCGCACTCGACGGGATCGGGCCGTACGAGGTGTTGCAACGAATTCCCGATTTCGACGTCACGTTCGTCGGCCACGAGCGCGCCGTCGTTCGATCCGACAACGCCATGTTGGGCATCGTCGTCGATGCGACGTTCGAGGAGATGGCTCGACCCGACATCGTCGTGTTCCCGGGCGGCGTCGGCACGCGCGAGTTGATGACCGACGAGCGGGTGCTCGACTGGGTACGCACCGCTCACGCATCGACGACGTTCACCACGTCGGTGTGCACCGGTTCACTGGTGCTCGCTGCCGCAGGGCTCCTGCAGGGCCTCACCGCCACGACGCACTGGAGCGCCCTCGACCTGCTCGGCCAGCACGGGGCCGTGCCGACCGGTCAACGCATCGTCGAACATCTCGACGAGCGCGTCATCACGGCTGCGGGTGTCTCCAGCGGCATCGACATGGCGCTCCGACTCGTCGAACTGCTCGTCGACCGCACGGCCGCCGAGGCCGCCCAGCTGATGATCGAATACGACCCGCAGCCGCCGTTCGACAGCGGTTCCACCGCCAAGGCGAGCGCCGACGTGCTCGAGCGGGTCGCCGAGTACGCCGCGTCCCGACACTGACCGGTCACGGGGTGCCAGGCACCTCGACCGGTCAGTCGGCCAACGGGGCGAGTGCTTCGGCGAGATCGTCGACGGTCCACTTGGCGTGCTGCTCGACGGTGTCTCCCATCTCCCACGAGCGCACCCGCTTGACCACACCACCCTGGGCGAAGAACGTCTCGCCGGTGAACTGGCACGCCGTGCTGCTGAGGTAGGCGACCAGCGGCGAGATGTTCGCCGGATCCCACTCGTCGAAGGCGCCTTCCCTCGGCGTCATGATCTCCTCGAGCCCCGGCGTGGCGAGCGTCAGCCGGGTGCGGGCGCCCGGCGCGATGCAGTTGCTCTGCACGTCGTAGCGGGCGAGTTCCTTCGCCGCGATCTGGCTGAACGTGGCGATGCCCGACTTGGCTGCGCCGTAGTTCGCTTGGCCGGGGTTGGAGAACAGGCCCGACGTGCTCGAGGTGTGCACGAGGTTGCGGCGCTTGCCGCGTCCGGCCTTGTGTTCCTCACGCCAGTAGGCCGACGCCCAGCGCGTCGGTGCGAAATGGCCCTTGAGGTGCACGGCGATCACGGCGTCCCACTCGGACTCGGTCATGTTGACGATCACCCGGTCGCGCAGGATGCCCGCATTGTTCACGAGGATGTCGAGCCCACCGAACGCTTCGATCGCCGCATTGACGAGGTGCTGTGCGCCCTCCCAGTCAGCGACGTCGTCGCCGTTGGCGATGGCCTCGCCGCCCTTCGCACGGATCTCGGCTGCGACCTCCTCGGCCGGCGTGGCATCACTGCCCTCACCGTCGTTCGCTCCCCCGAGGTCGTTGACGACCAGCTTCGCGCCTTCCTCGGCGAACAACAGCGCGTGCTCCCGCCCGATCCCGCGTCCGGCACCGGTGATGATCGCGACTCGTCCGTCGAGTGAGGTCATGGTGGCTCCTTGTCGACCCGATGACCGGCGGGCGCCGGACACGGTCACGGAACCGTAGCGATCCGACCCCGACTGCGTCGATTCCCGGGCTGCGCGCGCCGCCACCCGCCTCCCCAGCCCGCCACCGATGAGCGAACAGCCGCCCGGCATCCGGGCGCGTGGCTCATCGCAGCTGGGAAGAACGGGCGCCGGTTACAGGAAGATCAGGTCGACCGCTGTGCCGCGCACGAAGGTCGCGCCCGGCTGAATCTCCTCGCCACCGACCGAAGCGGACACGAAGGTGCCCTCGGTCGTGCCGAGCAGGCTGCCGACGGTGTAGCCGGCGTCGGCCAGGGCGGTCTGGGCGTCGGGATAGCTGAGCCCCGTCAGGTCGGGGAAGGCGACGAGGTCGGGGCCCTTCGACAGCTGGATGGTGACCGTCCCGCCACGTTCGACCGGCGTGGTCGGAGGCGGGGTCTGGGTGACGACCCGGCCGGCTTCGATGTCGTTGCTGAAGACGTCCTCGCCCTGGGCGGTGACCAGTTGCAGCGCATCGAGCGCAGCAGTCGCTTCGGCCGCCGTCAGGTTGGTGAGGTCCGGAGCCGGGCGCGGTTCGGGACCCAGCGATGCCGTGAGCACGATGGTCGTGTCGGGAAGCACCTGTGCGCCGGCGGTCAGCGCAGCGTCACCTTGCACCTGCCAGCGGATGATCGAGCCGGCCGGAACCTCCTCGGAGAACTCCGCCGGCGCTTCGATCGAGACGAGCCGGAGTTCGTCGAGGGTGTCGACGGCCTCGGTCAATGCCATGCCGGCCAGCTCGGGCAGCGTGCGCAACTCGTAGCCGTCGCTGACGACGATGACGAACGTCTCGCCCTCGTCGAGCATCTCGCCGGCGACGGGGACGGTGCGCACGACGTGATCGATCTCGGGCACCTCGTCGCTGCGTTCACGCTCGGTCTCGATGACCCAGCCATTTCCGGAGACCTCGTTGCGAGCGACCGCCTCGTCGACGCCGGTGAGGTCGGGCACCTCGTAGGACTTGGTGCGCAGCAGCAGCCAACCGGCGTAGCTGAGCAGGGCCACACCGACGAGCGCGATCAGCCCGAGCAGCAGGTACTTGCCCCACGGACGCCGGGGCTGCTCCTCGTCGTAGAGGATCCCCGACGGGGTGGGATCGACCGGCGGCGCAGCCATCGGGTTCTGCGTCGTGGGCGCTGCCGCAGCCGATGCCGCAACGGCGGCCGCCGTAGCGGCCGGCATCTCGAGCGTTCCTTCCGGTGCGGAGTCGGCCCCCGTCGTGTCGACGACCGTGGTGTCAGCGCTCGCAGACGAGTCGGCGTCCCCGGGGGATGCACTGTCGGCGGCGTCACGCTCGGGGGGGTCCGCATCGGTCGATCCGGCGTCGGACGACCCGGTGAGCGCAACGTCGTCGGCGGATCCGGTGGCCACCTGCACGGCGCCGGTCGGTGGATCGGCCACGTCGGTCAGCAGCAGCAGCGGGACCGCGGCGCCCATCAGTGGCGGCCGGTCGTCACCGCTGTCGGTGTCGGCGCCGACAGCTGCGGCCTCGTCGCCGACAGCTGCAGCCTCCTCGCCGTCGGGTGCGGCCTCCTCGCCATCGGGTGCGGCCCCATCACGCTCGACCACGTCGACGACCACATCGGGAGTCGACGGCGCCGGTCGGACCCGGTTGGCCAGCGACGCAGCGAACAGGCTGGTGGCCAGCACGGGAATCGGCTCCGGTCGGGGCAGTGCTTCGGCGGCCGACACGAGTGCTCGTGCGAACTCCGCGGCGGTCCACCGGTCTTCGGGGTCGGGTCGGCCGCCGCGCTCGAGCACGGAGGCGAGCGAGCCCATGTCGGCGGTGACCGGCATCAGCTTGCCCACCCTCGCGGCCAGCGTCGACACGGTGGAGTCACCGGCGAACGGCACCTTGCCGGTGATCGACTCGCTGAGGCACAGCGACAGGGCGTAGACGTCGGTCTTGGCGTCGACGTCGAGACCGAGCGCCTGCTCGGGCGATGCGTACCGGGCGACGTGGGTGGCGACCGTCGCAGGTTCCTCCCACGCCTCGGCGCCGAGCAACTGCGCCATCGCGAAGTCCGCGATCCGCAAGCGTCCGTCCTCACCGAAGAGCATCTTCGACGGGGTGATCTCGGTGTGGATGACGCCGCGTCCGTGCGCATTCTCGAGCGCCCGGCAGGCCTCGAGACCCACGACGAGCGCCTGCGACGGTGCGAGCAACCGACCGCGGTCGAACAGGTCGCGCAGGCTGCCGCCACCGAGGTACTCGACCACCCAGTACAGCGTGATCTCGCCGTCGAGATCGGTTTCGCCCCATCCGAGTACGGACGCGATGTTGGGATGGCTGAGCGACATCGCCACTTCGACCTGGCGCCGGAACGCCTGGCGGAACGCAGACGTCACCGCCAGCTCCGGACGCACGATCTTGACGGTCACCGGACGATCGGCCTCGACGTCGATCGCCTCGACGATCACGGTGTTCGCACCGGCATTGACGACGTTGTCGATGCGGTACCGGTCGCCGAGAGTGCGCCCCGCCAGGGTGCTCACCCCGGTCGGGGTCGGGTCGGGTGTGTCGGGATCCACAGCGGGCGAAACGCTACCGCCTGAGCAAGTCGGGCGGAGGGCGGGCATCATGGAGGAGTGACCGACCACGACGCCGCCACGGTCGACGATCTCGTCCCGGCGACCGACACCGAACTCGACACACTCTCCACTGCGGGCGTACGGGCCGATCGGCCCAGACGCCGCCTCGACCGGGGACTGCTGATCGCCAGCCTGGCGATCGCGTTCGGCCTCGTGTTGGTGATCTTCGCCGTGACGTCAGCACTGACGGGCGACGACGGCATCGACCGGCCCGAAGCGATCGAGACGATCCAACCGGTGGAGAACGCCGTCCAGGTGCTGCAGCAGGAGCGCGTGGTGGTCGACCTGGCGTCCGGCTACGAAGCTCGGCTGATCATCGACGGCATCGAGCTGCCGACCACGGTGATCGGGCAGTCCGACGTCGATCCGTTCGAGCAACCCGAACCCGGCCAGCAGGTCGATCTGCCGACGACGGCGGTGTACGACCCGGGAAACGCCGTGATCTCGTTCCAGCCCGTCGAGGGTGCGCTGATCGAATCGTTCACCCAGGGCATCCACGAGGTGCGGGTGATCTACTGGCGCATCGAGGAAGGCCCCGAGCAGGCGCTCAGCTACCGCTGGCAGTTCAACGTCGTCTGAGTCTCGTGCGACCATCGTGGTTCCCGATGCCCTGGGCACGGGGAACCACGATCGCGGTCCGCTCAGGCGGACGGCAGTTCGCCGGTCGCGAGCAGATGTTCGAAGCCCGCCTGATCGAGGATCGGCACGCCGAGCGACTCGGCCTTGGTCAGCTTGCTCGCACCGGGCGAGTCGCCGACGACCAGGGCGAGGGTCTTCTTGCTCACGCTTCCCGGGCTCTTGCCCCCGCGTGAGGTGATCGCATCCTCGGCCTGCTCACGCGTGTAGTCGGCCAGGGTGCCCGTGACGACGACCGTGCGACCCTCCAACGTCTGCGGCGTCGCAGCCCGGGCCGCCGCCGCCGCTTCGGCCGCCGCCGGATCACCGAAGTCGACGCCCGCCGCCCGCAACCGCTCGATGTACGCCTGGTTCGACTCCTGCCCGAACCAGCTGACGATCGTCGTGGCGATCACGTCACCGACGCCTTCGACCGCCGCCAGCTCCTCGACCGACTTCGACATGATCGCGTCGAGTGTGTGGAACTCGTTCGTCAGTGCGAGCGATGCCGCCGGCCCCAGATGGCGGACCCCGAGCGCCGTGAGCAGCTTCGGCAACGGGCGGTGCTTCGACTTCGCGATCTCGTCCACCAGGTTCTGAGCAGACGTCGGACCGACCCGGTCGAGTTCGACCAGTTGGTCGACCGTCAGCGAGTACAGGTCGGCGGGATCACGCACGAGTTCGGCGGCGGTGAGCTTCTCCACCATCTGCTCGCCCAGGCCCTCGATGTCCATGCCGCCGCGAGACGCGAAGTAGGCGATCTTCTGATCGCGTTGGGCCGGACAATCGGGCGCGACGCAGCGAGTGTCGGCCTCGCCCTCGGGTCGCACGAGCGGGTTGGCGCAGCGCGGGCACCGCGTCGGGAACACCCACGGGGTGCTGTCCTGCGGTCGCAGCGACAGGACCGGGCCGACGACCTCGGGGATGACGTCTCCGGCCTTGCGGACCACCACGGTGTCGCCGGGGCGAACGTCCTTGACCGCCACCTGGTCCTGGTTGTGCAGCGTGGCCATGCCGACGGTGGACCCGCCGACGAAGACCGGCTCGAGCACGGCAAACGGTGTGGCACGTCCGGTGCGGCCGACCGACACCATGATGTCGCGCAGCAACGTCGTGCGCTCCTCGGGCGGGAACTTGTACGCGATCGCCCATCTCGGCGCCCGCGACGTGACGCCGAGGCGATCGCGCTGGGCCGTGTCGTCGAGCTTGATCACCACGCCGTCGATCTCGTAGTCGAGGTCGTGGCGATGCTCCTGCCAGTACAGGCAGTGTGCAGCCACCTCGTCGATCGTCGTGAACGTGCGCACGTGCTCGTCGACGGCGAAGCCGAGGTCGGCGGCGAAGTCGAGCATCGCGACGTGGCTCGTGAACTCAGGACCGCCGACGACCTCGCCGAGCTGATAGCTGAAGAACGACAGGTTGCGGCTGGCGGTGATCGCCGGGTCCTTTTGCCGCAGACTCCCCGCCGCCGAGTTGCGCGGGTTGACGAAGGTCTTCTCCCCGGCGGCGGCCGCCCGCTCATTGAGCTGCTCGAAGCTCGACCGGGTCATGTACACCTCGCCGCGCACCTCGACGACGTCGGGCGCACCGGCTGGGAGTTCGCCGGGCACGTCGTCGATCGTGGCGACGTTGGCGGTGACGTCCTCGCCCACCCGCCCGTCACCGCGCGTCGCTGCCTGCACGAACCGCCCCCCTTCGTAGCGCAGGCTGATCGCGAGCCCGTCGAACTTCAACTCGCACACGAACGTCGGGACCGCACCGTCGAGTCCCTTGACGACCCGGTCGGCCCATGCGCGGAGCTCGTCGGCGTCCATCGCATTGTCGAGGCTCATCATCGGCACACGGTGCGTGACCGGTGCGAAGGCGGAGCTGATCGCCGCTCCGACGAGGCCCGTGGGCGAATCGGTGGCGGCGAGGTCGGGATGGTCGGCTTCGAGCCGCCGCAGCTCGCGCACGAGGGCGTCGTAGTCCGCGTCGCTGATCTCGGGGTCGTCCAGCGTGTGGTACCGCTCGTTGTGGTAGGCGATCTGCGCCCGGAGCTCGTCGACGCGCACGGCGGGCGCTGCGGTGCGATCAGCCGGAGAGACGTCGTCGCGGTGCTCGGTCATCGTCGAACGAGGCTACGACGTGAGCGCTCGAGCGCCGCCGTCAGGCACCGAGTGCGAAACGGGTGGCGGCCGACTGGTCCTGCACCCGCTTGCCGACCTCGGCGGTGAGCCGGGCGATCCGCCGTGCGACCGACACCGAGTGCCTCGACAATCCGCACTGCGGCGTGACGATGCTCTGGCGACGCAGCAGCACCGGGTCGCACCCGAGTTGCACGAGGGCACACCAGAGATCGCTCAGCGCACGCCACTGCCGCTCCGACGTCGAGGGCACCGGCCCGTCGGTCGGTGTCACACCCCAGGCGATCACGCCGCCGTCGGCGAGGAATCGGGTCAGGTAGCCGACCCAGTCGACGAGGTCGGGCGCCACCGGCACCGAGATCACGTTGGGACCCGACGCCAGGAGGGTTGCGACGTCGCACGGCGCACAGCAGTGGACGCCGGTCATCGTCGTGGCCGGCAGTGCGGCCATCGCACTCGACATCCGGTCGATCGCCTCGTCGGGAGGTATCGGGAATCCCGGGTGCATCAACTCTGCGAACCAGGGCTCGTCGAGGACGACCATCTGACGAGAAGTGGGCAGCGCCTCGGTGACGACCTCCGACAGCGCAGCGAGGCGATCACGCACGACCGAGACTGCCAGGTCGAAGGCCGACTCGCGGTCGAGCCCGGCGCGGTGCAGCGCGACACCGAGCGTGACCGGCCCGACGAACTGCCATTTGACGGCCGCTCCGTCGAGGTGCACCTTGGCGGCGAGGTCGATGAACGCACGAAAGCCGGCGAACGCCTCGCGTTCGATGTCGGTGGCATTGCTGGCGTGCGGCTTCACTGCGGCGGCGTCGACGACGAGGCCTCCATCGACGTCGAGCTGCACACCCTTCACGCCGGCGAGGGCCTGAGCGAGCATCAACTCCTCCGACGAGCGGTGGGGCAACGACGGGATGGTGGCGACGTCGAACTCGCCCATCGAGAACGCTGCGGCGGCCGCCACATCGAGGTGCGGAAGGCTGCCGACACCGGCGGTTGCACCGTCGGCGAAGGCGGACCGACCGGAGGTGCGTGCTCGTACACCGGCCTCGGCTTCGCTCACGACACACCTCCCATCCGCGATTCCCCCGTTACTCTGCCAGCTCGGCGGGTGCCGAACCGTGACCCTTGCATCGTTCCATGCTGCAGCTGACCTGACCGAATCGATTGCCGTCGTCTCGACGTGGCACCGGTCACGCCCTCCGCTCGCCTCCGGGCCGCCCATCCGCCGCGATCGCCGCATTCGGCGGCAACCTATGGGGATGTCGACATCTGCGATCGAGCGGCTCGCCGGTGCGGCCCCGTGGGTGGCGCGCGTCGCCTGGATCGTCGTGGCCGTCGTCGGAGGCAGCGCCGTCGAGGCGGCCGTCGACCAACGCAGTTCGGCTGTGGTGTGGACGGCGGCAATCGGCGGGTGGACGCTGTGGGCCGTTGCCGCTCTCGGCTTGGCGATTGCCTCGGTGTGGTCGCTGACCGTCGTACGCGTCACGGTGCCGTTGGCCCTGGCGGCGACGATCGCCGCCGGTGTCGGCGGCGCCACCGCCGTCGATCTCGTGCTGCTGGGAGGTCCGGCGCTCATCGCTGCAGCAGCGGTGATGACCGCGGAGTTCGGCCGCCGCTACGTACAGGCGTCGGCGTACGGTGACGAGGAACGGTTCCCGTTGCGCCTTCCCGCCGGCACGGGCCTGGCGGCGATCGTCGCCTGGCTCGTCTGGGCAGCCGCCGTGATCACCGGCCCGCTGCTGGTGGCCGCCGAGTCATGGGTTGCCGGCGTGGTGGTGTCGGCGCTGGCGTTGGCCGGTGCGGTCCTGCTCGGCCCGCGCTGGCACCGGTTGTCGAGGCGATGGTTCGTCCTCGTCCCCGCCGGCGTCGTCGTCCACGACCCCGTCGTGCTGGCCGACACGTTCCCGCTGCGCACGGCCCAGGTGGCCTCGATCGGGCTCGCACCGGCCGACACCCAGGCCGCCGACCTGACCGGGCCCGCCAGTGGCTATGCCGTCGAGCTCAGGACGACCGAGTCGGTGACGACCGTGCTGGCGTTCACGCCGTCCGAACCGAACGGCAAGGCGATCCACCTGCGGTCGTTCCTGATCGCACCGAGTCGGCCGGGCCGGGCGCTGCGTTCCGCTCGGGAGCGCGGCCTGCCGATGGCCTGAGATCCGAGCATCATCGCCTCGAGCCCGGCACCGCGTGATGATCGTGTCGGCGGCGTGTGATGTTCAGCGGCAGATGCCGCCGCCGAGGACGCGCGTGTCGGTGGCGTCGTAGGCGACGACGCTCTGGCCGGGTGCGATGCGGCGTTGCGGCTCGTCCCAGCGCACGACGATCGAGTCGTCGGCATCGGTCGCGGCGATCGTGGCGGGGAGCGCCCGGCCGTGGGCGCTGCACTGCACGAGCGCCCGACCCTCGACCGCCCGGTCGACCCAGCTCATCCGGTCGACGACGAGCTGGTCGCACCGCAGATCGGCGTCGGCGCCGACGGTGACCACCGCCGACTCGGTGTCCACGTCGACCACGTAGCGCTTGGGGCCCCCGCCGGGCAGCCCGAGGCCCTTGCGCTGGCCCACCGTGACCAGCTCGACCGACTCCACGTCGCCGAGACGGTTCCCCTCGGTGTCGACGACCGTGCCGGAACGAAACGGGATGCGGGCGCCCAGAAAAGCGCTGCGCCCACCGGTCGAGGTGATGAAGCACACGTCCTGACTGTCGGGCTTGGTGGCGGTCCGCAGGTCGATCGAGGCCGCAAGGGCTCGGAGGTCGGCCTTCTGCATGCCACCCACCGGGAACATCGTGCGAGCGAGTTGTACCTGGTCGAGCATGTGCACGACATAGCTCTGGTCCTTGGCGGCGTCGGACCCCCGCTCGAGCGTGTAGCGGCCGTCGGCGCTACGGCCGATGTTGGCGTGGTGGCCGGTGGCGACGGCGTCGAACCCGAGCAGGTCGGCGCGCTCGGCGAGCCGCGCGAACTTGACCGAGCGGTTGCACTCGATGCACGGGTTCGGTGTGACGCCACGGGTGTGCGCATCGACGTAGGGACCGACCACGTGCTCGTCGAAGTCGTCGCCGAAGTTGAACACGAGATGGTCGATGCCCAGTTGCTGGGCGACACGGCGGGCGTCGTCGACGTCGGACACCGAGCAGCACCCCGTGTCGCTGTCGCCGCCCCAGAGCTTCATCGTGACGCCGACGACCTCGTGGCCGGCGCGCTGCAGCAACAGTGCAGCGACCGACGAATCGACGCCGCCGCTCATCGCGCACATCACCTTCACGACGGCCTCACGATCCGCTCCTCGCGCTCGAGCTACGGCGCAGCCGATCGACGGCCGCGCCGATCACGTCCACCGCGCGATCGACGTCGGCGGCGGTCGAGGCGTGCCCGAGCGTGAGCCGCAGCGCACCGAGGGCCACCGAGCGGTCGATGCCCATCGCCGCGAGGACGTGCGACGGCTCCATCGCTCCACTTGCGCACGCAGACGCGGCCGAAGCACACACGCCGGCCTCGTCGAGCAGGAACAGCACTGCCTCGGATTCGATGCCGGCGACGCACACGTGCGCAGAACCGGCGACCTTGCGCTGGGGCGGCACGGTCTCGGTGACGCCGTCGAGCCGATCCTGCAGGCCGGCGACCAGTGCATCACGCAACGCCGCGAGGCGGATGTTCTCGTCGACGCGCTCACGATCGGTGAGATCGAGCGCAACGGCGGCGGCGACGATACCCGCCGTGTTGTGGGTGCCGCTACGCCGCTCGCGCTCCTGGCCACCGCCGATGATCAGCGGCTCGACCTTCGGCCCGCCACGCTCGACGAGCACGCCGACACCCTTGGGCCCGCCGAACTTGTGGGCGCTCAGCGACAGCAGGTCGACGTGAGCGGTGACCTCGCGCAGGTCGAGCCAGCACGCCGACTGGACGGCGTCGGTGTGCAGCAGCGCACCGGGCGCATGGCGCCGCACCACCTTCGCGACCTCGGCGAGGTCGGTGATCGTGCCGACCTCGTTGTTGACCGCCATCACGCTGACGATCGAGACGTCGGCGGTGGCGTCGAGGGTGGCGGCGAGTTCGTCGAGGTCGACGCTGCCGAACGCATCGACGCCGACCACGCGGCCCTGATCGGCGAGGTGCTCGACGACGTGCAACACGGCATGGTGCTCGACGGCGGGGCAGACGGCCACTCCGCCCCGACGGGCGATCGCCCCCGAAATCGCCATGTTGTCGCTCTCGGTGCCGCAGCCGGTGAAGACGACCTCGTTCGGATGGCAGCCGACGACGCGGGCGACGGTGTCGCGCGACTCGTCGACGGCCTGGCGGGCGCGGCGGGCGAAGCGGTGCGAACCCGACGGGTTGGCGTACAGCTCGGAGAGGTACGGCATCATCGCCTCGACGGCCTCCGCGCGCATCGGCGTGGACGCCGCATGGTCGAGGTAGGTGATCGCCGGTTCGGTCACCCACCCGACGCTACCGATTACATCAGGGGTCAGACCCCGGGTGTAACGGTGACATCTGGGGTCTGACCCCTGACGTAACGGTCGGGCATAGCCTCGGGCGTGTGCGGGGATACGACCATCGTTCGTACGGCGACGGGTTCGCCGACGTGTACGACGAGTGGTACGCCGACGTCACCGACGTCGACGCCACCGTGGCGCGCCTGCTCGAGCTCGCCGGCGCCGGCGGCCGGGTGCTCGAACTCGGCGTCGGCACCGGCCGGCTCGCCGTGCCGATGGCGGCTGCCGGACTACGCGTGGTCGGGATCGATTCGAGCGCGGCGATGCTCGCCAGGCTGCGTGCGCGCGACGGCGACGGGCTCGTCGAGTCGCTGCTCGGCGACATGGCCGACGACCTCCCCGACGGCCCGTTCGATGCCGTGCTCGTCGCCTACAACACGGTGTTCAACCTCCTGGAGACAGGCGCCCAGGAACGCCTCTTCCAGCGCGTCGCCGAGCGGCTCGCACCGAGCGGTGCCTTCGTCGTCGAAGCGTTCGTGCCCGAGCTCGGCGTCGGCGCCACCACGTCGGAGGTGACCTCCGCGGTGACCGTGCGTTCGATGGCGGTCGATCACGTCGTGCTGTCGGTGTCGGCCAACCACCCCGACGAGCAACTGTTGGAGGGACAGTTCGTGCAGCTCACCGAAGGTGGCGGCGTGCGGCTGCGGCCCTGGTCGATCCGATGGGCCACGCCCGAACAGCTCGACGACATGGCCACCGCAGCCGGGCTGCGGCTCACCGAGCGGCTCGGCGACATGAGGGCGACGCCGTTCACCGACGACAGCGGCCACCACGTGTCGATCTACCGGCGGGTGGACGGCGCGTGACGCGCATCCGGTTCGGGCTCGGCGTTCCCAACGGCGCAGACTTCGCCGACCCCGGCCGTCTCGCCGCGCTCGCCACTGCGGCGGAAGCCTCGGGATGGGACGGCTTCTTCCTCTGGGACCACGTGATCCGGCGCCGACCCTGGCAACCGATGGTCGATCCGTGGGTGACGCTCGCCGCCGTCGCCGTCGCCACCGAGCGGATCGTGCTCGGGCCGATGGTGACGCCACTCGCCAGACGTCGTGTGTCGGTGGTCGCCCGCCAGTCGGTGACACTCGACCGACTGGCCGGTGGACGTCTCCGGCTCGGCGTCGGCCTCGGCGCTCCCGACGACGAGTTCACCAGGTTCGGCGAGGATGCCGACCCGAAGCGTCGGGCGCTCGTCCTCGACGAGTCACTCGAAGCACTCGAGCTGCTGTGGTCCGGTGAGCCGGTTTCGTACCAGGGGCGCTCGGTGCTGCTCGACGACGTCGAGTTCCGCCCGACGCCCGTGCACGGGCGGATCCCCATCTGGGTCGCCGGCGGTTGGCCGGGCGGGGCACCGTTCCGACGGGCGGCGCGCTTCGACGGCGTCTGGCCCGTCGCCAAGGCTGGTGGGTACCTCACCGTCGAGGAGTTCAACGACTGCATCGACACGGTGCAACGGCTCCGCGGCGACGACGATCGCCCGTTCGACGCCTGCTTCGTCGACCGCAGCCCCGCCGGCGACGACGCCGCAACCACCGACAAGATCGGACGTCTCGCCGAGGCCGGCATGACGTGGTGGATCGACTCGCTCGACGATCCGACGGTCCCGTTCGAACACCACCTCGCCCGCGTCCGTGCCGGCCCCCCGATGTGACCCCGCGGCCTCGCCCAACCACCGAAAAATGCCCCGTTTGTCCCGCTGAGCGCAACAAGAGCGGCACATTTCGGGATGTGCGTCTCGGCGGGGCGGGTCGAACTGGTCAGAAGGAGTGGTAGCCGCCGTCGATCGTGATGACGTCGCCGGTGTGATAGCGCGACGCACGGCTCGCGAGGTAGACGGCGAGACCGCCGAAGTCGTCGGCGGTGCCCCAGCGGCGCATCGGCACACGCGGCAACACGTTCGAGACGAACTTGTCCCAGCCGAATGCGCCAGCGGTCATGTCGGTCTCGATCCACCCGGGGAGCACCGAGTTGCAGCGCACGCCGTGGCGTGCATGCTGGACGGCGATCGCCTTCATCATCGAGTTGACACCGGCCTTCGAGGCGCCGTAGTGCTGGCCGGACTGCTGACCGAAGAACGCCGAACCCGACGTGGTGAACACGATCGACCCGCCGGTGTCGTCGCCGTCCGAGTGGCGTTCGACCATGTGCTTGGCCGCCTCGCGAGCGGTGAAGAACGCACCGTCGAGGTTGACCCTCATCACCCGCCGCCACTCGTCCGACGTCATCCCCACGAAGCTCGGCGCCTGCCCACCGATTCCGGCGTTGACGAAGCAGGAATCGACGCGGCCGAGCTCGCCGATCGTGTCGGCCATCGCCTGCATCACCGCGTCCTCGTCGCCGACGTCACACACGATCGACAGCAGTTCGACGTCGTGGCGGCCCAGCTGTTCGATCGCCGCATCGTTCTTGTCGGGATTGGTGCCCCAGATCGCGACATCGGCGCCGTGCGCAGCGAGCGCATCGGCCATCCCGAGGCCGATGCCACCGTTGCCGCCCGTGACGAGCGCCACCTGGCCGGTGAGATCGAACGGGGAGTCGTCGGGAAGCGTCATGGGCCCGACCGTACCGGTCCGTCACGCACCGACCCGGCAGCGGAGATAGCGTCGGGGCTGCATGTATCTGGAGCGTGTCCGCCAACCCGCTGATCTGCGGGACCTGTCGTACGACGAACTTCGTGATCTCGCCGGCGAGATCCGTGACTTCGTCGTGTCGGCCGTGTCGGACACCGGCGGCCACCTCGGCTCGAATCTGGGAGCGGTCGAGTTGACACTCGCCCTGCACCGCGTGTTCGAGTCGCCGACCGATGCGATCCTGTGGGACACCGGTCACCAGGCCTACATCCACAAGATCGTCACCGGGCGCCAGCAGCAGTTCGAACAGCTTCGCCAACAGGGCGGGCTGTCGGGCTATCCCAGCCGTGAGGAATCCGAGCACGACTACATCGAGAACAGCCACGCCTCGACCGTGCTCTCGTACGCATACGGGATGGCCGTCGCCCGCGACCTGGGCACCGACCCGCACCGCCACATCGTCGCCGTGATCGGCGACGGCTCGCTCACCGGCGGTATGGCGTACGAGGCGATCAACAACATCGGTCACGGCGACAAACAGGTCATCATCGTGCTGAACGACAACGGCCGTTCGTACGCACCGACGGTGTCGATGCTGTCGGCGAGCGCACAGGGCCGTGACGAGCAGGCCAACCATCCGAGCGTCACCGACCGGGTCACGGGCAAGCTGTCGCACGCACTCACCGACATCCGCACCAATCCGGTGTACGTGCGTCGCCAGCGTCGCCTCGAGGAGTTCCTCCAGCACCTGCCGGTCGTCGGCAACCAGGCAGGGTCCGCGATGGACGCCTTCAAGGCCGGCGTGCGCGAGTTCCTCCAACCGCCGTCGTTCTTCGAGGCCCTGGGCGTGCGATACGTCGGGCCGTTCGACGGCCACAACGTCGAGGAGATGGAGCATGCGTTCCAGAACGCCGTCGAGCTGTCGGTCGACGGTCCGATCCTCGTCCACGTGCTGACGCAGAAGGGTCGCGGCTACTCCCCCGCCGAGGACGACGACGAGAAGCACCTGCACGACGCTCCGGTGTTCGACCCGCTCATCGGCCCACCCAAGGCGGTGTCGACCGGCTACACCCAGGCGTTCGCCGAGGCGATCCTGAAAGAGGCCGAGGCCGACGACCGCATCGTGGCGCTGACCGCGGCGATGCCGGGTCCGACCGGCCTGCTGCCGTTCCAGGAACGGTTCCCGGACCGCTTCTTCGACGTCGGGATCGCGGAGCAGCACGCCGTGACCGGTGCTGCCGGCATGGCGATGGGAGGCCTGCGCCCGATCGTCGCGATCTACTCGACGTTCCTCAACCGGGCGTGGGACCAAGTGGTCTACGACGTGGCGCTGCACCGGCTCCCCGTGATCTTCTGCCTCGACCGGGCGGGCGTCACCGGCCCCGACGGCGCCAGCCATCACGGCGTGTACGACATGGCGTTGCTGTCCAAGGTGCCGGGCATGCGCGTGCTCGCCCCGTCGAGCGCCGAAGAACTCGAGCAGATGTTGCACGATGCCGTCGCGCTCGCCGACGCCGGTCCGGTCGCGATCCGCTATCCACGCGGCGCCGCTCGCCAGGTGGGCGAACACGAGGTCGGCTCGGGCCTCGCCGCCCGCAAGGCTCGCACCGGCTCCGGCACGTGCATCGTCGCTGTCGGCAAGATGCTCGAAGCGGCCGAGAAGGCGGCGGCAACGCTCGCCGAGGACGGCGTCGAGGTGACGGTGTGGGATGCGCGCTGCTGCGCACCGCTCGACCCCGAGATGATCGCCGACGCCGCCGCACACGATCGGGTGATCACGATCGAGGACGGCATCCGCGAAGGTGGCATCGGCATGGCGATCGCCGACGCGATCTGCTCGCTCGACCAGTCGACGCACACCGACGTGCTGGGCCTGCCGACGAAGTTCATCCCGCACGATCCGAAGTCCGCAGCGATCCTGTCGCGCTTCGGGCTGGACGCCGCGAGCCTCGTGGCGCTGATCCGCAACTCCTGATCCGTACCTGCTGATCGCGTAACTGCTGATCGGCGCGCCCACGGCGCCACGTACCCTCGGGCGATGACCTTCGTGCCGCTGAGGACCGACCGTCTCCTGCTGCGCCCGATGCGAGCAACGGACGCGGCGCCGCTCGCCGAGCGCCGGAGCGATCCCGACGTCGCCCGCTACCAGAACTGGACGACCCCGTATCCGATCGAGCGCGCCCGCGCACTCGTCGCCGACATCGTCGCCATGGACGGTCCTGTCGACGGCGAGTGGTGGATGCTCACGATCGCGAACGCCGACGACACGACCGTGCTCGGCGACCTCGTCGTCCACCTCACGTGGCAGGGTCGCACGGCCGAGATCGGCTACAGCCTGGCCCGAGCTGCCTGGAACGCCGGGTATGCGGTCGAGGCCGCGAGCGAACTCGTCAGGTACCTGTTCGAGGACCTCGGCGTGACCCGGGTCGAGGCGATGCTCCACCCCGACAACCCAGCCTCGGCGATGGTGCTCGAACGCATCGGGATGCGCTTCGAGGGGCACACCCGGTCGTCGTTCTGGCTCGACGACGACAACAGCGACGACTGGATCTACGGTCTGACCCGCCCGGACTGGGAAGCGTGGCACGCCCGCCCGCGGCAGCCTCCGGCGTCGGTCGAGCTCGTCGAGGTGACTGCCGACAATCTCCGCGCCACGATGCGGCTGGCGACACACAGGTCGCAGGAACGGTTCGTCGCACCCGTCGCCCAGTCGCTGGCCGACGCGCTGGTGCCACCGGTCGAGAACGGCATCGAGGTGTCGCCGTGGTACCGGGCGGTCGCCGCCGACGGCGATCTGGTGGGCTTCGTGATGCTGGCCCGGTCGCAGCCGGGAGCCGACGAGCCGTGGCTGTGGCGGTTGCTCGTCGATCGGATGCACCAGCGGCGCGGGATCGGCTCGCGCATCGTCGACCTGGTCGTCGACCGGTGCCGCGAGTGGGGCGACACGACGCTGCTCACGTCGTGGGTCCCCGGCAAGGGTTCGCCCGGGCCGATGTACCTGGCCCGCGGATTCGCACCGACCGGTGAAGTCGACGACGGCGAGGTCGTCGCACGGCTGCAGCTCCCACCCGACGGGGGCCGCGCCTAACGTGCGGGTGTGAGCCCCGACCCCTACGCCGCCTACACCCACCTCCGACTCGAGCGGCCGAGCGACGGCGTGCTGTTGATCACGCTCGACGATCCCGAACGCCTCAACGCCACCGGCGCCGAGATGCATCTGCAGCTCTCACGCATCTTTCGCACGATCGACGACGATCCCACGGTGCGCGCCGTCGTCGTCACGGGAGCCGGAACGGCGTTCTCTGCGGGCGGTGATCTCGACTGGATCGCCGGGCAGGTCGGCGACTACGCACAGACGATCCGTGTGATGCGCGAGGCCGGCGACATCGTGCGCACGATGATCGACTGCGACACCCCCGTCGTGTCCGCCATCAACGGCGTCGCCGTCGGCGCCGGTCTCGCCGTCGCGCTGATGGCCGACGTCAGCATCATCGACGAAGACGCCCGACTCACCGACGGGCACATCCGTCTCGGCGTCGCCGGCGGCGACCATGCGGTCGCCATCTGGCCGTTGCTGTGCGGCATGGCGAAGGCGAAGTACTACCTGCTCACCGCCGACTTCCTCGACGGACGCGAAGCCGAACGGATCGGACTGGTGTCGAGAGCCGTCCCCGCCGACGACGTCATGCCCACGGCGATGGCGGTGGCCGACAAGCTCGCCGCCGGACCGGTCGACGCCACCCGGATGACCAAGCGGGCGCTCAACCACTGGCTTCGCCAGGCCTTGCCGAACTTCGAGGCATCGCTCGCCTACGAGATGCTCAACTTCCTCGGCCCCGACGCCGTCGAGGGGCTGGCGGCTCTCCAGGAGAAACGCCGACCCGATTTCCATGGCGCCGCCGACACCGGAGCACCGTCGTGAGCGACGTCGAGACGCTCGACCTGTCGCACGACCTCGCGCTGGCGCTCGACGTCGCCGACACGATCGACGCGTTCACGCTGGCGCAGTTCCACGAGGCCGACTTCACCGTCGACTGGAAGCGCAACCAGACCGAGGTGACCGAGGTCGACCGGCGCGCCGAGACGATGATCGCCGATCGGTTGTGCCACGAGCGGCCGGCGCACGGCGTCTACGGCGAGGAGCACGGCCTCGTCGGCGATCACCGATCGCCGTGGCGGTGGGTCATCGATCCGATCGACGGCACCTCGGGGTTCGTCCGCGGGATCCCGATCTGGGCAACGCTGATTGCGCTCACCCACGCCGACCGGGGCGCCGTGATGGGGGTCGTGTCGGCACCGGCGTTGGGGCGGCGCTGGTGGGGCGGGCTGGGCCTCGGCGCGTCGATGAGCGTGTTCGGCGACGAGCGCCCGATCGTGGTGTCGACCGTCGACGACCTCGCCGAGGCCCAGGTCAACGTCACACACAACGCCGGCTGGGATGCGCTCGGCCTGACCGACGCCCTCGTGCGGCTCCAACAGCGTGCCCGGCGATCGCGCGGTGTCGGCGACTTCTGGCAGCACATGCTCGTGGCCGAAGGAGCGATGGACGTCGCCGTCGATGCGGTCGGCGTGGCGGCCTACGACATCGCCGCGGTGAAACCGATCGTCGAGGCCGCGGGCGGACGGCTGACCGACCGTTTCGGCGAGCCGACCCACGAGCACGACACGGCGATCAGCACCAACCGTTTCCTCCACGACGCGGTACTGGCCGAGTTGGTCTGATTCGTGTGAGCGAGGATCGCCACCGGGGCGGTTGTCGCTCACACAGACGCAGCGAACGTGACGATCGGTGAGCCGGTACCGTGGCAGCCCATGTCGAGCGAGACACCATCGCCGCGCACGGATCCGGCGGCTGACGTGGCGCCGGAGACGTTGGCGATCACCGCAGGACGCGGCGCCAGTGGATCGTCGCTGGCACCGGCGCTGTGGGCATCGAGCACCTGGGAATCCGAGGGCCTCGACGACGCCCACCGCCGCGCCACCTCGCTGCGTCACGACGGCTTCTATTCGCGCTACTCGAATCCGACGGTGCGCTCGTTCGAGCAGGCGATCGCCGAGCTCGAGGGCGCCGAGGAATCGCTCGCGTTCGCATCCGGCATGGGCGCCGTCGCCTCGACCGTGTTCGCACTCTGCTCGACCGGCAGTCACATCGTCGCCCAGCGCCAGCTGTACGCCGGGACGCTCGCGTTCCTGCAGGGTCCGTGCCGGCGCATGGGGATCGACGTGACGTACGTCGACGTCGCGACGCCGGGAGCATTCGCCGAGGCCGTGGAAGCCGGCCGCACGATGCTCGTCATCGCCGAGACGCCGTCGAACCCGCTGCTCGAGTTGGCCGACCTCGACGAGCTCGGCTCGATCAAGGGCCCGTTCACCGTCGTCGACTCGACGTTCGCGACGCCGCTCGGCCAGCAACCGCTCGCCCATGGCGTCGACATCTCGCTGCACTCGGCGACGAAGGGGATCGCCGGACACAACGACGCCACGCTCGGCGTGATCTCGGGCGACACCGACCTGCTCGACGAGATCTGGGCGTATTCGGTGCTGCACGGAGCGACGCCGTCACCCTTCGACGCGCTCAATGCCTTGCGCGGGATCCGCACGCTCGGCGTCAGGACCCGCCAGCAGAACGAGACCGCTCGCTCGCTGGCGATCACGCTCGCGGACCATCCGGAGGTGGCGGCCGTGCACTATCCGGGACTCAGCGAGCATCCCCAGCATGCGCTCGCGACCAAGCAGTTACGCCAGTACGGGACCGTGTTGTCGTTCGAGGTCGCCGACCGGGACACGGCATCGGCATTGCTCGGCCGGCTTCGTGTCGCCCGGGTCGCCACGTCGCTGGGCGGGCCCGAGACGATCGTCTGCCACCCGGCCACGTCGACGCACGCCAGCCTCACCCCCGACGAGAAGCTCGCCAGCGGGGTCACCGACGGGCTCCTGCGGGTCTCTGTCGGCCTGGAAGATGCGGCCGACATCGTCGCCGACTTCGAACGCGCCCTCGAGACACCCGCCTGAGAGATCCCGCCCCCGCGCGGCTATTCGTCGATCGGCATCGGTGACGGACCGAAGCCGAACCAGTGATCGACGACGACATCGACGTCCTCGTCGGTTCCGACCCAGTCGGCAGTGCGCACCTGCTGGCGGGTGCGACGCCCGAGGCGGGACCGGAACAATTCGAACGCGGTCGCCCCACGCAGCGTCACCAGCGAGTCCGACGATGCATCACCGGTCGTCACCGTCGATCCATCGGTGAACTCGATCACCACCCGGATCGGCGCATCGACCGGTGCGTACTTCATCATGTCGATGATCGCGTTGCTTCGCCCGCCCGGTCGTGCGAGCGCATGACGGACGTCGTGCTCGTGACTGTGACAGTCGATCGGTGGACGCCGCTCACCCAGGTGCTCGATGATCTCCGCGAAGGCGGGCGCCTGCTGCGACCACCGCACGAGCAGCTCGTCCACGGTGGCACCGCGATGGCGTTCGACCTGCGCAGCGGTCCAGGCTTCGCCCGGGGCGCCGTCCATCCGTCCGGCCAGCCCATCGTCGGCGACGCCCGACACGTGCGACAGCACGTCGCGGGCGGTCCACGCCGGCGTACACGGCACCTGGGTCGCCCACGCCGCGTCGTCCAAGCTCCGCGCGAGCTCGACGAACGAATCGACGGCGAGGAGATACGACTCGGCGATGGAGGGCGGGGCGGACATCGCTGCATGCTCGCACACGATTGGATCGGTCGCCGATGCGCGACACTGCCCGCATGGATCCCTCAGCGAACCCGGCAGCGAACCCGGCAGCGAACCCGGCAGCGAACCCGGCACCCGTCATCACCCGCCACGACGACCGCGGCCGTTACGAACTCGAGGTCGGCGGCGAGGTGGTCTCGTTCGCCCAGTTCTCCGAGCACGACGACGTGGTGACGATCCCCTACATCGAAACGGCGGTGCAGCATCGCAACAACGGCTATTCGTCGATGTTGATGGACGGTGTGATCGACGACCTGCGCAGTCGGGGCCTGCACGCTCGGGCAACGTGCGCAGTCGCTCGCGCCCACATCGCTTCGCATGCCGCCGAACTCCTGGTTCGCTGACCATGTGCCGCAACATCACGACGCTGCGCGGGCTCGAGCCGGCGGCGACGCCGCAGGAGATCGAGGCCGGCGCCCGTCAGTACGTCCGCAAGATCAGCGGCGTGCAACAGACGTCGGCGGCGACCGAGGACGCGTTCGAACGAGCGGTCGCCGAGATCACCGAGATCACCACCCGCCTACTGTCCGAACTCCCACCGAGGAAGTCACCGCCCAAGACCGAGCCACCCCTCCGCCGCCTCGCCCGCCGCTGACGCGAGCTGAACTGTCACGTCAGGCCCGGCACGGTGTGACGGACCAGCCGGCGAGGAAGCGCCAGCGACGAGCCGGACGAGGCCGACCTCGATCAGTCAACCACCAGCGCGCCGTGAGGCCGAGCGATCAGGAGTAGAACGGGTTCTCGCCGGTGGAGTGATCGGTGAGGTCACGGACCCGCTCGACACCCTCGATGGCATCGACGAGCATGGTCTGGACGCCGTCGAGCATCGTCTGCTTGCTCATCGAACAGCCGTGGCAGCCGCCGCCCATCGTGAGGTAGGCGGTGCCCTCACCGTCGTGGCCGACGTAGGTGACGAACCCGCCGTGGGCGGCCAGGGCGGGGTTGACCTCCGAGGCGACGAGCGCGTCGATCTCCGCCGACAGTTCGTCGTCGGCGGTCAGACCCTCGACCGAGGGTGCCGCTGGACGGTTGGGGTTGCGGATCACGAGACCCTGGGTGCTCGTGAAGTCGAGCGTGGCACCGCTGAGCAGTGCGACGTCGTCGCCGGGGATGATCACCTTCATGCCGTCGTGGGTTCGGACCTCGTCGGTGAATGCGGCAGTCAGGTATTCCTCGAACGACAGGTCGTAGCGGAACTCCTCACCGGCGTCGGATGCAATCGCCAACCGCAGCCCGAGTTTGTCGCCATCGACCTCGTCGTCGCGCAGCTCGCGCAGGTGCTCGAGCGCCTCTGGCGTGACGCTGATGATGGGTTCGCTGGTGCTGGCTCCACCGGTCTCCGCGGCGAGTGCTTCGAGGGGACTCATGAATTCGAGGCTACCGGCGGACCCCGCCGCGGGTGACGCCGGGCGTCCCGGCGGTCGTTTGCATCATGTTGCAATCGCCTACTCTCGCCGGGTGACCGACGGCAGCCGCAAGGCGATCTTTGCAGCATTCTTCGCCAACCTCGGAATTGCGATCAGCAAGTTCGTCGGCTTCCTGATCACCGGTTCGGCCAGCCTCCTGGCGGAGACGATCCACTCTGCTGCCGACACCGGCAATCAGCTGCTGCTGTTCCTCGGCGGCAAGCGCGCCCGCAAGGAGGCGACCCCCGAGCACCCGTTCGGCTACGGGCGCGAGCGCTACTTCTGGTCCTTTGCCGTCGCGCTGGTGCTGTTCTCGATGGGCGGTATGTTCGCCCTGTACGAGGGCATCCAGAAGTTCCGTGACCCCCACGAGGTCGAGAGTCTCGGCGTGGCGATCGCGATCCTCGTCGTCGCCATCGTGCTGGAATCGTTCTCGCTGCGCACGGCGGTGAAGGAGTCGAACCACGTCCGCCAACCGGGCACGAACTGGTGGCGCTTCATCCGTGGGACCAAACAACCCGAACTGCCGGTCGTGCTCCTCGAGGACGTCGGTGCCCTCACCGGGCTGGTCTTCGCTCTCGGTGGCGTCCTGATGGCGAACGCCACCGGTGACGCCCGTTGGGACGCCGTCGGCTCGATCAGCATCGGGGTGTTGCTGATCGTGATCGCGATCGTGCTCGCCGTCGAGATGAAGAGCCTGCTGATCGGCGAATCAGCGGCGGCCGACGTGCGGGCATCCATCGTCCGGGCGATCGAGTCGAGCCCGAACGTCGACCAGTTGATCCACATCCGCACCGAGCACATCGGCCCGGACGAGATCCTCGTCGGCGCCAAGATCGAGTATGCATCGGCGCTGTCGGCCGACCAACTCGTGTCCGCGATCGATGCGACCGAGGATGCGATTCGGGCCGCCGTGCCCGCCGCCACGGTGATCTACCTCGAGCCCGACCTGCTGCGCGCCGACCATCCCGACCTCCTGGCGCCGGCGGATCCGCCCGACGATCACCGATGACCGGGCGCTTCAGCGGACGAGCGCTGGGCCTGTTCGCGATGACGGTCGCGGTCGTCAGCTTCTCGACGAGTTCGTCACTGATCAAGTGGTCGGAGTCGACCGGATCGGTGATCGCGTTCTGGCGCATGATCGGTGCCGTCATCGGCTGGTGGACCGTGATCGTCTTCACACGAGTGCGATCCGGGCGTCGCGTCCCCAATGCAGCGACATGGCGTCTGGCATTCGTCCCGGGGCTGGCGTTCGGAGCGAACATCGCCGTGTTCTTCACCGCGATCACCAAGACGAGCATCGCCCACGCCGAGTTCATCTCGGCCCTCACGCCGTTGGTGCTGCTGCCGGCCGGGGCGTTCTTCTTCGGCGAACGCCCGAACTGGACCGCACTGCGGTGGGGCGCGATCTCGATCATCGGCGTGGCCCTCGTGCTGTTCTTCGGACCTCAGCAAGGAGCGTCGTCCCCATCGGGCGATCTGTTGATGATCGGTGTCATCTCGCTCTGGACGATCTACCTGCTGACGTCGAAGCGGGCCCGCGCAGCGGGCGTCAGCACGCTCGACTTCATGGCCTGCATGATGCCGATCGGCGTGCTCACCGCAGGTCCGATCGCAGCGATCATCGCCGGATCCGACGTGTTCGGACTCAGCGCGCGGGGCTGGCTCGTCGTGGCGGTCCTCACGCTGCTGACCGGCATGCTCAGCCACGGGTGCATCGTGTTCGCCCAGCAGCACATCCCGGTGGCGACGATCGGCATCATGCAGACGGCGCAACCGGCGCTGGCGGTGTTCTTCGCGTTCCTGCTCCTCGGCGAGGAGGTGCGCCTCGCTCAGGTGGCGGGCATGGCGCTGGTGATCACCGGTCTCGCTTCGTTCACGTTGGCCAGTTCCCGGGCGGCATCGATCCCGACGCCGGTCACGCCGGTCGAAGCGGTCTGACACTCGATCCGGCGAATGCGGGTCAGCGGCCGAGCAGCGCAGCGAAGCGGCGGCGCCACTCGACCGAGAGGCGGTCGGCGCGGACGCTGACGGTGGACGACTGTTCGAGCGGGAGCACCCCGCCGATGCGCTCCAGCATCGCTCGGTCCTCGGCCCCGATCGCTCGATCGAACGCCAGGAACTCCTCGGTCGACAGGTCGTGGTCGTGATTGCGCCACGAGACGAACGTGAACAGCGACGTGACGTCGTCGACCGGCGTGGTGCACAGCAGCAGCACACGGTCGTGGCCGGCGCGCGGTCCCGACTCGTAACGGGTACTCGAGCGCACGACGAACGGCAGCTGGAACGCTGTCGACATCGCCTGACGGACGACGTTGGCGTGCTCGTCGTGGACGTCGACGCTGTAGCGGTAGCCGACGAATTCACCGTCGAGTGCCTCGACGTGGACCGGGGCGACGGTCGGTTCGGTGTCGGGTCCGATCGTGCCGGCGTGGACGTACGGGAAGTGGGCGACGTCGCAGAAGTTGTCGACCATCCGGGTGGCCGACACGTGCCATGTCTCGACGCCCGACGTCTCGCGCCGGAACGATGCATCGGCGTCCTGGGGGATCTCCGGGAGGTCGCCGTCCGGCGCGCCGGGACAGAGCCACACGAGCCCGTATCGCTCTCGCACCGGTGCCAGCTGCAGCTTCGCAGCCGCCGGGATGTGGGCGCCGGGACCCGACGAAGGAACCGCGACGCAGACACCGTCGGCGTCGAAGGCCCAGGCGTGATACGGGCACACCAGGCAGCCGTTCGACACGCTGCCGTCCGACAGCGGGGCCTCGCGGTGCGGGCACCGGTCGGACGCTGCCGCCACGGTGCCGTCCGCCCGGCGCCACAGCACGTAGCGCTCGCCGAGCAGTGTCACAGCGACGGGCGACCCCGCAACTCCCGTCGCATCGGTCACGGCGTACCACTGGGTACGCAACGCCGGGCTCACGCAGAACGAGTCGGTCCGCAAGTCCATCGTCGGAGCGTACCGACCAGCCCGAATCCACGGTCCGGTGATCGTTCACCTTCCGTTCAGATGAATTTCGGTCACGGCTGCGAGGATGGTTCCATGCGCATTCTCGTGACCAACGACGACGGCATCGACTCGATCGGACTGCACGTCCTGGCCCGGGCGGTCTGTGAGCTCGACGGCGACCACGAGGTCCACGTCATCGCTCCGGATCAGGAATTCTCCGGCGCCGGTGCCGCCCTCGGCGCCCTGCACCTCATCCAGCCAGAGGTCCGGCGCGCCCACATCGACGACTGCGCCGCCGACGCCTGCTGGAAGGTGAGCGGACCGCCGGCACTGTGCGTCATGTTCGCCCGCCTCGGGGCGTTCGGTCCGCCGTTCGACCTGATCGTCAGCGGCATCAACCCCGGCGCCAACGTCGGTCGCGCCGTGTACCACTCCGGCACGGTCGGCGCCGCACTCACCGGCCGCAACGGTGGGATCTCGGGCATCGCCGTCAGCCAGGCCGTCACCGGGTTCGGCGTCGAGGGTCAGGGCTGGGACGAGTCGATCGCGACCCAGCACTGGGACAGCGCCGCCGTGGTCGCCAAGGCGGTCGCCCAGGCGCTGGTCGACGACATGCCGGTCGAGCCCGTCGTGGTCAACATCAACGTCCCCGACGTTCCGGTCGAGGAGTTCGGCACGTGGCACTTCGCCGAGGTCGGCACGGCGCCGCCGCGGTCGATGGCCGACGCCCGGCTGAAGCCGATCCCGGGTCACGAGGACGCCTTCACCGTCGAGATGGGATGGGGCGACACGGTGACATTGGGCCCCGAGACCGACGGCGGCATCATCGAACGCAACGACGTCGCGATCTCGTACCTGTCCCGCCTGGCGCATCACGACCGTCCCGACCTCGGATCGATCGCGAAGTCGCTCGACGGCCTCCTGTCGGCGTGACCGGGAGGGCGTCAGCGCTCCTGTGAGAACGACCCGGTCGCGACGGTGCGGATCCGATCGAGGCCGGGAATCTCGGTGACCGTCCCCGTCGCCCGCTCGATGAACTGGAGGAACCGGTCGGTGATGAACACCCCCGACGAGTCGGTCGCCCAGGCGTCGGGCTCGACGAACTGGTTGATCCGTCCCGCCGCCAGCGAGGTCCCGGATTCGACGTCGAGGATCTGACGACGCCCTGCGCCATCGCTGTCGGCGCGGAACACGATCGAACGACCATCGGGCGAGATGAACGTGGCGAGGTCGACGTAGCCGAACTGCGCAACGGCGTCGAGCAGCGCGGGGGTGACGGTGCCGGTATCCCATTCGATGATCGAGTAGGCGCAGCGCAGTGTCTCGTCGCACTCCTCGATCGCCCAGTGTCGTCGCCCGGTGGCGATCAGGGTGCCGGTGCTGATCCGACGCGTGGCGCCGTCCGGGGCGACGGCGTACACGCCGCCGGGTGCGTTGAAGAGCGCATCGCCGTCCGGTGAGAACACCCTCGAGAAGAACGAGGTCTCGTCGACGAACCGGTTGTCCAACGTGTCGAGCGTGCCGTCCGGTCGCAGCACCCAGTTCCGTTCGGGAGTCGACGGGCCGGTCGCCGGCGTCGTGACCACGAAGTCGTCGGTGCCGGTCCAGGGCTGGACGAAGATGATGCCGTCGGACAGCGTCGATTCGACCACCGGCTCGCCGTCGCGGATCTGGAGCAGCGTCGTCGAGTCGAACACGACGATCGTCCCGTTGCCGACCGTGATCTGAAGCTGGGCGCCGACCGACGACACGTCGACGCTCCGCGTGCGTCCGCCCGGGAACTCCGTGACGCTCACGACGCCCGACTGCGAGAGTGTGACGACCTCCGTCGGTGCCAACGCCGCCAGGTTCTCGGGGACAGCGACGATGTACTCGGCCCACGTCGCCGGCTCACCGACGACCAGCGTCGGGATCGGTTCGGGGACCCCGACGACGTCCCCGCCGCCCAGCAGCACCGTCGCACGTGTCACGGTCGTCGGCGTGCTGGTCGGCGTGCGGGTCGGGGTGCTGGTCGGTGTACGGGTCGGGGTGCTGGTCCCGCTGATCGCCGGCGTCTCCACGACCGACGTACCCGCCGGGCTTGCTTCGCTCGCCGTATCACGGTTGCGCAGCAGCGCCCCGGCCGACCCGATCACCAGCGCCGCGACCACCGCCCCTGCCACCAGCGTGCGACCGACCGACGACCTGGGCGACGCCTCGTCGACGTCGCCACCGTCCACCGCCGCTCCGCCTTCCACCTCGGCGCCACCTCGCGGCGGGGCAGCGGCCGCCGGCCGGGCGGGCCGGGATCGCTGTCGTGCCGTGTGCTCGAACGCCGTTGCCTCGGGTACCGAGCTCTCGGGTACCCAGTCGTCGCGCGTCCAGGGCGACACGTCATCGGGATCCTCGTCGGCCACGACGTCATTCGACCACACGACGGCGGCGGTACCTTCGCGGTGATGGACAGTTCCGGCGAGATCGTGCGTACGTACCTCGCATCATTCGCCACCGGAGATCCCGATGCGGTGGCCGCATGCGTCACCGCCGACTTCGTCAACGAGCACCTGAGCGAACTGGGCTCGGGATGTGTCGGACGAGACGAGTACCGGCGGCGACTCGCCGACTTCCTGTCGATGTTCGCCCGAACGCGGTACTCGATCGTGACAATCGTCGAGACCGCCGCACCGAATGCCGGCCAGGTCGTCGTGCGCTACCGCTTCGAAGCCACCTACGACGGCACGCCGATCGACATCCCCGGCATCATGTGGTTCGACGTGACCGGAGGCCTGATCGCCCGGCGCACCGACCTGTGGGATTCGCTGAGCTTCCTGCGCCAGACCGGCCAGATCAACTGAGCGCATGCATCGGGGATGAGCGACCGAGGGCAACTCGACCGAAACTCGACCGAAACTCCCGCCGGGTGAGGCGTCGGAACCGCAGATTCGGGCATCCTGGAGTCATGGCCGAACGACCGATCCCCACCGACGACGAGTTGCAGCAACGGCTCACTCCGTTGCAGTACGACGTGACCCAGCGTGCCGGCACCGAGCGCGCGTTCAGCGGCGCCTACTGGGACGTCAAGGACCCGGGCACCTACCACTGCATCGTGTGCGACGAGCCGCTGTTCTCGTCGGAGACGAAGTACGACTCGGGCTCGGGTTGGCCGAGCTTCACCGAGGCGATCGATCCCGACAAGGTCACGCTGCGACAGGACCGTTCGCACGGCATGGTTCGCACCGAAGCGGTCTGCGCCACCTGCGGCGCCCACCTCGGCCACGTCTTCCCCGACGGCCCGGGCCCGAGCGGCGACCGTTTCTGCATGAACTCGGCGTCTCTCAACCTCGAGAAGTCCACCTGACCGTTACGCCAGGGGTCAGACCCCAGGCGTAACACCTCGCTATGGTCGAGCACGTGGTCAGGCAAACGGTCGACTGGGGCCGCGACGAGCGACATCTGACCGATTCGGTGAGCGTCCTCGTCGGCGACGCCAACGGGGCGTATCCGTCGGGCAACACGTTGCTCGTACGGGGGGCCGGCGAATCCGTCTTGATCGACCCGTCGGTCACCGTCGTCGCCCGCGGCGGCGCACCGGCGCGCGTCGACGCGGTGATCAACAGCCACAGCCACGAAGACCACATGGCGGGCAACGGCAGTTTCCCGTCCGCCCGGTTGCACATCCACGATGACGATCTGCCGGGCGCACGCTCGATGGACGGGCTGATGGCCGTGTACGGCCTGACCGGCGACGCCCGCGAGGCCTTCGAGCAGGTGGTCCTCGACCAGTTCCACTACACACCACGCCCGGACGCACAAGGTTTCTCCGACGGACACGTCTTCGACCTCGGCGGCGGGGTCACGGTCGAAGCGGTGCACCTTCCCGGCCACACGAGGGGGCACAGTGGGTTCCGCATGGACGGCGTGTTCTTCCTGTCCGACATCGACTTGACCGGCTTCGGTCCGTACTACGGCGACGTGTGGAGCGACCTCGAGGACTTCGAGGCGAGCCTCGCCAAGGTGCGCGACGAGGAAGCCGAGTTCTACGTGACGTTCCACCACAAGGGCGTGATCGAAGGGCGTGACACGTTCGTCGACATGGTCGATGCGTTCAACGCCGTGATCGGCCGCCGCCACGACGCAATGCTCCACTTCCTGCGTGAACCGCATTCGCTCGACGACATGCGCCAGCACCGGTTCATCTACCGACCGCACGTCGAGATGGCCTTCGTCGAGTCGGTCGAGTACCGAAGTGCCGAACTGCACGTGCAGCGCATGCTGCGCCGAGGCGAGGCGGCCGAGGTGTCCCCCGGCCGCTACCAGACCGTCTGAGTCGTGGCACGATGCGGGGATGACGGATGTTCCCGAGTTCTCCACGTTGCGCGTCGAGGTCGACGGCCCGATCGGGCGGCTGACCCTCACCCAGGGCGACAAGCTCAACCCGCTCGGCACCGTGCCGCTGCGTGAGATCGCCCAGGCGGCGCAGTGGTTCGACACGACGCCTGCGCACGTCGTGATCGTCACCGGCGAGGGTCGGGGATTCTCCTCCGGCTTCGACCTGCGCGAGTTCGCCGGCGGGGATCGTGACGATCCGAACGCCGTATCCACCCGGGAGCAGGCCGATCTCGGCCGCTTGATGGCCGAGGCGATGGACCGGATGTCGGCGCTGACGATCGCGGCGATCAAGGGCCCGTGCGTCGGCGGAGGTGTCGTCCTGGCCGGCGTCTGCGACCTGCGCATCGCCGCCGACGACACCGTGTTCTCGATCCCCGAGGTCGATCTCGGCATCCCGCTCGCGTGGGGTGGCATCCCGCGACTCGTGCGCGAGATCGGCCCGGCGTTGACCCGCGAGCTCGTGCTCACCTGCCGTCCGTTCTCGCCCGAGGAGGCACTTCGGGCGGGCTTCGTCAACCGGATCGTCCCCCGCACCGAACTCGAGTCCGCAGTCGACGAGCTCGCCGCGCAACTGGCTGCGAAGGCCCCCAGCGTCGTGCGGGCGACGAAGCGACAGGTCAACGAGGCCCTCGAGAACGTGGCCTCGACCGCAGGATCGTGGGCGGACGCCGACCAACTCGGCGCCGCAATGCGCGACCCCGAAGCGCGCGCCGCTGCGCGTGCGTACCTCGCCTCGCGCACCAAGCGCTGAGCGCACTCGAGGAACTCGGCGACGGCATCGTCGCCAGGTTCGAAGGCGCGGCCAGCGCCGTGGCCGGTGCCTGCGCGACGCACGAGCGAGTCGATGGCCGGTTCGACATCCGCGTCGGGATTTCTGCTGGAGACGTGACGGTCGAGGCCGACGATTGTTTCGGAACACCTGTCATCGAGGCGAGCCGGCTCTGCGACCGGACAGAAGGAGACAAGATCCTCGTCGCCGACGTCGTGCGCGTGCTCGCGCGGGGCCGTGGGGGCACGTGTTCGAGTCGGTCGGTGAGCTCCGATTGAGGGTCTGTCCGGGCCGGTCCCGGCCAGCGAGGTGGTGTGGGATCGAAGCGGCCTGAATCGGGTGAGGTTTCCCGACGTACTCCGGCTGAACGGGGTGCCATTCACCGGCCGGCAGGGCGTGCTCGACGGCATCGCCCAGACGTGGCGAGCGGTCGTCGGCGGAGCGACGAGGGTCATCTTGGTGTCGGGGGACGACGGAATGCGTCGGCCCACCGGGTATTCACCGGCGCTCTGACACCGCTGGTGGCCGACCTGCCTGCCGAGGTCATCGAGGGCAACGTCGCTGCGGTGGGCCGATCGGCCTTCGACGTCCAACCTGCCGGCGATGCATCGCAGACGTGAGCGTTCCGACCGGGGAGTATCGCTCGGGGTTTGGCGTCCGGTCGGCCCCGAGCGGGAGGTCATGCGGCGGGCTGGGGGCGGTCGGCCAGGAGCTCATCGATTGCGACTGGTGACAGCACCTGTTCGATCACCATCACCGCAGCTCCGGTGATGCCGGCCTCGTCACCGAGTGAGCTCGTCATCATGCGGAGTCGTGCTGTCGCGAGCGGGAGGGAGCGTTTGTAGACGACCTCGCGGATTCCGGCCATCAGTGGTTCGCCTGCCTGAGCGATGTCGCCGCCGATGACGATGACACCGGGGTTGAGCATGTTGACGCACGTCGCCAGGACACCGCCGATCGCATGGCCGGCCCGACGGACGAGCCGGACGGCGTCGGGCTGGCCGTGAAGCACCTGACCCACCACATCGCGGCTGGTCTCAGCGGCGACTCCGAGCTCGGTCAGGCGCGCCGCCAGCGCACCACCGCCTGCGATCGCTTCCAGGCAACCGACGTTGCCGCATCGGCACGGGGTCTCGTCGTGGCCGGGAACGTGGATGTGGCCGATGTCGCCAGCGGCACCGTCGGCGCCGCGATGCACGCGGCCGTCGGTGACGATGCCCGACCCGATTCCCGTGCCGACTTTGACGCAGAGCACCACGCCTTCGTCGGGCCACGAGGTCCATTGCTCGCCAAGGGCCATGATGTTCACGTCGTTGTCGACGAACGTCGGGACGCCGAATCGCTGCGAGAGGCGTTCGCCCACCGGATACAGGTTCCATCCGGGCATGATCGGCGGGCTGACCGCTCGCCCGGTCTCGTGCTCGACTGGCCCCGGTAGCCCCACGCCGACACCTCGCACTTGATCGCCTCGAAATCCCGCTGTGTCCAGCAGTTCGTCGAAGGTGTGCTCGAGCCAGTTCAGGACGACCTCGGGGCCTTCGTCGATGGCGATGTCGTGGGTGCGTTGCGCGAGTGCCTCGCCGCCGAGATCGGTCACTGCGACACGCGAGTGCGTGGCGCCGAGGTCGCCCGACAGCACGACGCCGCTGCGCCGGTTGAACACGAGCGTGCTGGGCGGCCGGCCGCCGGTGGAGGCACTGTCGTCGCCGAGGACGAGCAACCCTCGATCGAGCAACGCATCGACACGCTGAGCGATGGTCGATCTCGCGAGGCCGGTCAGCGTTCCGAGGTCGCTGCGGGTCGACGCTCGTCCAGTTCGTACGAGATGCAGGATCGTGCCTGCGCTGCCGTTCCAGGGGATCGGAGTCTCGACCGCGTTCTGCACGGCTCCCAGTGAAACACCGCCCGCTTGACTCTGTCAACCACACACAAGCAGTGAATGAATTGGCGGAATCGCCGGACTTCGGGTGGAGCAACGGACAACTTATGCTTGACACCCGATCAAACCACTGCCATCGTGGTCGCCATGGGGAGAACAGCACCCCGAGAAGGGAACACAGGAGCACCAGTCTCCGACGAACCGCGTGACTCGGGGACGACGAGCAGCCTGCTGGCGATGCGCGGCATCGTGAAACGGTTTCCCGGCGTCGTCGCCCTCAGCGGAGTCGCCCTCGACGTCCGGGCCGGCGAGGTTCACTGCCTCGTCGGCCAGAACGGCGCTGGCAAGTCGACGCTGATCAAAGTGCTGTCGGGTTCGTATCAACCCGACGACGGCGACATCGTCTGGGATGGCAAGCGAGTCGACCTTTCGACGCCTGACGATGCGATGGATCTCGGGATCTCGACGATCTATCAGGAGCTCGACCTCGTCGAGTACATGAGCGTCGCAGAGAACATCTTCCTGGGCCACGAACTTGCACGGTTCGGATTCACCCGACGAAGTGTGACCGTCGAGCGGAGCGCGGCACTCCTCGCACGCCTCGGGCATTCGGAGATCTCCCCGGGCGCGCTCGTGGGTTCGCTCGCTCCCGCCGCCCAACAGATCGTGAGCATGGCTCGGGCGCTGTCGCACGACACGCGACTGTTGATCCTCGACGAGCCGTCCGCCGTGCTCGACCAGGAGGAGGTCGGAAACCTCTTTCGAGTGATCAGCGACCTCGCAGCCCAGGGCGTCGCAATCGTCTACATCTCACACCGACTCGATGAGATCCGCGAGATCGGTGACCGTGTGACGGTCCTCAAGGATGGCCAGACCGTGGGCATCGGACTGCCGGTCGCGGACACACCGACGCCGGTACTGATCAAGCTGATGACCGGCCGCGACATCAAGTACGCGTTTCCCGACCGTGCTGTCGACGCTGTCGACGCCGTCGGCTCGGAGGTGGTGCTCCAGGTCGAGCACCTCGCCGGCGCAGTGTTCGACGATGTCAGCTTCACCGTGCGGGCCGGGGAGATCCTGGGTCTCGCCGGGCTGGTCGGCGCGGGACGGTCCGAGATCCTCGAGACCGTGTTCGGGGCTCGTCGAGCGCTCCGCGGGTCGGTGACGGTCGATGGCACACGCGTCCGGGCGCACTCGACGCCAGCCGCCGTCCGAGCCGGCATGGGCCTGTGCCCCGAGGAACGCAAGGCCCAGGGACTGCTGCTCGACCAAGCCGTGTACCGCAACATCACCCTGTCGTCGCTGAATCGTTTCTCGCGTCTGAGCTTCTTACGTCGGCGAGCCGAAATCGACGAGTCCACCAAGGCCTCGGAGTCACTCGACGTGCGCCCGAGCGGCGTCGAACGGCTCGTCAACACATTGTCGGGCGGCAATCAGCAGAAGGTCGTTCTCGCCCGGTGGCTGCTGCGTGATTGTCGGGTGCTGTTGCTCGACGAACCAACCCGTGGCGTCGACGTCGGCGCTCGCAGCGAGATCTACGCCGTCGTCCGCAATCTCGCCGACTCCGGCGTCGCCGTGGTCGTGGTGTCGAGTGAGGTGGAGGAGGTGCTCGGCCTCGCCGACCGCGTGCTCGTCATCCGTGACGGTGCTGTGGTGCACGAAGGCCGCGCTGAGGACATCGACGAATCCACGGTGCTCGATCTCGTGATGGAAGGAAGCAGGACATGACCGACATCCGTGCCGACCAGGCGGCCACCGAGGAGGCTCCGGTTGCGCCGCCGTCGACAGCATCCGCGAGCCGATCGCTCTTGCGAGCAGGCGCTGGTCGCAACATCGGACTCGTCGTGGCGCTCGGGCTGCTCTGCCTTGCCGGAGTGGTGACGGCGGGTGACCGATTCGCCAGCGTCGACAACGTGCTGACGATCTTGCGGCTCGCGTCGACGATCGGCGTCGTGTCGATCGGCATGACGTTCGTCATCACGGGCGGTGGCATCGACTTGTCGGTCGGCGCGATCCTCGCGCTCAGTTCCGTGTGGGCCACGACGGTCGCCACACAGAACATGGCGACGGACGTCCACTGGATCGTGATCGCGTTCGTGGCCATCGCCGTCGGGGTCGGCTGTGGCGTCGTCAACGGCGTCCTCATCGCCTACGGCAAGATCGTGCCGTTCATCGCCACCCTGGCAATGCTCGCCAGTGCCCGAGGACTGGCTGAGATCATCTCCGACCGCAAGACGCAGATCGTGCGCGTGGACGGCTTCGCCGACTTCTTCGGAGCGGACTGGTTCGGAATTCCCGTTCTCGTGGTCATCTTTGTCCTCGTCTCGTTGGCCGGCTGGATCCTGCTCAACCGATCGACGTTCGGGCGCCGCACCCTGGCGGTCGGCGGCAACCCCGAAGCCGCGCGCCTGGCTGGCATCAACGTCGCCCGCCACACCGTCATGCTCTACGTGCTCGTCGGGGCGACATGCGGCCTTGCGGCCATCATGCTGATCGCCCGCACCACCACCGGCACGTCGACGCACGGCAACCTGTACGAACTCGACGCCATCGCCGCCGTCGTCATCGGTGGCACCCTCCTGTCGGGCGGCCGCGGCAGCATCGTCGGCACGATCTTCGGGGTGCTGATCTTCAGCACACTCACCAACGTCTTCACGCTGAACAACCAGTCGTTCTCGACGCAGTCGGTCGTGAAGGGCGTCATCATCGTGATCGCCGTGCTCCTCCAGCAGCGCTTCGCCGACCGAACCGGTGCGAAGTCGCGCGCACCGGTCCCGCTGAGTCCCTCGATCCAGCAATCCCAACAAGGAGAAATCCAATGACCAAGCGAATCACAACCCACGGCGTCACACGTCGTCGCAGTGCATTTGCACTCGTGACGGTTGCGCTCGTCGCCGTGTCGGCGTGCACCAGCAACGACGACAGCGACAGCGACAGTGGTGCCACCGGCACCGACGCCGCTACGTCGGACACGGTGGAGCTGACCACCACTGGCGGCAACGCCGATCCCGGCGAGACCGTCACCATCGGCTTCTCCGCGCCGGCCGCCGACCACGGCTGGATGGCAGCGATCACCGACTCGGCCAAGGCCACCGCCGACCAGTACTCCGACATCGACCTCAAGGTCGCCGAGGGCACCAACGACGTGAACCTCCAGATCAGCCAGGTCGAGACGTTCATCAACGACAATGTCGACGCGATCGTGCTGCTCCCGTTCGACGGCGCCGCCATGACACCGGTGGCGCTCAAGGCGATGCAGGCCGGCATCCCGGTCATCAACGTCGACCGCGAGTTCGCCGACCCGAATGCCGCCCGCGTCACCGTGCTCGGCGACAACTACGGCATGGGCGTATCGGCCGGTGAATACATCTGCGGTGTCGTCGGCGACAACCCCGACGCCATCGTCGCAGAGATCGCCGGCATCGACTCCCTGCCCCTCACCCAGGACCGCAGCCAGGGCTTCGCCGATGCGCTGGCAGAATGCGGCCAGGATGTCGACAACCGTGTCGCCGCCGACTTCACCGTCCAAGGCGGCGAGGAAGCTGCCGCGAACCTGCTGCAGGCTGCTCCCAAGATCGACGCCGTGTGGAACCACGACGACGACCAGGGCGTCGGCGTGCTGGCCGCCTTCGACAACGCCGGACGTGACGAGTTCGTCATGGTCGGCGGCGCCGGTTCGGCCAACGCCATGCGAGCCATCGAGGCCGACGACACTGTGCTGAAGGCGACGGTCATCTACCCGTCGACCCAGGGCGCCGACGGCATCGCACTCGCCCGCCTGCTCACCCAGGGCAAGGCGATGAGCGACCTGGTCGAGGTCGAAGTGCCTCGCACCGTGCAGCTCTACGCCCCCGTCGTCACGAAGGACAACGTCAGCCAGTTCCTCGGCAACGCCTTCGAATCCTGACCCCTCACGAGTGTGCGGGACCGGCCACGTTTCGCCGTCGACCGGTCCCGTGCCCTCGGGTCACCACCACCCTCTTTCTTTCCAGGAGTCCCAAATGCCCGAGAATCCCACCTCGCTCAACGTCGGGATGGTCGGCTACGCGTTCATGGGTGCCGCCCACTCGCAGGCGTGGCGCACCGCTCCGCACTTCTTCGATCTTCCGCTGCACCCGAACATGGCCGCCGTGGCCGGCCGCAACCCTGACGCCGTCGCGGTGGCGGCAGCCAAGCTGGGCTGGGCCGGCTCGGAGACCTCGTGGGAGGCGCTCGTCGCTCGCGACGACATCGACCTGATCGACATCTGCACTCCCGGCGACACGCATGCCGAGATCGCCATCGGAGCGCTCGAGTCCGGCAAGCACGTTCTGTGCGAGAAGCCGCTCGCCAACACCGTCGCAGAGGCCGAAGCGATGGCTGCCGCCGCCGATGCGGCTGCCGCCCACGGCGTGCGTTCCATGGTCGGTTTCACCTACCGGCGGGTTCCGGCGATCGCCTTCGCTCGCCAACTCGTCGCCGACGGTCGCATCGGCACGATCCGCCACGTCCGCGCCCAGTACCTGCAGGACTGGATCGTCGATCCGGAAGCACCACTGTCGTGGCGGCTCGACAAGTCGAAGGCCGGCTCGGGAGCACTCGGCGACATCGGCGCCCACATCATCGACCTCACGCAGCACATCACCGGCGATGTCATCGCGGAGGTGTCCGGCCGGCTCGAGACGTTCATCCACGAGCGGCCCCTACCCGCAGAGCACTCGGGGTTGTCGGGGACTGCATCGACCGAACGCGGTCCGGTCACCGTCGACGACGCGGCGGTCTTTCTGGCCGGCTTTGCGGGAGGTGCGCTCGGCGTGTTCGAAGCGACGCGGTTCGCGACCGGACGAAAGAACGCGATCCGAATCGAGATCAACGGATCCCTCGGCAGCATTGCGTTCGACTTCGAAGACATGAACATCCTGCACTTCTACGATGGCACCGACGACCCGAACATCGCCGGATTCCGGCGGATCCTCGTGACCGAGCCGACCCATCCGTACGTCGGCGCGTGGTGGCCCCCGGGCCACCTCATCGGCTACGAGCACGGCTTCACCCATCAGGCCGTCGACCTCGTCAACGCCATCAACGACGGCGTCGATCCGACCCCGTCGTTCCGTGACGGCTTGCAGATCCAACGAGTACTGGCCGCCGTCGAGGAGAGCTCCGACACCCGCACCTGGCAATCGATCCCCACCTGAGCGTCGAAGACGACGAGGCACCACCACTCCTCGACGAGCATCACCATTCATCAAGACCACGTACGAACAAGGGAGCAGTGACATGACCCGACCAATCACCCTCTTCACCGGCCAGTGGGCCGATCTACCGTTCGAGGAGGTCTGCAAACTCGCCTCCGGATGGGGCTACGACGGCCTGGAGATCGCCTGTTGGGGCGACCATTTCGACCCGTGGGCCGCCGTCGAGGACGCCAGCTACGTGCCGGCCAAGCTCGAAATGCTCAAGAAGTACGACCTCGATGTGTACGCGATCAGCAATCATCTCAAGGGGCAGGCGGTCTGCGACGACCCGATCGACGAACGCCACCGCGGCATCCTGCCGGATCGGATCTGGGGCGATGGCGAGGCCGAAGGCGTGCGCCGACGCGCCGCCGAGGAGATGAAGAACACCGCTCGCGCCGCCCGACTGCTGGGCGTCGACGTGGTGATCGGTTTCACCGGTTCGTCGATCTGGAAGTACCTGGCGATGTTCCCGCCAGCATCGCAAGAACTCGTCGACGCCGGCTATCAGGATTTCGCCGATCGCTGGAATCCGATCCTCGACGTGTTCGACGCGGAAGGCGTCAGGTTCGCACACGAGGTGCACCCCAGCGAGATCGCCTACGACTATTGGACCACCGTGCGCACGCTGGAGGCGATCGACCACCGGCCGGCGTTCGGGCTCAACTGGGACCCGAGCCACTTCGTCTGGCAGGACCTCGATCCCGTCGGATTCCTCTGGGACTTCCAGGATCTGATCTACCACGTCGACTGCAAAGACGCGAAGCGTCTCACGGGCAACGGCCGCAACGGCCGGTTGAGTTCGCATCTGGCCTGGGCCGATCCGCGGCGTGGGTGGGACTTCGTGTCGACCGGGCACGGTGACGTCCCCTGGGAGCAGTGCTTCCGGATGCTCAACACGATCGGCTACGACGGCCCGATCTCGATCGAGTGGGAAGACGCTGGCATGGATCGCCTGGTCGGCGCCCCGGAGGCGCTTGCGTTCGTCCGCCGCATGGCGTTCGATGCCCCCACGGCGGCTTTCGACGCCGCCTTCAGTGCCCAGTAGCGCCTGCTCGCGAAACTTGGAGATCCCGCCTCGGCACAGGCTTGATCCCGACCCAGATCCTTCCGCTGGCCGAGGTCGCGCCCTAGAACCGACGCAGCGCCCTGCGAGCGTCAACCAGTCCCACATCGAGCATCGCAAGATCACTGCTCCCGACGTGTCCGTCAGGGGGATGGCTATCGGACGTGGCGTGTCGCATTTTCCACCAGCCGGAGCTACTCGTCGCATGTCTCAATAGGCGCACCTATTCGGACGAACGCCGATGGACCAGGGAGACCGGGCGCGGCACCGTAACTCGATGGGCGAAACCCGAGACATCGGTGACACCCTCGCCAAGCGCGGGGTATCGCTCTCGCTCGGCGGTCAGATCTACGACCCCGACGACCCGATGGGCAAGTTGTTCTTCAACATCCTCGCGACGTTCGCCGAAATCGAGGTCGACCTCACGGCCATGCCTTCGCGGGTGCGCATCCGGATGAGTCGCGAGAGCCCAGGGCAAGGTGAACAGATGGCGCGTCAGGCGATCGCACTGGTTGCCAACGGCGCTGCGCAACAGCGCGGCGTGCTCTACTTGTCGAGTCGATCGAGGAGAGCCAAGCGCCACTCGTCAGCGAGGACACCGTCGAGCGCGACGAGCCCCTCGACGTTCGAACGATCGGTGAGCGAGCGGTCGAGCATTGCGTCGTTGGCGGCTTTGACTGACAGTGCGGCCGGATGGTGCTCGATGACTGCGATCGGTCCCCCGACGTCGACCACGCCCGCTTCGAGCACCCGCAGATACCAACCGGTCCGCCCGGTTGAACGCATGAGTCCGCCAACCGCGGCCGTGCCTCGGTGCAGGGTCAGCTTCTGACATGGCCAGCGTGGTTGCGCTACCTGCAGTACCGCTGTGCCCCACTGCCACACATCGCCGATGAACACGTCGTTCTCCGTGGCGCCTCGTGTGGAGAGGTTCTCCCCGAACGGTGCGGTCGGTGAGTCGCGCAGTTCGGGCTGGTCGAGGTCGATCGCCCATCCCGGGAGGTGCTCGGACGGGTAGGCGTACACGGCCTTGTCGACACCGCCGTGAACGGTGCGGTCCGACTGGTCGTCGCCGTCGAGGTTCAACTCGGTGAGCGCGAGGCGCTCGACGGTGACGGGTGCCTTCGCGATCGACGACATGAGTCCCATCGCTGGCGGTCCGAGCGGCCGGGGCCCTGAGACGTTGACTCGGAGGATGGCGATCTCCACACCGAGCACCGTAATCACCACGGCTGCGTCTCGAAGTGGACGATCAACCGGGCGCATGGATGCGGCGGCCGCTTCGACCTGACCGTCGAGTGCAGACGCCGCCGGTACGTTCTCGGCACTCCGATCAACGTGCGCATTCAACACAACGACGGGTCGCCGGTAGAGCGACGAGCCGTTCGAACCCGATCGGGCAGCCACATTGTTCGCACGCACCGAACTCTTGGTCGTCCACGTCGACCAGCGTTCGTCGGAGTGCCGCAGCATCACGGACGGCCTGGCTGTGCAGCGCACTCACCTGCGCTCGCTCGAATGCGATCGTCGCACCTTCCGGGTCGTGCTCGTCGTCGGTGTTCGACATCTCAGCTGCTTTGACGATGTCCTCGAACTGTCGGGCGAGTGACGCGGTCTGCTCCTCTGCCCTCCCGAGCTCGGCAACGAGCGCAGAGCGGATCGCTCGTCGTTCGAGATCGGTGAGCCCTCTCATGCACCATGCCTACACCCGCGAGTGGCTTCACACTCGCGGCGAAACTGGACAGCATTCAGCCGGCGATCCGGGACACCTGGGTGCGTGCCCACTCTCGACGAGTGGCGGAGTTGCGATCGATGACCATCGACGATGTGGCGCTGCCCGTTCGGTGGGACGACGACGCTGATGTGGCGGCCGCCATTGGTGGCCGTGGCGCCGATTGGTACGACTGGTCGGCGTCCGCAAGTTCGGCGACGATGAGTGCTTGGTGAGCCGCCACCGAGACGTGAACGGCAACTCCGTGGTCGACGGTACTGGTCATGGGAACTCGGTTCTGTGTCGTTGGTGGTCGATCAACGCGGTTGCGTCAGCTTGCGCACCTTCGGGAGTACGTAGTCGCCGGTCAGCATCGGGCCGACCGGCTGGTAGCTGCGCAGGATCGGGCGGAATTTGCCGCTGGGTGCCGGCAGCCAGTTGGCGACGTGCTCCTCTGACGGTCTCGCGTGTTGCATCAGGATCGTCACCGAATCGTTGGGTCCCAGCTCGAGACCGGGTGTGCGGTCGCCGATCGAGTAGCGGTCGATCTCGTTCGCCACCAGGTAGTAGTCGGGCTCGTCGTACATCGTGAGCGACCAGAACGCATCGACCTGTGGCTGCGGGTCGAGCGTGAGCTCGTACGCGTGGCTTCCGTCGAATTCGTCACCGTTCTCGTCCTGCCAGAGGAGGTCGTACCTCGCCTCGTAGCCGTGGTTGCCCCACAGGCCGAGGCGGGCGGCGATGGCCCGGGTCACGTAGGCCGTCGTGCGGTCGGCGATCTTCCACTCGGGGGCGTCGATGGTGCCGATGCCCGTGTTGTCGAGGTTGTAGTCGAATCCGTGCATGGCGCCGCTCCATCCGTCGACCATCTTCAGCAAGGTCTTGCTCAGCTCCTCGAGCTTCGCGTCGCCGCGCCGGCGACCCTCGATGAATGCCGCAGCGAGGTCGGGGTCCGGGTCGACGAGCGGCGACGAGGGCCCGGTGAGCCCGAGCAGGGCCGCGGTCTCGAGGAATTCGGCGTCGGCCGGCGAGGGCGGAAAGGCGGCGAGGGACACGCGGAACTGTTCCCACCAGAGCAGGTCGTCGGGGACGTCGACTTCCACCTGGGGTACACCGAACTGGCCTGCGCCGTCCGACGTTGCGTTGAGTGGCTCGAGCGAGAACTGGTCTTGCAACGCATGCACCGCCGGAAGGTCGGCGGCCCCGTCGACCTGGATCCGGCCGACGATCGCGAAGATCGACGTGGGGACCTCGACGAGCGTTGCCCCGTCGGGCACGGTCCCGTCATAGCCGGCCGGCGCGAGCACGAAGGTCTGCGCGCTGGTGCCCGTGGCACGACGCCCGATGTAGGCGAAGTTCTCCGACCAGGCGTCGACGAACTGCAGCACGTAGTACCGGTCGTGCGTGTCCGGCACGGACAGCAGCAGCGGCCCGTCGCGGAGATCACACCCCGCCATGAGGTAACACGTGTCGTTGTTGGGACTCACGAAGCGGGCATCGGGTCCCAGCAGCTCGCGAGCCGCTGCGAAGCGGTTCGCCCGCGCTCCCGCCACGAGCGGCGTGGAGCCGTCGATCAGCCGCTGGGTTTCGACGAGGTTGTAGACGAGCGGATAGCCGTACAGGTAGGTCTTCACGGCTGCGGCGGTCAGATCGGTGTCGAGCATGAGTCGACCGTACTCAGGGATCGACTCGGCCTCCATCGCCCGCAGTGGGCGATTCCGGGCGAACCACCAGGAAGTGGACACGGACGATCAGTACCCAGACCGGGAACGCGAGGGTCATCCACAGGCTGATGCCGAGCCCGGACACCTGCAGGATGGCAAGCCCGTACGTCAATCCAGCCATCCAGCGTGGGACGGCACCCGAGCGTCACCAGATCGTGCCGGTCGAGAGCATGAAAACGCCCGCCATGCGGACACCGAAGGTGTTCGACAGAGCGAACACCGCCGCACGGGCGAACTCGTAGCCGCCGGCCGAGGTGCCGATCGGGGATGCTGCGAACGTTGCCTGATGCGGCACACGCAGTCAGCCGAGGAGGTCGGTCGCCAGGTGGTGCCAGAGGCGCGTGGTCAGTGCGAGGGAGTCGATGTCGATGCGCTCGTCGTTGCCGTGGAAACGTGACCCGAATTCGCCGGCGTCGAGCGAGGGGCTGAACAGTCCGGCGCCGTAGGCGACCGCGCCCATCTCGCGGTAGATCCGGGCATCGGTGAAGCCGACGATGAACTGTGGGCTGAGTCGGGCGGTCGGGAACGGCACGTTGACGGCGCGCTGCAGCGAGACCCACAACGGAGTGTCGGACCGGCTGATCGAAGCGGCGTCGTTCATCAACGGCTCCACCTCGACGTGGTCGGCGAGATCGCCGAGGGCTGTGCGCAGGTGCGCCGCCACCTCGTCGGGACCCTCGCCGGGCATCGTGCGGACGTCGACGTCGATCACGACCACATCGGGGATCGTGTTGACCTTCATCCGGCCGCCGCCCGATTCATTGCCGTCGATGAGGTTCGGTGAGAACGTGGTGTGGGTGCAGGCGTGGAAGTGCGAAGCGAGCGCGGTGTGCGCGAACGTGTCGAGCCAGTCGTCGATCCGAGCGGGATCGAGTAGGTCGGCCTTCATGTCGTCAGGCAGGCCGATCGACTCCACCCGCTGGGTCCACAGCTCGTGGAACCGGGGCGCCGGCCGGTAGTCGTGCAACCGCTGGATGACAGCGGCGGCCTTGACGAGCGCATTGTCACGACGGAACGGTGCCGAGCCGTGGCCGGGCGTCCCCCGGACACGCAACCGACGCCACGCCACGCCCTTCTCGGCGATGTTGATGCCGATCACCGGTCTCTCCTCCGGCCCGGAGTGCAGGCCGCCGTTCTCGGTGACGACGTAGTCGGCGCGGATCGCGTCGGGATGGTGCTGCGCCATCCACCTCGCGCCGTAGGCGCTGCCCGCCTCCTCGTCGGCCACCCCGAAGTAGATCAGATCGCCGCTCGGGCGGAATCCGCTCTCGGCGAGATGACGGAACGCGACCGCCATCGACGCCGTCAGGTTGAGCATGTCGACAGCACCCCTCCCCCACACTTCGGGTCCGTTGCCGCTGTCGATGATCTCGCCGCCGAACGGGTCCTCGCGCCAGCCCGATTCGTTGACGGGCACCACGTCGGTGTGCCCCATCAGGCACAGGCTCGGTGCGTCGGGATCGCTACCGGGGATCCGAGCGACGATCGACGTACGTCCCGGTGCCGCGTCGAATCGCTCGACGTCGACGCCGCCACCCTCGACCACCTGCGCCAGCACATCGGCGTTGCGCACCTCACCGCCGGACTCCGCCGTGCCGTCGTTGACGCAACGGTTGCGGATGAGTGTCTGCAGGAGCTCGACCGTCTCGTGGGTGAGCCGTTCGAGCTGGCGATCGTCGAGCGTCGTCACCGCGCCAGCTTCGCAGACGCGACCAGAACTCATCGTTTGTGTCGGGTTTCCGGTGGCCCCGTGCACCGAAAATGCAACCCAAACGTGGTTGGTTGGTTGGTGGCCCGGGGGTGAGCCCGAGAGGGCGCGTCAGCGGAGGGCGCTGAGGGCGGCGGCGATGCGCTTGACGCTGACCGGCGGTTGGCCCGGGCGGCGGACCATCAGGGGCTGGGCGAAGGTGGCCACGCGCAGTTCTTCGAGTTGCCAGCGCAGCTCGACGAGCACCGTGGACAACTGGGCCGTTCCGGCGGCGTCGACGATCGCTTCGAAACGCTGCTCCAACGGCACGACCTCGGCCATCCTGCGCTGATCGGCCACCTGCGCCCCCGCCAGATGATCGAGCCGGTACGTGATCGCACGCACGTAGCGCTCGATGTCGTCGAGCCGATCGACACCAGCACCCAGCACGAATCCCCGGTGGACGAGACGTCCGAGGTGCCGGTTGGCGTCGTCGACGGAGCCCTGCAGTGCGTCGGCGCGCAGCCTGGCCAGGCGTTGCGATGCGTCGGTCGCCGCTGCCATCACGCGGGCAGCCTTGTGCAGCGCAATGGCGGCCAATCCCGGCGCCGCATCGCGCACCGCCCGGCGTAGCGCATCGAATTCGGCTTCGGTCCAGGGCAGCTGGCCGTGGTCGGACATCACACGATCGACCGCTCCAGCCACGCAGTCGCCGCTCAGCTCTCCGAGTTCGATGTCGCCGGCCGCGATCGCCAGACGATCGTCGTTCGACACCTTGCGCACGACCGACGAACGCGTCGGCGACGCGGTCAGCAACAGCAACCGACGCACCCCGCCGCGCATCACCCGCGCCTGGAGCTCGGGAGTGGTCACCACCCGCAGCGCGACGCTGTCGCCGACGTCGAGCAGCGCCGGAAAGGCCTGCACGTCGAGGTCGCGGTCGCCCGACTCCACCACTCTCGGGAGGTCGCCGACGTCCCAGTCGACGATCCCGCGTCGCTCCTCGATCGGCGCCGCAGCGGCGATCGATTCGCGGGCGAAACCGGCGAGCGACGCCCGCAGCGCAGCGAGATCGGTGCCGACGCCGCGCACCTGCCCCTCGTCGTCGGACACGACGAAGTGCAGACGCAGATGGTCGGCGAGCACCGAGGGGTCGAACGCCGAGGGGTCCACCCTGACGCCGGCAACCGCATCGAGGGCATCGGCGAGCCACTCCACCAGTGGGCGGTCGGGGATCGTCGAAGGCAACCGATCGAGCACCGCATCGATCGTCTCGCCGATCGGGTTCAGTCGGCGTCGCACCTCCTTGGGAAGCGACCGGATGAGCGTGGCGATCAACTCACGTCGGTGGCCGGGGATCTGCCAGTCGAACCCGTCGGGCGTCACCTGGTTGAGTCCGGCGAGCGGTACGTGCACGGTGACGCCGTCGAGCGGTTCGCCCGGCCCGTACCGGTACGTGAGCGGCAGTTCGATCACGGCGTCGCCGCGGCGTTGCTGCCACGTGTCGGGGTAGTCGGCGAGGCGCACGCCGTGGCTTCGTCCGGCGAGGACGTCGTCGGTCAGGTCGAGCAGACCCGGCCGGTCGCGCCCGGTCGACTTCCACCAGCGGTCGAAGTGGCGGATCGAGGTGACGTCGGCGCCGATGCGGTCGTCGTAGAACTCGAACAGCGTCTCGTCGTCGATCAGCTCCACCCGCCGCACGCGCACGGCCATGCGCCGGACGCGCTCGACGAACTCGGCGTTGTGCTGCAGGAACGTCTGGCGACCGATCCAGGCTGCATCGGCGACGTCGCGTTCGACCAGCGCCTTGGTGATGAACCAGGCGCGGGCTTCCGCAGCGTTGACACGGTCGTAGCCGATCGTGCGATCGCTGACGATTGCGAGGCCGTACAGCGTGACCTGCTCGGTGGCGACGGCTCGACCGCCCTTGGGATCCCAGCGGACGTTGTCGTACGACCGCTTGACGAGGTGGGCGCCGGCACGCTCGGCCCATCGTGGATCGATCTTCGCCACCCGCCGTGCATAGAGCTGGTTCGTCTCGACCAGCTCGGCCGCCATCACCCACGGCGGTGGACGACGCGTGAGCACCGAGCCCGGCGCGATCACGAAGCGCGACTGGCGCGCACCGACGAACTCGCGGGTCTCGCGGTCGCGCATGCCGATGTGCGACAGGAGTCCTGCGAGCACCGCTCGGTGGACGTGGTCGGGATGCGACTCCTGCGTCGAGGGACGGATCCCCAACTGGCCGGCGATGCGTCGCAGCTGGCTGAACAGGTCCATCCATTCACGCACCCGGAGGTAGTTGAGGTACTCCTTGCGGCACATCCGCCGGAACTGGTTGCCCGACAGCTCGCGCTGCTTCGTGCGCAGGTGGTCCCACAGCGCCACGATCGACAGCAGATCCGAGCCATCGACCTTGAACCGGTTGTGGAATTCGTTCGCCAACTCCCGTTTGTCCTGCGGCCGTTCGCGCGGATCCTGGATCGACAGTGCCGACGCGATCACCAGCACCTCGCGCACACAGCCCAGCCGATCGGCCTCGAGCACCATCCGACCGAGCCGCGGATCGACGGGGAGCCGGGCCAACGAGCGCCCGATTCGGGTGAGCCGGCGCGGGCCGTCCTTCACGCCGTCGCTCGGCTCGCGCAGCGCAGCGAGCTCGTCGAGCAGCGCATACCCGTCGCGGATGGCGTGGCGGTCGGGCGGTTCCAGGAACGGGAAACGTGCGACGTCGCCGAGCCCGATCGCCGTCATCTGGAGGATGACCGAGGCCAGGTTGGTCCGCAGGATCTCGGGATCGGTGAACTCCGGACGGGCGTCGAAGTCGTCCTCGGAGTACAGACGGATGCAGATGCCCGGAGCCACACGGCCGCACCGCCCGGCTCGCTGGTTGGCCGACGCCTGCGACACCGGTTCGATCGGCAACCGCTGCACCTTCAGCCGACGGCTGTAACGCGAGATCCGCGCTGGAGCCGGTGTCGACGACGTAGCGCACGCCGGGAACGGTGAGCGACGTCTCGGCGACGTTGGTCGCGAGCACGATGCGGCGGCCCGGCCCACCCGTCGGCGGCCGTTCGAAGATCCGGTGCTGCTCGGGCGCCGACAGCCGGGCGTAGAGCGGCAGCACCTCGGTGCCGCGCAGCTCGAGGCGTCGCAGCGCATCGGCGGTGTCGTGGATCTCGCGTTCGCCCGACAGGAACACGAGCACGTCGCCCGGCCCCTCGTGACGGAGTTCCTCGACGGCCTCGACGATTCCCTGCACCTGGTCACGGTCGGCGGCGTCGGGATCGTCGTCGACCAGCGGCCGATATCGGAGCTCGACGGGGAACGTCCGCCCGGTCACCTCGATCACCGGCGCCGGAACTGTCACGTTCGACCCGCCATGGTGTGACAGTTGGGCGAAATGGTCGGCGAAGCGGGCGGTGTCGATCGTGGCGCTGGTGACGATCAGCTTCAGGTCCGGGCGCTGCGGCAGGAGCTGCTTCAGATAGCCGAGGATGAAGTCGATGTTGAGGCTGCGCTCGTGGGCCTCGTCGATGATCAACGTGTCGTAGCGGCGCAGCAGCCGGTCGCGCTGGATCTCGGCGAGCAGGATGCCGTCGGTCATCACCTTGATCAGCGTGGCGTCGCCCACCTCGTCGGTGAACCGGACGGTGTAGCCGACGTCGTCGCCGAGCTTCGATCCCAGTTCGTCGGCGACCCGCTCGGCGATCGTGCGCGCCGCGACCCGACGGGGCTGCGTGTGGCCGATCATCCCGTCGACGCCGCGTCCGGCCTCGAGACAGAGCTTGGGCAACTGCGTGCTCTTGCCCGAGCCGGTCTCGCCGGCCACGATCACCACCTGGTGCTCGCGGATCGCTGCGACCAGCTCGTCGCGGCGTTCGGTGATCGGCAAGCTCTCCGGGTACGCCAACCGACCACCGGTGACGATCGCGTCCGCAGCGGCGCGCCGGAGGTCGATGGCGGTGGACGACATGGCAACTCGGTCGAACAGCCTCGCAGCCCTGGAACGATCCGCCACCGCCAGTTCCCACCCGACTGTCACACCGTGCCGGGTCACACGTGACGGTTCGGCTCGTCGGGGTCTCGGTCGGGCGGGGGTGTCGCCTAGCGTCGGATGACGATGACATATCCGTCGAAGGTGATGACCGTCTACATCATGGGGCTGTTCATGACGATCATCGACGGCACGATGGTGAACGTCGCGCTGCCCAGAATGGCGGAAGACTTCGGCGTCGAGACCACCGAGATCGAGTGGGTCGCCGTCGGGTACCTGCTCACCTACGCCGCCGTCATCCCCGCTGCCGGATGGCTCGGCGACCGGTTCGGCACCAAGCGGGTGTTCATCGGTGCGCTGATCGTGTTCGTCGCCGCATCGCTGCTGTGCGGTGTCTCGCAGACCCTCGACCAACTCGTCGCGTTCCGGCTCCTGCAGGGACTCGGCGCCGGTCTCGTCACACCGGTCGGTGCGGCGATGCTCTACCGGGCCTTCCCGATGGAGGAACGAGCCAAGGCGGCGATCGGAGTGTTGAGCGTGGCGGTGATCGCACCGGCGATCGGGCCGATGCTCGGTGGCATCCTCGTCGACGCCGCGTCGTGGCACTGGATCTTCCTGATCAACGGGCCGATCGGCGCCGTGGCCATCTTCCTCTCGGTGGTCTGGCTCGCCGAGACGAAGCACGAGACACCCGGCGCCTTCGACGCCGCCGGGTTCGTGCTGTCTGGCGTGGCGGTCGGCACGTTCCTGTACACGCTCTCGATCGGGCCCGAACGGGGCTGGTTCTCGGCGTACACGCTGACGTTCGCCGCGGTCGGCATCGCCGCAGCGGTGGCGTTGATCGTGATCGAACTCCGGATCCCCGAACCGATCCTGACGCTGCGGCTGTTCAGGGACCGGCTGTTCCGCACGATCAACATCTCTGCGGCGCTCGTCTACGCCGGGTTCTTCGGAATGATCTTCGTACTCCCCCTGTACCTGCAGACGCTCCGGGGCTACAGCGCGTTCGAGAGCGGCCTCGCGCAGTCGCCACAGGCGTTCGGCGTGTTCCTCGTGTCGAACCTGCTCGGCAAGCGGCTCTACCGGTTGGTCGGTCCGCGCCGCCTGATGGTGGTCGGTACGGCGGCGACGTCCGCCGCCACCTGCCTGTTCGCCACCGCGGACCTGACGACGCCGCTGTCGACGATCGCCGTCTTCGCGTTCATCCGCGGCCTGTCGGTCGGCATGGTCTTCGTGTCGATCCAGACCGCCGCCTATGCGACCACGTCGATGGCCGACACGGGGCGGGCGACGAGCCTGTTCAACACCCAGCGCCAGGTGTCGTACGCATCCGGTGTTGCACTCGCGGCGACGGTGATCGCCGCGCTCCTGCCCGCCGCCGGTGACGCAGCGCCCGCTGCCGAGAGGCTCAGCGCCTACCAGGGAGGCTTCCTGGCGGTCGGACTGATCATGATCCCGGCGATCGTCGTGTCGTGGTTCATCGACGACGACGACGTCGCTGCCACCCGGGGACTCCCTGCGTCGGGAACGAGGTCGACGCAGCCCGCCAGCGCCTGACGCGCTCTCGCACGAGCGTGGGACCGAACGAGCGACTCAGGCCTCGGTTCGGCGCTTGGCCGCCCGCACGGCTGCGCCGCCGATGCGCAGCATCTTGGTGTCGCCGAACGGCGTGCCGCCGACCTGGTTGAGGATCATCGCCACCGCGAGGCCCGACGCGGGATCACCCCAGGCGCCCGAGCCGCCGAAGCCGAAATGACCGAATGCCTTCGGCAGCACGCCCGAGGTCGTGCCGGCCAGGTGGTAGCCGAGTCGCCAGTGCATGTTGATCAACACCGATGCGTCGCGGCCGACCTTGGAGCGGTCGGTGCCGGCTGCGACACCGGTCGGACCGAGCGCCGGCTGTTCGCGCGTCGCCTCACGCAACGTCTCGGGCGTCAGCAGCGACGGACCCTGGAAGGCGTCCGGTGTCGCCAGCGCGGCGTACATCCGAGCGAGAGAGCGCGCGGTGAAGACCCCGTTGGCCGCAGGGATCTCGGCGTCGTGGATGTGCTCGGTCTGGCCGACGTCGAGGATGTCGTCGACCACCAGCGCCGAGTACAACGGTGCGTAACGATCGAACCGTGACAGCCGCCTGAGCAGACCGAGCAGCCGAGCCGACGCCTTCGGATCGACGAGCAGCGTGGCGATGCGGCTGCGCACGTCGGGTGGGGCGCCGATGTACATCTGGCCCTCGAGGCCGAGCGGCTCGACGATCTCGCGCTGCAACGCCTGGTTCACGGAGAGTCCGGTGACGCGCCGGATCACTTCGCCGACGAGCCAGCCGTAGGTCAGCGCGTGGTAGCCGGAACGGGTGCCGACCTCCCATGCCGGCGAACTCGCGGCGAGGAGTTCGGCCATCCGCTCCCAGTCGAGCAGCGTCTCGGTCGACTCGGCCAGGGCCCGCACGTCATGGAGCGCCGCCTGGTGCGTCAGGAGGTGCCGCAAGGTGATCGAGTCCTTGCCGCCGGCGGCGAACTCCGGCCAATACGTCGCAACGGGAACGTCGTAGTCGAGCAGGCCCTGGTCGACGAGGCGGTGGACGATCGTGGCGACGACGCCCTTGGTGGTCGAGAAGCTCATCGACATCGTGTCGCGTTCCCACGGCGTGCCGTCGGCGTCACGGACACCGGTCCATGCGTCGACGACGAGCTCTCCACGGTGGTACACGGCGACGGCCATGCCGCCCTCGGCGGAGCGCTTGGACATCAGCGTCATGACCTTCTCGGTCACCGGAGCGAAATCGGGGTGGACGAAACCTTCCATACCAACTTCTTATCGGCATCCACCGGCCGCCGGTTCGAGATGTGACCGCCGTCGTGGCATCTGGGATGATCGAGCCATGGAACGTGCCGACGGCGACCGCTCGAAGCGTCGCCGCTTCCGCGGTGGCCACGTCCTGGTCGACGGCGACCTGGTGCGTGCCGACGTCGTGGTCGACGGCGGCCTGATCGCCGAGGTCGTCACCGACGGGAGCGCCGGCGGCGGCTCGATCGACGACGTCGACTGCCGCGACCGGGTCATGGCGGCGGGGTTCATCGACCTGCAGTGCAACGGCGCCGCCGGTGTCGACATCACCAACGAGCCGCACCGGATCCTCGACGTCGCCGCCGCCCTTCCCCGCTTCGGTGTGACGTCGTTCCTGCCGACGGTGGTCACCGCACCCGCCACCACCCGAGCGGCGGCGATCGCCGAGATGACGGCACTCGCGGGAGATTCGCAGCATCGAGTCGGCGGGCAGCGGACGGCCACGCCGCTCGGCCTGCACTTCGAGGGCCCGATGATCTCCCGACACCATCTCGGTGCCCACGTCCCGCGCTTCACCGCCGAGCCGGCGTCGCTGCTCGAGGAGGTCGGGGCCTGGACGTCGTCCGGCGCCGTCACATTGGTGACCCTCGCCCCCGAACTCGAGCGGGCGACCGACGTGATCGAACGGCTGGTCACCGCCGGCGTGGTCGTGTCGGCCGGCCACACGGCGATGGCGCCGTCGGACTTCGCGGCTGCACGAGCCGCAGGTCTGTCGTACGTGACCCACCTGTTCAACGCGATGGCACCGTTCGGGCACCGGTCGCCCGGCCCGATCGGGGCCACGTTGGCCGACCCGTCCGTCGTCGCCGGTGTGATCTGCGACGGGATCCACGTCGATCCGACGGCGGTGGCGATGGCGTGGCGATCGCTCGGTCCGGCGCGGCTGTCGCTGGTGTCGGATGCGTCGCCGGCTCTCGGCGCGCCGTTCGGGCGCTTCCGGATCGGCGGATTCGACGTCGTGCACGACGAGACCGGCGTGCGGACCGCCGACGGCGTGCTCGCCGGCAGTGCGCTCGCACTCGATCAGGCCGTACGCAACCTGATGGCGTGGGCGCCGTGTTCGTTGGCCGACGCACTCGCGACCGTCACCACGACACCCGCCGATCTGCTCGGGCTCGACGACCGGGGCCGGATCCGCGCCGGTGCTCGCGCCGACCTGGTCGTCGTCGACCACGACGGCAACCTGCACGCGACGGTCATCGCCGGCGAGATCGCCTCGACCACCTGATCGCGGCCATTCGGCCCTGCCCTACCAGCCCCGCCACCGACGACACTGGCCCGAGAAGCGATGGGAAGGGGTCGGGATGGACCACGAACGACTGACGGCGGCGGACGCGGTGTTCCTGCGCATCGAGACACCTCACGAGCCCCAGCACGTGGGCTCGCTGTCGATCCTCGACGGCACACCGTTGCGCGACGAGGACGGACGCCTGCGCTTCGACGACCTGCGCAACCACGTCGCTCGGCGGATCCACCGGGTGCCACGGCTGCGCCAGAAGGTGATGGAGGTGCCCTACGGCCAGGCGCGGCCGGTGTGGGTCGACGACGAACGCTTCGACATCGACTACCACGTGCGCCTCACCGCACTCCCCCGCCCCGGCGACGACGACCAACTCGCCGTGCTGATGAGCCGCCTGCAGTCGCTGCCGCTCGACCGGGCCCGACCGCTGTGGGAGATGTGGTTCGTCGACGGGCTCGCAGGCGACCACATCGGGATGATCATCAAGACCCACCATGCGCTCGGCGACGGCATCGCGAACGTCGATCTGGCGCTCGCACTGGTCGATCTCGAGCCGGATCCGCCCGCCGACGAGCCGGTCGCCGACTGGACGCCGCGACCGGCACCGAGCCCGAACGGGCTGCTCGCCGAAGCCGTCCGCGAGCAGATGGCCCGGCCGGCCAAGCTCGCGTGGACGATGTTCGACACCGCACGTGACCCGCGGCCCGCCGTCGAGGCGGTCACCAACGTCGGTCGCACCGTTGCCAGCTTCCTCGCTCAGCCGCCGCCGGCGCCGTGGAACGTGCCCGTCAGTGCGCACCGCCGGTGGGTGTCCGCGTCGGTGCCGTTGAGCGGGGTCCGGGCGGTGCGCAAGCGACACGGCGTCAGCATCAATGACGTGGTGCTGGCTGCGTGCAGCGGGGCGTTGCGTACGTTCCTGCTCGAACACGGCGACGACGACATCGAGCACCGTGTGATCAAGGCGATGGTGCCGGTGTCACTGCGAGGCAAGGAACAGCACGGCGACACGCTCGGCAACCTCGTGTCGCTGATCATCGTCGAGCTTCCTGTCGACGAACCCGATCCCGTCGTTCGCCTGGAACGGATCCATGCATCGACGTCGGAGCTGAAGGGCTCGGGGCTCGTCGACGGCGCCCATCGGATCCTCGACCTCGCCGACGCGATCACGCCACTGGCCGGTCCGCTGACCCGTTACGTCAGCCGGACGATCCCGATGAACCTGGTGATCACGAACATTCCCGGGCCACCGGTACCGCTCTACCTGTGCGGTGCACGCTTCGAGCGGGTGTTCCCGTACGTCGAGGTGATCGACAACGAGGGCCTCACGATCGCCGTCGTGTCGTACGACGACCATCTCCATTTCGGCATCACCGCAGACCGCGACGTGATGGCCGACCTCGGCGACGTCGCCGCCTCGCTCGAGCACGAGTTCGCCGTACTCGGCTGGAGTCAGGACGAGGGGAGACGGTCGGCGATCGAGTGACCGGCGGTCGAAACGGCCTCGGACAGCCCACCGACCGCCTTGCGTCCACTCCAGAAGACCGACGGACGACCGCCGGTGTCGAGCGCGGCGAAGATCAGCCCGCCGATCACGGCGAGATTCTTGAGCGCATGGATCTGTTGCTGCGCCTTGTCGGCGTCGTCGTCCATCTCCCAGAACCGGTGTCCGGCGAGTGTGGTCGGCACCAGCGATCCGGCGAGCACGATGGCCAGGACGCGCGGCGCCACCCCGAGTGCGAACAGCGCACCACCCACGATCTGCACGCCGGCGTTCGCCTTCACGAGCTGTTCGGCCGACGGCGAGCCCGGCAGCGAATCCTGGACGGGTTCGACGACCTTCGCTGCGCGCCCGGCGAGCGTCGACGAACGTCTGAAGGCACTGATCCCGCCGAACACGAAGATTCCCGAGAGGAGGGTGCGGGCCAGTCCACGAAGTCCGATCATGTCGCCGACCTACCCGTCGCGGCTGCTCACTACACGTTCGCGAGCGTCGAGTGCCCCGGTCAGGTCGACTGGCCGGCGAACTGGGCGTTGTACAGGCGCCAGTACGCGCCGTGCGACTCCAGCAAGGAATCGTGGGTGCCCTGTTCGACGATGCGGCCGTCCTCCATCACGAGGATCACGTCGGCCCCACGGATGGTGGAGAGGCGGTGGGCGATCACGAAGCTGGTGCGGTTCCTGCGCAGCGCATTCATCGCCTCCTGGATCAGGACCTCGGTGCGGGTGTCGACCGAGCTCGTCGCTTCGTCGAGGATGAGGATCGACGGGTCGTCGAGGAACGCCCGGGCGATCGTCATCAACTGCTTCTCGCCGGTGGAGATGTTGTCGCCCTCGTCGTTGATCATCGTGTCGTAGCCGTCGGGCAGCGAATGCACGAACCGGTCGACGTAGGTGACCCTGGCCGCCTCGAAGATCTGCTCGTCGGTGGCGTCGGGGTTGCCGTAGCGGAGATTGTCACGGATCGTGCCGCCGAACAACCACGTGTCCTGCAGCACCATGCCGATGTCGGAGCGCAGCTCGCTGCGCGGGAAGCTGGCGATGTCGCGACCGTCGAGGGTGATGCGGCCCGAGTCGAGGTCGTAGAACCGCATGATCAGGTTGACCAGCGTCGTCTTGCCCGCACCGGTCGGCCCGACGATCGCCACGGTCTGGCCGGGTTCGGCCACCACGTTCAGCCCGGAGATCAGCGGCTTGTCGGGGTCGTACGAGAAGTGCACGTCCTCGAAGACGACGCGGCCCTTCACCGCCGGCGGGTCGGCCGACAGCGCCTGCTCGGGCGACTGTTCGTCGGCGTCGAGCAGTTCGAGTACCCGCTCGAGTGATGCGATGCCGGACTGGAACGTGGCGGCCATCGACGCCAGGTGCGTCAGCGGCTGGGAGAACTGGCGGGCGTACTGGATCATCGCCTGCATGTCGCCGATGCTCAGCGATCCCGACGAGATCTGCAGGCCGCCGACGACGGCGATCAGGATGTACTGGATGTTGCCCATGAACAGGATCGCCGGCTGGATCAGGTTGGCCATGAACTGGGCGCTGAAGCTTGCCTCGTAGAGCTGGTCGTTGTCGTTGCGGAAGCGCTCTTCTGCCTCGCGCTGACGTCCGAAGCTCTTCACGATCGCATGGCCGGTGAACACCTCCTCGGCCTGGGCGTTGAGGTCGCCGGTGTAACGCCACTGCGCCATGAAGCGCGGCCGCGCCTTTCCGCCGATCAGCTTCATCAGGAACACCGACACCGGCACGGTCACCAGGGCGACCGCAGCGAGCAGCGGCGAGATCGTGATCATCATGATCGCCACGCCGACGAGCGTGAGCAGTGAGGTGAGGATCTGGCTGATCGTCTGCTGGAGGCTCTGCGACAGGTTGTCGATGTCGTTGGTGACCCGGCTCAACAGGTCGCCGCGCGGTTGGCGGTCGATGTAGCTGAGCGGCAGGTGGTTGAGCTTGCGCTCCACCGCTTCACGCAGCGCGAACATCGAGCGCTGCACGACGCCCGCGAGCACGTACGACTGCGAGTACGACAGGATCCACGACGCCACGTACACGCCAGCGACGATGATCAGCTGGCGATGCAGCGCGTCGAAGTCGATGCCGCCGGGGCGTTGGAATCCAGCGACGATGATGTTGGTCGCCTCGCCGAGCAGGCGCGGGCCGATCACGACGAGACAGACGCTCATCAGCGTCGCGAGCACGACGCCCATCAGCAGGATCCGCTCCCGGCCGAGGATCTCGCCCAGGCGCCGCATCGTGACGCCGAAGTTCTCGCTGCGTTCGGCCGGCATGCCGACGCCGCCGCCGGGCCCGAAGCTCGCGCGCCGGGCCTGCGTGCCGGCGGTGGCGAGCAGCTTGCGGTCGTCGTCGCTGCCGTTCGCGCCGTTCGCACCGTTGGCGCCGTTCGATCCGTTGGCGCTCACGCGACCGCCCCCTGGCCCATCTGCGATTCGACGATCTCGATGTAGGTCGGGCACGTCTCGAGCAGTTCGTCGTGGGTGCCGCGCCCGATGATCTCGCCGTCCTCGAGCACGAGGATCTGATCGGCGTCGACGATCGTCGACACCCGCTGCGCCACGATCAGGACGGCCGCATCCGCGGTGTGGGGTGCCAGCGCTGCTCGCAGCCGTGCATCCGTGGCGAGGTCCAGTGCGGAGAACGAGTCGTCGAACACGTAGATCTCCGGTTTCACCACGAGTGCCCGAGCGATGCAGAGGCGTTGGCGCTGGCCGCCCGACACGTTGCTGCCTCCCTGGGTGATCGGGCTCTCGACACCGTCGGGCATCGCCTGCACGAAGCCGCTCGCCTGCGCCACGTCCAGCGCCTCCCAGAGCTCACCGTCGTCGGCGCTCGGACGCCCGTACCGGAGGTTCGACGCCACGGTGCCGGAGAACAGGAACGGCTTCTGGGGTACGTAGCCGACCTTGCTCCACAGCAGGTCGAGGTCGAGCTCGCGCACGTCGACGCCGTCGACGAGGACGCTGCCCTCGGTGGCGTCGGCGAGACGCGACACGAGGTTGACCAGCGTCGTCTTGCCGGCGCCGGTGCTGCCGATGATCGCCGTCGTCGTGCCCGCCTCGACGCGGAACGACACGTTCGAGAGCACCGGCCGCTCGGCGCCCGGGTAGGCGAAGCCGACGTTGCGGAATTCGAGGGTGCCTCGCTCGACGACCTGCGTGATCGGATTCTCGGGCTGACGCACGGTGGAGGGCGTGTCGAGCACCTCGACGACACGCTCGGCGGCAACCGCCGCCCTCGGGATCATCGACACCATGAACGTCACCATCACGACGGCGAACAGGATCTGGATGAGATAGGTGAGGTAAGCGACCATCGCACCGATCTCCATCTCGCCGGCGCCGATCTGGTTGCCGCCGATCCAGATCACCGCGACGCTCGAGATGTTGATGATCAACATCACGGTCGGGAACGTCGCCGCCATCAGCCGACCGGCTCGCAACGCGGTCTGGGTGAGTTCGTCGTTGGCCTGCGCGAAGCGGGCGGTCTCCTGCGGTTCACGCACGAACGCCCGCACGACGCGCATGCCCGCGATCTGCTCGCGCAGCACCAGGTTGACGCGGTCGATGCGCATCTGCATCGCCTGGAACGACGGCACCATGCGGTACACGATCGAGCCGAGCGACAGCACGGCGGCGGGGATCGCGAACAGGATGATCACCGACAGCCCGACGTCCTCGCGCACCGCGAAGAAGATCCCGATGACCAGGTTCAGCGGTGCCGTGATCATCATCGTCACCGCCATCACGACCAGCATCTGGATCTGCTGCACGTCGTTGGTGGTGCGGGTGATCAGTGACGGTGCACCGAACTGGCCGACCTCGCGAGCCGAGTAGCCGGTGACCGTGTGGAACAGATCTCGGCGGATGTCGCGTCCGAAACCCATCGCCGCCTGCGAGGCGTACCAGACGGCCGCCGAGGCGAACACGATCTGCACGATCGTGAAGCCGAGCATCACGGCACCCATCGTCAAGATGTAGTCGTTGTCGCCCTGCAGCACGCCGTTGTCGATCAGCAGTGCGTTGATCGTCGGCAACGTGAGTGCGGCGAAGGTCTGCACCGCCTGCAGCACGACCACGAGCGTCAGGAGACGCCGGTACGGCCCGAGGTGACTCTTGAGCAGTTGCCAGAGTTTCATGCGGTTGTCCCCGTCCCCATTCCTTGTCCGATTCCGTGGAGCACCGTGTCGACGATGTCGGCTGCGAGCGCTGCTTCGCCGGCGATCATGGGGTGGGTGAGCGAGAGCGTGACGGCACGGAGATGACGGGCGGCGACCGGCGGCTCGACGCGCAGCCGATCGTGATGGGCGGCGAAGATCGCGGCGAGTGCGGGGCTGTCGGTCATCGGCCGGCGGACGTGGTCGTGGCGCTTGGGCGAGAGGTGCGAGAGCAGGGTCCACACGTCGACCACGCGCCGTTGGATCAGCTCGGTCGCCTCGACGAGCTGCTGCTCGAAGCCCAGGTCGGGATCGATCGATCGCAAGGCCGCTTCGAACGGTCCCTGGTCGAGCGCCGCGTCGAGCGTGGCGTCGAGCAGTTCGTCCTTGTCGGCGAACACCCGGAAGATCGTGCCCTCGGCGATACCGGCGGCGCACGCGATCTGCTTGCTGGTCACCGACTCGCCGTATTCGGCGAGCAGTGGACGCACCGCATCGATGATCGCTGCGCGCCGCTGCTCGGGTGGCAGCGCTGCGGCCCGTTTCCCCGGTGTGGTGGTCGTGGCAGCGCTCGGCATCGGCGAGACACTAACTGAGTGAGCACTCACTCAGACGTGTCCTGCCCCACTTTCCTGCGCTCCGACATCCACTGCGATGAGCCGAACGCCGGCATGTGGTCGCTTCGCTCATCGCATGCGCAACCCGCCTGCGGGCGATGAGCGAACCGACGGTATCCGGGCGCTTCGCTCATCGGAGGGGCGGCGTGCGGGGTCAGTGCGTGGGGCGCAGAGCCGTCGGGAGGCTCGAGCGGAAGGCGACCAGGAAGGCGTCGTAGCCCTTCGAACTCGGGTGGAACGAGGCGGTCGAGACGTTGAGTGGTCCGTCGGTCCAGTGCTCGCGGATCGTTCCGTCGGCGAGCTGGCTGCGACGCAACGTGTCGCCGAAGACGGCGTCGTTGACGTACCGGTCGCGCTGCCAGAACCGGCAGGCACCGTGGTTGTCGAACTCGTCGGTGACGTCGACGAACCGGATGTCGGCGCCGCTCCAGCCACGGGCGCGTGCCGTGGCCACCTCGATCTCGTGGTTCAGCGAGTCGACCTGGTCGTCGATCCAGTCGGCCTCGTCGCCACTGATTCCCGTGACGCCGTCACACCGGCCGTTGCCCTGCATCAACCGGGGATAGCCCAGGACCCGCACGGTGATGTCCGGATACTCCTCGCCGATCGCCCGATACATCGCCGTGAGTTCCTCGCGGAGCTCACCGAGGTTGGCCATCTGGTTGCCGGACGACCGGTGGCAGCGCACCGACGTGATGCATCGCGTCAGCGCATCCGGCCAGTTCTCGCCGCGCTCGGTCCGCAGGTCGTTGCCGCCGATCGTCATCGTGACGAGCGTCCCGGACCCGTCGCCGGGGATGTCCGCCACCTCGACCTGGTTCGCGATCTCGCCGATGACCGCGCCGGCACAGGCCACGAAGACCGAGTCCGCCCGGAGCTCCAACGCCAGCCGCGGGCCCGGCGTCTCGTCGAGTTCACGCTGGCAGGCGCTGGAGCCCAGCCGTGTGGAGCGGTCGAACGAGTGCGCCGCAGGGCCGTGGTCGTCGTACGACGATGCGTTGCGGTGGATACCGCTGCCGGAGCTGTACGAATCTCCCAACGTGACGATCCGGTCGACGGTTCCGGCGGCTCGGGTCGGCGCAGCGACCAACGCCATCGGTGCAATCGCGCAGGCGACGGCGACGGCGAGGCGGGACCCGAACACGCCGGACAGGCTACGCCAGCCGCTCTCGCTGCACGCCGCGGCACGAACGGCGGCGATCGACGCCGGCGACGCATGCGAGACCAGGGTCGCGGGTACCGAACGCGCATGGAATCGAAGAGCACCACCACGAAAGATCACGACGAGATCCGTTCCTGGGTGGAGGAGCACGACGGCACACCCTCGATCGCTCGGGGAACCGACGACGACGAGGGTGGCGGCGTCCTGCGGATCGACTTTCCCGGCGGAGCGGGCGAGGACCAGCTGGAACACATCGGCTGGGACGACTGGTTCGCCACGTTCGACGATCGGGGCCTCTCGTTCCTCTACCAACAGCAGAAGGCATCGGGCGACGACAGCACCTTTTTCAAGTTGATCAGGGAATGACGCCGCCCAGGAAAGGAGCAACGAACCACATGACTGCGAAGACCGGAGAAACCGCCCAGAAGACCGGCGACTTCCACTGCACCTCGTGCAGTGAAACCGTGCACGTCACCGCCGGCGACAAGATCCCGCCCTGCCCGTGCGGCAAGAACGAGTTCGACTCACGCACCGGCGAGCCCGGGAACAAGAGCTGACCCTGGCCAGGGTCACGCCCCATCGTCACGGATTCTCCGCACGAGCACTTCCTGCGCAATGGTCGCAACATGCAGGCCGTCGGAGCGGACGACATCGCCGGTCACCAGCCCGCGGCCGCCGTTGAGGCCGTGCGACCGGGTGTCGAACCAGTGCCACATCGAGGGATCGGTCGGACGCTGGAACCAGACCGAGTGATCGAGGCTGGCGCCCTGGAAGAGCTTGCGATCGCCGACATCGCCCGCCGCATCGGGATGCGGGAGGCGAGCGGCTCGTGACGGTGCGGCGTCGGACATGAAGGCGAGCGCACACTGGTGGTCGGCGGGATCGTCGCCCATGTCCGCATTGAGCCGGATCCAGTACCCCAACGTGCCGTCGTCCATGAACGTCGCCTTGCGCTCGAGGAGCCCGGCCCAGGAATGGTCGGGTAGCTGCGGGTCGTCGTACGCCGGGACCGACGCCGGCAGCGTGGCCAACTGGGCGTCGGCCTCGTCCTCGACCACCTGGAACGAGACCGAGAGATTGAGGATCGCCCCGCCCGATTGTCGGGCCACGACCTGGCGCGTCGAGAACGACCGACCGTCGCGGAGCCGCTCGACCTCGTAGCGGATCGGCTCGTCGGTCGTGCCCGGCCGGATGAAGTACGAGTGCAACGAATGGGCGGGCCGATCGGCAGAGACGGTCAACGAGGCCGCCCGGAGTGCCTGGGCGACGACCTGGCCGCCGAACAGCCGGCCTCCCCACGGATACCGGGCGGTGATGCCGACGTACGTGTCCGGCCCGTGCGGTTCCAGCTGCAGGAGCTCAGCGAACTCGATGTCGTGGATCCGCCTCGTGGTCATCGCCACAGTGTGACAGGCACCGCACCGAATACATCCGGATGCGTTCGAGACGTCAGACTGAGTGAATGCCGACCGTCGAAGTGTTCGCCGACATCACGTGCCCGTTCACGCACGTCGGTCTCAAGCAGGTCTGCCGTCACGTCGCGGAGATGAGCGAACCGTGCGACGTCGTCGTGCGGGCGTGGCCGCTCGAGTGGGTCAACGGCGCACCGCTCGACGTCGATGCCGTCATGGTGAAGGCCGCAGCATTGACGGAGCAGTTGGGCGTCGACGACTTCTCCGGTCTGCGTGCCGACCGTTGGCCGACCAGCACGATCGCCGCACTCAACCTCGCCGCCGCGGCGTACGAACGCGACCCGGCCACCGGACTGGCCGTCAGCCTGGAACTGCGTTCGGCGCTGTTCGAGCACGGCGTCGACATCGGCGATCCCGATGCCCTCGCGCTGATCGCGGGTGCTCACCATCTGCCGGCGCCGTCGCCGACGGCCGGCACGGCGGTACAGGGCGACTACGACCACGGCCGGGAGCGCGGGGTGAAGGGCTCGCCCCACTTCTTCGTCGGTGCCGACGACTTCTTCTGCCCGGCGCTCGATCTCGGCCACGACGTCGACGGCCACCTCACGGCGAGGTTCGACGCGGACATGCTCGCCCAGTTCTTCGCTCGCATCGACGCCTGACGGCGACACCGACACGGACCTTGCCGTCCGGGTGGGTGCCGTGTGGAGGGGGGTCACGGCCGGCACCCACCGGACGTTGCCCTGAAAAACCTAGGCGTCGAATGTGTCACGGGGATGTCCGCCGGGTTGCCGCTCGATGAGCAGTTGGCGAACGACCGGCGACACCGACCGTGAACCGTCGGCCGCTGGGACAGAATTCCGACGATTGTGACGCACCGGGTGTGGGCACCGTGCTTCCATGGCCACTTCCACGCACACTTCTTCCGCCGAACGCACGGCTGCGGACGGACGGTCGACCGTCGCCCGCATCGGGCTCGTCGGCCGGGCGATCCTGTATCTCGTCTTCGGGCTCTTCGCCATCGACGTCGTCACCGGAGGAGGCGGAGCCGACACGACCGAAGGTGCTCTCGAGCGCTTCGCGGGCAGCGGCTACGGCAAGGCACTGCTGATCGCCCTGTGCATCGGGCTGGTCGCGCTCGTCGTCTGGAAGGGCCTGCAGGCCGCCGCCGGTGACCCGGTCGAGGGTTCCGAGGCCACCGATCGAGCGGAATTCGCCATCAAGGCCGTCGTCTACGCCGGTGTACTGATCGCAGCGGTGTCCGTCCTGGCCGCCAACTGGGAGTCGAGTTCGGGACAGGCGTCGAGCGGCAGTTCGTCGCAGCAGGAGGCGACCGCCACCGTGCTCGACTGGCCGGGGGGACAGTTCCTGGTGATCGCCGTCGGACTCGGCATCGTCGGCTACGGGCTGTCGCAGCTGTGGACCGATGCGTACAAGGCAGGCTTCATGCAGCGCATCGACAAGTCGAAGGTCTCCGACGAGGCCGAAAGCGGCATCGAAGCCGCAGGCCGCGCCGGGTACGTCGCCAAGGGCGTGACCACGACGATCGTCGGTGGCTTCCTGGTGATCGCCGGATGGCAGCACGATTCGAGCGACACGACCGGGCTGTCCGGTGCGATCAGCGAACTCGGCGACTCCGGCTGGGGCAATGTCCTCCTCTGGGTCGTCGCGATCGGCATGTTCGGGTTCGCCGCATTCAGCCTCGTCGAAGCGGCACTGCGCCGGGCAAGCTGAACCCATGGACATCGGGAGTTTGTTGGCAGCACTGGCACTCGGCTTCGTCGCCGGCGTGATCGGGCGAGCGGTCGTTCCGGGCGACGCGTTCCGCTCGTTCAGCGGATGGCAGTCGTGGGTGATCTCCACGGTGCTCGGACTGATCGGCGCACTGGTCGGCTACTGGATCTTCACGGGCCTGTTCGGGATCGGCGACGAGGACACGTTCGACTGGGGCGGGATCGTCGGTGCGATCATCGGCGCCATCATCGTGGTGGCCGTCGGCTCCTGGCTCTTCCGCAAGATCGCCAAACGCGACCAGTTCTGAAGCCGTCTCGACCCCCGCCGGCGTGATAGCACCTGGGTATGGGGAACAACGCTGACGAGACCCGCTGGCTGGACGCGACCGCACATGCCGAGCTGATCGCATCGCGCGAGGCGACGTCGACCGAACTCGTCGATGCGGCGATCGAACGTGTCGAACGACTGGACGGCGAGATCAACTCGGTGATCATGCGGTGGTTCGAGCGAGCGCGCCACCAGGCCGAGGCGTTCGACGAACTGCCGCTCGTGTCGCAGCATCGCACTGCGCCGTTCGCCGGCGTGCCGTTCCTGCTCAAGGATCTGGGCAATCATGTTGCGGGCATGCCGCTCACGTCGGGCAACCAGGCCGCTCGCGACGCGATCCCGCTGTCGACGCACGATTCGAATCTCGTCGTGCACTTCCGGGACGCCGGGCTGATCACGCTCGGTCGCACGAACAGCCCCGAGTTCGGCAGCCTGCCGGTGACCGAGCCGGTCGCCTACGGCCCCACCCGCAACCCCTGGAACACCGAGCACACTCCGGGCGGATCGAGCGGAGGTGCCGCAGCTGCGGTCGCGGCGGGCATGGTGCCGATCGCGCACGCAAGCGACGGCGGCGGCTCGATCCGCATCCCGGCGTCGTGTTGCGGGCTCGTCGGCTTGAAGCCCTCACAGGGTCGGGTGTCGATGGGACCCGAACGCGACGAATCGGGGCTGTCGACGCAGCTGTGCGTCAGCCGGTCGGTGCGCGACACCGCCCGGCTGCTCGACGCCGTGCACGGTCCGGGTGTGGGCGACAGCGTGATCGCACCCGCACCGCAGCGTGCCTACGTCGACGAGCTCGGCGCCGATCCCGGACGTCTGCGCATCGGCCTGCTCGACCGGCACCCGATCGACGGAGACCTCCACCCCGACTGCGTCGCCGCAGTGCGATCGGCCGCCACGCTGCTCGAGCAGCTCGGCCACGATGTCTCGCTCGGCCATCCACCGATCCTGGAGGACGCCGAGTTCCCACGGCGCTTCGGCGCCATGTGGGCGGCGCTGATGGCGGTCGGCATCGATGCGCTCGGCCAGACGGTCGGGCGGCCGCTCACCGAGGACGACGTCGAGCCGGTCAACTGGGCCCAGGGCGAGTTCGCCGAGAAGCTGTCGGCCGCCCAGTACGCGATGGCGCTCGCTGCGGTCGGCCAGTACCGCCGCCACGTCCAGCAATGGTGGGCCGACGGGTGGGACCTGCTGCTCACGCCGACGTTGGCCGCTCCCCCGCTGCGGATCGGCGGCCTGTACGGCGACCAGGGCGACGGCATCGATCCGGCCAACCCGGCTGCGCCGATGACCCGCGCCGGCAAGTTCGTGGCGTTCACCCCGCAGTTCAATGCGTCGGGCCAGCCGGCGATCAGCCTGCCGCTGCACTGGAACGACGCCGGCCTCCCGATCGGCGTACAACTGGTGGCTGCCTACGGCCGTGAGGACGTGTTGATCCGCATCGCGAGCCAGCTCGAAGCCGCCGCCCCCTGGGCCGACCGCCACCCACCCGCCTGAGGTCCAGGCGTGACGCCAGGGGTCAGACCCCAGGCGTAACGGTCACCGGCAGGCGTGCGGGGCTGCGGCCCAGGATCTGACGCCACTCGATGCCGGCGGCGTCGAGCGGTCCGTCGGCCACGATCGTGTCGCCGAGTCCGGCCCGGGCCGCAGCGAGCACCACCTCCTCCATCGTCATGCGGGCGAGTGCGGCACCGAGGCAGTAGTGCGGGCCGGAACCGAACGACAACAACTTCGGTGCGTCGGGCTCGGCGAACCGGCTCGGGCGGAACACGTCGGGATCACCCCAGACGTCCTCGTCCCGGCTCGCCGAGGCCGATGTGAGGAACACCATCGAACCCACGGCTCGGTCGACACCGCCGATCTCGATCGGCTCGACGACCGTCCTCGGGACCACGGTGATGCTCGGTTCGTACCGAATCGTCTCGTTGACGACCGCTCCTGCGAGCGATGCATCGGCACGCAGCGCGTCGAGCACGTCGGGATGGCGGAGCAGGGTGAGCAGCGAGCAACTCACCTGGCCCGAGGTCGTGTCGTGGCCGCCGACGATCAGGTTGCCGACCATCGTGACGACCTCGTCGTGGGTCAGGCGGTCGCCGGCCTCCTCGGCGTCGAGCAGCCCGCTGATCAGGTCGTCACCACGCACGGCGAGTCGAGAATCGATCATCGCCCCGACGTCGGCGGTCAGGTCGGCGACCGCACGTTCGGCCACGGCGATCTGGTCCGGCGACATCAGCCCGAAGACGGGGCTCAGGTCGTCGCCGTACTGCACGAAGTCGGCGATCTGGTCGTCGGGCACGCCGATCAGGGTGCAGATCACGGTGATCGGCAGGTCGCCCAGCGCGTCGACGAGGTCGCCGCCGCCCTCGCCGACGATGGTCGCCATCCGATCGGCGGCGAGCGACGCTGCGAGCGCACGGTGCCGCTCGACCGAACGGGGCGTGAACACCCTCGCTGCGAGACGACGCAGCCGGTGGTGGTCATCGCCCTCGTTGGTGAACATCAAACTGGAGTACCACTGACGCAGCGGACCGTCACCGATGCCGAGGAAGTCGAACACCGACAGTCCGACCCCGGCCAGACGCGGGTCGTGCGACAGCCGTTCGACGTCGCCGTATCGCAGCACGACGACGGCGCCGGTGTCCACCGCCATCCCCGTCGGACCCGCCCCTCGGGCCGTGCGGTAGTCGTCGTGCAGCCCCTCGTCGAACCTCGACTCCAACATCGTGTCGGCCATGTCGCCCCCCTCGTCGCTCCGTCGTCGCTCGACAGCCCCCGCTGCCGTCGCGGTATCTTCGACCGGCGAACGACCCGGCGCAATGGTCAGCGGTCACACAGGGCGCTCGGCTCGTTGGCGCTGCGAGATTCCGGCACTCCTGCGCCGGTAACGTCCGTCCGATGACGAGGCCGAACCCGGACGTCGACGCCGTGATCTTCGACTTCGTCGGGGTGCTCAGCACCAGCCCGGGCGCCATGATGCGTCGCCAGATCGAGAACAGCGGCATCGATGTCGAGATCGACATCGCCTCGTTCATCCAGATCATCATGGGTCCGCTCGACGTGGAGGGCGACCATCCGTGGCACCGGCTCGAACGCGGTCGGATCGACTTCGATGCCTACGTCGCGGGGATCGAACCGCTGTGGCGAGCAGCGGGATACGACGCCTTCCCCGCTCCCCCGCGTGGCGACGACCTGCTGTCGGGCCTGTCGCAGATCCCGGAGATGATCGATGCGGCGCGGGTGGTACGCGCCGCCGGGTATCGAACGGCGATCCTGACGAACAACATCAAGGAGTGGAGCGCGTGGCGCCGGCTCTGGGACGCCGACAATTTGGTCGACGTCGTCGTCGACTCGTGTGAGGTCGACATGCGCAAGCCCAATGCGGACATCTTCGAGCTGACCGTCGAGCAGCTCGGCACGACGATGGATCGGACGCTCTTCCTCGACGACTTCCCGTGGAACATCGCCGGAGCCGAGGCCGTCGGCCTCCAGACGATGCACGTCACCGATCCCGTCGCCGCCGCATCCGAACTGCTCGACCGTCTGCTCTGAGTGCCATGGCCGACGGTCGCAGCTCCCGGGCGCAGTCGGCGTTCGCCGGGGTCTGCATCGCGATCTTCACGGTCGCCCTCGGTGCGTTGGTCAGCTCGCAGCTCGCCTCGATGTCGATCCTCGATGCGACGCGCGCCGAACGGGCCGCCGATCAGATCGCCACCTCGCGGTTCACCGCCGACGTGATCACACAGACCGTCGACCGCGCCGTCACCCCGATCGCCGGCTCCGACATCGCGGGCCAGTTGGCGGCCGCGACGAGCACCGATCCTCAGGTGACCGGGGTCGTCAGTGCCTCGCTGATCGCCGCCCACCGCCAGATCGTCGACCCTGAGGCGCCATCGGCACCACCGGACGGCAATGTGGCGGTTCGAGCGGCGATCACCAGGTCGGTGCTCGACGCTGCGACGGCGGCCGGGTTCGACCCGGCGGCCGTCGGCATCGATGCGACCGATCTCGATTCGTTGCAGCTCGAGGCGGTGGCCGACGAGGCAGGGCTGCCGTCCGTCGTACCCGGCGACGTCCCCCACCTCGGTCTGCGGCGCATCGCGGAGATGACACGGGTCATCGCTGCGCTGGCGCTCGTCGTGTTCGGCGTCGTCGCCGTACTCGCCCATCCCCGATCGGGTCGAGGGCTGCGCCGGTTGGCCGTTGCAACGATGATCGTCTGCGGCGCATGGTTCGTCGGTCTGCTCGTCGCCGGCTGGATCATCGAACTGGTGGCCAACACGCTGTTCGGCGAGATGCTGCAGACCGTGTGGAACGACGCGGTGCCATCGATGCTGCTGCTGGTCGGTGCGGGCGTCGTGATCGGTGCAGGCGTCGTGTTCGCGGGCATGGCGCTCGACGGCTGGGCGCGCGAGCGTGCTCGGCGTGCGAGTTGGTGACGGCGAGCCTCGACGCAACCGAACCAGCTTCGCCATCTCTGCGACACCCCTTGGTCATGATGGTGGTATGTCCGTTGTCGAGGAGCCGATCGCCGCCGAAGCGGTGTGCGGGCCGGTGTTCGGTGACGGGTTCGAGTGGTGTCCGGCCGATGACGCTCGCGGGTTCGATCCGGTGACCGACGTCGCGTTCGGTGATCACCCGCTGGTGGGACCGCAGTGGATGCAGGCGGTGGTCGAGCATTGCGCCCAGGGGCTTTCGTTGCTGGAACGTCTCGATCCGTCAGGCTTCGACGCGGCAACCACCGAGGCCTGGGCGGTCGGCGTCGAACAGCTGCGCCGTCAGGCCACCGCAGCGGGCATCGCAGTGGCCGATCACCTCGACACCACACAGCCGTTCCGGAATCTCGGGTTCTTCACCGCCAAAGCCTGGATGAAGCACCGCTTGCAGCTGTCGGGTGCCGAAGCGCACGGCCGCCTGCAAGAAGCCCGGCTGCGTCGAGCGGTCGGAGTGTGGAACAACGCACTCGCCGGCGGCCAAGTCGGTGTTGCCCAGACCCGGCTGATGGCACGCATCGCCGCCAACCCGCGCATCGACGCTGACGTCCTCACCCAGGGTGTCTGGCAGCTGATGGCCGACGCCATGGACGTCTCCTACGTCGAGTTCGAACGCCGCGCCCTCACATGGGAAGCACTCGCCGACCCGATCGGTGCCGCCGACAAAGCCGAACGCAACCAGCAACGCCGCAGCGCACTGATGCACCAGTCCCCCGACGGCTCGTGGTCGTTGCACGCCCGCTTCGACGACGTCGGCGGCCCCGAATTCCTCGAAATCTTCTGCTGGTACGTCGACCGCGAATTCACCCGCGACTGCAACAACGCCACCCGACACCACACCAACGGCAACATCGACATCACCGAACTCCGCCGCACCGAAGCGCAACGCCGAGCCGACGCCCTCCTCGAAATGGCCCGCGCCGCAGGCGCATGCCCACCCGACCGCCAACGCCCACTACCCACCGTCAACTTCCTCCTCGACGAAACCACCGCCGCCACCGTTGCCGACAACGACCTCATCGACCCCACCCGCTACCGCGACATCACCTCACGCACCTCACGCGGCCACCGCGTCGACCCCAACGCCATCATCGCAGTGTCCATGTGGTCGCTACTCCGCCGGGTCATCACCAACACCAAAGGCGTCATCATCGAACTCGGCCGCACGACCCGACTCTTCACCGGCGCCGCCCGCGAAGCCGTCATGCTGCTCGAACCCACCTGCATCTGGCCCGGCTGCGACCAACCCCACACCTGGTGCCACGCCGACCACCTCACCAGCTGGTCCACCCGCGGCCCCACCAACCCCGACAACGGCGCACCACTGTGCCCCCGCCACAACTACCTCAAAGAAACCGGCTTCACCATCCACCGAGACCACAACGGCCACTGGCACATCACCGGCCCCGACGGCACCGACATCTGCTGACGCGTTGCCGGGTTCCCGCCCACGGTCATCGATCAGAGCCGTTCCCCGAGCGATTCGAGCAGCCCGTCCATGCCGCCGAAGACGACCACCCGGAACTCCTCGGCTGCGCCGACGCCGTACCGCTGACCGAGCCGCTCGGCGCCCGCCCGCAGCATCAGAGACAACACGCCGGTGACGTCGCCGGCCTCGATCGCCTCGTCGACCGACGGGATCCGCCAGCCGCCGGTGTGCGCCTGGAGCCGCAGCTGGTTGAGGAAGTTCAGCATCATCGTGCGATGGCTGCAGGCGGCAGCGATCTTGCGGTCGAGCGTGGCGGTCACGTCGACGACGTCGGTGACGTCGATCACCTCGCGCCCGAAGTACCACCGCTCGAAGCAGCCGTGCGGGGCGAGCGGCTCGTTCGTGTGGGTGGACACCTCGTCGAAGTGCTCGGGGTGGTGGAGGTCGAACTGGCTGGCCCAGAACGACTCGTCGACGGCGCGGCCGACGGTGACGTGGTCGAGGTTGTCCTCGCCGTACATGGCGTACGGGTCGAACGACACGAGCGCATAGGGCCGATAGGTGCGCACCGCGTGGATGATCCGTTCGCGCAGTTCGACGGTCGAGACGTCGCCGAGCGTGTCGGTGGGGTAGCCCAACTCGACGATGTGATCGACGCCGAGGGTTCCCGCGGCCCGAACGAACTCGTCGCGATTCGCCGCCACGGTCGTCGCCTCGTCGGAGCCGACCGAGTCCCATCGGTCGTCGGTGGCTCGGACCACGACGACCCGCCAGCCGGCGTCCGCCCACGCTGCGACCGTGCCGCCGATGAACAGGGCCACGTCGTCGGCGTGCGCGACCACCACCAGCACCAGCCGCCCCTCCCCCGGCTCGATCGTGCGCACCGTCGCCACCATCGATCGGACCGTATCCCACCACCGCTCGCCCCTCGAGGCCCGACGCCCGCTGGGCCCCGATGCAAGGATGTTGCGATGAGTGAGTTGGCGATCCACGGCGGGACGCCGGTCCGCACCGAGCCGTATCCCGAGTGGCCGACGCACGACGAACGCGAGCGCTCCAACCTGCTCGAGGTGCTCGACTCGAACCAGTGGTGGTCGTCGCAGGGCACGAAGGTGCGCGAGTTCGAACGAAGGTGGGGCGAGTTCCACGGGACCGACGCTGCGGTGGCCGTCACCAACGGGTCGCACGCGATCGAAGTTGCGCTGCTCGCGACCGGGATCGGCGAGGGCGACGAGGTGATCGTGCCAGCCTGGACGTTCGTCGCCACGGCCGCATCGGTGCTGATGGTCAACGCCCGACCGGTGCTCGTCGACGTCGAACTCGGCACCGGCTGCATCGACCCGGACGCCGTCGAGGCCGCCATCACGTCGCGCACCCGCGCGGTGATCGCCGTGCACATCGCCGGCCACCCGGCCGACATGGACCGGCTCACCGAGATCTGCCGCCGCCACGACCTCGTGCTGATCGAGGACTGCGCCCATGCGCACGGTTCGACGTTCAGCGGCCGGATGGTCGGCACGTTCGGTGCTGCCGGCACGTACTCGTTCCAGGCGTCGAAGCTGATGACCGGCGGCGAGGGCGGCGCCGTCGTATCGACCGATGCCGACGTGCTCGCCCGAGCCGCCTCGTTCGCCAACTGCGGGCGCCGGCCCGGCGAATGGTTCTACTCCCACTACCTCCTCGGCGGGAACTATCGGATGACTGAGTGGCAGGGTGCCGTCCTGCTCGCCCAACTCGACCGCTTCGAGGAACAGCAGCAGCGCCGCGATCGCCACGCAGCACTGCTGAACGACGAGCTGGCGACGATCCCTGGCGTGCATCCGCAGACCGCGTGACCCGCGCTGCGACCGCCAGGGCAACTACTGCTACGTCGTACGCATCGATCCGGACGAGTTCGGTGCGCAGCGTGAGCCGGTGCGCCTTGCGCTGGAGGCCGAGGGCATCTCGCTGACGATGTCGTACCCGCCGGTGCACCACCTCGACGTGTTCCGCGATCGCCGACGGTCTCGCACCCGCGTCACCGCGATCGCACCGGCATGCAGGACTGGGCGTCGCTTGCGCTGCCGGTCACCGAGCGACTCGCCGACACCACACTGTGGTTCACCACGTCGGTGCTGATGGGTTCGGAGGACGATGCACTCGACGTGGTTCGGGCCGTCGAGAAGGTCCAGCGTCAACGCCGGAGTGTTGTCGTGAGCGATGTGCCGCCGGCACCCATCGGCGAACCGTTCGACTGTGTGGAACGCACGGCCGTCGACACACTGCGGACCCTCGGCCGGTACGTGATCGCCGTGAACGATCCGCCGTGGTCGTCGATCGCCGAGCAGGTTCCGACGCCCGTCACGATCGTCGCCGCCGACGACATGGAGATCCACAAGCTCGACCGGGACGTCGAACGCACCGCCGACGACGGCGCCGAGGTCGTCGTCGGATTCGGTGGTGGCACCGCACTCGACACCGCCAAGTACCTGGCGTGGAAGCGTGGGCTCCCGTTGGTGCAGATTCCCACGATCACGTCGGTCGATGCGGGGTTCACCGATGCGATCGGCGTGCGCTCCGACGGCCGGGTCCGCTACGTCGGCTCGATCGTTCCCGAGGAAGTGGTGCTCGACATCGACCTGATCCGTTCGGCGCCCGTGCACCTCAACCGGGCGGGCATCGGTGACGTGCTGTCGTGCCACACCGGCCTCCACGACTGGCGAGCCGCCGTCGGCGCCGGCGAGGGCGTCGACTGGAACGACGCCGCCGCCGATCTCGGGCTGACCCTGCTCGTCGAACTCGACTCGATGGTCGCCGACATCCGCGAGGGCACGCCGGACGGCATCCGCTGGCTCGCCGACTGCTACCGACGCATCGGTGCGGCGTGTGCCGCGCTCGGACACAGCCGGTTCGAGGAGGGCTCCGAGCACTTCTGGGCGTACGCCTACGAACATGCGACCGGCGCCCACCACGTACACGGCGAACTGATCTCGTTCGCCGTGGTCGCGCTCGCCCACGTGCAGGACAACGATCCCGAATTCGCGCACCGCCTGGTCTCACGCGCCGGCGTGCGCGCCCACCCCGACGACCTCGACATCAGCCGGGCCGAGTTCGTCGACACCCTGGTAGGTCTCCGCGCGTACTCCCATCACGAGGGTCTCGACGTCGGGGTGGCCGATCTGACCGACATCACCGAAGATGTCGCCAACCGCGCGTTCGACTTCGCATTCACACTTTCGCGAGTCTCCAACCCGGGTTCGTGAGCGGACGTCCGGCAGGGCGCGCAGCGCCACCTGGCTCGACCGGACAGCACACGAGCAGCCCGCACGGGCTCAGCGCGATCTCAGAGCGGCGGCAACACGAACCGAGGCATGCCGACGTTCGGGGCATAGTCGAGGAACCCGACGTTCTGTTTGGCCGGCGCGCCGTCCTGGATCTGCGCCGACCAGTACAGGGCCCCGGTGTTCGACACACCCACCGTCGCCAGATCGATCACGAACGTGAGGCTCGTGCGGCCCGCCCCCACGGTCACACTCCTGACCGCCCTGTCCTTCGACGACCCGTCACTCCACTTGACCTGGGTCGTCGAACCCGTCGGAGACGCCGAGAGCAAGAGGCGGTACTGAGGAGTCCGACTCATCGGAATCGCCCCCGCCAGCTGCAGTGTGATCGATGCGGTGCGGTCGGCATTGCGCGTCGCGCTGCAGCCGATGACGTCGCCGAACTCGTACCCCCTCGGCACGTCGCCCTGCGGATCGCAGGCAGGCGGCGGGGCGACGACGGTGTACGGGAACTGCACTGTTGCGACGTTGCCGGCGACGTCCGTCGCGGTGATGACGACGAAGCGTGGCTTCCCGCCGGCGTCGGTCGACCGTCGACGTGTCGACGCCGGTCACGATCGTGCAGGTACTCCGAGCCCCGAACCTCCGTGGTCGGCCGACGATCACAGGTGAGCGTGGGTGCGGTCTGACCGCCGTGTACGAATCGTGCAGTACCGGTCGGGTCGGCTGATCGTCGGAGGCATCGGTGTCGATCCTAGATCGGAACTCCTTGATGTCTTACCCGCTTCGTCGCCATCGACCCGCACGACGATTGCCGCTGTACTTGCCATCATCGATGCCGTTGACGCTGTGTAGGACGTCCGTTGCCCAGCTCCGTCGATGAGCATCGATCTCGATGACATCGGCAAGGACACCGGTCGTGGTGATCGTGACATCCGGCGTCGCACCTTCGGCGTTGAACCAGTCATCGTCGTTTGAAGTTGCCCGACACGGAGACGATCGTCTGCTCTGTCGGGGCGCTCACATTGCCGGCAACATCGGTCGCTGTCGCGACGGTCGCGCCCGGCACGGCGGGCTCGAACTCGCCGACCAGGACCAACCTCACCGAATCCGGATCACGGGTCACAGCCCGACGATTCCACGGCGCCAGCGGCGGGTTGTCGGCACTCACACGACGGGATCGATCCCGACCGGCTCATCGCCGGGGAACAGCACCTCGACCGCGGGATCGAAGGCGACCGTGGGTGCCGTCTGGTCGATCCTCACGATCCTGGTCAGCTTGGCGAGCTGTCCACCGTCGAGCTCGCGCGTGAACTTCACCTCGTAGACCCCGTCGTCCTCGAGCCGCACGACGCTGGGATCGGTCGGATCGACGGGAGTCGGCGAGAGCTGCGTGTACACGGCCGGAGCGGTCTCGGTCGCGGGCGTCACCAACTTGCCGACCGTCGGCGTCCACCCGTCGTCGATCTCACCGACGACTTCGACGTCGACGGGCACGTTCGACCATTCGTCCTCTGCCAGCGCTCGCACCGGATCGGTGTCGGTCCTGGCCACGACCACGGCGTCGGGGAGTCCGAAGCCGACCTCGTAGTAGTTGCCCTTGAACGAGCTGATGGCGACGTTGCCGCCCGTGTCGAGCACCTGGATGAAGTACCGCCCCTCGCCCGGGACAGGATTCGGAAACTGCCCGACGTACTCGCCATCGGTGAGTACCGACGGTGCCAGCTCGACCTTCCGCCACGTGCCTGCGTCGAGGTACTGGACCACCACTCGTGCAACGTCCTGATCGTCGGTGGCCACGACCTTGAAGAGAACCGCGCCGGGGATGCTGTCCGCCGAACTGGAGATGATCTCCGGCTTGACGGTGTCGGCGATGCGAGCGTCGTCGCCCTGACCCTGCACCTGTGCGTAGTACACGGTGGTGGTGACCTGGTCGAGCAGCGTGAACTCGCCCGTCGCGCTGCGGTACTGGCCGGGGAAGAGCACGAGTCGATCGGTCGCCACGTCTCCGTCGATGACCGACGTGATCGCCTGGAATGCCGTCGGGAAGACCGCCGAGTCCGACTCGATGTCGGGCTCGCCACCCGCGAGACCGACCACCGCTCGCGAGTACTCAGCAGCCGCCGCGATGGGCCCACGAGATGAGAGCGACTCGATGATCGCTCCCCGGGCCACCTCGTTGAGCGGATCGTCGCTCGTGATGTCGATGTCGGACCGAGGCACGATCGGGTAGCCGTCCTTGACCTCGACGTCACCGGCCACCGTACGGAAGAGTTCCGAACTCGGGGCGGGGTCATCGCCCCAGAGGTAGCTCGCGTCGACCGAGCGCTCGAGCAGACCGCCGACTCCCTCGACCGGAGCGATCTCCCCCTTCACCACGAGAGGCGTCTCGACCGCAGCCTCCTGGGCGAAGACCGCGAAACCCTGCACCTCCCCGACGGCTGGCGCGTCGTACATCGGCAAGCCGTAGAGCACACCCTGCTGGAGCACCTTGTAGTCGTAGGCGTCGAAGTTCGACAGGCGACTGGCGTACTCGCGCTTGGCCTGGGTCCAGGCCTCGCCGGCCGAGATCCCGCCTTGCGTCAGGATCGACGCGAAGTCGTTGAACAGCCGCTCGGAGTACCCGATCTCGGTGTCGTCGCCGTATCCGTAGCCCGTGTTCGCGATGTAGACCGCGGCGTCGGTCGTGTACTCGGGCCAGTCACCGGGTCTCGTGGGCGCGCCGGGCTGACCGACACGGTTCGGCACGCTGAAGCCGGCGTGACACCCGACGGTGAACCAGAGCGCACCGGGAGCCGGCGCCGGGACCTCACCCGCGGCCGCGTCGAGTGATTCGAGTGCGGCGTTGACGTCGGCGGTACCGCTGTCGCCGAGCGCCGACACGACACGGGAGTGGTCGGCGTGCGCATTGACCGAGACGATGTCGGGTCCGGTCACTGTCGCGAGCCTTGACGCCAGCTCCCCGGCGGTCCAGTCGGGCCGGATCAGCGTGTTGCTCGTATCGAGGATGCCGGCAAGCTCGTCCGCCTGGTCGGCCAGGAAGTCGTAGCCGGCGACGAACGCGCTGTCGAGTTTCAGCGTCCCGTTCGTGTCGGTGTTCACGAACTGGGCGATCTGGGCCTCGATCTGGGAGCCGGTCTCGACGAGGCGGCCGAGCCCGAGGTCCTCGACGAACACCGGCTTGCCGGCGAGCAGGATCGGGTCGAGGTCGGCGTACGGGGCGTCGGAGAAGAAGCTGTTGGCGAGCATCGACGAGGTCGTGCCGTTGAGCCCACCGACCTCGGCGGCGTAGGTGAACTCCTTACCGAGCTGCTGGGTCTCACCGATGCGGGCGTGCGGGAGCACGTCGTCGGCACCGATCAGCACCACGTTCTCGAGGCCGCCGTCGGGCTGGTCGAGGTGCTTCGCAGCGGCCGACACGTACGCAGCGACGTCCGACACGACCGCGTTGGCCAATAGGGCCGAACAGGTGCTCTCGGTGTTCCAGTCGACGGTCGGCGTGACGGTGACGATCTGGCCGTCGACCTTCGGATGTCCCTGCAAGGTCCGCGAGGTTGCTCACCTGCGGTCCGGTCGAGCTCCGGATGATCAGTGACCTCGTGCTGGCAGCGAAGCTCGTCGGGGAGGGCGAAATCATCGTGGCGACTTCGGGCACGCGACATTCCTCGGCGGTGGGCGCCGCCGACGCCCGGACGTGGAGGACATAATCGGGCGTGGCGCCGTTGTAGCCGGCGACGACCAGCGGGAACCGCGTCGCCGGGCCGGTGATGGCCTCGGCCACCTCGGGCTCGAGGGCCCGGTTGTTGGAGATTGCCACGAGGGGAAGGTCGGGATTGCTCGGCAGGACCTTGACGACGTCCTCGACCGCCTCGGGCTGTGGGCTGTTGCCCGTCTTCTCCGCGTCGCCGGAGGTTTCGTCGGCGATCAGACGCGATTGGCCGATCAGGCGAGATTGGCCGATCAGGCGGGACTGGCCGATCAGGCGGGCCGGCCCGATCAGGCGCGACTGGCCCGTGGAGGGCGGTCCGGACACGTCGTCGGCGAACAGGCTGAGGTCGGCGTCGCCGTTGAGGCTCGACACCGACACCGACAGGTGGCTGCCGGGCGCATAAGCATTCGGGTCGAGGTCGACCTCGTATTCGGTGAGGGGGCGCTGGTCACCGTTCTCTGAGAGCTTCGACACGTACAGCGTGTCGGTCTCGAGCGTCTTGCCCATTGCCCACGGGTCGCTGACCTCCACAACGAATGCGATGGACACGCCCGGCTTGCTGTCCGCAGTCACCATCATCGAACCGGTGACCGGGTCCAGAGCGCCTTCGATGAGGCCGACGGGGCGCACCAGGACCGAGAAGGTCGTGGTCGCGCCGAACTCGGAGTACGGCCCGGTGAAGACGAGCGGATCCTCGCCGGCGCGCGGATCGTCGTCAGCGGGGACGGCGGGGACGGGCTCGGCGCCCCCGACGGTGACCGTCGCCGAGTAAGGCACGTACGCGAACCCGTCTGGCACGTCGACCGTGACGGTCGTCTCGCCGATTCGCCCGCTCGTCTTCCACGTCGTGGAGATCTCTGCGGGTTCGCCAAACGCGAAGTCGGTGACATCGAAATCGGGATCGGCATTGTCGAGGAGATCGAGTTGCGACCAGGGGAAGGCAACGGGGTCGAGCAGCGCCGACACGTACTCGAGCACCGACTCGCCCGCCTTCAGGCGGAAGATCGGATCCGGGTCACCGTCCGGCGTGGTCGGATCGTCGAGCAACGCACCGAGGAACGAGTCGGGGGCGTAGTTGACTGCGTCGGCCGGGATCCTGTCCCACGGCACGCTGCCCACGTCGAACCCGGCGAGGTCGAGCAACAACAGGTTTGCCTCGCTCCAGTTGCAGAACCCGACGTTCGGATCGCTGCCGTCCTCGCCCGTCAGCTCACACCACGAGGTGTCCGACGGCAGCGGGATCTCGCTGAGCTTCGTGTCACCGAAGAACAGCGAGAGCAGGCTGACGTCCTGCAGGAAGACGCCATCGGGGTCGAGATCGAGGATCGACGCATCACAGAAGGCCTGGAACGCCTCCGACAGACCTGCATCGGCGCAGCGTTCGCTGACCTCGGAGAAGAGCACATCGTTTCGGGTCAGGCCTTCCCACGGCGTGAGGGCGAGCACCTCGTCCCACGTGTAACCGATCGGCGGTTGAAGGAACGAGAGCGCGACGTCACCGACACCGGCGAGCTGGTCGGCCTCGATGAGGCGCGACTGGCCGATCAAGCGCGACTGGCCGATCAAGCGCGACTGGCCGATCAGTCGGGCCTGCCCGATGAGTCGTGCGGGACCGATCAGGCGCGCCTGGCCGATCAGACGGGCGGGGCCAGCCAACTCCGGCGAGTCGATGAGCCGGGCGGGGCCGATCAGACGAGCGGGACCAATCAGACGCGCAGGACCGATCAGGCGCGCAGGACCGATCAAACGCAGCGGGTCGCCGACGACCGGTGACGACAGCACGTCAGCGAACAGGTTCCCGGGGAGCGCAGTGATCGGGATGTCGGCGACGCCGACCCCACGCGCGCCGTCGACCGACTCGGGCGCGTCGACGGTCGGCGTCCCGAGCGGGGACGGACAGGCGGTGTTCGGCTTGCTCAGATCGGCGGTGACCGAGTCACCGCGGTTTGTCCAGGTGACCTCGCCGGTGGCGGTGTACTCCTCGGACCAGTAGACGGTCCCGTAGGCGTTCTGGCTGATCAGATCGGCTTTGGATCGCGTACTCGCCGCCTGGGGAACGGGAGCGGAAGGTCGTTCGGCTTGATGTTGCCCTTGTTGCCGTTCTCGAAATCGTCAGCGGGCAGGAGGCCGAAGCGAAAGCTCTGGCGCTCCGGTCGAGTCGAACTCGTAGCAGACCTGGAGGCGTTGTGACTCGGGTGTGCCGTCCTGGCCCAACACAGAGGTACCGGTGCCAACGACGCTCGTCGCAACGAGCGCCGCGGCCAGACCTGCCGACTTGATGAAGCCTTTACTCATGTCGACGCCTGCCCTTTGCCGATAAGCGGACAAATCTAGCCCGAGCGTCCCGCAACCTCAAGAAGTGAGAGACTGTGACTTGTGTCCACGTCACTGCTCGAACCGTATGTGCCGTCACTGGTGAGCGACCCGCGACGATCGACGTGGGTACTCGACGGTTCAATGGTGTTCGCCGACGTCTCCGGGTTCACCAAGTTGTCGGAGAAGTTGGCCGAGCAGGGCAAGGCCGGCGCCGAGGAACTGACCGACATCCTGCTGGGCACGTTCACCGACCTGCTCGGTGAGGCCCGCGACGAAGGCGGCGACCTCCTCAAGTACGGCGGCGACGCCCTCTTCCTCGCGTTCGAGGGGGACGGCCACGCCGCTCGTGCCTGCCGGGCGGCTCACCAGATGCGTGCCGCGCTGAAGGCGAGGGGTCCCATCGAGACCGGCAAGGGCCGGGTGGTCCTGCGCATCTCCCAGGGCGTCCACACCGGACGCTTCCACCTGGTGCTCGCCGGCGATCAGCAGCGCGAACTGCTGATCATCGGTCCGGACGCGACACTCGTCACCGACATCGAGGGTGCCGCATCGGCGGGCGAAGTGGTCGTGAGCCGGACGACAGCGGCACAGTTGCCGGCATCACACACCGGTAGAGCAGTCGGCCCTGGTCTGCTCCTGCGACGTGAACCTGATCGTGCAGGAGGCCTCGTCGGGCCGATTTTGACGCCCGACATCGATCGAACGATCCTCGTGCCGGCAGCGGTGCGTCGCCGGATCGAAGCCGGAGACCTCGAACCGGAGCACCGACGCGTCGCCGTCGGGTTCCTGCACATCATGGGTGTCGACGAGTTCCTGGCGACGAACGGGCCCGAGCAGACGGCGACAGCCCTGAGTACGATCGTCACCACGGTGGCGATTGCAGCAGCCGAGGCCGACGCCTGTCTGCTGGCCTCGGACCTCGCCCCCGACGGCGCGAAGCTGATCATCACCGCCGGCACGCCCGAGGGAGTCGAGGACATCGAGGGCCGACTGCTCCTGACGTTGCGGAGCGTGTTCGACCAGCATCTCCCCCTCCCCATTCGCGCCGGCGCCCACTCGGGCCATGTCTTCGCGAGCAACGTCGGTGCCCCGTGGCGCCACGTGTTCACGGTCATCGGAGATGCGGTCAACCTGTCTGCTCGCCTCATGGGAAAGGCCGGGCCCGGACAGGTGGTGGCCAGCCGTGCGCTCTTGGACAACACCGCCACGGCGTTCCTGACCGAGCCCCTCGATCCGTTCATGGTGAAAGGAAAGCGACACCCCCAGCATGCATCTCTCGTCAAGGAGCGGGTGCTGGAGGGAGTTCGGAGCGAGCGGCTGCGACCACCGTTCATCGGGCGCGAAGACGAACTCCGGATCCTGACCGACGCGGTGGGCGACGCCCGTGAGGGGCATGGCACGTGCATCGAGCTGGTCGGACCGCCAGGCATCGGCAAGTCACGGTTGCTCGACGAGCTGGTCGACCGCGCCGAGGTTCCCACTCTGCGAATCACCTGCGAACCCTTCCAGGCCGATCGTCCCTACTACGTGGCCCGACTCCTTCTTCGACGGGTTCTCGGCATTGCGTTCGATGCCGATCAGTCGACGGCGGGAGAACAGCTGGTCCAGCGGGTCGGCGCCGTCGCTCCGGCTGTCGCGCCGTGGATCCCGTTGCTTGCCACGGTCATCGATGCGAGCGCCGACGAGACACCCGAAGTACTCGCTCTCGACCCGTCGTTCCGGGCGCAGGCGCTCCACGAGGCGGCTGCGGACTTCTTCGAGGCGGCGCTCAGAGCGCCCGGCCTGCTGATCCTCGAAGACGCGACGTGGATGGACGATGCGTCGGCACAGATGCTCGCACGAGTGATGCGCGACATCGCCGTACGTCCCTGGCTCGTATGCACGACTCGGCGACAGGTCGAGGACGGTTCGGAGGGCGCGTTCGGCTTCGACCCGGTCCGCATCGAAATTGCGCCGCTTCCCGACCAACTCGCAGGGCAACTCGCGAGTGAACTGACCGAGGAAGCGGGCGTTTCGATGCGCGACATCGAGCGCTTGTGCGATCGCGCCGGCGGCAACCCCCTGTATCTCGTCGAACTCCTTCGAGCGGTGCTCGACTCCGGATCGCAGGAGGATCTGCCAGACCGCCTGGAGGACATCCTCGCCGCGCGCATCGACCGCCTGCCCCGCCCCGACCGCACCGTCCTGCGTGGCGGTGCCGTCCTCGGAGACCGGTTCGATCGGGACCTGCTCGCTGCCACGCTCGGTCCTGACATGCCGTACCCGGCGGATCGAACCGTCGACCGTCTGAGCGGTTACCTGGTCGCGGACGGCTCCGATCTGGTCTTCGAACACGGTCTCGTTCGCGAGGTCGCCTACGGGCTGCTTCCGTATTCCCGTCGTCGAGACCTCCACAAGCGGGCTGCCGACGTTCTCTCTTCGCTCCCGGGCCGACCCGACGACGACCGGCTGAGCCTGATCGGGCACCACCGGGACCTCGCCGGTGAACGACTTCTGGCCTGGGAGGCACTCCGACGAGCCGGTGATCGCGCTGCGCGCAAGTTCGCTCACCACGAAGCGGCATCGTTGTACGAGCGTGCCTTGGAAAATGCCCGGCGAGTCGACACGGTCCCCGTCGACGATCTCGCCGACGTCGCAGAACGCCTCGGCGACTCGGCCGAGCTCTCGGCTGATTTCCCACTCGCCTCGTACGGGTACCGACTCGCCCGCAAGCTCGTGGACGCGGACGACGTGCGACAGGTGGACCTGCTGCGCAAGGAGGGAATGGTTCGGGAGAAGGAAGGCCGCTACGAGGCCGCTCTGAGATGGCTGCGTCGTGGCCTGGGTGACATTCGAGCCAGCGAAGCCGCCGGCGGTGACGTCCGGGAGCATCTGCTCGCACTGCGCGCCGAGTTCGAGGTGTCGTACGCCGGCGTGCGCTTCCGCCAGGGAAAGCTGCGCAACTGCGTGCGGTGGTGCGAGTCAGCGATCGACCACGCCGATCGCACCGACGCACGCAAGACCCTGGCGCACGCGCTCTACCTGATCGAGGGTGCCCTCACCGACCTCGGCGACGTTCGGGCAGCCGAGTACGAGGGGCGGTCCGTCGCCATCTATCGAGAGCTCGGCGATCATCTCGGGATGGGGCATGCGCTACTCAACATGGGCGTCAATGCCGTACACCGAGGTGAACTCGACCGTGCTGTCAGCCTGTACGAGGAAGCCAGCGAGGCGCTCCGAACCGCAGGGCACGTGATCGGACTCGCTCACGTGTCGCTCAACCTCGGCGAGGTACTTGCGGATCAAGGTCGGCTGGACGAAGCCGAGTCGTTCCTCAAGGACGCACGTCGGGCGGCGTCGGCATCGCAATACCGAATGATCGACGCCGCAGCACAAAGCGCACTGGGCCGTATCGAAGTGCGGCGAGGTCGCTTCGACAAGGGACTCCAGCTCCTGGCAGAGGCCGGCAAGACCTTCGAGGAGATGAAGGCCACCTCGTGGATGGTCGAGACATCAGCGAGAATCGCCGAGGGGCTGGCGTTCGCCGATCGCTTCGACGAGGCGCTGACGGCCATCGACGATGCGCTGGCGATCGAATCCGAGGCCGCGACGGGGGGCATCGTCCCTCTGCTCGAACGCTCACGAGCGCGAGCACTGGCCGGGCTTGGCCGACTCGACGAGGCCCGATCGGCTCTCGAACTCAGCGCCGCCAGGGCCACCGCCGACGGCGCCGAACTCGAACTCGCACTCACACTCGAGGAACTGGCCCATGTGGCGGCCACCACGGAACAACGCTCGGCCGCAGCAGCCAACGCGGAAGAGATCGCAATGCGGATGGGCATCGACCTGTCGGTTGCGGTGCCCCGGTATCTGTCGGATCCCTCGAAGTCCGAACGTGCGCCCCGAGTGCCCGCTCACGCGTAGAGCGACGCAAACACCGCGGAGTCGGCGTACTCGTCGAGGCGCGTGATCAGACCGACATCGTCGAAGCGCAGTACGACGCACACGTCCGTCGACGCCGACTTGCCGTCGGGTCGGGTGAGGGTGACGACGTGCTGCTCGACGACGAAGCCCTCACCCACCGAACGACGGACGTCGGAGTAGTTCACGCTGACACCGTCGTTCTTCAACCCTTTGACGAATGCCATCAGCCCTGCCACGTCGTGCTCCGGGTTGCCGTTCTGTTTCATCCGCGCGTCCGCGGCGAGCAACGACTCGAGACCGTCGAACTCCTGCGACTCGAAGATCTCGAACAGCCGGGAAGTGCGCGCTGCGATGTCCATACCCCGAACAGTATTCGCACGCATGGCTCGCTCACGTAGCCTGAAACGATGACCGACCTGATCAACGATCCGCTGATCGAATCGACGGCGCTCGAGGACCGGCTGCGGTCGGCACTGCCCGATGACGTCGACTACGCCTCGGCGCGACTCGTCGACGAGCGTTCCGAGCATCTGACCGTCCGGCGCAACCAGCTGGAGCCGATCTTCACCGAGTTCGACACCGGCGTGATGATCACGATCTGGAACGACGGCGGCCTCGGCTACGGCGCCACCACCGACCTCAGCGAACGCGGTCTCGCTGCCGCCGTCGATCGCGCCCGCTACTGGGCGCGCGTCACCGCCGGCGCGATGGTCACCACGACCGCACCGACCAGCCACGCCGTCGGCACCTACGCGTCGCCGGTCGAGGTCACCTGGGACACCCTGCCGCTCAACGACCGCCTGGAACTGCTCCAGCAACAGTCGCGCCTGTTGGGCACCGACGACCGGATCGTCAACTGGGGCGCCTCGCTGGTGCGGCGAGACGTCGATCAGCTGCTGCTCACCGGCTCACGTAGCGGCGACACGGGCCGCATCGAGCAGCGCTTCCGCTTCGTGTACCCGAGCCTCAACGTGACGGCGAACGAGGGCACCAACACCCAGATGCGCACCTTCGGTGGGCACGCCTTCTGCGGCCAGGGCGGCGCCGAGGTGCTCGGCCGCTACGGCTTCGGCGATGCGGCGAGCAAGATCGCCGAACAGGCCCTCGAACTCCTCACCGCACCGAACTGTCCGACCGGCGTGATGGACGCCCTGCTCGCACCCGACCAGATGATCCTGCAGATCCACGAGTCGATCGGCCACCCGCTGGAACTCGACCGGATCCTCGGCGACGAACGCAACTACGCAGGCACCAGTTTCGTCACGCCGGACATGTTCGGCTCGTACCAGTACGGCTCCGAGCTGCTCAACGTCACCTTCGACCCCACGGTTCCAGGCCAGCTCGCGTCGTACGGATTCGACGACGACGGCACCCCCGCCGAGCGGCAGCACTTGATCGAGAACGGCATCCTCGTCCGCGGGCTCGGGGGTGCGGTCTCCCAGCAACGCAGTGGCCTGCCCGGCGTCGCCAACTCGCGGGCCCAGAACTGGAACCGCCCGCCGATCGACCGGATGGCGAACCTCAACGTCGAGCCGGGTGACTCGACCGTCGCCGAGCTGATCGGATCGATCGAACGCGGCGTCTACCTCCACACCAACAACTCGTGGTCGATCGACGACAGCCGCAACAAGTTCCAGTTCGGCTGCGAATACGGCCAGCTGATCGAGGACGGCGAGATCGTCGGCGCCGTGCGCAACCCCGGCTACCGCGGCATCTCGTCGACGTTCTGGCGCAGCCTCAGCGGCGTCGCCGACCGCGACAGCTTCACGGTGATGGGCACGCCGAACTGCGGCAAGGGCGAACTCAACCAGATGGTCGGCACCGGCCACGCGTCGCCCGCCTGTCTGTTCTCGAACATCGAGGTCTTCGGAGGCGAGGAATGAGCACCGCTGCGCGGAATCCCGAGCAGGCGTACTTCGACGAGCTGGTCACGGCGGCGACGGCGAAGCTCACCGGCGACGAGGTGCTGCTCGCCAACTTCGCCGGCGAGCGCACCGACTTCATCCGGCTCAACAACTCCGACGTCCGCCAGGCCGGCACGGTCGACCAACGCACGCTCACCGTCGACCTGGTCGAAGGCCGACGCCACACCGGCGGCAGCATCCGCCTGTCGGGCGACCGCAGCGTCGACGACGCCCGTCTCGCAACCCTGCTCGGCCAGCTGCGCGACCAGCGATCGCTCGTCGCCGACGATCCGTTCCTGCTCTACAACACCGAGCCGACCACGACCGAGCGCATCGAGCGCGGCTCGATCCCCGAACCCGATGCTGCCCTCGGCGAGATCCGTTCAGCCGGCAAGGGCCGCGACCTCGTCGGGATCTACGCATCGGGCGACACCTTCCAAGGGTTCGCCAACAGCCTCGGGCAGCGCAACTGGTTCCAGTCGTCGACGTTCAACCTCGACTGGTGCTTCTACCTGCGCGCCGACAAGGCCGCGAAGAACCTCTACGCCGGCTTCGACTGGGATCACGACACGTTCGCCTCCAAGGTCGACTGGTCGACACGCCAACTGGCGGCGCTCGAACGCGACCCGATCAGCCTGTCGCCCGGCGAGTACCGCACCTATCTGGCACCACGTGCGCTCGAGGAACTCGTGCAACTGCTTTCGCACTACGGCGCCTTCGGCCTGCGGGCCCACGAGACGAAGCAGACTCCCCTGCTCAAGATGCTGGTCGAGGGAACGACGCTGTCGCCGCTCGTCTCGATCAGCGAGGACACCGCGCACGGTGTCGCCGCGAACTTCCAGTCGGCCGGCTTCCTGCGGCCCGACCAGGTGCCGCTGGTCGTCGACGGCGCCTACGCCGAGACGCTGGTGTCGCCGCGGTCGGCTCAGGAGTACGGCGTGCCGACGAACGGCGCCACCGGCTACGAGTATCCCCAGTCGGTGGCGATCGCTCCGGGCTCCATCGCCACCGACTCCGTCGGCGAGGCACTCGGGAGCGGGCTGTACGTCGGCAACCTGTGGTACACCAACTTCTCCGACCGGGCAGCCTGCCGGACCACGGGCATGACACGCTTCGCCACGTTCTGGATGGACGACGGCGAGATCGTCGCACCGGTCAACGTGCTGCGCTTCGACGACACCGCCTACCATCTCCTCGGTGACCGGCTCGAGGGGCTGACCGACACCGCCGAGGTGCTGCTCGACACCTCGACCTACGAGCGCCGGTCCACCGACAGTGCACGCCTTCCCGGCGCACTCGTCGATGCGATGCGCTTCGTGCTGTAGCGCGGTTGTCGAGGACGCGCCGACAGCGGTACGGTCGGCCTGGTGAGCGGTTCGCCGTGAACGTCCATCCGCTGCTACCCATGGGAGATCACCATGAAGAAGCTCTTTTTCCTCCTCGCCATCCTCGGCGCTGCTGCCGCCGCTGTCGCGGCGTTCCGGCGTGACGACGTGAAGGCCGGCGCCAAGAAGGCCACGGGCACGGTCGCGAAGACCGCGCAGCAGGCCCAGGCAACCGTGAAGGACAAGGTGCAGCCCGCCACCGAGAAGGCCCCCGAGACCATCAGCGGGCCCGAGGCCGCGCAGAGCGCCGTCAACAACTGACGTCGCTCGCGCCGATCGGATCCCGATCCATCGTGGCGCCATGACGATTCGACTGATCGGCGCCGGTCTCGGGCGGACCGGCACGATGTCGCTCAAGACTCGCCCTCGAGCGGCTGCTCGGCGGCACCTGTCACCACATGGTCGAGGTGGGCCGGCATCCCGACGAGATTCCGGTGTGGCACGCGGCGTTCCGCGGTGAACCCGTCGACTTCGCCGGCCTCCTCGACGGCTACTGCGCGATCGTCGACTATCCCGGCGCCGCGGTGTGGCGTCAACTCGCCGAGACGTTCCCCGAGGCCCCGATCCTGCTGTCGACCCGGTCGTCGGCGCAGACGTGGTGGGACAGCGCGAGTTCGACCATCCTCGTCCCGCGGAATCCGTCCGACGATGTCGCTCGCGAGCGCTCGGCGATGATCAGCGACATGTTCGCCTGGAACCTCGGCGACATCGATCGCACCGACGAACAGGCAGTAAAGGCGGCCTACGAGTCGCACAATGCCGCCGTTCGCGCCGAGGTCGATCCGAACCGGCTCGTCGAGTACCGACCCGGAGACGGATGGGCGCCGTTGTGCGCAGCGCTGCGGCTGCCCGAACCCGACGAACCCTTCCCCCACACGAACACCCGCGAGGAGTTCCGCCAGCACGCAGGTCTCGACGAACCGTCCTGATCGTCGCCGGTCGAGACGGTCGGCCGACGGCTGCGCGAGCGCTCACGCCCGCTGGCGGCTTCGTTGGAGCGCAGCGAGCAGTTCGATCGGCTCGTCGGTCCCGATGCGGAACACCCTGCCCGATCGTAGTTTCACTTCGATCGCGTCCCGGCCGGCGTTGTTGTACATCCACCCGCGCGACACCTTGCGGATGCCCCAGCCGTTCCACCAGCTGTTGCGCACGGCGACGACGTCGTCGATCTGGTCGATCTCGATCCGCCGTCGCGGCCAGCCCCACCCGAACGACGCCGTGACGGCTCGATCGTCGACGGTCACCGTCAGTCGAGCGCCGACGACGCCGACTGCGGCGACCAGTACACCGGTCGCCGCCAGCCACCAGGACCCTCCGGGCTCGTCGCCGATTGCCCATCCGACGAGCACGAGGATGACGCCGAAGGCTGAGATGACGTACATCGCGGGCGCGGCCTGGACGTGGCGATATCTCACCCCCGAACTCTGACACACCCCTCGTTCACACTGATCACAGGCAACGCCACTCGCCGGGTGGCACCGATACGAGCACACGAGGAGTACGACATGTTGGTCCTGATCGCCACGAACGAACTGCAGGGCACGATCGCTGACGACTACAGCTTCACCGTCGAGGGCGAACTCGTCACACCGCTCGCCGCCGAGTGCGCCTCGGGGGAACGCTGCGGCTGCAACCGGGGGTTCCCCGGATTGGCGAGCGGATTCGCCACCACCACCGCCATGGTCGCCGAACGTCCCGGCGTCACCGAAGACGACCTGCGCGATGCCGTCTTCGACTGGCTCGACCGTTCCGGCTGGATCGAGCTGTTCGAGCAGACCGCCCAGGAGCGGCTCGAAGCCGGCGACGGCCGAACCGGCCCCGACGACGACGTCGACGACCTGATCGAGTCGATCATCGACGAACACGTCGACTGCATCCACGAGGTCTGCGACTCGTATCCCGTCGGCACCGTCGTCGCCCGACGCGGCAACCTGGTGGCAGCACGTTCGTTCCCCACGGCGGCGTGAGCAGCCCGGCCCCGAACCGGTGAGCGGATGACAGCTGGCAGACTGGAGCATGCTTGCCGATGAACCCGGATCGCCGTGGGCGGCCGGCTGATCGATGGGGCTCTACGACACCCACGTGCTGCCGCACCTCATCGCGGTGGCCTGCGGAAGCGGTGACATCGCGAAACAGCGCAGCAAGATCGTCCCCCGCGCCACGGGCCGCGTGCTCGAGGTCGGCATGGGGCCGGGTCTGAACCTGCCGTTCTACGACCGGTCCGCAGTCGAGCTCGTCTGGGGCCTGGAACCGTCCGAGGGCATGCGCCGAAAGGCTGCCCCGGCGCTGGCGGCGACCGATCTCGACGTGCGCTGGCTCGACCTGCCCGGCGAGGAGATCCCACTCGACGACGACAGCGTCGACACCGTCGTGCTCACCTACACGCTCTGCACGATCGCCGACGGGGAGCGCGCACTCGCACAGATGCGACGCGTGTTGCGACCCGACGGCCTCCTGCTGTTCTCCGAGCACGGCGCCGCCCCGGACGACGCCGTGCGAACGTGGCAGCACCGCATCGATCCGGTGTGGACACGCCTCGCCGGCGGTTGCCACATCACCCGCCCGATCCCACACATGATCGAGTCGGCCGGCTTCGAGTTCGTCGAGGTGACCTCTGCCTACCTTCCGGGTCCGAAGATCTCGTCGTACCACTCGTGGGGCGTCGCCCGCCCCCGTTGAACAGCCGTGCCCTCTCCGATCGGCTCAGATGAACGTGAGCTGGTCGCCGACTCGGACGGTGCCGGGCAACACGACGGTGGCGTAGACACCCAGGTTCTGATCGAGGTCGCGCACGATGTGGCGCAACACCGAGCGGTCGGCGGGGATCGACGCATCGATCTCGCGGGTGACCATCACACAACGCGGGCAGGGTGCGCCGAACTCGATCGTCGCCGTGCCGACGGTCGCTCGGCGACCGATCCAGTCGAATTCGGGGTGACCCGGCGTCGGCGCATCGCCACCACCGTCACCGGTGTCGACGACGAACGACGGCCGGAACCGGCGCACGTCCACGTTGGAATCGGGCAGTGCCCCTGCGAGTGCGCCGAGCGCGGCTTCGGTCATCACCATCAGCGGGAACACGTCGTAGTACGTGCCGGGCGGCGACTCGAACTCGGCGATGATCGGCGGAAAGACCGAGAAGTCGGGAAGCGGTTCGTCGTCGTCGCGACCGAAGATGCTGCGCAACTCCGCCATCGGATCGTCCGAGTCGGCGCCACCGCGGCGGTAGTGGTCGAGATCGTCGGCCGGTGCGAGCCGTTCGAGACGGACCCGCTGGTCGAGGGCGGCACTGACCCGTTCGTCGACGTCCGGATCGGTGGTCCGCACGGTCGACCCGTCCGGCAGCGTGATCTCCACGTGGCCGTCGTCGATGTCTCGTGCGCAGAGGCGCATCAGCGAGCCGATCTTCTTGGCACCGCGAATCCCGCCGCGTTCGAGGTCGCGGGTGGCCCACGTGCGGTCCCCGACGACGCCCAGCTGATCGAGGTCGACCGTGTCGACGCTCCCTCCGATCATCGACTTGACCGGGTAGCGCCAGAGCTGCGAAACGTGCATGTCCGCGACCGTATTCGTCACGTCGTCAGCACGGCGGCACCGGCGATGCCACCGGCGGCCAATCGTTCGAGCGCCACATTGGCATCCTCGAGCGAGAACAGGTCCGCCACGGTGCGGATGGGGATCTCGGCGGCGAGTGCGAGGAACTCCTCGGCGTCTCGACGCGTGAAGTTGGCCACGCTGCGCAACCCACGCTCCCGCCAGAGCAGGTCGTAGTCGAACGCCGGGATCTCGTCGAGATGGATCGCGTTGATCGCCACGGTGCCCCCCGGTGCGATCGCTCGCAGCGCGGCCACGACGACCGAACCGACCGGAGCGAAGGTGACGGCGGCATCGAGCTCGACCGGCGGTGCGTCGTCGTAGCCACCCGCCCAGACTGCGCCGAGCTCGAGCGCTCGGTCACGCTCGCCCATCGAGCGCGTGGCGACGTAGACCTCGCAACCCCAGTGGACCGCGACCTGGAGTGCGAGCAGCGCCGAGGCACCGAAGCCGTACAGACCGATGCGGCCACCCGGGCGGATGCCGGAGATCTTCAACGAGCGGTAGCCGATCACGCCGCCGCACAACAGCGGTGCCGCTTCGGTGTCGGTGAACGCATCGGGGATCGAGAACGCGAAGTCGGCCCGTGCCACCATCGAGTCCGCATACCCGCCGTCACGGTCCCAGCCGGTGAACTCCGCCGAAGGGCACAGGTTCTCCCGGCCCGCTCGACAGTGATCGCAGTCACCACACGATCCGGCGAGCCACGCCACGCCGACACGGTCGCCGACGCTCCATCGCCCAACGCCTGCACCGAGCGCAGTGACGCAGCCCACCACCTGGTGACCAGGGATGACCGGCAACCGGCGGGCAGGCAGGTCACCCTCGACGAGTTGCAGATCCGTGCGACAGACACCGCAGGCCGCGACCTCGATCGCGATCTCACCGGGCCCCGGTGCCGGTGGGTCGACCTCGCGCAACTCGAGCGGGCGATCGGTGATCGGTCGCGGGCGATCGAGCACCTGCGCCCGATGCTCGAGTGTCACGTTCGACCCGCCACGGTGTGACAGGTGTGACAGGTGTGACGGTCTGACACTCGAGCGGCTACAGGGTGAGGACGTCGCGGAAGGCGGCGTCGACCGCATTGCGGAAGTCGCCCGGCGAGTCGATGGCGGTCGGGTCGATGAAGAGCCCGATGTCGAAACTGTTCTCGTAGCTCAACGCCGTCGCGTTGCACGCAGTGCCGGCGACCGGCCCCATCGTGACGATGTGCAACACCCTGGCGCCCGACACGTACAGCGGGATCGGCGCGCCGCGCAGGTTCGACGTGGCGAAGTCGATCTTGGCGGCGGCGGCGCGGGCTGCACTCGTGATCACCGACGTCGGCAGCCAGTTCGCGACTCCCGACAGCGCGCTCATACCGCCACCGCTGTGCTCCATCGCTTCGCGCTTGGCGGCGAGGCGGGTGTGGATGTCGGCGACACGATCAGCGAGCGGCATCGACGCACCCGGCACCTGGACGGGGACCGGCGTGAACGAGTTCCCACCGATCGCGCTGTCGTGGCGGGTGCTGAGCACGAAGCTCGTGTTGAACGCATCGACCTCGACGCCGCGGTCGGCGTGGTAGCGCACGGATCCCTCGACCATGCCGGCGAGGAAGACGTCGTTCACCGTGACGCCGAGCCGCTTCGCGGCCGCCTTCAACTCGTCGAGCGGCATCGAGACGTGTTCGAGATGGCGATGACGCGACCGCTGCTTCCACAGCGGAGACCCGCCCTCGACCTCGTTGCCCGAGCCGGTGAGCGCACCCAGCGTGGACGACACCATCTCGACCACGCCCTCGACCGTGTCGCGCGCTCGCTGGGGATCGGCCGGCCAGATCACGACCTCGCCCGCCATGCGTCGCGCGACACCGAGCTGTCGCCGCACCAGATGGGCGAGACTCTGGCCGACGGCGGTCGGGAACCCGTCGGTCAGGTCACCGCCGAGCTGCTTGGCGTGGTGGGCCGAGACGGCGTCGGCGACGATCGCCTCGACGTCGACGTCGTCGGGCATCGGCGCATCAGCTTCGAGCTGCTGATACAGCTCGGCCATACGCAACTGACCGATGCCGTCGCTGACCGCATGGTGGACGATCGCCCAGATCGCGCTCCGGCCACCCTTGACGCCATCGATCAGCACGAACCGCCACAACGGCCGGGTACGGTCGAGGGGCTCCTGGTACAGCTGCGCCGCGAGGTCGAACAGTGCCCGCTCGGTCCCCGGCTTCGGCAGCCGCACGTGGCGGACGTGGAAGTCGATGTCGAACTCCGGGTCGGGCACCCACGCCGGCGGTGCGAGCCGGCCGAGACCGGGCACGACCCGTTCGTACAGACGCGGGATCTTGACGACGGCGCGCCGCATGGTGCGACGGAAGTGCTCCTTGTCGATCGACCCCTGCAGCAACGTGAGCGAGGCGCCGCTCGGGTTCAGCCACGGGTCCTTCTCCACGTTCCACATCAGGGCTTCGTGGTCGGACATGCGGTCACTGAACCGCGTCTCGCGCTCTCGGGTCTCGGCCATCGTCGTCTCGCTTCGCGTCAGGTGTCGGTGCCGGGGCGTCGCACCGACTCCGCCTCGGGGTTACCGTGATACCCGGGTGGGTAGGTCAGCGCCAACTCCTCCGCGGTCGGTGTTCGCCGCCGCCGAGCCTCGGGTGGCAGCAGTGCGCTGATCGCCTTCATGATCCGCTTGGTGTCGGCGTCGGGGCTGCGGTAGCGCAAGTCGACGGGCGGACCGACGGTTGCGGTCACGAGCGGGCGCTCGGTCAGCGACATCTTCGGGAGGCGCGAGTTCCGCGGCCACACCTTCTCCGTGCCCCAGAGCCCGATCGGGATCACCGGCGCCCCCGTCGCCGCTGCGATGCGTGCGGCACCCCACCGCCCCTTCAACACCGGGTCGAAGAACGCGGGGCCGCGAGGGATCGTGCCCTCGGGGGCGATCATCAGGAGCTCGCCGGCCTCGACCGCCGCGATCGCCGCGTCGAGCGGTTCGTCCGATCCCGTCCCGCGGTCGACGCGGATGCCGCCCGAGGCCTTCATGAGCCGTCCGACGAGCGGGACGTCGAAGACCTCCTTCTTGCCGAGCCCGCGGACGTTGCGTCCGGTCTTGGCGATCACCAGTCCCATCACGATCGGATCGAAGTACGAACGGTGATTGAACACGAGGATCGCCGGACCGCTCGCCGGGACGTGCTCGAGGCCTTCGAATTCGATGTGGGCGTTCGGCGTGACGATCTCGCGGCGCATGAACGGGCGGCCCCACTCCTGCAGTTCGCGTCCGAGGATCTTCGAGACACCGTCGGAGCGGTCGAAGTGCACGACCGGCCATCCCCGGATCGTGGCGGTGATCCGCATCTGCAGGTCGGGGTTGACGACGACGGGGTGGCCGACCGCCGCCAGCAGCGGCGCATCGAAGTAGCTGTCGCTGTAGGCCCACGACTCGGCCAGGTCGGCGTCGTGGTCGGCGGCCCACAGCGCAACGGCGTCGGACTTGGATCGCCCCCAGACGAACTGTCCGGTCATGCGACCGGTGAACACCTCGTCGCCGTCGGGTCCGTCGGTGCGCTCCCACTGGGTGGCGACCACATCGTCGAAGCCGACTCTCTCGGCGAACGGCTTGACGAACACCAACGGCGACGTGGTCGCCATCACCAGGCGTCGGCCCGCCGCTCGGTGTTCCTCCATTGCCTTGGCCGCCCCGGGCAGCAGCATTCCGGCGAGTTCGTCGGCGGCGTCCTGCATCGCCGCCTCGACCGTCGCCACGCTCCACCCGTTCGCGGCCCGGCTCGACAAGCGAGCCGGCTGCATCATCAGCCAGGTTTCACCGAACTGCTCGTAGAACTTGGTGAAGACGTCGACGAGCGGCAGATCGTGGCCCCCGCCGAGTCCGTGCGCTGCGAGGTGTTTGCGGAACACGGTCGCCGACGACGTCGAGATCAGTGTTCGATCCAGATCGAACACGGCGAGCGCGCGGCGAGACATCGCCGTGGAGCCTACTGGGGACGGATCACCCGGATACCGGTCGCCGCCGTCAGGTGACCTCGATGGTGGCGACCTGTCCCCGGCTCAGGTGGTCGTCGATGTCGCAGATCAAGCGATACCCGCCGGCGCCGTCGAACGTGACCGTCACCGCATCGCTGGCACCCGCCGGGATCCGCGCCGTCTTGCCCAAGGAGCTTCCCGTCGCCGAGAGCACCTCCATCGAGTGGTCGAGCTGGCCGACGTTCTCGACGACGAACTCGATCGTGTCGCCGGCGGCGATCACGCCGGGGTCGCCGTTGAACTCGTACTCGGTCGCGGTGATGGCGATCGTCCGGCTCGGCTCCGACGCAGTGTCGGCGGCGGGGTTGTCGGCGCCGCACGCGACGAGCACGGGTGACAGCAGCAGCGGGGCAAGGATGAGGGGACGGACGGCCGCGAGCACACGGTGAGGGTACCGGGCCGCCCTCGCCCGTCAGTAGTGCCGCAGCTCGACGACGGTGCCGTCGGGATCGCGCACGTACAGCGACGTACCGTCACCGCGCGCCCCGAAGCGGCGGCCCGGACCGTCGACCACGGTGAACTCGCCCGAGGCGGCGATCGCATCGAGATCGGTCGGGTCGACGACCAGACAGAAGTGGTCGAGGCGCCCGTCGGTCGGTGTCCCGGCGATCAGGTCGATGATCGTGCCGGCATCGACGCGCACCGACGGGAACGGCGCCTCGCCGCGGCGCCATTCGTCGACACGCACCGGCTCGAGACCGAGGAGGTCGACGTACCACGCCAGCGTCCGTTCGACGTCGGAGCACGCCAGTACGATGTGGTCGAATCCGGTGACGCACAGAGCCGAGTCCATGTCGCGATCCTGCCAGATCGGCGGCGCCGACGTGTGCCGACTTGCGATGTCAGCGTGGCGTCACCATTCGGTCACCGCGGGTTCAGCGCTCCGAGACCGTGGACGATGCCGTTGACCGCAAGGATCGGTTCGCCGACGATCGGCAGGCCGTTGACCGTCACGGTCGTGCCGTCGTTCAGGACCTCGAACGTGGTGCCGCTGAGCATCTCGATCGGGTTCGGCAGATCGGCCACCTCGAGGCGCCCCACCGCCACCGTGTCGATCAGGAGCGTGAACAGCTCGGTCGGATCGGTGTCGGCGATGATCGCATCGATGTCGTAGCCCGCTGCGGAGAACGCGTCGTTGGTCGGTGCGAAGAGCGTGTACTGACGGAGTCGGTCGAAGTCGGCCGGGAAGTCGGCGGCTTCGAGCAAGCGAACGTAGTCCGAGTACTCCGGTGCGTCGCGCAAGGCATCGAGCAGCGTCGGCAGCGGCTCCGGCGGGGGGACGGTCGTCGGTGGCACCGTGGGCGGCGCCGTCGTGGCCGGGGCCGTCGTCGGCGTTGCCGTCGTCTCCGGTGCGGTCGTCGGCGGCGCCGTGGTGTCCGGCGTCGTCGTCGACGGTGCGACCGTCGTGGTCGTCGCCCCGCTCTCCTGGCCCGCGGCGTAGATCGCACGCAGCGTCGCTGCATCGAGCACGCCGGTCTGCGGCACGCCGAGTTCGGCCTGCAGTGCCTGGATCGACCGCGTCAGTTCCTCGGTCCACACACCGTCGATCGGGCCGGTGTAGAACCCGAGGTCGGTCATCAGACGCTGGATGTCCGCGGTCGTCGCCGAGAGCAGGTCGGCATACGAGCCGAGTGCGGCGCGCAGGGCGGCGTCGGTGGCTTCGTCGTAGATACCCGTCGGGGGCAATCCGACCGACGTCTGGAATGCGGCGAGCGCTGCTTGGAACTCCGGTGTGTCGAGTCCGTTGATCGGGCCGCTGTAGAAGCCGAGGAACGTGAGCGCCAGCTGGATCTGGGTGATCTGCGCCGCAGCGGCGTAGGCCTCCTGCTGGCGACGGAGGTCGGCGACGTCGACGTCGGTGCTCGAGATGTCGGCGACCTCGCCGTTCTGGAGGACCGCCGTGGTGAACCGAGCGAACGTCGGGTCACCGTTGGCGTCGATCGCGAGCTGGCCGGACACGCCGTCGTAGTCGATGTCCTCGCCGGCGTTGAACTTGTCGAGGCAGTCGGCGTAGGTGGTGCACGGAACCCCGCCACCGGTGACCGACTGCACCGCATCGCCCATCGCGTCGGAGTCGCCGGCGTCGACCGACGCCGTGGCGAGCGCCAGGACGATGGCGCAGTCGTACGCCTGGGGAGCAAACGAGATCTGGCCGGTCGGATCGTCCTCGTACAGTCGGGCGAGGAACGCCTTGTCGCCCATCGAGCCCACGGCGGTGAAGCCGTCGGTGGCGGCCGGGTCGTCGGTCGTCGACGACGCGATGTCCGCCGCGCGGGGCACGAAGAAGGCATCGAGACCCATCATCGACGCCGGGTCGAGACCGGCCGACAGGAGGCTCGACAACAGGTTGAAGCCCTCTGCGTAGGTGACGAGCACGGTGAGATCGGGCGCTGCGGCGGCGACCTGCTCAGCAGTGCCGGCGAAGTTCACGCGGCGAGGGTTGTAGCCGATGACCGTCGGCGTGATGCCGGCGGCTTGCAGCGTGGCGGCGAGACCGTTGCTGATCGACTGCCCGTACGCATCGTCACGCGCCACGATGGCGACATTCCAGGCGGCGTCGGGCGACACGGCATCCCGACGGTCGACGATGACCGAGGTGAGATACGTGGTCGTGATGTCGTCGGGCAGCGCCGTGCGGAACAGCGCCATCGTCTCCTGGTCGCGGGTGATGCTGGGAAGCGTCGCCGACGCACTGCACGTGATCGAGTCCAACGACGCCACCTCGTCGCGCACCGCGACGGCGTCGTCGGAGCTGGCCGGGCCGATCAACGACTGTGCGCCGCCGTCCACTGCGGTCTGCACGTTCTCGCTCGGTGCGGCGCCAGGATCAGCCGGGTAGCTGGTGATCGTCAGCGGGCCGTCCAACACGCCGCCCGCCGCATCGACATCGCTGGCCGCCAAGGCGCTGCCGCGCTCCTGGCCCTGGAAAAGACTCGCCAGCAGGCCCCGCGACGGTGCGAGGAGTCCCACTTCGAGTCCCTCGCCCGTGAGCGACGCCTCCGTCGTCTCGGGGGCCGCGGCCTCGGTCGTCGCCGGCGACGCCTCCGTGGTCGGGCTGGCGTCGTCGTCGTCGCTACTGCATCCGGCGATGATCACGGCGGCGGCGAGCAGCACGGCGACCGCTCGATTGGACTGGCTTGTGCGCACGGTGACTCCTGTTCGAACGGTCGGCACGAAAGATACCGATTCCGCTCGTCATCGGCGGGGATGTGCGCGGACTTGAGACAATTCTTCGAACCGTCACACCGAACTGTCACACCGTGCCGGGTCGAACGTGACAGTCAGTCGGCGACGACCAGGCTCCACCAGTTGCGCAGCCTTCGTTCGTGGCGGCCGGCCACCAGGACGAGATGGTTGCCGAGCGGCCGGGTGAGCAGGTCGCCGACGTCACCGCTCGTCAGCTCGATCGTCACCTGCGTCCGACAGAGGTCGGCCTCGTCACCGCTCGACACGATGTCCCCTTCGGCGATCCAGCACCGGTCGAGATCGGCTCCGCCCAGACGGATCAGCGTGACCGGCTGCGCCGCGAAGTGTCCGCTGATCCCCACGCCGATGCCCGACTCGAAATGGGTGTCGAGCGTGAAGCTCTCGACCATCGACGGCGCGACCGTGCAGTGGGCGAGGAGCAGTTCGTTCCGATCGATGTCGACGGCAGCGGGGTTCGCCATCCACGTCGGCCGGCCGAGGAGGTGTCGGACCCAGAGCATCGCCAGCGCCGACGGCACGTCTCCTTCGCAGCCGGCCACGATGCCGTCGTCGTTCAAGCTGGCCAGGGCGAGACATCCTGACGTGCCCGGATCGTCCAGCAGGTCGAAACATCGGACGGTGACCGCGTCGAGCTCGTCGTCGTCGAGCACGTCGAGCAACGCCGACCGCACGCCCATCGCATGCTCGACGTTGCGCCGGTCGACCGTGTGCGCCGGGTCGGCGACCGACGTGAACCGTCGGGCGAGCGCACCGGTCGGCGTCACCGGCGTCCGGGTCAGCTCGATCATCCGCGTCGGCTCCACCGTGACGACCTCGGGACCCCACCGACGCCGCACGACCTCGGGGTCGGGACTGCTGGCGACGAGCCATGACGAAGGCCCACCGACCACGCCGAGACGAGCCGAACGCATCGTCACGATCGCACGGAGGTCGCCGACCACCTCGTCGAGGGCGCTGCGATCGGCCCCGGCGTGACCGGTGAGCGACACGATGCGGCCCCGACCGCCGGACTGCTGGATGGCAGCCAACGTCTCCAGCGCAGCCGGAAGCGAATTGTGCGCGCGGTGGGCGACGAGCACGGTCGGATCGTGCGGATGTGTGGCCCGGCGTGCGGCGGCCGCGTCGAGCAGTAGCCGTTCGGTTCCCCCCGTGGCGACCACGAGAAGATGAGGAGAGAGTCCTCCGGCGTCGGCCGAGCCGACGGCGCTCCCACCGAGACCGTCGAGCAGTTCGCGGATCGGTGCGGTCAAGGTGCCGACGGCGGCGGCGTCGTGGAGCGCCGACGCCACGATCGAGTAGCCGAACCGCCCACCCGTCATGTCAACTGCTCGATGCGCGAGCGGAGCACGTGTTCGGGCTGCGCTCCGACGACGGTGTCGATCAGGTCGCCGCCACGCATGAACAGCAGCATCGGGATGCTGCGAGCCTCGTACCGCTGAGCGGTGCGGGGCGACTCGTCGACGTTGACCTTGACGACTTTGAGTGTGGAGGCGAACTCGCGCGACAGCTTCTCGAGCACCGGGGCGACCATCCGGCACGGCCCGCACCACGGAGCCCACAGATCGACGAGCACGAGCCGCTTCGTGTCGACCGCCGCACGGAAGTCGGCGTCGCCCGCCTCGACCAACCACGCCAACGCACTGCGGCACTTGGCACAGCGTGGCGAGCCGGTAGCAGCTGTCGGCACCCGGTTCTTCGCTCCACACGACGGACAGGTGGTCACGGCGTTCCCCACGTGGGAAACGCTACGCAACCGCGCCGCTGCGCATCCAGGGCCGATCGTCCCGTCCGCAACGGTCACGTTTGACCCGGCACCGTGTGACCGTTTGACTGGGTTCATGGGGTACGTGATCGAACCGGGCCGACGGATCCAGCAGGAGATTCGGCGCATCGCCGGCGAACGGCTCGACGACGCCATCGAACAACTCGACCTGGTGCTCACCGACGCCGAGCACGCCGACCTCGAGCACGCCGTCCACGAGGTGCGCAAGCGGTGCAAGTCCACCCGCGGGCTGCTGCGGCTGGTGAAGCCCGCGGTGGACGACTTCCGGGAGTTCGACCGCACCGTGCGCGATGCAGCCCACCAGCTCTCGACGCTGCGCGATGCCCATGCGGTGCTGGGCACGTTCGATGCCTTGCTCGCCGCCCGGCCCGACGACGAAGCGCTGCGTACTGCGCGGGCGCGTCAGGCGGCGAGCTCCACCGCTGCGGGCGAGCGCGCCGACCCCGCTCACGACGACCGGGTGGCGACGGCACGAGCCCTGCTGGTCGAGGCGCGCGATGCCTCACAGGCGTGGACCATCGCCGGTTTCGACACGATCGAGTCGGGGCTGACCGCCACGTACCGGCGCAGTCGGTCGGCGTTGCGACGGGCGCAGCGCCATCCGACCGATCGCCGCATGCACGAGTGGCGGAAGGCCGCCAAGTACCTGTGGTACCAGGTGCAGCTGCTGCGCGATGCCGCGCCGAGCGTGCTCGGCCCGCTCGCCGACGAACTCGATCGGCTCGCCGAGACGCTCGGTGACGACCACGACCTGAGCGTGCTCGTCGAACTGCTCGACGAGCAGCCCGACGCCTACGGGACGCGCAAGGCCGTCGACCACGTGCGCAAGCTCGCTCGGCGTCGTCAGCGTGAACTGCGGAAGTATGCGTTCCGTTCGGGGTCGACGATCCACGCCGAGCGCGACGATGCCTTCGTCCACCGGATCGCTCGCTACTGGCAGCTCACCGTCGAACTGGGACCCGAGTTTCGCGAGGAGCCGCTCGAGCAGGATCCGCCTCCACGCTCGGTCGTCGAGCGCGAACGCAAGTTCCTGGTCGACGACCTACCCGACGACCTCGCCCCCACCAGCGAGGTGGCACTTCGGCAGGGCTATCTCGCCGCCGGTCCGTACCGGTCGGTACGGGTGCGCGACGCCGGATCGGAGGGCTGCACCCTCACCGTCAAGGCGGGCGGCGGTGCCGAACGGACCGAGATCGAGTTGCCGATCCAGCGCACCGAGTTCGATGCGGCCTGGCGCCACACGGACGGCCATCGACTCGTGAAGACCCGTCAGCGGATCCCGTTCGGTGAACACGTCATCGAACTCGACGTGTTCGGCGGCGACCTGGAGGGTCTCGTGCTGGCCGAGGTCGAGTTCGACTCCGTCGCCGCGCTGGAGTCGTTCGAGCCACCCGCCTGGTTCGGCCGCGACGTCACCGACGACGACGGGTACACGAATGCGTCGCTTGCACTCCACGGCATCCCCACGAACGATCCCTCGAGCTGACTTCGGTTGACGAGCGCCGGAGCGTGGAGTTCCGACGTCGCGAAACTCGCTTGATCGACACCCCCGGTATGGGTCATCGTGTCCATCCACACGAAAGGAGGTGCCCATGTCGATGTTCGACACCAACGTGAAGATTGCCGACCAGGCACCTCGCGCCGTGTGCCCGCTCGCGACCTGACGGTTGCGAGCACTCCTTGCGCCGGCGGCGCCCCCGATCAGGGGATCCGTGCGTCGTCGCGCGCTCCCACCAACGTCCCGTCACGGGACAGAAAGGACATCGAACGATGTTCCATGCACTTCATCCCGACATGCAGCTGGCCGAGATCCGTGAGCGTCATGCACGGATCCGCGCCGACGTCGAGCGATCGCGGAACTTCCGCCTCGCTCGCGGCCGGCACCGGTTCCGCTCCAGACAACGACACCCCTGAGTGCCGTCGAAGCCGCGTAGCGGATGGCGTCCGAGACGTCGTCCGCTACGCGCCGGGACCGACCGGGCAGCTCAGCTCAGCGTGACGTCGAGCAGAGCCTTGTCGAGTGCCGTCAACGCCAGGTCGATCTCGTCCGCGGTGACCGTCAAGGGCGGCATGAACCGCAGCGTCGTCCCGGCCGCACCGGCGGTCATCGTGATCAACTTTCCCTCGCGCAGCAGGTGCGACACGATCGCCGACGTGCGCGTCGCCGTGTCGAACTGGGCGGCGATCATCAGACCGAGCGAGCGCACCTGCACGATCGCGGGATGCTTCTCCTGCAACCTCCGCAGCCCGTCGGCGAGCTGGTCGCCACGTTCGTTCACCTGACCGAGGAAGCCGTCGGCACTCAGCACCTCGATCGTCGCCAACGCCGCGGCGCAGCCCATCGGGTTACCGCCGTAGGTCCCGCCGTGCGAGCCGGTCGGCCACCGATCGTCGAGTTCGCGACGCGTGCCCAGTGCGGAGAACGGGAATCCCGACGCGATCCCCTTGGCCATGCAGACGATGTCCGGCTGCACGTCGTAGTGCTCGATCGCGAACATCTTGCCGGTGCGTCCGAAACCGGACTGCACTTCGTCGGCGATGAACAGCATCCCGTGGTCCTTGCAGCGCCGATCGATCCCCTCGAGGAACCCGGCCGGCGCCGCGATGTAGCCGCCCTCGCCGAGGACCGGCTCGATGATGACGGCCGCAGTCTCGCTCGGCGCCGTCACGCTGGTGAGCAGTTCGTCGAATCCGGCGAGCGCCCGGGCGACCTCGTCTTGGAGATCGTCGGCACGCACGTTCGGATACGGGGCGATGAAGATGCCCGACGGTAGCGGGGCATGGCCGGCTCGGTAGACCGTCTTCGACGTCGTCATCGCCATCGCCTGGTGCGTGCGACCGTGGAAGCTGCCCTGGAAGACGATGATGTTCGGACGGCCCGTGGCCTGTTTGGCGAGCTTGACGGCGGCCTCGGTGATCTCGGCGCCGGAGTTCGCGTAGAAGAACGTGTCGATCCCCGCCGGTGCGATCTCGGCCAGGCGCGCGGCGAGCGGTTGCAGCAGATCGTGGGTGTACACGTTGGCCTGCGCATGGACGAAGCGCTGCGCCTGCGCGGCGATCGCCGCGGTGACGTGAGGATGGCTGTGACCCGTCGACGTGACGGCGATGCCACCGCTGAAGTCGAGATAGCGGTCGCCGTCGGTGGTCGAGATCCACGACCCCTCACCCGTGGCCACCTCGAGATCGGTGACCTTGAACCACACATGCGACAGATTGTCGGCGCTCATCGCAGCATCATCCCACGATCCGGTCGAGAATCGAAGCGCGACGTGGGGTGCGGCCGTGCACGGACTCCTGCGTGTCGATCCATCCGGCGAACCGTCGCGCCCCGTTGATCGCCGCCCACCGCAGGGGCTCGGGCTCCCACGTCGGCGACCGGTGCTGCACCCACGGGAGGCCGACGAGCGGCGAGTCGGGATGGAGCACGAGATCGGCGATCGTGCGCCCGGCGAGATTCGCCGCCGCCACGCCTTCGCCGACGTAGCCACCGGCCCATGCGACGCCGGTCGAACGGTCGAGTCCGACCGACGGACGCCAATCGCGCGGCACGCCGAGCACGCCGCCCCATCGATGTGTGATCTCGACACCGTCGAGCTGGGGGAACAGCTCGACGAGCGTCGCCACGATGCGGTCGTGCACGTCCCGGCGCAGCTCGGTCACCGGGTCGATGGTGGAGCCGAAGCGGTACGGGGCGCCACGTCCACCGAACGCGATGCGGTCGTCGGTCGTGCGTTGCCCGTAGATCACCATGCGCCGATCGTCGGCGAACGTCTCGCGTCCACGCAGACCGATCGATTCCCACGTCCCGGCGTCGAGTGGCTCCGTGGCCACCATCAGCGAGTAGAGCGGGACGAGCGCGCGGCGGAGCCCGGGAAGGTCGCGGGTGTACGCCTCGGTGGCGCGCACGACCACGTCGGCGCGCACGACTCCGCGGTCGGTGATCACGCAGGGACGCGCAGCGGGGGAACCTGCGACGACATCGACGGCGGCGGTGTGCTCGGCGATCGTCGCACCCAGACGCTCGACGACGTCGGCGAGCCCACGCACCAGTCGGGCCGGCTGGATCCGAGCCCCAGGGGCATAGTCCAGGGCGCCGAGCACGTCGGTGGCAGCCAGCCGTTCGCGTGCCTCCTCGGCGCCGAGCGAGCGCAGCACGTCGGCGCCGAAACCGTGTCGGCGGTACTCGTCGACCTCGGTCCGTTGGCGATCGAGTTGCGGGGCTGTCCGCGCCAGGCGGATCACGCCACCACGCTCGAACCCGCAGTCGATCCCTTCCGCCTCGACGACGGCGCCGATCTGCCCGACGGTGTCGATGATCGCCCGGGTGATCGCGACGCCGGCGTCTCGGCCCCACGTGGCCACCGCACCGCCGAGCCCCCCGGCGAGTTCGCCCACGCACCATCCACCGTTGCGGCCGGACGCGCCGAAGCCGACGACCTCGCGTTCGACGACCAGCACCCGCAACGACGGGTCGGCACGCAACAGCGCATATGCACTCCACAACCCGCTGTAGCCCGCTCCGACGATCGCGACGTCCACGTCGGAATCGCCGTCGAGCGGCGGCCGAACGACGGGCGGGCCGTCGAGCTGGTCGACCCAGAGCGACGTCGACGTCACGGGCACCGGCGCCTGTTCGTCCACGAGGCGAGCGTACCGACGCACCGCCCCGCTGGACGAGGCACCTGGCCGTCGGGGCGCGACGAGTACATTCGCGGCATGCGAGTACTCGTGGTCGGAGCAGGCGGTGTGGGTTCGGCGTTCGTGGCGATCGCCTCGACGAGGGAGGCCTACGACCACATCACCGTCGCGGACATCGACCTCGACAAGGCCACCGGTGCGGTCGACACGGCCACCGACGCAGACGGCGGACGGATCGTCGCCGCCCACATCGACGCATCGTCGGAAGCATCGGTCGCTGCGCTGGCGCAGGAGATGCGCGCCGACGTCGTCCTCAACGCCTGCGACCCCCGCTTCAACCCGCCGATCTTCGAAGGGGCCTTCTCCGCCGGTTGCCACTACGTCGACATGGCGATGAACCTCTCGGTCCCGCACGCGACGAAGCCCTACGAGAAGACCGGGATCCGCCTCGGCGACGGGCAGTTCGCCCAGTCGCCGATCTGGAAGGCCCGCGGCCTGATGGCGTTGTGCGGCATGGGCGTGGAGCCCGGGTTCTCCGACGTGGCCGCTCGCTACGCCGCCGACGAGCTGTTCAGCGAGATCCACGAGATCGGCGTGCGCGATGGCGCCGACCTGGTCGTCGACGGTTACGACTTCGCGCCGACCTTCTCCATCTGGACGACGATCGAGGAGTGCCTCAACCCACCGGTGATCTACGAGCGCGAGCGTGGCTGGTTCACGACCGAGCCGTTCTCGGAGCCGGAGATCTTCACGTTCCCCGAGGGCATCGGAGCGCTGCAGTGCGTCAACGTCGAGCACGAGGAGGTCATCTTGATGCCGCGCTGGATCGATACCCGGCGGGTCACGTTCAAGTACGGCCTCGGCGAGGAGTTCATCGACGTCCTCAAGACGCTGCGCAAGCTCGACCTGCATTCCACCGAGGCGGTGGACGTCAAGGGCGTCAAGGTGTCACCGCGTGACGTCGTGGCCGCGACGCTGCCGGATCCGGCGACGCTCGGCGACATGATGCACGGACGCACCTGCGCCGGCACGTGGGTCACCGGGCTCGGCAAGGACGGCCAGCCACGCGAGGTCTACGTGTACCACGTCGTCGACAACGCCTGGTCGATGAAGGAGTTCGGCCACCAGGCCGTCGTGTGGCAGACCGCGGTCATGCCGGCGGTGGCGATCGAGCTGATGGCGAAGGGCGTGTGGCACCGCGCCGGCGTCGTCGGACCCGAGGCGCTGCCACCGATGCCGTTCCTCGACCTGCTCGACGAGTACGGCAGCGAGTGGGAGTGGGCCGACTACCAGGACCGCTCCCCCGTCGCCGAACCCGCTGCGTGACTGTCACACCTGGGGTCTGACCCCTGGCGTAACGGTCAGGTGTTGGGGTCGACGACCCAGCGGCCGCGTACCTGGCCGTCGAGGATCGTCGGGCCGCGGTCGAGCAGTTCGCTGAGCGGCACCACCTCGGTGATCGTGTCGACGACATCGGCGGCCAGGTCGGTGGCCAGGCGACTCCACGCCGCTTCGCGCATCGGGATCGGCGCCATCACCGCCTCGACGCCCTGCAACCGCACGGCGCGGATGATGAACGGCATCACCGTGGTCGGCAGGTCGGCACCACCAGCCAGGCCGCACGCTGCGACCGTCGAGCGGAACTTCATCTGCGCCAGCACCTTGGCGAGCATGGTGGAGCCGACCGTGTCGACGGCACCGGCCCACGTCTCGGACTCGAGCGGCCGGGGCGGTTCGCTCATCTCCTCGCGGCTGAGGAACGCCGTGGCACCGAGGCTGCGCAGGTACTCCTGTGTCTGCGGACGGCCGGTCACCGCGGTGACCTCGTAGCCGAGACCCGCGAGCAGTGCGACCGCCACCGACCCGACGCCCCCGGCCGCGCCGGTCACCACGACCGGCCCGTCACCGGGCTGCACGCCCGCCGTCTCGAGTTCCATGACGCACAGCATCGCGGTGAGCCCGGCGGTGCCGATCGCCATCGCCGTGCGCGCGCTCATCGACTCCGGGCGCCGCACGAGCCACTCCGAGCGCAGCCGCTGGCGCTGCGTGTAGCCGCCCCAGTACCGCTCACCGACCATGAAGCTCGTCGAGATCACCTCGTCGCCGACCTTCCAGGCGGGCGAGTCGCTGGCGGTCACGGTGCCGGTGAGGTCGATCCCGGGCACCATCGGATAGCTGCGCACGATCCGGTTCTTGCCCGCCAGCGCCAGCCCGTCCTTGTAGTTCAGTGACGAATACTCGACCGCCACGGTGACGTCGCCGTCGGGGAGATCGGCGTCGGTGAGTTGTTCCAGCGCGCCGACGTGTCCGTCGTCGGTCTCGCGCAGGACGAGGGCGGTGAAGGTGTCGCTCATCGTCTCATCGTGGCATGCATGGCAGAGTGAAGCCCATGTCCACGCCTCCCGCCGACCGGGCACCGGTTCCATCCATCGTCGACGCCTCATGGCTGCGCGAACGACTCGCCGCCGATCCGACGGTCGTCGTCTGCCACGTCGGTTCCACGATGACGGGACCAGAACCCGAACAGGTCTTCATGGCCGGTCACCTTCCGGACGCACGGTTCGTCTCGCTCGACGACGTCCTCGCCGCTCCCCCGTCGGGCACCGCCGGCCGCCACCCCCTGCCGACGCCGGCCGACTTCGCCCGGGCGCTCGGCGATCTCGGCATCGGCGACGATGCGACGGTCGTCGCCTACGACGATCGCGGAGGCGCATTCGCCGGCCGACTGGTGTGGATGCTGCGCATCCTGGGACAGCCGGCGGCGCTGCTCGACGGCGGGATCGAGGGCTGGCTCGCAGAATCGGGCGCAGAACTCGACATCGAGCCCTCGTCGATCACCCCGACGGAGCGCACGGTGCTCGACTGGCCGCTGGAGGCACTCGCAGATGCAGTCGACGTGCAACGGCATCTCCGCGACGGCGGTGTCGTGATCGACAGCCGGGATCCGGCTCGCTTCGCTGGTGACATCGAGCCGATCGACCGGGTCGCCGGCCATGTTCCCGGGGCGATCAACCTCCTCTACGGCGACAACCTCTCGAGCGACGGTCGGTTCCGGCCCGTCGACGAACTCCGGTCGCGGTTCGCTCCCGCGATCGGCGACGACGACCGGCCGATCGTGTACTGCGGCTCCGGTGTCACCGCGTGTCACAACGCGCTCGCGATGGAGCTGGCGGGGCTGGGGCTGCCACGCGTCTACGTCGGTTCCTGGTCCGGTTGGATCGCCGATCCCGACCGCCCGCTCGCCACCGGCGCCACCCCGTGAGCACGCTCGAGTGAACGGCACGGAACTGGCGATCGTGCTGGCGGCCGTCGTCGTCGGCGCGATCGCCAAGGCGGTCACCGGGATGGGACTGCCATTGATCGCCATCCCGATCGCCTCGCTGTTCGTCGACGTCGACGACGCGATCGTCGTGATCGCGTTTCCGAACGTCCTCGCCAACGCCTTTCTCGCCGGACGTGAACGTTCGAGCTATCCGGAGACCCGTGACCTGCCGACGCTCGCCGTCGCCGGTGTGGCCGGCGCGATCGCCGGCACGCTGCTGCTGGTCAACATCCCCGAACGCCCGCTGGTCATCGCCGTCATCGTGGCGATCGTCGGCTACGTGGTGTTGTTCTTCGCTCACCCCGAACTGCGAGTCGGCCCGGAACGGTCCCGGCGTCTCGCCCCGGTCGTCGGCGGCGTCGCCGGCGTCTTCCAGGGCGCAGTCGGCATCTCGGGACCGATCGTCGGCTCGTGGATCCACAGCTACCGACTCCCCCGTCGTGCCCACATCCTCTCGGTCACGTCGCTGTTCTTCATCACCGGACTGACTCAGCTGGTCGTACTGGTCAGCTCCGGCGAGTTGTCGGGCCGGGTCGCGGCGACACTGCTCGCCTGCGTCCCGGTCTTCGCGGCGATCCCGATCGGTACCCGCCTACGCGAGTCGGTGTCGACACGTGGGTTCGACCTGGCGATCGTGGGAATGTTGGTCGTCTCGGCGTTCGCGCTGTTGCTGCAGACGTTCTTCTAGTACCCTGGCAGACGACAACGACAACCACACGGGGAGCTCGCTGGAACGGCGGGCTGAGAGGGTGACCGCCGTCATCGACCCGAGTACCTGATCCGGATAATGCCGGCGGAGGAATCGTGAACGAACACATCGTCATCATCACCGGGGCATCGCCGCTCGACGCCGGCCTGGTCGCCAGACTCCGGCGCGAGGCGTCGGAGTCCACCGTCTGGATGGCCGTCGACGGCGGCCTCGACCACGCACTCGCCGCCGGGCTCGAGCCGACGCACCTGGTCGGCGACCTCGACTCGGTCACCGAGGACGGCCTCGCCTGGGCGGCGCGCCACGCCGACATCACCCGTCACCCCACCGACAAGGACCAGACCGACACCGAACTCGCACTGGCACTCGCATCGAAGTTCGATCCCGAACGGATCACGCTCGTCGGCGGCGGCGACCGCCTCGACCACACGATCGCCGGGATCGGTGCACTCGGCGCACTCGGGCTGACCAGCGTCCCCACGCTCGACGGATGGTGGGACGGCCAGCACGTCCGGGTGCTGCACGGACCCGGCTCAGCGACGTTGCACCTCGTCGCCGGGTCGACCCTGTCGGTGCTGGCCCTCCACGGCCCGTGCATCCGCGTCACGCTGTCGGGCGCCCGCTGGGAACTGGACCACTTCGACCTGGAACCCCTCGTCGGCATGGGCGTCAGCAACGAGGTTCGCGCCACCGACTCCGGCTCGGCGGCGATCGAGGTGACGCTCGCCGGAGGCGTCCTCACGATCTTCGACGACCCCGCCACCGAGCCAGCGATGAGCGAAGAGCCGGTATCGGGTCGGTTGGCTCATCGCAGCGAGACCGACGACGACGGATCGGTCGAGCGATGAGCGAAGAGCCCGTATCCGGTCGGTTCGCTCATCGCTGGGGAACCCGGGGGGTCACGCTCGGGATCGTGGTCGCGCTCGGCGCAGCGCTGACGGCATGCGCGAGCGACGACGACGCGTCCGGCGCACCGGATTCGACCACGTCAGCGGGCGCGCCGACGGGGATCACCCTCGTCGCCTACGACTCGTTTCCCGAATCGGACACCTCACTCAACGATGCGTTGGCGGAGTTCAGTGCCGACACCGGTATCGACGTGGAGATCCTCGTTGCGGGCGATGCCGGCACGATGCTGTCGAAGGCGTCGCTGACCGCCGGGAACCCCGAAGGCGACGTGATGTGGGGCATCGACAACACGTTGCTGTCACGTGCGATCGCCGACGACGTGTTCGATCCCTACGTCGCCACGCCGATCGCCGACGGATCCGCGGCGATCGCCCAGGAGTTCCTCCAACTGGTGCCGAACGGCGAGGCGACACCGGTCGACTACGGCGACGTGTGCGTGAACTACGACATCGGCTGGTACGCCGAGCGCGACCTCGATCCGCCGTCGACGTTCGCCGACCTCGCCGATCCGGCCTACGCCGGCCAGCTCGTCGTCGAGAATCCGGCGACGTCATCGCCCGGCCTGGCCTTTCTCCTCGCGACCATCGACGAGTACGGGCCCGACGGCTGGCAGGACTACTGGAATCGCCTCGGCGACAACGGCGTCGAGGTCGTCGACGGCTGGACCGAGGCGTACTACGAGCGCTTCACGTGGGCCGGAGGTGGCCCCACCCCGATGGTGGTCAGCTACGGATCGAGCCCGCCGGCCGAGGTGATCTTCGCCGACCCGCCGCGAAGCGATGCGCCGACCGGCGTCATCGAGGACACCTGCTTGCGCCAGGTGGAGTTCGCCGGCGTGTTGCGTGGCACCGAGTCGCCCGGCGCTGCCCGGCAACTGGTCGACTTCCTCCTGTCGGAGCGCTTCCAGCGCGAGCTCGCCCTCAACCTCTTCGTCTATCCGACCAACGAGGCCGTCGACCTGCCGGCGGAGTTCGTCGACTTCGCCGTCGTGCCCGACAGCTCTCGCACGCTCGACCCCGAGCTCATCGACGAGCGGCGTTCGGCGTGGATCGACGAATGGACGGAGCTGGTGCTCGGGTGAACCGACTGCCCCGGTGGCTGCTCGTCGCGCTGGCGATCGGGCCGACACTGGGGTTGCTCGTGTTCTATGCGTGGCCGTTCGCCACGCTCGTGGCCGAGGCGGTGACCACGACGGCGATCGCCGACACCTTCGGGCGCCCGTCGACGTGGGACGTGCTCTGGTTCACGGCGTGGCAGGCGGTCGTCTCGACCGTCGTCACCGTCGCCGTCGGACTGGCACCCGCCTACGTGGTCGCCCGTTTCGAGTTCGCCGGGCGCACGCTGCTCGTCGGGCTGCTCACCGCGATGTTCGTGTTGCCGACCGTGGTGATGGGTGCGGCATTCCTGGCGCTGCTGCCCGACGCGCTCGACCGCACCGTCTGGGCGGTGATCGGCGCCCACGTCGTGTTCAACCTTGCGGTGGTCGTCCGGGTGGTCGGCTCGCTGTGGGAACACCTGCCGACCGACATGGAGGCAGCGGCGGCCACACTCGGCGCGTCGCGATGGAAGGTCGCGACCGCGATCTCGCTGCCGCTCGTGCGCCCGGCGGTGACCGCCGCCGCCACGATCGTGTTCCTGTTCACGTTCACCTCCTACGGCGTGATCCGGATCCTCGGTGCGCCCGGCACCCGCACGATCGAGGTCGAGGTGTGGCGACGTGCCACCCAGCTCGGCGACATCGGCGGTGCCGCCGTGCTCGCCCTCGTGCAGCTCGCCGCGCTGATCGCGATCGTGTCCTGGTCGACGGTGGCCCAGCGTCGCCACGCCCGAGCGCTCGGCCTGCTGGCGACCGCCGCGCGGCGCCGTCCTCGCCGTACCGGTGAGCGTCGCTTCGTCGCGCTGGTCGCCGGCCTGGCCTTCGTGGTGGCGGCGACCCCGCTGGTCGCACTCGTGGTGCGTTCGTTCTCGACGCCGACGGGATGGTCGACGAACGCCTGGACCGACCTCGGCAAGACCGAGATCCGCCCCGGTATCCGCATCGGCATCGATCCGGGCGAAGCGATCGTCAACTCGCTGACCAACGCAGCATGGGCGACGGCGTTCGCGGTGGTGATCGGCGCACTGGCCAGCCTGGCCATCGTCGCATCCGGGCGTGCAGGTCGGGCACTCGACGGCGGGCTGATGCTGCCGCTCGCGACGTCGGCGGTGACGATCGGTTTCGGCATGGTGATCACGTTCGACACCGATCCGGTCGACTGGCGGGCCTCGTGGTGGCTCGTGCCGGTCGGCCATGCGCTGATCGCGGTGCCGTTCGTCGTGCGGGCCTGCGTGGGCGTGCTGCGCTCGGTCGACCCGGCGATGGGTGACGCCGCCGCCACACTCGGCGCCTCGCCGGTGCGCGCATGGGCGGCGACCGTGGTGCCATATCTGTGGCGGCCGCTCGCCGTCGGCGCCGCGCTGGCGGCCGCCATCTCGCTCGGCGAGTTCGGAGCGACGAGCTTCCTGTCACGCTCGGGTGGTGAGACGATGCCGATCGCGATCGAGCAGTTGCTCGGCCGAACCGGCTCGGCCCTCCAAGCGCAGGGTTTCGTGCTCGCCACCCTGCTCGCCGCCACGACGGTGGTGCTCGTCGTGATCGTGGAGCGCCTGCAGTCACCGCTCACCGGGCGCACCCGACAGTGAGCGAGCAGCCTGGCCTCGACGTCCGCGACGTCACCGTGTCGTTCGTGCCGGAGCGCCATCGGGTCCTCGACGGTGTCTCGCTGTCGGTCGGCGCCGGTGGCGTGGTCGCCCTGCTCGGCCCGTCGGGCAGCGGCAAGAGCACGCTGCTGCGTGTGGTCGCCGGCATCCTCGCACCCGACAGCGGGCGGATCGTCGTGCACGGGGTCGACGTCACCGACCGGCCGACCCACCAGCGCGGGGTCGGCATGGTGTTCCAGGACAACCAGTTGTTCCCGCACCTGTCGGTGCTCGACAACGTGGCGTTCGGGCCGAAGATGGCCGGCACCGACCGGTCGCAGCGCGCCGAGCGCGCGTCGAGGTGGTTGGGCCGGGTGGGCCTGGAGGGGTTCGGGGACCGGCGAGTGACCGGCCTCTCGGGCGGCGAGGCGAAGCGAGTGGCGCTCGCCCGCACCCTCGCCGCCGAGCCGGCGGTCGTCCTGCTCGACGAACCGCTGACCGGCCTCGACCGTGAGCTTCACGACCGGCTCGCCGTCGACCTCGCGGCACTCCTGCGCGACGCCCACGTCACTGCGCTGCTCGTCACCCACGATCACGACGAGGCCGCGACGATCGCCGATCGAACGGTGCAGCTCGCCGAGCTCTGACGCATTCCGCTTTCAGCTCCGAAGCACCCACTGCAGGACGATGAACGCGACTGCGCGAGCGAACCACCTCCACCAACGGGCCGGCCACCTGCGACAACTCGCCGATGCGATCGAGCACTCACCCGTGATGCGCCTCGATCGCTACGGCGACGTCGACACCTGGCGCGGGCAGCGCCCCGACCTGTGCCGCACCACGCTCGCATACAACCAGCAGCAGCTGCACGCCGCCGCCGACGACCTTCGCGAACACGCCTGGCGACTCGACCAGCAGGCCCGGGAACTCGAAGCGGTCGCACGACTGCAGATCGGTCTGGTGGGCTGACGTGGACGTCGGCTACGAGCCCGACCGGGTACGCCACCTCCTGCAGCGCACCATCGAAGCGATCGACCGGCTCGACGCCATCAGCTCCACCGACCCCGCAGCGGCGGACGCACTGCGCACCATCCGTCTGACCCGCGCCAACCTCGAGGACCACTGGATACCGGCCCTGCGCGACATCGAGCGCAGCTCGTCGATGTCCACCTGGCGCCGGGGCGGCTCGGGACTGTTCGGCCTGCGGACACTGGCCTCGCTCGGCGAGGCGCTTGCCGACCATCTCCGGCCCGCCGGACCGGCTCGACCGCTCCGGGCCCTGGACGACGATCGACTCGTCGAGTTGATCCTCGTGATCGACGCCCTGCTCGGCGACACCGGCATCGAAGCGCTGCCGTCGAAGTACGACCTCGATGTGCTCGCGCAGGAACTCGTCCAGCGCGTCGGCGATGAACCTGGGTTCGCTCGCCGGTTGCTCCGCCTCGCACCCGACACCGTGATCGTGGGTCAACTCACGACGAGGGCGACGTTTCCCACGACGTTCCTCGCAGGCGCGGTCAGGGCGTTGGCGGGACCGACGAGCGCCCGCGCGAGTGCAGCGCTCGACGAACACGCTCGCTCGATGTCTGCCGTCCTGTTGTCGCTCACGTCGCGTCCCGGCGCCTGCCTCGACCTCCTCCTCGACGATGCGGTCCTGTACCGCCTGGCGACCTGGCACGGCCTCGACGCGACGACCGTGTCGGACTTCACCACCGCCGGCATGCTCGCCGACGCCGACCAAGCGACCGGACGCCTCGCCGACGGCTTCGACGTGGTGCGCCGACTCACCGACTTCGGCGTCGGCAGCCTGGATCACGGCATGTCGCCCGGGATGGCTCGCGGGCTGGCCATGTCGATGCCGGCGTACTTCCCGATGCTCGCCGACGCGATCTTCCAGACCGGGGCGGAGCCGGTGCGGGTGAGCACGTACGGGCTGACGATCGGCACCTACGAGCACGTGGCGAATCTGTTCGGCGCCGTCATGCGAGACGGCGAGGCGGCCGGTGCGCTCGGGTTGGCACTCGGTGCGTTCACCGACAGCGAGCTCACACGCGAGGGCGTCGATCTCACGACAGCCTCCTCGCTCACCGACGTCGTGCACCTCACGCTGCTGCTCGACACCGCAGCGGAATCGGAGCAGGCGCAGATGGTGATGGAGGCCGCCGCGGCGGAGGCGAGACGACGAAACCTCGGCGCCTGGATCGGCGTCGGCGCCAACATCGCTCTGACCGCATCCGGAGCCGGAGCGACATGGCGGGGCGTGGCATCGACGGCGATCCGTGCGGCGACCTCCGCGGTGGCCGACGTCGACGCCGAACGATTGGCCGGTGCGTCGATTCGAGCACAGCAGTACCAGCAGATCTGGATGTCGACGATGTCGGTCGCCCTCGATCGGCGAGCGACGGCACACGCCGATCGCCACGATCCGAAGATGAAGGGTCGACTCGAGGAGTTCCGCCGGCGCCTCGTCGACATCGAGGAGTGCGTCGACCTGGAGGCCCGCGACGCGCTGATCTCCGACCTGCGATCCGCCGTCGACGGCACGGTGATCGCGGACTTCGTCGACGAGATCATGGATGGCAGCGGCTTGCACTCGGTCCGCTGACCGCGCGCCGCTCGGGGATTCGGCGGGGCCGGACCGTGGCAGGCTGTTCACATGCAACTCGCAATGATCGGACTCGGCCGGATGGGCGCCAACATGGTGCGCCGGCTCCACCACGACGGCCACGACTGCGTGGTCCACGACGTCGACGAGGCGCCGATCGCCGAGCTCGAAGAGGAACTCGGGGTGACCGGGGCCCGATCACTCCACGAACTCGTCGCAGCGATGGAGCCGCCACGCGCGATCTGGATCATGGTGCCGGCGGCGTTCGTCGGTGCGACGGTCGATTCGCTGGCACCGCTGCTCGACGCCGGTGACACGATCATCGACGGCGGCAATTCGTGGTACCGCCACGACGTCGACCGTTCTGCCGCACTGGCCCCCGACAGCATCGACTATCTCGACGTCGGTGTGAGCGGCGGTGTGTTCGGCCTCGAGCGCGGCTACTGCTTGATGATCGGCGGACCGGATCCCGCCGTCGAACGGCTGACCCCGATCTTCGAGTCGCTGGCACCGGGCATCGGCACGAGCTCGCGGACGCCGGGCCGCGTGGATGCTGAGTCGCCCGAGGAGCACGGCTGGTTGCACTGCGGCCCGAGCGGCGCCGGTCACTTCGTGAAGATGGTGCACAACGGGATCGAGTACGGGCTGATGGCGGCCTATGCGGAGGGCCTCAACGTGCTCGCCAAAGCGAACATCGGTGCGGTCGGTCATCCCGTCGACGCCGAGACCGCACCGCTCGATGCCGCGCCGTACTACCGCTACGACCTCGACCTCGGGCGGATCACCGAGGTGTGGCGCCGGGGGTCGGTGATCAGCTCGTGGCTGCTCGACCTGACCGCCGAGGCGTTCCATGCCGACCCGCGCCTCGACGCCTACGCCGGCGTCGTCAGCGACTCGGGCGAGGGACGCTGGACCGTCAACGCCGCCATCGACGAGGGCGTCCCCGTCCCCGTGCTGTCCGCCGCGCTGTACCAGCGCTTCTCGTCGCGGGGACGATCCGACGTCGCCGACCAGGTGCTGTCGGCGATGCGCGCCGGCTTCGGCGGCCACATCGAACGCAAGGAGACGACACGATGACCGACGAACACACCGACCCCACCGTCGTCACGGGACACGTCGGCACAGCGCGCATGCAGACCAACCAGCCCGGCGCCGACGCGCTCGTGCTGTTCGGCGCCACCGGCGACCTCGCGGTACGCAAGCTGTTCCCCGCGCTCTACCGCCTGGCCAGGTCGGGTGTGTTGCAGGTGCCGGTGATCGGCGTGGCGCGCAGCGACTGGACCGACGACGACTTCCGCCGCCACGCCCACGACTCGGTGATGGAACACATCGACGACCCCGACCCCGAGGTGCTCGACGCACTCTGCAAACGGCTCGATCTCGTGCAGGGCGACTACGCCGACGAGCACACCTGGAGCGAACTGCGTGCGACGCTCGACCGTCACAACTCGATGGTGGCGGTGTTCTACATGGCGATCCCACCCGACATGTTCCCGACGGTCGCACAGAAGCTGGCGTCGGTCGACCTCCACCAGCGCGGGCGCATCGTCGTCGAGAAGCCGTTCGGACGTGACCTTCCGTCGGCGATCGAGCTGAACAAGACGCTGCACGAGATCTTCGCCGAGGATCACATCTTCCGTATCGACCACTACCTCGGCAAGGAGGCCGTGGAGGACCTGCTCGTGTTCCGCTTCGCGAACACGCTGCTCGAGCCGGTGTGGAACCGCAACTACGTGCGCAGTGTGCAGGTGACGATGTCCGAGACGCTCGACGTGGAAGGCCGCGGCTCGTTCTACGAAGGCGTCGGCGCGATCCGCGACGTGCTGCAGAACCATGTGCTGCAGGTCGTGTCCCTGCTGGCGATGGAGCCCCCGGCCGGCGCAGACTCCGGCTTCCTGCAGGACGAGAAGGCCAAGGTGATCGCTGCGATGCGACCGATCGAGACCGATGCGCTCGTGCGCGGGCAGTACGTGGGCTACCGCGACGAACCGGGCGTCGATCCGCAGTCGAACGTCGAGACGTTCGCCGCGGTTCGCCTCGAGATCGACTCGTGGCGATGGGCCGGCGTGCCGTGGTACATCCGCGTCGGCAAGGCGATGGCGCAGAGCGCGACCGAGGCGGTGATCGAGCTGCGCGAGCCACCGAGGATGCTGTTCGACGAGTCGGGCGGTCCACCACCGGGTCGCAACCTGATCCGGCTCCGGCTCGGCAAGCACGATGGCGTCACGTTCGCGCTGCAGGCCAAGACGCCGGGACCCGACCTCGACAGCCAGGAGGTCGACGTCGACGTCGACTTCGCGGCCGCACTCGGCGAGCGCCAGGACGCCTACGAACGCCTGCTCGGCGATGCCCTGATCGGATCGTTGCGACGGTTCGCCCGCCAGGACATCGTCGAGGGCACCTGGCGCGTGGTGCAGCCCGCACTCGACGACCCCGGCAACGTCGTGCCGTACTTCCGTGGTTCGTGGGGCCCCGCCGACGCCGACGACATCCTCGTCAACGACGACCACTGGTTCCTGCCGACCCCCGACCGCTCGTAACCGTCACGCCTGGGGTCAGACCCCCGGTGTAACACTGCGTGCTCATGTGGATTCCGATCACGCTGGCCGCAGCGACGTTCCAGGTGCTGCGGACGTCTCGCCAGCACCGGCTGCGATCGGTGCTGTCGGTCAACGGCGCCGGATTCGTGCGGTACGCGTACGGATTTCCGCTGGCGGTGCTGGCGTCGACCGTGACGTTCGCGATCGTCGGCGACGAGCTGCCCGCTGTGCCATGGCGATTCTGGCCGATCATCGTCGGCGCCGGTGCGGCACAGATCCTCGGGACGCTGGCGCTCTTGCGAGCGTTCGACCTCCGCGACTTCGCGATCGGTACCGTCTATGCCAAGACGGAGGTGATCCAGGTGGCGATCGTGTCGGCGATCGCACTCGGCGAACCCCTCGAACCGCTGGGATGGGTGGCCGCGATCGTGTGCATGGCCGGCGTGGCGTGGCTGGCAGCGCCGCACCGTCTGGGCGACATCCTGGGTCGCGCAGGCGACCCTGCCGCCTTGATGGGCATCGTCGCCGGAGGCTGCTTCGCAGTCGCGGCCGTCGGGATTCGGGGTGCGTCGACGTCACTCGAGGGTGGATCGACGTGGGACCGCGCGCTCCTCACGTTGACCGTGATGCTCGGCATCCAGACCGTGCTGAACGGGTCGTGGCTGATGTCCCGTGACCGCCGAGAGCTGGTTCGTGTCGGTGCCGTATGGCGCGCGGCGCTGCCGGTGGGAATCCTCAGCCTGTGCGGTTCGGCCGGCTGGGCGGTCGCCGTCACCTTGGAGAATGCGGCCAAGGTCCGCACGCTCGGCCAGGTCGAGCTGGTGATCGCCTTCGCCATCTCGGCATGGGTCCTCCACGAGACACACACCCGAGCGGAGTACGCGGCCAGTGCGCTGGTGCTCGTCGGGGTCGTCGGCGTCGTCGTGCTGGGTTGAAACGGAGTCGCCCGGAACGGGTGATGCGGCTGCGGGGACCCCAGCGCACGATGAGCGCGTCGTTCGGCTCTCGCCGATCGTCATCCCCCCTACACCAGGAGCACCACATGAAATCACGTACCGCCGCACTCGGCATCGCTCTCGTCATGGCCGCAGCGTTCACGGCTTGCGGGTCCGATGAGCCGACCGTCGACGAGGCCAAGGCCGACTTCTGCCAATCCATTGCCGACGCCGCTGACGCCGAGGCGACCCTCACCGACATCAGCGTCGACACGACGCTCGATGACGTCGAGTCTGCGGTCGCCGATCTGGAAGCTGCGGTTGCCGAGGTTCGGGATGCGGCACAGGAAGTGGGCCAGGCCGAAGCCGACGCACTCCAGACCGCCTACGAGGATCTGCAGAGCAGCGTCTCGGGCATCGGAGGATCCGAGACGATCGGCGAAGCCGCCGCCTCGGTGGCCACGGCGCGCGACACGTTCGTCGCCCAGTGGGAGGCGATCCGGTCGCAGAACTGCGGCGGGGCGTTGATCCCGACCACGACCGGAGGCTGAGGCACCGGAGGCTGAGGCACGTCGGATCGACGGAAAGTCCTCCGGTCGTGACACGGACTACGGTCGGCGCATGCGCGGACTGGAGATTCCGGAGCGGACGGAGGACTTCACGGCCGATCCGGTCGAACTCTTCTTCGACCTCGCCTACGTCTTCGCCTTCTCGCAGCTCGTCGGGATCGTGGTCCACGACCCGACATGGGGCGGGATCGGTGAGTCGTCGCTGATCTTTCTCATGCTCTGGCTGCCGTGGTCGCAGTTCACCTGGTCGGCGAACGCCGTCCCCGGCAACCAGCGATCGGTGCGGCTGTTGTTCCTCGTCGCCACCGCCGCGAGCGTCCCGATGGCGGCAGCCGTCGGCACGGCGTTGGACGACGGAGGTGCACTGTTCGCGATCCCGCTGGCGGTGATCTTCCTCACCGCTCTCGGCATGATGGTCAGCGGCCTCGCCGGCGACAATGCCGAGTTCGCGTCGGCGGTGCGGTACGCGATTCCCAACGTGGTTGCGATGACGATCATCGTGGTGGGCGGCTTCGTTCCGGGGACCGCCCGGGTCGTGCTGTGGGTCGTCGGGATCTCCGTCTTCTTCCTGGCCACGATCCGCGCCGGCAGCGGCACCTGGATCATCCGTGCCGGCCATTTCGCGGAGCGACACGGGCTGATCATCATCGTGGCGATGGGTGAGGTGATCATCGCGATCGGGAACTCGGTGATCGAGGGCGCGTCCGGTGGGCCGTTCGGCATCGGCGCCGGCGCCGTACTCGCGCTCGTCGCGGCAGGCGCGTTCGCGGGACTGCTGTGGTGGTCGTACTTCGACCGCGTCGGCCCGGCGTTCGAACACCGTGCCGAGGAGACGCCGCCCGCCGAACGCGGCCGGTTCGCTCGAGACGTCTACACGTACCTCCACGCGGCGATCGTGGCCGGCATCATCCTGATGGCGGTGGCGTTCGAGGAGATGGCCGTCCACCCCGAAACACCGACCGACGCATCGTTCCGGATCATCGGGGCAGTCGGCTTCGCACTCTTCTTCGGAGGCATCGCCGGCGGCGTGTACCGGTCGTTCCGAGCGGTCGCACAGGAACGTCTCGTCGCCATCGCCGCCATGGCCGTGCTGATGGTCGCGGGCGGCGGTCTCGACGGCGCATGGCTGATCGTCGCCATCGACGTGATCGTGCTCGCCACGCTGGTGATCGAGCACCTCCGGATCGAGGGCGGGCCGTCAGCCGACGACGTCGGGATCGTCGATCAGGCTGCGCCGCAGCCACTGGAACATCCGCCATCCGGTTGACGGCGGCGCCAGGGTCTCGGCGGCCACCGCGGCGGCCTCGTCGGAGATCGGGATGCCGTGGGGCGCCTTGACGTGCACCTCGGCGACGCGCTCGGCCATCACGAACCAGCCGACCGCCTCCTCGACGGAGGCGCCGACGGTGAGCGGACCGTGGTTGCGCAGGATGCAGAACTTGCGGTCGCCGAGTGCCGCGGCGATCCGCTTGCCGCCGTCGTAGGACAGCACCTCGACCTCCTCGTCGTCGAAGAGCGACTGGTCGAACACGAACGCACACGACTCCTGGCTGAGTGCGCGGAACGGCTGCACGTTGGCGGCCCACGGGAGTGCCGAATGCGGTGTGGGTGTGGGCGGCGCTGACGACGTCGGGGCGAGCGGCGAGCAACGGGGCGTGGATGTTGTAGCCCGCCGTGTTGACGGCGCCGGTCGGGTTTCCGTCACCGTCGATCACGCGGCCGTCGGGGCCGACCAGCACGAGCTGGTCGACGGTCGCTCGATGGAACGGGACACCCCAGTCGAGCAGCCAGAAGTGGTCGGTCAGGATCGGGTCACGTGCCGAGATGTGGCCGTCGCCGAGCTGGCCCCAGCGCAACGCACCGAAGATGCGGTAGCCGAGGGCGCACATCCGCCGGCGGTGGATCCGCTCGGCCTCCGGGGTCCGGACGGCATCGAATGCGTCGACGCCCGGAAACGTCGGATACGGCGACTCGGTCGATCCGGCACTCATCGTCTCAGCGTAAACCCCCTTCCCGTTTGCGTTGCACTCCGGGTGGGACGCCCCACCGGAATCCGTACACGAACGGGGGGTGAACGGCACCCGAGGTCAGATGGGGAAGCCGCGGCGGGGAACGACGATGACGGCACCATCGGAGGGATCGACGTCGACGGTGACACACACGTGGAAGACCTCGCCGAGGCGTTCCGCGGTCAGCACGTCGGTGGCGCGCCCGCTCGCCGCCACGAGACCGCCGTCGAGCAACACCAGCCGATCGGTGTAGGTACCCGCGAGCGTCAGGTCGTGCATCGCCGAGACCACGGTGAGCCCGCTGTGCTCACGCAGCTCGGTCACCAGCTCGAGCGCCTGCTGCTGGTGGCCGATGTCGAGCGCCGACGTCGGTTCGTCGAGCAGCAGCACCGGCGCCTCTTGGGCGAGCGCCCGCGCGAGTACGGCGCGTTGGCGTTCGCCGCCGCTCATCGAACCGAGCATCCGCGTGGCGAACTCGCCGAGCCGCAACCGGTCGATCACGTCGGCCACCACGTCACGATCCTCGCCGGACTCGGTACCGAAGTAGCCGACGTAGGGCGTGCGCCCGAGCAGGATGTAGTCGAACACGCACATGTCGTCGGGGATCAGCGGGTCCTGTGCGACGTAGGCGACGTGCTGGGCCCGGCTGGAGTGAGACATCGTCGACAACGCCGATCCCCCGACCCGGACATCGCCCTCGAAACCGACGAGCCCCGCAGCGGCGCGCAGCAACGACGACTTGCCGGCGCCGTTCGGTCCGATCACCCCCAGCCACTCCCCCGACTCGACGCGGTCGGTGAAGGTGTCGACCACCCGGTTCCGGCCGTAGCTCACGCTCACCGCATCGAACTCGAGGACGCTCACGTCATCCTCCGTGTTCGCAACAGGTAGATGAAGAACGGGGCGCCGATGAAGGCGGTCACCACACCGATCGGGGTCTCCGCCGGGCTCGACAGCATCCTCCCCGGGATGTCGGCGAGGATCAGGAACGAGGCCCCGAGCAGCATCGACAGTGGGATCAGGCGGCGGTACCCGGCACCCGCCATCAGGCGGATGGCGTGGGGGACGACGAGGCCGACGAAGCCGATCAGGCCGCTCACCGACACGACGGCCGCAGTGCCGAGGGTCGCCCCGACGACGATGACGAGCCGGGTTCGACCGACCGACACCCCGAGCGAGGCAGCTTCGTCGTCGCCGACACGGAACACGTCGAGATGGCGGCGGTGCAACATCAGCACGATCGCGCTGATCGTCACGTACGGCAGGATCAGGCGCACGTCGGCCCATGTGGCGCCGGACAGCCGGCCGAGGATCCACTGGAACACCTCGCGCACGACGTTCTGGTTGCGTTGCAGGATGAACGTCTGCACCGCAGTCACGAACGACACGACCGCCACACCCGCCAGCACCAGCGTCACCCCCGTGCGGGCGCCGGCGTCGGAGCCGCTGAACGACGAGCCGACGACGTAGGTCACCGCCACCGTGGCGATCGATGCGAGGAAGGCGGCCGCCACCACCGGGTCGATGGGCCACGACGACGTGATGCCGCGGCCGATGGTGAGTGCGATCGTGGCCCCGAGGCCGGCTCCTGCCGCGGCGCCGAGGAGATACGGATCCACGAGCGGATTGCGGAACACACCCTGGTAGCCGGCGCCTGCCACCGACAGCATGCCGCCGACGAGTGCTGCCAGGATCACGCGCGGCATGCGGATGCGCCACACGATGTTCCATTCGGCGGTCGTGACGCCCGAGTCGACGGAGACGAGCGGCAGGTGATCGATCAACGCCAGCGGAACACGCCAGGCCGCGGGACCGGCCGGGCCGATCGAGGCGCCGATCACGATCGAGATCACCAACACGGCGCCGGCGCCGAGGTACCACCGAAGGTCGCCGCGTCGAGCCGTCGCGGCGAGCGCGAGGGGGCGACGCGCAGCGGCGCCCGTCACCTCCCCTTCGACTCCGACGACAGCCATGCCCGATCGCCGCCGGTCAGTTCGCGGCCACCACGGCGTCGGACACGGCGCGCAGGAAGTCGACGATGCGCGGCCCCCAACGCGAAGCGACGTCGTCGTCGAGCTCGATCACGTTGCCGGACTGCACCGCCGTCATGTCGGCCCACCCGTCGCGAGCGGCGACCGTGTCGAGCGACTGGCCGCAGCACTTGGTGTCTGCGAGGAAGATCAGATCCGGATCGGCCGACACGACGAATTCGGCGCTGAGCTGCGGGTAGCCGCCGGAATCGCCCTCGGCCGTGTCCGCGATGTTGCGCAATCCCAGCAGGCCGTAGAGCTCGCCGAACAGCGTGGTCGAGTCGAGCGTGAACAGCGTGTCGTCGAGCTCGTGGAACAGCGTCAACGGTTCGGCCGGCACGGGCGTCGCCGCCACGATCTCCTCGATGTCGGCCTGCATCGAGGCCACCAGCGCCTCGGCCTCGGGCTGGCGCCCGGTCGCCGCTCCGAGCTCCTCGATCTGGCGGTAGGTCTCGTCGACCGTCGTGGTCGCCGGACCGTCCCACCAGGCGATGCCGAGTTCGTCGAGCTGCGGCCCGAGTCCGTTGAAGTCACCGCCGATCAACACGAGGTCGGGCTCGTAGGCAGCGATCGCCTCGACGTTGTTGTCGAATGCCGACAGATCGTTCGGCAGCGCCTGCGCCTCGATGGGGTAGTCCGAGAACTGGTCGACCGCCACGAGCTGGTCGCCCGCTCCGATGGCGAACATCATCTCGGTGTGGGTGGGGCTGAGCGACACCACCCGCTGCACGGCCGCCTCCGCTTCGGCGAGGGTTCCGTCCGGTGCGGTCGATGCCACGACGGTGGTGAGGGTGGAACTCGAACTGGGATCGGAACTCGAATTCGATGCGTCGTCGGAGCCGCACGCCGCGGCGATCATCGCCAGTGCGGCGACGGCGCCGAGCAGTCGTCGGGTGGACCGACGGGGTCGGGTGTTCATGATGCCTCCAATGATGTGGAGGACAAGCTGGGTGCTGGCCGGGGATCCCGACCGGCGAGCCGTCCCTTGCCTCGAGGGTGGTGGTCGCGTCACAGGGCAGGCGACCGGGCTCGTCTCCGGGTCGGGATGCGGGCATCACGACCGGAGAACCACCGTTGCGGGACAGCGCCGGGTTCTCACCGGACTTCGCTGCGTCTGCGACAGTTCGACATCGTACTGCTGCCTGCGTACGCTCCCCAAGCTGATGAGCAACCACGAAGACGACGTCGACGCCGTCCCCACACAGGATCCCCGCCCCGACGGGCTTCGTAGCGCCGACTCGCTCGTGTTGGTCAACACCGGCAACGGCAAGGGCAAGTCGTCGTCCGCATTCGGCATGATGATTCGCGCGGTCGCACGCGGATGGAACGTCGCCGTCGTGCAGTTCATCAAGTCGGGCGACTGGAAGGTGGGCGAGGAGAAGATCGGCCGCCAACTCGGCGTCGACTGGCACGCATTCGGCGACGGGTTCACCTGGGACTCGTCCGACCTGGCCAACGATCGGGCCCACGCCGCCAGGGGATGGGCGACGGCCGTCGAGATCATGCACGCCGGCGGACACGAACTCGTCATCTTCGACGAGCTCACCTATCTGCCGTCGTTCGGCTGGATCGACGTCGGCGACATCGTCGAAGCGATCGCCACCCGACCGCGCCACGTCAACGTGATCATCACCGGACGCGACGCCGCACCGGAGTTGATCGAACTCGCCGACACCGTCACGGAGATGCGAGAGGTCAAACACGCCTACCAGCAAGGGATCCGTGCGATGCGCGGGATCGACTACTGAGGCGAGATGACCTCGGTGTTGCGAGACCGCCTGGTCGATCTGCCCGAACACGACACGGCTGCGTTCGGCGCCGTCCACGAGCGCGCCGCACACCTGCTGCGACCGAGTGGCGCCCTCGCGTGGCTCGACGAGATCGCCGCCTGGGTGGCCGGGTGGCAGCGCACCACGTCACCCGCCGTCGACCGACCGGCGGCGCTCGTGTTCGCCGCCGACCACGGCGTCGCTGCGGCAACGAAGGTCAGCGTCTACCCGACGGGGATCACCGAAGCGCTGTTCGGCGCGTTCCAGCAGGGCCGCTCCACGATCACCGCCTTCGCCGACATCGCCGGCGCATCGGTGCAGGCGATCGACGTCGGCATCGGCCGTCCGACCGGCGACATCAGGTACGAGCCGGCGCTCAGCGTCGAACGCTTCGACGAGATCGTGCGCATCGCGTTCGACGCCGTCGACGCACTCGACTGTGATCTGCTCGTCGTCGGCGAGATCGGCATCGGCAACACCACGCCGTCAGCCGCCATCGCCGCCGCACTGGCAGGTGGTGAGACCGCTGCATGGGTCGGCCGGGGAACCGGCGTCGACGACGAGGGGCTCGCACGCAAGCGTGCCGCCGTGCAGGAGTCGGTGCGCCGCATCGCCGGCATCACCGATCCACTCGACATCCTGCGCGAGGTCGGCGGCTCCGAGCTCGTGGCGATCGCCGCAGCGACCGTCGCCGCTCGTCACCGTTCGATCCCCGTCGTGCTCGACGGCTACGTCACCACCTCTGCGGTCCTCCCGTTGGTGATGGTCGACCCTGCAGCGCTCGATCACTGCACGGTCGGTCACTGCTCCACCGAACCCGGCCACCGCAAGCTGCTCGAGCGACTCGGCAAACGCCCGCTGCTCGATCTCGACATGCGCATCGGCGAGGGCTCCGGTGCGATGGCAGCGGTGCCGCTGATCGCGATGGCCTGCGCCGGCGTCACCAAGGTGCCGACCTACGACGAGTGGTTCCACGTCTGACAGCGGACGGCAACGCTTCGTCGCTAGCCTCGCTGCGTGCGAATTCCCACCCCCGCCGCCCAGGCCGTCCGCGGTTTCGCCATGGGTTCGGCCGACATCGTGCCGGGCGTGTCGGGCGGCACCGTGGCGCTGGTCCTCGGTATCTACGACCAGCTGATCCACAACATCAGCCAGGGTGCGCATGCGCTGAAGCAACTGCTCACCCGCGACGTCGCCGGAGCCGTCGACACGCTGAAGCGCATCGAGTGGATCTGGCTGTTCACGCTGTTGGGCGGGATCCTCGCGGCCGTCGTCGCACTCTCGTCGGTGATCGAGACGCTGCTGCACGAACAGCCGATCCGGATGTCGGCGCTCTTCTTCGGGCTGATCCTCGGTTCGATCTGGGTCGCTTTGCGGATGCTCGACCGGATCGATGGCGTCTCGATCGCACTGATGCTCGGCATCGGAGTGTCGATGTTCCTGCTGCTCGGTCTGCGTTCGGACACCGAGGTTGCCGACTCGGCGCTCGAGGTGGTCACCGAGCCGTGGTGGATCTTCTTCCTCGCCGGCGCCATCGCGATCTGCGCGATGATCCTGCCCGGCATCTCCGGGTCGTTCATCCTCGTGATGCTCGGCATGTACACCGAGGTGCTCGGTGCGGTGAACGATCGGGACTTCGGTGTGCTGATCGCCTTCTCGCTCGGATGCGTGGTCGGCCTCGCCCTGTTCTCGACGCTGCTCAACTGGCTGCTCGAGCGCTACCACCGGTGGGTGCTGGCGGCCATGATCGGGCTGATGCTCGGTTCGACCCGAGTGTTGTGGCCGTGGCCGAACGGCACGAACACGACCACGATGACGTTGCCGCGCGACGACGTGGCGGTCCCGGTGCTGTTGATCATCGTCGGTGCCGCCGTCGTCGTGGCGGTCGATCTCATCGCCGTCCGGTTCGTGACCGTCGAGCCGCTCCACGAGCACGAACACGTCGAACCCGCGCACTGACTCGGGCCCGAGACGCTGCGAGGACGAGCTCCGGTCAGGCGTTGACGAGGGCGGCGAAGCGTTCGATGCCCTCGACCAGGTCGTCGTCGCCGAGGGCGAACGAGAACCGGCCGTAGCCACCGAGTCCGAACGCTTCACCGGGCACGAACGCGACCTTCGCCTTGTCGAGCACGAGGTCGGCGAGTTCGAGGGTGGTCGTCGCCGTCACCCCGTCGATCGGCCGGCCGAGCAGACCGGTGAGGTCGGGGTACGCGTAGAACGCGCCCTGCGGTTCGAGGCAGGTCACGCCGTCGATCGCGTTGAGCATCGTCCACATCGTCTGCGCCCGGCGCGCAAAGGCGCTGCGCATCATCACCACGTCGTCGAGCGACCCCGACACCGCTGCGAGCGCGGCGCGCTGGGACGACGTTGGCGACGTTCGACGTGGCGTGGCTCTGGAAGTTGGTCGAGGCCTTGACGACGTCGTCGGGCCCGATCATCCACCCGACACGCCAGCCGGTCATCGCGTAGGTCTTGGCGACACCGTTGACGATGATGCACTGGTTGGCGAGTTCCGGCACGACCGTCGGCATCGACACGAAGGTGTTGTCGCCGTAGGTGAGGTGCTCGTAGATCTCGTCGGTGATCACCCAGACGCCGCGTTCGAGCGCCCACTCGCCGATCGCCGTCACCATGTCGGGCGGGCACACCGATCCGGACGGGTTGTCGGGGCTCACGAACAGGAGCACCTTGGTGCGATCGGTGTAGGCCGCATCGAGTTGGTCGATCGTCACCTGGAAACCGCTGGCGGCGTCGGTGTCGACGACGACCGGTACACCACCGGCGAGCGTGATCGCCTCCGGATAGGTCGTCCAGTACGGGGCTGGGCAGATCACCTCGTCGCCGGGATCGCACAGCGCAGCGAACGCCGTGTAGACCGCGTGCTTGCCGCCGTTGGTGACCAGCACCTGCGAGGCCGCACACTCGAAGCCCGAGTCGCGCTGCGTCTTCGCGGCGATCGCTTCTTTGAGGTCGGGGAGTCCGCCGGCCGGCGAGTACTTGTGGTTCTTCGGATCACGGCACGCTGCCACCGCGGCCTCGACGATGTGGGCGGGCGTGGGGAAGTCGGGCTCGCCGGCGCCGAAACCGATCACGTTCTCGCCGGCGGCCTGTAGGGCCTTGGCCTTGGCGTCGACGGCAAGGGTGGCAGAGGGGGCGATCGAAGCGAGTCGTCGGGAGGTGCGGTTCACGTCCGCCAGCCTGCCACAGCGGCTGGCCCATCCCAACGAGGAATCCGGCTGCAACCGTTCGTGGGATCGGGCCCCTCAGGCGCCATGCTGGTGGCCGTGAGCGACGACCCCGCAACCATCGTGATCCCCGCCGACGTGCTGCCGGCCGACGGCCGCTTCGGATGCGGTCCCTCGAAGGTCCGTCCCGAACAGCTCGCTGCGCTGGTCGCCGCCGGCGACACGGTGCTCGGTACCTCGCACCGCCAGCCGGCGGTCAAGAACCTGGTCGGCTCGGTACGGTCGGGCCTCGACGAACTGTTCGCACTCCCCGACGGTTGGGAAATCGTGCTGGGCAACGGTGGTTCGACGGTCTTCTGGGACGTGGCGACGTTCGGTCTGATCGACCACCGCAGCCAACACCTGGTGTTCGGCGAGTTCTCGTCGAAGTTCGCCGAGGCTGCCGCCGCGGCGCCGCATCTGGGCGAGCCGACCGTGATCCGCTCCGACACCGGCACCCATCCCGACGCCGTCGCCGAGGACGGCATCGACCTCTATGCGCTCACGCACAACGAGACGTCCACCGGGGTCGCCATGGAGCTCAGGCGACCCGCCGGCACGTCGGCCGACACCGCACTCGTCGCGGTCGACGCGACGTCCGCCGCCGGCGGTCTGCGGTGGGACCCCGCCGAGGTCGACGTGTACTACTTCGCTCCCCAGAAGTGCTTCGCCTCCGACGGCGGGTTGTGGCTGGCGGCGTGCTCGCCGGCAGCGCTCGAACGCATCCGCACGATCGGTGCCAGCAACCGGTGGCGACCGGCGTCACTCGACCTGCAGATCGCACTCGACAATTCGCTGCAGAACCAGACGTACAACACGCCGGCACTGGCGACGCTCGTGCTGCTCGATGCGCAGATCCGCTGGATGCTCGACAACGGCGGCATGCAGTTCGCCGCCGGTCGCAGCGCAACGTCGGCGGCGACGCTGTACGGCTGGGCCGACGCGCGTGACTGGGCGAACCCGTTCGTCACCGATCCGGCGAAGCGGTCGAACGTCGTCGGCACGATCGATCTCGACGAGTCGATCGACGCCGCTGCGGTCAACAAGGCGTTGCGCGCCAACGGCATCGTCGACACCGACGCGTACCGCAAGCTCGGTCGCAACCAGCTGCGCGTCGGGATGTTCCCGGCGATCGATCCGTCCGACGTCGAGGCCCTGACCCGTTCGATCGATCACGTCGTCGCTACGTTGACCTGATCACCGTGGACGCGATGGAGGTTCTCGACTTCGGCACCGGCGACATCGGTGCGCTGGAACGTCCGGTGATGCTCGTGGGCCTCGAGGGCTGGTTCGACGTGGCGAGCGCGGCGACGCAGGCGGTCAGCGCGTTCATCAGCGACGATCACGCCGTCACCGTCGGCTCGATCGACCCCGACCCGTTCTACGACTTCACGCAACAACGCCCGCACGTGTCGATCGACGACGACATCCGCGAGATCGTGTGGCCGAGCAACGAGTTCGTCCTCCAGCGCAATCCCGGCCACCGCGACGTCGTCGGCCTGATCGGCGTCGAGCCGCACCTGCACTGGAAGACCTACGTCGAGGCGATCGTCGTCGTCGCCGAGGCACTCGGCTGCGAAGCCGTCGTCACGGTGGGCTCGGGGGCCGAGGCGATCCCGCACAGCCGCACGCCGCCCGTCACCGGCAGCACGGCGAACGCCGACCTCGCCCGACGGCTCGGACTGGTGGCACCGAGTTACCAGGGCATCACGGGCGTGGTCGGGGTGCTACAGGCCGAACTCGAGGCCCGCACCATCCCGTCGGTGTCGTTGCGCGTGGGCATCCCCCACTACCTGATGAACGCCGAGCACCCGCAGGCGACCGCAGCGCTCGTGCGACACCTCAGCCACGTACTGGACGTCCCGAACACCACCGATTTCAGCGACCAGGTCGACAGCTGGCGCGACGTCCACGACGAGATCGCCGCAAACGACGAGCAGCTCAAGATGTACGTGCAACTCCTCGAAGCGGAGTTCGATCGGCGCGCCGAAGCGCAGATCCCGTCAGCCGACGACCTCGGCAGTGCGTTCGAGGACTTCCTGCGCGACCAACGCGACGACTGACCGTTACGCCAGGGGTCAGACCCCAGGCGTAACGGTCACGCTCAGGACGTGGCGGCGGCGAAGGCGTGGTCGAGGTCGGCGATGATGTCGTCGATCGACTCGATGCCGACGCTCAGGCGGATCAGGCCGGGACCGACCGCAGAGGCGAGCTGCTCTTCGGGCGTCAGCTGGCTGTGCGTCGTGCTCGCCGGGTGGATCACGAGGCTGCGAACGTCGCCGATGTTGGCGACGTGACTGTGCAACTCGGCACCCTCGACGAACTTCTTGCCCGCTTCCAGACCGCCCTCGATCTCGAATGCGAGCACCGAGCCGTAGCCGCGGCCACCACCGAGCTTGGTCGCCCGCTCGTGCCACGGGCTCGACGGCAGACCGGCATAGCTGACCGAGCTGACCTGGTCGTGGCCGTCGAGGTACTCGGCGACCTTCTGGGCGTTGGCGAAGTGGCGCTCCATCCGCAGGCTCAGCGTCTCGATGCCCTGCAGGATCAGGAACGCGTTGAACGGCGAGATGGCGAGACCCATGTCGCGCAGCATCTGCACGCGGGCCTTGAGGATGAAGGCGCCGTGGCCGAGCGCCGGGAAGTAGGCGAGCCCGTGATAGCTCGGGTCGGGCTCGGTGAAGTTCGGGAACCGGCCCGACGCGGCATAGTCGAACGTGCCGCCGTCGACGATCGCACCGGCGACCGACGTGCCGTGACCGCCCATGAACTTCGTGAGGCTGTGGATCACGATGTCGGCGCCCCACTCGAGCGGACGGATCAGGTACGGCGTCGGGACCGTGTTGTCGACCATCAGCGGGATGCCGTTCGCGTGGGCGACCCCGGCGATGCCCTCGATGTCGAGCACGTCGTTCTTCGGGTTCGGGATCACCTCGCCGTACAGCACCTTGGTGTTGGGCTTGATCGCCGCCTCCCACTGCGACAGGTCGTCGGGATCGTCGACGAACGTGACCTCGACGCCGAACTTCGGCAGTGTGTAGTGCAGCAGGTTGTAGGTGCCGCCGTACAGCGACGGCGATGCGACGACGTGGTCGCCGGACTCGCACAGCGTCATGAACGCGAGGGTCTCGGCGGCCTGGCCGGAGGCGACCGCCAGCGTGCCGGGGAGACCGACCGCCGTCGTGCATCCGCCCTCGAGCGCGTTGACGCGGGCTTCGAGCGCCGCCTGCGTCGGGTTCATGATCCTGGTGTAGATGTTGCCGATCTCAGCGAGGCCGAACAGGTTGGCGGCATGATCGGTGTCGCGGAACTGGTACGACGTCGTCTGGTAGATCGGTACCGCCCTCGCACCGGTGGTCGGATCGGGTTCGCCGCCGACGTGGACTTGCTTGGTCTCGAAACCCCAGGAGTCACTCATAGTGCGGGGACGCTACCGCTGTATTCCCGACCGCACAAGTCGGGTTTCAGACCGCCGCGCCCTCACTCTGCGATGAGCCAACCGACCAGATGCCGTCACTTCGCTCATCGGTGTCGCTCGACCTCGGCTTGCGATGAGCCAACCGACCGAATCCCGTCACTTCGCTCATCGGTGATCAGAGGAGGCTGGCGACGAGTCCTGCCTGGCCGAGGTGGTACGTGACCATGATCGTGACCGGCATCCACCGGGCGTCGGCGACGAACTGGCGCCAGCCGAGCACCGAGTCGGAGGCCACGAACAACGCCGCCCCGACGATCGCCCACGTGTTGCCGGTTGCCATCGCCGCGCAGAACATCAGCGAGATCGCCACCAGGTAGCCGGCCACCGCAGGGCCGAGCACGCGCTCTTTGCGGCGTGCCGCGATCACGATGCGCACCCCGATCGCAGCGGCGAGCACCGCCGTCATCAGCGCACCGAGGACGAATCCGGCCGACGACCAGTCACCGAACGCCACGAATCCGAACGTGTACGCGAGGTGAGCGAACAGGAACGACACCAGCCCGGGCACGAAGTACCGGTCGCCGTACAGCAGGAACACGTCACCGGCGAGCGAGCAGACGAGCGCGGTCACGAACCAGGCCCGGACCAGTTGATCCGCCGGTTGCAGCGCCACTGCGACGGCGATGAGGGCGAGCAGCGCGAGCGGCTTGCTCCACAATTCGGTCCGGCGGCGCCGATCGTCGAGCCGGCTCCACCAGTTCGCTGCCGCCGCGACCGCGAAGACCCCTGCGAACGTCCACGCTGCGGTGGTCATCGCGCACCAGCCACTCGAACCGCCCGCGGCGCAGCCAGTTCAGGCGCGGTCGCCGCCGGAAGCGCCAGCGACCAAGGCTGACGCTCGGCCGACCTCGATTGCACCGCTCCGACCCGACGTGAGGCCGAGCACACCAAGATCAGCCGCCGGAGATGTCGGAGACCTTCTGCTTGCCCGCACGGATGAACGGCATCATGTCGCGCAGCTCGCCGCCGGTCTCCTCGATCGGGTGCGCCTTGCCCTCTTCCTGCATGCGCTTGTAGTTCGGGCGCCCCGCCTCGGACTCGGCGATCCACTCGGCGGCGAACTGGCCGCTCTGGATCTCCTCGAGGATCTTCTTCATCTCCGCCTTCGTATCGGCGTTGACGACGCGCGAGCCGCGGGTCAGGTCGCCGTACTCGGCGGTGTCGGAGATCGAGTAGCGCATCCCGGCGATGCCCTCTTCGTACATGAGGTCGACGATCAGCTTCACCTCGTGGAGGCACTCGAAATACGCCATCTCAGGGGCGTAGCCCGCCTCGGTCAGGGTCTCGAACCCGGCCCGCACGAGTGCGGTGAGGCCACCGCACAGCACCGCCTGCTCGCCGAACAGGTCGGTCTCGGTCTCCTCGGCGAACGTCGTCTCGATCACGCCGGCGCGGGTGCCGCCGATCGCATCGGCGTACGACATGGCGATCTCGCGGGCCTGGCCGGTGGCGTCCTGTGCGACGGCGATCAGCGCGGGCACGCCGCCGCCTTCGGTGTAGGTGCGACGCACCAGGTGGCCCGGGCCCTTCGGGGCGATCATGATCACGTCGCAGCCGGCGGGCGGCTGGATGCGATCGAAGCGGATGTTGAACCCGTGGGCGAAGGCGAGCGCCTTGCCGTCGGTCATGTGCGACGCGATGTGGGCGTCGTAGATCGCCTTCTGCTCGGTGTCGGGCGCGAGCAGCATGATCACGTCGGCCCACTCCGCTGCCTCGTCGATCGTCATCACGTTGAGACCGGCGGCCTCGGCCTTGGCCACCGACGACGACTCGGGGCGCAGGCCGACGACGACGTCGACTCCCGACTCCTTCAGGTTGAGCGCGTGGGCGTGGCCCTGCGACCCGTAGCCGATGACGGCCACCTTCTTGCCACGGATGATCGAAGGATCTGCATCCTCGGCGTAGTACACGGTGACGGCCATCAGCCAGCCTTTCCAGTTGTCGGAGTGGGGTTCACGGCGCGCAGTCGAGCGCCGCGATCGAGTTTCGGCAGCGCCACCCGTCCGGTGCGCTGGAGCTCAACGATGCCATATCCGTCGAGCAAATCCTCAAAATCGTCGAGCTTGTCCGGGTGGCCCTCGAGGCTCACGGTGAGCACGGCTTCGGCGACGGCGATGATCTTGCCCTCGAAGATGTTGGTCAGCTCGACCACCTTCGCGCGCTGGTCGTCGGGCGCCTTGACCGTGGCGATCAGCAGCTCGCGCTCGACCGAGCGCCGGGGATCGAGTTCGGAGATCTTCACGACGTCGATCAGCTTGAACAGCTGCTTGGTGATCTGTTCGAGCGGCGTCGACTCGACGTCGACGACGATCGTGATCCGGCTCATGCCCTCGTCCTCGGCCGGAGCGACCGCGAGCGAGAAGATGTTGTAGCCGCGGCGGGCGAACAGTCCGGCAACGCGGGCGAGGACGCCGGGCCGGTTCTGGACGAGCACCGACAAGATGTGGTGGTTGAGCGTCTGGCCGCCGTACTGGTTGATCGTGGTCATGATTGTGTCTCCTGCAGCGCCCCGACCCGGTCGTGCTGGGTGGGATGGAGGATGAGGTCGTCGTTGCTGAAGCCGGCGGGGACCATCGGGAAGACCTTCTCGGATGCGTCGGTACGGAACTCGATGACGACGCTGCGGTCGGTGATCGAGTTGGCCTTCTCGATGGCGGGGCCGACCTCTTCGGGCGACTCGACGAGGATGCCGACGCACCCCATCGACTCGGCCCACTTGACGAAGTCGGGCACCGTCGAGTTCAAGAACACCTCCGAGTAGCGCTCGTCGTAGAACATCTCCTGCCACTGGCGCACCATGCCGAGGTAGCTGTTGTTCAGCAGGGCCACCTTGATCGGCAGCCCCTCGACCGTGGCGGTCACCAGTTCCTGGGCGGTCATCTGGAAGCACCCGTCGCCGTCGACGGCCCACACGTCGCACTCCGGCTTGGCGGCCTTCGCGCCGATCGCTGCGGGGATCGAGAACCCCATCGTGCCGAGGCCACCCGAGTTGACCCACGTGTAGGGCTCGTTGAACTCGAAGAACTGCGACGTGTACATCTGGTGCTGGCCGACCCCCGATGCGACGATCGTGTGCGGCGCGGCCAGCCGGTTGAGCTCCTCGATGCAGTACTGCGGCTTGAGGGCGGCGCCCGGTTCCGACTGCTCGTAGACCATCGGGAACTGCTCGCGCCAGCCCGAGACCTTGCTCTTCCAGGCCGACGTGTCCGCCTGGACGGCACCGGCGGCGATCATCGCCTCGATCTCGGAGATGATCTCCTCGATCACGTACTTGGCGTCACCGACGATGGGCACCTCGGGTCGGCGGACCTTGCCCTGTTCGGCGGGGTCGATGTCGACGTGGATGACCTTCGCCTGTTGGGCGAACGCATCGACCTTGCCGGTGATGCGGTCGTCGAAGCGGGCTCCGAGGGTGATCAACAGGTCGCTCTTCTGCATCGCCGTGACTGCGGTGGCGTTGCCGTGCATGCCGGGCATGCCGAGACAGAGCGGATGGTCGTCGGGGAAGGCGCCGCGGGCCATCAGCGTGGTGACGACGTAGCTGTCGATCAGCTCGGCGAGCTCACGCAACGCTTCGGCGGCACGGGACTTGAGGATGCCGCCGCCGGCGTAGATGATCGGACGTTCCGACGCCATGATCAGCCGGGCGGCTTCCTTGATCATGCGCGGGTGACCCTTGACGTTCGGCCGGTAGCCGGGCAGCGAATCGAGCACCTCCTGATCGGTGGGCCAATACCAGTCCATCTCGTTCTGGAGGCAGTCCTTGGGGACGTCGATCAGCGTCGGGCCCGGCCGGCCCGTGGTGGCGATGTGGAACGCCTGACGCACTGCCATGGGGATGTCGTCGGCCGTCATGACGAGTTCGTTGTGCTTCGTGCACGACCGGGTGATGCCGACGGTGTCGCACTCCTGGAATGCGTCGGAGCCGATCGCCGCCGTCGGCACCTGGCCGGTGATCGCGACCATCGGCACGGAGTCCATGTACGCATCCATCAGCGGCGTGACGAGGTTGGTCGCCGCGGGCCCGGAGGTCACCATCGCCACGCCGGGCTTGCCCGACACGTGCGCGTAGCCCTCGGCCATGTGTCCGGCGCCCTGCTCGTGGCGCACGAGGACGTGGCGGATCGGGCTGTCCATCAACGGGTCGTAGGCGGGAAGAATGCAGCCGCCGGGATAGCCGAAGATCAGTTCGACGTGCTCGTACTCGAGTGCTCGGATCAGCGCCTCGGCGCCGGTGAGTCGTTCGGTCATGTCACTGCCTTTGTGTGCTGGTGTTCGATGTGTGGAGTCGGGTCGGGCGGGGCGGGATCGGTGCCGAATCGGTGCCGAAAAGCAAACGACCTCCCGTCTGGGAGGTCGGAGCACGCGCAGCGGTATGCCGGGCGTGCTACTGAATGAGTACTACGAGCAGGCTCGAGAAGGCGGGGGTCGTCGTAGACACGGAGAACATCATAGTCCTCATCGGCGCGTTGTGGGCAAGTCATGAATCGTGGCCCGGCACCGACCGGCACCGAAACGACGAATGGCATCTAGGGTGATGGCCCATGGCTGCAACGCTGATGGACGGCACCGCCCTGCGAGACGAACTCGTGGCGGCGATCCGCACCCGAATCGACGACGCCGGTTCCCCCGAGGTCTGCCTGGCCACGGTGCTGGTGGGCGACGACGGGCCGAGCCAGCGCTACGTCAGGATGAAACACCAGAAGGCGGCCGAGGCGGCGCTCGCCTCACGTCACGTCGATCTCCCGGGCACAGCGACGCAAGCCGAGGTCGAGTCGGTGGTCCGGGGACTGGCCCTGGACGACACCGTTCACGGGATCCTCGTGCAGTTGCCGCTGCCCGACGGTCTCGATCCCGAACCGGTGATCGACCTGATCCCTCCGGAGAAGGACGTCGACGGGCTGACCGAGCGTTCGATGGGACGGCTCGTGCGGGGCCGACCCGGCCTCGTCGGATGCACCCCGCTGGGCGTGATGCGTCTACTCGAGCGTTACGACGTCGACACCCGCGGGAAACGGGCGGTCGTGATCGGCCGTTCGACGCTGGTCGGGCTGCCGCTGTCGTTGTTGCTCGCACGCAAGGGGGTCGACGCCACGGTGACGCTCGCCCATTCACGCACCGCCGACATGGCGGCGGTCGTGAGCGAGGCCGACATCGTGGTGGCCGCGGCCGGACAGGCCCGGATGGTCACCGCCGACATGGTGAAGCCCGGCGCCACGGTCATCGACGTCGGCGTGTCGCGCACCGAGTCGGGCATCGTCGGCGACGTCGACTTCACTCCCGTTGCGGAGGTCGCCGGCTTCATCACGCCCATGCCCGGCGGCACCGGCCCGATGACGATCGCCTGCCTGCTCGAGAACACCCTGACCGCCGCCCAGCTCCAAGGCGCCTTCCCCGCCTGACGTCACCGCACCGCGCCTCTCGGAGGACCGGTCCTTCGGGGTCGGGTCCGCGAGGACCGGTCTGGAAGGACTCAGCCGGCTTCGGAGTGGGTGACGGGCTGTTCGCCCATCCACTCGCGAAGGGTGTTCTTCAGCTTGGTCTGCTGGATGAACAGGTCGCTCTCGGCGGCGCTTTCGCCGGCAGCCTGCGGCGCCTTGAGATAGAAGCTCAACCACTCCTGCACGCCCGACTCGCCGGCGCGGGCCGCAAGGTCCATGAAGATCGCGAGGTCGAGCACGATCGGAGCGGCGAGGATCGAGTCACGGCACATGAAATCGACCTTGATCTCCATCGGATAGCCGAGCCAACCGAAGATGTCGATTGCGTCCCAGCCCTCCTTGTTGTCGCCCCGCGGCGGGTAGTAGTTGATCCGCACGACGTGATCGATGTTGCCGTACAGATCCGGATACACCTCGGGCTGGAGGATGCCGCCGAGCACACCGAGCTTGGACGCCTCCTTGGTCTTGAAGTTCTCGGGATCGTCGAGCACCTCGCCGTCGCGGTTGCCGAGGATGTTGGTCGAGTACCAGCCGCGTAGGCCGAGCATGCGCGCCTTGATGCCCGGGGCGAGCAACGTCTTCATCCAGGTCTGGCCGGTCTTGAAGTCCTTGCCGGCGATCGGCACGTTGCGGGTCTTCGACAGCTCGATCATGCACGGCAGGTCGACCGACAGGTTCGGCGCACCGTTGGCGAACGGCACGTCGGACTGCAACGCCGCGTACACGTAGATCTGGCTCGGTGAGATGTTGGCGTCGTTGTCGCGCAGACCCTGCTCGAACGCTTCCACGCTCTGGTGGACGTCGGACGGCTCCTGGTAGGCCTCGGTCGAACCGCACCACACCATCACCAGGCGGTCGCAGTCGTTGGCGGACTTGAAGTTGGCGATGTCGTCGATCAGGGCCATCGCCTGGTCCCACTTGTTCGCGATCTGCTTCACCCGCACGCCCTCGAGGCGTGACACCCAGCGCTGGTCGAACACGGCCTCCATCGGCACGATCGCCTCCAGCTCGCTCGAGATCTCGTTGAGGTCGGCGTCGTTCAACACGCCGGCGGTGCGAGCGGCCTCGAGCGCATTCGGCGAGATCGGGTCCCAGCCGCCGAACACGATGTCGTCGAGACTCGCCAGCGGCACGAACTCCTTGATCATCGGGTTGCGGTTCTCCTCCTTGGTACCGAGGCGGATGTGCGCCATCTGGCTGATCGAGCCGATCGGGGGATGGATCCCCTTGCGCGCGGCGATCACGCCGGCGATGAAGGTCGAGGCCACGGCACCCATGCCGGGCGTGAGGACACCGAGCTTGCCGGTGGCGGGAGCGATCTGTCGTGCGGTCATCCGGACAATGATAAGCGTTGTTTCAGGACAGGCGCTGATTGTGAAGCAGATCGGATGTATCTTTCCGGTGGTGCGGCCGCTCCCCGACCTCTCGATCCGCCAGCTCGAATACCTCGTCGCGGTCGCCGACGCACCGTCGTGGGCGATCGCCGCCGAACGCGTCGGCGTCAGTCCCTCGGCGCTCTCGCAGGGATTGGCCGAACTCGAGCGGAGGATCGGCGTGCCACTGTTCGAACGAGACGGCCGCCGCCGCCGCCTGCGCGACGGTGCAGCCCCGGCGGTCAATCACGCCCGCCAGGTCCTCGGCCTCACCGGCGACCTCGCTGACTGGGCCCAACGGCTCCGCAGCGGTCGCGCCGGCCGGCTTCGTGTCGGCATGATCGACGCCGCCGCCGTCGGACACCACTCCGCAGTGATGCGCACGTTCCGGCTCGAACATCCCGATGTCGACCTCCGGCTGCGCGTGGCGCCGTCGGCGTCGCTGATCGACCTGCTGATCGCCGGCGACCTCGATCTGGTCGTGTGCGTCGAGCCACCCTCGGCGATCGGCGGGATCGACACCGAGCCGCTGCTGAGCGAGGAGCTGGCGGTGTACGGACCGCCGGGAGGCGACCTCGACGCACCAGCCACCTGGGGTCCGTGGGTGCTGTTCCCCGCGGGCTCGCACACGCGGGCGGTCGTCGTCGACGCGTTGGCGCGTCTCGGTGTACCACTCGAGGTCGCTGCGGAGAGCCACCAGCCCGAGGTCGTGCGCGAGATGGTCCGGCTGGGCTCGGGGTGGACCGTGCTGCCGACCGTCCAAGCCGAACAGGGCGACCGGGCCCTGACCGGCGGGCGACGGTTGACCACCCGCCAGCTCGTGATCGCAACCCGCCGCGACTCGGTCCGCGATCCGGTCGTCGACGAGCTGGCCGAACGACTCAGGCAGGCGTCAGGGTCACCGGCACCGTGACCGCAGGGTCCGCGGTGCGGAAGTCGAGCACCGGTGTCGGCCCGTCACAGGAGTACGTCACCCCGTTGACGGGCGAACTGTCCAACAAGCCGTTGCCGAGGTCCGCTCCGTCGAAGGAGACCCCGTTGACCATGATCGACAGCGTCAATGCGTTGACGTCCGACGACGTGGTCACGATGCCGTCGGCCGCGGTCCAGGTGCCGGTGATCGTGCCGGCGACCTCGCCCGTGCCGCTCTGGCCGGCGATCTCGACGACCAGTGCGAAGTCCGGCGCCCACTCGTAGGTGCCGTCGGCGGCGAACGACAGTGGTGCGGAGCCGTCGGTGTCGATGCCGAGCGGGGCTTCCAGCGTGCCCATCACCCCGTCGTAGAACGCGTCCATCTGCTCGGAGGTGACGACCCAGTCCCCGACCAGACAGTCGCCGGCGACGGCAGCGGCTTCGCTCGGCGTCGAGCCGGCGCCGGCGACATCCGTGGCGGGCGCAACCGTGTCGAGCGACGTGACGGTCGTCGACGGCTCGGTGCTCGGCGACGTCGTCTCGGCGACCGTCGACACACCGGATTCGCTCGATTCACTCGACGGCACCGATGCCGCAGTCCCGGCGCCACCGCTGCTCCCGCCGCCGCCACATCCGGCCAGCACCCCTGCGAAGGCGATGGCGCCAGCGAGTGCGATGGGCGTGGTCGTCGATCGGCGCATCATCGGATGATGCCAGATCGGCCAGCCGACCGGCCGACACCCGCTCAGACGACCGGTGTCGCGCCGCCGAGCACCGAGCGGAGCTGGTCGGTGTCGACATTGCCGCCGCACAGCACGAAGGCGCTGCGTTCGCCACGCAGCTCGGGCGACTCGGTCAAGAGGCCGGCCAGCGCGATCGCTCCAGCGGACTCGGCCACGTTGTGGGTGGTCCGGTAGATGATGCGCATCGCCTCGGCGGTCGCATCGTCGGACACCGCGATGATGCGCGCCGCACCACCGACGATGCCCTCGATCGATGTGGGGTCGGGCGATCGGGTCGCGACACCGTCGACGAACGTCGCAGCGGATTCGGTGGTGACCACCGCTCGGCGTTCGAACGACAGCAACGTCGACGGTGCCCGGTCGGACACGACGCCGACCACTCGGGTGTCGAGCCCGAGCAGGTCGCGTACGGCGATCAGGGCGTTGATGCCCGACCCCATCCCGACGGGCACGTAGACCGTGTCGAGTGGGCCGGCACCTTCGAACAACTCCAGTGCATACGTGGCGACACCGACGACGAGATCACGATGGAACGGCGGGACCGGTTCCAGCCCGCGCTCCTCCGCCACCTCGAGCGAACGCTCGCGCGCCTCCTGGAAATCGGCGCCGTGTTCGACGACGTGGGCACCGAGGGCACGCATCGCCGCGTTCTTCTCGACGCTGTTGCCGTGCGGCACGAAGATGGTCACCGAGCGCCCGGCATGGCGCCCGGCGAACGCCAGGCTCTGGCCGTGGTTGCCCCTCGTGGCGCTGACCACGCCGGTGACCTCGGGCCGCTCGCGCACGAGCCGGTCCATGTAGACGAGACCCCCACGCACCTTGAACGCGCCGACCGCCGTGTGGTTCTCGTGCTTGACGATCACCCGTGAACCCGCCACCTCGTCGAGCATCGGCCACGAGTACTGCGGCGTCGGCGGGACATGGCGGCGCACGACCGCCACGGCGGCATCGAGTTCGTCCCGGTCGATCTTCACGACGTCGTTCGCTTCGCTCGGTTCATCGCAGCACGCCGAGGTCGGTGACGACGTGGTCCATCGTGACGTCGTGCGCTTCGACGGGCAGTGCGTCGACGATCTGTTCGGCGAAGCACACCCCGATCGTGGTGCAGTCCGAGCGCACCTCGGACAAGAAGCGGTCGTACCAGCCACCGCCCTGGCCCAGGCGATCACCGGCGGCCGTGAACGCCAGCCCGGGTACCACGACGACGTCGGGCCAGGCGGGCTCGACCTCGGCCTCGGGCACCGAGACGAGGCGCCCGGTGGCCGCACCCCACACGAACAACGACCGTGTCTCGGGTTCGCCGGGCAGTGCCGTGAAGCCGAGCAGCGTCTCGGCCGCACGGACGGCGGGCAACGAGGTCAGGTGCCGCCACAGCACCTCCGAGCGCACGTCGCGGTCGGCCAACGATCGGCGTAGCGCCCTCATCGACGCCCGAAGCGCGACCTTCGCGTCGGCCTGCGGGACGGGCGCCGTACGATCGGTCATCGAGCCGCAGCGTACAGTTGGGTCCGATGAGCGAATCGACGAACCGCCCCGACGCCAACGCCGCCTTCGACTCGAAGCACTTCCGCAGCGTGCTCGGCCACTTCCCCACCGGCGTGACCGTGATCACCGGAATGGCCGAGGGCGACCGACCACACGGCTTCACGATCGGCTCGTTCACGTCGGTCTCGCTCGATCCACCGCTCGTGGGCTTCCTGCCCCAGACCGATTCCGAGACGTGGGCGTTGATGGCCGACGCCGGCACCTTCTGCGTCAACGTGCTCAGCGACAAGCAGAGCGACCTCTGCTGGAAGTTCGCGAAGTCCGGCACCGAAGCATCGCGGTTCGACGGCGTCGAATGGCATCCCGCTCCGTCCGGCGCACCGGTACTCGAACGTGCGGTGGCGTGGATCGACTGCCAGGTGGAGGAGGTCTACGAGATGGGTGACCACTACTTCGTGCTCGGTCTCGTCACGTCGCTCGACGCCGATGCCGACCACGACGGACTGCCCCCGCAGCCGCTCGTGTTCTATCGCGGCACGATCGGCGGGTTCGCCGCCGAGGGGTGACGTCGAGCGCGCGGTGTGGATCGGCTTCTCGACCGCGAGACTGGGCGCATGGATCGACGTGTGCCGCTCGCCCTCGGAATCGACGTGTTCTCGGTGACGCTGTTCGTCGCAGTCGGGCGCCGTGAGCACGAACAGGACTCGGCGATCGCCGGGTTGATCGGCACCGCCGCCCCGTTCCTCATCGCCCTCGCAGTGGCCTGGTTGCTGCTGCGGGTCTGGCGGCGGCCGACCGACTGGCGCATCGGGGTGGGTGTCTGTGCGATCACCGTCGCAGCGGGCATGCTGCTGCGCAACGTCGTGTTCGGCGACGGCACCGCGACGTCCTTCATCATCGTGACGACGCTGTTCCTGACGCTGTTCCTCGTCGGATGGCGGTTGGCCTACACCCTCGTCGAACGGCGCACGCAGCCGGTCGGCGCTGCTCGGTGATCAGAGTCCGGGCTGCACCTGCGAGCCGTGTGAAGCCCAGTAGTCGTTGATCGACCGCTGGATGCGCACGTACCAGATCAGGTTGCCGATCAACGGGAGCAGGAACCACAGACCCCAGATCGTGGTGATCGGCGGCTCCTTGCCCTCGCGGCGATACATCTGCTCGACCTCGGACGCCATCAGGAACATCGTGACCGGCGAGATGAAGATCGTGATCAGCAGGTAGGCGATGCCGCCGAGACCGGTGCGGGTGTGCTGCTTGATCTCCTCGCCGTTCTGGTACGACCACACCATCGTCCAGACCCCCAGCGTGACGATCGTCAGCAACACGACCAACCCGATCGAGCGCGGCTTGCCGAGCGGTCCCGGTGCGCCCGCCGGCGGCATCGCCGGAGCGGGCGCTCCGAGGCTTGCTCCCGGCGTCTGCGCCGGCGGCGTCGGCGGCTGCCCGGGGGTGTTCGGCGGTGGAGGCGGCATCTCGCTCATCGCGCCGAGCGTAGATCGGTTGCGGTCGGCTCGCAGGCGATGGCGTCGGTGCGGCATGCTCGATCGATGACCGCACTCGAGATCGAAATCGACCCATCGGACGCCGGATTCGCTCCCGAGCGACTCGATCGCATCGATCGCCACTTCCAGAGGTACATCGACGAGCACAAGCTCGCAGGGTGGCACGTGGCGATCAGCCGCGGCGGCAGCATCGTGCACTCATCGACGCGAGGCCATCGCGACCTTGCTGCCGGGCTCCCGTTCACCGACGACACCGTCGTACGGATGTTCTCGATGACCAAGCCGATCACGTCGGTCGCCGCGATGATGCTGTACGAGGAGGGGCTGCTCGAACTGAAGTCGCCGATCTCCGAGTGGCTGCCCGAGTTCGCCGACACGAGGGTGTACCGCTCGGGATCGTTCCTCGCTCCGGTCACCGAACCGCAGGTCGAGCCGATCCGGGTGTGGCACCTGCTGACCCACACGTCGGGGCTCACCTACGGGTTCCACAACACGCACGTCACCGACGCGATCTACCGGCGCGGCGGCTTCGAATGGGGCAATCCGCCTGGCGCCACGCTGGCCGAATGCTGCGAGATGTGGGCGAAGATGCCGCTCGCCTTCCAGCCGGGCAGCGAGTGGAACTACGGCGTGTCGACCGACGTCCTCGGGCGCCTCGTCGAAGTGGTCTCGGGCATGTCGCTCGACGAATTCTTCCGGACGCGGATCTTCGAGCCGTTGGGCATGACCGACACCGGCTTCCACGTGCCGGACGAGTCGATGGACCGGCTGGCGACGCTCTACGTCCGCAACCCGGCGACGGGCGAGGCCGTGCCGGCCCCCGACCCACTCGGCCGCGCCTCGAACAAGCCGCCGGCCATGCTCGGTGGTGGCGGCGGGCTCGTCGGGACGGCACACGACTACCTGCGCTTCGCCCACATGCTGCTCAACCGCGGCGAACTCGACGGTGTACGCCTGCTCGGCACCCGCACCGTCGACTACATGACCCGCAACCATCTGCCCGGCAACGCCGACCTCGAGGCCTACGGTCGCCCGCTGTTCGCCGAGACGAGCTTCGACGGCGTGGGCTTCGGTCTCGGTTTCTCCGTGGTCCTCGACGCCGCAGCGAACAAGGTGATGCGCTCGGAGGGCGAGTACTCGTGGGGCGGTGCAGCGAGCACGATCTTCTGGGTCGACCCGGCGAACGAGATCGTGGCGCTCTTCCTCACCCAGCTGCTGCCGTCGAGCACCTATCCGATCCGCTCCCAGCTCAACCAACTCGTCCAACAAGCCCTCGTCGACTGAGCGTTACGCCAGGGGTCAGACCCCCGGCGTAACGTCACAGCATGTTGGTGATGGCGCCGGTTTCGGCGCCTTGGACCAGCTTGGCGTACTTGCCGAGCACGCCGGTCGTGTAGCGCGGGGGATTCGGCTGCCAGCCGTCCATCCGGTTCGCCAACTCAGCGGTGTCGACGAGCAGGTCGAGCGTCTTGGTCGGCACGTCGATGCGGATCGTGTCGCCATCGCGGACGAACGCGATCGGGCCGCCGTCGGCCGCCTCCGGCGCGACGTGACCGATGCAGAATCCCCACGTGCCACCGGAGAACCGGCCGTCGGTGATCAGTGCACAGTCCGATCCGCGTCCGGCTCCCTTCAGCGCACCCGTGATCGCCAGCATCTCGCGCATGCCCGGGCCGCCACGCGGGCCTTCGTAGCGGATGACGATCACGGTGCCGGGCTGGATGTCACCGGCCAGGATCGCCTCCATCGCGAACGACTCGTCGTCGAACACCCGGGCCGGACCCTCGAAGTGCATCTGCGCATCCGACAGTCCGGCGACCTTGACCACCGCACCCTTGGGGGCGAGCGAACCGGTGAGGACGTTGATGCCACCGGCTTGGTGGATCGGTGCGTCGAGCGGATGGACGACCACGCCGTCGGCGGCCGGCGGATCGAGCTCCGCCAGGTTCTCGGCCATCGTCTTGCCGGTGACCGTCATCACGTCGCCGTGCAGCAGTCCTGCATCGAGCAACAGCTTCATCACCACCGGCACACCGCCGACGCGATCGAGATCGCTCATGTGGAACTTGCCACCGGGCTTCATGTCGGCGAGGTGGGGCACGCGGTCGGCGATCCGATTGAAATCGTCCAGGTCGAGTGCGACGTGGGCCTCGTTCGCCAGTGCCAGCAGGTGGAGGACGGCGTTCGTCGAACCACCGAGTGCCGACGTCACCGCGATCGCGTTCTCGAAGGCCTGCTTGGTCATGATCTGGCGCGGCGTGATGCCGAGCCGCAGCAGGTTGACGACGGCCGCTCCGGCTCGCTCGGCGTCGCCCTCACGCCGACCGTCGATCGCCGGCGGCGAGGCCGAGCCGGGCAGGCTCATCCCGATCGCCTCGGCGATCGAACTCATCGTGTTCGCGGTGAACATGCCACCGCACGCTCCCTCACCCGGGCACGCCCTCGACTCGATGGCGTGGAGTTCGTCCTCGCTGATCGTGCCGGCGGCGCACGCTCCGACCGCCTCGAACACGCTGGTGATGTCGAGCGCCGTGCCGTTGTACTCGCCCGGCATCGTCGAGCCGTTGTAGACGAACACGCTCGGAAGGTCGAGGCGGGCCGCCGCCATCAGCATCCCCGGGATCGACTTGTCGCAGCCGGCGAGGCCGACGAACCCGTCGAACCGCTCGGCGTGCATCACGGTCTCGACCGAATCGGTGATCACTTCGCGTGACACCAGCGAGGCGCGCATGCCCTCGTGTCCCATCGAGATGCCGTCGCTGACGGTGATCGTGCCGAACTCGAGCGGGAACCCGCCGGCGTCACGGACGCCGACCTTGGCGTGCTCGGCCAGCTTGCGCAACGTCATGTTGCAGGGCGTGACCTCGTTCCACGACGAGGCGATCGCGACCTGCGGCTTCGACCAGTCGTCGTCGCCCATCCCGACGGCGCGCAGCATCGCCCGTGAGGGCGCCTTCTGCATCCCGTCGGTGACGTCACGCGACCTCGGCTTGACGTCGACCGGAGTGCCAGCGGAGTTCGGGGCGTCGCTCATCCATCGCACGGTAGTGCGGGCGACCGACGGCGAGCCTGGTGCTGTGCCCACCACTCGCCATACTGTCGGCATGGCCGACGTGCGTGAGACCAAACTGCCGGGCGTCGGGGTGCGCCACGAGTTCACCACCGAGAACGGCGCCGACGTCGGGGTGCTCGTGTACCACGACGGCCGGCGCGAGATCCTGGTCTACGACTCCGACGATCCGGACAAGTGCACGTCGCTGGTCACGCTCTCGGCGGCCGACACCCGAACGGTCTCGGAACTTCTCGGCGGCAGTCGCGTCACCGAGGCGGTCGCGGCGGTCCAGCAGGAGATCGAGGGCCTGGCGATCGAGTGGATCGAGCTGAGCGAGACCTCACCCGCCTCGGGGGCGACCATCGGTGACGGGATGTACCGCACCAGGACCGGCTCGTCGATCGTGGCAGTGATCCGCGACGACCAGTCGATTCCTGCACCCGGGCCGGAGTTCCCGCTGGAGACGGGCGACGTCATCGTGGCGGTCGGCACCGCCGATGGGCTCGCAGCGATGCGCGAGCTGATCCGTCGCTGACCTCCGATCGATGTTGTTCGCCGCCGGCACGAGCGAGACCGCACTCGCCTTCGTCGAGATCGGCGCGCTCGTGGTCGGCCTCGCCTTGCTGTCGCGGATCGCCGGAAGGTTCGGCATCACCGCCGTGCCCCTCTACCTCGTCGCCGGACTGGCGCTGGGTGAGGGCGGGGTTGCGCAACTCGACGTCTCGCGCGACTTCTTCGAGATCGCCGCAGAGATCGGCGTCCTCCTGCTGCTGTTCGCGCTCGGCCTCGAGTACAGCGAGGGCGAACTCCGAGACGGTCTGAGGACGGGGATCCCACCGGGGCTCGTCGACATGGTGCTCAATGCGCTGCCCGGTGTGGCGCTCGGTCTGGTCCTGGGATGGGACCCGTTGGCCGCCGTGCTCCTCGGAGGTGTCACCTGGATCTCGTCGTCGGGCGTGATCAGCAAAGCACTGTCCGACTTCGGACGGCTCGGGTTCCGCGAGACGCCGGCCGTGTTGAACCTGCTCGTTATCGAGGACCTGGCGATGGCGGTCTACCTGCCGGTCGTCGCTGCACTCATCGTCGGAGGAACGGTCGTGGCCACGCTGACGAGCGTCGCGATCGCCCTCGTCGCCGTCTCGGTCATCCTGCTCGCAGCGCTGCGCTACGGACGCCGCATCAGCGACCTGGTCGCCGTGGGCAGCGACGAGACGTTCCTCTTGACCGTGTTCGGCATCACGCTGCTCGTCGCCGGCATCGCCCAACGACTCGAGGTGTCCGGAGCGATCGGCGCGTTCCTCGTCGGCCTGGCGCTCTCGGGTCGCGCCGAGGAACGAGCGAACGAATTGATCTCGCCACTGCGTGACCTGTTCGCAGCGACGTTCTTCCTGTTCTTCTCGTTCCAGATCGATCCCGCCGATCTCGTCGACGCCGCGATCCCCGCCCTCGTGCTCACGGTCGTCACCGCCGCCACGAAGGTGGCCACCGGGTGGTACGCAGCGGGACGTGTCGGTGCGGCTCCGAAGGGCCGGCTGCGCGCCGGCACCGTGCTGATCGCGCGTGGCGAGTTCTCGATCGTGATCGCAGCGCTCGGCTCCAGCCTCGTCAACGGCCCCGAGCTCGGCGCACTCGCCGCCGGCTACGTCCTGCTGACGGCGATCATCGGGCCGATGGCCGCCAAGTTCGCCGACCGGATCCCGCTGCCCCCGCGCCTGATGCGGCGCTCGGCAACCGCTGCAGGCTGACGACCGGTATCAGGTCGGCTCGATCTCGAAGACCGGATGGTTCGACGCGATCGCCAGGAGTTCGGCGTCGGTGCTGTCGGGGCCGACACCGTCGAAGAACTGGCCGACCTCCCACTTCCAGCGGCGAAGGTAGGGCCGGAGCACTGCGGGCTTGTCCCCATCGGCGAGCTCACGCAGCCGAACGGTCTCGCTGCGACGGCCGACGCGCAGCGTGCATCCGCCCGAGGCGCGCACGTTCAGCACCCACTGGGTCTCACCACGTGGAGCGACGAGGTACCTGCGGTCGTCGACGGTGAGGACGTTGACGGGAGTGGATCGGATCTCGCCCGAGACGCGTCCCGGCACCGACAGCACACGCGATCCCCACAGGCTGATGCCCCATCGGGTCGCTCGGGCGACGAACGGGTTGAACACGTGGCGGGTGAACCAGTCGGGCTCCAGGTACCGCGTGGTCGTCGATGCCGTGCTGGTTGACTCGGGTTGTTCGGTCTTCGCCATGGCGATTCCTCTCGGTTGGGAGAGCACTGCTCTCGTTTCACCACCACCGTACGCCACGACGTTCGAGAAATCAAGAGCACTGCTCTCGCTTTCTGTCAGACTGCTCGGATGGCCGACAACGCGACCCCCGACGTCCCAGGAGTTCGAGCCCGCGCTCGCGCCGAGGTGCGCGCCGCGATCCTGGCCGCCGCTGCGAAGCGGGTCGCCGAGGACGGAGCGAACGATCTGTCGCTGCGGGCGGTCGCGCGCGACGTCGGGATGGTGTCGTCGGCGGTCTACCGCTACTTCGCGAGCCGCGACGAACTCCTGACGGCACTGATCATCCAGGCCTACGACTCACTCGGCGATCACGTGGAGACCCATGTCCGGTCGACGCGCCGACGTCCCGCAGCCACACGTTGGGTCGACGCAGCGCTGGCGATCCGGGCGTGGGCGCTCGCTCACCCCAACGACTACGCCTTGATCTACGGCACGCCGATCCCGGGCTACGCAGCTCCGGACGACACCGTCACGTCGGGCACCCGGGTCTCTCGGGCGCTCGTCGGCATCGTGCGCGACGCCGACCGTCTCGATCCGATCGTGGGCCGCCCGCTCGAGGCGTCGCTACGCGAGTCGTTCGCTTCGCTGCGCGCCGAGATCGACCTCGACGTCGACGATGCGACAACGCTCGCGATCATCACCGCATGGTCACAGTTGTTCGGACTGCTGAGCTTCGAGCTGTTCGGTCAGACCCGCAACTTCGTCAGCGACGACGAAGCGCTCTTCCGCGCCGCCGCAGTCGCGATGGCGGCATCGATCGGACTGCGCGACGCCTGACCGGCTCGTTGCGGTCGGACGCCCGACGTCACGTGCGCCCGAAGCCGAAGAGGTGCTGGCCGACCTTGCGCATCTGGATCTCCTCGGATCCCTCGGTGATGCGGTAGCGGCGGTGGTGGCGGTAGATGTGCTCGAACGGCATGTGGCGTGAGTAGCCGACGCCACCGCACGTCTGCATCGCGCGATCGGCGGCGTCGCAGGCCAGACGATTCGCTCGGTAATTGCACATCGCCACGAGGTGGGTGACCTCCATGTGGTGCTTGCGATCGAGCATCGTCGCGGTGTAGCGGACGAGTTGACGAAGCATGGCGGCCTCGGTGTGCAGCTCGACCAGCGGGAACTGGATGCCCTGGTTGACCGACAGCTTCTTTCCCCACGTCGTGCGGCTGTTCGCATACGCCACCGCCTCGTCGATGCAGTACTGGGCGGCGCCGAGCGACGATGCCGCCTGGCGGATGCGGTTCTCGTGGACGAAGTGCTGCGCCAGTTCCAGTCCACGATCGACCTCGCCGAACAGTGCGTCGGCGCCGACGCGCACATCGGTCATCGACACCTCAGCGTGGTCGGTCGGCATGTTGAACGTCCACCAGAAGAAGTCGACCTGGAAGCCGGGCACGTCGGTCGGCACGAGGAACGCACTGATCCCCTTGGGGCTGCCGGGCTCACCCGAGGTGCGAGCGAAGATGATGTCGTGGGTCGCGTGGTGGAGCCCTGAGTTCCACCGCTTCATCCCGTTGATCACCCACTCGTCGCCGTCGCGGACCGCCGTCGTCTCCATGTAGGTGGCGTCGCTGCCGTGGTTCGGCTCGGTCAGCCCGAACGCAAGGCGACGGGTGCCGTCGAGGAAGCCGGGCATCCAGTCGGCCTTCTGCTGTTCGGTGCCGAAGTCGCGCATCATCAACACGGTCGGGAAGTTGCCGACGATCGACGACTCGTTCTGCAGATCGTTGTGCAGCCCGAGACCCTTGTGGGCGAGGTGTTCACGGATGATCGCCATCTTCAGGTTGCTGGCGTCCTGGCCACCGAACTCGGCCGGCAACGCCAGCCGCAACCAGCCCGCGGCATCGGCACGCCGGCGCATCTCGCGCAGCAACTCCTCCCAGTCGGCACGGGGCACGCCGTCGTTGTCGAAGTCGGTGCGCGCCCACTCACGGCGATGGTCGAAGAACCGGACGTTGTCGTCCTGCTGCTCGAGTGGCTTGATCTCGGCCTCGATGAACGCATCGAGCTGATCGAGCGTGTCCTGGATGTCGGCGGGAATCTCGAAGTCCATCCGCCGAGTGTGATGACCCGCCCCCACGTCAGACGAGTCGGAGCTCATGCGCTCATCGGAATGCGGGGCCGATCAGACGATCGGTGTACCGCCGCACATCTGGATCGTCTCGCCGGTCACCCATTGCGACGCCGGCGACGCCAGGTACACCGCAGTGGCACCGACGCCGGCAGGCGTGCACATTCCGAGCGACGCACCCGACACGAGCGTGTCGAGTTCCAGCTCCTCGGCGTCGGCTGCGTCGACGCGCAGCTTGGTCGGGATCATCCCCGGAGCGATCGCATTCACCCGGATGTCGGGCGCCAGCTCGACGGCCATCGTCTGTGTCAACGAGATCACGGCCGCCTTGCAGGCGGCGTAATGTCCGCGCCCGGGCATCGCACCGAAGGCGGCCATCGGCGACACGTTGATGATCGATCCCCAGTGCATCTGCTCGGCGGCAGCCATCGAACCGTTCCAGACGGCGGTGAAGTTCAGAGCGAGCACCTCGTCCCATTCGCTGCGCCGGAGTTCGGCCAACGGCTTGTCGACCTCGGTACCCCCGGCGTTGTTCACCCAGATGTCGAGGTGGCCGAACTCCTCGACTGCGGCGGTCGCGAGCGAGCCGAGCGCGAACGTGTCGGTGACGTCGGCGCGCACGGCCATCGCACGGCCACCGTGGTCGCACATGTCGGACGCGACCGCATCGACCTCCGCAGTGGTGCGGGCGGCGAGCACGACGGCGGCGCCGGCGTCGGCGAACGCACGAGCGATGCCCTCCCCGATGCCGTGGCCGGCGTCGGTCACCACCGCCACTTGCCCGGTCAGGTCGAAAACCCCCACCTGGCACAGTATGCCAGTCGATCGACTGAGCTCTCCAGGCCCGAAAGTCCCTTCGTGACCGACGTCACCACCACCACCGCCGTGGTCACCGGAGACCCGGACGCAGGGAACCTCGCGTCAGGAGGAGGTGCGACGCTGTTCGAGGAGCGCCGTCACGGCCTTGCCGTCGGCCTGGCCCTGCGAAGCCTTCATCACGGCGCCGACCAGTGCGCCCACCGCCCGGCCCTCGCCGGCACAGAATTTGGCCCAGGCGTCGGGCTGCGCAGCGATCGCCTCGTCGACCAACGCCTCGAGTGCGCTCGTGTCCATCGCCTCGAAGCCCTTCGCCGCTGCGATCGCCGCCGCGTCACCGCCGCCGTTGGCGACGATCTCGGCGAGCACCTGCTTGGCCTGGGTGGCGGTCAGCGCCCCGTCGACCTCCATCCGGGTCAGCCGGGCGAGGTCGGCGGCCGGCACGTTCGGGCGCGAGCCCTCGTCGGCGAATGCTTCCTTGACGTGCACGAGCGCCCGTGCAGCGTCGCCGCCGGCTTCGACGACGGCGAACACGTAGCGGTCCTGATCGCGATCGGTGACGACGAGGATCGCCTCGGCGTCGGGAAGCTGACCGGTGGCGTCGGCGAGGCGGGCTCGTCGCACCGCGGGCAGCATCGGCAGGCCGGCTCGCACCCGCTCGATCCATTCGGGGTCGGGATCGACGACGACGAGGTCGGGCTCCTGGAAGTAGCGGTAGTCGTCGGCGTCCTCCTTGCTGCGCAAGGTGTGGGTCCTCCCGTCGTTCTCGTCCCAGTGACGGGTCTCCTGGCGGATCGTCTCGCCGGCCTCGAGCATGCCGACCTGCCGCTGCGCCTCGTACTCGATCGCGCGGCCGACGGAGCGCACGGAGTTGACGTTCTTGATCTCGCAGCGCGTGCCGAACTCCGCTCCTGGGCGCCGCACGCTGACGTTCGCGTCGACGCGCATCGAGCCCTCCTCCATCTTCGCGTCGGACGCTCCGACGGCGACGAGGATCGCTCGCAGCTCGCTCACGTAGGCCTTCGCCTGGTCGGGTGTGCGGATGTCGGGACGACTCACGATCTCGACGAGCGGGACACCGGCACGGTTGAAGTCGATCAGCGAGAAGTCGCTGCCGTGGATGCGTCCACCGCTGCCACCGACGTGAGTCGACTTTCCCGTGTCCTCCTCGAGATGTGCGCGCTCGATGCCGACGCGGATGCTGCCGGGCAGATCGAGCCACCCGTCGACGCAGATCGGCTCGTCGTACTGGCTGATCTGGTACGCCTTCGGCATGTCGGGATAGAAGTAGTTCTTGCGGGCGAACGTGGAACGCTGCACCCTGCAGTCGAGCGCCAGACCCAACCGCATCGCCAACTCCACGGCTTGACGGTTGAGCACCGGCAGCGCACCGGGCAGGCCGAGCGTGACCGGGTCGATGTTGGTGTTCGGCTCGTCACCGAATCGGTTCGGCGACGCCGAGAAGAGCTTGGTGCGCGTGGCGAGCTCGACGTGGACCTCGAGTCCGACCACCATCTCGTAGCCGTGGAACGTCCACGTCTCCTCGCCCGTTGCGTTCGCCGTGTCGCTCACCTGGGTGCCCTCCGTTCCAGCTCCGCTGCGGTGCGGAACATGCGTGACTCCTCGAGCGCCGGGACGAGGACCTGTACACCGACCGGCAGCCCGTCCTCGCCAGATCCGAACGGCACGCTCATCGCCGGATCGCCGGTGAGGTTCGACGGGATCGTGTAGGTGTCGCAGAGGTACATCGCCATCGGGTCCGACGTCTTGTCGCCGAGGTGGAACGCCACCGTCGGCGATGCGGGCGTGAGGAGCACGTCGGCGCGGTCGTAGGCGGCGGCGAAGTCGGCGGCGATGCGGCGACGCACCTTGAGCGCCCGGCCGTAGTAGGCGTCGTAGTAACCCGCCGACAGCGCGTAGGTGCCGAGCATGATGCGCCGTTTGACCTCGGCGCCGAAGCCGTCGGTTCGTGTCGCCATGTACATCGCGTTGGTGTCGGGGGCCTCGACACGGTGACCGAAGCGGACGCCGTCGTAACGGGCGAGGTTGCTCGACGCCTCGGCCGGCGCGATCAGGTAGTACGCCGTGAGGCCGTAGGAGAACGCCGGCACTTCGACGTCGACGATCTCGGCGCCGGCCACGCGGAGCGCGTCGAACGCCTCCTCCAAGCGGGCGGCGACATCCGGGCTGGCACCTTCGGGCAGGTCGGTGATGCGACCGACGCGGAGCCCGGCCACGCCCATGTCGAGCTGACGGGTGATCTCCAGCGGACCCTGGCGGATCGATGTGGAGTCCATCTCGTCGTGGCCGGAGATCGCTTCCAACACGAGTGCAGCATCGGCGACGTCGTGCGAGAACGGGCCGATCTGATCGAGGCTCGAGGCGAAGGCGACCAGGCCGTACCGGCTCACGGCGCCGTACGTCGGCTTGACGCCGACGACACCGCACAACGCAGCGGGCTGACGGATCGAGCCGCCGGTGTCGGAGCCGAGAGCGACCGCCGCGAACCCTGCGGCGACGGCCGCTGCGGACCCGCCGCTCGACCCGCCGGGTACGCGGCTGGTGTCGTGGGGGTTGCGGGTCGCGCCGAAGGCGGAGTTCTCGGTGCTCGAACCCATCGCGAACTCGTCGAGGTTCGTCTTGCCGATCACGACCGCGCCCGCCTCGCGCAGCTTGCTGACGACGGTGGCGTCGTAGGGCGGCCGCCAGCCGTCGAGGATTTTCGACGAGCACGTCGTCGGGATCCCTCGTGTGCACATGTTGTCCTTGAGCGCGACCGGCACGCCGGCGAGCGGGCCCGGATCGCGACCGACCGACACCGCGTCGTCGATCTCGGCGGCTCGGACCCGCGCCTCGTCGGCGAGCACGAGGTTGAACGCATGGATGTCGCCCTCGCGCTCGTCGATCGTCGCGAGGTGGTGCTCGAGCACCTCGCTGGCGCTGGTGATGTTGTTGCGGACGTTCCAGGCGATGTCCGCCGCGCTGGTCGGGAGCTCATTGCTCACGCTCAGTCCTCCAGCCCGACGATCGGGGGCACACGGAAGCGCCCGTCCTCGGCGGCGGGGGCGGCGGCGAGCACCTCGTCGCGGTCGAGACAATCCATCTCGATGTCCTCGCGCATCACGTTGGCGATCGGCGTGGGATGTGTCATCGGCTCGACCCCGTCGAGATCGAGTGCGTCGATGTCCGCGAAATGGTCGAGCATGTCGCTCAGCTGGTGGGTCGCCTGCTGGAGTTCGTCGTCGGTCAGTGACAGCCGAGCGAGCTTGGCCACCTTGGCAACGGCCTCTGGAGTGATGCGATCGGACACGGCCGCCAACGCTACCGGCGCCGCGCGGACCCCATCAGCCCGAAACGTGCACGGGATGTCGCGCTCAGCGCGACGATCCAGGCACATTTCGGGCCTGAACGGACGGCAGCGGTCAGCTCGCATCCGGGAGCTGACCGAGCGTGTCGGTCGGCGTCGCGTGCAGCCCCGACTCTCGCAGGCTCGCACGGTCGGCTGCGTCCGCCCCGGCACGCAATCCCAACGCATCGACGCCAGCGGACGACCGGAGCCTCGTCGTCGGGCCGACGAGCCGATCGAACAGTTCGGCCGTCGCTCGATCGTCGGCCGCGAGGACCGGCAGGGCATCGGCGCCCGAGCGGAAGAACGCCACCGAACGCGCCCGGTGCAGTCGCTCGCCGATCCGCATGGCGAAACCCACGATGAACGACGACCGGTACCCGCGACTTCTGGTGTGGCTGCCCGGCGCTGCCCTTTCGGCGTCAGCGCTCAGGGCGGCTTGGACCTGGATCAGCAGTGACGTGAAAAGCAACTCCACGTGCACCAGTTGCACGATGGGCCCGACCACGGTGGCCAGGTCCACGGCGGTGTGGAACACACATCGTGCGTCGTTGGCTGCGCACACGACCCGCAGCAGCGTGCGCTTCGAGGCGATGTATGGATCGTCGAGACCGATCCGCACCGCCGAAATACGGCCGGTCGACCGACTCGAAGTGCTCGCTCGAAGGGTGGCTTCGTCGATGCAGGCGGCAGTCATCAGCTCCTGCGCCTTCGCTGTGAAGGCCTCGGCCTCGGCGGGGAACTCGGTCGACTCCGCCTTGGCGAGCAGCGCGCGCACCTTTGCCAGACGCGGGTCGCTCTCGGCTGCGTCGCCGAGGAGTTCGGCGAGGCCGACGCCCACGCCGGCGGACGCACCCGGCGGCGTGATCAGGATGGGCAGCCCCGGCAGACCCAGCAACAGCTGGAGCAACGATGGAGCCTTCGGCTCGCGCTCGCCGGCGGCATCGGCCTCGAGCCAGCGCCCGAGCCAGCCGGCCCGGCCAGGATCGTGCTCGGCCATGGCGATCAGTCGATCGGTCTGACGACGCCAGGCAGCGTGTACGACGGATCCGACACGGTCGTGGCGCATCGCATCGGCGGCGATCGCCACGATCAGCAGCTCGACATCCGACGATGTGGCCGTTGCCTGGCGACGCGCGTGGCGCACCAGCTCGTCGGGCTGCCAACCACGCGTCCACACCCGATTGCGCAGGAGGAGTCCCAAGAGCTCCTCGACTTCGCTTCCAGCGGGCGGCTCGGTGTCGACCAGCCGTTCGCCGTGCCGGTCAGCTGGTTCCTCGACCGGTTCGCCCTCGAGCTGGTCGGCTGGTGGGCGCCGGCCCTTGCTTGACAACTCGTCGCGGCGCCGGCGATCGGCGCGGCGCTGCTTGTCGACACGGCGTCGACGACTGTTCTTGCCCATGGTTCCTCCCGGGCTCGTGATGGCAGTCGGTCGCCGGAGCGACGAATCGGAACCGGCGCAGCAGTTCCTCGGATTCGATTGTGACGCGGGGCTGTCCCAGAGTTGCGGACCGGTTCGGGTGCTCAGCTCACCGACGTCAGCGAGAACAACACGGCTGACTCGGGATGCATCACGGGCGGCCGGATGCCGTGTGCGGCGAGCTGGCGGCCGGTGAGCTCGACGCCACTGCTGAGCCATGCCGGCTGCTCGAGTGCCATCCCCCACCGTTCGTCGGGCAGCGCCACGTGTTCGATGCGGTACCGCCCCTGCGGATCGAGACCCGGAAGACGCAGTGCAGGCGGCGTGAGGCTCGCCGCCGTCGTGAGCTGAGCGAACGAGACCAGGGCCTCGGAGCGGTCGGCCGCGTAGACGCCGTGTGCGCAGTAGGCGTGCTCGGTGTCGAAACGCACCACGTCGCCGGTGTGCAGCAGCGGGCGGAACCGCTTGTGTACGGCGATCACTCGGGCGAGTGCGGCGCGGCTCGCGTCGTCGACACGCGCCACGTTCCACTCCACACCGAGATGGCCGAACAGTGCGGTCGACCCACGGAACGCGAGCGTGTGGACCCGACCGGTGGTGTGTGCCCGCGTCGGGCCGATGTGGGCGCCCATCATCTCGGGCGGGATCAGCATCGAGGCCCCGCGCTGGATCGTCTGACGCTCGAGTGCGTCGTTGCAGTCGCTGGTCCACACGCGTTCGACGCGCCGCAGGATCTCGTGGTCGATGCGACCACCGCCGCTCGCACACGACTCGAACTCGACGCCGGGATGTCGCCGCCGCAGTTCGTCGAGCAGTTCGTAGAGGGCCATCGTCTGGCGATGGCTGCCCGCCGCGCCCGAGGCTCCCGATGCCTGCACGTGGTCGCGGTTCATGTCCCACTTGACGTAGGAGATGTCGTGATCGGCGAGCAGCACATCGAGCCGGCCGAGGACGTGCGCGAAGGCATCGGGACGGCCGAGGTCCACGACGAGTTGGTTGCGCCCGAGCACGGGCACGTAGCCGTCGGTGGTCAGCGTCCAGTCGGGATGCGCCCGGAACAGCTCACTGTCAGGGTTGACCATCTCGGGCTCGACCCAGATGCCGAACTCCATGCCGAGCCCGGTGACGTGGTCGATCAACGGCGCAAGTCCGTCGGGATACACGTCGCTCGACACGACCCAGTCGCCGAGTCCCGACGTGTCGTCGCGGCGCGAGCCGAACCATCCGTCGTCGAGCACGAAGCGTTCGATCCCGATCTCGGCGGCGACATCGGCGAGCTCACGGAGCGTGTCGAGGTCGTGGCGGAAGTACACCGCCTCCCAGGTGTTCAACAGCACCGGACGCGGCGACGACGGGTGCGACGCGCCGCCACGCACCGCTCGGTGGAACCCCCACGTCGCCGGTGTGAGGCCCTCGGCCGAGTACACGGCGACCACCTCGGGCGTCGTGTACGACTCGCCCGGTTCGAGCACGACTTCGCCTGGATGCAGCAACTCGCCCGCCTGCACGTACCGCCGGCCGTCGGCCAGCCGTTCGGCGAGCAGCGTGTGGTTGCCGCTCCACGCGAGATGCACGCCGTGCACTTCGCCGGCCCACTCGCGGAAACCGGCAGGGCCTGCGAACAGCAGCGGTGGATGTTCGTGCGAGGTTCGTCCGCGAACGTGTTCGGAGACGACTGCGCCGTGCTTCCATGCCGATCTCAGCGGCTGGAACTCGCGGGCCCATCGACCCTCGAACGTGAGGAGCTCGTCGGAGGCGTCGGGCAACGGCAGGCTCACGGTCAGCGCATCGAGCGAGTAACGGCGGTGACCGATGTTCGTGAGCGTCACACGCACGCCGAGCACGTCGCCCGCCGAGATCGCCGTGGTGAGCCCCAGCCCTGCGACGTGGTCGACGGCCTCGACGACGAGCTCGCCGTCGACGATGCGGTACCCGGTCGGCTCGAACCGTGGCGCCCAGTCACGTCCGCCTCCGCGGCGACCGGCGAGCCCTGCACGTCCGGCGAAGCCGTCGGCGTGGAGTGCGACGACGCTCACCGGGGCGACGGGCCCGGTCGACCCGGCCACCGCCGGGCGCCCGAGCGCCGCATCGAGCGCATCGAGGTTCGCCTCAGGGCCGAGCGGCAGGCCCCAGTGCACCACGGTCGGTGTCGCAGTCGAGACGTCGACGACCACGTCGAACGTCGTTCCATGGAGTTGGACCAGCGCCGCCACGACGACAGTTGACCACGTCCGCCACGCCACCCGACGACCCGACCGCACCACGCCACCGGACGGCACCGATGAGCGAACCGACCAGATAGCGGCGCTTCGCTCATCGCAACGCGGGTGGACGCCGACGGCAGCAACGCTGGCCGGGTGGCGCGTACGGGCCATGATGGGAGGGTGCCACGGCACGACCGTCGACGTCCCACGACTCAGGAGCACCATTGGCCACCGTCACGTTCCAGCACGCCAGCCGGACCTATCCGGGCACCGACGCACCGGCAGTCGACGCGCTCGACCTCCAGATCGGCGACGGCGAGTTCCTCGTGCTGGTCGGTCCGTCGGGTTGCGGCAAGTCGACGACCCTGCGCATGCTCGCGGGCCTCGAGCCGGTCGACGACGGGCACATCATGATCGGCGACCGCGACGTCACCGACGTGGCGCCGAAGAACCGCGACATCGCGATGGTCTTCCAGTCCTACGCGCTCTATCCGCACATGACGGTGGCGGAGAACATCGGCTTCCACCTCAAGGTCAAGAAGGTGAAGAAGAAGCAACGGCGTTCACGCGTCGAGGAGGCGGCGCGGATCTTGGACCTCGAGGAATTCCTCGACCGCAAGCCGGCGAAGCTGTCGGGCGGTCAACGTCAGCGTGTGGCGATGGGGCGGGCGATCGTACGGGAACCGCAGGTGTTCCTGATGGACGAACCGCTGTCGAACCTCGATGCGAAACTGCGCGTGCAGACCCGAACCCAGATCGCTGCGCTGCAACGTCAGCTCGGCGTCACGACCGTGTACGTCACCCACGACCAGACCGAGGCGATGACGATGGGTGACCGGGTGGCGGTGCTGAACGATGGCCGGCTGCAGCAGTGCGCCTCTCCGCGCGAGTTGTTCACGAACCCGGTCAACGAGTTCGTCGCCGGGTTCATCGGGTCGCCGGCGATGAACCTGATGGCGTCGACCACATCGGGGGCCGAGGCGATCTACGGGTCGCTTCGCGTACCGCTCACGCCAGACCAACTCGAAGCGTTGACGTCCGCTGCGGTCACGGTGGGCGTGAGGCCGAACGACTTCGAGATCCACGCCGACGGAGGCCTGAACGCCACGGTCGAGTTCGTCGAGGAACTCGGCTCGGAGGCATTCCTCTACTGCACCGCCGACGGCACGGACCAGCAGATCGTCGCTCGAACCGACGGGCTCAGCGCGCTCGAACGCGGCGACAAGGTGAGCCTGGTACCCCGGCCGACCAAGGTCCACCTCTTCGACACGAAGTCAGGCGCTCGTCTCGCCTCCTGAGCGCTCGACGTCGCCGTCCATCGGTCCATCGTCGCCGATCGTCCCATCGTCGACCGCGACCACGGAGTCGTCCGTTGGACCGGCCGTGTCCGGCCCGGATGTCACCGGCTCGGCTGTCACCGGCTCGGCGATCGGGTGGCGACGCATCCATGCGAGCACCAGCGCTCCACCGCCGACGGCCATCACCGCGACCCACTGGTTCCAGCGCAAGCCGGCGATCTCGTCGGCGGGATCGATCCGCATCCCCTCCACCCAGAAGCGACCGAGGCCGTAGCCGATGATGTACATCACGAACAGCTGGCCAGGCGCCGGCCGGAACCGACGGTCGATCCAGAGCAGCAGGAAGCACAGGCCGAGACTCCACAGCGACTCGTACAGGAACGTGGGGTGGAACGTGGTGCCGACCGCGTACAGCGTGGCGTCGATGTGCTGGGCGTCGATCTTCAGGCCCCACGGCAGGTCGGTGGGGCCGCCGTACAGCTCCTGGTTGAAGTAGTTGCCCCACCGCCCGATCGCCTGTGCGAGGGGAATCGCCGGCGCCGCACAGGTGGCGGCGACCGCCAGGGGAATCCCTCGCTTCTTCGCGAAGTACAGCCCGACGGGGACACCGAAGAGGAGACCGCCGGGAATCCCGAGTCCACCCCTCCAGATCTGCGGGATCCGACCGAGGTCGTCGGCGAACAGGTCCCAGTCGGTGGCGACGTGGTACAGCCGAGCGCCGATCACGCCGGCGAGCACCGCCCAGATGGCGATCGAGCTGGCATCGTCTCGCGTGCCGACCCCGCGCTCCTCGAGCCGCCTGCCGAACAGCCACACCGCAGCGACGACGCCGAGCGCGATCATCAGCCCGTACAGGTTCAAGCTGAGCGGTCCGATGTCGATCGTGTTGAACGACGGGCTGGGGATCGATGCGAGCATCGGTGACTGCGTCAGTTCGCCGTGACCCGGGCGACGAACTCGCCGGTCATCCGCTCGATGTCGGCGCGGTCGTAGTCCTGGGTGGCGACGTGGTAGCTACGCTCCAGCCAGACGTGCTCGACGGCGCCGCCGTAGTTCGCTGCGAGATGTTCGCTGTTCGCCGGCTCGACCACGTGGTCCTGTCGCGACGTGATCAACAACAACGGCATCGTCAGCTCGCCGTACCGGTCGGCCATCGGCGTGAGTCCCTGGCGCATGAACGACAGCAGCGGCCGCAGCGGGGCGCCGTCGTAGGAACTCTCCTCCACGTCCGGATCGGCGATGTCGCCACCGATCGCCGGGGCGATCTCGGTGCCGTCGTCGACCATCTCCTGGAGCATGTCGAGCACCGAGGCATCCTGCGGGGTGGTCGCCGGATTGATGCACACGAGCCCGGCGATCTGGTCGAGTTCCAGTCCCGACCAGAGCGTCAACGACCCTCCCATGCTGAGGCCGACCACGACGATGTCATCCGTGCGCGCAGCGAGCCGGCCGTGTGCGGCACGAACCTCACCGGTCCAGTCGTCCCACCCGGTGGTCACCATCTCCTCGACCGTCGTGCCGTGGCCGGGCAGGCGGGGCATCTCGACGTGGTGGCCGAGGGCCACCATCGCTTCGGCGATGCCGCGCATCGACGAGGGATTCCCGGTGAAACCGTGCAGGACGAGTACCCCGGTGCGAGTCGATCCCTCGTGTGACAGCGGCTCGGCTTCTGGCAGGACGGCAGGCGTGCTCATGCCAGAAAGCTACCGGTACGGGTCGTCGGGCCCGTTCGGCTCGTCCCACCAGTCGTCGGGAACCGGTGTCGCCTGCCAGTCCGGATCGGGATGGATGCAATCGACCGGGCAGGCCGGGAGGCACTTGTCGCAGCCGCTGCACAGCTCGGGCACGATGATCACGTCGGCGCCGTGATTGAAGATCGCACCGAAATTCGGTGGGCAGTGGCGCAGGCACGCATCGCAGTTGATGCACTCGGACATCTCGATGCGCAGTGGCACGTTCTGCCACTTCTCGTTGCGGGTGCGGGTGGCGATGCGCTCGTCTCGGGTGGCGGCCATCTCGGCTCACCGTAGTGGCGCCCAGCGGCGCCGGGCCGACCGGCCGTCTTGACCAGCGGGTCAAGTTTCGGTTGGACTGTCGCCGTGAGCAGTGCCGGCACCGAACATCTCGACGCTGCAGACGAACGCCAACACACCGAGCACGGGCTCGAACGCAAGCAGCAGCTTCTCGACGCCGCCGGGGAACTCTTCGCCGCACGCGGCTACTCGGCGACGCGCATCGCCGACATCTGCCAAGCGGCCGGCGTCGCCAAGGGCCTCTTCTACTGGTACTTCCCGACCAAGGGTGCCCTGTTCGCCGAACTGGTGCGCACGATGCGGTTGCGCTTGCGTCGCGCCCAGGGCACGGCGATGGACCCGACGACCGATGCGGTCACGCGCATCGCCGACGGCGCCGAGGCGAGTGTCCGCTTCATGGCCGACCACGCGGCGTACTTCGCCCTGCTCGACGTCGAGCGCAGCGATCCGGAAGTCGCCGACGTGCTCGCCGAGGGCGCCGGCGTCTACCTCGACGACGTGAGACGTCTCGTCGAGGACGGCCAGCGCGCGGGGACGATCGCCGACGCACCGTCGGACCTCGTCGCCGTCGGCGTGCTGGGCACCGTGTCGTCGTTCTCCAACTCGTACCGCAACGGCCGGCTGGGCGACGACATCGACGTCGACGACCTGGCCCGCTTCGTGCGTACGTGGGTGGTCAACGCACTGCGCTGATGCGAACGCGGCGCCGAGACGCCGTCAGGCGTCGGCGGCTCGAAGCTCGGGATAGCGAGCGACGAGTACCTTCACGAAGGCGTCGACGAGGTCGGGATCGAACTGCGAACCGGACCCCGACACCACGAATCGCATGGCTTCGTCGCGGGTCCATTCGCGCTTGTACACCCGACGGGTCGACAACGAGTCGAAGACGTCCGCGATCGCCACGATCCGCCCCGACAGCGGGATCGATCCACCGGACAGGCCGTTGGGGTAGCCCGACCCGTCCCACCATTCGTGGTGCGACCACGCCGCTTCGGCCGCCAGTGCGAACAGGTCGGTCGACACGCCCGACAGCAGGCGGCGACCCAGCACCGTGTGCTGTTTGATCTCGTTGAACTCCTCCACCGTGAGCGGACTCGTCTTCAGCAGCAGTCGATCGTTGATCGCCACCTTGCCGATGTCGTGGAGACGAGCTGCGAGCCGGAGCCGTTCGCACCATTCGGGCTGACGGCCGATCGCATGACCGATCTCGGCAGCGAGATCGGCGACACCGCGGGTGTGCCGGGTGGTGTTGCCGCCACGGAGTTCCGCCAGTGCGGCCAGGCGCTCGTAGGCCTCGAGGTGGTAGGCGTCGACGTCGACGTGGTGGGCGGCGTAGTCGGCGACGAGACCGGAGGTCGTCAACCGGGTGATCTCACCGAGGTGGCGCGCGTTCTCGTTGTCGTGGGCGACCTGCAGCGTGCGCATCCGGAGATCGGCAGCGTCGGTGAACAGTTCGCGATGCAGTGCGAAGTGCCGTTCGCGGTGCTCGAGCGCCTCGGACAATCGCCCCGCCTGCTTGCAGGCCACTGCGAGCAGATCGTGGAGTTCGAGTTCCAGTTCGCGGTGGTCGGCGCAGTCGGCGAGATGCAGTGCCGCGAGCAGCGAGGTGATCGCTTCGTCGATCCGGCCGGTCCGCAACGCGACCCGGCCCTCCGAAACCATCAGACCGAGTTGCTCGGCAACCGGCAGTTGCTCGCCCGACGCCAGCCGGGCGGACCACCCGGCGCGTGCCTCGTCGAAGCAGATCCCTGCGGCGACGAGGTCGCCCGCCCCTGCATGGGCCTCGGCGAGATCGGCGAGCAGGCTGCCGACGAGGTCCGGCGCATCGCTCCGTGCGAGCGACAATGCGCGACCACCCAGCTCGATGGCGGCTGGATACTCGCCGCGACGGCCACGGATCCGCGCCAGGTTGCCCAGCACCATCGCATCGACATCCGGGCGCCCGAGCGCTTCGTTCACCGCGAGGGCGGTCTCGTAGTTCGCGATGGCTCGCTCGTAGTCGGCCATCGACTGGTAGATCGCCGCCACGGTGTGCAGGATGCGTCCTTCGTCGATGCCGTGCTCGGTGGCCCGGTACACCTCGAGCGCCCGCAGGCAGTGTTCCAGCGCATCGGAGTAGTTGCTGGCCTGGTAGTGGACGACGCCGATCAGGTGCAGCGACCACGCGAGCGTGAGGCTGACCTCGTTCGGCCCGGCCAACTCGACCGCCTCGGTGGCGAGGGCGAAGGCGTACTCGGAGTGCCCGCATTGATGCGCGATCGACGCCAGGTGGTAGAGGGCCTCGGCCTCCAGTGCGACCTGGGAATGGGTGCGTGCGAGCACCCGGGCATCCAGTGCGAGCCGTCGCGACCGCTCACGGTCGGTGACCCGACAACGTGCGGCATCGTCGAGCAGCGCTCGCACCATCCGGTGCTCACGCTCGTGCGCCACTACCACTGACTCCTGCACCCGCACTCCTCATCGCCCGCCGCCCGTCTCCAGACGGCCCGTGCACTCCGAACGTACATCCGCCGGTCCTCCCGGAGCGAGAGCCGAACCGGATCTTGAACAACTCCATACCGGCACGAACGGTTGTTCACGGTGCGTATCGTGACCACCGCGATGCGAGCACGTCAGGGCGCCCGAAGCGTCGAACGAGGGGCCATCTGGGCGTTCATGCCAGTGGTCGCGATCCTGCCCTTCACGCTGCTCGCCCTCTTCGTCGTCTGGCTGCCGTTCGGCTGGCTGACCGATGTCGGGTACGGATGGGTGCTGGGCGGTTTCCTCGCCGCCGGACTGCTGCTGTTCGTGCGGCCGATCCAGGTGCTCGTGCTGACGCCACTGCTGCGGGCGCGCGTGCCGACGCCCGACGAGGCGGCGATCATCGAGCCGCTCTGGGCCCAGATCGCGCAGGTCAACGGGCTGCCCGCCAGCCGCTACGTCGTGCGGGTGCTGCCGATCGACGAACTGAACGCATTCGCCTGCGGCGGTCATCTCGTGCTCGTGACGAGTTTCGCCGTACACGACCTCAGCCAGGCGCAACTGCGCGGCGTGCTGGCGCACGAGTTGAGCCACCACCTCGGCCTGCACACGGTGGCGATCACGATCGGGCACTGGCTCTCCGCGCCGGTGGTGTTGCTCGCCCGGATCGGTTTCTTCCTCGAGAACGTCGGCCATGCAGCTGCGGGGAGCTTCGGGCGCAAGTCGCCGGCGGTGGCGACCATCGGTTCGGTCGTGGCCGTCGTGATGCACCTGCTGTCGTGGGTCTTCACCGCGGCGCTTCGGGGCAGCGATGCGCTCGCCAACCTGGTGGGGCACTCCTCGGAATTCGAGGCCGACCGCCGCGCGGTGCGTATGGGGTTCGGACGCGAGTTGGCGAGCGCGCTGCGCGCCCTGCTGGCCAGCGGCACCGCCCGACGGCCGATCGGATGGCGGGCGCGCCTGGCCGCCTCGCATCCGCCGGCGCGGACGCGCGTCGCTCGCATCGAGGCGCTCATGCGTCACCCGGCGAGGTGACGCCCCGTCGTCTGCGGTCAGACGGTGGTCGTCATGCGGTGATCGGTGCGACGACGGCGTCGAGCACGGCGATCAGGTCGGCCGGTGCGAGACCGATGTCCAACCCGCGTTTGCCGCCGCTGACGTAGACGGTGTCGAACAGTCCGGCGGTCTCGTCGATGACGGTGCGCAACCGCTTGCGCTGACCGATCGGGCTGATGCCGCCGACGATGTAGCCGGACGAGCGTTCGGCCGCCGCCGGTTCGCACATCGTCGCCCGCTTGGCACCGACCGCCGATGCGACGCGCTTCATCGAGAGTTGGCAGCTGACGGGCACGACCGCCACGACCAGTTCGTCGTCGGCGACGACCACGAGGGTCTTGAAGACCTGGTCGTGGTCGAGCCCGAGTGCGTCGGCGGCCTCACGGCCGAAGCCGTGGAGATCGTCGCCGCGCTCGTACTCGTGGACGGTATGCGCGATCCCCGCCTCCTCGAGAGCCACGACTGCCGGCGTCACGGCAGCGACTGTAGGGCGCCACTTGTCGTCGGGCTCCACTTGTATGGTCGCTGCGTGCGTCTGTCCGTCGACCCGTCCACCTCGCCCGACGACTACGAGTTCGACCATCGGATCCGTGTCCGCTTCGTCGAGACCGATGCGATGGGCATCGTCCACCACAGCAACTACCTCGCCTACTTCGAGGAGACGCGCGTCGAATACCTCCGGGCGATCGGCCATCCGTTCACCGAGTGGCGTGACGCCGGGCTCGAATCGCCGGTGCTCGAGTCGTTCGTGCAGTACCGCCAGCCGCTCGAGTTCGACGACGACATCACGGTGCACCTCCGTCTCGCCGACGTCACCAGGGCGACGTTCCAGATGGCCTACCTGATCACGGTGGACGACGCCGGGGTCGCCCGTCCGCGAGCGACCGGCGTGACGGTCCACGGCTGCGTCACCACGACCGGCCGACCCACCCGGCTGCCGGCGTGGCTGGTTGCGCTCGCACCTGACCGCTGAGCGGGACCCCATGCGCACTCGCGCCGGGTCGTCGCCACGGGCAGGCGATGGGTACGTTCGCGGAAATGACCGACACCGCAACACCGAGCCGGGTTCCGCTCGTCGACTATCTCGTACTCGACGACGGCGATCCCCACCTGGTCGCCAACGAGTGCGCCAACTGCGGCGCCCGGTTCTTCGACCGCCGCAATGCGTGCGCCTCGTGCTTCGGCACCGGGTTCCGCCAGGTGAAGATCGCCACCGAGGGCGAACTGCGAACGTTCACGATCGTCGCGTTCGCAGCACCCGGCGTCGAGGTGCCGTTCGTGTCCGGCGTGGTCGACTGCGACGGCACGAGCGTGCGCGGCAACCTGCGCAACGTCGAACCCGACGCCGACCACGTCCACACCGGCATGAAGGTGAAGCTGACCACCTACTCCCTCGGCACCGACGACCACGGCACCGAAGCCATCGCCTTCGCCTTCGAACCCGCCTGAGCCCATCACACCACCACGTTTGTGTTGCATTCCGGGTGGTCCACTCCACCGAAAATGCAACACAAACGAAGAAACACACGGGCCGAGAGGCCGAGAAGGAGAGACAGTGAGCGACATCTGGATCCTCGGGATCAACATGACCAAGTTCGGCAAGCACACCGACCGTGACGTGGTCGACCTCGCATCGGAGGCGGTGATGGCGGCGCTCGCCGACGGCGGCGTGACGATGGCCGACATGGGGGTCATGGCGGCCGGCAACCTGATGGGCTCGGGCGGCATCGGCCAGCAGATCCAGAAGCAGGTCGGCCAGACCGGCATCCCCGTCTACAACGTGTCGAACGCCTGCGCCACCGGCGCCACGGCGCTGCGCACCGCCATCATGTCGATCAAGGCAGGCGAGAGCGAGATGGGCCTCGCCGTGGGCGTCGAGAAGCTGGCCGGCGTCGGGCTGCTCGGTGGTGGTGGCCGGGCGAAGAAGGACGGCAACGAGTGGGAGCCGCAGGGCCGCTTCGGCGCAGTGACGTCCACCGACGGCCGCATCGGCACCGACACGATGCCCGGCGTGTTCGCCCAAGTCGGCATGGAGTACGGCCACAAGTACGGCGGCGCCGACTTCGAGCTGTTCGCCAAGATCTCCGAGAAGAACCACGCCCACTCCACCCTGAACCCACTCGCCGCCTACTCGAAGCGGTTCACGCTCGAGGAGATCATGGGCGACATGATGATCGCCTACCCGAACACCCGCCCGATGTGCTCGGCGAACTGCGACGGCGCAGCGGCTGCGGTCGTCGTCAGCGGCGAGAAGCTCAAGACGCTGTCACTCGAGCAGCAGCGTCGCGCCGTCAAGGTGTCGGCCTCGGTGCTCACGTCGGACCCGTGGCAGGAAGCCTGCCAGGTGCTCCCCGACGTCAACACGCTCACCCGCAACGCGGCGAAGACGGCATACGAGCAGGCCGGCATCGGCCCGGACGACCTCGATCTCGTCGAACTGCACGACTGCTTCGCCACGGCGGAACTGGTCCACTACGACAATCTGGGTCTCTGCGAAGAAGGCGGTGCCGTCGACTTCTTCAACTCGGGTGCACCGTGGCGCGACGGCTCACTGCCGGTCAACGTGTCGGGCGGCCTGCAGTCGAAGGGGCATCCGATCTCGGCGACCGGCATCGCGAACGTCTGGGAGATCTGCCATCACCTGCGCGGCGAGGCGGGCGACCGTCAGATCGAGGGCGCCAAGGTCGGCCTCGCCCACGTGATCGGGCTCGGCTCGGCGTGCGGCATCCACATCCTGGAGAAGTCCGCCGCGTGACCGCCTACGAGGTGCCAGGCACCTCGTAGGCGGTTCACATCTTGAGGGTGGAGCCGCCGTCGACGACGAAGATCTCGCCGCTGGTGTACTTGTTGCGCAGCAGTGCGAGCACCGCTTCGGCACAGTCGTCGGGCGTCGCCGAACGCGGCACCGGCGCCAGCTTCGCGATCGCCTCGTGCATGGCGTCCCAGTCCTCGGTCCACGGGGTGGCCACGAGTCCGGGCGCCACGGCGTTGACCCGGATCGGTCCGTAGCTCTTCGCGAGCAGGAGCGTCATCTGGTTGAGTGCGGCCTTGGTCATCGAGTACGCCATCGAGGAACCGACCGGCCGGAGCCCGGCGATCGAGGTGATGTTGACGATGTTGGCGTCGTCGGACCTGCGCAGGTGCGGGATCGCCCGCTTGGTGACCCACCACGTGCCGAACACGTTGACGTCGAAGGTCTTGCGGAAGATCTCGTCGGTCAGATCGTCGAGCCGGTCGTGCGGGATCGACGTCGTCCAGCCGGCGTTGTTGATCAGGAAGTCGAGCCGCCCGTACCGCTCGATCGTGTCGTCGACCAGAGCATGCGCCTCGTCCTGGATGCTGATGTCGGCGCGCAGGTAGCACGACTCCCCGGGCAACGACGCCGCCACGGCCTCGCCGGCGGTGACCGACGACGACGAGTTGACCACGACGGTGGCGCCGAGCGCCGAGAGCCGCCGAGCGGTCTCCTCGCCGATGCCGCTCGACGACCCGGTGACGATGGCGACGCGATCACTGAATTCACTCATGTCCCGGACCGTACCGGGTCGGGGCGCTGAGCCTCAGGCCGTGCGGTCGGCGGGCGGTACGACGACGACCGGCCGGTCGCAGTGGTGCACGACGTGATGGCTGGTGCTGCCGAGCGCCTGTTCTTCGCCGACGCCGCGAGAGCCGACGACGACGAAGGAGGCATCGAGGCCGGTGCCCATCTTCATCAGGACGTCGGCGGGGCTGCCGTACACGAGCTCGGCGCGCCATCGCACGTCGGGATCGCCCGTCAACGACGAACACCAGTCGAGGCGGAGCAAGCGTTCGAGGTCGTCGCGGTGACCCTCCGACGGGACGTGGCGACCTTCGATCACGGTCATCAGACCGATCGCATGGAACACCGCGAGGTCGAGATCGAACCGGCGGGCGATCTCGGTGGCCATCGCCAACGCTCGCCGAGCGTTGTTCGAACCGTCGACCCCGACGATCACCGGTCCGGCACTGATGATGCTGCCAGGGGTGCGATCGGTGTCGGCCATCACCGTCGATCCTAGAGTCGCTGTCATGGCCACCCTGCAATTCCTCGGCGCCACCGGCACGGTGACGGGGAGTCGTTTCCTGTTGCGCACCGATCGTGCCACCGTGCTCGTCGACGCCGGCCTGTTCCAGGGGGCAAAACGCGATCGGCTCGCGAACTGGGAGCCGTTCCCGGTCGATCCAGCGACGATCGATGCGGTGGTGGTCACCCATGCCCACATCGACCACAGCGGTTGGCTGCCCGGACTCGCCCGAGACGGCTTCGCCGGGCCGATCTTCGCCACCACCTCCACGTGTGATCTCTGCAGGATCCTGCTGCCCGACGCCGCGCACCTCCAAGAGGAGCAGGCGCGCTTCGCGAACGAACGGGGGTTCAGCAAGCACGTCCCGGCGCGGCCTCTCTACACCTCCGACGATGCCGATGCGGCGATCGCGCTCCTCGAAGCCGTGGAGTTCCACGACCCCGTCGAGGTCGCCGACGGCGTCGTCGCCCGCTTCGTGCCTGCGGGTCACATCCTCGGCTCGGCCAGCGTCCACCTGACGATCACCGGGGGCGGCGCCACGACGACGCTGCTCGCGAGCGGAGACCTCGGGCGCGGCAACCACCCCCTGATCGCCCCTCCGGGCGTGCCGCCGGCGGCGCGCACGGTGCTGGTCGAGTCGACCTATGGCGATTCGCTGCATCCGCGCGAGTCCGACGAGATCGATGCGCTGGCCGAGCTGGTCAACCGCACTGCGAAGCGCGGCGGGATCGTGTTGATCCCCGCCTTCGCCGTCGACCGCACCGAGGTCCTCCTGACCGTGCTGCGCGCGTTGATGACCGACGGCCGCATCCCCAGTCTGCCCGTGTACGTCGACAGCCCGATGGCGCTGCGGGTGCTCGACGTCTACCGCCGCGCACTGCGCACCGGGAACCCGAACGAATGCCATCCGGCGCTCTCGGATCTCGCGTCCGACATCTTCGATCCGGGCGGCGGCCTGCGCGAGTGTCCGACGGTCGAGGACTCGAAGTCGTTGAACGAGCTGACCGCGCCGGCGATCATCATCTCGGCGTCGGGCATGGCGTCGGGGGTCGCGTGCTGCACCACCTTGCGCGTCTGCTCCCCGACCATCGCAACAGCGTGGTGCTGTGCGGCTTCCAGGCAGCGGGAACCCGTGGGCGCTCGCTCGCCGACGGCGTCCGCAACGTGAAGATGCTCGGGCGGTACGTGCCCGTGCGGGCAGAGGTCTCGGTGTTGCGGTCACTGTCCGTCCACGCCGACGCCGAGGGCCTGCACGACTGGATCGCGGCGCTCCCCGAAGTGCCCGACGTCGTCTTCGTCGTGCACGGTGAACCCGAGGCCAGCGCCGCCCTCGCCGACCGTCTCGTCGACGATGGCGTCAATGCGGTCGTACCCGTGCAGTTCGAGTTGGTCAGCCTGCAGTGATCCACCCATGACCGCCATGACCTAGGGCCCTGCACCGAGGTGGGCCGGTCGAGTTGAATGGGCACATGGACGAACGACAGCAAGCCACCGAGATCCTCGACGAGTCGGAGTGCTGGGAACTGCTCGATCACGCCGACGTCGGGCGCCTGGCCGTCGACATCGCCGGTCAGCCGGACATCTTCCCGATCAACTTCGTGGTCGACGACAAGGGCATCGTCTTCCGCAGCGCCGCCGGCACCAAGCTGGCCGGTGCCGTGCTCAACCGGTTGGTCGCCTTCGAGATCGACGGCTACGAGCCCGACGACCGAACGGCGTGGAGCGTGGTCGTCAAGGGTGAGGCCCGACCGATCGAACGGATGCAGGAGGTGTTCGACGCCGAAGACCTCCCGCTGTTCCCCTGGCTCGCCTGGGACAAGCCGAACTTCGTGCGCGTCGAACCGACAGTCGTCACCGGACGGCGCTACCACATCGTCGACGAGGCCCGCCCCGACACGTCGCTCGGCTGGTCGGAGACCGAGACCGACGAGGACGCCGAGTCGCTGGCGGCGACACCGACACCCGGCGTCGAGTTCCACCCCGGCGAGCCGAAACTGCACGCCGACTGAACTCGGCGGCGCCACGCGTGGCCGGCGCCAGGACCTAGCGGCTGGGAACGACGACGACGGGCAGCGCCGCGTCGTGGAGCAGCCAGGTGCTCACCGAGCCGACCAGACCGGCCGTGATCAACCCGCGTCCGCGGGTACCGACCACGACGAGGTCAGCGCCCTCCTGCGCCTCGGCGAGCGCTTGGCGGGGACCCTGCAGCACGACCGAGCGCTCGGCGCGACCGTCGGGATCGATGAGGTCGAGTGCATCGTTGATGCCCTGCTCCTCGCGCTCGATCTCGTCGCCGAACCGGTCGCGGCTCAGGTCCTCGTCGACCCACGGGGCGACTTCCACGGCGGCGACGACTCGCACCTGCGCCGTGTCGCCGGCGAACGCGAGCGCCCAACGAACGGCTTCGGCGGCGTGTTCGCTGCCGTCGAACCCGACCACGATCGACGACGTCGCAGTCACCGCGGTTCCGGCGGGCACCACGACGACCGGGGCGGGCGAGTGCGTCACGCAGTACTGGCTCACCGATCCCAGCAGGTGATGGCGCAGCTCACCGCTTCCGGTCCGGCCGATCACGAGGAGCGACGCCTCGACGGCGGCCTCGACCAGCACGTGCTGCGCCTGGCCGTCGACCACCGACGCGTCCACGTGCGGCGGCCCGTCGGCGGCGCCGCCTGCTGCTTCGATCGCCACGTCGACGTCGTGGCCGGCGGTGGCGGCAAGACCGAGTTCGTCGACGCCGAATCCACGCTTGGCCGTGAACACCGACATGATCGCCGGCACGTGATAGGCCCCGATCGCCGTGATCTCGGCGTTGCGTTCGGCGCCGTGTCGGACCGCCCAACGCAGCGCGTCGACCGCCGCATCCGATCCGTCGATGCCAACGATCCAGCGAGATGTCATGGCGTCGAGTATCGCCCCCGACCGCCTTCGTCGCCAAGGGCCCGAAGACTCAGCTGTGCGCCCCGACGGCCGTGACATTGGGCCCTGGCGTCGCAGGACACCGGTGGGTGACGATCAGCATGGAGGGATCACCGTGGATCAGCAGCCGCTCGAGGAGCTTTCGGAGTCCGAGTGCTGGACGTTGTTGCGCACCGTCGACATCGGTCGCCTCGCCACACCGACCCCACGTGGCGGCGTGGAGATCTTCCCCGTCAACCACGTGGTCGATCAGGGATCGATCGTGTTCCGCACCGCGATGGGAACGAAACTGACCAACGCACTCGACGCCTCCGAAGTGGCGTTCGAGGCCGACAACGCTGCGTGCACCTACGGCGAGCAGCTCGACGATCCCTGGAGCGTCGTCATCCACGGTGCCGCCGGTCTGATCACCCTCGAAACCGAACTGTTCGACAGCTTCGAGCTGGCCGTGCATCCGTGGCACGTCTCGGACAAGCCGTACTTCGTCCGACTGGTGCCGACGGTGGTGTCCGGTCGGCGGTTCCGAATCGAGCGTGAGGTATGACGCACCACCTCGCCGTCAGCCATCTCGCACAACACGAGGAGTCACCGTGGTTCAGCACCTGATCGTTCCCGTCGACGGCTCGGACGCGTCCTGGCGAGCCGTCGATGCCGCAGTCGGCCTCGCGCGTCGAGGCGACGCCTCGCTCGACGTGATCGAGGTCGTGTTCGACCAGCACGACGTCAGCGAGGCCCGAGCGCGCCTCGTCGAGCGCCTGGAACAACACGACACGTCCGGTGTCGCAGCGTCGACGCACGTCTGCATCGCGGCCGAGAGCGTCGCCGAGGCGATCGGCAACGAGGTCGAACAGCATCCCGAGGTGACCGTCGTCCTCGCCTCGCACGGACGAGGCCGTTCGGCGGCACTGCTCGGCAGCGTGACCGAGGAGTTGCTCGATCGGATCTTCGGGCCCGTCCTCGTCGTCGGACCACACGTCACCAACCGGACGTTCGACGGCCCGATCATCGCCACCGTCGACGGTTCCGACGCATCGGAATCGGTGTTGCCGCTCGCCGCGGCGTGGGGCATCGAGCTCGGCGGTGAACCCTGGATCGTCGAGGTGAACGATCCGGACGCCAACGTCTCGAGCGACGTCAGCGAGTCGTCGTATCCGGCCCGACTCGCCAGGAGACTGTCGAAGGACTCGGGCCACCCGGTCCAGTTCGAGGTGCTCCACGGCGAACACGTCCACGACGAGGTCGCCGACTTCGCGACGTCGATCAAGGCCGCGATGATCGTCGCCAGCACCCGCGGGCGCACCGGGATGTCGAGGTTCGTCATCGGCAGCACGGCGGCGGCGATCGTACGCCACGCCCCGTGCCCGGTGCTGCTGGTACGACCGCCGCACCTTCGCCACTGAGCGCCACCCGCCAGCGCACCGGCCACTCCGATGTTCACCGCCGCACCCCGTAGGATGGCCGGTGCATGGACCGCGCCGCACTCGCAGGAGCACTGATCGACTCCTGTCCCGACGGACTGTTGCTGGTCGACGTGGACGGAATGATCCGTCTTGCCAACCCGGTCATCGTCGAGATGTTCGGCTGGACCGAACTCGAGCTGGTCGGATCCTCGATCGACGAACTCGTACCGCCGGAGTTCAGGGGTGCGCACCCCAAGCGCCGTGCCGCCTACACGGCAGCACCCACGACGCGTCCGATGGGTACCGGCCTGCAGTTGTTCGCGCAGCACCAGTCCGGCGAGATGTTCCCGGTCGAGATCAGCTTGAGCCCGTGCACGATCGACGACACGACGTTCACGATCGCCGTGGTCCGCGACGTCAGCGACCGCCAGGAGTCGGCGTCGCGCATGGCGATGCTCCAGGACCGTGAGCGCATCGCGCGTGACCTCCACGACATGGTGATCCAGCGGCTGTTCGCGGCCGGCATGAACCTGCAGGCGGTGCAGTCCTCCGCGCAGCCGCCGATCGTGGCCGACCGCATCGGATCTGCGATCAATGAACTCGACGACACGATCCGCGAACTCCGGTCCGCCATCTTCAAGCTCGGACCCCAAGGCGAGCGTCGCAGCCTGTCGGCGCAGCTCACCGAGTTGGTCCACGACCGTTCGCGCCATCTCGGATTCGAGCCCGCACTCCGGCTCGCCGGTGAACTCGACGCACTGCCCGACTTCATCGCCGATCAGCTGGTGGCCACGGTCACCGAGGGCCTGTCGAACGTCGTCCGCCACGCCAACGCCACCGCCGCCGAAGTCCGCATCGAACGCATCGACGACGGCCTGTCGCTGCACATCACCGACAACGGCGTCGGCCTACCCAACGAGCCGAAACGCTCCGGCGGCCTGTCGAACATGATGTGGCGCGCCGCCGAACTGGGCGGCAGCTGCACGGTCGGCCACAACGAGCCCGCCGGTACCCGGCTGCTCTGGCACGTCCCGGTCTGACCCGGCACGGCCGGATCGCCGTCACACTTCGTTGCGGTGGCGTTCGACCAGCCGGGCAGCGAGCGCCGCCGCCTCGGTGCGTCGCGACATGCCGAGTTTGGAAAGGAGATTCGAGACGTAGTTCTTCACCGTCTTCTCCGCCAGGTACATCTCCTGGGCGATCTGCCGGTTCGTCCGCCCTTCGCCGATCAGATCGAAGATCCGGCGCTCCTGTGCGGTGAGATCCTCGAGGCGGCCCTCCTCGCTCTCGCGCAGACGGCGCCCGGCGAGGCGCACCTCGGCGTCGTCGAGGTAGCGACGTCCCTCGGAGACCCCGCGGATCGTCTCGACCAGCTCGGTGCTGCGGATCTGCTTGAGGAGGAACCCCGACGCACCGGCCAGCCCGGCGTCGACCAACGCCCGGTCGCTGTCGAACGAGGTGAGGATCAACACCTTGACGGCGGGGAACTCGGTCGTGATCTCGCGGCACACGTCGATGCCGTTGTGCTCGCCGTCGCCGAGGCGCACGTCGAGCACGGCCACGTCGGGCTGATCGCGCCGGATCGCGGCGATCGCCTCGTCGGCGTTGCCCGCCTCGCCGACCACGGTCAGGTCGCTCTCCATCTCGAGCGCAGCGGCGATGCCGCGACGCACCACTTCGTGGTCGTCGAGCAGGAAGACACGGATCATGGCGACATTGTCGCATGCGCCGTCGCTCGATACGCCATGGCTGCGTTGCCGCGCCAGCTCACGCCGTCAACGGCACGACGGCGATCGGGCGGTGCACGTGGTGCAACAGCCATGTCGACACCGAACCGAGCAGCGCGGCTCCGATGGCGCCGTGGCCCCGCGCGCCGACCGCGACCAGGTCGACGTGCTCGGCCTGACTGGCCAGTGCCGAGCGCGGTGTGCCACGCACGAACTCGCGCTCGAGCGTCACGTCCCGGGCGGTGGCGTGGCCGGCGACGGTGTCGACGAGGTGATGGAACCGCTCCGCAGCGAGGTCACTCGCATCGGGGAAGAAGAACGCATCGGCGCCGACGGCGAGCGGTGTGGCATCCCACACCCAGGCGACCACGACGGTGCCCCCGGGTGCGGCGAAGTCGATCGCCCACCGCAACGCGACCATCGAGTTCGGCGACCCGTCGCAGCCCACCAGGATCCTGCCGACCGGCTCGGGCTTCGCATCGCCCGGTACGACGATCGTCGGGACCGAGGCATGCGTCGCACACTGGGTACTGGTCGATCCCAGCAGCAGGCGGGCGAATCCGCCGCGGCCCCGGCTGCCGATCACGAGCACGCTGGCGGACTCCGATGCCTCCAGCAGCACGGCCGCGGGTCCACCGTGTCCGACCGATGCGGTGACGGGAAGGTCGAGGCGGCCGTCGAGGTCCGCGGCGACCTCGGCGACGTCGTGAGCAGCGGCATCGTGAAGTCCCGTGTCGTCGACCCCCACGGTCATCGGCGCCGACATCGGGTAGGCACCGACCACCGGGGTCTGCCAAGCGTTGACCAGCCGGACGTCCGTCGCACGTCCCCGGGCGTTCGCTGCGGCCCACTCGAGCGCGTTCGCCGCGCAGTCCGAGCCGTCGAGGCCGACGACCCAGGTGCCGTGCTCGACCGAGGGTGCAGCAACCGAGCCCGCCGTTGAATTCGTCTGCACCATGACTTCACCTTTCTCCAGCGGGGCCGTCCCCCACCCCCGTTGTCTGCGACGCATCCACGTCCACCGCGTTGATTGAAGCCACCGGGCCGATGGTGGCGGCAGGGCCAAAGGTCACGCGGCGCATCGGCCCTGCGAGTGCGGTCGCAGGCACTGACCTTGGCCCCTGGTCGGCGCTCGGGTCACCCGGACACGATGGAGGCGAGCGAACGACTACTTCCAGGAGCAGCAGCCATGACCGACGACTTCCCCGCACTGCGCAACGAGTTGCGCCAGGGCTACCGCGATCTGATGCAGGTGATTCCCGATCAGATGAAGGGCTTCGGCGACCTCCATCGGTCGGCGGTGAAGGAGGGTGCGCTGCCCCAGGCGACCAAGGAACTGATGGCGGTCGCCATCGCCATCTGCACGCGCTGCGACGACTGCATCACGTTGCACATGCACGACGCACTGCGCGCCGGGGCGACGCCCGAGATGGTGCACGAGACGATCGGCGTGGCACTCCTGATGGGTGGTGGGCCGGCGTCGACGTACGCGACCCACGCACTGCGTGCCCTCGGCCAGTTCAGCGCCTAGGAACGGGCCGTCGGTGCATCCCGAAGCCTGGCTCGCCGACTATGACGCCTCGGTCGCGTCGTTCACGTGGGACGACGCGTGGGCTGCGCTGCGTCCCGACGGGGCCACCGGTCGGCCCGACAGCGTCAACATCGCCGACCTCGCCGTCGACCGCCACCTGCGCGAGGGTCACGGCGATCGTGTCGCGCTGCGGTTCATCGGTCGTGAACCCGGTGACGTCGACGACCCCGTCGAGGTCACCTATGCCCGCCTCGCCCGACGGACGAATCGATTCGCGGATGCGATGCAGCGTCGAGGTCTTGCCGCCGGCACCGGCGTCGCCACGCTCGCCGGTCGCATCCCCGAGCTCTACACGACGGCGCTCGGCACACTGAAGGCCCACGGCACCTTCACGCCGCTGTTCTCCGCATTCGGGCCCGACCCGATCGCTCAACGCATGGACATCGGCCGGATCAAGGTCCTCGTGACGACGCCGCTGCTCTACCGCCGCAAGGTCGCACCGATCCTCGACCGGTTGCCGCACCTCGAACTCGTGCTCGTGTGCGGCAGCAACGAGGACGGCATCGGCAACGGTCGCACCGGCGCCGGACGACCCGAAGTGATGTCGTTCGGCGCGTTCCTCACCGAGGGCAGCGAAACGTTCGTGACCGCCCCGACCGATCCGGAGACGCCGGCGCTACTGCACTTCACGAGCGGCACGACCGGGCAGCCGAAAGGCGCGGTCCACGTCCACGGTGCCGTCGTGACGCATCACGTGACCGGCCGTCTGGTGCTCGACCTCCACGAGGGCGACACGTTCTGGTGCACCGCAGATCCGGGCTGGGTGACGGGCACGTCGTACGGCATCATCGCACCGTTGACGAACGGCGTCACCAGCATCGTCGACGAGGCCGAGTTCGACGCCGAGCGCTGGTATCGGATCCTCGAACGCCACGCGGTCGACGTGTTCTACACCGCACCGACGGCCATCCGCCTGCTGCAGCGTGCCGGCGCCGAACTGGCATCCGAGCGTGATCTCTCCCGACTCCGTCTCGTCGCGAGCGTCGGCGAGCCGCTCGACGCGGACGCCGTGCGCTGGTGCCAGCAGACGTTCGGTGTCCCGGTGATCGACACGTGGTGGCAGACCGAGACCGGCGGGATCATGATCTCGAACTACCGCTCGCAGAACGTTCGCCCCGGCTCGATGGGACGCCCCCTGCCGGGCATCGAGGTCACACTGCTCGAACGCGATGCCGACGGCAACGTGATCACCGATGCCGCCGGTGCTCCCGCGCAGGTGACCGACCCGGCCCGATCCGGCGAGCTGGCGTTGCGCGCCGGATGGCCCTCGATGTTCCGCGGCTACCTCGACCAGGACGAGCGCTACCGACGGTCGTTCGTCGACGGGTGGTACCGCACGGGCGATCTCGCCCGCCGCGACGCCGACGGCTACTACTGGTTCGTCGGGCGCGGGGACGACGTGATCAAGACCTCCGGCCACCTGATCGGACCGTTCGAGGTCGAGTCGGCGATCAACGAACACCCAGCGGTCGCCGAGACCGGCGTGATCGGCAAGCCCGATGCGACGGCGGGAGCGATCGTCAAGGCGTTCGTCGTGCTCGCGCGGGGTCACGAGCCGAGCGAGCAGCTGCGACGGGAGCTGCTCGGCCACGCGCGAGCGCGACTGGGGGCGGCAGTGGCGCCTCGCGAGATCGAATTCGTCGACGACCTCCCGCACACGCGCAGCGGCAAGATCATGCGTCGCGTGCTCAAGGCGCGTGAACTCGGCGAGGACGAAGGCGACACCTCGACCCTCGAGACGCCGACCGAGACGAGGCAGGCACGGCGATGACCACCAACCAGGTTCCCCCCGCCCAGGTCCCCGGCAACCACGATCTCCAACGGCGGCTGCTCGCCGACATGATCCGCATCCGGGTCTTCGAGGAGCGCTGCGCGGAACTGTACGGCGAGTCGAAGATCCGCGGGTTCCTGCACCTCTACATCGGCGAGGAGGCGGTGGCGTCGGGGGTGATGAGCTGCCTGGAACGCGACGACGCCGTCCTCGCCACCTACCGCGAGCACGGCCACGCACTGCTGCGCGGCGTGTCAGCGGAATCGATCATGAGCGAGATGTTCGGCAAGGCGACGGGCTGCTCCGGCGGGCGGGGTGGCTCGATGCACCTGTTCGATGCAGCGACGCGGTTCTTCGGTGGCAACGCCATCGTCGGTGGACACCTCCCATTGGCAGTGGGTCTCGGGCTCGCCGACCAGATGCTCGGGCGCACCGGGGCAGTCACCGTGTGCTTCTTCGGCGAAGGGGCGATGGCCGAGGGCGAGTTCCACGAAGCGATGAACCTGGCCGCGCTCTGGAACGTGCCGGTGCTGTTCTGCTGCGAGAACAACCGGTACGCGATGGGCACGTCGCTGCAGACGAGCGAGTCGCAGGTCGATCTCGCGCTCAAGGCCGCCAGTTATGCGATCCCCGCGTGGAGCGTCGACGGGATGGACGTGGCGGAGGTGCACCGGGCGACAACGAAGGCGCTGTCGGCGATCCGCTCCGGTGGTGGCCCGATGTTCATCGAGTTCCAGACGTACCGGTTCCGGGCGCACTCGATGTTCGACCCGGACCTCTATCGGGATCCGCGCGAAGTCGAGCAGTGGAAGCAACGCGACCCGATCACCACGTTCGCCGCCCGCCTGATCGCCGACGGCGTGGTCACCGACGAGGATCTCGAGGCGATGTGGGCCGCGGCCCGCGAGGAGACCGAGGCCGCGGTGGCAGCCGCCGAGGCGGCGCCGCTGGAGTCGGTCGACACGCTGATGGATCACGTCACCAGACCGACGGACCCGTCTGTCGTTCCGCGAACCCTGGTCACCGGGAGCCAGGACGAGTTGGAGGAGGTGTGGCCGTGAGCGAACCGGTCGACATCACCTATCGCGAAGCGATGCGCGAAGCGTTGCGCGAGGCGCTGATCGCCGACGACCGGGTGTTCATCATGGGCGAGGACGTCGCCGACTACGGCGGCACGTACGCCGTCACCAAGGGACTCCACGAAGAGTTCGGGCGCGACCGCGTGCGCAACACGCCGCTGTCGGAATCGGGATTCGTCGGCGCCGGCATCGGTGCGGCGCTCGGCGGCCTGCGACCGATCGTGGAGATCATGACGGTCAACTTCAGCCTGCTGGCACTCGACCAGCTGGTGAACACCGCCGCCACGCTGTTGCACATGTCCGGCGGTCAGTTCAACGTGCCGCTCGTCGTTCGCACCACCACCGGCGCCGGTCGCCAGCTCGCCGCACAACACTCACACAGCCTCGAAGGTTGGTTCGCCCACGTGCCTGGCCTCAAGGTGATCGCCCCCGCCACGCCCGCCGATGCGAGATGGATGTTGCCGACGGCACTCGCGGACCCCAACCCCGTGATCATCTTCGAACACTCCGGTCTCTACAACGACCGCGGGCCCGTGGACCCCGACGGTGGCCCGGTCGACATCGACCGCGCCGTCGTGCGGCGTCCGGGCGATCACCTGACGATCGTCGCATGGGCGGGGATGGTCCCCAAGGCGCTCGAGGCCGCCGAGCAGCTCGCCGCGGTCGGTGTCGATGCGGATGTGATCGACCTGCGTTCGCTGCGCCCGATCGACCTGTCGACGATCACGGCATCGGTGCAACGAACCCACCGAGCGCTCGTCGTCGACGAGGGGTGGCGCACCGGCGGCCTCAGCGCCGAGATCGCCGCGGAGATCACCGAGACGTGCTTCTGGACGCTCGACGCGCCGGTCGGCCGTCTGGCGAGCCTCGAGGTGCCGATCCCCTACGCCAAGCACCTCGAGACCGCAGCGATCCCGCAGGTCGACGACATCGTGGCTGCCGCGCGACAGATGGGCGGCGTCGCATCGTGACCGCTCACGACGCTGCGACGTTCCAGTACGCGATGCCGTCGCTCGGCGCGGACATGGACGAGGGCCGCGTGATCGAGTGGCGTGTCGCGCCGGGTGACACCGTGCACCGGGGAGACCTCGTCGCGACCGTCGAAACCGAGAAGTCCGACATCGACATCGAGATCTGGCACGACGGCATCGTCGAGGAGTTCCTCGTCGACGTCGGCCAGCTCGTCGACGTGGGCACGCCGATCGCCCGGTTGCGTGCGATTTCCGGCGACGGCGAGCCGGACACCGCTCGCCCTGCGGACGCCGTCGAAGCGGACACCATCGGAGTACCGGACACCGCTCCCCCGAAAATTGCCCCGATCGTCGCGCCCAGCGGTCAGATCGCTGCACATTTCGGCGCTGGACCGGTGGTCATCCCAGCGGACGCCGGCGGGCGGGTGCCGGCATCGCCGCTCGCGCGCCGACTCGCCGCCGAACGCGGCATCGACCTCGGTGGGATCCGCGGCAGCGGACCGGGGGGTGCCGTCATCGAGGCCGACGTGGTCGCCGCGTCGCCCGCGGCACTCACACCGGCCGCCGCACCGTCGCCCGAAGCGCCACGCCGGTCCTCGGACACGATGCGGTCGTTGATCGCCGAGCGGATGGCCACCGCCAACCGCGAGATCCCCCACTACCACCTCTCGCGCGAGCTCGACGTGGGGCCGCTCGAATCGTGGTTGGCCGAACACAACGCCGATCGGCCGATCGCCGATCGCATCCTGCCCGCCGCATGCTTCATCCGAGCCGTCGCCCTCGCCGCATCTCGCCACCGGAACCTCAACGGGTTCTGGATCGACGACCATTTCGAGGCGGCCGACTCGATCGATGTCGCCACGGCGATCTCGCTTCGGCGCGGCGGGTTGGTCACCCCGAAGATCGAGCGCGCCGACGAGCGATCGCTGGCGGATGTGATGAGCGCACTCACGGAGCTCGTCACCGCAGCGCGCACCGGCAGGTTGCGAGCGAGCTGGATGACCGGCGCCACGATCACGGTCACCCACCTCGGCGACACCGGCGCCGACCTCGTACACGGCGTGATCTCGCCGCCGCAGGTGGCGCTCGTCGGCTTCGGGCGATCGAGGTCGCGGCCGTGGGTGGTCGACGACAGCGTCGCCGTGCGGCCGGTGGTCACCAGCACACTCGCCGCCGACCACCGGGCGACCGACGGTGCGATCGGCAGCCGATTCCTCGCCACACTCGCCGACTTCATCAACCGACCGGAGGACCTCCTGTGACCGACGACGACACCACCACCGCTCCCGTCACTCCCGCAACGGTCGACCACGAACGGGTCGACCTCGTCACGATGATCCTCTCGGCGATCGCCGACGTCGCGCCGGAACTCGAACCCGAACTGGCCGACCTCGACCACGACGTCGACTTCTGGCAGGAACTCCAGCTCGACTCGATGGACCATCTCGCCGTGATGACCCGACTCTCGGAGCAGACCGGCATCGACATCGCCGAACGCGACTATCCGCACCTCACCACGGTGTCCTCCCTGCGTGACTTCCTCGCTGCGGGGACTCGCTGACCCGTCCCTCCACGTGCGATGAGCGCAGAGCCGACATCTGGTCGGGTTCGCTCACCGCAGCGCACGCCGGCGTGACGTTGGACCCTGTCGGGCGGAGGGCGCCATGTCGACACTGGAGCGTGGAGGACCATGACGATGACACCGCAGAATCCACCGACACCTGACGGCACGGCCGAAGGTGGCACCACGCCGAGATGGCCGCTCATCGCCGGCATCGTGGTGATCGTCGCCGCACTGATCGCGGCGCTGTTCATCTTCGTCGGCGACGATGACGACGCCAGCGATTCGGTACCGACGGCCGCCACGGCGGCTGTCGACGAGACGACCATCCCGACCGACACGACGGCGCCGACCACCGAGCCACCGGCGACGACCGACGACGTCACGACGACCGAGAGCCCGGCGACGACCGACGACGTCACGACGACCGAGCCGGCGACCACCCAGGTGCCACCGGCCCTCGAGGGGATCGACACGGCGATGTGGCCGTGGGTGGAGACCGATACCCGCTACGACGACCCCGTGGAGGCCGCCACCGGCTTCGCGACCGACTTCATCGGCTTCGAGGAGCCGATCGTCGGAGCGTTCATGGCCGGCGACAACCGGTCGGGCGAAGTCGAGATCCGGTCGTTCGCCAACGGCCCGGTCACCGTGGTGTTCGTCCGTCAACTCACCGCCGACGACAGCTGGTGGATCCTCGGTGCCGCCAGCGAGAACATCACCATCGACGAGCCGGAGGCGCTGGCCGAGGTCACCAGCCCGCTCGCCGTGTCGGGAACGGCACTCGCATTCGAAGGCACGGTCGAGGTCCAACTACGCGCCGACGGCAACGGGGAGCCGATCGTCGAGGGCTTCGTCACCGGGAGCGGCGGGCCGGAGCCGGGGCCGTACACCGAGACGTTCGAGTTCACCAGCCCAGGCGACATCGGCGGAGCGCTGGTGATGTCGTCGCTCAGCTCGGAGGACGGCTCGGTGATCGAGGCGTCGGCACGACGGATCTTCTACGGCTGATCCTCCGGCCCGGCGCTCGTGCCGATCAGTGCGAGCACCTGAGCCACGGCATCGGCGCCGTCCGGCTCGACCGCGACGCAGCCGGGTCCGATGTCGGCGGCGTGATCGGCGGCGGCGTCATCGGCGGACGGGTGATGGCGTACGAGTACCGGCGTCCCCGGTGATTGTTCCCGATGCGCCTGCACCAGCTCAGCGCTGCGCTCGTCGTCGGGATCGAGCAGCACGATGATGGCATCGGCGTCGTCGGCGAGCGGACACCGCTCGCCGGCCAGCACCGGACATCCGTGCTCACCTCTCGCCGCAGGTCCGGCACACATCGCCGTCGCCAGCCCGGCGGCCTCGGCCACCCGCTCACCCGCCCATCGACGCCCGGCAACCTCGACGAGGACATGTGGCCGACGTTCGCCGGACGGCCACGTCGGGACCGGGCCGGCGGTGCCGATGCTCAGCCGCACGGTGCCGTTGTCGTGACCCAGTGCGACCGGGTGACGTCGGTTGAGCAACGACAGCATCGGCCCGTTCTCCAACAGCACTTCGGCCTGCAGGTTCGCCAGACCGGCGGCGCCGGCGTGGCGGACCAGGATGTCGAGCAGGTAGGGCCCGAGCCAGCCACGCCAGGCGGGCGCCACGGTGACCGCGAGGTCGCCGTCACCGTCGCTGCGCATGCCGTAGCCGGCCTCACCCGCCACCTCCTCGGGCTGATCGTCGCGGTGGACGACGGCGATGACGCCGAAGCCGCCGCGCGAGGCGACGTCGGCCCAGTCCCGGCACCAGCCGAGATGGGGCCGGAAGGCGCCGAAGAACCTCCGGTGGCGGTCGCCCACCGACAGCGTGTCGTAGAGGTCGTAGATCCGTTCGGCGTCGTCCGGGGTCGTCGCACGCACCTGCATCCGAGCACCGCCGGCGAGATCGATCGTCTCGGGGAGCTGGACCGGATCCATCATCTGTCAGTCTGGCGTGTCCGCACACGAACCGGCACGCACTGCTACCCCTTGGGGTATCATGCGGGCATGTCGATCTCGCGTGGACTCGCCGCCGGCCTCGCCGGATTCAGCCTGCTGTTGGTGTCGTGCGGTGGGAGTGACCCTGCCGCCGATGCTTCCGACCCTGCCGCGACGAACTCCGTCGCCGTCGAGGCGAGCACCGCCTCCGGAATCTCCGGGATCTCGACGATCTCGGCCGACGCCGCGGCGGCGATCACCGCCGATCCGCCGGACGGGCTCGTCGTGCTCGACGTGCGCACGCCCGAGGAGTACGCCGAAGGGCACCTCGACGGTGCGGTGTTGGTCGACTTCTACGAGCCCGATTTCGCCGAGCAGCTGGCGGCACTCGACGGCGACGTGCCGTACCTCGTGTACTGCCGATCCGGCAACCGCAGCGGGCAGGCCCTCGGGATGATGGAGCAGCTCGGCTTCACCTCAGTCGCGGACATCGACGGCGGCATCGTCGCCTGGGCCGGCGCCGGCCTTGCGGTCACCACCGGTTGACGGTGCCGGCTCCGACACTGGTGCCGCCATGCGGCGTCGGGCCAACACGCGCGTGAGCTCGGCTCCCACGAGCAGGATCTGCGCCTCGTAGTAGATCCACAACAACACGAGGAACACGCCTCCGGTCACACCGACGAGTGACGACGCTGCGAAGCGACGCAAATAGGCACCGACGAGCGTTGTCCCCACCGCCAACATCGCAGCGGTGATCGCAGCGCCGACGAGCACCGGCAGCCATGGAACGGCCACATCCGGGAGATAGCGCAGCAGCAGCGCCAGCACGCCGACGGCGAGTGCCCACGATGCAGTGAGCCCGATCACCTCCTGCAGCGAGTCGACGAACGCGACGTCGGGCGCCACCCGGTCCAACAGTCCGGTGATCGCGTTGATGGCGAACGACACGACGACCACCGCTCCGGTACCGGCGACGACCACGAAGGCGACGAGACGCCGCACCACCGTCTGGCGGATGCCGGATCGGACGGGACGCTCCCAGATGGTGTTGAACGCATCCTGCAGCGCCAACACGAGCAGCGACGCCGTCAAGAACAGCGAAGCCACGCCGACGATGCCGAGGCCCGCGAGCTTGCCCGTGCCGTCGAGTGCATCGGCGGCGGCGACGGCGATTGCGTCGGCGTCGCCGCCCAACAGCGCACTGAGTTGCTCGGTGAGATACGACTGCACGTCCGCCTGCGACACGACCAGTCCTGCGAGCGCCAGCCCCACGGCGAGCAGGGGCACGAACGCGAACAGCCCGTAGTAGGCAAGCCCCGCACCGAGGCGGATCGTGCGGTGGGTACGCCACTGCCCGTAGGTGTCGCCGGCGAGGTTCCACGCTCGACGAGCGATGTCACGGACCCGATCGACGACCACCCGCCGATGCTAGAGCGGGGCGGTCAGGCCGGTGCAGGCAACGACGGCCCGGCGAACTCCAGCCAGGCGCCATAGCCGCCGATCAGGTCGGACACGTCGGTGAATCCGGCACGACGCAACACGCTCGCCGCGACCGAGGAGCGGTAGCCGCCGGCGCAATAGACGACGGTCGGCGCATCGCGATCGAGTTCGTCGACGCGGCCGGGCAGCTGGCCGACCGGCATCTCGACCGAGCCCTCGATGGTGCCGATCGCGATCTCTCCGGGGTTGCGGATGTCGACGAGCTGGAGGCCGTCGATCTCGGCGCGCCGGCGTTCGAACTCGGGAACGGTCAATCGTGATGCCCGCGCCGTGAGTTCGGGATGTTCAGCCATCACGGCGAGCGGATCGGCGAGATGGCCGACGACACGGTCGAAGCCGATGCGGCCCAACCGATTGCGTGCCTCGATCTCGAAACCGGGATCGGCGACGAGGACGATGTCGGCATCGGTCGGCACCACCGATCCGGCGAACTCGGCGTAGCGGCCGTCGAGCCCGACGTTGATCGAACCGACGAGGTGGCCGCGGGCGAATTCCTCCGGCGAACGGCCGTCGAGCAGGATGGCACCACCGTCGACGAGGCGCATCGCCGCATCGAGGTCGAGTGCATCGAGCGGTGCGTTCTCGTCGAGCAGCGGGCGGTCCTTGCGGTTGAGCACGGCGTCGTACACGAAGTACGACGGCGCCGGCGGCTGACCCTCGGTGACGAGCGAGACGAACGACTCCTTGTCCGGTGCGACGAGGGCATAGTTGTTCACCCGCTGATCTCCGATCGTCGACCACGTCTCGGTCGAGAGATTCTTGCCGCACGCCGAGCCGGCACCGTGCGCCGGATAGACGCGGGTGGCATCGGGCAGCGTCAGGAGCTTGCCGTGGAGGCTGTCGTAGAGCTTGTCGGCGAGTTCGTCGCGGGTGTAGCCGAGCGAAGCGAGCAGGTCGGGACGTCCCACGTCACCGATGAACAATGCGTCGCCGGTCAGCACGCCGTAGGGCACGTCGTCGTCGGCATGCTCCCAGACGACGATGCTGATCGACTCGGGCGTGTGCCCGGGCGTGTGTCGGATCTCGAGCTGCACGTCGCCGAGGCTGATGCGTTCGCCGTCGGCGAACTTGCGCGACGCGAACTCGGTCTCGGCGATCGACGAGAAGCCGATCTCGGCGCCGGTCGCCGCTGCGAGTTCCAGGTGCCCCGACAGGAAGTCGGCGTGGAAGTGCGTCTCGATGACCAGCTCGATCGTGAGACCGTCCGCGGCCGCATCACGCACGTACTCGTCGATGTCACGGCGCGGGTCGACCACGACGGCACGACCGGTCGACTCGTCGCCGATCAGATACGAGGCCTGCGAGAGACAGTCGAGGTAGTACTGCGTGAATTTCATGGTTGCCCTTTCACCTGGTCGCCGCCGCACTCTCGACGGCTGTCATGCAGTGTCCCAACATACCCCTTGGGGTACATATTCCCCGGGGGCTCACCATGCCAAGAGTACGGTGTCGCCAATGCAACGTCGAACCATCAGGACAGCCGCAGGGGTTGCGGCCATCGCGCTGACCAGCGCACTGCTCGCGGGCTGTTTCACCGTCGAGGCGTCGTTCACGATCAACGAGGACGCGACCGCAGACGTGGACTACCTCGTCCTGATCGACACCGAGCAGTTGCAGGAGTTCGCCGGTCTGCTCGGCGAGGACGCCGGATCGCTCGACGAGCTGTCCGGCGACGCCCTGCTCGAGGAGTTCACCGGGGGCGACGACCCGTGCGGCGACCTCACTGCGGAACTCACCGAGTTCGAGGTGAGCACCCGCCAGATCGACGAGAACGGCGAGGTCGGCGTCGGCTGCACGGTCAGCGGTGTCCCGATCGCCGAGCTCAATTCTCTCGGCGACGACACGTCGTCGTTCTCGATCGAACAGGACGACGCCGGGACGCGCTTCAGCGCTGTCCTCGAAGGCGTCGATGAACTCGCCGGTGATCCGTCGGAAACCGACATGATGACCGAGATGCTCGGCGTGAGCCTCGACGACCTGTTCACGGTCCGGTTCATCGTCACCGCGCCGGGCAGTCTTGGCGACAACAACGCGACGTCGACGGACGGTTCGACTGCCACGTGGGACGTGAAGCCGGATTCCGACTTCGTCACCGACGGCAATGCCACGATGACCGCCGAATGGACACCGGGCGGCGGCGACGACGGTTCGTCGATCTGGCTCATCGTGGCGATCATCGCGGCACTCGCCGCCGTCGCCGCCCTGGTGGTCGTGTTGGTCAAGCGCTCGAAGGGCTCCGGTGCCGGTGACGATGCGGGTGCGACACCGACGTCGCACGACGCACCGGCGGACGCGACACCACCGCCCTCGCCGGACTCCACGCCGCCACCGCCACCGAACGCTCCGCCACCGCCACCGACCACACCGGAGCCCAACTCTCCCCCACCGACCACGCCCCCGCCGCCGCCACCGCCAGGCTCCACGCCGCCGCCGCCACCGCCTCCGACCACGCCACCACCGCCTCCGCCGCCTTCGGCCTGACCGTCGGCGGGCGGCGGTCAGTCGTCGATCGGCGCCATCACCGCGAGGAGATCGCCGACGACGTGCTGGCGCTCGACCCGGTGGCGCATCGGCCGGTCGCTGACGATGTCGTAGCGGTTGCGACGACCCTCGCGGTGCCGTGTCAGACAACCGGCCGCAACCAGATCCTTGACGATGCCCTGGACGGCGCGCTCGGTGATGCCGACCTGCTCTGCGAGGTCGCGGAGGCGCAGTTCGGGATCACGCGCCAGACAGATCAGCACATGGCTGTGATTGGTGAGGAACGTCCAGGTGCCCTCGTCGACGAGCGGAGCCGATCGTGCATCGCCGGCGACGGTGCGAGGAGCCATGCCCGCACACTAGGAAGGTTGTCACCGGAACTCAACTTCCGTTGATCCGTCGTGGGTATCGGCGAACACCTGTGGCAGGCTCTCGGGGTGCCGACGCCGAGCTATCAACAGCTGTTCGAGAACAATCGCCGATGGGTCGCAGACGAGCTGGGCAAGGATCCCGAGCACTTCGAACGTCTCGCCGCCGGCCAGCATCCCAAGTACCTCTTCATCGGCTGCTCCGACAGCCGGGTGAACGCCAACGAGATGGTCGGCATCCGCAGCGGCGAGATGTTCATCCACCGCAACATCGCCAACCTCGTCGTCCACACCGACATGAACCTGATGTCGGTGCTGCAGTTCGCGGTGGAGGTCCTCGAGGTCGAGCACGTCATCGTGTGCGGACACTACGAGTGCGGTGGCGTGCTCGCCGCGGTCGACGGGTCGTACCACGGCCTGATCGACAAGTGGCTGCGCACGATCAAGGACGTCTACCGCATCTACCACGACGAACTCGAGGCGATCGCAGATCCTCAGCTACGCCACCAGCGCCTCGTCGAGCTGAACGTGCGCGAGCAGGTGTACCGGCTGTGCTCGACGTCGTTCGTCCAGCGGCGCTGGGGCGACGACATGGGCAAGCACGTGCACGGATGGGCCTACGACCTGCACCACGGGCTGCTCAAGGACCTCGAGATCGATCCGGCCGACGAACCGGCTCGACGGATCTACGAGTTCGAGAACCTCTGAGACGACACCTCGGGACCGAACTCGAGAACGAATGCGTGCCCCACGGACCCATCTGTCCACGCATCGGCATACGGTGCGTCGATGTCGACCGATTCCATTCCCGTGGTCCACACGGCGGGATCATCCACGACATGCGCTGCGACGGGGCGGATCTGATGTGGCGGTACGTGGGCTTCACGTGCCGGCTCGTGCGTCTCGGCGCTCCCGAGATGCAACCGCACTGACTACGGTCGGGACATGACCGACATGGGCGCCGCCATCGATCTCGAGCTCAACGCCGGGCCGGCGCTGGCCGACCCGATCCAGGACTCGTTGTACCGGCGGATGCGCACGATGCATTCGCTGTACTACCAGGCGGTCGACACGATGGACCTCGAGCACGTCAACCACTTCGAGCGAGAGGGCGTGCTGCCGATCGCGTTCTCGCTGTTCCACTACGTCAACGTGCACGACGGCTCGTTCATGATGATCACCGGCGAGCCGCCGATCTGGAACGACGAGTGGCAGGAGCGGGTGCAGCTGACCATCGCCGACCACGGCAAGCACAAGACGGTCGACGAGATGGTCGCCCAGCGCATCGGCGACTACGACGAATACAAGGCGTATCAGCGGGCGGTGTTCGAGCGCACCGAGGACCACCTGCGCACGATGGACCCGGCCGACTTCACCAGGGTGTTGATCGCCAAGCCGTATCCGCCGATGATCGCCACCACCTACAGCGCCCGCTGCGCGGGGCCGGAGGGCATCACGGTGCTCGACGGGTTCGAGTGTTGGCTGTACCAGCACGGGCTGCGCCACATGGGTGAGATCGAACTCGCCCGCGGCCTCGTCGGACTCGGCGGGATGACGTCGTGAACCGATCGATGCAGGAGTGCTGATGGAGCCGCTCGGAGTCCACCACGTCTCGATCAACGTCCGCGACGCCGCCGAGGGCATCGACTTCTACACCCACGTGCTCGGCCTGCGTCAGCGCGACGACCGACCCGACTTCCGCTTCGGTGGAGCGTGGCTCGATCTCGGCGACCAACAGGTGCACCTGATCGAGGCACCGGCACCCGCCGACCAGGGCCAGCACTTCGCGATACGGGTCGCCGACATCGACGCCGCCGTCGCCGAGCTGCGCGACCGCGGCATCGAGGTGACCGATCCGACGCCGGTCGCCTCCAGCCGCCAGAGCTTCCTCCACGACCCCTCCGGCAACCGGATCGAACTCCACGAACCCAGCGTTACAACAGGGGTCAGACCCCAGGCGTAACACCAAGTCCTCCGGGGTCGGGTCCCGAAGGACCGGCTCAGGCGGGGAAGCCCGGCACGCCGTCGTCGAGTTGCACGCCGGCGCTGTTGAGCAAGCCCGACACCAGGCGGTAGAAGCCGGCGACGATCAGCAGCTCGATCAGTTCCGCATCGGACCAGCGTTCGCCGAGTGCGCCCCACGTCTCGTCGCTGACGCAGTCATCGGCGGCGAGATCGTCGGCGAGTGCGATCAGTGCGCGGTCGTCGGCGCTCCAGTCGTGGTCGGTGACCGGCTTCGTGAGCGCCGTGATCTCGTCGTCGGTGAGTCCACAGCGCTTGCCGATCACGGTGTGCTGACCGAACTCGTACACCGCCCGAGCGTTCCAGCCGACCCGCAGGATCACGAGTTCACGCTCGCGATCGGGAATCAGGCCCTTGTTGAGGATGAACCCGCCGAGCAGGTTGAACCGCTTCAACAGCTTCGGGTGGTGGCCGAGGACCCCGAAGATGTTGAGCGGACGTCCGTCGAGCGTCAGGGCGCCGGCGAGCGTTCCACGCAGCTCGTCGTCGGTGACGTCATCGAGATCGATGGGTTCGATGCGGGGCTGGGTGGGGCGCTCGGTGGTCATGATGCTCCCATCAGTTCGGACAGTGGCCGAGGGTCGCCGATGCGAACGACCCGATTGACCATCGTGCCGATGCCCTCGATCGTGGTGGTGATCACGTCGCCGTCGGCGAGGTACTTGCCTTGCGCCCGCCCGACGCCCTCGGGCGTGCCGGTGAAGATGATGTCGCCGGTGACCAGCGTGGTGATCCCGGACAGGAAGCTCACCAGCGTCGGCACGTCGAAGATGAGATCGGACGTGTTGCCGTCCTGGCGCACCTCGCCGTTGATCTCGCACACGAGGCGCAGCGAGTTCCGGTCGGCGAGTTCGTCCGGCGAGACGATGACCGGCCCGATCGGCCCGAACGTGTCGAACGACTTGCCGAGATCGAAGTGCGGCGGCTTCGCCGCGAACTGCGCCGGACGATCGGAGATGTCCTGGCCGACCGTGACGCCCACGACGTGATCCCATGCGTCTTCCGGTGCGATGTCGCGCCCACCTCGTCCGATCACCACGACGAGTTCCGCTTCGTAGTCGCAGCCGTCGCTGCGGATCTCCACGTCGGCGGTCGGCCCGACGAGACACGACGGGAACTTCGTGAACACCAGCGGGCTCGATGGCGGCTCGACGCCACCCTCCGCTGCGTGAGCGCCGTAGTTGAGGCCGATCCCGAACGACTTCTGCGGCCGGGGAACGGGTGGGCCGAGCACGACGTCGGCGAGCAGCCCGGTGACCGCCGAGTCGTCGAGCGTTGCCGAGATCTCCGACAGCAGGTCCGGTCGTGTCAACGCCTCCATCGGATCCGGTCCGAGCGCACCGGATGAATGCGTGGCGAGGTCGGTGTAGTGGTCGCCGGAGACGAGCACCGCTCGTCCGTCGACGTTGGCGAGTCGAAATCCCATCCGCTCATCATGGATCACCATGGCTGAAGCGGACCCACCCGAGACGTTGTCGGCAGTCGAACGTGGCGATCGGCACCTCTCCCCGCTGCAGTTCACCGAACGTTCGACTCGGGTTCACCGGAGGCTCGCCGGACCGTCGGGCCGCCGTCACAGCGGACCAAGTGTTCTTCCACGAGTGACGATCGGTGCCGGGAGCCACGTTCGTCGCTCGCCGATCGGTTCCTAGGCTGGAGACATGTCCGTCGCTGCCGGGATCCAACTCGAACTCGACGACTCGTTCGCCCGCGAACTCGACGGACTGCACGAACGGTGGATGCCCGTGCCGGTCGCAGCCCCGGCGTTGATCGTGCTGAACGAGGCGCTGGCCGGCGAACTCGGTGTCGACGTGGAGGCACTGCGATCGCCCGAGGGCGTCGCCGTCCTCGCGGGCAATGCGGTGCCCGACGGGACGACCACGGTCGCCCAGGCGTACGCCGGCCACCAGTTCGGTGGCTACTCCCCTCGCCTCGGCGACGGTCGCGCCCTCCTGCTCGGCGAGTTCGTCGACGACGACGGCCGGCGCCGCGATCTGCACCTGAAGGGCTCCGGTCGGACGCCGTTCGCCCGTGGTGGCGACGGTCGGGCAGCTGTCGGGCCGATGCTGCGTGAGTACGTGATGGGCGAGGCAATGCATGCGTTGGGAATCCCGACGACGCGGGCCCTCGCCGTCGTCGCCACCGGCGAGCCGATCGTGCGCGAGGTCGAGGGGCGGCACGCGCACGTCCCCGGCGCCGTGCTCGCCCGGGTGGCGTCGAGCCATCTCCGGGTCGGCACCTTCCAGTACGCATCGGCGACCGGCGACCGTGAGTTGCTGCGCCGGCTCGTCGACCACGCGATCGCCCGCCACGTTCCCGACGCGGCCGACGCCGACAATCCAGCGCTGGCGCTCTACGCCCACGTCGTCGGGGTGCAGGCCGGCCTGGTCGCCCGCTGGATGGCGGTCGGGTTCGTCCACGGCGTGATGAACACCGACAACACGACGATCTCGGGCGAGACGATCGACTACGGACCGTGCGCGTTCATGGAGGCGTACGACCCGGCGACCGTGTTCAGCTCGATCGACCACGGTGGCCGGTACGCGTTCGGCAACCAGCCGGCGATCATCACGTGGAACCTCGCCCGGCTTGCCGAGGCGATGCTCCCGGTACTCGACGACGACGCCGACCGCGCCGTCGAGCTGGCGACCGGTGTGCTCGAGAACTTCCCCGATCGCTTCCAGCGGGCGTGGAGCGCCGAGATGCGCACCAAGCTCGGCCTCGAACGTGGCGACGACGATGCCGACGAGGCCAGGGGCGATCAGGTGATCGCCGATCTGCTCGCGCTGATGGGTGACCAGCGGGTCGATTACACCTCCTGCCTGCGGTCGCTGTCGTCAGCCGTCCGAGGCGATGCCGGAACGGTCCGGGCACTGTTCGAGGAGCCGGAGGCGTTCGACACCTGGCGCGAGCGGTGGGAGGTGCTGCTCGGCGACGACCGGACAGCGATCGCCGAGGCAATGGACTGCGTCAACCCGATCTACATCCCGCGCAACCACGTGGTCGACGAGGTCCTGACCGCTGCCGGATGGGGTGACCTCCAGGCGCTCGACGACCTGCTCGAGGCGGTGACCCGTCCCTTCGACGAACGCCCGGGCCTCGAGCGCTTCGCACAGCCGGCGCCGGCCGATCTGGCCGCGTCGTACCGCACCTTCTGCGGCACCTGACCGCTCCGGCTCACCGGGAACACCTCAACCCGTTTGCGTACGGATTCCGGTGAGGCGGCCCACCGGAACTGCAACACGAACGTCTGGACACCGGCCTGTTCGGAAGTGACCTGAGGGCTGCACTCGACTAGGGATCAGCCGGCGCGGGAACATTGCACGCCATGGACAACACCGCCAGCATGACGACCGACACGACCGACACGACCGTTGCGAGCGGCGTGACGCCCGAGCGCCTCGACAATCTCCGCAAATGGAACCTGGGTCTCACCGTGCTGCATGCCGTGCAGGCGGTCCTGATCCTGGTGTTGTCGGGCGACTTCTTCATCCAGGTCGTCTCGACGTTCCCCGATGGCCCACCCGGCACCCGCGTCTCCGATGGCGAGCCACTCTTCGACATACGAGTCGGCTATGCCATCGCCGCGTTCCTCGCCCTCGCAGCCATCGACCACCTGGTGACGGCAACGTTCGCCCGGTCGACCTACGAAAATGACCTGCGCACCGGGATCAACCGGTTCCGGTGGGTCGAGTACTCGATCAGTGCCACGATCATGATCCTGCTGATCGGCTTCTACAGCGGCATCACCAACATCACCGCCGTCGTGGCCGTCATCGGCGCCAACGTGGCGATGATCCTGTTCGGCTGGATCCAGGAACGCATGAATCCCCCTGGGCGGACAACGACCACGATGATGCCGTTCTGGTTCGGTGCCCTCGCCGGCATCGCGCCGTGGGCAGGCATCGTGATCCAGATCGTCGGCGCCGACACCGTGCCCGGATTCGTGTACGGGATCGTGGTCGTACAGTTCGCTCTGTTCTTCAGCTTCGCGCTCAACCAGTGGCTGCAGTACCGGGGCATCGGCAAGTGGACCGACTACATCTACGGCGAGAAGGTGTACCTCGTGCTCAGCCTCACGGCGAAGTCGCTCCTGGCCTGGCAGATCTACTTCCCCAGCCTCGACTGACCCCAATTCCTCGTTTGCGCGACGGTTCCGGCGGCCCGCCCCACCGGAACTGCAACACGAACACGGCGTGATGGGGCACGTACGATCCGGCGATGGTCGTTCCCGACGTTCGAGACAGCGCCCGACTCGTGCAAGACGGTGACGTCAGCGCTCGAGAGCTCGTCCAGCAGTCGCTCGATGCTGCCGCCGACATCCAACCGGCGCTGAACGCATTCGTGCACGTCGATGCCGACGGTGCACTCGCCGCGGCGGACGCCGTCGACCGAGCGCGTGCCACCGGAGCATCGCTCGGTCCGCTCGCCGGCGTGCCGTTCGGGATCAAGGACCTCGAGGACTGCATCGGCATGCCGACGAGGCGCGGCTCGCGCTGGTACGCCGACGCCGGACCCGCCGTTCGCGACGACATCCACGTCGAGCGTTTTCGCGCCGCCGGTGCGATCCCGATCGGCAAGACGGCGACGCCCGAGTTCGGCGCCTTCGGCTACACGGCGAGCCCACTGCAGGGCGTCACCCGCAATCCGTGGAATCCCGAGCGCACGCCCGGCGGCTCGAGCGGCGGCACGGCGGCCGCGGTCTCGGCCGGCGCGGTCGCCTTCGGTACCGCGAGCGACGGTGGCGGTTCGATCCGCGGGCCGGGTGCCTCCTGTGGCCTGCCAGGTCTGAAGCCGACGTACGGGCGGGTCCCGACGTTCGGCGTCACCCGTCACGCCGGCAATGCGGTCGACTTCGCGCTCGCCACCACCGTGGCCGATACGGCCCTGCTGTTCGACATCGCCGTTGGCCCCGACATGCGCGACCGCACGTCGCTTCCGGCGCCGGGGATCTCCTACGTCGAGGTGATCGAACAGCTCGACGTCGCCGGGCTGCGCTCGGCGTGGTCGGCCGACCTCGGGTTCGTGACGACCGACCCGCACGTGGTGGCACTGGCCGAACGGGCGGCATCGACGCTGGTCGATGCGGCGTCACTGGCCGAGACCGGCTTCGACGTCCGGTTCGAGGACTTCATCCGGATCTATGCGTTCATGGAGACCGCGGACCAGTTCGTCGACGTCCCCGACGAGTGGGAGGACCGCCTCGACGAGCTCGACCCGCTGGTGGTCGGCGGATGGCGACGCGCTCGCACGGTGACGCTGCCCCAGTTCGCCAAGATCGAGCGGGCGCGCCGTGACCTCGAAATGCAGGTCGCCGGCCTGTTCGATCACGTCGACGTACTGTTGACGCCGACCAACCCGTGCCGACCGTTCGCCGCCGAAGGTCCGATGCCGACCGAGATCGCCGGCCAGCGCTGCCATGCGGGTACGGCGGCCCTCTTGACGATGTTCGCCAACATCGCCAACCTGCCTTCGATCACCGTGCCCGCCGGCCTCACCGCTGACGGTCTCCCCATCGGCTTGATGATCACGACCGCCCGCCACCGCGAAGACCAGTGCCTGCGCCTGGCCCGGATCTTCGAGCAAGCCGCCCCCTGGCCCCTGCACGCTCCGGCCTGACCCGCTCTGCCATCCCGTTTGCGTTGCATTCCCGGTGGGGCGGGTCCACCCGAATCCGCACACAAACGTTGGTGTGGCGGGGCGCGCGCGCGGGGGCGGGGGGCGCGCGAGGGCCGGGGTGGGGTGGGGTCGGCTACTTGGCGTAGTCGACGGAGAACCAGCGCTCGGGATGCAGGCGGATGAGGATGTCGTCGGGACCGACGCTCGATGCGGCGTAGCCACGGCCCATCTCCTCGCCGAGATACCGGATCGCCATCGGCTCGACAGCGGCCTTCGACGCACCGGCGTCGAGGTCGACGATCTCCACCGCGCCCTCGACGCTGACGTACTTGTAGGGCAACTCCTCCTGCTGCGCACACAGCGAAGCTCGACCGGCCGCCGCAGCGAGTCGTCCCTTCACCGACGATGCACTCGTGAGCACCACCACGTCACCGCCGGGCTCGTACGAGTACCAGACCGGCACGACCAGCGGCGGTCCGTCGGCGCGTTCGATCCCCAGCACCCCGACGTGCAACCCGGCCAGGAACGTCTGGCGTTCCGATTCGGTCATCTTCTGGTCAGCCATGACGAGCATCGTTCCACACACCACGGTCACACGCCGACCGAACCACTGTGCTGAACTCGAGACATGAGCCTCACCGAACAGTCGGCGCCGCACCTCGGCCTGTACCGGGCGACGGGTGGCAAGCCATCGCCCGACCTGCATCCCGACGGTGTCAACCACCTGGCGCTGTCGACCGCCGACATGAAGGCACAGCTGACGTTCTTCGCCGAGGTGCTCGGCTGTCCGACCCGCGCGCTGTACTGGATGCACGGTGTCGCGAACACCTTCCACGGCTTCGTCGAGCTGTCGGGCGACAGCTACATCGCGTTCGTGCAAACGCCCGGGAACCCCACCGAGCCGCAGTGGGGCGTGACCCACTCCGGCAACGCCGGCGACCCCGTCACCGCCGGCACGATGCAGCACCTGGCGCTCAACGTCTCGTCGATCGACGAGGTGCTCACGCTGCGAGACCGCATCCGCAGCCACGGCATCCAGGTGCTCGGCCCCATCGACCACGGGATGATCCAGTCGATCTACTTCGCCGGCCCCGAGGGCCTCAGCCTCGAGGTGTGCACCGGCCACGACATCGACGAACGCCAGTGGATCGATCCCGAGGTCCAAGCGCTGTGTGGTATCTCGGCGGAGGAGCTGGAGGGTCTGACGGCACCCGCCGGATTCGAACGCCCCGACGAGCCCGTCGCGCAGCCGCCGTACGACGAGACCAAGCCGAACATGCACTATCCGCCAGCCGTGCGCACCTCGATCATGGGCATGCCCGACGCAGCCGTGTGGGACGACTTCAGCGTCACCGACCCGCCGGTCCCGCTCGACGCCTGACGGTCACACCGCGTCGGGTCGAACGTGACAGTCACACGTTGCGGAACGTGATGCTGAGCCGGGGGCCGGCGAAGCGCACCTTCGGGACCGTGTGCTCCCAGTCGTGCTGACAGGCGCCACCCATCACGAACAGGTCACCATCGCCGAGCCGCCACGCCAGCGACGACCCCCCGCCCCGCGGCCGAAGTCGCAACGGTCGTGGGCATCCGACGCTGACGATCGCGACGATCGGATCGGTGACGACGTGGCGGTGGCGATCCCCGTGCCACGCCACCGAGTCGTCGCCGTCGCGGTACAGGTTGAAGCCGATCGACTCGAACCGCTCGCCATAGCGATCCGACAGCAGTTCGCGCATCTCGGCCAACAGCGGCATCGGCTCGGGATGTCCGCCGTCGACGTGCCACCATGCGGACAGGCGCGGCTCGTCGACGAGGCGGTCGAACATCTTGACGTCGGTGCGCTGGCGCAGTGGCAGGTGATCGACGAGTTCGTCGAACACCGCATCCGCGCCCTGCAACCATCCTCTGGCGACGTCCAGCCACGACCGATCGTCGAGCCGGATCCGCTCCGTTCGTGAGAACGAGGCGTCGACAGCCGGCTCGAGGAAGCCGAACAACGATCCCTGTCGTGCGGCGAGTTCACCTGGCGCAACCATGCGTCCAGTCTACGAACACACGTTCGAACGACGCAACAGGTCGGCAACGGTCACGTGCGACCCGGCACGGTGTGACCGTTCACTCGGCCCAGGACTTGATCTTCTCGATCGTCTCCAGGGGGTCGGGGCCGTGGGGCGTGACGTTGAGGTAGGTGACGCCGACGTCCTTGAACACCTGGATGCGCTCGCGGACGTGACCCTCGTCGCCGATCAACGCCGAGAGGTCGATGTACTCGTCGGGCACGGCGGCGATCGCTTCGGCCCGTTTGCCCGACAGGAACAGGTCCTGGATCTCGGCGGCCTCCTTCTCCCAGCCGTAGCGCACGAACAGGTCGTTGTAGAAGTTCTTCGACTTCGCACCCATGCCCCCGACGTAGAACCCGATCAGTCCCCGCGCCGCCTCGCGGGCTTCTTCGACGTGCGGTCCCGAGCCGAGAGCAACGGTGCCGCCGGCGATGATCTCCAGCGGCGCCTTGTTCGGGTCACGCTTGGCGGTGCCCGCCGCCAGCGCATCGCCCCACACCTGCTGGAAGCGGTCGGGCACGAAGTGGATCGTCTGCCAGATGTCGGCGATCTCCGCGGTCAGCTCGACGTTCTTGGGCCCGATCGTGGCGAGCGAGATCGGGATGTCCTTCGCCGGCGGGCGGTTCATGAACTTGATCGGCTTGCCGAGCCCGGTCCCGCCCTCCGCCAGCGGCAACTGGTACGTCGCACCGTGGTGCTCGACCTTGTCACCGCTCCAGACCTTCCGGCAGATCTCGATCGTGTCGCGGGTGCGTCCGAGCGGCTTCTCGAACGGGACACCGTGCCAGCCCTCGATCACCTGCGGCCCCGACGTGCCGAGACCGAGCACGAACCTGCCGTCGGACAGGGCGTCGAGCGTCGCCGCCGTCTGCGCGATCAGCGCCGGGCTGCGCGAGTAGAGCGGGATGATCCCGGTCATCAGCTGCACGGTCGACGTCTGACCGGCGAGAAAGCCGAGCGTGGAGACCAGGTCGTAGCCGTAGATCTCCGCGCCCCAGATCAGGTCGACGCCCGCCGATTCCAGGTCGCGCGCCTGCTGGGCGAGCTTGCGCGGGTCGCCGTTGAAACCGATGGTCGTGGAGATCTTCATCGCCGTGCCTTTCGTCGAACTCGTGTCGGGAAGTTGCCACGACCGTAGTGATCCGACCCCGCCCGCCAACAGTCCGCGGGGCACCCTCACGGCGCCGGGCGTCAGGCGAACGGCCCCCCGGGAGCGAATGCGTACTCGGCGAACCGCTCGGCCATGCGCCGGTAGCCGGCGTCGTTCGGGTGCAGTCCGTCGGGCAGGTCGTCGACGTCGCCGTCACCGAACAGTCGATGGCCGTGGAGGTACGACAGGTGTGCGTCGCCTGCCTGTGTGCGCTGGTCGACCACGAGCTCGAGCAGCTGGCGGACACGCACGAGCGAGAGCGCTCCGGGCGCGAGCGCAGCGGGCCGGTCGACGACGTCGAACTGACCGCCGTCGTTCGGCAGCGTCGGCCCCGGGTGCTCCTCGGCGACCGGACAGATGATCGGGCTGATCACGACGATCGGCGTGTCCGGATGCCCGTCGCGGATCGTGTCGAGCAGGCCGTGAACGGCGGGGACGAAGGCCCGTTCGCGCATGGTGTCGGCGTTGACCAGGTTGATGCCGAGCTTGAGGCTGACCAGGTCGGCGGGCAGGTCGCGGATGGTGCGAGCGGTGAACTGGTCGAGCTGGCACTGCCCGGCGAGACCGAGGCTGTAGAGGTCGACGTCGACAAGGCGCGCCACCACCGCAGGCCAGGTGCCCGTCGGCTGATCGGCCTCCATGCAGTGGCTGATCGAGCTGCCGTAGTGCACCCAACGGCGGCGTGTGGACGGCGGAGGCGGCTCGATCGTGGCGCCGTCGTCGAGTCGCAGCGTGCGCAGCATGCACGTGGCGTTCTGTGCGAGCCAGATCTCGACGTGCTTGCGGTGCCCCGGCAGCCCGTCGAAGCGCAGAATGCTCGGTTCGTCGTGCACCATCTCGAAGTCGGTGGCGAGGCGGTCGGGGAACCGGATCACGTCGGTCTGCGTCAGCGCTTCGCTGGCGACGACCTCGCCGTCGACGACGAGATCGATCGTGGCGGTGTGCGGCGTGATGCCGGCGTACTCCAGTCGGGTGAACACCGCCTCGAGTTCGATCGTGGTCGAACCGGTGACGAACTCCAACCGCCCGCCCGACGGCATCGACGACACGAACCCGATCGCCGGATCGACCAGTTGCGCCCGCGCCCACGCCGGGAGACGTTCGGTGAGCGCGCCGCGATCCATCGCGGTGAGATCGCAGATGCCGGCGAGCCTGATCCGCGTATCGCCGGTGCGCAGGTCGAACTCGGTCATGCGCCCGGCCGCGAGCGCCCGGGCGCCACCGTGCGAGCGAGGATGCCGAGCGTCGCTCGAAGGCTCGCCTCGGAGATGATCGGGAATCGGTCGGCGAGACCGGCGTACTGCTCGTGCAGATTCGACCAGTCGTAGTAGGAGGTGACGAGCGTGCCTCCCTCGATCGCATCGAGTCGGTAGCCGTAGATGTGACCGATCGGGGGCTGCATCACCCCGTCGATGCTCCAGGCGATCTCCTCGTTCGGCTCGAACGTCTCGATCACGACCGTCACGTCGTATTCGCCCAGATCGACATCACGCAACGAGTCGCGGTCCATGTGCACGACGAACCGATCCCCGACTGCCGTCGCGGGTTCACCCTCGGCCGACATCAACATGCCAGACGCATCGATCGCCACGTGGCCGGCGGGGCTGCGCAGCACCTCGAAGATCGCGCCGGGATCGGCGGCGATGGCACGGTCGACTTCGAGTCGGACGGTCGGGTCGCTCATCGGCTCATCCTCGCACCTGCTCGGAGCGCCGCGTGCACCCGCCACCGCGATCGGCTAAGACAGGGTCATGGCCGAGCTGCTCCCGAAGATGCCGGAGGACTGGACGCGAGCGCTGGCGGTCGTGGCGCACCCCGACGACATGGAATACGGCGCAGCCAGCGCCGTCGCGCGCTGGGCTGCTCGAGGCAAGTCGATCGCCTACGTGCTCGTCACCGACGGCGAGGCGGGAATCTCCACGATCCCGCCCGAGGAGGTCGGCCCGCTGCGACGCGCCGAACAGGTCGCGAGTTGCGCCGCCGTCGGCGTCACCGACGTGGAGTTCATGGGTCTCCCCGACGGTCTGCTGGTCGAAGGGCTCGACCTGCGTCGCCTGCTCGCCGAGGCAATCCGCCGCCATCGCCCCGACGTGCTGCTCAGCATCAACCATCACGAGTCGTGGGGTGGGCCGAGCTGGAATCACGCCGACCACCGCGTGGTCGGCCGCTCACTGCTCGATGCAGCACGCGATGCGGCGAATCCCTGGATCTTCGCCGATGGCGAAGCCCCCGCCTGGGATGGCTGCCGGTTCGTCGCATTCAGCGGGTCGCCGGCTGCCACGCACGGGGTCGACGTGACCGACACGCTCGACGCCGGCGTCGCGTCGCTGCGCTGCCACGAGCTCTACCTGTCGAATCTCGGCGGCGACATGGCTGACGCCGATGCATTCCTCCGTTCGGCGGCGAGCGATGCGGGCCGTCGTGTCGGCGTCGAACTGGCCACGCTGTTCGAACTCGTGCACATCTGAGGCACAGCAGTACTGGTCGGCGACAACGCGGAGTGACCTAGTCCTCTCCCCACCGGCGACTGCGATCGCGACACTGATATCGGGAACGCACAGGCGTTTCCGGACAGCACGTCCAGTGCCAGCTACCCAGAAGGAGGTGGACGATGTCACTGATGCTCAGAAGGCGCAACGACGTCGACTGGCCCGACTGGTTCGGTGGCCGCATGTTCGACCTACCGGACACGTGGAAGGACCTGTTCGATGACAGCGACATGAAGGTCGAGGAGTTCCGAGACGGCGACGAGCTCGTCGTCCGGGCCGAGATGCCGGGTATCGATCCCGACGAGGACGTCGAGATCACGGTGTCGGACCACATGTTGCACCTGAGTGCCGAACGGCGCTCGGAGACCAAGACTGAGGACAAGAAGGGGTACCGGTCCGAGTTCCGCTACGGGTCGTTCTCACGGTCCGTGCGGCTGCCCGCAGGTGCGGGCGAGGAGGACGTGAAGGCGTCCTACGACAACGGCATCCTCGAGGTCCGCATCCCGGTCGACGAGTCGTCGAACGGTGCGAGGAAGATCCCGATCTCTCGGGGTACTTCCTGAGTGTTCGGGGCCGTTCGGCGGAGAACGGCTCCGGCATCATCGGTGCGCCATGACCTTGGCGAGCCGGCGCAGTGCGAGCGTGAAGCCCAGGCGGCCCACCACCGCTGCGAGACCCGACAGGAATCCTGGCAGGTACGGCACCGTGACGTCCTCGCGCCAGTCGAGGACCGAACCGCCCGAGTCGGCGCGCACCGTGAAGCCGGCCGTCCCGCCGAGGACCGGTCCGAGCTTCTCGACGTCGCAGGCGCCGGTCTGTGCGGTGTCGTCCCAGTCGCAGCGGGTGACGCGCATGCGATCCTCGAGGGCGACGGGACGGAACCCGGTCCAGCCGGTGAACGTGTAACCGACGGCGCCGGGGTCGCCTGATCCCCCCTCGATCGTGGTCGCCGGGATCCAGGCGCCGTGCGCCGGCCAGTCGACCAGTTCGTCCCACAACTGACGCGCGGGCACGTCGAATCGCCGGGAGAGTTCGAAGCGCACGTGAGCCATCGGCGACATGCTGCCACCGCCACCGCCCGCTCAGCACGTCCAACCCACGTTTGCGTGCGGATTCCGGTGGACCGCCCCACCAGGAATGCAACACGAACGTGGTTGGGCCTGTCGCTCCGCGTCGGCGGTCGGCGGTCGGCGGCAGTACGTTCGCACGCATGTGGTCGTTCGAGACGGAGCCGGAATTCCAGGAAAAACTCGACTGGGTCGAGCAGTTCTGCAAGGAGGAGGTCGAGCCACTGCACTACGTGTTCCCGTATGCGGTGCGCTCGCCGGACCCCAAGGTGCGCGAACTCGTCAAGGGATTGCAGCAGCAGGTGAAGGATCAGGGGTTGTGGGCGATCTTCCTCGACGAGGAGCTCGGCGGCCCCGGATTCGGCCAGCTCAAGCTCGGCCTGCTCAACGAGATCCTCGGCAAGTACCCCGCCGCACCGCAGCTGTTCGGAGCCGCCGCGCCCGACACCGGCAACATGGAGATGCTCGCCGCCTACGGCACCGAGGAGCAGAAGGAGCGTTGGCTCACGCCGCTGCTCAACCAGGAGATGTTCTCCGCCTATTCGATGACCGAACCGCAGGGAGGCTCGGACCCCAACCTGTTCCGCACCACTGCGGTGCGCGACGGCGAGGAGTGGGTGATCAACGGCGAGAAGTGGTTCACCAGCGCCGGCCGCGTCGCCGACATCCTGTTCGTGATGTGCACCAACGGCATGTTCGTCGTGCCACGCGAGACGCCGGGCGTCGAGATCATGCCCGAGCCGCGCAACCACAACCACATCATCTACACCGACGTGCGGATCCCGCTCGATCACCTCCTCGGCCCGGAAGACGGTGCCAAGGTGCTCGCCCAGCGTCGCCTCGGCGGCGGGCGCATCCACCATGCGATGCGCACGATCGCCCAGTGCAAGCTCGCCTTCGACATGATGTGCGAGCGAGCGCTGAGCCGCGAGTCGCACGGCAAGACGATCGCCGAGCACCAGATGGTGCAGGAGAAGATCGCCGAGAGCTACGCCAAACTGCGGATGCTGCGCCTGTACGTGCTCGAGACTGCGTGGAACATGGATCGCACGTCGAGCCAGGAGGCACGCACCGACATCGCTGCGGTGAAGTTCACGATGGCGCGGGTGCTGCGCGAGATCTCCTTCGATGCGCTGCACATCCACGGCTCGCTCGGCACCACCAACCTCACGCCGCTGCAGGACATGTACGCGAGCGCACCGACGATGGGGCTCGCCGACGGCGCCGACGAGGTGCACAAGTCGACGGTCGCCCGCCGAGTGCTGAAGGAGTACCGCCCGCACGAGGGCTACTTCCCACGCGAGTACATCCCGTACAAGCGCGAGGCGGCATGGGAGGCGTACCAGCCGAAGTTCGAGGCCGATCCCGAGCTGAAGGCCGCGGCCGAGCGCTACCGCAAGTACTTCGCCAATCGCAGCTGACGTCGGCTGACGTCGCTCAGCTACGGATCGACCTCGTGGCGTCAGATCAACGGATGAGGCGGGCGAGTCGCGGCAGCACGCACGGTCGTCCGGAGCAGGCGTCCCAGGTGGCCAACCCCCCACTCAGCTCGCGAGAGCCGCCGAGGTCGCACACTTCGGCGGCGAGCGACAGGCGCGCGGCGAGTTCCTCGGGCCGGTAGGCGACCCAGCGATCTGGATCGGCTGCCTCGTCGTCGGCGACACCGGCTCCGTCGGAACAGTTCCAGCCGTCGTCGTCGGCGGTGCGCGATCGCAGGATCTTCACGTTGCCGGACGGGCTCACGAGGATCATGCCGGAGCACAGTGCGGTTCGTACTTCACCCACGGCCTGTCATCGGCACCGAGGGACGGCCGGTTGAGCGCGAATCGGCGAGCATCCTGACTGCATCCGGTGTGTCGGCTGGAGCGCACGGCCGGTGGGTTTCGATTTCGCCGGGCCGGCAATCGTGACGCATGCCCGATGACGACGCCCGGCTCGCCGACCTGATCGCCACCGCCGCCGCTGCGGCGACCGCAGCGCGATCACGCGCCTACGCCCCCTACTCGAACTTCGAGATGGGCGCTGCCGCAGTGTCGTCGGAGGGCGAGGTCGTCGAGGGCGTGTTGGTGGAGAACGTGTCGCTCGGGTTGGCGATGTGCGCCGAGCGCGTGGCGTTGTTCGCCGCCGTCACCGAGGGGATGCGGCCGGCCGTGTTGGCGTTGTGCTCGAAGCGGACCGACGGCGAGCTGACGTTTCCGTGCGGCGCGTGTCTCCAGGTGGCGCTCGAGGTCGCCGGAGCGGACCTCACCGTCATCGCCGTCGACCCCGACGGCCGACGCGAGCAGTCATCGCTGCGCGAACTCCTGCCTCGCGGCCCGCATCGACATGCCCCAGGTTTCGACGGCGGTCAATCTGCGGTCAATCGATGATGGCTCCGTACACCAGCGAGCGCAGCTGCCCGCGGAAGTCGAAGGCGCCGCTCGGGATGAGCTGGGTCATGAAGACGGCGTAGAGCTCCTCTGTCGGGTCGATCCAGAACGACGTGGATGCAGCGCCACCCCACATGAAGTCGCCGGCCGGACCGACCCCGGCCGTCTCGGCGGGACCGAGTCCGACGGCGACCTGCAGGCCGAATCCGTTGCCGTCGAAACCGACCTCGCCGTAGCCGCCCGGCATTGCGAACTCGCGGAGGTGGCCGCCCCCGGGAAGGTGGTTGGTACGCATCAGTTCGACGGTCGGACGGCCGAGGATCGTGGCACCGTCGAGCGATCCTCCCGCCGTCAACGCCGCGCAGAACCGCGCGTAGTCGTCGAGCGTGCCGACGAGCCCGCCGCCGCCGGACTGCAGGGCCGGTTCACGGCAGAGGCGGTTGCGTGACCGGTCGTCGAGGAGGCGCACCTCCTTGCTCGCGGTCCGGGCATACAGCGACGGCACCCGATGCGCCTCGCTCTCGGGTACGTGGAAGCCGGTGTCGGCCATGCCCAACGGCTCGAAGATCGCCCGGCGCAGGTAGTCGCCGAACGGTTGGTCGGCGATCACCTCGACGAGCCGGGCACAGATGTCCGACGACCACGAGTAGTACCAGTGGGTTCCGGGCTGGAACCAGAGCGGCTCGGTCGCCAGCAGCTCGCTGAGGTCGGCGAGCGTGGCGGAAGGGTCGAGCGAACGGGCACCGCCTCCGTCGACGAGCGCTTCGAGGTTCAGCCGCGCCTCCTTCGGGCCGGTGCCGATGCCGGTCATGTGCATCAGCGCATGCTTGACGCTGATCGGACGGTCGAGTTCGACCAGTTCCACACCGCCATCCCCGCGCTTGATGCCCACGTTCGCGTTGCGCCACTCGGGAAGGAACCGGTGGATCGGGTCGTTCAGTTTGACCTTCGCCTGTTCCATCAGCGACAGCAGGGCGACGCCGGTGATCGGCTTGGTCATCGAGTACAGGCGCCAGATCGCCTGCTCGTCGAGCGGCGTGCCGGTCTCCAGGTCCATCGTGCCGACCGTCGTGCGGTACGCGAGCTGACCACGCCGCCCGACCGCCACCTGGAACCCGGCGATCTTGCCGGGCTCGACGTACGCACGACGGAAGTGGTCCTCGATGCGCGCCAGGCGGTCGGCGTCGAAGCCGGCTGCTGTCGGATCCGGAGTCGAGTTCATGTCGTGTCCCTTCGTCGTGCGGGTCGGGCGGTCGTGCCCACACCCGACGAACGTAGCGAGTCGACCGCCCCTCGGACCGAGCCGGCTCCGCGGCGCGCGCTACGTTGAGCGCCTGGTGCCGCGGGCACGCCACGATCGGGGGGATCATGACCAGAACCGCACGCGACGTGGTGGCGTCGTATGCCGCAGCGGATGGCGACCACGCCGACCTCGACCGGCTCGTGACCGACCCATCGGGCCTCGACGCCGCCGGCATGCTCGCTGCGTTGGCCGACCCCTGGTTCACCGATCCGGGACATCAGGCGGTCGCGCTGCAGATGATGTCGGACTTCATGGCGCCGAGCGACTCGATGTACTACGACGCGATCTATGGCGCATTCCTCGGCCAGGTCGCGATCCGCAACTGGTTGATCCCGACGATGGCGACGATCGACTTCATCGAGTTCGTCCCGACCGCACCGCACGCCCTCTTCGACGACGGACAGGGCGCGACCTCGGTCGACGAGTGGCAGATGTTCGCCGTGTTCGGCGACGAACGCATGCCACTCCCCAAGGGGGTCAGCGTCCGCCGCTACCGCGAGGGGTGGATCACGTGGGCGTGCGACGTGTACGACACCGGACCGTTCAGGATCGCGCCGCCCCCCGAAGCCGGCGTCGATGCCGCACCGATTCCCGACTGGCCGCGCACCGTCTGGCAACGCGACGCCGACGTCACCGAAACATCGGCGGGCACGATGGCGCCGGACCTCGACGAGTTCCACCCGACGGAGTCGGTGTATCACGACCCGATCTTCGGCCAGATCCGCGGCCGCGACGCGATCTCCGCATGGCTCACCGACATCATGGGCAAGGCCGGCAATGTCGTGTTCGAACCGCTCGGACCGCACCTCGACGACGGCACCACGTCGGTCCAGGAGTGGCAGCAGGTGGCGATCCAGCCCGACGGACGGCGCGCCTTCATGACCAGAGGCACGAGCGTCCGTCGGCGTGACGGCGACGGCCTCGTCATCCATGCGGCGGACTACTTCGACACGGCATCGCTGGCCGATCCCGAGGTGCGCGCCGCCGCCGTTGCCGCGGGTTCGACGATCTCGACCGACGACGTCGCGAGGTATCGCTCGGACGCCTGACCGGTAGGTTCGCTCTGATGGCAGGCAATCGGTGGCTCGAGAAGATCGAAGAGAATCCGGACCACTCCGACTGGTACGTCGAGCGCTTCCGGAAGATGGCCGCCGACGGCGTCGACCTGCACGGCGAGGCCCGACTGGTCGACGCCATGGTCGGCCGGGGCGCCCGGATCCTCGACGCGGGATGTGGTCCCGGACGGGTGGGTGGACGCTTGTTCGAGCTGGGCCACGACGTCGTCGGCGTCGACATCGATCCCGTGTTGATCGCCGCCGCCGAACACGACCACCCGGGTCCACGCTGGCTGGTCGACGACCTGTCCGAACTGGACCTCGAGGCACACGGCGTCGCGCCCGGCTTCGACATCGCGGTCTGTGCCGGCAACGTGATGGGATTCGTCGATCCGACCACTCGTCGCCAGGTGCTCGCACACCTCGCCGACGTGCTGCGCGAGGGCGGCCGGATCGTCACCGGGTTCGGCTCGGGCGGCGATTACCCGTTCGACGCCTTCTTCGACGACGTTCGACACGCCGGCCTCGTCACCGATCTGCGTCTGTCGACGTGGGACCTGCGGCCGTTCACCGCTGCGTCCGACTTCCTCGTCGCCGTGCTCGCGCGAGACACCTTGCACGTCGGGTGACGCAGCCGTGACGTTCTGCTCTGGACGCGCCGCCCGCTGCGCATGATGATCGTGGAACCGGGGAAGTCTCGTGTTCGTCCACGATCCCGAGGAGGTGCCGATGTCCCGGATCTTCCGCAACCGGTCCGAAGCCGGCCAGGCGCTCGCCGAGCGTCTGGCGCACGTCGCCGGAGATGACCCGGTCGTACTCGGGCTTCCGCGGGGCGGCGTGCCGGTGGCCGACGAGATCGCCACGAAGCTGAACGCTCCGCTCGACGTGATCGTCGTGCGCAAGGTGGGGGCGCCCGGCCAACCCGAACTGGCGATGGGAGCGATCGGCGAGGATGGCGTGCGCGTCGTCAATGCGGAGGTCGTGCATCTCGTCGGGGCCAGCCCGGAGGAGTTCGCCCGGGTGGAACAGCGCGAGCGCGACGAGCTTCGCCGGCGATCCGCGCAGTTCCGCGCGGTGACGCCTCGGATCGATCTGACCGGCCGCACCGCCGTCATCGTCGACGACGGCATCGCCACCGGCTCCACCGCTCGGGCAGCATGCGACGTCGCCCGCGCCCACGGCGCCGCGCGCATCGTGCTGGCCGTGCCCGTCGCAGCGCCCGAGTCGGTGGTCGCGCTCGGTGATGCAGCCGACGAGATCGTCTGCGTCGAACAACCGGCCCGGCTGCAATCGGTCGGTCAGTGGTACGACGACTTCACCCAGGTCGACGACGACACCGTCGTCGCGCTGCTCGATCGAGCCCATCGGCGTGTGCGGCGCGGCGCCGCACCGGTCGGACGAGCCGCCACCGTCACTCCGATCGACGAGGACGTCGACATCGACGCCGGCGTGCTGCGACTTCCGGGACATCTGACGGTGCCGTCCGGAGCACTCGGGGTCGTCATCTTCGCTCACGGCAGCGGCAGCAGCCGCCACAGCCCGAGGAACCGCTACGTCGCCGACCGACTGAACGACGCCGGTCTCGGCACGCTGACGTTCGACCTCCTCACCGAGACCGAAGCGACCGACCGGCGCAACGTGTTCGACATCAGCCTCCTTGCCGAGCGCCTCGGGCGCGCCGTCGGCTGGGTGCACGGCCGCCCGGAGCTCGGTTCGCTGCCGATCGGCCTGTTCGGGGCGAGCACGGGGGCCGGTGCGGCACTCGTGGCCTCCGACGACCCTCCGGTCGACATCGCGGCCGTCGTCAGCCGCGGGGGACGTCCCGATCTCGCCGGGGCGCATCTCGCCGGCGTGGAGGCGCCGACGCTGTTGATCGTCGGCGGCGACGACACGGCGGTGCTCGAGATGAATCGCGACGCCCGACGCCGGCTGCGCTGCGAGAACCGGCTGTCGGTCGTGCCGGGGGCCACCCATCTGTTCGAGGAGCCGGGCACGCTCGACGACGCCGCGGACCTGGCCGCCGACTGGTTCGTCGAACACTTCGAGCGGGCGGCGACGGCTGGCGGGGGGTCCCTGTGACGACGCTGCCCGACGTGTACCACACCGCCGGACGGACCGGCCTCGCCGCCCTGGCGTCGGCGGCCCGCCCGATCACCGGCGGCGAGCACGACTACGACGAGCTGGCCGAACTCGTCGGCGATTGCCGAGTCGTACTGATCGGCGAGGCCAGCCACGGATCGACCGAGTTCTATCGGGAGCGCGCCCGGATCACCGAGCGGCTGATCGACGAGTACGGGTTCACCGTCGTCGCCGTCGAGGCCGACTGGCCCGACGCCGACCGGGTCGACCGCTACCTCATGGCGAGGTCCGACGACGCCAGTGCCATCGAGGCACTGGGCGACTTCCGCCGCTTCCCCACGTGGATGTGGCGCAACACCGAGGTGGTCCGGTTCGTCGACGGCGTCCGAGCCCACAACGACACGATCGACGATCCTCGACGCAAGGTGCGCTTCCAGGGGCTCGATCTCTACAGCCTGCGGGCATCGATGGACGCCGTGGTCGCATATCTCGACCGGGTCGATCCCGACGAGGCACGACGCGCCCGGGAGCGGTATGCATGCTTCGACCACGTCGGCGCCGAGGGCCAGGCCTACGGGTTCGCCCTGGCCAACGAAGGCGCGGTGCCCTGCGAGTCCGAGGTCGTCGCCCAACTCGTCCAACTGCGCCGCCATGCCTCGGCGTACCTGCGGCGCGACGGGTGGAGCGAGGAGGCCGAACTGTTCTCGGCCGAGCAGAACGCCGTCGTCGTACGCGACGCCGAGGAGTACTACCAGCAGATGTATCGGGGCGACGTGTCGTCGTGGAACCTGCGCGACCGCCACATGGCAGCGACCCTCGATGCGCTGCTCGATCACCACGATCGGACGACCGGCCACGCCAAGATCGTCGTGTGGGAGCACAACTCCCACATCGGCGACGCACGAGCGACGGGGATGAACACGCGTGGCGAACTCAACGTGGGCCAGCTCGCCCGCCAGCGCTACGGCCACGACGCCGTGGCACTGATCGGGATGACGACCTACGACGGCGAGGTCACCGCGGCGACCGACTGGGGCCGCCCCGCACGTCGTCGCACCGTACGGGCGGCGCTGCCGGAGAGCTACGAGCACCTGCTCCACGAGCCGGTGCTCGACCGTCTGGCGCCAGCTCGGTACTGGCTGCGCACCTCGGACCCTGCGGTGGTCGACGTGCTCGCCACACCACGGCTCGAACGGGCGATCGGCGTCGTCTACCGCCCGCAGACCGAACGACCCAGCCACTACTTCCCGGCCCGGCTCGACCAGCAGTTCGACGTCGTCATCCACCTCGACCGGACGACGGCGCTGCAGCCGCTCGACGACATCGCCGCATGGGATCCGCTCGAACCGCCGGAGACCTACCCGAGCGGGATCTGATCGCTGGGACCTCCGGCTCTGGCGACGAGACGGCGATGGCGCCACATTCGAGACAGACCATCCACGAAGAGGAGAGTGAGTGACATGGTGTTCGAAGAGACGGTCGTCCTCGATGGACCGTTCGACGAAGTACTGGCGTCGACCAAGTCGGCGCTGGCCGATCAGGGATTCGGGGTGCTCACCGAGATCGACATGCAGCACACGCTGCACTCCAAGATCGACAAGCAGATCGACCGGTACGTCATCATCGGCGCCTGCAATCCGAAGCTGGCGGCGTCGGCCCTCGACGTCGAACCGCAGGTCGGGGTGTTGCTGCCCTGCAACGTCGTCGTCCACGAGGTCGACGGTTCCGTCCATGTCGACGCCCTCGATCCCGGGCTGATGGTGTCGATGACGAGCCGCGACGAGCTCGCTCCGATCGCCGCCGAGGCTCGGCGATTGATCGGCAACGCACTCGCCGCCCTGTCGCCGTCCTGAGGCATCCGACCCCTCACCCGGCGCGAACTCACGGGCACAGTATGTAGTTCTGGAAATAGTTTCCTAGACTACGTATCTGTGCCGACCACCGCGACCCGCCCGACATCCGAGCACCGACCGGCCGGCGCCCTCGCTGCCGAGGACGTCGAACGCCTTCGCCTGGTCGTGCTGCGCCTCGCCCGTCGGATCCGAACCAACTCGGTCGACGAACTCACTCCCTCCCAGCAAGCGGTGTTCGCGTCGATCGCCAAGAACGGGCCGGCCACGATCGGTCGGATCGCCGAGCTCGAGCACGTCCAGCCGCCGTCGGCGAGCAAGATCGTCGCATCGCTCGAAGCTCGCGGCCTGGTCGAACGACGAGCCGACCCCGACGATCGGCGCTGCTCGCTGATCGCCGCATCGCCCGCCGGACTCGCCTACCTGGAGGACGTTCGCTCCGCTGGCCGCTCGTGGCTCGCCGCGCAACTGATCGACCTCGACGGTGTCGATGTCGATGCCCTCGCAGCCGCACTCGCGGCGCTCGAGCAGCTCGTGGCGGCCGAGGCGTGAACCGCCGCGTCACCGCGCTCTCCACGCGCACGTTCGCCGCGCTGCGGTTCCGTAACTACCGGCTGTACTTCTTCAGCCAGGTCGTGTCGTTCTCCGGCACCTGGATGCAGGGCATCGCCCAGGCCTGGCTCGTCCTCGAACTCACCGGCAGCGGCACGGCACTCGGCGCCGTCGTGGCGATGCAGTTCCTGCCCACGCTGCTGCTCGCACCGTTCGGCGGCGTGATCGCCGACCGCTTCGAGAAACGCAAGCTGATCATGGTCACCCAGTCGGTGGCGGGCCTCCTCGCGCTCACCCTGGGCATCTTGACGATCAGCGGGGTCGTCGAGTTGTGGATGGTGTACGTGATCGCGGCCGGCTTCGGCGCGGTCACCGCCGTCGACAATCCGAGCCGTCAGACGTTCGTGATGGAGATGGTCGGCCCCGCCGACATCGCGAACGCCGTCACGCTCAACAGCGTGGTGGTCAACGCCGCCCGGGCGATCGGCCCGGCGATCGGCGGGGTGATCATCGCCACCGTCGGCATCGGGCAGTGCTTCGTCGTCAACGCCTTCAGCTACCTCGCCGTGATCGTCGCACTGATGTTCATCCGGCCCTCGGAGCTGCATCCATCGGCACGCAGCGCCCGCGCCCCCGGGCAGTTGCGCCAGGGATTCGCCTATGCGTGGAACACCCCGACGCTGCGCGTCACGCTGGTGATGCTCGCGATCATCGGCACGTTCACCTACGAGTTCACGACCACGTTGCCACTGCTGTCCGAGTTCACGTTCGGCGCCGGCAGCAGTGGTCTGGCGACGATGACGGCGTTGATGGGCCTCGGCGCCGTGGTCGGTGGACTGATCGTGGCGTCCCGCGGGGCTCCGACTGCACGCCGGCTGGTGATCGTGATGGCCTCGTTCGGGTCGTCGGTGTTGTTGGTCGCCGTCATGCCGACGATCGATCTGGTCTACGTCGTGATGCCGCTCGTCGGCGCCGCCAGCGTGGCGGTCATCTCGCTCTCCAATGCGACACTGCAGCTCAACTCCGATCCGAAGCTACGCGGCCGGGTGATGGCGATCTTCTCGATGGCGCTCATCGGCTCGACACCGATCGGCGGGCCGCTGATGGGGTGGATCGGCGAGACGATCAGCGCCCGCGTGTCGCTGCTGATCGGCGGCGGTGCCGCAGTGACCGCCGCCCTGTACGGATGGTGGAGCCTCAGCCGCTCGGGCGTGATCGCGCCCGAGGCCCCGCCGGTCGAACAACGCCCCCTCGACCCCGTCTCGCGATGAGCGAACAGCCGGTATCCGGTCGCTTCGCTCATCGCTGCGGGATCGTCAAACCTGCGGAGCGACCGCACCAGCGAGGGGGATCGACACGCGGAAGTCGGCGCCGGAACCTGCTGGCGTCGGTGCCACCACGACGTCGCCGCCGTGGGCGCGCGCCAACCCGCGTGCGATCGTCAGGCCGAGCCCGCGTCCGGCGTGCGCCGAACGTCGCGCCGATCCCCGGTGGAATCGTTCGAAGATGCGCTCCATCTCGTCGGGCGGGACGCCGGGCCCGCTGTCGACGACGTCGACGAGCGCCATCGGCCCATCGGCGCCGGTCCGTACGGTGACCGTGCCGCCGGCCGGCGTGTGGCCGAGAGCGTTGCCGAGCAGGTTCGACACGATCTGCGTCAACCGGTCGACGTCGCCTCGCACGGGCAGCGGGACCGGTGGAGCGCCGATGTCGACCACGAGCGTCACATCGGCGTACTCGAACTGCGGCCGCAGCCGCTCGGCGGCGTCGAACACGACCACGCTGAGGTCCAGATCGTCGAGACGTACGTCGAGCGTTCCCTCGTCGGCCCTCGACAACAACGTGAGATCGTCGACGACCCGCTGCAGGCGAGCGGCCTCGTCGGCGATCGCCACGAACGATTCGGTCGACGGTGCAACGATGCCGTCGATCAGCGCCTCGGTCTGCCCACGAATCACCGTGATCGGTGTCCTCAGCTCGTGTGTCACCTCGCCGAGCAACTGCGAGCGACGTTGCTCGATCGACGCCAGATGTTCGCCGAGACGGTTGACGTCGGTCGCCAACGAGGCGAGTTCGGTCTCCGCCGGGAGCGGCACTGCAGTGGCGAAGTCGCCCGCGGCCATCCGGCGCGTCGCAGCTCGTAGTTCGTCGATCGGGCGCAGCAGTCGCCCGCCGACGAACATCGCCACGACCGTCGCCGTCACCAGCGCCGCAGCGACACCCGCAACCAGCGCCGGCAGGAGCGACTCGTCGAGCGCCGAGGTGAGCTGCGACGTGCTCACACCACCGCCCGGGGGACCCTGCCCGCGGGTCAGACCGAGGCCTCCGAGACGGCGCTCGTACACGGTCCTCGTCACCGCCGTACCCACGACCAACATGGCGACGGCACCCGCGGCGACGACCACGACGTAGGACAGGAACAAGCGCGTACGCAGCCGGCGAGGGATCCATCCGGGCGTCATCGTGGCCGGCCCATGCACTTGTAGCCGACGCCGCGCACGGTCCCGATGAAGCGCGGGTCGTCGGCCGGGTCGGCGAGTGCTCGACGGAGATTGCCGATGTGCACGTCGACGAGTCGTTCGTCGCCGTAGAAGTCCCAGCCCCAGATCCGTTCGATCAGTTGGCGACGGGTGAACACGCGCCCCGGCGCCTCCGCCAGCGTGGAGAGCAGCTGGAACTCCAGGCTCGTCAGCTCCACCGGCTGCTCGTCGACGTACACCTCGTGGCGTGCGGCGTCGATCGTCAGGCCGTCGAACCGAACCACGCCGTCGGTCGACTCGGACGTGTCGTCGTCGCGTTCCCGACGCAGCACTGCGCGCACCCGGGCGACGAGTTCGCGTGGGCTGAACGGCTTGGTGACGTAATCATCGGCGCCCAGTTCGAGGCCGACGAGTTTGTCGGACTCCTCCGCACGCGCCGACAACACGATCACGTAGACCGATGACGTGCGCCGTATCTCGCGCAACACGTCGAGCCCGCTCATCGCGGGCAACCGGAGGTCGAGTACGACGACGTCGACGGGATGCTCGACGAACCGTGCGAGCGCATCTTCTCCGTCGATCGCCTCGACGACCTCGAACCCTTCGGCACGCAGATAGGACCCGACGAGTTCGCGAATGGCCGCCTCGTCGTCCACCACGAGAACCCGTCGGTGCGCCACGGAGTTCATCGTACGAGCAGCCGGGACCCGTGGTCCCGGCAGCTCTCGGCGTCAGCCTTGATCGACGCCTTGCTGGTACTCCAGACGGTGCTCGGCTCCGTCACCGGCACGATGCATCACACCATCACCGGTGCCGTCCTGGACCTGGGCGTGTGTCTGCTCGCGGGTCTGGACGTGTGCCCGCTCCTGGATGCGCAGCTGGTCGTGTGCCTGCACCGTCACCTGATCGGTGGTGCGGTCACGATCCCGGTCGCGATCCTGCTGAGGATCGACGCACGTGGCAACCGGTCCCACCGGTTCGGGGGTGTCGGATCCGGCCATTGCGATGCCCGCCGGGACGGCGAGCAGCCCGACTGTCGTCAGTGTCAACATCATCTTGCGCATGACCACTCCTTTCCGAGTGTCTCGGGCCCTCGGCGGTGCCGGATCCCTGGTGTCCGGAGCTTTCGGGCTCTTGTCCTTGCACCACCCACTCAACCGCTCGTCGATCAAGCGTCGATCGCGATCGAGATGAAGTTCCGGTGAAGCGCCGAGGCATCGGCGGGCGGCCATGCGGCCACTGCGCTCGCCCGCATGTCTGGCATCATTCGGCGGAGGTGTGATGTGACGAAGCACGTGGTGTCGGTGTCGCTCGGGAGTTCGACGCGCGACAAGTCGGTCGTCGTCGAGCTCGGTGGCACGGAGATACGGGCACAACGGCGTGGCGTCGACGGCGATCCCGTTGCGTTCAACCGGTTGATGCGCGAACTCGACGGCACCGTCGACGTCCTGTCGGTCGGCGGCACCGAAATCGCCTTCCACGTGGACGGCGAGGTGCTCTCGTTCCGCTCCACCGACAAGCTGATCGCCGGCGTGACGAAGACACCGCTCGTCGACGGCGCCGGCTTGAAGCTCACGCTCGAGCGACGGGTCTTCGAACTCGCAGCGGCCGACCGGTCGATGGAATCGCCGGTGCGGTTCGAGCAGGCATTCCTGAACATCGCGCTGGATCGATGGGGTATGGCGCTCGCCGTCGAGGAGGTCAGCGACTCGGTCGTGTTCGGAGATCTGATGTTCAGCTTGGGTGTGCCGATCGCACTGCATCGGCTCCGCCAGGTGAAACGGATGGCACGTCTGATGGTGCCCGTCGCCGGTCGGCTGCCGCTGAAGTGGCTGTACCCGACCGGCGAGAACCAGACCGTCCGAGACCCGAAGTTCCAGAAGCACTTCGACGCGTCGGACCTGATCTGTGGCGACTTCATCTACATCGCCAAGCACGCCCCCGACGATCTGTCGGGCAAGACGATCCTCACGAACACGACCACCGAGGAGAACGTCGAGTGGCTGCGCTGCGCCGGAGCGCAGCGCCTGATCACGACGACGCCTCGCTTCGACGGGCGCAGCTTCGGCACCAACCTGACCGAGGCGCTGATCACTGCTGCGGTCGGCTCTGATCGCCGGCTCACGACCGACGAGATGAACTCCGCCATCGACGACCTCGGCATCCGCCCCGGCGTCATCGCGTTCTGACCGAGGCACGAAGGTCGGATCCGGGGGCACGCTTCGGGCACCCGACGATCCGGGTCTCGTGGCTCGGTGCGGCGTTCTTCAGTCCATGTCGCGTCGGTAGAAGAGGGTGGTACCGATGGCGAGGAGGGCGAACGCATAGCCGCCGAAGAGCACCGCATTCTGGAACGGGGTCAGGGCAGCAGCGATCGACTCGGGTGTGTCGGTTGCCGAACTGATGCCGAGCATTCCGGTCGCCGCACTGAAGGGCATGTAGCGGGCCGTGCTCACCGGAATGAGCGCGCGGGCGATGTTCTCCAGCACGAACGCCCAGACGAGCAGGATCGAGACCGCAGCGGCACTGTGGCGCAGGATCATGCCGACACCGAGGCCGAGTACGGGAGCGAGTGCGGTGAGCACGAGCCCCCACAGGGCGGTCGATTCCATCGCCGACGTGTCACCCTTCGGGAGCCCGCCCAGGAGAGCGCCGCTGAGACCACCGATCATCCCGAGGATCCCCATCGCCAGTCCGAAGCCCGCGGCGACGGTCGTCTTGGACGCAACGGTCACCCATCGGGCGGGCTGCGCCGCAACTGCGGTCGCCAAGGTTCCGTGCTGAGCCTCGGAGGTGAACATCAGCGTGCCCATGATCGCGGCGAGGACGGTGGTGAGCCAGGTCGAGAAGATGAACGTCTCACCGACCGTGAACGGGAGATCCGTGTCCGGATCGATCTCGACGAAGGTGGCCAGGATCCACGACAGCGCGACGCCGATGGCAGGGGTCAGTACGAGGATCGTCAGGTTCGAGCGAAGCGATGACACCTTGATCCATTCGCTGTGCAGTGCGGTCGGGATCGAGGTGATGTCGTGGCGACGAGATCGCTGGAGAACTCCGACGGTGGGCAAGGCTGGTGCGAGCGCTGTCGAGGCGGTGCGGTGGGTGGTGTCGGTCATGGAGATGGTTCCTTCTTCGGGGCAGTGACATGGGTCGCGGCGGATGGATGCGGTGGGTGGGGACGCGCTCGGTGGTTCAGACCGAGGCGAACTCGGTGGCGGAGCTCGTCATGTCGAGCACGATCTCTTCGAGCGAGCGTGAGATCTCGGTGATCTCGACGAGCCGAATCTGATGATCGAAGGCGAGCTGCGACACCGACGCAGTGGTCGCGCCGTGAATCGACAGTCGGTCGCGGGAGATGTCGAACTCGATGTCCCCGCGATGCAGGAGGCCGGCCAGCTCGGCCACCTGGGGTGTCCGGACGACGACGGTCGAACGCCCACGGGCGAGCGTGCTGGACACGGATTCAGCGGCGAGGAGCTTCCCGCCGCCGACGACGATCAGGTCGTCGGCGAACATCTCGAGTTCACCGATCAGGTGACTCGACACGAAGACCGTCCCGCCGCGTGCCGCGAAGGCGCTCAGCGAGTTCCGCAACCAGCGAATGCCATCGGGATCGAGGCCGTTGGACGGTTCGTCGAGCAACAGCACCTCGGGCTCTCCCAGCAGGGCGCCCGCGAGAGCGAGGCGTTGGCGCATGCCGAGCGAGAAGCTGCCGGCGCGTTGCTCCGCTGCGCTGTCGAGTCCCACCTCGTGGAGGACCTCGTCGACTCGATCCGCGGAGATCGCGCTGAGCGCTGCGGTCGCCCGGAGGTGGTTCCTGGCTGTCCGGCCGGGGTGCATGCAGCGTGCATCGAGCACCGAACCGACGACGCGTGCGGGCTGCAGCAGTCGCATGTAGGGAACACCGTGATAGCGGACGTCGCCGTGGTCGGGACGCGTGAGGCCGACCATCATCCGCATCGTCGTCGACTTGCCGGCGCCGTTCGGGCCGACGAATCCGGTGACTCGTCCGGCCGCGACATCGAAGCTCATCTCGTGGACGGCGATGCGGTCGCCGTAGTGCTTCGTGAGTCCTGAGACGGTGATCATGATCTGAATGTCCATTCCTGTTCGTTGTCGATGCCCCCAGCTTGCGGATCCTCGGCCCGCAGCACATCAGGAGTCCGGCCAGTTCCTCACCGTCTGATCGGCCGGTGTGCGGATCGTTCTTTCGGCCGATCCGCGCACCGCTCGGGTTCCGTACGCTTGCCCCGTGGTCTTGGACACCAGCCGTCGGTACCGGTCGGAACCGCGGGTCGCGGATGCGCCCGGACCGAGTCGGCGCGACTGGTTGCTCGTGGCGGTCGCGGTGGGGGCAGCAACGATCGAGACGCTGGCCAGGCATCACTTGGTGTGGAGCGGTGCCTCGCTCGTCGTGACCGTTGGCGTCGCGTGCCTGTTGCCGTGGCGCCGCGTTCATCCGCTGCTGGTGGTTGCGCTCGCGTTCGGGACGATGAGTGTCGTCGAAGTGGTGTCGCTCGTGCGAGACGTGAAGTGGGAGGGGCTCGACACCGCCTTGTTCCTGCTTCTCCTGCCGTATGCGCTCGCACGTTGGGCGTCGGGCAGGGAGGTCGGCGTCGGCCTCCTGGTCATGTCGGTCCCGGTCGTCCTCACCGCGGTGGCCGGCGATCCGGTCGGCGACACCGTCGGCGGTGCCGCCGTGCTGCTGCTCGCCTGCGCCGTCGGGTTCGCCGTTCGATACTCGAGCGAACTGCGAACCGAGGAGATCGCCGGCATGCGGTCGCGGGAGCGCGAGGAGCTGGCTCGCGAGCTCCACGACACCGTCGCCCACCACGTCTCTGCCATCGCCGTGCAGGCACAGGCCGGTCGGGTCGTTGCTGCCATCCGACCCGAAGCTGCGGTCGAGGCGCTCTTGGTGATCGAGGAAGAGGCCAGCCGCGCCCTCGAGGAGATGCGATCGATGGTCGGCGCCCTGCGCCGAGGCGATCAGGCCGATCTCCGCCCGCAGCAAGGCGTGCGCGACCTGTGCCGGCTCGAGCGTCTGAGTGACGGATCGGGGCCCAACGTGAGGGTGAGCCTCACCGGTGAGGTCGATGGACTCCGTCCGTCGGTCGACGCCGCCTGTTTCCGCCTTGCGCAGGAAGCGGTCACCAACGCCCTCCGTCACGCTCGACGAGCGTCGGAGGTGCACGTGCGTGTCGACGGCGGCCAGGACCTCGTCCGGCTCACGGTCGTCGACGACGGAGAGGGCGGCGGCGTATCGTCGCCCTCCGCCGCGGGGTTCGGGCTCATCGGCATGGCCGAACGGGCCAAGCTCCTCGGCGGCACCTTCCACGCCGGACCGGGTGCCAGCGGAGGCTGGACTGTCGAAGCCACTTTGCCACGAGCGGTGACCGGATGACCATCCGCGTCCTGATCGCCGACGACCAGGACATCGTGCGCACCGGACTCCGCATGATCCTCGACGCCCAGCCCGACATCGAGGTCGTGGGCGAGGCAGTCGACGGACGCGACGCCCTCGAGCTCGCTCGCAGTTTGCGTCCGGACGTGTGCCTCTTCGACATCCGGATGCCCGAGTACGACGGCATCGAGGTCACCCGCCGGCTCGCGGGACCGGACGTCGCAGACCCGCTGGCCGTCGTCGTCATCACCACGTTCGACCTGGACGAATACGTCCACGGCGCGCTCAAGGCGGGAGCCCGCGGGTTCCTCCTGAAAGACGCCGGTCCGGAGCTACTCGCTCAGGCGGTGCGCTCCGCCGCCGCCGGCGACGCGCTGATCGCTCCGAGCATCACGGCCCGGTTGCTGTCAGCGTTCTCCGAACTCGGTGCGTCCACCAGGGAGCAGGCGGCACAGCCGATCGTTGCTCTCACCGAGCGGGAGGAAGAAGTGCTCGTCACCGTCGCCCGAGGCCGCACCAACGCCGAGATCGCCGATGACCTCCACATCAGCCTCAGCACCGTGAAGACGCACCTCGCGAGCCTCATGAGCAAACTCGGCGCTCGCAACCGCGTCGAGCTGGCGATGTGGGCCTACGAGACCGATCGAATGCCGACCGACTGAGACAGCGCGTCTGAGCGGCTCACCCAGAGATCGCTACCCCGCCGAGCGAGCGAACTCCCCGAATCGATCGAGGCGCTGCGCCGTGGCGAACTCGCCATCGACCAGATGATCGTCATCGCCGACCGGGCGCCCTGGTGGTCGGACCACGAGGTGTGCGACCTGTGACGGGCTGATGTCGCCCGTCTTCATCGACGGCTCCATCCCGATCTCGGTGGGACGCACCCAACGCATGGTCCCGCTGCGCACTCGACGGATCGTGCTGCTGCGAGACCAGGGCTGTCGCATCCCCGGCTGCACCGTCACCCACCACATCGGGTCTACTTCGACCCGCCACCCGGACACCGCACCACCGCTTGGGCCAACCACTCCCACAATCCCCTCCGAACCAGCTGAACGCCCAACGGTCGAGACGCCGGCAGGTCGAATCACCGCTTCGGTCGGTGTGGTACGACGATCGTCGGCACGGTCGGATGGTGGGCGAGTGCGCTTGCCACCGATCCCAGCAGCAACCGTTCGATGACCCCGTGCCCGCGGGCGCCGACGACGAGCAGATCGGCATCGTCACTCACCGCCGGGAGCACCGTGCGCGGATCGCCGGCGCGCACGAGCGTCTCCACCGGCGGATGCCCGGGCAGGTCGTCGAGGATCGACGCCACGCTGCCCTGCAGTTCGGCGAGGACGGCGTCCTCGGCGTGCCCGGGCGACGGGACCAACGCCTCGCCGGCGACGTGCTCGTCGGAGAGCGCCCGCACGACGGTGACGCGGGCCGAACGCCGAAGATGTCGCAGCGTCCATCGCAGGGCGTTGTGGGCGTGCGGCGACCCGTCGAAGCCGACCACGACGTCGAGGTGATCGTGCAGCGCAGGGACATCAGGAGGGATCAGTGCGACGGGAACGGTGGCGTGACGAGCGCAGTAGGCGCCCACCGATCCGACCGAGAGGTCGATGCGACCTCCCCACCCCCGCGTTCCGACGACGAGGAGCTCCGATGCCGTTGCCGCTTTGACGAGGCCCGGGCCGGGATGACGCTCGAGTACCACGCCGGAGCCGACGAGCGAGGGCGCATGCGCCTCGAGGAAGTGCTGGAGGCGCAGGACCGCCTCGCTGCGGTACGGCTCGCCGTCTTCACGCGACTCTCCGTCGCCGACGTCGGCGTGGTCGAATCCGTACTCGAACGGTCCGCTCACGAACGTCATCACCGGCTCGATCGAACCGAGGTGGTCGGCGTGCTCGCACGCCCACCGCAAGGCACTGGCGGATCCGTCGGAGCCGTCCACTCCGACGATCACGATGCGGTCCGATGTGGGGTCCACGATGCGAGCCTGACCGATTTCTGCGACCACGGTCAGAGAACTTCGTCCCGTGGAAGCGGTGTCGGTGTCCGCCGCGACACCCAGGCAACGGCGGCGCCGGTGAGCACGAGCAGGCCGGCGAGCACGAGCAGCAGCGAGATGGAGCTTCCCGTGGTCGGCAACGTTCCGCCAGCGGCTTGCGCAACCGGCGACGATGCGACCTGAGCGGCGGTCGTCGGGGCGACGGTCACGACCGGTTCGCTCGGCAGGATCGGTTGAGCCTCGGGAGTGACGGGTGGAGGCTCCGGCGGCGGCATCGCGGCCTTGCGCATCTTCACCGTGTGCACGCAGGCGAACGTGGTGCGCTCTCCCCCGCCGCCACCTTCTCCGCCTCGGCCTTCTTCGCCACCTTCGCCGCCTTCTCCCCCGGAGGTGCCTTCGTGGCCGCCGTCGGTGGCTTCGTGGCCGCCGCCCTGGCCGCCTCCACCGCGAGGACAGAGTGCTCGTGCCGACTGTGCGCCGTCGTTGGCTCCCTCGATCGTCCAGTTCGTCTCCGGCCACTCGACGGTGACCGTATAGGTGGCGGTCGGCCGTGCGGGGACCACCAGGCCGTCGGACTCCGAACCGTGGCCCGGGTTGTCGAACACGCACTCGAGCACGACGCTTCCAGCGGTGTAGGTGCACGTCGCCGACGTCGGCATGCCGTGTCCGGTCTGGCTGTCGGCGGTGAGCTCGAACGAACCCAACGGCAGCTCGGAAGCGACGAGATCGATCGCATCACCGGCCGTGTCGAACCAGTCGACCTCGAACGTCATCAGGTACGGGGTCCCCTGACCCGATCCTCCCTCGTGTTCGGAGCCACCTGACCCACCCTCGCCGCCCTCGGGTTCGGACGCCATCACCGCATGTTCGAGCGGTGCGGCGGCCGGTTCGACGACGTCGGGATCGGGCGCGACGACGACCGCCGGGTCGGCGTCGACGGTGAACTCGATCACCGCAATGTCGTCGAGCGGTACCTCCGGTGGCAGCTCGACGACGATCGACTGCTGCTCACCGGGATCACCGACGTCAGCAGCCGGCGCGCTTGCGGGCGGGTCCGCAGGCGGTTCGTCCGCCACCGGTTCCTCGATCGGGGCCGCTTCGATCGGGGGCGCTTCGTCGGTCGCCATGACGGCCGAACTCACCAGGGCCGATCCGGCGATGGCACCTGCCACGACCGCCAACCGGAGCCAACGAACACGTATCGGGTCCATGACCGCCTCGTTTCTCTCGACGTCTCCAGCGTCGGCCCGCAGTCGCCGCTGCGGAAGAGTCCAATGGCCCGGCAATGGCATCGCGAGGGTCCGGCGGGACCGGGTTCACACCGGTGCAAGCGTGTCGTCGTCGGCCTCGATGGCCGGCTCGACGCCGACGTCCCGTCGACCCTCGACGTCGATGCGAGGCAGGATCCGGTCGAGCCAGCGCGGCAGCCACCAGTTGCGGTCACCGAGGAGTTCCATCGTCGCGGGCACGAGCAGCATGCGAACGATCGTGGCGTCGATGAGTACCGCGATCGCCAAGCCGAAGCCGAACAGTTTCAGTGCGCGGTCGTCGCCGAGCACGAACGCGAAGAACACGCAGAACATGATCAATGCGGCGGCCGTGATCACCCGGGCGGTCGCGGTCAGCCCGTCGGCAACCGCCGTGGCGTTGTCGTGGGTGCGTTCGTACTCCTCCTTGATGCGCGACAGGAGGAACACCTCGTAGTCCATCGACAATCCGAAGACGATCGCGAACAGGAACATCGGAACCCATGCCTCGATCGGGCCCGCCTTGTCGACGCCGATCAGTTCGCGGCCCCAGCCCCACTGGAAGATCGCCACGAGCACGCCGTAGGCGGCACCGATCGACAGCAGGTTCATGATCACGGCCTTGAGCGGGACGAGCACGCTGCGGAACACGGCCATCAGCAACAGGAAGCTGAGCGTCAGCACCACACCGATCAGCACCGGCATCCGCCCGCCGAGGTAGCCGGCGAAGTCGGTCGCGGCTGCGGTGAACCCTCCGACCTGCGCATCCACGCCCGTCGCGGGGATCACGTCGTCGCGCAGCCGGTCGACGAGTTGCGAGGTCGCTTCGTCCTGAGGCGCACTCTGTGGGTACACGATCACCAACGCCAAGCCGTCGGTGATCGGATTCGGCACGGTGAACGCCACGTCGTCGGTGCGCTGGACGGTCGCCACGAAGTCGGCGAGCGCAGCAGGATCGTTCGCCGTCGCTCCCTCGACGGTGACGAACAGCGGCCCGTTGCTGCCGGGGCCGAATCCTTCGGCGACCAGGTCGTAGGCCTGGCGCACCGTCGACTCCTCGGGGTAGTTGCCGTAGTCGCCGAAGCCGAGGCGGATCGACAGCAGCGGCAGCGCCAGCAACAGGAGCACGACGACCGCGGCGATGGCGGCGGGCCACGGGCGACGTTGGATGAACCGGCTCCAGCGGTACCAGATCTGTTCCTCGCGCGGCGGTTGCGTGCGCCGCGGGACGTGGCGCCGCAGCGGCCTGACGGCGAAACTGAGTGCGAACAGGACCACGGCGGCGACGATGCCGCCGACGAAGACGGCGCTCGCGCCCGAGACGATTCCAGCGATCGCGGCCACGACCACCAGCACCACTGCGCCGAGTGCCGCCCAGGTCGTGTCGTCGATGCGGGCACCGACGAGGCTCAGCAGCGCCGGCAGCAGCGTGAGGGCGCCGGCCATCACCATCGCCACACCGACGGCCGAGGCGAGTGCGACGCCTTGGACGAACGACAGCCCGATCAGCATCAGGCCGAGCAGCGAGATGATCACCGTCAGTCCGGCGAACAGCACGGCACGTCCGCTGGTGTCGAGCGAATCGACGATGGCGGCCTCCACCGGCGCACCCTCGTGGAGGTTGTCGCGGTAACGGGTGACGATGAACAGTGCGTAGTCGATGCCCACGCCGATGCCGATCATCGCGACCATGGCGGTCGTGAAGTCCGGCATCGAGACCACGTTGCTCATCAGCGACACGAGCGCCGAGGCGACGCCGAGCCCGAACAGAGCGGTCCCGATCGGAAGCCCCATGGCGAGCACGGACCCGAATGCGAGGATGAGGATGATCACCGCGGCGATCAGGCCGTAGATCTCGCTCTCGGGCAGTTCGAACTCGGCGAAGAGGTCACCGCCGTATTCGACCTGCACACCGTCGGGACGCTCGACGCTGTCGCCGAACTCCCGGATCTCGTTGCCGATGCGCTGCAGTTCGGTGAACGTGCGGCTGTCACGGATGTCGAGCTGCGCGAATGCGATCGTGCCGTCGGCGCTCACCTGGCTCGGGCTGTCGTAGGGCGACGTCACCGTGATGTCGCCCTGGGCCTGCGTGAACGCCAGGATCTCCTCGAGCGCGGCACGTACCGCCGGGTCGTCGATCCCGGTCTCGCTACGAACGACGATCTGCGAGGTGAACCCGGCGCGATCGGGGGTGTTCGCCTCGAGCAACTCCTGCACCTGCTTGGCCTCGCCGTCGGGCAGCGTGAAGTCGGTGCGGTAATCCGGCCCGACCGCACCGGACAGCGCGTTGGTGCCGGCCAGCAGTGCGACCCACAGCGCGATCACGATCCATCGGTGACGCACGCACTGTCGTGCCAGCCGGGCGATCACGCCGCGGCGGCGATCGATCGGTGCATCGACGGCCTCCTGCGTCGCCGGCGCGATGGTTTCCATGGGGGCTCTCCTCGGGGTGCTCGCTCGTCACACGACCATACGATCGTATAACCGTTACCATACGACCGTATGCCTGGACGGTCAAGCGACTATCGTCACATCGTGTCCTCCTGCAGATGCCCTCCACGCCGCCGACCCCGCCGGCGCTGGTGAGGTCTCCGCCACGACCGCGCAGCGGTTGGCGGATGCGGCGATCACCTTGATCGCGCGCAACGGCTTCGATGCGCTCAGCGTGCGGCGCGTCGCGACCGAGGCGTCGGTCACCGGCGGCACCGTCCAGCATCACTACCCGAGCAAGGCCGAGCTGACCGTGGCCGCGCTCGATCGGACCGTGGAGCGACAGCAGCGCCGTGTGATGACGTTGCGGGCGACACCGGGGACCATCGTCGAGCGACTGATCACCGAGCTGTGTGCCATCTTGCCGGTCGACGAAGCGAGCACCGAGGAGGCCGTCGTCTGGATCGCCATGTCGGCTGCCGTACCGGGACATCCGGTGGTCGCCGAACGTCAGCAGCGCGCCGCTCGAACGGCTCGACGCTGGATCGAGGCCGCGGTCGCACGAGCGCAAGCGGCGGGCGAAATCGTCGCGGAAGCCGATCCCGTGCGGATCGCCGGGATGATCGAGGCGGCACTCGACGGCACGATGCAACAGCTCGTCGCCGACACGGACCATCGACACAGCGAGCACGGTTGCCGGCAGCTGCGCACGATGGTGCATCGCCTGCTCCGACCCGACGAGCCCTGACCGTGTCGAGCGAGGCGCAGGTCAGTGACCCGCTCCGAGCGTGCCGCTCAGTTCGTGCCACTTCTGGCTCGGCTCGTTCATTCCGACGATCTCGACGTGCTTGCCCTTGTCGTGGTACTTCAGCACGATCGCATCGAGTGCGGCGACGGTGGACGAATCGTAGATCTGGGCCTCGGTGAGGTCGATGATCACGTGTCGGGGGTCGTGTGCGTAGTCGAACTGGTAGACGAGGTCGTTGCTCGACGCGAAGAACAACACACCACGAACGGCGTAGACGCAGGTGTCCTCGTCGGGATGGGCGACGGCGACGACCTCGGTGAAGTGCGAGACACGGCGAGCGAAGAACACCATCGCGACGATCACGCCGAGAATCACGCCGTAGGCGAGGTTGTGGGTCGTGACCGTCACGATCACCGTCGTCAGCATGATCGTGGTTGCGCTCAGCGGCATCCGGCGCAGCGTCCGCGGGTCGATGCTGTGCCAGTCCATCGTGCCCACCGACACCATGATCATCACGGCAACGAGGGCCGCCATCGGGATGCGGGCGACGGTTCCACCGAGCCCGACGACGAGGATCAACAGGAACACGCCGGCGGCGAACGTCGAGATACGGGTACGCGCACCGGACGTCTTCACGTTGATCATCGTCTGGCCGATCATGGCGCAGCCGCCCATCCCGCCGAACAGGCCCGTGACGATGTTGGCGACGCCCTGGCCCCAGCCCTCGCGGGTCTTGTCGGAGTGGGTGTCGGTGATGTCGTCGACGAGTTTGGCGGTCATCAGCGATTCGAGCAGCCCGACGAGCGCCATGGCGAACGCATACGGGGCGATGATCTGCAGGGTGTCGAGGCTGAACGGGACATCGGGAACGAACCACGACGGCAGGCTGCCGGGCAGTTCGCCCTGGTCACCGACGGTCGGGATGTCGAGGCCCATCGTGACCGCGACGATCGTCAGCAGCACGATGACCACCAGCGGCGCCGGGACGACACGGGTCATCTTCGGCAGGAACACCAAGATCGCCAGACCGACCGCCACGAGCGGGTAGACGATCGCGGGGACGTCGATCAACTCGGGCAGCTGCGCCGTGAAGATCACGATCGCCAGGGCGTTGACGAAGCCGACCATGACGCTGCGCGGGAGGAACCGCATCAGCTTCGCGGCGCCGGCGAGGCTCAGCACGATCTGCAGCACGCCGGCGAGCAACACGGTGGCGATCAGGTAGTCGAGGCCGTACTCTTCGGCGACCGGGGCGATCACCAGTGCAACCGCTCCGGTGGCGGCCGAGATCATCGCCCGCCGGCCGCCGACGATCGAGATCGTCACCGCCATCGTGAACGAGGCGAACAGCCCGACCTGCGGGTCGACACCCGCCAGGATCGAGAACGAGATCGCCTCGGGAATCAGCGCGAGCGCCACGGCCAGACCGGCGAGCAGTTCGATGCGCAGGCGCTTCGGCGAACGCAGGGCGCTCAGTACGGTCGAGTCCTCGAACGCGAGCGGATCGTCGACCGCGAGCGCAGACGGATTGGCAGACATGGGGCTCCAAGGGGGTCGGTGTCGGGAGGGTCGACCTGGCAAACGCACAGGGACCCGGCAACGGTCACGGACCCTATCCGCCACGTGCGAGAAGCGGTGTAGGGGCGCGATGAATACTCCCGGCGCGATCCGTCTGCACTGACGAGACCCACCATCAGCGTCCCGGAGGACAACATGTCACTGCACCCCTACCTCTACTTCAGCAACACCACACGCGAAGCGATGAGCCGGTACCACGAGATCTTCGGCGGGCGGCTCGACATCATGAGCGCCACCGACCTGCCCGACCGCGACGACATGCCGTTCGAGGTCACCGACGATTTCGTCGTCCACGCAGCGCTGATGTTCGGCGACGGTGACCTGCTGATGGCCTCCGACGACCCGACCGGCGACGGAGCCGGCGTGAAGGGTGCGGCGATCAACGTTGCGCTCGACGACCACGACGAGGCGCGGCGGATCTTCGAGGCGCTGGCCGAGGGCGGCACGATCGACATGGCGCTGGACGCGACGTTCTGGTCGCCGCTGTTCGGGTCGTGCGTCGACCGGTTCGGCGTCAGTTGGATGGTCAACGTGGCGCCCGCGGACCAGGCCTGAGCGATGCCGAGAATCGTCACGAACCTGTGGTTCGACACCGAAGCCGTCGAGGCCGCGGTCGACCACTACTGGGAGGCGTTGTCTGCAGGCGGGACCACCTCGGTGTGCGGTTGGCTGAAGGACCGCTACGGCCTGTCGTGGCAGGTGTGCCCCGACGAACTCGGCCAGCTGATGGCCGACCCCGACTCGGCACGCGGCGAGCGGGCGTTCCGGGCGATGCTGTCGATGACGAAGATCGACATCGCCGCACTGCGCGCAGCGGCAGACGGAACCGGCGACGAGACGCAGTCGTGACGGCACCGGACATGGTCGACGTCGACGAACTCTGCCGGTTGGCGGCCACCGCACGGCGGCTCGGCTGTCGTGCCCATCTCGTCGGCGCCGACCGCGACCTGTTCGAACTGCTCGAACTCGCGGGCGTCGCCGACGTCCTCGTCGGCTGTCCCGGTGCGGGAAGGCCCGAGCCCGCGAACTTCGGCCCCAGCCCGACGAAGGGTCACCTACGATGAGCGACGTGACGATGTCGAGCAGCGTCCCTGCCGTCGAAGAGCTCGATTCGTACCGGAGGGAGCTCACTGCTCACTGCTACCGCATGCTGGGCTCCGGGTCCGAGGCCGAGGACGCCGTTCAGGAGACGATGCTGCGGGCATGGCAGGCCGTCGATCGATTCGAGGGCCGCTCGAGCGTCCGGACGTGGCTCTACCGGATCGCCACGAACGTCTGCATCGACATGGGCCGCAGTCGTCAACGCCGCGCCCGACCCGTCGATCTCGGCCCGGCCCGGTCGCCCGATCCCGTGCACCTGGTCGACGTGCTCGCCGACGATGCGTGGATCACGCCGATCTCGGACTCGGCGGCGATCGACCTCGGCGCCGACCCGGCCGACGTCGCCGCCGAGCGTGACACGATCCGCCTGGCGTTCGTCAGTGCCCTGCAGCAGCTCCCCGCCGGCCAGCGCGCTGCGCTCGTACTGTGTGACGTGTTGCGCTGGCCTGCGCTCGACGTGGCCGAGCTGCTCGACACGTCGACCGCATCGGTCAACAGTTCGCTCCAGCGCGCCCGCGCCACGCTCGCCAAGCGCCCGGCGGCCCCGCCGACGACGCCGTTGTCAGATGAGCAGCAGCATCTCCTCGAGCGGTACGTCGATGCGTTCGAGCGCTACGACATGGATGCCCTCGCCACGTTGCTGCACGACGACGTGATCCAGACGATGCCGCCGTACGCGATGTGGCTGCAGGGCCGCGACGACCTGATCGCCTGGTACGTCGGTGCCGGAATCGGCTGCAAGGGCTCGCTCCTGCTGAGCGGTCAGGCGAACGGTTGTCCCGCCTTCGCGCAGTACCGCGTCGACCCCGACGGCGGCCACGTGCCGTGGGCCCTCCAGGTGATCGAGCTGCGCGACGACCGCATCGAAGCGGTCCATGCGTTCCTCGACACCGAAGCGTTCGAGCGATTCGGATTCCCCGCCCGACTCGACTGAACGCCGCTCCCCGGCCCGCGGCCACACCGATGAGCGAACCGACCAGATACCGGCGCTTCGCTCATCGCAGGCGGGTTTCGGTGTTCACCGATGAGCGAACCGACCAGATACCGGCGCTTCGCTCATCGCAGGGGCAGTGTGGAGGTGCGCGGGCCACTCGCCTCAGCGCCCGGGAGTACCTCGCGACGGATCTGCGAGGCACTCCCGGGCGGCTGGATCAGGAGCCGGAACGTTGCTTGACGTTCTGGGCGGACTGGTTCGCCTGACCCTTGACGTCGTCGGCGGCGTGCTTGCCCGAGTCCTTGACCTGGTTGGCGGCGTCCTTGGCCGGCTCGCGGAGATCGTCGGCGAGATTCCTGGCCTCGTCCTTGGCCTCCGAGGCTGCCTCGGCCAGCTGCGGTTCCACACGCCGGATGGCGCGACGCTCGCTGCGCGTCTCGGGCAGCAGGCTGCCGATCAGCCAGCCGGCGCCGAGTGCGATGGCGCCGGCCGCCATCGGGTTACCGCGTGTCTGACGGCGCATTGCGCTGGGCGCATGCTGAACGCTCGAAGCGGCGTCGCCGAGCCGCTCACGCGCGCCCCCGTCGGACTCGCCACCGTCACCCCCGGCGCCGTAGCCGTAGCCGTAGCCACCGTCCCAGCCCTGCTGGCCGGGGTAGCGGTAGCGGTCACCGCGGGGCGGCGGGAAGTCGGGTTCGTCGTTGCCGAACACGGCGTCCTTCCACCCGGTGATTCGCCTTCGCATTCGATCCTGGCGGCGAGCGACGATGTGCGACGGGCTCACCCGGTTGCCGATCTGGTCGACGGTGTGGGAGATGTCGTCTCGTTGCTGGTCGATGTGGGCTCTCATCTGCGCTGTGTCTTCAGCCATTGCTGATCCTCCTTGATCTCTTCCATCGTCTTTCGTGGTCCGGGGTCCATGTGATCGAGTTCCTTCTTGCCCGACAGCGCCAGGATCGCGGCGACGATCGCCCAGAGCACACCGACGATCAGGAACGCCCAACCGGGCTCCATCACCTCGGCGAGACCCCAGGCGGCAGCCGCCGACAGCATGAGCAGCGCGATGAGCGCAGCCATGCCGGCGCCGCCGAACATCCCGCCGGCCTTGCCAGCGTCTCGGGCGTCCTGCTTGATCTCCGCCTTCGCCAACGCCACGTGCGACGTGACGAGATCGGAGAACTCGGAGGTCAGCTCACTGACGAGGTCGCCGAGTGACTTGTCCGGCTGCTCGATGCGATACTCCGGCTCTTCGACCCGATAGCGCTCGTCGGTCATGGCGTCTGGCCCTTCGTGGGCGTCGTCGGCGATGTCGGCGAGGTCCGCGGTTCCGGCGACGTCGACGTCATCGATCGCGATGCGGACGGCGTCGACGTGCTCAGGGGCTGCGACCTGGTCGGCCTGCCGTACTGCTGGGTGCCGGACTGCTGCGTCGAGCCCTCGGATCCGTCGCCGTGCTGCATCTCGTCGCGGATCTCCTTCATGTCGGCGTTGCGGGTCACGCGCCCGAGGGCGATGCCGACACCGAACGCCGCCGCGAGGAACACACCCGGGCGACGCCGGGCGAACATGCTCACGTCGTGCAGGGCGCCGTCGACGCCGCCGGTCTGCAGGCGCTGCGACAGGCGGTCGACCGCTTGTGCGCCATCACGAGCCAGCCCCGGGAGGTAGCCGTCGGTTCGTCCGGAACCGTCGGCCATGCCGTGGAGTTCGTCGCCGATCCCGTCGAGGAAGCCGGCGAGTTTGCCGACCTCGCCGTCGACGCGGTTGCGTGCCTCGTTGCGTGCGGTGTGCGCCAGGTCGGCGGCCTGCGTCCGTGCCTCATCGGCCACCTGGCCGACGCCGCGCTTGCCGCTGTCGGCGACGTTGCGCGCCTCGGCCTTCGCCTGGTCGCCGGAGCCGCCCTGGGTGGGCGACGAACGAGTCGCCGCACCGGTGGGTGTCGTGGGAGCATTCGTCATGGGGACCTCCTCGGTCGCTGATCTGCTGGTTCCGCCACGCCCACGTCGAACTACCCACCCGCGATGGGACCGATACTCACCCGACCGGGTGATCGGCGCGTCACGACCGGAGGAGATCGAGCTCGTGCTCGATCTGCTCGCTCACCGCGCGACGCGCCGACAGCGCCGATGGCAACCGACGGAGCACCCCACCCAGCGCACTGCGCGCCTCGGCGTCGTGCAGCGCCAGCCTGGCGAGCGCCACCAACTCGTCGACGACCACATCGGGCCGGCGGCGCATCACCGCGACCAGCGTCTCGTTGCGCAGTTGACGGACGCTGCGGCCAGCCCGTCCGTCGTCCGAAACGGTGGGAGCATGACCGATGCGTACGTCGTTGCGATACGTCAGCGTCCAACCCGCCGATCGCAGATCGATCGCCAGCAGTGCCTCCTCACCGCCGATGTGCAGTAGCGGGTCGAAGCCGCCGACGTCGACAAAGGCCTCGCGTCGCACGACGGCGGCGCAGGCGAGAAAGCCGAGCACCGACGGGCCGGCCGCCGTCGGCTCCAGCGGGCTCGTGGCCATCAGCTCGTTGACCGCGTCGGATCGGCCGCCCGGTTCGACGACGACGTGGGCCGCGACCAGAGCGACCGACGCATGCCGTTCGAAGACGTCGGCGGCACGGGAGAGCGCACCGGGCTCCCACCACGAATCGTCGTCGACGAACGCAACGAGCGGCGTCGTGGCGGCGCTCACGCCGACATTGCGCGCTGCAGCGCCGGCGTTGCGGTCCAACCGGATCACCCTGATCGCACCTCCGAAACGCCGACGCAGCACGTCGGTGGTGGCGTCACCGGATGCATCGTCGACGACGACGATCGGCCAGCACTCGGGCAGGTCGAGGGCACGCTCCACCGCCTCCACGGCGCGTCCGGGCCCGGTTGTACGTCGCCATCACGAGGGTGCCGGGGGCCGACGGTCGCCTGCGGTCATCGGCGAACGGCGAGTTCACGTCGTGTCGAGCAGGTCGTCGACGGCGGCGATCACCTGCTCGACGGTGATCGCTGCCAGGCCGGGATCGAGCGTGGTGGCGTGCGGGTCACCCTCGCGCCCCGCCCAGAGGCAGCGATGCAGCGACCGGTTCGGCGGTCCCCAACGTTGCGGTGACGTCGGCCCGAAGATCGTGACCGACGGCACGGCGAACGCTGCAGCGACATGGGCGACGCCGGTGTCGTTGGACACGACGGCGCGCGCCGACGCCACGAGCGCGCACAACTCGTCGAGATCGGTGCGCCCCGCGAGCGACGTGACACCGTCGGGCGCACCGGCGAGGTCGCGGACCGTCTCGCACAGATCGGCCTCGGCCGGCGAGCCGGTGAGCACGACGCAAACACCTCGGGCGACGATCGACCGAACGACGTCGGCGAACCGATCGGTCGGCCAACGCCGGCCGGCCGATGCAGCGCCCGGATGCACGACGACCGCACCGCCCCGGTCGGTACCACGATGATCGGTGTCCGGTGCCGGCGGCCGATCGAGCACGAGATCGTCCGGGTCGCAGGCGATGTCGTAATGGGCGAGCAGCCGGCACCACCGTGCGATCTCGTGCTCGTCGCACCGCCACTGCGGACCCGCAGCACTTTCCGGGACGTCCGCGTGGCGGTACGTCACCAACCGTGCGGGATCCAGTTCGAGCAGCCGGCGCGTCGACTGCGGGCCACACCCGTGCAGGTTGACCGCCACGTCGACGGCGCCGAGGCGCGGCAGCGCTCCCGTCTCGCCGACGTCGACGACCCGGTCGATGCCGCACCTCCGTGCGATCGGTGCCTGCCACGCCGGCGCCGCCAAGACGACGTCGTGGTCGGTGAAGCGACGACCGATCGCACGCAGCGCCGGAATGCCGGTGAACAGATCGCCGAGTCCGAGGGCTCGAAGCACGAGCACTCGGGGTCGCCTCAGGGCCACGATCCTTCCTCTGGCGCCATGATCGCCAGCTCCTTGACCTCGACGCCATCGGGCTGCTGCAGCGCCCACACGACTGCGGCTGCGATGTCGACGGGCGATGCGAGTCGGGCATCGGGCGGCGGCTTGTACTGTTCGTCGCGGTCGTCGAAGAACGCGGTGTGCATGCCGCCGGGCGTCAGCAGCGTCATGCCGACGCGGCCCCGGAACTCGGCGGTCAGCGCACGGCTCAGCCCGACCACGCCGAACTTGGATGCGCAGTACGCGGAAGCGTCACCGACCGCGCGATGGCCGAGCGTCGACGCAACGGTGACGACGCGTCCCGACGACTCCTCGAGGTAGGGCAGGCCGGCACGGATCACCGCAGCGGTGCCGAGCAGATTGACCGCCACGATCCGGTCCCACGTCGCGCCGTCGATCTTCCCGAACGGTGCCGGGTGGTCGATACCTGCGCAGGTGACGACTGCGTCGAGCCCGCCGAGACGCTCGGCCGCTTCGACGGTGGAGCGCTCGGCCGCCCGACCGTCGGCGAGGTCGGTCTCGATCGTCGTCACCGAGTCCGACGGTTGGCGGTCGAGCGACACGACGTCGGCGCCGCGCTCGAGCAGTGCCGACGCGACCGCCTCGCCGAGACCGGACGAGCCGCCGGTGACGATCGTCTTCCAACGAGCAGGATCAGTGTGCACGGGTACCTCCCGGTGAATGGTTCGATGAATGGTTCGACGAGTTGGTGGACGGGCTGTGGACGATTGAGCGATGTGTCGCTCCGGGCGATGCCGTCGTCCGATGCGGCGCGCCGCAGGATCGAGGTCGTCGAGCGACCGGCCATGAACGGCACGGTGACGACGACTCCTCCCCACTGCGCCATCACCGACGATTCGGGCAGCACCATGCCGGTGTAGTCGCCGCCCTTGACGAAGACGTCCGGCCGCACCGACCTCAGCGCCTCGACCGGGGTGTCGTCGTCGAAGACGATCACCTCGTCGACGCAGCCGAGCGATGCCAGCACGGCGGCACGGTCTTCGGCGCGTTGCACGGGCCGGCCCGGTCCTTTGAGCCTGCGCACCGACTCGTCGCCGTTGATCAGTACGACCAGGCGGTCACCCAGCGACCGGGCGTGTTGGAGCGTGGCGACGTGTCCGGGGTGGAGCACGTCGAAGCAGCCGCCGGCCGCGACCACGACGGGCCGCGGACCGTCGTGATCCGCTGGCCGATCGGCGAAGTCGGCGTCGATCCGATCGGTCCACATGCCGCTCGCGGCACCGCGGCGAACGAAGTCGGCAGCGGCGACGACGCCGGACTGGACCGCCTCGCCGACGACGGCGCCGTGGGCGAATGCGGCGGCACAGGCGGCGGCGAAGGCATCACCGGCCCCGCAGGTGTCACCGTCGGCTCGCGGGCCGGGCACCGGCACGACGAGGGGCGTGTCGTCGGCACCGATGACCACTGCGCCGTCGGAGCCGACGGTGACGGCGACCGCGCGGGCGCCCCAACAGGTGCGCAGCCGCAGAGCTTGCGAGGTCAGCGATGCCAGTTCGCCGGCGACCGGCACCGACTGGCCGGTGTCGAAGTGGGCGGCCTCGGACCGATTCGGCGTGACGAGCGTGGCGCCCGGGCACGGTTCGCTGCCCCGGGGGTGAGGATCCCAGACGACCGGTGTGCCGCGCTCGATCGCGGAGCCGATCAGCGCACGTACGGCGGCGCCGCGGACGGTCTGCTGGCCGTAGTCCGCCACGAGGATCGCATCGGCGTCCGCCAGCGTCGCCGCGACCGTGGACGGGATCGCACCCACCGGTCCGGCCGCTCCCCGGTCGAGGCGCAGGAGCGACTGGCCGTCGACGCGGATACGGATCTTCTCCACGGTGCTGCCGTGGTCGACGAGTTCCACGACGTCGACGCCCGCCTCGTCGAGCGACCGTCGCAGCACCGCGCCCGCCTCGTCGGCGGCGATCGGTGCGACGAGCGCCACGTCGACGCCGTGACGCCGAGCGAGCACGGCGGCGAGACCGGCGCCGCCGGGCCGGTCGACGGTCGACTGCTGGTCGACGACCGGAACGGGAGCGTCGGGACACAACCGCGACACACCACCGATCACGTCTCGATCCAGGATCGCATCGCCGACGACGACGATCCGCTTCATCGGTGCATCACCTCCATCTCGGGCAGCGACGTGACCGCTGCGACGTGACGGTCGAACGAGGCACAGATCAGATGAATCGCAACCTGGTGGATCTCCTGCACCGTCGGTGTCGCCGCTGGCACGCCGAACGTGTCGTCGGCGAGATCGGCGAGCGGGTTGCCCAGCGGACCGGTCAGGGCCAGGACGCCGATGCCCATCGTCCGAGCGGCGCGCGCAGCCGCCAACACGTTGGACGAACGGCCCGACGTCGACAGCGCGACGAGCAGGTCGCCGGGGCGCCCGTGGGCCCGAACCCCGCGGGCGAACGCCTCGTCGGGTCCGTAGTCGTTGACGATCGCCGTCAGCGCCGACGTCTCGGCGTGCAGGGCGATCGCACTGAACGGCGGGCGCTCATCGAGGTAGCGGCCCACCAGCTCGGCGGTCAGGTGCTGGGCCTGCGCCGCGCTGCCGCCGTTGCCGGCGGCGAGGAGCCGTCCGCCACCCGCGAGCACGTCCGCGATGCGCGAGCCCCAGCGGTCGAGCCGGTCGGTCTCGCGCTCGAGCAGATCGATGGCCGAACGCAACTCGGCGAGGTGGTGCCGGGCGTTCACGATCGCCTCCCGGTCGCCAATTCGCCGGTCCGCCCGGTGATCGCCGTCAGCGGGTTCGCGGATGCCGGCCGCCGCCGCGGGCGGTCGTCGGTGGCGAGCCCTTCGAGCAGTCGCAAGGTGCGCGCGGAGATCTCGTCCCACCCATACGTCGAGGCTCGGGTGAGCGCCGCCCGACCCATCCCCGTGCGTCGGGTCCGCTGGGCGAGCAGCGCCGAGATCGCCGCTCGGATCGACTGCGGCCGACGCGGCGGCACGAGCACGCCGGTGCCACCGTCGACGACCGTCTCGGCCAGCCCACCCACCGAACTCGCGATCACCGGGATGCCGCACGCCATCGCCTCGACGGCGACGATCCCGAACGGCTCGTACCACGGAGTGCACGCGACGAGGTCCGCCGAGCGCAGCAGTGACGGGATGCGCCCGCGGTCGACCGCGCCGAGCAGGTGGATCCGGTCGCCGCTGGCCGAGTCGTCGATCAAGGCTTGGAGGCGCCGCGCGTACGGATCGTCGTCGAGGAGGCCGGCCGGTGGTCCTCCGGCGATCAGCAACTCCACGTGCGGAAGCTCGGCGACCGCCTCGATGACGTCGGCGAGGCCCTTGCGCGGCACGAGCCGGCTGACGCACACGACCCGGTACGGCCGTGTCCGCGTGGGCCACGCGGGCCCGTCGGGTCCGAATGCGGCGAGGTCGACACCGCACGGCACGACGCTGACCCGTTGCGCGTCGGCGCCCGCGCGTGTGAGCGTCCGGCACTCGGCGGACGTCGTGGCGATCACCCGATCGACCGATTTCGCGAGCCAGTCCTCGGCCTCGATCCGGATGTCGGGGCTGGCGTCCGCAGCGCCCTGGTGGGCGCGTTTCTCGGCGCCGCGGGCGTGGAAGGTGAGTGCGACCGGAACGTCGAGCCGCTCCGCCGCCGCAGTGGCGGCAAGCCCCGACATCCAGAAGTGCGCGTGCACCACATCGGGCCGGGAGCGGGTCCACTGACGTACGAGATCGTCGGCGAAGTCACCCATGTAGGGCAACATCTGATCCTTGTCGATCGGTGTCGGCGGTCCGGCGTCGACGTGGTCGACGACGACACCGTCGGCGAACCGGACCCGGCGTTCCAGGGCCGGATCGTCGCGGCGGGTGTGGACGACGACCTCGTGCGCCGATCTTCGCCAACCCGATGGCGAGCGAGGCGACGTGGACGTTCTGCCCTCCGGCGTCGACACCGCCGATGAGCGCCAACGGGCTCGCATGTTCGGACACGAGATTGATCCTCAGCGGCATGATTCCTCCAGGAGTCGGTTCCAGCCGGTCAAGAAGCGTTCGAGCGAGAACCGCTCGAGTGCGTGTTCACGGGCCGCCGCGCCGAGGGCGGCGGCCGCTTCGAGGTCGTGGGAGAGTCGGCGTGTCGCATCGACGAGTGCGTCGACGTCGTTGGACACGACCCCGGTGCCCGCCGGCACCGCGTCGGGGATGTCGGTGGTCGCCAATGCCACCACCGGCATGCCGAGCATCATCGCTTCGATCAGCGACAGTCCGAGCGACGTCCAGCGGAACGGGTGGATGTAGCACCGGCGTCGGGCGATCTGTTCGTGCATGTCGTGCTGGGCGACGTCGTCGTGGATGCGCAGCCACGGCGGAGCGCCGAGATGGTCGTCGAGTTCGCGCATCCCGAGGCCGAATGCATCGATCGGGATCGCAGCACCGAAACGCGTGAGCAGGTCGGTGCCGGTCACCCGCGCCCGTCGCACCGGTTCGTTGACGACCACGGCCGCGGACTCGATCGCCCCGCTCCAGCGATGGCCCGGGTCGATCACGCCGTGGTCGATCACGCGAGTTCGTGCGCTTCCGGTGTCCCAGAACAGTGCGTTCGTGCGGGTGACGTGCACGATCGTGAGGTCGTCGCGGTCCTTGGCCGGGTGGCACATGGCGTTGATGCGCCCCTGCGGCGCGTTGTGCTCGAGCCAGATGCACGGCAGGTCGCGGCCCGGCACGCGACCGAGCCATCGCTGCGCCAGCTCGAGATCCTGGGGCCGTTGGACGATCACGACGTCGACGGGCGTGTCGGCGAGTTCGTCGGGGGTTCGTTCGAGGACCGAGGGCGGCCAGTCCCAGGTCTGGGCGCGCCCTCGGCCATCGGGTCCGCGGTCGGGCACGACCGGCACGATGTAGGTGTGCTCGCCCTGGACGAAGTTGGTGGTCCACGATCCGTGGACGTGCCAGATCAGCACGTTCATGCCGCACCGCCCATCCGCCCGAGTCCACCACCGCTCGACCGATCGAGGCGGGCGATCGCATCGAGCACCGCCGGCGCCGTGAAGGGATCGAGGCATGGTTGGCCCGGAAGCGGACACGTCCGGCTCCGGCAACCGGCGCACTCGATGTCGAGGCGTCCCAGCAGGACGTGGGGAACCATCCACGGCCTCCAGCGATGCGGGGCGACCGTCGGCGCGAACGCTTCGACGACAGGTGTGGCGACCGCAGCGGCGATGTGGGCGATCCCGGTGTTGCCACACACGACCGCGTCGGCGCTCGCGACGACGTCGACGAGTTCGACGAGGTCCGTCAGCCCGACCATGTCGGTGAGGGACCGGTCGGTCACGGCGCAGTCGGGCACGTCGGCGAGAATCCGATCGGCCACGGCGCGATCGCCCGGCGAACCGGTGAGCACGACGTGACGGCCGGTCGCCGCGAGCCCGGCGATCACGTGGGCGACCACGTTCGGCGGGAGGGCCCGCGACGGCACCGACGCACCAGGATGGACGATCACGTACCGGGAACGCTCGGCGCCCGCGCCGAGCGCGGTGACCGCGCTCTGGTCCCGCGCGACGCGCAGGTCGCCGTGGTCGCCCGCCGGCAGCCGATGTCCCGCCGCGGCGCAGAGCGACAGGTGCTGCTCGACCTCGTGCAGATCGTCGAGATACGGGTGGCGGACGTCGAGGAGCTCACCGGCGTAGTCGACGCTGGTCGCGGCGATGAACCCGACGCCGGCCATCCGCAGCAGGAGGGCGAGCGGTAGCGGGCTCTGGTGGAACGAGGTGAGGATGATCGCCTCGTCGATGCCGGCGCTCGCCACGTTCGCCACGAACCCGTCGACGTCGGCACGGTCGAATGGTGCGGGGTCGAGCGAGACCCACGGCGCATCGAACACGAGCACCTCCGACACGCCGGGTAGCAGCGACGCTGCCCGTGCTCCCGACCGACCGGCGAGCATCACGACGTCGCCGCCTGACGCGGCGACGGCACGGACCGCAGGGCCCGCGAGCAGGACGTCGCCGATGTTGTCGAGCCGGGCGACCAGGCGGCGCGTCATGGTCGGATCACCCTGACCGTCGAGTCAGCCGATCGCATCGCAGCACCGCCCTCGACGCGCCCGTCGAGGAGCAGGGCGACGGCATCGTCGAGCGTGGCGACCGTCTCGGGTGCTGCGGCGACCTCCTCGGCTCTCGTGACGGGCGTGGGCACGAGCACCGCACGTGCTCCGGCAGCGATCGCCGCTTCGACGTCGGCACCGATGTCGCCGACCACTGCGCAGTCCGCAGGGTCGACCCCGAGTGCGCCGGCGGCCTCGAAGATCATGCCGGGAGCCGGCTTGCGGCATCCACATCCCGCGTCGGGTGCGTGCTCGCACACCTCGATGGTGGCGAACGGACCGAGGAGTTGATCGACGCGTTCGTTGACACCATCGACGCTGCAGCGGTCGATCAGGCCGCGGGCCACCCCGCTCTGGTTGGTGATGATCGCCGTCGCGATCCCGGCGGAACGCAACCGGTCGAGGCTCTCTCGGGCACCGTCGACCGGTCGCACGAGGGAGGGGTCGCCGTTGTACGCGACATCGTGGATCAACGTTCCGTCACGATCGAACAACACCGCCCGCGGACGCTCGGGGCGCCACCGATCGGCGCATCCACGCGGGGCGAGTCGCCGGGCCCGGAGCCATCCGCGTCCCGTCCACCAGGTGGCGGCGAACGGGATCAGCGCCGAACTCGCCGCCATGCGGGCGAGTTCGTCGGTGGTGCGCGGTCCCGGTCGGCTGCGGTCCCACCAGAGGCGACCGATCCGCCAGGTCGCCCACGCAGCGGCGAGCCGAGCGATGCGGCGCCCACCGGTGACTGCGGCGGCGAGCGCTGCCAACACCAGCGAGGTGGTCACGACGTGACGGTGCAGCGTGCCGCGCGGCGCCCGGCCGCGCTCGCGCCACTCCGGGCCGTGCAGCCGTCGCATCAGTGCGTCGTCGGCATTGCCTCGTTGGGCGCGGACGCTGGTCGACCACGTTCCCGTGCGAGGCGGATGCACGGTCCGGCGGTGGCCGTCGACGACCTCCCATCCTCCGACGAGCAACCGCAGCGCGAAGTCGGTGTCCTCCCGATAGGCGCGCCCGAAGCGCTCGTCGAAGCCTCCGACGGTCACGATCGCCTCACGGCGCACTGCCAGATCGGCGGTGATGCACCACGCCGTCTCCAGTCCGGCGACACCGCGTTCGGCGTCGGTCGGTCGCCGACCGACCGGCATCGGCACCGTGATCGCCGACGTCACCGCCGCGGTCCGCGGACCGACCTCCGCCAGGTCGGCGCTGAGCTCGTCGCGCCACTGCGCACCGGGCACGACGTCGTCGTCCATGAAGACGATCCACGGCGAGGTGCACCGCCGCCAGCCGTCGTTGCGTGCCGCGGCCGGTCCGCTGCTGCGGCCCGCGACGACCACGGGATCGATGCTCGACGTGCGTGGCAGCTCCAGTGGCGCCGACGGCGACCGGCGATCGTCGACGACGACGACGTGTCGTGGCGGCTGGCCGGCCATCGCGTCGAGCGCCTCGATCAGCGCATGCAGCGATGGACGCCCGATCGTCGGGATGACGATGTCGTACGTCGGCGCAGTGGTTGCGCTGTTGGCGCTCACGCGTACATCCGTCCCCGTCGGACGATGAACGGCCCGAGCGCGAGGACGTCGATCGGTGCCGATCCGAAGCACTCGAGCGCCTCGCGAGGATGATCGACCATCGGGCGGCCGGCCGTGTTCAGCGAGGTGTTGATCACCACCGGGAGACCGGTGCGCCGGGCGAAGCCGTCGATCATCCGATGGACGAGCGGCTCGTCGTCGTGGTCGACGGTCTGGATCCGCGCCGTGCCGTCGACGTGGACGGCGGCCGGGATCCGATCGATCCAGTCGGGCTGGACGCGATGGGTGAACAGCATGTACGGACTGGGCAGGGGGCCGCCCTCGAACACGTTCGGTGCCGCCTCGGCGAGCACCATCGGCGCGACCGGACGGAATCGTTCCCGGCCCTTGACCGCATTGAGGCGGTCGACGTTCTCGGCCCGACCCGGATGCGCGAGCAGGCTGCGATGCCCGAGCGCGCGGGGACCGAACTCGCTGCGGCCCTGGAACCATGCGACGATTCCGTCACGAGCAAGCGCCTCGGCAACCGCCTCGGCGACGTCGTCGGGCCGCTCGTGCGGCACGTCGGCCGCACGGAGGATCGCCTCGAGTTCGTCGTCGCTCCACTCGGGTCCGAGTGCAGCGGTCGTCATCGGCCGGGGTCGGTCGCCGGCACTCGCTGCCACGTGGATCGCAGCACCGAGTGCCGTGCCGGCATCTCCGGCGGCGGGCTGGACCCAGACCTCCGAGAACGGTCCGCGTTCGAGCAGGGCACTGTTGGCGACGCAGTTGAGCGCCACGCCACCGGCCAGGGCGAGCCGCTGCTCGCCGGTCTCCTTCGCCAGCCAGTCGGCCAGCTCGACGACGACCTCCTCCAAGCGACGCTGGACGGTGGCTGCCAGGTCGGCGTGCTCGGGTCGCACGTCTTCGTCACCGACGCCCGGAGGCGCATATGCGCACCAGTCGACGGGCTCGGTGACGAAGCCGCCGCGGCCGTCGGTGCGGATCAGCCGGCGGAACTCGTCGAGGTGGCGCGGCTCGCCGTAGCTCGCCATCGCCATCACCTTGTACTCGTCGCTGCTGCGGCGGTAGCCGAGGTGGGCGGTCAGCTCCTCGTACCGCAGGCCGAGGCTGTGGGGAAGCTCCTGTGAAGAGAGCGCGGTGAAGCCGGCCTCGTCGGCGACCCCGGCGAGGAACGAACTGCGCTCGCCGCGTCCGTCGAGCACCATGACGGCGCACGAGTCGAACGGCGACGCACCCCATGCCGACGCAGCATGGGCGACGTGATGGGGCACGTGGCAGACGCTGACGTCGCAACGCCCGGGCAGCAGTGTCGACACGAACCGGTCGGCGCGCTCGGCGAACAGCGTGCGCAGGCCTTCCCAGTCGGCGGCGACCAGCGATTCGACGCTGCCGTCGGCGCGTTCGGGGGCGAGCGACGGATCGTACGAATACGCGATCGCATCGAGCTCGGTGGCGTCGAGACCGGCCCGCCCGAGACAGAACGCGATCGCCGCCTCGGGGAGTTCCCACGTGGAGAACGGCACGGGAACCTTGCCGTGCTTGCGGCGGCTGAAGCGCTCCTCCTCGGCGGCTGCGACGATCTCGCCATCGACGACGATCGATGCGGCGGGGTCGTGGAAGACGGCGTTGATTCCGAGCACTGCGGCCATGCATCACCTCTCTTCGGATCTTGCGGGGGTTGGTTCGGATGGTCGGACATCGGGCCACTACCCCAGCCAGTCGGGTGACAGACAGACACCGGGGAGAAGTCGGTGCTGATGTCACAACCGCATTCCGCCCTCCGATGAGCGAACCGACCACATACCGGCGCTTCGCTCATCGCAACCGCCAGATCCCTCCCAGCGATGAGCGAACCGACCACATACCGGCGCTTCGCTCATCGCAGTCGGGGTGCCGGGTTGGGATGAGGTGCGGCGGGGTACGGCTGCGGTCGCCGATGTCGCCCCGACGATCAGAACTGGAGTCCCATGCGTCGCAGTCCCACGCCGTCGCAGCCCGCCGACGAGCCGTCACCGCTCGATCGGAGCTGGTCACGAACCCACGAGCGGGCGGAGTTGCTGCGACTTCCCGCCGTGCCGACCCTGATCGTCGCACCGCATCCCGACGACGAGACCCTGTTGGCGGGTGGACTGATCGCCACCCAGCGCGCACGCGGCGTCGAGGTGCACGTGCTCGCGGTCACCGACGGCGAGGCGGCCTACGACACGGCCGAGCCCGAGGAACTCGCGGATCGCCGCCGGGCCGAGCAGCTCGCTGCGCTCGGCGAACTGGGAGTCGACGCCGGCTCGATCCGCCGCCTGTCGATTCCCGACGGTGAGGCAGCGCAACACACCGCCGAGATCACCGAGGCGATCGCCGCCTTCGAGCACGTCGGCCTGGTCGTTGCTCCGTGGACCGGCGACCACCACTGCGACCACGAGGCGGTGGGAGTCGCGGCGCGCCACGCGGTGGCACGCACCGGAAGTGCACTGATCTTCGGTCTGTTCTGGACGTGGCACCACCGCACGCCCGAGGCACTCGCCCGGGAACGGATCCTCGCACTCGAGCTCGACGACGAGGCCCGGCGGCGGCGACGGGCCGCCATCGAGTGTCACCGCAGCCAGTTCGTCGACGACGACGGAACGCCGCAGCTCACCGATGAGCTGATCCGGCCCCTCGACTGGCACGCCGAGTACTACGTGTCTCCCCGGCTGCTCAGCGCACCGGGCGACGACGACACCGACGTCGAGACCCACCTCGAGACCGGTGTACCGCCGGTGATGTCGGGGTCCGCCGGGGTGCAGACGTGACCCGGATTCGCCACGTCGCCGTCGTCATCCCTGCGCGAGACGAAGCCGACACGATCGAGGCGACGATCGAGTCGGTCGAACGAGCGCGCCAGCGGCTGCCCGCCGGCGTCAGCAGTACGTGCGTCGTCGTCGTCGATGCCAGTTCGGACTCGACCGGAGCGATGATCGAACGGCGCACCGGAGTCGGGCCCGATGCCGGACGCTGGACGTCGTCGGTCGTCGTGCGAACCGCTCACGGCTGCGTGGGCGCCGCCCGATCGGTCGGCTGTCGTGTGGCACTCGGCGGTTCGCTGCATCGGCCTCGCCACATCTGGTTGGCGCACACCGACGCCGACACCATCGTGCCCGGGTACTGGCTCGCCGCGCAGCTGGAACTCGCTCAGCGCGACGTGACCGCAGTGGCCGGCACCGTCGAATTGGACACCGATGTCGACGCACAGGTGCGTGCCCGATTCGAAGCGGCCTACGGCGTGTCGCCCGACGGCACCCACCGCCATGTCCATGGCGCGAACATGGGCACCCGCGGCGACGTGTACCTGCTCGCCGGCGGATGGCGCCGGCTCGAATCCGGCGAAGATCACGACCTCTGGATGCGCCTGCGGTCGGTGACCACGTGCCTGTCGTCGACGGCGATCACGGTGCGCACGAGCGGTCGGGTGGTCGGCCGGGCTCCGGATGGATTCGCCGGCGATCTGGCACGGCTGGCGTCGGGCGCCGAGTCGCCGAACGCCCGTCCCGATCCGGCGGAACCGACCGTCGCATGACGTCGGAGGCCGAGACCGACCTCAGGGCGATGCTGGCCGTCGGCGACCTCGATCTCCCCGATCCCGGGTGCGGCCGCAGCGCCGACCGGCTGCTGGCGCTCTTCGAGATCGCCCGGGCACATCCCGTATCGGTGGCACGTCTGGCCGAGGCCCACACCGACGCCGTCTCGATCCTGCACGAGGCCGGCCGCCGGCCCCGACCGGACTCGCTGTACGGGGTCTGGGCGTCGGCCGGATGCGACGACGTGCACGTGCGCGACACCGCCCGTGGAGCGCAGTTCCTCGACGGCGTCAAGCCGTTCGCATCCGGGATCGGCATCGTCGACCGTGCGCTCGTCACCGTGACCGGCAGCGCATGCGGCGCTCGTCTGCTGTACGACGTGGGCCTCGACGCTGCCTCCGTGCGGGCGACCACCGACGACTGGGCGAGCGCGGCGCTGCACGATTCGTCGACGGGTGCCGTCGAGTTCGTCGACCATGGCGTGGAGCCGACCGACGCCGTCGGTGGGCCCGACTGGTATCTCGACCGGGTCGGTTTCTGGCATGGCGCCTGTGCACCCGCTGCCTGCTGGGCCGGCGCCGCAGCGGGGCTGCTCGGCGCCGCTGAGGAGCGCATCGACGACGACCCCCACCGACGGGCCCACCTCGGTGCGCTGCGGGCGTCGGTGTGGGCGATGCAGGCACTGTTGGCGACGGCAGGACGCGAGATCGACCGGTGCCCCGACGACGCCGAAGCGGCGCAGGCGCGGGCACAGTCGCTGCGCCACACCGTCGAACGGCTCGCCACCGACCTGCTCGACCGGTTCGGCCGGGCGCTGGGCCCGCGTCCCTTCACCACCGACGCTGCGGTGTCGCAACGGTGGGCCGACACGCACCTGTATCTCCGACAGCACCACGGCGAGCGCGATCTCGCCGAGCTGGGACGCCTGGCGTGTCCGACGTGAGCGCACGAACCACCAAGCCGTACGACTACTTCCGCGAGATGTACGACCGGTCACCGGATCCGTGGGGCTTCGACGAGCGCTGGTACGAGCGACGCAAATTCGCGATCACGATGGCGGCGCTGCCACGAGCGCACTATCACCGTTGCCTCGAGCCGGGGTGCTCCAACGGTGCGCTCACCGAGCGGCTGGCGCAGCGATGCAACGAACTGGTCGCGTTCGATTTCGTCGACGATGCGGTGCAACGGTGCCGCGAGCGGATGTCGTCGGAGCCCGGCGTCGAGGTCGTCTGCGCCTCGTTCCCGGACTTCTGGCCATCGGGGCGCGGCGATCTGGTCGTGTGGTCGGAGGTCGCGTACTACGTCGCCGGTGAGCGAGCCGACGAGGCGCTCGCCGGGCTGGAACGGTGGTTGGAGGCCGGCGGGCACGTCGTGGCGGTGCACTACACCGGGGCCACCGACTCCCCGCGCAGCGGTACGGCCATCGGACCGTGGCTCGACGGCGCCGACTTCCTGGAACGGCGCTGCACCCACGTCGACGACCAGTTCGAGCTGGGCGTCTGGGAACGCCGGACGCCGAAGGCGGCGGTCGCCGACAGCTGAGCCGGCGGCTCGTGCGTCGTTCAGTCGAGCGCCCGCTGCCAGCGTCCTACCCGCCACCGCCGCACCACGGGCGACCACCGCCGCGACACGATCGCGGCGCGAGCGGCATTGGCACCACAGGCGCCGTGCACGCCGCCGCCGGGATGCGCCGATGCCGATGCGAGGAACAGTTTCGGCACCACGGTCTCGGGGCGAGCGAGACCGAGCGTCGGACGGAACACCAACTGCTGGTGCAACTGGGCCGTGCCGAGGTTCTTGTCGCCTCGCAGCAGATTGGCGTCGCTGGACTCGATGTCGTGCGGTGATTGGATCGACCGCTGCCGGATCAACGACGCGAACCCTGGTGCATGGGCTTCGATTCGCTGCTGGATCCGGTCGGCGAACCCTTCGACGTCGTCGGCGGAGCGCAGGCCGCCGAGCGTGCCCGCGCTGTCGCCGCGCACGTCCTGGGGCACGTCGGTGTACGCCCAGATCGTCTCGGTTCCCGGCGGTGACCGGGTCGCATCGGCCGCCGTCATCTGCCCGAGCAGCACGAACGGACGATCCGGTATCCGGCCCATCTCGAGCTGCGCTGCGGTCAGCGTCATCTCGTCGACCGAGTCGGCGAGATGGACGGTGCCGGCGCGACCGACCGCCGGATCGAGCCACGGGATCGGGCCGTCGAGCGTCCAGTTCACCTTGAACGTGGCGGAACCTCGCTGGTAGCGCCCGATGTCGCGCACGGTCCGACTCGGCACGACCGACCGATCGAGCAGGTCGAGATACAGCGACGGCGCGACGACATCGGCGAGGACGCCATGGCGAGCGATGACGCGTTCGCCGTCGTCGGTCTCGACGCCGCTCGCGCCGTGCCGATCGGTCAGGACCCGCACGACCCGGCTGTTGCAGCGCACGCTGGCACCCGACGCTCGGAGCCGCCGGACGAGGGCCGCGGTCAACGCCCCGGCACCACCCTGCGGTACGGGCCAGCCATGTGTCTGGCCGATGCCGGTCAGCAACCAACCGAGCAGCCCCGACAATGCCGTCGTCGGCGTGACGTCGGCATGCAGCGCGGAACCTGCGAGCAGCAGGCCGGCACCAGCACCGTCGAAACGTTCCGACGAGAATCGCTTCACCGGCACGACGGCGTCGCGTGCGAGCTCGGCGACCCCCCGGATCCCGAGCGATGCAGCGAGCCGCGACGCCGGGCGAAGAGGAGGAAACGGCCCCATGAATGCGTCGATGAGGTCGGTCTCGAGTTCCCTCCATCTGCCTTGCAGGTCGACCCAGGCGTCGCCGTCGCCGGTCGCGAACCGATCCAGCGACTGGGTCGTTTCGTCGACGTCGCGGCTCAGCAGCGCCGTGCCGTCGCTGGTCGGGTGAGCGAGCACGTGGGGCGCATGGCTCCACGTCAGACCGTGCCGGGGCAGGTCGAGCGCACGGATGTGCGGTGACACGATCGACAGCGGATAGAACGCACTGAACCGGTCGGTCACGAATCCGGGTTCGAGCAGCTCGCCACTGCGTACCGCTCCACCGGGTTCCGACTCGCTCTCGAGGACGAGCACGTCCCAGCCCTCGTCGGCGAGAAGGTTTGCGGCGACGAGACCGTTGGGACCCGCACCGATGACGACCGCATCCACCGTGGCGCTCATCGAGTCGCACCCGTCGGGCCGGAAGCGTTCGCCATCGCGAGACGCTGCTGGACGAGCCGGTCGAGGCGACGTAGCGAACGATGGTTGCGGAGGTGGATCGTCGGATCCATCATCGGACGAACGACGTTGCCGATGGTCCGCAATTCGGGCTCCTCCTCGATGGCCACCGCAGTCCCCGTCTCGTCGCTGATCAGCACGAACGTCACGACGGCCGAGACGAGCGGGCGTGCTTTGACCTTCAGACGCAGCAGACGGCCGGGATCGATGTCGACCACCTCGGAGTAGTCGGGTATCGACAGCCAGCCGACCCCGACCCGGTGATGGAACCGGGAGCCGACGCCCGGCCAGCTGCGGTCGACGTCGCGGATTCGAGAGGCGCCGATCAACCAGTCGGGATACGTGTGCGGGTCGATCAGCGCCTCCCACACCGCCTCGCGGGGCGCCACCAGGGTCCGGCTCGTGTATGCCATGGCGTGGCCATACCCGTCGCTGCCGACGACACACCCGAACGCGGCGACGAGGCCGCCACCACCGGCGCACACGCAACGGCGATTGGATCGCGCCGAGTCGGGCACTGCTGTGCCATGAAACTCATCATCGGATTCATTGCAGGTTGCCTCGTCGGCGGATTCTGGGTCTCGAACTCCACCGAGCAGCAGCGACAGCGCGCGCGGTCGGCGGCCTCGGACGCCGGACGCAAGATCACGGGATCACGCATCGGCCGAGCCGTCGACGAGAACGCATCGAAGGTGGCGTCGAGCGCCGGCGATCGCGTCGCCGATGCCGTCGACCACACGGGGGACACGCTCGCCGACGCAGTGAGCGGCGGCGACGGTCACGTCTCGAGCTGACCCCGCTGCGGACTCGCGCCCTGGCGCCTCAGACCGTCAGCGCATCGACGAGGTCGAGGAGGGCCTGACGGCGGGCCTGATCGCACACCGCTTCGGCGGAGCCGTGGAAGCGGTGGGTCCGGCTGGCGATCCGGCCGCCGACGTAGGTTGCGATGTACACGGTGCCCGGCGGCGAGCCGTCCTGCTCGTCGTCGCCGGCGACACCGGTGGTCGACACGGTGACATCGGCACCGAGGAGACCAGCGACGCCGGCAGCCATCTCTTCGGCGGCACGCTCGGTCAGCACCGACTCGGCGGTGACGCCGAGCAGGTCACGTTTGACCGACTCCTGATACGCGACCACGCCGCCGCGCAGGAAGTCGGTGGCCTTGTCGACGGTGGCGAGCACCTCGGCGACGCGACCGGCCGTGCAGGACTCGGCGGTGGCGATCGTGCGCCCGGCGAGAAGGTCGGCCACCTCGTCGGCGACGTCGTCGTCACGCATGTCCCAATGCTACGAGCCGACGGTTGGAGCGCACAGCGCAGGGGAACGGTCAGCCGCATGCCCACCCGTCCCATCGAGTCCGGACGGGCGACGCTGAGGGTCGGCTGCTCGGGATGGTCGTACTCCGACTGGCGCGGCATCGTCTACCCGACCGGGTTGCCCCAGCGCCTGTGGTTCGACCACTACCAAGGCCTGTTCGACACCGTCGAACTGAACTCGACCTTCTACCGCCTGCCCACGGCGAAAGCCGCCGATCAGTGGGGCGAGGCCGCTCGGCCGGGGTTCGTCTATGCGGTCAAGGTCGGCGCATTCGGTTCGCACCGGATGAAGCTGCGTGATGCGGCGAGTTGGTTGCCCAACCATCTCGATCGTGTCGAACGCCTCGGCGACCACCTCGGGCCCAACCTGGTGCAACTGCCGCCACGGTGGAAGCGCAATGCCGAGCGGCTCGACGAGTTCCTGTCGTGCGCACCCGCCTCGATGCGCTGGGCGGTCGAGCTGCGCGAGCCGTCGTGGTTGCACGACGACGTGTTCGAGGTACTGCGCCGCCATCGCGCTGCGCTGTGCGTCCATGATCTGCTGGCCGACCATCCGTTCGAGCTGACCACCGACTGGACCTACGTCCGGTTCCACGGTCCCGACGCCCTCCGTCAGGCGTACCACGGCGCCTACGGCGACCGGCGGCTCGAGGAATGGGTGACGCGCCTCGGCGGGGAACTCGACGCCGGCCACGACGTCTACGCCTACTTCAACAACGATTGGCACGGCCACGCCGTCGAGGATGCACTGCGCCTTCGACGGGCGCTGGCCCCCGACGAATAGTTCCCTGGCAGCCGGGTACTGAAGCGTCGTGCGCATCGTGGTCACCGGTGGAACCGGCAACGTCGGCACGGCGGTGATCGAGTCGCTGTGCCGTGAGGAGACGGTCGACGAGATCGTGTCGGTCGCCCGCCGGCGCCCGCAGCCGAACTCGACGGCCGAGGACGGCGTCGACGACCGTCGGATCCGCTCGGATCGGGTCCGCTGGGTGACCGCGGACGTCTCGACCGATCCGCTCGACGTGCTCGACGACGCCGACGTGGTCATCCATCTCGCCTGGCAGATCCAGCCGGTCCGCGACGAGCGGCGGCTCCGCCGGGTCAACGTCGGCGGAACGATGCGGGTGGTCGACGAAGCGGCACGGCGCGGGGTGCGCCGCATCGTCGTCGCCTCGTCGGTCGGCACCTACGCGGCCGGCCGGGGCGTCGGCCCCGTCGACGAGTCGTGGCCGGCCACCGGCATCGACAGCTCGGTGTACTCGCGTCAGAAAGCTGCGGTCGAGGGCCGTCTCGACCAGTTCGAAGCGGCACATCCCGATGTGGCCGTCGTGCGGATGCGGACGTCGCTCGTCTTCGCTCGACGCGCCGCATCCGAGATCGCCCGCTACTTCCTCGGGCCGTTGGTTCCCGTCTCGCTGATCGGTCGCAGGTTGCTGCCGATCCTGCCGGTGCCGCGCGACCTGCGCGTGCAGGTCGTGCACGCCGACGACGTCGCCGACGCCTACACCGGCGCTGCACTCAGCGATGTGCGCGGTGCGTTCAACGTCGCTGCGGAACCACTTCTCCGAGCCGACGACCTCGCGAGAGCGTTGGGCGCCCGGCACGTCGACGTCCCCGGCCGCCTGCTGCGCGGCGGCGCCGGCGTGACGCACGCGCTGCGGTTGCAGCGGACGTCGGCGGGTTGGGTCGACCTCGCACTGGGTGTGCCGGTCATGGACATCGGCCGAGCACGCCGGGAGTTGGGCTGGGAGGCGACCCGCTCTGCCGACGAGGCGCTCGACGAACTGATCGGCGGCTTCGCCGATGGTGCCGGCGCCGACACGCCGCCGTTGCGCCCCCGCGGCGACGGCCCGTGTGCGCCGATCCTGACATCGACCGCGCGGTCATCGGTCCGCCGACAACACGACAACGAGGAGACATCATGAAAGCACTGGTCTGGCACGGACGACGTGACGTCCGTATCGACACGGTTCCCGACCCGACGATCGAGGAGCCGACCGACGTCGTCATCGAGGTGACGAGCTCGGGTATCTGCGGATCGGACCTTCACCTCTACGACGTCCTCACGATGTTCCTCCACGAGGGCGACATCCTCGGCCACGAACCGATGGGACGGGTCGTGGCCGTCGGCAACGAGGTGCGCGACCTGAACGTCGGCGACCGCATCGCCGTGCCGTTCAACATCTCGTGCGGACACTGTTTCATGTGCGACCGCCAGTTGTACGCGCAGTGCGAGACCACCCAGGTCGTCGAGCAGGGCAAGGGTGCAGCGCTCTACGGCTACACCGAGCTCTACGGCTCGGTGCCAGGGGGCCAGGCCGAACTGCTCCGGGTGCCGCATGCCGATTTCGGCGCCATCAAGGTCGGTGACGCCCACGACGACCGGTACGTGTATCTGTCCGACGTGCTGCCGACCGCATGGCAGGCCGTCGAGTTCGCCGACGTTCCCGACGGCGGCTCGGTGCTCGTCGTCGGCCTCGGCCCGATCGGTCAGATGGCCGCACGCATCGCCCGCCATCGCGGCGCCGGCACCGTGATCGGCGTCGACTCGGTTCCCGAGCGACTGGCCCTGGCCCAGCGGTGGGGCGTCGACACGATCGACGGATCGAAGATCTCGAACGGCGACCTGCTCGCCGAGATCCGCAGTCGCACCGGCGGCCGCGGGCCGGACTCGACGATCGACGCCGTCGGCATGGAGGCGCACGGCAGCCCGGTCCTGGCGACGATGCAGAAGGCGGCCGGTCTGCTGCCCGACCGCCTGGCGGCGCCGTTGACCGAACGGTTCGGCGTCGACCGCCTCGCCGCGCTGACACTCGCGATCGACGCCGTCCGACGCGGCGGCACCGTCTCGATCATCGGCGTCTACGGCGGCATGAAGGATCCCCTGCCGATGATGACGATGTTCGACAAGGGCATCGCGATCCGCATGGGCCAGGCCCACGTCAAGCGCTGGATCCCCGACATCCTGCCGCTGGTCGAGGACGACGCCGATCCGCTCGGCACCATGGATCTCGCCACGCATCACATCACGCTCGACGAGGCACCCGCCGCCTACGAGACGTTTCAGCAGAAGGCCGACGGGATGATCAAGGCGGTGATCAACCCGTCGTGAGACGCCTCCTGCGGGGGCGGTGGAACACGGCGGGCGGGGTTTGGCGGAACACCCGACGGGTACTGCGGGTTCCCGCCGCTCGGCGGCCAACGAAGAGGAGACAATCGTGAGTTCGTTCGTTCTGTGGTTGATTGCCGTCGTGATCGCAATCGTCGGCATCGTGCAACTCCTGCAGGGTCAGATCATCCTCGGCATCGTGCTGTTGATCGTCGCCGCCCTGGTCGGTCCCGGCGGGTACAGCCTGTTCAGGTCGCGGGCGTGAGCCATGGGTGTGTGCCACCCGCCCGCACGAAACACCGTCGGCGAACTCGCCGACCGGATCTCGCAGCGGTTCACGGGCGAGCGCGTCCAGTGCTGTATCTCACGCCTTCCCGACGAGGTCGCTGACGAGCTGGCCGGTCAGCGGCTTCTTCGCGCCGACGCCGTCGGCGGACACGTGCTCGTCTACTTCGACGACGTGACGCTGCACAGCCAGCTCGCCGCAGGCAGCCGTTGGCTCGTCGGGCCACGAGCGTTCGAGCCCGAGTGCCGGCGCCGTCTGGAGATGTGCATGGAATCGGGGTGGCTGACGGCGCTCGACGTCGCCACGCTCGACGTCGTGCGCTCAGATGACGATCACGAGGTGACCGCTCGACTCTTGGGTGGTCTGTGTGCACCCGATCCGTCCGGGCTGGGTGATGCGATCGCGCGTCGCCACACCGGCGCTCGCCGGTGGTTCACTCCTCATCGGTGCCGATGATCTGACGGCCGAGGGCCGCAGGGTCGTAGTACGCCATCGATCGGACGATGCGGTCGCCGTCGAACTGCAGCACCGTCGCACCTCGGTAGGCGATCTCGCGGTCGTTGGCGGTGGCGGACGTCTCCCACTCGAGCACCGCCCCGTTGTCGTCACCCGCGACCAGTCGATACGTCGACGCAACGGTGTCGAACTGGTCGCGGTATGCGGACCAGAACGACGCAGCACCGTCTCGGCCGTGGTGTGTCGCTCCGGACACGACGTTGCCGACGGCGCACTCGTCGTCGTACAACTCCACGAGCGCTTCGGTGCTCCCGCTGTGCTCGAGTACCAGCAGTCCGTCGGCGAACCGCTGCGCGAGCGGCCGGGTGTCGTCGTGTTCCTCGGTCGGCATGTCCGGCGTCGTACCCGTCGCAGCGGCACCTGAATCGTGCAACGCCGCCGACCTGGCACTGCGGTCGATCCGTTCGAGCACCGGCCCGGCGCTCACCCCGTGCACGACGATCGACACCAGGATGGTGAACACCGCAACCGCCCACACCGGGCGAACGGCGGTGAAGAACTCCTCGCTGACCGCATAGGCCAGGTAGTAGATCGTGCCCATCCCCCGGATACCGAAGAACGAGATCGCCATCTTCGACTTCGCGTCGTCGTCGGTGCCGAGCAGCCCGATCCAGCCGGCGACCGGGCGCACGATGAACACCACGCCGAGACCGATCAGTACGCCGGGGAGCGTGAGCCCGGCGAGCGCGCCGTCGACCGCCGCCCCGCCCAGCAGCAGCAGGAACAGCAAGCTGGCGATGCGTTCGAGCGTGTCGGCGAAGTCGTGCATCACGCCGTAGAACTCGTGTGAGCGTTCGCTCTGGCGCAGGGTCACCGCAGCGACGAACACGGCGAGGAACCCGTAACCGTGCAGCAGTTCGGTCACGCCGTACACCGTGAGCGTGATCCCGAACGCCACCAGCCCCTCACCGGAGCGGGCGAATGCGAACTTCGACCGACGACCGAAGGTCAGCCAGGCGATCAAGCGTCCGAGCACGACACCGGCGACCAACCCGACGGTGAGCTTGAGCACGACGTCGTCGAGGAACCAGCCGACGAACCAGTTGCCACCGACGGCGATGGCGATCGCGAGATTGGTCAGCGGGAAGGCGAGCCCGTCGTTCAGTCCTGCCTCGGACGTCAGGGCGAACCGGATGGAATCGGCCCGGATGTCGTCGTCCTCGCCGGGGCCGGGGAGCTGCACCTCCGACGCCAGGACCGGATCCGTCGGCGCCAGCACCGCACCGAGCAGCACCGCCGAAGCGATCGGCAGACCCAGCCCGACCGAACCGAGCACGGCGATCGCTGCGACGGTCAACGGCATGGTGATGCCGAGCAGCCGCCACGTCGTCATCCAGCTGCGCCAACCCACGGCTCGCCGCAGCTTGAGACCGGCTCCGGTGAGCGAGACGATCACGACCAGCTCGGTGAGGCGCTCGGCGATGTCGTCGTCGGCTCCCGGTCGGGGACCATCGAGGCCCAGCGGCAGGGAGAACAGCACGGCGCCGAGACCGACGGCGAGGATCGGCATCGACAGCGGGAGGCGGTGCAGCGGGCCCGGCAGCACGGCGGTGGCCAGCACCGCGATGCCGAGCACTGCGAGAACGACGAAATACTCCATGGGGCGACCCGCTCTACCCCGGCGGATCGGGCGTCAACCGCTCGCCGTCACGTCGCCCGGATCAGCCCGTCGTGGTCAGCCCGTCGTGGTCGGCCCGACTTGGTCAGCCCGTCGTGGTCAGCCCGTCGTGGTCGGCTCGACGACGCCGATGGCCGGTGGCAGGATCGGTGCGAGGAGCTCGTCCCACGTGGTGATCGCACAACCGTTCGTGCGGTCGGCCACCGTGTCGACCGCACGATCGCCGAGGGAACCTGTGATCTCGGCGGTGTCGTCGCCGCCGTAGAGCTCGGTGCACACCTGGTCCTGCGGGGGCCCCTGCGTCAGCCGTTCGACGACCGCCGGTTGGCCCAGCGCATCGCATGCTGCATCGGCGTCGACCTCGACGTCGTCTCCGGAGAGGGCGGACGACGATTCGGTGCACGTGATCGTGTACGTCTGGTCGACGCCGGCTGCGGCGTGTTCGTAGCGGATTTCCAGCTCGGCGTCGACGCCCGAGCCACCGGGGGCGACGGTCGGTTCGTTGGCTTCTCCCTCGTCGTCGCCGCAGGCGGCGATCGCCATGAGCGCGGCGGTGACCATGACGAAGTGTCGAGCGGCTCGTCCCGCGGGGCGACGCAGGCCCCGGTCGGCGATGCGGTGCGGTGTGGACATGTTCGATCCCTTCGTTGCGGAACTCGACGTGCATACCCGGGCGCCCATGGATCCATTCGATCAGACGGCGTCGCCGCTCTCGGTCTCAGTCGGCCCGGCCGAGGCCTGCCTCGCGTGCGCGTACGATCGCCTGCGATCGATCGGCGACCTGGAGCTTGGTGAACACGTTCGACAGGTGGTTGCGGACCGTCTTGGGACTGAGCGAGAGCCGACGCGAGATGCTGGTGTTGTCGAGGCCCCTCGCGACCAGGTCGAGCACCTCGCGCTCCCTCGTGGTCAGTTGCGGGAAAGCGAGCGTGTCCGCGGCGCGAGCCGGTGAGATAGCTGATCGCACGAGCGGCGATCTGCGGGCCGAGCAGGATCTCACCGGAGACGGCGTGAATCGCCCGCTCGATGTCATCGGGCGAGGCGCCCTTGAGCAGGTACCCGCGCGGCGGCATCGTGGCGAACACCGAGTCGTCGTCGTCCATCATCGTGACAGCGAGCACCCCCACTGCGGGCTGGTCCGACAGGATTCGCCGGGTGGCATCGATGCCCGAGCCCTCCCCGAGGTGGAGGTCCATGACGACGACCTGTGGGCGCACAGCACGGGCGACGGCGACCGCCTCGTCGGCGGTGGCTGCCTCGCCGACGACGATCAGCCCGGCGATCGACGACAACAGCGCCACCATGCCCATCCGGAACACGGGATGGTCGTCGACGACCACGACGGCGATCGTCGGTTCCCTGTCTGCACTCATCGTGCGAACCCTGCGACCGCCGACGTCTGGATCGGCACGGCCACCTCGACGCGCGTCCCTCGTTCCCGCCTGGCGATGATCAACGTCGCCCCGATGCCGGCGGCGCGCTCACGCATCGAAGCGAGGCCCACTCCGCTCGTCGGCGTTGCGGGAATTCCGGTCCCGTCGTCGTCGATGGTGACGGTCAGCAGGTCGTCGCCTGCGTCGACCGTGATCTGACATGTCGTTGCGTCGGCATGTCGCACGACGTTGCGCACGGCCTCGGCGACAATTCCGTAGATTGCCTCACGAACCTCGGCGTCGAGTGCGATGTCGTCGGCGGCGACGCTCACGTCGAGGTCGCCCAGCACGCTGTAGCGCTCGGCGAACTCGATGATCGCCGGGATCAATCCGAGTTCGTCGAGCACCGGTGGGAGCAGCCCGCGCGAAGCGTGCGGACCTCCTCGACCCGCTGGTCGAGTTCGTCGGCCATCTGCGTGACCAGTGGCCGTGCCGCAGCCGGATCGACCGTCAGCAGGTTTGCGGCCGCGCGCAATCCGAGCGCCACGCCCGCCAGGCTCGGGCCGAAGCCGTCGTGCAGCTCACGTCGCAGCGTCCGGCGCTCCTCGTCTCGGGCGCTGGCGATGCGCGCTCTCGACTCGGTCAGATCCCGAGTCCGCGCGACGAGCTGCACCACCGTCGCGACGACCGGCGTGAGATCTTCGAGAGAGTCCAGCTTCGCCCGGTCGAGCAGCTCTCCGTGCCGACCCGAGACGATCACCCGCCCGACGACCTCACGGCTGACGACGAGCTCGCGGGTCTCGACCGACGCATGCGATCCTGGGGGTGTTCATCGTTGTACTCCTGGGTCATGTCTGTTGGGGTAGGAGCACAGGATGAACGGGGACCTGTCACGGCCGCATGGGCCCGGAGTCCCGGGATGCCGGGCGATCTGCGTGGGACCACGTGCGGTCGCGACGCGAGGTCGCGGTCAGCCGCACGGCTGGACCATGATGGGGATCATCGAGCCGGACACCGGCCTGTCGACGAGGAGAGCTGTATGAACTCGAGCCGCCACGACGAGGCGTCCGCAGCCTCGCGGTCACACCTCGGCCTGCGACACCAGTTGTACGACCGGTTCGCTCCCGCACAGGTGGGGATGTCGGCCGACGGAGTGATCGTGCACGTGACGTGCCCGCTCGACTCCGGACTCCTCGTCGGGGGATTCGCCGTACTCGAGGGCGAGGCCGACGACGACTGGACGTCGCTCGTCGTGCAGGTGCGTTCGATGGAGTTCGTCGATCGGGAGGGCCCGGTGCTCGAGGTCGATGCCCCGCTCGGTGACGGCGAACTCGCCGTCAGGTCGGCGACCGTGCAACCGATCTTCCGCGCCCTCGTCGGCGTGAGCGCCGTCCTGGGTTCGATCGACGCCGGGCGCTTCAGCCGCTTCCAGGACGTCCGACCGTTCGGCGAACGAGCGATCCGGCCGGCACGCGCTGACGAACTCGCGGCGATCGTCTCGGGCCTCGACTCGGGTGCCGCGTCGATCTGCATCGGCGCGTTGCGTCACGAGCCCGAGGTGCCTGCCCACCTGGTTGCGAAGGGGTTCGCCCGCCACACGTTCATGTGCGGACAGTCCGGTTCCGGCAAGACGTACACGACCGGTGTGCTGTTCGAGCACCTCCTCTCGGAGACCACGCTCCCGATCGTCATCCTCGACCCCAACTCGGACCACGTCGGCCTCGGCAGCCTCACCGACCCTGACGACCATTCCGAGGAGGCCCAGCGGCTCCGGACGGCAGCGGAGTCGGTACGTGTCGTGCGGGCGCGTGGCCACGAGTCGTCGTTCGTGCTGTGCGCCGATTTCAGCGATCTCGGCATCGACTGGCAGGCACTGCTGCTGCGGTTGCATCCGATCGCGGACGCCGACGAGTTCGACGCCCTCCACCGGATCACGACGAGGCTCGCCGCGCCGTACTCGGTTCATGACGTGATCGACGCCGCCCACGCCAGAGGCACCGACGACCCACTCGCTCTGCGTCTTGCTCGCCGGATCGCCAATCTCCAGATCGCAGACTGGGACGTGTGGTGCCGCGAGGGCGAGACGTCGCTCGCTCGACACGCGCTCGGTGACCAACGCTGCGTGGTGGTCGACATCGGCAGTCTCGCGCGCCCCGACGAGCGTACGGTCGTCGCCTTGGCGCTGCTCGGCAATCGATGGGCCGCCCGCCGGGACCGCAAGCCGGTCCTGATCGCCATCGACGAGGCGCACAACGTGCTTCCGGCCGAGACCGACGATCCGCTGCTGCGCGCGACCGCCGAGTTCGGGGTGCTGATCGCCGGCGAAGGCCGCAAGTTCGGTCTTCACCTGTTCGTCGCCACCCAACGTCCGTCGAAGGTGCATCCCAACGTCGTGTCACAGTGCGACAATCTCGTGCTGATGCGCGTCAACGGCACCGGCGACGTCGACGACCTCGTCTCGTTGTTCTCCCACGTGCCCGAGGCGATGATCCGTTCGTCGACCGGTTTCGGCCTCGGCCAAGCGCTGTTCGCCGGTCCGATCGCGCCGGTGCCCATGGTGGTCCAGGTCGCCGCGCGGCGAACCCCCGAGGGCGGAGGCGATCCTCCGACCGACTGGGCCTCGCCGGCCGTGGCGCGATGATCAGTTCGGTGCGAGCAACAGCTTGAGCTGATCGAGCGGGGGAACCCGCCCCGAGACGACGACGGCGTCGTCGATCACGAGGGCCGGCGTCGACATGACACCCCACGAGACGATCTCGCCGGGTTCGGTGATCTTGTCGATCTCGGCGGTGAGTCCGAGTTCGTCCAGCGCCGCTCGTGTGACGGTCTCGAGTTTCTGACAATTGGCGCATCCGGAACCGAGGATCTTGATGTCCATGGTGGTCCTTTCGAGTTCGGTCTTCGTGGGCGAACGTGTGTCAGATGACGAGGTTGAAGGCGAGGCCGGTGACGAGGATCCCAGTGGCGACGACGCCGATGTAGGTCGCGATCAGCTTCGGCTTCAGCACTCGGCGCAGCAAGATCATCTCGGGGAGCGAAAGCGCGACGACGCTCATCATGAACGCGAGCAGCGTGCCCATGGGGACGCCCTTGTCGTGGAGCACTTCGACGAGCGGCATCACCCCGGCGGCGTTCGAGTAGAGCGGAATGCCGAGGCCGACGGCGATCGGAACACCGAGTGCGCCGGTCGCATGATCGGCGAACCAAGCCTCCGGCGCCCAGCCGTGGATGACGGCGCCGACGCCGATACCGACGAGCAGATACGGCCAGATCTTGCGCAGGATCGACACGACTTCGTCGCCGGCCATCTGGAACCGGTCGTCCCACGACAGCCCGGTCGACGCATCGATCTGCTTGCCGCGAAGCTTCGTCTCGAAGACGAACGGCTCGACCCAGCGCTCGAGCTTCATGCGGCCCAGCACGAAGCCGGCGACGACCGCGATGGTGAGACCGAGTGCGACGTACATCGCAGTGATCTCCCAACCGAACATCCCGAACAGCAACACGATCGCCACCTCGTTGACCATCGGCGACGCGATGAGAAAGCTCATCGTGACGCCGAGTGGCACGCCCGCCGCGACGAATCCCATGAACACCGGCACCGCCGAGCACGAGCAGAACGGCGTGATCACGCCGAGGCCGGCGGCTGCGACATTGCCGACGCCCTCCCGTCGGCCACCGAGCAGCGCCCGTGTGCGCTCGACCGACATGAAGCTGCGCACGACCGTCACCGCGAAGATCACGCCGGACAGGAGCAGGACGATCTTGCTCACGTCGTAGAAGAAGAAGTGGACCGCTTCGCCCCAGTGCGACGCGGGATCGAGCCCGGCGACGTCGAAGACCACCCAGTTCCACAACCGCCGGTTGTAGTGGTAGAGCACCGACCAGACTGCGGCGGCAGCCACGATCGTCGACCATCGACGCCAGGCCGTTGACGGCGATGTCGTGGCTGGAAGTGTGGTCGTCATGTCGTGTCCGGTCGCCCGGCCTCCATCGTCCATCGACGATATACGATGGATGTGCATCTGGGAATGGACTTTCGTCGCATGTTCGGCGCCGCACCGCGGACTATCGTTCATCGTCGAATGGCGATTCAACCTGCAGCCGAGCCCGATAGCGGCGGTGCGGTCTCGACGGTCGCCCTCGACGGCACGGTGCCCGACGACGAAGCGCTCGCCACGATGGCCAGGGCGATCGCTCACCCGGCTCGCCTTGCGATTCTGCGCCTGCTCAGCCATCGCGACACCTGCGCCACCGGAGATGTCGTCGCCGAACTGCCGCTGGCCCAGTCGACCGTGTCCGAGCACCTCCGGGTACTGCGCGAGGCGGGACTGATCCAGGGCGAGTTCGACGGACCACGTAGCCGCTACTGCGTCAACCCGGACGGTCTCGCCTTGTTGCGTGCCGGCGTCGCCGCACTCTGATGCCTGGTCGACCGGCGACGTCATCTGTCGAGGTGAGCCCGTCCACTGCGCCGCACCTGATCGCCTACGTCGATCGGTTGGCGGGGGATCTCGTCGGGTTGGGCAACCTGCTCGACGGTGAACTGGGCGGCGTGTTCGGTGGCGTCCACCTGCTGCCGTTCTTCGTGCCGATCGACGGTGCCGACGCCGGGTTCGACCCGATCGACCACACCGCAGTCGATCCACGTCTCGGAACGTGGGACGACGTCGCGGCGCTGGCGGCCGACCACGAGGTCATGGCCGACCTGATCGTGAACCACATGTCGGCCGAGTCGGCCGCATTCGTCGACTGGCTCGCCGCCGGCGATGCCTCGGCGCATGCGCCGCTGTTCCTCACACCCGACCGTGTCTTCGGACGCACGCCCACCGGCGCAGAGGTGGCAGCGATCCACCGTCCGCGACCGACGTCGCCGTTCACGTCGTTCACGTTCGCCGACGGCTCTGCCAAGCTGGTCTGGACGACGTTCACCGACAGCCAGATCGACATCGACGTCGAGCACGAACTCGGATGGCGCTACCTCGTCGACATCCTCGACCGCTTCCAGCGCGGCGGCGTCACCCTCGTGCGACTCGACGCGATCGGCTACGCGATCAAACGCGCCGGCACGTCGTGCTTCATGCTGCCCGAGACGTTCGAGTTCATCGACCGGCTGGCGGCTGCATGTCACGAGCGCGACATGAAGGTGCTGGTCGAGATCCACGGTCATCACCTGGACCAGGTGGCGATCGCCCGGCGTGTCGACCTCGTCTACGACTTCGCCCTGCCACCGCTGACGCTCGACGCGCTGTACCGCGGCGACGCCTCGGCGCTGAAGCGTTGGGTGTCGTTGCGTCCCGCGAACGCCGTCAACGTGCTCGACACCCACGACGGCATCGGCATCGTCGACGTCGGCATCGATGCTCGCGATCCGAGCCGAACCGGGCTCCTGCCGCCCGAGCAGATCCACGACCTCGTCGAATCGATCCACGACCACTCCGGTGGCACCAGCCGGGCCGCCACCGGTGCCGCCGCCTCGAACGTCGACCTCTACCAGGTGAACTGCACCTTCTACGACGCCCTCGGCCGCGACGACGCCCGCTATCTGGCGGCGCGCACGATCCAACTGCTCCTTCCAGGTATCCCACAGATCTACTACGTCGGCCTGCTCGCCGGCGCCAACGACATGGACCTGCTCGCTGCGACCGGCGTCGGCCGTGACGTCAACCGTCACCGCTACTCCCCCGCCGAGGTTCGCGAGGCGCTCGAGCAACCGGTGGTGCGCCGCCTCGTCGACCTGCTGCGCTGGCGGTCGACCGAGCCTGCGTTCGGCGGCGACTTCGAACTGCTCGACTCCGCCGATCACGTCCTCGCCGTGCGCTGGTCGTCGCCGGCCTCGACGTTCACCGCCGCCGTCGACCTGCGCTCCGCCCAGGTCACGATCACCTGAGGCGAAGTTCGGTGCAGTGCGCCGGTTCAGCGCGCGTCCAGCGGGCGCGTCGGCTGTGTGGCGCAACCGACCGGTGCGCAGGGGGTTTGCCGGCGGCTGCGACGGGGTAGCGGTACCGAGCGGGACACGATGACGACAGGAGAGGTTTGATGACCGACTATCGAGAATCACGTCCAGCAGGTGCGAGGGCGGTGAATCCGGGCGACGACGACCGGCTCGAACACGAGCGGATCGGGATCCACAACGAAGCGGAGACCGTTCGCCGCGACCGGGTGCGCTGGGGACCGGTCTGGGCCGGCTTCGTCACCGCCGTCGGTTCGTACATCTTCTTGCAGCTCGCGCTCGTCACCACCGGCATCGTCGAACTCGGCGGTGCAGCGGGCGACGACGCCGTTGCCTCGGGCATCGCCGCGCTGATCGCCTTCTTCATCGGTGGAGTGACGACAGGTGCAACCGCGATGTGGCAGGGCGTCGACGACGGGGTTCTGCACGGCATCGTGATGTGGTTCGCCGCGATGGTCGCGATCATCGCGTTCTCTGCGGTGGGAAGCGGACTCGCACTCGGCGGCCTCGACACCACCGACGTCTTCAACGACTTCTCACTCGAGGACGTCAACCTCGACCAGGCCAACAACGACGCCGAAGATGCAGCAGGCGCCGCGCTCATCGCGCTCACGCTGGGGCTCGTCGCTGCGGCAGCGGGCGGTGCCGTCGGCGCCAAGATGTGGCCGCGCGACGACGCCTACGTCGACGTGGTGCGACCCAAGCGCACCCGCTGACATCACGGTGCGGCGCCCCGTGCGATGAGCGAACCGCCGACATCCGGTCCGTTCGCTCATCGCAGGGGCGGCTCCACCCGGCGCGATGAGCGAAACGCCGCCATCGGGTCGGTTCGCTCATCGGTGAGTTGACATATCCGACGCCTCATTGGGGTACGGCAACGTCATGACCGACACGACCAACGATGTCACGACGGACACCGAACGATCCCGGCACGACCACGACCACGACCAGAGCGACAGCAACAACGGCGGCGGGACGCAGTGGCCGATGTACGTGCGCTTCGGTGCGATGATCCTCACCTCGATGGTGTTGATGTACTGGGTGATGTTTCTCGGATCCTGGGAGCTGAGCCACGTGCGCTTCAGTCAGAGCCGTGTCTTCATGGCGCTGTCGATGGGCGGCGTGATGGGCCTGGTGATGCTGGCATGGATGTTGCACATGTACCGAAGCGTCACCGGCAACATCGTCATCGTCGTGGCCAGCCTGGTCCTGTTCGGTGGAGGCATCGCACTCGACCGAACCCAGGCAACGGTCGGTGACGTCGGCTTCATGCGAGCCATGATCCCCCACCATTCCCTTGCGATCACCCGCTCGGAGCGATTCCACAACGACGACGTCCGGGTCTGCCGACTCGCCGTCGGCATCAGCGAGGCCCAACGTCGCGAGATCCTCGAGATGGACTGGCTGATCGACGACATCAACGACAACGGCGCCGCCGAGACGGCCGCCGAAGCAGCACAGCGACCGGTGCCGGAGTTCGACGTGTCGGCCGACCGCAACTGCCCGACCGACTGATCCACTCGCTCGGGAACCGGCCGGATCACTCGACGTCGCCGGCAGCGCCGTGCTCCGGGCACGTCCGCTGCAGGCAGATCACCGCGATGTCGTCGGTCGGCTCGTCGATGGTCGCGATCAGGTATTCGACCATCTCCTGTGGCGAGCGTGGTGGTGAGTGCTCGACGAGCTGACGGAGCCGCTCCAGGCCGACGTCGATGCATTCGGTACGACGTTCGACGAGGCCGTCGGTGAAGATCACGACCGAGTCGCCTGGCTCGAACGCCGTGTCGACGGTGCGGTACGCCGCGTCGGGCCGGACACCGAGCGGCACGTCCGACGCACTGCCTTCGAGCACGACCGAGCCGTCGGCCCGGCTGATCAAGGGGTCGAGATGACCGGCTCGCGCCCAGGTGAGCTGCGACGCTGCAAGGTCGACCACCGCATACAGGCACGTGATGAACGGCGACGACACCGGGGCCGCTCGCATGAGCACCCGGTTGACCTTGCTCAGCACGTCGCCGGGCGTACCGCCGTCGAGGGCGACCGCACGAGTGATGTTGCGGGCCTGCAGCATCAGTGCGGCCGCCTCCGGGCCGTGTCCGGCGACGTCGGCGATCACCAGGGCGATCCGATCGTGATCCAGTTCGAAACTGTCGTACCAGTCCCCGCCGACCGGTTGCCCGCCGGCCGCCGGGCGATGATCGGCCCCGACGTCGAAGCGACGCCCGCGCGGCAGGCGCACCGGCAGGGCCGCACGTTGCAGCAGGTCGACCGCCACACGATGCTGCTCGGCCAGTACCGCTGTGCGCTGTGCCTCGCGTTCCGCCAGCACGACCGACGTCACGTCACGTGATGCGGCGATGTAGCCGTCGCCCAGACGAGCCGCCCGCAGGCCCCAGTACCCTTCGATGGTCCTGCCATCGTGAGTGGTGTCGTGGTAACCGAGGCGGTCCTCGCTGACCGGCACCCCGGTCTCCACCACGTTCGACGAATCGATCGAACATGCCCGACGCCCGCCAGTTCGGGTAGATCTCGTTGACCCGCCTGCCCTGCATCTCGTCGCTGCGTCGTCCCGCTCCGTCCTCGCTTGCTCGGTTGACGAACTCGATCTCGAAGTCCTCGATGGCTCCGTCGGCGTCACGGATCGAGCGCGCGATGGTGACCTGATCGAGCATGGCGTCGAGTGCCGCTCGGAACCGGTCGCGGTCTCGGGCTTCGGCCAACTGCGTGCGGTTGATCGCCAAGGCGATGATCGATGCCAGCGTCTCGTGCAGCCGGTGCGAGAACTCGCTGAGTTCACGGGGCGCCGACCAGCCAAGCCGGAACACGGCGAGGACCCGTCCGTCGTCGAACGGATCGGTGATCGGCACCCAGACGCTCGACTCGTCGCCCGGGTCGGTCATGATCTCGAGGCATCGCGGATACCGGGCTGCGAATTCCGCGAGCGTCGCAACGGCGTACGGTTTGCCCTCGAAGACGACGTCGGTCAACGGACGGCCCGGCAGCAGCGGGATGACGGGCCCGATGCTCTCGTACCCGCTCGACGACGGATGGACGACGACCGTGTCCCCTGCGACGAAGGCGATCATCACCCGCGACCGGAACGCCGACGCCAGGAACTGCGACACGGCGTCGGCGATGTCGTCGGTCGTCGCGGCACCGGCGAGCTCACGAGCGAGCGCTGCGAGAAGGTCCGACCGCCGACCGGCGATGGTGGCGCCGCTCACGTCCTGCACGACCGCTCCGACCCCGATGATGTCGCCTTCGTCGTCGTGGACGGGATAGAAATTCGCCGACCAGTGCTGTTCGACACCGGACTCGCCGACCGGGCGGGACACGAGCACGTCGGTGACCGGTTCGCCGGTGCGCCGGACCTGTTCGAGCAGGTGGAGCGTCGAAGCGGCCGAATCGGGGTCGACGTCGGCGAGGCGCTTCCCCAGGTGGTCGTCGGCCGGCACGCCGTTCATTTCCGCCATGGCTCGGTTCACGCGCGTGTAGCGCAGGTCGAGGTCGAACAGGGCCATGCCGATCGGCGCTTCGCCGATGACCACGTCGCTGAGCGCTCTCTCCTGTCGTTCCCGCCGCCGCGCGTCCTCCACCCGCTCGGTCAACCAGATGACCAACAGCACGCTGACGGCGAACACGAGCACGCCACCGGCGAACGGCCAGGTGGCGATACGGAACGAGAACCGCGGCTCGGTGAACTGCGCCCACACCAACACGATCGCCGTCAGACCCGCCAGGACGCCGGCTCGGCGTTGGCCGATCAGTGCTGCGATCAGGACCGACACCAGCAGCACGACCGCCGGCTTCAGCTCGAGGGTCACCGGCGCCAGCTCGAGCAGCACCGCGGCTGCAACGGGAAGCCCGACGCCAAGTGCTGCGACGTGCCACCAGAGCTTCTGCGCCCGCAGGGTTGGTGCGGTCGGAGGCCCAACGTCGCCCGGCACGCCGCGCGATGGTAGTCGCACCCTTCGCCCGGCACCACAGGCGATCGGTGGCTGCAGCGCTGCGTGCGGGGCCCGCGAGCGGGCTCGACGAGTCGAGGTTTACGGGCGCCGAATCGGGAGCACGGCCAACGCATGCAGCGCCACGCGCGAGCTGGTCAGGATCGACGCCTGGATGCGACGTACCTGCTGCCGATCCGTTCGTTGATCGCACACGACGAGGAACTCACTCACTACCTCCGCACCGTGTCGGCGTTGCTGCCCGTCATCGTGGTCGACGGTTCGCCCGACGACGTGTTCGACGCCGTCCACGACGAGTGGTCGACGTTCGCGTTGCACGTCCGGCCGGCGCCTGACATCAGCGGAGCCAACGGCAAGGTGTGCGGCGTGCTGAGCGGGCTGCGTCTCGTCACGACCGACATGGTCGTGATCGCCGACGACGACGTGCGCTACGACGACTCGTCGCTGCACGCCGTCTGCGAGGCACTCGACGATGCCGATCTCGTCATGCCACAGAACTACTTCGAGCCGCATCGTTGGCACACGCGCTGGGACACCGCTCGGATCCTGCTCAACCGCGCGATCGGCCCCGACTTCTCGGGGACGCTGGCGGTCCGGCGCCGGTTCATCGACGGCGGCTACGACCCTGACGTGCTGTTCGAGAATCTCGAGCTCGTGCGGTCGGTCGCTCGACGCGGCGGGCGGTGCTCGTGGAGACCGGATCTGTACGTCAGGCGGCTGCCACCGACGACGCAGCACTTCCTCGGCCAGCGCACCCGACAGGCCTACGACGAGTTCGCACGCCCGCATCGCATGGCGGTGGCCCTGTCGGTGCTCCCCGTCGGCACGGCGATCGGCGCAGTGTCCGGTGCACGGAGCCTGGCCGTCCTCTGCGGGGCCACGATCGCCACCGCCGAATGGGCGCGACGGTGCGACGGGGCACGTGACCACTTCCCTGCGGTGTGCAGCTTCGCAGCCCCCCTGTGGGTGCTCGAGCGCGGCCTGTGCAGTTGGATCGCGGTGTACCACCGTCAGCGCGGCGGTGTCCGTTACGGCGATGTCCGCCTGCTCCGTGCGACCAGCGACGACAGGTTCCGGCGGAACCGTCTCGCGGTCCGGAGCCGGTCGACGGTGACGGGGTCGTCTTCAGGCGACGCTGTCCGCCGATGCGCTGCGCAGGATGTCGGCGACCGTTTCGTCGATCTGTGCGGCGGTGCCGAGGAACGCCTGCCGCATGACCGCCGCCGCTCGCTCGCTGTCCAGCATGTTGACGCCCATGGCGTCGATGGTGTCGTCGTCGGGACTGACGAGCTGCACCGCCAGCCCTGACCGCTCGAGTTCGGCGATCTCGCCGCGGACGCGGCGGTGCGCCAGCGCGCGGAACGGGTTGTGCCCGTGCTGGTGACCCATCGGCGACAGCACGATCACCAGATCCACGTCGGCGTCGACGAGCACGTCGGCGTGGGTGGGCGATGTGACGCCACCGTCCAGGTAGCGGTGATCACCGATCCGTACCGGCCGTGCGAGCACGGGGATTGCGCACGACGCTGCGACGGCGTCCGCCGGAGCGATTCGGCCGACGTCGTCCGGCCGCCGACCGAACCATCTCAGACGGCCGTCGCCGACCCGCACGGCGGAGATCCACAGCGGCTTCGACGGCCACGTCGCGACGAGCCGCTCCAGCGTCGCGACCTGGCTCGTGTGGTCGAGCAGGCCGTGCGGCAGCAGGGTCGCGATCGCGCCGGGGATCTGCGACGGGTGACGCAGTGCATTCAACGTGTGCCAACCCGGCATCGTGGGCAGCGGCACCGACGGCCGCGGCACTGCATCGCCGGCAGAGTCCATCACCGTGCGAAATCGGCGACCGCTCCGAGTCGGGTCGGCGTCGGTCGCCCAGGCGGCCAGGTCCTCGGCCGGCACGTCGGAACGCAGCAATGCGCCCACGATGCTGCCGGCGGAGGTGCCGACGACGATGTCGGCGCTGCGCGGATCCCACCCGAAATCGTGGTGCAGCGCCCACAGCACGCCGGCGTGGAACGCCAGCCCGGACGCTCCACCGCCTCCCAGCACCAGCCCGACCCGTATCGGCCCGGGAGCTGCGCTGGGTGCTCGGTCCGGCGGTGCCGAAGCTCGGGTCCTCTTCATGTTTCTCCTCGTGACACCGATCGTCTCGCCACCGAGTCGTGCGATACCCCGGGACTCCCTCGGCCAATCGCTCGAGCGATCGTTCGGCCGTGCCCACTTCGGCGATTGCGGGGACAGCGACACGGGTATCGACGACATCGTGACGGAACGATCCGAGACCCCCTTGCACGCTGCGCCCGCCGACATGGCGACCCGGTCCCTGTGGCTCGACGGCGCGGACGGATCGCCCGATGGCGCCGAAGCGGTGGCAAGCGAGATCGCCGACGGCTGGGATGCGGCCGTGGTCGGCGGCGGACTCGCCGGTGTGCTGGCGGCGCTCCGGCTGGCCGAACGCGGGGCACGAGTGGCCGTGTTCGAGGCCCGCTCGATCGCGGCGCGTACGACCGGACACAGCACGGCGAAGGTGACGGCGCTGCAGGGCGCGATCTACCAACGGCTGATCAAGGGCAAGAATCTCGAGACCGCCACGCGCTACGGCCATGCGAACCTTCGTGCCGTTCGACGAACTCCGCGCCCTCATCGACGACTCGGGCTTCGAGTGCGATGCGGTCACCGCAACGGCGCTCACCTGTGCCGGACACGACCGGCGCATCATCGAGCAGGAGTACGACGCGGCCGCCGCCTGCGGCCTGCCGGTGAGGTGGACGGTTCCGACCGAGCTGCCGTTTCCCGTGGTCGGCGCCGTTGCCATGGACGACCAACTGCGCATCGACCCGGTCAAGTTGTGTGCAGACGTCGTCGCCAGGCTGCGCACGCTGGGTGCGAGCGTGTACGAGGGGATTCGCATCACCGCCGTCGAGGAGGACCGCACCGGTTGCACCGTCAGCGGGGACGGCTTCTCCGTCCGTGCCGACAACGTGGTGCTCGCAACCCATCTCCCGATCGTCGACCCGGCGCTGATCGCCGGTCGATCGACTCCTGTGCGGTCGTACATCGTGGCGGGACACGTGCCCACACCACCGGACGGGATGTACCTCGCCGCCGATGAAGGCTGGTCGATCCGCCCGGCCGGACCGGCGCCGTCGAACCGATCCCGATCGGCCCGCCGGACGGCGACGCCGCCGAACCTGCTGATCGGCGGCGAGAGCCACCAGATGCTCGACTCCGTCGATTCCGCCCCGCACCTGGAGCGGCTGGAACGATGGGCGCTCGAGCGCTTCGGCATGGAGGTCTCGCACCGGTGGTCGGCCTTCGATTACGAATCCGTCGACGGTCTGCCCTACGTCGGACGTCTGGCCCCCGGTTCGCGACGCCGCTTCGTCGCCACCGGCTTCGGCAAGTGGGGCATGAGCATGAGCATGGTCGCCGCCGATGTCATCGCCGACCTGATCGACGGCTGCGACAATCCGGACACCGACCTCCTCGATGCGAGCCGGCTCCTTCCGACCGTGGGTCGCACGGTGGTGAAGAACAATGTCAAGGTCGCCGTGCGGTTCGGCGGCGACCGGGCGATCGCCGTGATCTCGCCCGAGCAGCGGCTCACGCCCGGCACCGGCGAGGTCGTCAGGCGAGGATCGTCGCTCGTGGCGACGGCGTGTGACCTGTCGGGTCGAACACACGACGTCGATGCCGTGTGCACCCATCTCGGCTGCATCGTGTCGTTCAACGCCGGCGAACAGACCTGGGACTGCCCGTGTCACGGATCACGTTTCGACCTCGACGGCCAGGTCCTCGACGGTCCGGCTCGAAAGCCGCTCACACCCAGACCCGCTGGCGCTGCGTCTGACGTGGCCGTCGCTGTCGAAGGCGTCCGGGTATGAGCGCCGTGCGACTCCCGGCCGCACGCGGGCCGTTGTCAGCCGACGTCATCGACATCCTGGCGGGCCGGCAGGACCGGGACTCGATGCGAGCCGCCTCTGCGTGCGTGGAGACGCTCGACGGTCGCAGCGACGACGTGCAGTTGGCCCTGTACCTCTGCTACGAGGTGCAGTACGCCGGCCTGCCCGGAACCGAACATCTCGAATGGGACACACGTCTGATCGCGATCCGCCAGGTGCTCGAGGAAGCGTTCTGCCGAGCGCTGGAGAAGGACGTCGATCGCTCGACGACGGGACGCCGGTCGGCGCCGCCGAGCCCCCACGCCGTCGGCCCCACGATCCGCCAGCTGCTCGACGACGACGACGGACCGTCGCTGTCGAGCTACATGGAGACCACCGGCACCCTCGACCAGATGCGTGACGTGATCGTGCACCGCTCGGCCTACCAGTTGAAGGAGGGCGACCCGCACACCGCCGGCGTGCAACGCCTGCGCGCCGGGGCGAAGCAGATGCTCGTGCAGATCCAAGCCGGCGAGTACGGCACCGAGGAGCCGGGCCAGATGACCCACGCTGCGCTCTTCGCCGACACGATGCGATCTCTGGGCCTCGACCCCACGCCGAACGCCTACCTCGACGCACAGCCCGCCAGTGCACTCGCGATCAGCAATCTCATCTCGATGTTCGGCTTCAACCGCCGTTGGCGCGGTGCGCTCGTCGGTCAACTGGCTGCGTTCGAGATGACCTCGGTCGTCCCGATGGGCCGCTACGGGAGCGGCCTGCGCCGCATGGACGCACCGGAGGCGGCATGCCGCTTCTACGACGTCCATGTGCTGGCCGATGCGGAGCACGAGGTGATGGCCGTCGACATGATCGAACAGCAGTGTGCGCTCGAGCCGGACACCCGCGACGACGTGATCTTCGGTGTGCAGTCGACCCTCGTCGTCGAGCGCTGGTTCGCCGAGACGCTCTTCGCGAGCTGGCGCCCGCAGCGCGGTGACCAGGCGTCACCAGCTCAGCGTCAGCCCGTGGCGAGCGCCAATTGACCGTCGTCGCTCACGCCTCACTCTGCGGTTTGCTCTCGCTGCTGCCAGCCTCGTACAGCCACTTGGACAGCACCACGATCAGCAGCACGCCGTAGGTGTCGGCGACGATGCTGATGTTGTACTCCCACGACCACCACACCCAGAACGCGCGCCCCAACGACGGCAAGCCGTCGCCGAGTGGTTGCTCGCGATCCCACACGTACACCCCCGACCACAACGCATAGACCGTCTGTGCCGTCAACAGGCATGCGAGCACGATGCTCAGCGAGTGCCGCTTCAGCCACCCGTTCTCCTCGCCTTGCCACTTCCGTTGTCCGGTGAACATCTTCATGATCGCCTCCTCCAGGATCCGGCGACACGTCGCCAGGACCCGGCGTACCCCTGGGGGTGGCTCGTCAAGCCGCGATCAGCCGGGTTCTGACAGCGCCGATGAAGACTCCGTCGTGAACGGTGTGCGAGGAGCATGTGCGGCGGCCGCTTCGAAGCGAAGATCGAGCTTCAGGGTTCCGAGCATGATCCCCGGCTGGTGCAGCCAGTCGTTGCCGTCGCCGTATTCGATCGTCTCGATGCGATCGAGCAGCACGCCCCACGCAGTCTGCTGTTCGACGCGCGACAGCGTGGCCCCGGGACACACGCGCGGACCGGCGGAGAATGCCAGGTGTCGGGTGAGTGCCTCGCGTTCCAGATCGAGATCGAACGGCGAAGCGAACTCCTCGCCGTCGACGTTCGCCGCGCCGAAACGCAGGTGCAGGAGTGAGCCGGCCGGCACCTCGACGCCCTGGAACACCTCGTCTTGCGACGTCAGGCGCGTCGACAGCCCGTGGGTCGGCGACCGCATGCGCAGGGCCTCTTCGGTGAAGCCGCGCAGTTTCGACCGGTCGTCACGCAACTGCTCGAACACGCCGGGGTGTTCGCACAACAACTGCGCCTGCTCCTCGAGGGCGTACTGGGTGGTCTCGAGGCCGCCGAGGATCATCGCATGCACGATCCCGGCGATCTCGAGGTCCGTCAGCGTGCGGCCGAGCGCGTCGTAGTGCACGCCGCAGAGGAAGCTGACCATGTCGTCGTGCGGAGTTCGTCGCTTCTCGGTGACGTGGTCGTAGATGTAGTCCTGGAAACCGTCGAGACGGGCGAGCATGTCCTCGGTCTGCTCGGGCGTGAGATCGTGCTTGAGCCCGCCGCCGTGCACGAACGGTGTCACGGCTGCATCCCCCCACGCCGCCAGCCGAGGGATGTCCTCGAGCGGGAAGCCGAGGATCGTGGCCATCACCCGCTGCGGCAGCGGCCGCGCGAACCGGCTGATGAACTCCACCTCGCCGGCGTCGATCCATTCGTCGATCAGGTCGTTCGCGTGCCGGGCGATCATGTCGCGGTGGCGCAACGCCCCCGGTCCGACCCAGGGATCGGTGAGCTCACGGCGGTGCTGGAAGTACAGCTGCTGGGTCGGGCGCAGCGAGAGCATCGACGCCTGCATCAAGTTGTGGTGACTGTCGTATGCCTGCTCGGGTGTGAGGCCCTGCTCGGCGAGCTGGCCGAGTCGCTTGGTCGTGAGACTGGGAAAGCGGTCGGGATCCTTGACGACGGCGTTGACGTCGGCGTGCTTGGTCAGCACGAAGGCGTCGGTGCCGGGCGTGACCCCGCCGCCATCGATCCGCCACACGGGGGCGTCACGGTGCAGGATCTCGTACGCCTCGTACCAGTGCTCCTGCGCACCATCGCCGAACAGATCGACGTCGTCGAGACCGACCGGACAGGCCATCGGGCTCAGCTCGTGGTTGACGTGCTTCGGATACGACGCCATGTCGGTGACCTCCCCGTGGATTCGCCGGCCCTCGCCCGCCCGAACACCGACAGGCAGAGCAGACCCACGCACTCGCCCCCGGCCCGGCCGTCCGTCGCCCTGACGATGAGCGAACGGACCACATACCGTCTCTTCGCTCATCGCAACCTCACGCCGCCGCCCTGCGATGAGCGAACGGACCACATACCGTCGCTTCGCTCATCGCAACCTCACGCCGCCGCCCTGCGATGAGCGAACGGACCACATACCGTCGCTTCGCTCATCGCAACATGGGCTCCGACTTGGCCACGTCGGCTGGACGCGGCTGGAGCGTCGCACCCGGCATGCGGCGCCGCTCGTGTTCGTCGGCTTGCTGGACGTCGGTCCAGGTGCCGGCGTCGTCGGCCGGGTCGCCGAACGCCGATCTTCGGGAACGCCGCCGGACTCTCGATTGCCGTCCCAGCGGTGGCCGTCGTGCCGGTGGCCGTCCCCGGCGGTCGACTCGTCGAGGCGCAGGCTGAACCAGACCGTGTTGCCGTCACCGTGGTCGACCGTCATGCCCCAGTCGTCGGCGAGCGCAGCGACCACCTGGAGACCACGCCCCGAGGGATCCTCGGGTGACGGGTGACGAACGACCGGCGTGCTCGGCCCGGCGTCGCTGACGGCGATCCGTACCGCACCATCTGCGATGTCGAGCAGGATCGTGATCCTCCCGGTGGCATGTCGGATCGAATTCGTGACCAACTCCGATGCCATCAACGACGCGTTCTCGACCAGACCCTGGTCGTAGCCCTCGAGCCGTTCGGCGACGAATCGTCGGGCTCGCCTCGGGCTCTTCGTGTCGCGTTCGAGTGTTCGGCTCTCGCTCATGGTTCGACCTCGAACGTGTCGTCCAGTCCGGTGGTCGCGATCAACCGCTCGACGAACACCGATGGCTTGCGGAGCATGACCGGTGCCGTCGCACGTGTCTCGATCATCGCAGCGATGCCGGAGCTGTCCATGAACGTCACCTCGGACATGTCGAGGATCAGCCGCGTGGCACCGGCACCGACCGCGTCGTGGACGGTCTCGGTGATCGCATCACGTGACGCGATGTCGACCTCACCGGCGATGCGGATCACCGCCGTGTCGCCGTCGATGGTGCAGTCGACGGTCAGTTCGTCGTCGGGTTCGTCGTCCATCTGACTCCTACCAGTGCGCTGTCGTCGTGTGAATCGGTCGTGAGTTGCGTCGAGAGAAGACCGTCGAGTGCGTCGTCGAGCCGTTCGGCGTGGGTGGGGACCGACCGGCGCAATCGCTCCAAACCGGTATCCACGGTTTCGCCGCGGCGTTCGAACACCCCGTCGGTGAACATGATCACCGTAGACCCGGGCAACAACTCGTGTGTCACCGAGCGGTACGCCGCGGCCGGTCGCACACCGATCGGCGGCCCGACTTCGGTCGCGAGGAATCCAGCACCGGTTGCGTCGACCACGAGCGGCGGAGGATGACCGGCGTTGGCCACCGTGAACGTGCGCCCGTCCACGTCGACGATCGCGCACATCACGGTGGCGAAATGTCGATCACGAACGAAGTCGAGCAGGCCGGTGAGCCCGGCGAGGATCGCGTCGGGCTGGTCGTGGCGGCTGGCGAACGCCCGGATCGCATAGCGAAGCGACGCCATCACGGTTCCGGCCTCGAGGCCCCGGCCGGACACGTCACCGACGACGACCATCACCCGTTCGTCGTCGAGATCGATGACGTCGTACCAGTCTCCGCCGATGTCGAGCCCGGCGACGCCGGCCACGTACCGCCCGGCAAGCTCGAGCCCTCGTACGTCGGGGAGGCTCCGCGGCAACAGGCTGTGCTGCAGCGTGCGCGACACCGACAACTGGTTGGCGTACAGCTCGCGGTTCTGCTCCGCCAGCTCGTCGGCTCGATCGCGCCGCCGCAGCAACTGTTCGACCAGCAGCGTCGCCGCGATCGTGCTGACGATCCCGACCACGCCCACCAGCCATGGCAGGCTTGCAAGGAGCGCACCGCCGAGTTCCGTCGTGGGACTCATCACGAGGAGCAGGTCGGTGTCGCCGAACTCGACCTGTTCGGTGGCCCGGCGCCCCGTCAAGGGCAGCTCCTCCGTGCTCGCCGTGAGGAGCGCATCGGCCGACTCGACGTCACCGAGGTAGACGGCGTTGTCGAGGCCGGCGAACGCCGAGTCGGCGGGCACGACTGACGTACGCCTCGCCGGCAATCCGGCTTCTGCATACACCACGTAGGTGACGGCTTCGGCGTCCGAGGTGTAGAAGTAGCCCAGGCGCGGGTCGTCGCCCTCGAGCAGCCCGACCACCCCGAGGCCGGTCGTGCCCGCCGACCGCTCGAGCACGCGGCGGATCTCGTCGGGCGGTTGCGCGGCGAGTTTCAGATCCTGGCCGACGACCAATGCGGGAGCCGGAGGGTCGCTGTCGACCTGCCAGAGCGATGCAGACAGGAACGGTTGGCCGGTCTCGACGAGGGGTGTCATCAATCGCCGGAACGGTGCCTGCTCACCTTCGCCCTGCTCGGCGACCTCGACTGCGGAGGCCAACGGTGTCTGGATGCCGGGCAGGGCCGCTGTCAGCACGGCCGCAGCCTGTTTGGTCCGCTCGTGCAGCAAGCGGACCTCGTTGCGCTCGTAGGCCGAACGCGTCGCCCCGATGAGGGCGACCGTGAGCAGCAGACCCGCAGCCAGCACGAGCAACGACACCCCGTGCGGCCTCATCCGGCGACCCGTGTCATCACCGTCTGCAACCTCGGGCGATGAGCCCGCCGGCTCCGCGGCCGCGGGAGAGGAGAATTCGGTTGCGGTCACGGGGGCAAGGTAGCGGACAGGGCGACGACCTTCCCTCGCGACATCGTCGCTCGTCACCGCACCGACGGGTGTCAGGTCGTGCCCGACTCGTCGACGCAGGGCGGCTGACCGGTCGACGGCCGGAGCAGGGCGACCAGACGGGGCACTCGGTCCGCAACTCGGTCAGGCTCATGGCTGCCGGCCCACCGGGCGGTTTCGGTTTCGTCGCCGGGCGGAACCCCGATGACGATACGACGTCACGGCAAGGGTTGCATGAGGACAATGAAATGCATAGCTTCACAGATGTGCAGAGATTGACGACGACCGCGTCCGACCGGTGCGAGACATCCGACACCGATCGCGCTCGGATCGATGGCGGTCGCATCGACGCGACGACGGCAGGGATCGACGTCGACGAGGCGGTCGATCTGGCGGAGATGTTCCGGCTGCTCGGCGACCCGACGCGGGTGCGGATCCTCTTCGCACTCCTCGAGGCCGGCGAATTGTGTGTCTGCGATCTCGCCGCCGCCGTGCAGGCGTCGGAGACGAAGGTCTCCCAAGCGTTGCGGCTGCTGCGCGGGGCAGGGACGGTCCGCAACCGGCGTGACGGTCGCAACGTCTACTACCGGCTCGACGATGCGCACGTCCGCACGTTGCTCGACGTCAGCCGGGATCACGCGGCTCACGCCCGGGGCGGCCGCTGATGAGCGGCGACCACGATCACGGCGCCGGCCTCGCACGCGCCGGCGAACGCCATCGCGGCCGGCTGCTGGCGGCGTTCGGGATCATCTTCGGGTTCTTCGTCGTCGAGGCGGTCGCCGGGTTCTGGACGAACTCGTTGGCCCTGCTGTCCGACGCCGGCCACATGCTGACCGACGTGATCGGCATCGGGATGGCGCTCGCTGCCATCCAGCTGGCGTCACGGTTCACGCAACGCAACGGCGTCCGTCGCTCGCAGCACACGTTCGGGTTGTACCGCCTGGAGATCCTCGCGGCGTTCGTCAATGCACTGTTGCTCTTCGGCGTGGCGATCTGGGTGCTGATCGAGGCGGTGCGGCGGTTGACCGGCGAACCCGAAGTGCTCGGCGTGCCGATGCTGGTCGTGGCCGTGCTCGGGCTCATCGCGAACCTCGTTGCGTTCATGCTCCTGCGGGAGGGCTCCAAGGAATCGTTGAACGTCGAGGGTGCTTACCTCGAAGTGCTGGCGGACACGATCGGCTCGGTCGGCGTCATCATCGCCGCCGTCCTGCTCGAGGTGTTCGGGTGGGCGTGGGTCGACCCGATGATCGGCGCAGCGATCGGTCTGTGGATCCTGCCTCGCACGTGGCGCCTCGGCGGACGCGCGGTGCGGATCCTGCTGCAGTCGGCGCCCGAGCGCATCGACCTCGACTTGCTCGCCGACGAGCTGGCCGGGATCGACGGCGTCGTCGACGTGCACGACCTGCACGTGTGGACCCTGACCTCCGAGATGGATGCGGCATCGGCGCACCTGATGGTCGCGGACGGCACCGACAGCCATCGCGTGCTCGACCAGGCCCGTCACCTCCTGACCGAGCGTTACGAGGTCGCTCACGCCACCTTCCAGGTCGAACCCGACACGCACGACGGCTGCCAGGAGGTCACGTGGTGACGGCACGTGGCGCTCGACCTGCGATGCCCGACTCGATCAGCCGACGCATCGAAGAACTCCTCGTCGACGCTGCCACTGCACGAGCGAACGACGATGCCGACACCGCATGGCGGAACCTGGAAGACGCCTGAGCGCCGAACGACCCGTGCCCGCTGAGACTCGCTCGTCGGGCTCGGCAGAGACGAGCACCCCGAGCAGCAAGTCGGGACGAAGGTCCCTGTCGATTCGGTGGCGAGCGGGGCGAGGCTCGCCGGTGTGCAACACCAGGCGGTCCGGTCGCTCCGACGCGGCACCGACGAACAGCCGTTCATCGTCTTCTGGGAGGTGACGCGAGCGTGCGGCCTGGCGTGTGCGCACTGCCGCGCCGACGCCATCTCCACCCGCGACCCTCGTGAGCTCTCGACCGACGAAGCGCGTCGACTGATCGACGATCTCGCCGCCTACGACGCTCCCCGACCGATCCTGGTCCTGACCGGAGGCGATCCCTTCGAACGCGAGGACCTCGCCGATCTCGTGCGATATGCGACGGATCGCGGGCTCCACGTGTCGTTGTCACCGTCGGTCACCCCACGGCTCACCTCGGCACGCCTGGTCGAACTGCGCGCGGCCGGCGCCTCTGCCGTGTCGCTGTCGCTCGACGGCGCTCGCCACGAGACCCACGACCGGCTGCGTGGGATCGAGGGCACCTACCGCGACACCCTCCTGGCGGCGGCGATGGTGCGCGAGGCCGGTCTTCGTTTGCAGGTCAACACGACCGTCCACGCCGGCAACGTCGACGAACTACCCGAGCTGCTCGCCTGGCTCGTCGACCAGCACGTGTCGCTGTGGAGCGTGTTCCTGCTCGTGCCGACCGGACGGGGCACGACGATGCGACCGCTCGACGCGGACCGCACCGAGGACCTGCTCCACTGGCTGCACGCCATCGGCGATCTGCTGCCGGTCAAGACCACCGAGGCACCGCACTTCCGACGCGTCGCCGTCCAACGGGCTGCAGCGGTTCGCGAGGGCGTGCCGGTCGACGATGCGTTCCCGCCCGGCGAGCTGCGACGGCACCTGGCCGAACGGACAGCGGAACTGATCGGCGACCGGTCCTCGCCGAACCGTCGCCGGGCACCGCTCGACGTCAACGCCGGCCGGGGTGTCGCCTTCGTCGACCACACCGGGCGCATCCACCCGAGCGGTTTCCTCCCGCTCGAGGTGGGCAACGTGCGCGACACACCGCTGTCGAGGACCTACCGCACCTCCGCGGTGCTGCAGCGACTGCGCGACGTCGATTCCTACACCGGCCGATGTGCGTACTGCGAGTACCGCCACGTCTGCGGAGGTTCACGCTCGCGGGCGTTCGCCGTGAGCGGTGACCCGTACGGCGACGACCCGGCATGCAGCCATGTCCCCGAGCGCCCGGTGGCCTTGTCACGGCGGCACCATCGGACATCGACGTCACCGTGATCTCCGCGCGAGACGCGGACCCGAGCATCACCCCGCCTTCGCCCACCCCGGCCTCCAACTGACACACCGTGCCGGGTCAATCGTGACAGTTGCGCCATCGGGTCGGTCCACGAGCGCGCGAACGACCCGTACTCCTGGGCTCAGCCGATGCGTATCGAGGTGCCGCCGTCGACGGGCAACACCACGCCAGTGACGAATCGGGCGTCGTCGGATGCGAGGAAGAGCGCGGCGTTCGCTGCGTCCCACGCCGTTCCCATCCCGCCGAGCAGCGGCACCTGACGGTCGCGTTCCTCGCGGACCTGCTCGACCGGCACACCCCGTGCGGCGGCGACCGCGCCGACCGCCATCGGCGTGTCGACCAGGCCGAGGGCGATCGCATTGCAGCGCACGCCTCTCGATGCGTTCGACTGGGCGATCGACGTCGTCAGCCGGTTGACGCCCGCCTTCGAGACTTCGTAGGCGACCTGGAACCCTCCGGCGAACGACGCCGCCGACGACACGTTGACGATCGATCCCCGCCGGCGTTCACGCATCGACGGAAGCACCGCGCGGCACATGCGCCACATCGCCGTGAGGTTCACGTCGATGATCCGTTCGAAGGCCGCCGGATCAGCGCAATGGGCTGGACCGTCGCCGCGGCCGCCGATGCCCACGACGTTGACGACGATGTCGATGCGCGCCCACGTCGCCAGAGCGTGCTCGACGATCGCGGCGCATTGTTCGTCGTCGGTCACGTCCGCGCTGAACGCGGTGGCGAGGCCACCCTCACCGCGGATCCATGCCACCGTGTCGTTCGCCCGGTCCTCCATGCGGTCGACGCACAGCACGTCAGCGCCCTCGCGCGCGAAGGTCGTCGCGATCGCGCGTCCGTTGCCGATGGTGTCACCGGGGGTCTGGCCGGCACCGACCACCACCGCGACGAGTCCGACAAGTCGTCCCTCGGCCATCGCCCGAGCGTACTCATCGGGGTCGAGGCGGCGTTGCAGCGTCGCCTCGACCCCGCCCGAGGATCAGTCGGCGAGGTCGTCGCGGACGGCGGTGACCTCTTCGAAGTCGACCTCGTCGTCGGAGAATCGGCCGTCGCCGTCGACGTCGGTTGCCGAAATTGCGGTGACATCGACCGCATCGGCGACGCCGTCGCCATCGACGTCGATCGTCGTGATCGTGGTCTCGTCGACCGCATCGGCGATGCCGTCGCCATCGACGTCGTACATGGTCGTCGTCGTCTCCGACACGATGTCGGTGACACCGTCACCGTCGACGTCGATCAGGGTGGTGGTCGTCTCGACGACCACGTCGATCGTGCCGTCGCCGTCGACGTCGTACATCTCCGTCTCGATCGTCACGCTGATGTCACCGTCGTCGTCAGTTTCGCTCATTGCCGGAGTCAAGCACGCCGAGCAGCCCGATGCCAAGTGCACCGACAGTTGTGACCACCGTGGGTGCGCACACCGAGCCGCGGTCAGTTCGGGCGTCGCAGAGCGGTGGTGCGCACGAGTTCGCGCGAATGGACCGATGCGGAGGAACAAGTCGTCGGCTCGTAGCCCCGCGTTGAGACGGCGGCCCCTGTCCGCTACGGTGCAGGAGTCGGTTGAACCCACAGCTGACTCCACCGAGTACCGGAGTCATACCGTGATGAAGTTCCCGAGGACCATCGCCCCACCGTTCAGCATCGACGCCAACATCACGCGGACATCGGTCGTGCTGGCCGTGCGCGGCGAGATCGACATGGCGACTGCCGCGATCCTGCAACAGGCCATCGAGCAGATTCTCGATCGGACGTGCACAGGCGTGGAGCTCGATCTCACCGACGTGACGTTCGCCGATTCCGCTCTGGTGCGCTTGCTCATGCGTTTCGGCGCACACACCGGCGCCCGCGTCGTCGTCGGTGCGTGCAGCACCACCGTCGGGCGGCTGTTCGAGATCAGCGGGTTCGACCGGTGGCCGGCCGGCGCGTTCGCCGGCTCGATGGCCGATTGAACGTGCGTTGACGAATCGCGGATGGCGCGACGTCCGGACGCGGAGTCCGACTTCGGCGAGATCCGCTCAGCGCTTCCGAGCCTGCGGAACGAACAGGGCGTGGCCGCCGCCATCTCGCTTCGCCTGGTACATCGCGATGTCCGCACTCTCGAGAAGGTGCTCCGGCGACGTCGACGTCCAGTTCCCGATGCCGATCCCGATGCTGGCACGCACGTCGACCGGACCCGTCGACACGTCGAAGGGGAGCCGGAAGGCGTCGAGCATGCGATCGGCGATCGGCTCGAGGTGCGAGGGGTCGGCAATGTCGTCGCACAACACCGCGAACTCGTCGCCACCGAGGCGGGCAACGGTGTCGCCCGGCCGCAGCCGCTCGGTCAGACGCATGGCCACGATCGTCAAGACCTCGTCACCGATTCGATGGCCGAACGTGTCGTTGACCGCCTTGAAGGTGTCGAGATCGACGTACATGATCGCGACGAGCGAACCGGTGCGGCGGCATCGATTCATCGCGCTCACGAGGCGCTCGAACAGCAGCACCCTGTTCGGCAGGCCGGTCAGCGGATCGTGCAGCGCAAGGTGTTTCGCCTCGCGGGTACTCGCCTCGAGCTCGGCGCGAGCTTCGGCGTTCACGAGGTACGCCGCGGCGACATCGGCGAACGTCTGGGCCGCGACGAGCTGGCGCGCGCCGAGTGCGCCGGGGCTGGCTCGATAGAGGTCGAGCGCTCCGAGCCGTCGGTCCTCGTGGCGCAGCGGGAACGAGAACATTGCCCCGAGACCTTCGCCGAGTGCTCGGTGGGCGAAGGTGGCGAAGCGGTCGTCGTCTCGCAGATCGGGCACCGACACGGCGGAGCCGTCGGCGTAGGCCGCGTTCCCCGGCCCTTCTCCCAACTCGGTCTGGAGTCGCTCGTAGCCGAGCGCCGACTCGTCTGACGCGGTCACGTGGCGTTGCGTGTTTCCCGACGTCATGAACGTGACGCCGGCGGCATCGACCGGGAACACCTCGACGATGCTCTGCACGAGATGATCCAGGATCGCATGGATCGGGAAGTCGGTCATCGTCTGAGCGAATTCGGCGAGCAGGTCGGAGTACCGGCGTTCGATCTCGTCGTCGACCACTGCGTCGAGTTCGGCGAACACGGGCTCACCGGCGTCGGGATTCGTGTTGGCCTGTGCCGCTTCGAGATCGGCGAACAAGCTGATCAGACGCGCCGGCTGTCCGGCCGCATTGCGGATCGTGACCGCCCGTTGGCGAGCATTGGCGATCTCGCGGATCACGACCAGGCTCGAATACCCGCCGCCGTCCATGAATGTCACGCCGCCGAGATCGATGATCACGGACTGCGCCGGGTGGTCGGTGCAGGCCTCGATGAACTCGACCATCGTCGTGCGGTCGAGTTCTCCCGAGACGGAGATCAGTCGGCCGTCCTCGTCGGACGACACCTCGATCGACAGTCCACGGGCGGACTCCATCAGATCCTCCGTGACTCGAGTTGGACGAACGTCGCGCACCGGCCTGCGTTCCCCGTCATCCGGTCGCGGGTGAATCGCCGCAGTACGGAGGCCGACGCAAGAGCATCCCACCGGGTACCCGCCAGATTGGACGCACAAACGAGGACAACGCCACCCCTTTCGGCCTCTGGACGCTCCGGAGCGCACCCGTGTGCGGGGTGACACTCGTGAACAGCCGGGGACGGTCTGTCAGACTGACGAGATGAACGGCCCAGCGTCGGGTTCCGACGACGACGTGTGGAAGGCATGGGCGGCCGATCGACTGCAACGCCTGCAGCGGGTGAGTCTCGACCTGAATGCCGCATTGTCGATCGGCGAGATCGCGACAGCGGTGATCGATGTCTTCGATTCCCCCATGACCGTGCCGTCACGCAGCCTGTTTCTCGTCGATGGCAGCGGTGATTACCTCGAATTGGTGGCGCATCGGGGCATGCCCGAGGAAACGGCAAAGATCTTCCAGCGCATCGCACTGTCGAGCGCCTTGCCCGGTGCCGTTGCAGTGAACGAGGCACGCACGGTGATCAGCGGGCAACGGGTCGATGCGATCGAGACGTTCGCATCGCTCGAAGGCGTCGCTCGTTCGACCGATGGGTTCGCGGCGATCCCGCTGCTCAGCGATCGGAAGTGCGTCGGCGTGCTCGGCATCGGGTTCGACGAGGCGCCCGACGACCGGGACCTCGACTTCTTCGAGGCCGTGGCAGCGCAGGTCGCCCAGGGCGTCATCCGCGTGCAGCTGCTCGAACGGGAGCGGCGGCGCCGCACAGAGCTCGAGTTCCTCGCGCAGCTCACCGATACCGCGCTCGCGGCCGCCGATCACATCGAGCTGATGCAGCGAGTGTGTGCCACCGCCGTGCCGACCCTCGGCGATCTGTGTGCGCTGTACTTCCTGCCCGAAGGCGGAGGACCACCGCTGGTCGAGTTGGCGCACGTCGACGACGACAAGGCGGCCTACGTCCATGAAGTGCTCGGCCGGTTCCCGTTCGACCCGAACGGCACGTTCGGTCCATCGGCCGTGATGCGAACCGGGCAGACGAAGTTCGTGCCCCGGCTGACCGAGCAGGTGGTCGACGACGCCATTGCATCGTTGGATCTCTCGGTCGACGAAGCGCTGCCGATCGTCGCCCATCTGGGAATCACGAGTGCGATCACCGTCGCGTTGCGCACCAAGCGCCGGATGGTCGGTGCGATGCAGTTCGTCAACACCGATTCGAAACGGCATTACACCGACGACGACGTCGCTCTCGCCGAGGCCGTCGCTGGTCGGCTCGCCGAGGCACTCGACGCCGCATGGATGGCCGATCACCAGCGTTCGGTCGCCGTCGCACTGCAAGAGGCGCTCCTGCCGCCGGCACTGCCCTCGATCCCGGGCCTCGATGTGATCACGAGGTACTGGCCTGCGGGTATCGACCAGGTGGGCGGGGATTTCTACGACGTCTTCGCGTTGGAGGACGGCACGTGGGCACTGCTGATCGGTGACGTGTGCGGCACCGGGCCCGACGCCGCCGCTCTCAGCTCCATCGTCCGACACACGACCCGAGCAGCTGCTCGGCACGGCTGCGCACCAGAGGAGATCATCGAGTGGTTGAACGAAGCGGTGTTGCTGTCCGACCGCGATCAGTTCTGCACCGTGTGTTACGCCACCCTGACCGCCACCGATGACGGCTGGACGCTCGCCACCACCGCCGCAGGCCACCCGCTTCCGATCGTGTCGACGGCCGAGGGCGCACGCATCGTGGGATGGCCCGGTTCGCTCGTCGGAGTGCTCGAACACGTCACGGTCCACACGGAGCACACCACCCTGCGCAGTGGCGACGCAGTGGTCTTCTACACCGACGGCATCACCGACCTTCCGCCTCCCTGGGGAATCGACGCCGAGGAGCTCGTCGAGGTCGTGGACACCGTCCGTCGTTCGAGCGCACACGACATCGCAGAAACGATCCACCGATCGCTGCTCGCCCGAGTCCCTGATCGCAGCCGGCGCGACGACGCTGCACTCATCGTCGCCGCCATCCGTTGACGCCGCGCGATCGGCACGCGCACACCAAGTCGGGCGCCCGAGTCGCCGACGTCGGCGAGCGGGCGCATGGAGCGATCCCCGACCGGGTAGCGGTATGAGGACCAGGACCCGTCCACTCGGCTCGTCCGCTCATCTCAGGAGAATCCCGTCCAGTGCCCGGCACGTGGTATCAGAACAGCGTCATCTACGCAGTGTGCGTCGAGCGCTTCCAGGATACGAACGGCGACGGGATCGGCGATGTCGAAGGCGTGCGTCGGCAACTGCCGTACATCGCCGACCTCGGCGTCGACTGCGTGTGGCTGCTGCCGTTCTACCGCTCGCCCATGCGCGACCAGGGCTACGACGTCTCGGATCACCAATCGGTGGCATCGCGTTACGGCACCATCGGCGATGTCCGCCAGCTCATCCGAGAGGCCGACGAACTCGGCATCCGGATCGTCGTCGACCTCGTGGTCAACCACACCTCCGACGACCATCGCTGGTTCGTCGCTGCGTGCCGAGACCCGTCGTCTCGCTTCCATGACTACTACGTCTGGACCGACGACCCCGACGCCGCCCCGTCCCCCGATCCCGTCATGCCGCCGGTCCAGCAGCAGGTCTGGACCGTGATCGAGGATCTCGGGGAGTGGTACCTGCACCACTTCTTCAGCCACGAACCGGATCTGAACACCAACAACCCGGCCGTCTTCCAGGAGCTCCTCGATGTCGTCGCCTTCTGGCTCGACCAAGGCGTCAGGGGATTTCGCATCGATGCAGCGCCCTACGCCGTTGCGAAGGCCGGTGGGATCTCCGACGGCAAGTTCCAGACCGACGCCGGCCACTGGTTCCTGCAACAGCTCCGTTCCTTCGCCGATGCCCGCTCGCCCAACAGCACGTTCATGTTCGCGGAAGCCAACGTTCCACCCGAAGACCAGAACTCCTTCTTCGGCGTGGACGAGCCGGAGATCCACGGGCTCTACAACTTCACGTCGAACCAGCACCTGTTCCTGAGCCTCGCCGACCGGTCGGCGGAACCGCTGCGCCGCGGCCTCCGGCGGATTTCCGAGCGGCCGTCGTGGGCGGTCGACGTCAATTGGGTACGCAACCTCGACGAGCTCGACCTCAAGCAGCTGACCGACGACGAGCGCCAGCGGCTGTTCGACCGTTTCGATCCGGAGGACGACAGTCGACTGTTCAACGGCATCGTCCACCGGGCACCAGCACTTCTCGGTCGCGGAGCGTTGCTCCGCTTGGCGTACAGCGTCGCCTTCGCATTGCCGGGCATCCCTCTGCTCTCCTACGGCGAGGAGATCGCACTCGGCGACGACCTCTCCCAACCGGGGCGCCAGGCGGTCCGCCCACCGATGCAATGGAGCACGGACCGACACGCCGGGTTCTGCTCGGCCGACGTCGCCCCGGAGCAGCCGGTGCTGGCCGACACCGGGGGCACGTCCACGAACGTGGCCGAGCAACGTCACGACCCCGACTCGCTGCTGCGGTGGATGCGCCGCTTGATCAGTGTGCGTCACCAGTGCGCCGCCATCGGCGCAGGGCGCTGTGAGGTCATCGACACCGACGACGAAGCCGTGCTTGCGCTCACCTACCGACTCGACACCACACGGGTGATCGTGCTCCACAACTTCGCCGAGCGTGCAGCGACCGTCGACAGCTCGCTCTTGAAGGGCGTCGTCCATGGGCGCGAGCTGCTGTCCGACAAGCCGTACGGGCCACTCGTCTCGGCACACGACGTCCTCGACGTCGGCCCACTCGGCTACCGGTGGATCACCGGCGAAGACGAGGCCTGAGGTGCTGGCGGCGACAGCCACCGACGTGATGGATCAGACCGCCGAATGGAGGCGCCTCGTTGCGCTCTGGCGAGGTGCTGCGGTGTGGGGTACCGGTCAGGGCGGGGGTGACCAGGGGAACAACGAGCGCTGAGGTGGCCAGTCCCCCGATGACGATCAGCCACCAGATGTGGTCGAACGCGGACATCGTCGTGGGGATGCCGGTCGCTGCTCCGAGGAACGCGATCGTGAGCGCGACGCCGAACGTGCCGCCGAATTGGCGACCCGCTTGGAGCGCGGCGCCACCCACTCCACGCCGGTTTGCCGGGAGCGCCTGGGCCACGACGCTGGAGAGTTGAGGGAACACGAACCCGACGCCGATGCCACTGAGCACCATGGAGGGGAGGTAGTCGCGGAGGTAGTCGGACTCGGGCCCGAGCAGGGCGAGTCGGTAGGCGCCGCTGCCGGCGTAGAGGACGCCTCCGATGAGCAGGATCGGCCGTTGGCCGATCCTGCCGGCGAGGGTTCCGATGCGGGGAGCGATGAGGCCGACGATGGCTGGACCCGGGGCGACTCCGAAGCCGGCTTGCAGAATCGACCAGCCCCAGACCTGCGTCAGGAACAGGATCGATCCGAGGAACAGTGCCGAGAATGCGGTGCCGAAGATCAGCATCGCAAGGTTGGCCCACCTGAAGTTGTCGATCCCGAACAGTTCGAGATCGAGAACTGGGGCAGTCGTGCGGCGCTGGTGGACGATGAACGCTGCAACTGCGAGAACGCCGGCGAGCGAGAGGCCGACGGTGCGCCCCGAGATCCAACCCGCCGCCTCGGTGCCGACCACCGCAGCGGACAACAGTCCGGCGGCGGTTGCGACGAGAACCACGCCGAGGAACGCAGGGATGCGCGTCTCGGGATCGGATGACTCGTGCAGGGCGGAGCGTCCGGCAACGATGGTGAAGAGACCGATCGGAAGGTTGATGAAGAACGCCCATCGCCACCCGAGCGTCTCGACGATCGCTGCGCCGAGCGTCGGGCCGAGCGCACCGGCCACGGCGCCCGCGGCACCCCAGATCGCCACCGCTCGTGGCAGTTGGTCATGGGCGAATGCGTGCATGACCAGTGCCAGCGACGCCGGAATCAGCGCGGCTGCGCCAGCGGCTTGCACCATGCGGAAGGCGATCAGCAACTCGGCGGTCGGCGCCAGACCGCAGGCCATCGAGGCGCCCGTGAAGAGTGCCGATCCGGTGAGGAAGATGCGGCGGTGACCGATGCGGTCGGCGATCTTGCCGGCAGGAATGAGCAGTGCGGCGAACACGATCGTGTACGCGTTGAGCACCCACGACAATTCGGCGGCGCCGGTGTCGGTGAACGTGGCGGCGATGTCGGGAAACGCGACGTAGAGGATGGTCGTGTCGAGGAACGTGGCGAGCGTCGCCAGCGAGGCGATGACGAGCGTGCGATTCGAGTCGGCGAACACGTCGTCACCCCTGCGCAGTCAGCCGGGTCTGGAAGGATTCGGCGACCGGCGTCCCGGCATCGGTGGTGATGATGCCGTGTTCGACGGCCAGTCCGTTGGCCGAGGTCCGTATCTCGAACCTGGCGCACAGCCACTCGTCGTCGCCGAGCAGCACGTCGGGCGCGTGGATGTGCGTCGTCAGGTCGATGCTCACACCGCCGGTCGGAGGCTCGAGTCGGACGAACGCCGGTGGCGGGAACCAATCCGCGGCCATCGCCAACCACGCAACGTCCACCCGGCGATCCTCGAGCGGTCGGATGTATCCCTGGACCATCGCACGGTCACCGCCGGAGAAGGGAAGGTGGGCCGGGTCGAGCAGTCCGTCGACACGGCCGAAGTGAGCGACACGTCCCGCGTCCACCCGCACACATCGTTCGACCGGCGGCAGATCCAGTCTCGACGGCGTGGACCACTCGACGCCGGCTTGCGCCACCCCCGCAGTCATTCGGCTCGACAGCAGTCGCCGCCCGTCCTGTTCCAGCTCGCTGACCACGGTGGACATCGTCCGGCCGCGGCGCACTTCACTGACCGACAGGATTGCAGGACCCACCGCACCGGTACGCAGAAAGCTGGTCGACATCGTGCGCACCGCCCGATCCTCGACGACCGCTTCGGCACCCCGTACCGCGAGCGCACACATGTAGCCGCCGTGTACTCCGACGAGCGACGACCAGCCGGCGTCCAACTCCACCGAGAACGATCCCGGTCGTCCGGCGACAGGAGCGAGCGTCAGGGTCCGGTCGAAGTCCGACCGCATCATTCTGAGTTCTGTCATGCAACCCATGGTGACAGGTTGAGTTCGATCATGCAACTCACATAGGATCTCGACATGCGCAAGGCGTCGTTCGCCGACATGAACTGCTCGATCGCCCAGTCGCTGGAGATCATCGGCGAGTGGTGGACTCTGCTGATCCTGCGCGACAGCTTCCTCGGCATCCGCCGCTTCGAGGACTTCGTCGAACGCCTCGGCATCTCCCGCAACATCCTGACCACCCGCCTCGACACGCTCGTCGGCGCCGGCATCCTCGAACGGAGGCCCTACGACGCTCGTGGCCGATACGACTACCTGCTCACCGACAAAGGGCGTGCCCTGTGGCCGGTGATGACCGCACTTCGCCAATGGGGCGACGAATGGATCCTCGGTGCCGGCAACGAACCGATCCTGCTCGAGCACCGAGACCATGGACACATCACCACTGCCCAGATGAGCTGCGACGTCTGCGGCGAACCCCTCGATGCACGCTCCGTCCGCGCCATCCCCGGCCCTGGCGACCGCAACCCATGAGCGAGAATGCGGACGTGAACCCACGCTGGAGCCGAGACGACCTCATCATCCGAAGCGAGGTCCTCGGTCTGCAGCCAGCTGAGGTCGACACGGCCACCGAGGCGACCGGCGTGTGGCTCGAAGCCCCCGTGTTCGTCGTCGACGACGACCCCGCCCAGCTCGTCACCTACATGGCGCCTGACGCCCCGTTCAGGTTCCCCCAGGGCTCGTGGCCAACACCCGACGGCCGTCATCCATGGCACGGCCGCGCAGGTTGGCAGGGCCACGGGTGTCTCATGGTGCACCAGCCGGACGAGCACTACGCCGTCTGGCACTTCTGGGATGGACCGGACCGCGAGTTCGTGTGTTGGTACCTCAATCTGCAGACCGCATTCGAACGGAACGAACGCGGCTTCGGGACCCAGGACCTCGAACTGGACCTCGTCGTCTTCCCCGACGGTACGCACGTTGTGAAGGACGAAGAGTTGCTCGACGACCGGGTGGCCGAGGGCCGCTATTCACCAGAGCTCGTCGCATGGATTCGCCGGTACGGCCGGACACTGGTCGAACGTCTGGACGCCCAAGGCCCGTGGTGGGACACATCGTGGGCGATGTGGGAACCCGACGACACCTGGCCGCAGCCAGTGTTTCCCGCGCCCTGAACCTGCGACGGGGACCCACTGCGACGACCGGCACGAGACGGTCCACCGAGAACCTGACCAACTGCTCTGCAGGTGAACGGCCAATGGCGAGATCATGGAACTCGATGGGTCAACGATCCGTATCTCGCCGGACGTCTCGCAACGGCGCCTCCTCGTCGATCCCGAGGAACGTGTGACGGCGACCTTCGACTCCGACACGCTCGACGGCCTTCCGGTCCCTGCCCAGCGGTTCCTTGGCCGGGCACTCCCCGCCGGCGTGCCGATTGCGACGACCGTCGAAGTCGACGCGACGGGCACGATCAAGCTCGGCACGTCGTGGTGGACGTTCCGTTCGACGCAGATCCTCCGTGCCGCCGACGGGTTCGTCTGGCAGCCGACCGTGCGACGCGGTCCGTTGCGCGTCAGCGGCGCCGACAGTTACGTGGACGGAACCGGAACGATGGCATTTCGTCTGTTCGGCCTCGTGCCGGTCGTCCGGGCGGCCGGACCCGACGTCGACCGCAGCGCTGCGGGCAGGCTCGCCGCCGAGACCGTGGCGTGGCTGCCCCAGGCCACCACGCCGCAAGCCGGCGCAACGTGGACGCCCGTCGACGACGAACGCGCCACCGTGACGTTGCCGACACCCGCCGGGCCGATCGACGTCACCGTCACCGTCGGCGACGACGGGCGGGTGCGCTCCACCTCGATGATGCGGTGGGACTCGTCGAGCGACCCCCCGGGCGAACGAACCTTCGGTGGCGCAGCGAGCGACGAGTACACCACCGAAGCAGGCGTGCGCATCATGGGAGACGGCGCCGTCGGCTGGGATTGGGGGACGCCGCGGTGGATCGACGGCGAGTTCTTCCGCTTCCACATCACCCGGGCCGAACACCGGTAGGAATCCGGGCCCGACCACGGTGGTGCGAGACCACACCTGACCAACGCTGCGGTCGAAGCCGAGAATCCGACGCTGGCACGATGTCGTACGGCACCACCGATCGGGTTCGAGCGCGCGTTCAGCGACGAGCGGGCAGCGGGATCCGATCGAAGTCGGCGGCGACGACGATCTCGCCGTCGTACTCCAGCGCAGCTTCGTCGGCGAACCGGTGCGGGTCGCGGTAGCGAGGCGAGAAGTGGGTCAGCACGAGCAGCCGGACGTCTGCCTCCGCCGCGAGCCGACCGGCCTGGCGGGCAGTGAGGTGGCCGTACTCCTCGGCGAGATGGCCCTCGCTCGACAAGAACGTCGACTCGCACAGCAACATGTCGGCATCGGCGGCCAGCTCCAACGCTCCCTCGCACCACGCCGTGTCGAGCACGTAGGCGAACGACTGACCCCGGCGCGGCTCGGTCACGTCCTCCAGCATGACGGTGCGACCGTCGACGGCGATGGCACCGTCGTCTCGGAGACGGCCGACCGCCGGCCCTTCGATTCCGAGTGCATCGAGACGATCGGTCAGGAAGTGCAGCCCGTCGGGTTCGTCGAGCCGATAGCCGACGGTGTCCACCCGGTGGCGCAACGGAGCCGCTCGGATGGTCAAGTCGGGTTCGGCGTGGATGACGCCGGGCTCGTGTACCGGGCACGGGGTGACTTCGGCGTACTCCTGGCCGGCCGTCGCCAGGCGGAGTCGCTGGAAGTACTCCTCGCCGCCCGCGGGATAGTGGATCGGTACGGGGAGATGGCCCTCGTCGAGTGCGAGCCGCATGATCATGCCGGGGAGCCCGAGACAGTGGTCGCCGTGGAAGTGGCTGATGCAGATGCGCGTCGTCGCCGCTGCGGTCACGTCCACGAAGCCGAACTGCCGCTGTGTTCCTTCGCCCGGATCGAACAGGATCCCCTCGCCGTCCCAGCGCAGGAGGTAGCCGTTGTGGTTGCGCTCGCGAGTCGGCGACTGACTCGACGTGCCCAGGACGAACAGCTCTCGCGTCGACACATCCTCGTGTCTACACGCCCGTGTCGATGCCCGTCGACTGCGATCCGCAGGGGGACGTATCGCTCGCATGCGTCGCTCGCATGGCTCCGTCGGCGGACCGCTCAGACACCCACACGGCGGCGTCGGTGGTGGCTCGGTGATGGAGAATCATGATGTCTTCCGGGTGGCTGTCGGTTCGTGCCAGACGGTTTCGACTGCTCGGTGGGCGAGTTCGATCTCGTCCCACTGCTCCGGGTCGAGGGCGTGGAAGATGTGAGGGAAGAGGTCGTACTCCTCATCATCGATGTGGGTCGCCAGCAACCGGAGCGCGTCGGGCACGCGCGGTCCGGTGACACCGTCGGAGAGCCAGCGGTGCAGATCATCGTGTTCGAGGCACAGCGCATCGATCTGGTGGCCGAGTGGAGTGGACGATCGGGCGTGCACGAACAAACCGATCTCCTCCTTCGCGGCGTGCATGTGCAGCAGGTCGACGAACTCGTCGAACACCTCGGATGCGTCGACGCCGTCGTCGAGAGCCGTGTGCAATCGGTCTCCCAGCTCCTGCAGGCGTTCGTGCTCGGCGGCGAGCTCGGCAGTGGGACCGGATCGGCGGCACCCGCAGTAGTCACACATGATCGACCTGCCGTGTCGGGAACACCAGTCGTCCGGCTCGGATCGCGATGTCGGCGAGCCAGACCGTCAGCGTGGCGGCGAGGGCCCGGCCGGAGCCGGCGAGCGCTGCGATGGCGGCCGCATTGCCGGCAGCAAGGGATGTCCACGAGCGTGTGACGGCGAACCCGGCGCTCAGACGTTGATGTCCTCCGCCGCGCAGGACCGGGCCGAGATAGGCGAGCGAGGCGACGAGGATCTGCGCGAACCCACCGATCACGAGCGCCTGCAGCACCACCCGGTCGTTGGTCTCGTGGAGGCTCGTGACCGCGAGGGCGCCGGTCATGGCGGCCCACCAGGCGAGCCCGGCCACCAGCTGCAGGACCCGGGGTCCTGCCCACGACAGGCGCTTGCGGGCGTAGATCGGCAGCGTCGCGCCGATTGCGGCCAAGCCGAGCCCATACGCCACGAGGCCGACGGCCACGACGCTCGGTCGTGCCGCGAGATGGCCCACTGCGGTAACCGTGAGCGCACCCGTGAGCACGGCCGTGGTCGTACGCATCACGATCGGTGTGGCCCAGTGCGACATCTTCGTGCGCACCTGGGTCGCGGCGAAGAAGGGCAAGGTGCCGGCGACCACCAGGCCGATGAGCCCGAACACGTTGAGGGTCAGATGGACGTCTCGCAGCTCGACCGACTTCGCCCCACCGCGGCCCGTGCCGAGCAGGAGCCCGATCGTCATCCCGACGGCCCCGGCGAGGACGGCGGCCACGTAGGCCTCGACCGCGGGCGAGAATCGTGCGGTGACCGCCTGACGTCTGATGCGGATGAGGACCGCGGCGAGCCCGAGCATCGCCACGACCACCGCGACGCCGCCTGCCACGAACAACCACATGCGGCCGGACTGCCGACCGAAGACCAACGCGATCGCGCCGACGGCCAGGACCCATCGTTGGGTGGCGGCCACCGCCGGCCGGGGGGCGGGGGCTGTCGACCAGGTGACGGCGAGCATCTGCGTGACAGCGGAGATCGCCGTCAACAACGCACCGACGGCGAAGAGATGCAGCGGCAGCCACCAGCCGTCGCCACTGCCGACGACGCCAGCGACCACGGCCACCGCCGCGAATGCTCCCGTCATCACGAGGCCACTGCGCGTCTGGACGTGAACCTGCGCTACGCGGCCGGCGGCGCCGCGCCCTTCCGTGGGGACGATGTTCTGTTCAGCTCGCAGCCGCGGACCGAACGGCGGGGAAGAGCACATTGTTCTCCTTGTGCACGTGCAGGTGGGTGTCGGCCTGCAGGTCGGCGAGGGCGAGGTAGCACGCGGCGAAGCTTGCGCACCCGTCCTCCGGCACCGCATAGCCGGACGTCACGTGATGCAGCTCCTCGAGGAGCGCACCGACCGTCTCGTGCTCGCCGGCCAGCCCCTCGATCTGCGCTACGAGATCTCGGGTCGACACGGAGGACCGGTCGCCGGCCATGGCCAGCTGCCTCAGGAGTGGGAACAGCTCGTGCTCCTCGCGCGCGAGATGTGGCTCGAGGTCGGCTCGCAGCTCGCCATAGAGGCGTCGCACCTCGAACAGTTCGGGGTGGCGCTCGCCGTGGACGGCCGTGATCTTGTCGACCAGCGCACTGATTCGCGGGAGCTCTGCCCACAGGTAGCGATGGTGGACGGTGTCGATGTGGGAGACCAGCTGGGACGGGGTGAGTTCCGCCCACCCTTCGGCGGGCTCGTCGACTGCGACCGCCGACAACTCGTCGGCAACGGTCGCCCCGTCCAAGCCCAACTCACCCGCGGCATCGATGAGCGTCCGGCCGCCGTGACAGCAGTAGTCGAGTCCGCGCCGCTCCAGCTCTGAAGCCAGTGATGGGCGACGGGTGACGATCTCACCGAGCGTCATCGACGCATCGACGGTGCCCCCGGTTCCGTGCGGTGGTGCGCTCGCCGCCGCCGGTTCGGGCCGATGGTGAGCGCACGTCGTGGTCATCGGCACAGGTTCGAGCGGGACCATGCGGATCTCGTTCGAGAACATCTCGACGCCGTGCAGGCGCCCCCGGATGGTGCTGTCGATCGTGTCCAGCTCGATGTCGTGATCGATTTCGATGCACGGTCCCGCGAACGAACCGTGGACCCGGCGCACACCTTCGAGGTGGGCGAGAGCGTCGAGGGTCTCGTTGAAACATGTGGGGCAGTTGGCCCCATCGATCCGAACTGACGTCTGCATGATCGCCTTCCTTCGTCGTCGTGGGTCTCGTCGACCACGCTACTCCGGACCGATCATTACTTCTACTCTTTGATATAAATAACCAGCCACGACCTACGGCCCACCCCGGACGAGGTCGTGGAAGAGCGTCGATTTCGTGGATCAGCTCCAGGGGGTCCCCTTCACCGATGGGAGCTGACGTCGGCAGTCCTTCGACACGCTGGCGGGTCCGGCCCACCGCTGCGACCAGTTCGGCGCGCCACTGATCGTTCATCACGGGCAGGTTGGCTGCCCGTATCGACAGGCGGAGACGGTCGGTGGTCGTCAGGAGACGTTCGGCGAGGTCGAGCCGACCGAGTCGGGCAGCTGAGATCCCAGCGACCATCCCGGCGACCGAGGTTCCCCATCCCGCCCGCATCTCGATGAAGGCCAACAGCCCCGGGGTCACTTCGCTCAGACACGGCTCCGGTCTGGTCATGAGGGCATGTGCGCCGATCCCGGCGAGCGACCAAGCGGCCCCTTCGTCGTCCACTCCGTTCAGGAGAGCGAGTGCGCGTGAGAACGAGTCGTGGGCGGCATCGAACGCCTGGAGCCTCATGTGGACCGCCCCGCCGAGAAAGACGTGCGCCCATCCCTCGATCGCTGGTTCGTCGCTGCGTCGAGCGACGTGCACAGCCTCGAGCAACAGCGTTTCAGCGATGTGCGGATCGTCGTCGTAGGCGGCGCACAGACCCAGGTACGTGAGCGCATATGAGTGCTCGCGACCGAGTCCGGATCGGGCTGCGATGGACATCGCCTGCTCGAACGCCGCGACCGCTGTCTCGCCGTCGCCGACGAGAGTCGCGAGCGTGCCGAGCCCGTTGGCGGCGCGGGCGTCGATCTCCGGTGGGGCGTCGCCCTCGACGGCGCACGCCTGCCGGCACAGCCCGAGTCCCTCCAGGAGATGGCCATGGATGTCCCAATATCGGAACAATGCGCCGGTGAGGCGTCGGGCTGTCTCGGCGTCGCCGGTCTCACACGCCCAGTCGGTGGCGGCGACGAAGTCGGCGTGGTGACGAGCGAGCGAGGCCAGTGCTGTATGAGCTCGTGCGCCCCACAGGTCAGTCCACGCAAGTTCCGCCCGCTGTGCAAAGTGTTGGGCGTGGAGTCGTCGGAACTGCCGCTCCTCGGCCGCATCGATCATTTCGGAGACGACGGTGCGAATGGTTTCTGCAATGTGAAAGTCCGGGCTGTCGAGTTTGGTTCGGCTGACGAGCGACGATCCGACGAGATTGCCGAACGTCTGCTCGAACTCGTGCAGCGAAGCACCCGGTGCCGTGACGGCGTGGGCGGAGTCGATCCCGAACGACCCACGAAACGTTGATGCTGCACGCAGGCAGCGCCGTTCGTCCGGGTGCAGGAGCTTGTAGGACCACTGAACCATTTCGACCACGTTGGAGTACCGCGGATCGTCGTGCGGAGGCCGGGTGGAGAGGAACCGACGATCCTGATCGATGCGCCGCGCCAGGACCTCTGGCGGATAGAGGTCCACCCGAGCGGCTGCGAGTTCGATCGCAAGAGGCAAACCATCGAGACGGCGGCAGATCGATTCGACGGCATCCAACGTCGTCGAATCCAAGGATCGACCGCTGTGTTCAAAGCTTTCGTGTCGACCATTTCGGCCAGTGTCGGGTTGGCCGAGCCGGCTCGGTCGAGGAAGAGCGCCACTGCGTCACTCGGTTGTGTGTCGATGCGTCTCCGGGACCTGGCCGTGTCCAGCCCGCGAAGAGGCCACCGCACTTCGCCGATGAGATGCGTCAGAACTCTCGATGTGACGAGGACCCGAACGTGCCGACAGGAGGCGAACAGATCGGAACACAAGCCGGCAACATCATCGATGCGGCCCTCGCAGTTGTCGAGGACAACGAGCCAATCGTCGTCTGCCAGGCGCGCACTCACGCCTTGTCGTAGCGGCACCGAAGCCGAACGGCCGACCTGCAGAGCAGGTGCGATCACTGTGTCCACCGACTTCTTGGCGTCAAGATGCTTGAGCTCGACCCACAGCGTCGACCCAGATGCGTAGCGTCTCGCGATCTCGGCCGCCAGCCGGCTCTTGCCGACTCCCCCGGACCGTGCAGCGTGACGAGCCGGCTTCGCTCGAGAAGCTTGGGAACCGCCTCGAGGTCGCCGCGGCGACCGACCAATCGGTTCCAGCAGTGGACGGTCATCGTTTCAGCGCCGAGGATGGTGGTGACCGGGTTGACGTCGTCCGCAGCCGGGGTTTCCGATGCGCGCGCTCGATCGATGTCGTGGTGACGGGCCCCCGTTCCTGCCGCGATGAACATGTCGTGCTCGTCGGGCGGATGTCCACCGAAGCGACCGTCATGGTGGATCTCGACAGGATCGATGCCTGCTCGAGCTTCTTCACCGTCGGCTCGGAGCAGTCTGCCTTTCGAGCGAGAGCTTCCTGGGTGAGGTCGTTCGCCCTCCTTCGTCTGCGGAGCTGCGTGCCGAACTCGACATACGACCACTCGGTGTTGTCGTTGGCTCCAGTCATGCTCGTCCACCCGGACGTCGGCTCGAAGATCAGGATTGCCCGTTCAGTACCCCTGCTGTGTCCGTGTTGTACCCCGAGCGGCCCCCATTGACCGCCCGCCCGGTGCGCACGATAGCTCACGTCACGTGCGGGGTCGACGAAGACGCCGAGCCCTCTTCGTCTCGTGCGTGCGATCAAGCCATCCGGCGGCGGCACGTCGCCGAAACCTGACAAGGAGCACGACATGAACAACACGAGAGTCATCACCGCCATGGCGGCGTTGGCCGCCGTGGCTCTGCCCTCGGCGGCGTCGGCATCATCGGGCCAGAACGAACTGTCCGAAGTGCGGGCATCGACCGCCCGATTCCACGACATCGACGCTGCCGAGCAGGCCGGCCACCGGCTCGGATACGTCGCACCGTTCCTGCTGGATCACTGCATTGCGCACCCGACGGACGGCGCAATGGGGTACCACTACTTCAACCACGAGGCGATCCACGACACCGAGCTCGATCCGCTACGGCCGGAAGGTCTCGTGTACGAGCCCCGACCCAATGGGACGCTCCGACTGGTCGCGGTCGAGTGGATCGTGCCGAGGGCGGCCTGGAGAGCGGCACACCGAACGCCACCTCGGTCAGGAGCTGCACGTGCTCAACGAGAAGCTCGGTGGTACATCCTCCATGCGTGGGTCTGGAAGCCCAATCCGTCAGGGATGTTCCACGACTGGAACCCCGACGTCGACTGTTCCTGACACGCCGAGCGAGCACGTGATCCGCAGGGTCACACGCAAGCAAGGAAACCCCATCAATGAAACCACGAGAAAGGTTCACGACCATGAACAAGTACCTTCTGACCTCAGCCGCTGTTGCTGCCGCAATAGTCGTCGTGCCGGCTACGCGTCTGCCCACAATCGGGCGCACGTCGTTCTGCCGACCGGGGAGTGCATCATCACCGGATCGGAGAAGAGCGTCGAGCGCCCGACGGCACGTACCTCGATCTCGTCCCGGGCCCGGTGACCGATCGGGACCTCGTTCGCGGCGACCGGGGAGCACAGCCACCTCGGCGTCGGGCATGCCCCTGACGGGACAGGGACCGTTCCCGCTCGACGTCCCGACGCGTAGCGGTTCGCCCACCAAGCGCCTCCCGCAGCGCTGGCCGCAGGACTGGCTCCGTGACCAGCGCTGCAGTGCGCAGCATGCGTAACCGATGACCGTTCAACGCAACCAGGCCAACCATGTCTGAAGTGGTCGAGCTCAGCTTCCTGCCGGCGGCAGCACCAGGTTCGTCCTCCCCGTCGGAGCCCCGGCGTCGGGTTCAGAGGACTGCGGTCGCGGCTGCTCCGACCGCGGTCGCTGTGATTGCGGTGGCGGCGATCACCTGAACAGCGGTGCGCCGGTCGGTGCCGCGGGCGGTCGCGATCAGGGCGGCGACACTGAGCGAGGCGAGCAGTACGGCGAACTGAGCAAGATCGTCGGGGCGCCCGTCAGCTGGCTCGCTGGCAAGTCGGAGCAGGGTGTGCACGGCCTCCGCTCCCAAGATCGCGGGAAGCGCAGTGCGTCCCAGCACCGCTCGCCACCCCGAGCTCTCGGCGGCCCAGCTTCCCGCAGTGCCGAACACCAAACCGGCTACGACTGCCGCGGCGAGCCACACCGCTGCGGTCGACGACGTGAGATTCGATCTGCTGGCGTCACGCACGAGCACGTCGGCGAGGTAGTACGCCTCCACTCCCACCACCAACACGATGACTGCGCCGACGAATGCCGCGGGCCGCTCGCGCACCCATCGTCCGTAGACGAATGCAGCAGCGGCCCACACCGCCGGAGAGTTGAAGAGGTGTGCCCACGGATATGCGGTGTTGACCTGTCCCCAGAGATCGAGCGGACCGAGCACGAGGCCGGCAGCGACAGCAACGAGCCACCACCAACGACGCACAGCCGACGGATGAACTACCCGGCGTTCGAGGAGATCCGTCATCGAGATGGTTCCGTTCGCGTGGAGGTGTGCCGGGGCCGACCCATCAGGTATCCCGCTGTGATCGTGCGTGGGCCCTGCCAGATGAGTTCCGCCCCTGTTCAACGGCCGATTTCTCGTTGACCGTGAGTCCGCGTTGTTCATCACTGTTCACCGTGATGCTGGTACTTGGTTGGTACATGAAACCGCTCCATTGCTCGACCACTCTGCGTCTCGACCACTCTGCGTGGCAGGTGCTTCGGAGCCATTGGCGAGAAGCGTTCCTCCCGTCCCGTCACAGCTCGATGCCGCTGAGAGTACCGCCGGTCGAAGTCCATTTCGTCGCCGCCCGCAGGCCTGCGTCGAGGTCGACCCTCGCAGCACGCGGATGACGAGCGCCACGTTGCTGTCTGTCGGGCCGACGCTGGCGAACCGGCCCCGCTCCTGCGGCCGCAGATTGGCCCGCAAGAAGGTGGTCGATGACCCGACCCCCCGTGCCGAACATCCGGTCGTTGGCACCGGCGTCCACGAGGTTGCGAGCACAGCACGGGGACCCGAGTGCCTCAGCGTCTCGCGGTGGAGTGATCGCAGTCGTCGGAGTCGGTGCGTCGACGACGGAACCTGCCCGTTCCGATTCATTCAGGGCGCAGCGCAGACCATCGATTCGGCGATCGCCAGCATCCCCGGATCGGTGTCGTCGTCCAGATTGAACACGAGGACCACACCGTCCGAGTCCTCGCTCGACATCAACGCGATGGACTGGGTGCCGCTGACCGATCCCTGGTGGCCGTAGAACGTGCCGCACGACAGGTCGTAACGTCCCAAGCCGAGGCCGTATTCGAGGTCGGACTGCAGCGTCGCATCCTGCATGTCTGCGGTGAGCGCAGGCGGGAGCAGATCGCCGGTGACGATCGCTCGGATGATCCGGAAAAGTTCCTCCGGAGTCGAGATGACGCCGCCGCTGCCACCGTTGCCGAGCGCCAAGAAGGCATCGGTCTGGTCGGTCAGTTCGCCGGTCGCGGCGCCGGGCATGTAGCCGTGCATCTCGGGCAGCCCGCTGTCGGCTGGAGCGGTCGTCGTGTGCTCCAGACCGAGTGGTTCGACCAACCGGGTCCGCAGCAGTTCGTCGAACGGTGACCCGGTCGCCTGTTCGAGCACCATCACCGCCAGCTGGTAGTTCGGGTTGCTGTAGTGGTAGTCCTCGCCTGGGGCGGCGTAGCGCTCGTGGGTCTCCGCAAGCGCCACGTACAACTCGGCACGCATCCTCACCGGCTCACCTGCCAGATATTCCGTCGCCAGGTCGAGTGCCCGAGCTTTCTGCTGCGGATCGGCGAGTGCCTCGATGTCGGCGCCGAGGTCGCTCTCGTCGCCGACGTTGAAGATGCCACTCGTGTGGTCGAGCAGCATTCGCACCGTGATGGGCGGTTCTGGTCGCAGCGGCGCCCCGACGTATCGGCTCACGACATCGTCGAGCGACAGTTCGCCCCGGTTGACTGCGTCCATCACGAGGAACGCAACGACGGGCTTGGTGATGCTGGCGATCCGGAACCGAGTGGTGGGCGACAGCTGTGCGCCCTCGAGGTCTGCGGCACCCGAGGCTCTGAACCACGCTGCGCCAGCGACGTCCACGTACGCCATCGCTCCTGGCGCTCCGTAGGTCTCGCGGGCCTCGTCGAGCAGGATGGTCGGATCGCGCACCTCGTCGCCAGCCGACTCGGTCGGAGGGGTGGACTGATCGCCAGATGCGCAACAACGGCCGCTTCGGGTCAAGCCACGTGCGCTGGCCAGAGCGGGCCACGCTCGGCTCGCTGCTTGACTCCTCGGAGCATGTCTTTGGACATGATGAAGTCGGCGGGAACGATCCCGACCCAGCCGCCGAGGGTCAGCCACCAGGGACTGGTCGTCCATCGCGAGCGGAAGTGGAAGCGCGTCCGACGACCTTCGTCGATCGGTGTCAGCACGAAGGCCCACGACCAGTCGAGTGTTGCGTGCTGTCGCCAGCTCATGGGCAGGTGGCTGTTCGAGTGCAGGACGAGTGCTCGGTCGGGTTCGATCTCTTCGACGATCAGGCCGCACTCGGTGTGTGGTGCGCCGTCGGGGATGAACGTGCCGATGTCGATGTCTTGGAGCTCTGGGATGATCCGGTCGGCGCTCGGTCCGTTGGCCGGGAACAAGAGCTGGTCGACCCAGCGTGCCGTGTACCAGCCTGCCCGCCCCCAGCCCATCTGCACCAGCCACGGCCAGACCTCCGATGGCGGGGCATCGATCGTGATCGCGTGATCGGTCACCACCTTCGGATCGACGACGATGCGATCCCCGGGAAGCATCTCGGATCGTTCGCCCGGGGTGGACCCATAGGTCCTGCCGAGGTGGATCAGCGCGGCTTCGCCGAGCGTGAAGGCACCCAGCGCGCCGACCGCCCAACGGGATCTCATGGACATGGCGACCTCCCTGGTTCTCAACTCAGAGTCTCGTCGAGGAACCCGACGACTCGCTGCTGCCAGTCGTCTGGTTGTGTGTCGTACCCGCCGGTGTGGTCGGCTCCGTCGACGTTCCACACCGTCACCCGTTCGCTCGCCCCAGCTCGGATGTAGGCAGCGGCGTGGCCCTCGTCGTCGACGTTGCCGGCCGTGATCAGCAGGAAGCTGGCGCCGCGCGCATTCACCGCCGCCGATCGCAGGGCGATGGGCGGCGACGCCTCGGTGAGGTAGTCCGTGACGCCGTCTTGGATCTTCTCGACCTGCTCCTGCAACCAGCCACGCCAGCCGTACACGTCGGAGAGCCAGGCCTCGTCCGCCGCTTGGCGTGCCGTCGCTCCTTCGGCTACCACGGCTCGGATCCGCGCATCCGCTGCGGCGGCGCCGATGGCCTCCTCGCCTCCCATCGAGAACCCGACGACGCCGATTCGATCGGGGTCGACCTCGGCACGCGATGCGAGGTACTCGGTTCCGGCGGCGATGTCCAGGTCGCCGTACCAGCCGAAGTCCATTGCGGCCCCGTCGCTGTCGCCATGGCCGCGGGCGTCGATGAGCACCAGCGTGTACCCGCTGCCGGCGAGCACTGCGGCCTGGTCGAGCACATCTGATCGGGTCGAACCGGCACCATGCATCACCACGACCCCGGCGCCGTTGGTGCCCGGCACGTACCAAGCGGCCAACTCCACGCCGTCGGTCGTCGTCACCGTGACCGACTCGTACTCCAACCCCAACGCCGCGGGTGTCGACGTGAGCTCGGTGGACGGCACCGTGGTGGCCGCCACCGCCGGTGCGACGATCCAGACGGCCGCGGCGACGCCGATCAGCACCGATGCGCCTCCGACCACCTTGCCCAGCCGATGCCGACCCCGCAATGCGGAGGTCGCGCCGACGACCACCAGGGCGATCCCTGAGAGCAGGACGACGATCGACAGGACCGAGACGACGGTGAGGCCGTTCTTGATCGGATGCGGCAACAGACCGACACCGACAGCGACGAGGATCGAACCGACGACGACGAAGATGACCCCGCGACGATGAGAGCTCAACGTGACGCGATGCGAGGCGGCGATGAAGGCGGTGCCCACGGCCAGGTACGCCGGCTGGAACAACGAGAACGCCTGTATCACGGCGACTTGGATCACGATCCACACGATGAGCGTCACGCCGACGACGAGCGCCAAGTCATCGGTCCTCGGGCCGCCCGTCCAGGCCGACCAGGCAAGCAGAGTGAGCGGGACGCCCACGATGGTGGCGAGCGCCAAGCCTGCGAGGGCCGGGCTGTCGAACGGCAGACGATCATTGATCGACGCACCGAAATCCATGCCACCCGTGACCAGCCCGACGGCACCGCCCCACGCCGCCAGCGCATTGAACGCGGCGAAACCGGCCAACCATGGCCGGCGCACTGACTCGCCCACAGTCGGACCGGTCATGTCGTCATCCTCCGCGTTGACGGACGAACGATCTGCTCATCTGTCGGTTCCTTGCCGAGTCGCCCACCTCCATGAGCACCACGCCCAGCGAGGCGTCGTCGGCCGCAGTCCGGTCGGGACAACCGGGCTCGAGGAAGTTGACATCGCTCAGGTCATCGACCACATACGTGATGTTCTTCCGTCGCTTCGGCCACGCTGCAGGGCCCAAAGACCTGATCTGATCAGCTACTCGGCGTCCGTAGAACCGAAGGTTTTCGGGCGCCACCCGGTTCGCTTTCACCGCATCCGAACCGACATCGACGCCTGCGACGTCACCGTGGAACACCAGGCGACGTGGTGATGCGATCGCCGACACGGCGGCGGGTCGCATTGTGTACAACGGCGGCGGGTACCTACACCATCTCTTGACGCTGATGAAAGGTCGATCGATGCGGACGAATCGATGCTGATGACGAAATCCGCCGGGGCCACAACCGCAGGTGACGGCGTGGCCGGACCCACTCCGCGGGTTGTGGTCATCGGCGCCGGTTTCGGTGGATTGAGTGCGATCCGGACACTCCCTCGGAGCGGTATCGAGATCGTCGTGATCGATTCGAACAACTATCACACGTTCCAGCCGTTGCTGTATCAGGTCGCTACCGCCGGTCTCGACGCTGAGGAGATCTGCTTCCCGATCCGGGCGACGTTGCGACGTAGACCAAACGCCCGTTTCGTCATGGGCTCGGTCACAGCCATCGACCTCGACCACCAACAGGTGATCGTCGACGGTGAGCGCATGGAGCGGTACGACTACCTCGTCATCGCTGCCGGTTCGGTCAGCACCTCCTTCGGCGTGGAAGGGGTCGAGGAGTGTGCTCTACCGCTCAAGACCCTCACTGATGCCCTGGACCTGCGCCACCATCTCCTCGCCCGCTTCGAGGATGCAGCGGCAGATGCAACCGGCGATGTCGACCTTTCCATTGCCGTCGTCGGCGGCGGCCCGACCGGCGTCGAGATCTCGGGCGGCGTCCGCGAACTCATCGACAAGGTGCTCACCAAGGATTATCCGGAACTCGATCTCCGCCGAGTCCGGATCACGTTGGTCGAAGGCAGCGACCGAGTGCTCGGCCCGTTCGATGCGCATCTGTCGTCATTGGCTGCCAGATCGCTACGCCGTCGCCGAGTCGATCTGGAACTCGGCTGCGGGGTCGCCCGGGTGGAGCCGGACGCCGTCGTGATGGCGGACGGCCGAAGAATCCGAGCCGGCACGATCGTGTGGGCTGCAGGGGTCACGGCCAGCCCGCTTGCGACGATGCTTCGCCTGCCCCTCGGCCGGGGAGGGCGGATACCAGTCGAGGCTGACCTGTCGCTCAGCGACCATCCCAACGTGTTTGCCGTCGGCGACATCGCACTTCCGCCCGGCAACCCATTACCGCAGGTGGCTCAGCCCGCAATCCAAGGCGGAGCGCACGCAGCCCGCCAAATCGCAGCTCGCCTCGACGGACACGGCACCGAACCGTTCGTCTACCGAGACAAGGGGTCGATGGCCACGATCGGGCGCAACAGCGCCGTCGCCGAACTCCCGAATGGATGGCGTTTTCACGGCGTCGTGGGCTGGCTCATGTGGCTCGGTTTGCATCTCGTCGAGCTGATGGGATTCCGCAACCGCGCCAACGTGCTGCTGAACTGGGCCTGGAACTACGTGACCTACGACCGCGGATCCAGACTGCTCGTTCAGCGGCTGCGACCACCCGCATCCTGACGCTGCCGACGCTAGTGCTGTCGTAGAACCGCCGAGCCGCCGCCGACGCGGAATCGCAATTTCGGACGGTGGGTAGTACCGAAGCAATCGAGATTGCCGCAACGAACGGTGAGCCGCAACGACACCACACAACGGAGGTGAGATGACATGGCAAGGACCAGCACGAACGCTCGCGTCGAACACCACGACGACCGGTTCGAGGACCGTCGCAACCAGCTGGGCAAGACATCGGAGCTGACGGTGGCCGAGCTGCAGGATCGTGCAGCGAAGGCGGGGATCAAAGGGCGCTCGAAGATGCGAAAGGACGATCTCGTCAAAGCGCTGGATCGAGCGCAGCGCGGCAACCGGTGACGTCGCACCCCTCGATTTCCGGTCGAGAAGGCGGACCGGTCGTACATCGACAGGTCAGATGTGCGTGAGGACCGCTGGAACGATCTCGCGCCTGCGATCGATATGCGCTGCGCCGGCCGACTTGCTGAACGTCGGGTCCGGCACCGCACGAGCCGCTCGCAGTCACAGCTCCATGAGTGCGCCGGCGATGACGACGTGGCCGCCGGCAAGCGCCTGTCGGCGAGCAGCGGACGCAAGTCGATCCGAACCGGGGTCGCCTCGCTGAAAGGCGACGACCGCCTCGGCGTATCGAGCTTCATACCGGCCGAGTCCGGGCCCTTCAGCCACCGCCACACGAGCGAGTTCGAACGCGTCGTCCAGCTCGCCGGTGCGGGCGGTCACGATCGCCAGCCGAGCCCGCGCCCAGCAGGCGAACAGTGGCACGGCGTGTCCTGCGACGAGGGAACGGCGGTAGGCGGCGGCCGCCTCGTCGTCGGCACCCGCCGCCTCGTGGGCGATCCCGATGGCCCGCCACGCCGTCGCAGTCCAGCCACGGTGGCCGAGTTGTTCGGCGATGGACAGCGACTCGGTGGCGGCTTCGAGAGCGTCGCCGATCCGCCCGAGAGCGCTGAGGGCCTCGCTTCGGTGCCACAGCGAGTAGGCCTGCCCGTCGAGATGGCCGAGCGTGCGGGCGAGTTCGAGCGCCTCGTCGGTGTCGTCGAGCCCTTCGGCGGGCCGGCCGAGGAACACGAGAGCGTGCCCCCGTGTCGACCTGGGTGTGACGACTCGCACGAGATTTCCGCTGTCGCGGAACAACCGGGCGACGCGGTCGAACTCGTCGACGCCGGCTGCGATACCACCAGCGAGGAACGTGGCCATCGCCCGGACGTCGAGGACATCGGCGACGCCGGCGCTGTCGGCGCGACGTTCGAACAGGCGCAACGCCTCGGCCCGTCGCCGTTCGCTGCGTTCACCGTTGCTGCGATTCATGTCGATGATCGACCCGACCGCCAACGCCTGGGCGCGCGCGTCAGATGCAGCGGGGGCATCGAGCAGCGCCAGATCGACGAGACGTTCGGCCTGTTCCAGGTCATCGGTGGAGATGGCGAGGCGAGCGGTCGTCGTGAGGAGCCGGGCACGATGCTCGCCGTCTCGCGCGAGGGTGAGCGCCTCACGGAGGTCGGCTCGCGCTTCGCGCAATTCGCCGTGATACAGCCGGGCGTCGGCACGGGTCGCGAGGAGCTCACCGCGCGTCGGTCCTTCATCGGCGATTGCGAGCCCGGCCTCGGCGATCTGTCGCGCCTCGGTGTGGGCGTGGCGCAGCAGCTGCTCACGAGCGGCCCGGGCGAACGCCGCCGGCGCACGCTCATCACTCGCATCTCGGAGATGCGTTGCGCGCTCGCCGGGTGCGCCGCCGTCATCGCCGAGCGCCTCGGCGATGAGCACGTGGAGGCGTGTCCGCTCCGACGGGGCGAGTCGGTGCCGCACGGCGTCGGCGATCAGATCGTGAGCTGTCGCCCAGCCGCGATCGCCGACGCGTACGAGCCCTGCCCGGGCGAGCCGGTCGAGTTCGTCGACGACCGCTCGCAACGACGACCCGCTGATCTGCGCCAGCACGGGCGTGGAGACCTCCCGACCGATCAGTGCAACGATCGAGAGAAGCTGGCGGGCTTCGGCTGGTTGTTGCGAGAACCGGGCGGCAATTGCGCGCAGTTGGCCGTCTCGTGCCGCGGCACGAGCCGCATCACGCCGGTCGGCGTCGTCGCAGCGATCGACTTGCTGGAGTGCCTGGAGCACGGCGAACGGCGTGCCCTCGGTCATGTCGGCGAGAATTCGGCCCACGTCCTCGTTGCCTGCCAACTCGACCACATCGCTGAGGCTGAGGCGACCGAGCCGGATCGAGATGGGCTCGGTCATCTCCGCGATCGCTCGTAGCCAGTCATCCACCACCTGGTGCCGAACGAGCGGTCGATGGGCCAACACCAGCCGGAGCCCATCGACACGCGCGATCGCGTGCGACAACAGGTCGAGGCTGGTGGCGTCGGCCCACTGGACGTCGTCGACGACGAGTACCGCACCGGCCGTCGCTACTGCAGAGATCACCCGCACAGCGCCCTCGAACGCCAAGGCCCGTGTCGTCTCCTGATCGAGCTGCATCGTCATGTCGTGGGCATCGAGGTCGACGCCCGGCAGGATCAGCTCGGCCAGCGAAGCCCGGATCGTCACCGGCATCGGATCGAGGATGTCGACATCGAGATCGACGGCCTCCTGCACGATTCGACGCACGAGGGCCCAGGGAGTGTCGCGTTCCGGAAGAAAGGCCCGGACCGCAAGGACAGGAAGTCTCGTGCGTCGCGCGAATTCCTCGACCAGTCGGGACTTACCGGACCCGGCAGGGCCTTCGACCGTCGCGACCCGTGCCGGGTCCTGCTGCACGTTCGAGAGTTGCGCCAACTCGTCGCTGCGGCCCACGAACACGTCGCGCCGAACCGTTGGTCGAGCTCGTCGCGCTTCGCCGATCGCTCGTGCCGATGGGTGTTTCCGGCGCAGTTCGCGTTCGAGTTCGTGGAACTCGTCCGCCGGTTCGACGTCGAGGTCGTCGGCGAGCCGCCGGCGCAGATCGCTCAACACCGTCAATGCACCAGCGTCGTCCCCCGACGCCGACAACGTTCGTGCGAACAGCAGATGCGCCCGCTCGCGCAACGGTGCCAGGCGGGCGGCCTGTCCTGCGAGCGATGTCGCTTCGCCGATGCGTTCCAGGATCAACGCTGACTCCGAGGCTTGCTCCAACGTCGTGAGCTGTTCGCTGAACAGTTGGTCACGAACCGGTTGCGCCCACTCCTCGTAGGCGTCCTCGGCGAATGGCTCCCCCCACCGCTCGAGCGCAGCCAGAGCGTGTCGGAACCCGAGTGGATGGTCGCCGCGGGCCCACGCCCGTTGCGCAGCCGCAACCGATCTCCGGAACTCGACGGCGTCGACCCGGCATCGATCCGCACACAATCGGTACCCGCCCCCGGTGGTCTCGACCGTCCCCGGCACGGCCAGCGCCCGACGGGCACGATTGACGATCACGTTCAGGTTGGCGTCCGGATCAGCCGGCATCCGCCGCGGCCACAGCGACTCGATCAACACGTCACGGGTGACGACGTCGTCCAGCCGACTGGCAAGCACCCGAACCAGTCGTCGCGGCAGGCGACCGTCGAATCGTTCGAGTGCAACCTCCTCGTCGGCGCGATCGACCCGGAAGTGTCCCAGCACACGAATCCAGACGGCGACATCGCCCACAGACCGATCATCGCGCCGTTCCGTCGTCGGCGACACCCGCCGCCGGCTTCCGGACCGCTATCTCACTGCAAGGCGCGGTCCCTACGGTCGTTCGACAGTGACCCGCCCACGATGACGAGGAGATCCACATGACCACGACCACCAACACCGTTCCGAGCGTCGATCCTTCGAAGCTCGATGCATTCGTCGGCCGGTTCGTCGGCGACCTCGGCGCCGTGCTGCACGCCGCAACGGTTCTCGTCGGCGACCGGCTCGGCCTGTACGCCGCGATGGCTGACAGCGAGCCGCTGCTGCCAGTCGAGCTGGCTGATCGAAGTGGTGTACCCGAGCGGTACGCCGCCGAGTGGCTCGCCGCCCAGGCAGCGAGCGGCTACGTCGAGTACGAGCCCTCGACCGGGTGCTTCCGGCTCCCACCGGAGCAGGCCTTCGCACTCTCCGACGAACGCAATCCGTTCTTCGCCCCGGGAGGCCTGCAGGTGGCCGCCTCGACGATCAAGGACGTCGATCTGATCGTCGAGGCATTCCGGTCCGGTGACGGCGTCGGCTGGGGCGAACACCACCACGACCTGTTTCACGGCACCGAGCGATTCTTCCGGCCGAACTACGTCGGCCACTTGGTCGACGAATGGATCCCCGCACTCGACGGCGTCGAGCAGAAGCTGCGTGACGGGGCACGGGTCGCAGACGTCGGCTGCGGTCACGGCGCATCGACCATTCTCATGGCGCAGGCCTATCCGAACTCGACATTCGTCGGCTTCGACCCGCACGAACCGTCGGTCCGTGCCGCACGCACCGCCGCACAAGCAGCTGACCTAGCAGAGCGCTGCTCGTTCGGCGTCGCCGCCGCCGCCGACTACCCCGGCGAGGACTATGACCTCGTGGCGTGCTTCGACTGCCTCCATGACATGGGCGATCCCGTCGGTGCCGCCGAGCACGTACACCGCTCCCTCGGTGCGAACGGTACGTGGATGGTGGTGGAGCCCTACGCCGAAGAACGCCTCGAGGGCAACCTGACACCTGTCGGTCGCGTCTTCTACTCGGCCTCCACCATGATCTGCACCCCGAACGCTCGATCGCAGCAACCCGGCACCGCGCTCGGTGCCCAAGCCGGAGAAGCCCGGCTGCGCACCGTCATCCGCGACGGCGGGTTCGACACCGTGCGCCGGGCGACCGAAACACCGTTCAACCTCGTGCTCGAGGCCCGGCCGTGAGCGCACCGACCACGACGTCCGCATCGTCCGCGATCAACGCGTTCAACGACGCCTTCGGTCGCCACGACATCGACGCCGTCATGGACGCAATGACCCCCGACTGCGTGTTCGAGGACACCTCACCACCGGACGGTCGACGCTACGAGGGCCACGACGAAGTCAGAGCGGCATTCGCCAGATTCTTCGCTTCGTCACCCGATGCCCGATTCGACGCCGAAGACAGCATCACGATCGCGGATCGGGCCGTCGTCCGCTGGACGTACCGGTGGGACACGGGCGCCAACGGTGCAGGACACGTCCGAGGCATCGATCTCTTCGTCATCCGCGACGGCAAGGTCGCCGAGAAGGCCTCGTACGTGAAAGGTTGATGCACGTCCTCGATCGTCGCCAGGCCCGCTCGACCGATGCCAACGCCCGCAATTCACGAGATGCGCTGGTGCACCACGACGAGTGGTGGTGCGCCGCCAACGATTCGCACGCGCTGCGGTGCGGCAGTGCGTCACCATGACGTCGGACGACGTCGGTCGTCACTGCACGAACGACGATGGGCCCCCACGCTGAACGCAAGGTGCTTCACGGCGACGGCTGTGCGTTGCGGAATGGCGGCTGCGCCGTCGGGGTAGGACGGGAGCGATGGAAGCGATTGGACATCGGCGTTGGGTGATCGCAGAGGGCTGGATCCCGGGATGGAGCAATGGACCGGACCCGGAGATGCGCAGCCATGAGACGGCGTGCATATTGAACACCGGCGACGAGGACGCCCACGTCCGGCTCACTGTTTTCTTCGCTGATCGGGAGCCAGCAGGGCCCTACGACCTGAGCGTGCCGGCGCGCAGGACGCTCCACCAGCGCTTCAACGATCTCGATGATCCGGAGCCGATACCGACGAGCACGGCCTACGCGTCGCTGATCGAGAGCAACGTGCCGGTGGTCGTCCAGCACAGTCGTCTGGACTCGCGACAGGCTGAAAATGCGTTGATGACCACGATCGCACACCCGGTGGTCGATTGACGGAACGGGTGTCGCGCGAGACGCCACGGCGGGCTCGTCCGGAGCCTGATCGGTCACCGTACGGTTTCGATACCGGTGTGGCGACTGACGGATCACCCGGCGACTTCGCCAGTGATCCACCGGTAGTCGAGCGGGTTGATGCCGAGATCGTCGTCGAGGGATGCGAGTGGCCCGTAGACCTGATCGGACAGAAGTTCGCGCCCGTGGAGGACGTCCAGTACCGACGCTTGGACCGACGCTTCATGCTCCCCGAGGTTGTGAAGAACGATCACGCCGACCCGGGACATCGAGCGTCCAGCCGACGACCGCCCCGATGCATCCATGCTCTTGGTCCTCTCGATCGACGCAGGAACTGGCGGGCATCGGTCGATGCCGTGGATCATCCTCGCCGGGCGGCGGGACTGCGCCGGCGCACGACCACGACCAGCGCGACGCCGAAGAGCACCAGCGTCGCGGCGAGCCGTAGGCGTAACGTCACGTTCGCACCCGTCTCGGGCAGCGTCACACCTTCCGGGCTCGACGGTGTGGCGCCCGCCGGTGCGGTCGGTGTGACGGCCGGAGCCGTGGTCCAGGTCGCAGGGGTCGTCACCGGAGGCGTCGTGCTCGGCGCCGCAGTGGTCGACGGGGCGGTGGTGGGCGTCGACGTCGGCGCCTGGGTGAGCTGCACGACGACCCGAGCGCTGCCGGTCGCACCTGTCTCGTCGGCGACTGTGTAGCTGAAGGAGCCCGCCGCAGCCGCCTCGACCTCGATCTTCCCATCGAGACGCAAGACCGCCGTGCCGCCGTCGAAGCCGAACACCGACACGATCCGCAGCGGAGAGGTCTGGGTCAGCGACAGCAGTCGGGTCGGTGACCGGTCGTTGCCGAGCAGCGTCGACGGATCGAGCACGACGACGGCGCCGCGTTCCACCTCGATCAGGTCGTCGGCAGCGTTCGGCGACGGTTCGGGCAGGACCTCGACGGTGATCGTGACCATGTCGCCACCGTCTGCGCGTGGTGCCACGAGGAAGGATGCGGTGCCGACGAAGCCCGGCGCCGGTGTGATGTCCACCGCACCGTCGGGGCCGGTGGCCGTGGGATCGCTCGGTGAGGCCGACGTGGGCCGGACGTCGATCGGATCCGGTGAGCCGACGACCCTGAACGACGACGAAGTGCCCGTCGAGGAGGGCAACACGACCGTGGTCGTACGTCCGCTGCGCACCGTGATCGTCGTCGGCAGCGGCGTCGGCACCGGGCCGGGCGCCACGTCGTCGGCTCCTGGCGCCCGTTGGCCGTCGGGCGACGGCACCTCGACGTCGCCGGGCGGCGGGTCGTCGGGGTCCGGCGGCACGGTCGACGGATCGGCGATGACGATCGGCGGATTGGGATCGGTCGCCTGTGAGACGCCGGAGTGCCAGTCGGCCATCGTGATGCCGATGATCGGGCCGGGCGGCGGCGGCGTCGAGGCAGAGACCGTGTCGTCGGCGATGGCGTCGACCGGCACGCCGTCGCCACCGGGCGCATAGCACGTCACCGGGTCGGTCGGCTGGAACGTCTCGCGCACCGGCACGCTGCAGAGATGGCCGACCTGCTCGGTGACGATCACGTTGTAAAAGCCGATGCGGAAGTCGAAGCGCTGCTCGGCGTACCGGCGAGGCTGCATCGAGCGGGTCGACGTGAACCAGACACCGTTGCCGTCCGGCAGGAAGCCGGCCGAACCGAAGAGGGTCTTGTATTCCCTGATCATGGAAATGGTCTGGGTTCCCCACACCTGAGTCGGCAGGTCCGCGTACACGATGTCCGCGCCGATGAACAGGGGCGTCGACACGGGCTCGACGACCTTCAGATAGCCGAAGCTGGAGGAAAGCTGCACGGTGACGAACCGGTCGTCGTTGCTCGGAGCGAAGTTCAACCACTCGGTGTACTGATTGGTCTGCAACGCTCCGTTGTTCGGGGGGTGCGCGAACTTCGACAGTTTGGTGGCAACATCGATCACGTACACGTTGCCGTCGACCGAGCCGAACTGGCCCTGGAACGCCGTGCCGAGCAACACCTCTCCACCGTCCGGTGACCACCGTGGGCACGCGATCGCCGACGCGGGCTCGCGGTAGTTCAGTACCGACCACCCGAACGGTGTCACCGCACCGGTCACCGTGTCGACGACGACCACCTCCAGGTACGTGATCTCGTTCGGATCGAAGCCGCTGGTGCGGAACGTGAGCAGCTGTCGACCGTCCGGATGCCAGTCCGCACACACGAACTCGGAACCGGGGGACGTCGTCGCATCCGTCAGTCGCCGGAGATTCGCTCCGTCGCGATCGACCATGAAGACGTCGCGCCGCCCGCTGACTGCACCGTCGAACGCGATCGCCATGCCGTCGCTGCGCCAGTCCGGATGGAGCGGCACCATGCCGCCCTCGCCAGCGACGGGTGGCACCATCGCGACGACCTCCTGGAGATCGGTGCCGTCCGGGTTCATCGTCCAGATGCCCTGCCCCGGTTCTGCCGGCATCGTCGCCCCTGGCAACGTGAGGTCGACGAGATCGGCGCGCACCGCCACGACCCGCTCGGGCAGCAGCTGCGCCGGCACGCCGATGTCGATCACACCGGAGTCGCCCAGTCCCGAACGCACGCCGTCGACGACGACGACGCGCACGATCGCGTCCCCGTCGACGAGGTCGGCGGAAGCCTCGACGACCGCCTCGGTCCCGGCGATGCCCGTGGCGAGCGGCTTCCACGTCGTTCCACCGTCCTGGGAGATCAGCACGGTCGCCGTGGCGCCGGCGCTGACCGGTGCCGCCGTCCACGACACGCTGATCGGATCGCCGCGGCGGACGCTCGTGCCCGCCACGGGTGACAGCACCGTCACGTCGGGGACTGCGCCGACCGGCCGTTCTTCCAGCATGATGCCGTTGCGGACCAGGCGGACACTGGCGACGTCGTCACGCAGGGTGATCTGGGTCTGGTAGGCGAACCCGATCGGCTGCGGGATCGGCGCATCAGGACCGTAGAGACCGCCCACCGGCCGCAACGGCGCCTCCGTGGTGGACACGACGTTGCCGTCGGCGTCCACCTGCTGCACGAGCATGCGTTCGAGTTCCAGATCGTCGAGGTCGGATCGCTGGCTACCGGTGTTGCCGGGTGTCCACTCACCCGGCAGGTTCTGGCCTGCGTTGGTCATCGTCCCCGTGATCTGGAGGGTTCGGCGACAGGGGCACGGGAGCAGCCGGGATCCCGCCCGGCGGTCCGAACCGCACGGCGAGGTCGTCCCACGTCGTCGCACCGGTCCACGCCTTCTCGGGCGTGCGTTCCGACATCCAGTCCGTGCCGTCGAGGTTTCGTCGCTGATCGACCCGGACGCCCGTCACCCGACCGTCGCCGGTGACGTGATCGATGCCGAACGTGTGGGCAACCTCGTGCGCCAGCGTCATGGAAGGCGATGACTGTTCGATGAGCGTCGCTCGCAGGCCCGGCGCCGCGATGCCCACCGCACCGCCTGCCGCCGCCGAGAGCCATCCGCTCGGTACCACCCCCACCATGACGTCGACGTCCGAGTGACGTGCGAGCCAGTCGAGCAACGACAGATAGCGCAGGATCGACGGTTCGTCGGCCTGCAGGGGATACAGCTCGCCGCACGAGAGGAACGAGTGAATGCCGGTGCTGTCCAGCGGCATCGCCGCTCTGGCGAATGCGATCTGCCGGCTGGCGATGCTGGCGAGATCCGAGCACGCCACACGGCCGGCGCTCGTCGTCGGCGACATGAACTCGATCGCCAGGGGCCGCGTCTCGATGGCCTCCTTGGTGATCGAACCGTCGGTGCTGAGTGTGTTGTCGACGTCGTCGGCCGGGCTCGCATTGGGCGGGTCGGTCACGGTCACCGACGCCCGGACGAGTTCTCCCGGCGAGAGGCGGAACGATCCGGTCGTCGGGAGGATGACCTTGTTGAGTCCGGGCCGCAGATGCACGCTCGTCGACGCTGCGAGCACCGGCCGCCCGGGTGGTGCAGTCGGGTCGCTCGCATCCGCCGGCACGGTGACCACGTCGACCGAGACGGCGAGGTCCATCGGACCGGGGATCGCGGCATCGATCGTGGCGGACACCACCGCATCACGATTCGCGACCAAGAACGATCCCCCCGTCGGTGCCTGCACCACGGCGACTGCGCGCACCGCCGCATTCGGGCGCACAGCAAGCTGCGCGGCCAGTTCTTCGGTGAATGTCTGGCCGCTGATCGGGAGTTGGGTCCACACACCGACTGCGGCGTTGCGGTCGATGGCGACCGGTCCGAACGAGTAGAGCCCGCCCTCGCCCGACACGATCCGGTCGATCACCTGGGATCCGAGCACACCGGGTGCCCCGCCGGTGTCGCGCAGTCCCGTCGCGACGATCGACGAGCGCGTCGCCGTCGTCACGACCAGATCGCCGAGCATGTCGGCGCCGGCCGCCGGCCCGCTGACCGGTGCCGGCAGCAGCAGCGACCGGCGAAGCGAGGGGTACAGCGCCTGTGCATAGGCTGCCTGGCCCCCGCCATTCGGATGGAAGGCGCCGTCGGTGTTTCCCTGGTTGGACTGCGATTCGCCGATGCCCACCACCCACGGGTCGGTCGAGCAGTAGCCATGTCGGGCAAAGGCCGCCGCCACGCCCCCGACGTAGGTCCACCCGTGGGCGGCACTCGCAGTCGAGACCGCACTGTTGATGCCACCCATCACGCCGGTCGCCGCCCAGCGCGCCTCGTCGTCGTCGAGCAGGTCGACGGCACCGCCGAGGACGGCACAGCGCATCTCGACCACGCCGAGTTCGTCGCTGGTGGGGTCGAAGTACTCGCTGATGTGGACGGCCGACGGTTCGACGCCCAGTCCGTTGAGCGCCGCTGCAAGTCGGGCATACCGACCAGGAAGTTGCGTCACCCGGGCTTCGAAATCTGAGCGGACGCTGGTCCGCTCGCAGTGGGCGGTCGTGATGCAGGACTTCAGCGTGTCGGAGAAGCGCACGTCGTTCGCACCGATCGACAACATCACGGCGTCGACGTCGCGTGCGCCCAGAAGGTCACGGAGCTGCTCGATCTGGGACGGACGGAGCGAACCTGCCGTCGGTTCCTGACCGATGTACGAGTCCAGGACACCACCAGTGGTCGGATCGTCGATGCCGGGAACCTCCGGAGAGTCCACCATGGCGGCGCCGGAGCACGCGAGCTGGATGAACGTCACCGACGTGTGGTCGTCGGCGGCCTCGAGGCGTCGGGCGGCGAGCGCAGGCCCCGCATCGACCGAACGGTGGCACGGACCGTCCTGCCAGCGCGCTGGAAGGGCGGACGTCGCGGGCTCGTGCGGGTTGCCCTCACCCGATGCCACCGAGTCGCCGAGCGATGCAACGACGAGATCCTTGGGCGCCACCACTTGCACCACCGACGAGCGTTCGCCGGTCGAATCGACGACATCGAGGCGGAACGTCGTCTCCTCGCCCGACTGGAACGACAGCGTCTCGCTGCACGCTCCGAACGGCAGGAGATCCGCCGTGCCGTCCGGGTTCACTTCGGTCCACTCGTAGCGCGCGATGGTTCGCCCCGCCGGCGCCGTCGAGGCGCATCCGTCGAGGGTGACGTCGATCGTCCGACCGCCGTACACGCGCAGTTGGTCGGCGCTGTCGATGCCGGTGTCGTTCGCCGGATCGACGAAGCCGTCACCGTCGTCATCGACGAGGCGTGCCGGGACGGTCCATCCGAAGCGTGCGATCGGTCGGTCGATCGGTCGAGTGGCGAGGCCGATCTGCACATTGGGCTCTCGCTCGCCGGAGTTCGTCACGGGGACGAGCGCACTGAAGTGGTCGCCTGCGTCACTACTGGTGGCCACCGAGGTCACACCGTCGTTGTCGCCAATGGCGACGGCGACCGTGCCCGGTCCCGCTACGAGCGCCGCGGACCAGCCGGCTTGGCCGATGACGTTGACGGTCGAGAAGGCTCCAGCCGACGTTGCGGACATCACGTCGATGAACGACGGGCGCGGGTCGGCGGCCAGCGTGCGGCGCGCCAGCACGTGCATGTGACCATCTGCAACACCGACGGCGATCGGCCACACCTGATCGTCGCTCGCCGGATCGGCCAGCGGCGACGCTGTCGTGGCGATGACGTCTCCTCTCGCCACGAGCGCCAGCGGTGTGCGGGTGAGGCGGTCGACGATCGCGCGGTAGGCGACGACCGCCAAGCCGCCGGAGGCCGCAAGGCTCACCGGCCCCTCGGCCGTCATCGACCGGGAAGCGAACATCGATGTTCCTCCGTCACGGGTCCCTCGGAGTTCCACGGTGCCCGAACGCTCCCAGGCAACCCAGGTACGCGCGCCGTCCTGGGCGACCTGTATCTCGAACGCCTGGCGGTCGAGTCGGCTGGGTGCGGTCCACGACGTGCCGCCGTTGGACGACGTCACCAGGTAGGGCGCTTCACCACAATCTCCCGGTGCCGAACCGTCGCACCACCTTCCGATGTAGCCCACTGCGACCCGGCCGCCGGAGACGCTGATCCACGGTTTCGTGCCGCCACCGTCGGTGCCCGTGAACAGGCCCGTGGTGACCCAATTCAGACCGCCGTCGAGGCTCCTGCGCACTGCGATGAACTGCCCGATCGGCAACTGAACTCTTCGAGCGGTCAGGAACGCTCCGTTGCCATCGGCAACGACGCGGCCGAACGCTCCGGGGCCGAACGACGTCGCTCCGTCGATCGGCTCGAACACTGCTGCATCTTGGGCGGCCTCGACGACGAGCGTCCGATCGCCGACCGACCAGACGATCGTGGCGCTGAGCACCAAGGTCACGATCATCCAGACGAAGCCGGACGCCGGCGGTCGGCTGACGAAACGACGCCGTCGATCGGCTACGACGACGAGTCCGCTTCCGCCTGCGTTCATGTCGAGAACGTACGATGCCGCATGAGGTACCGCATCGGGAGAATCACCTATTCTTCGGCGTGGCACTCGAGCAGAACAGCAGGCCGTCCGGTGGCGCCGCCACGGCGGCGCCCGGCTGGCTGCCACGCCAGTTGGGAACGCGACTGCTGCGGTCTGCACGCAACGGTTCACCGGGCGGTCTGACATTCGTCGGCGAGCCAGGAATCGGGAAATCGACCCTGTTGGCCGAGCTGTCCAGTGGACTCGACGATGCCCTCGTGCTTCGTGCCGCAGGAGCGGAGTCCGAACGGGCGCTGCCGCTGGCACTGCTGAACCAGCTCCTCTACCCGGTTCGCCGGTCGTTCGACGGCATGCACGATCACCACCGGCACGTCTTGTTCGCAACGATCGAGCGGGGTGAACCCGCGACCCCGACGGTGGTCGGGTTGGCGTTGCTCGATCTGCTCAACGTGTTGAGCGACAAACACGCACTGACCGTGGTCGTGCTCGACGACGTGCAATGGGCTGATGAATTCTCCGCCGACGTGCTGCAGTTCGCCATCCGTCGACTCAGCGGCGAACGAGTGGCCGTTCTCCTCGCCGCCCGCTCGGGCGAGCCACCACGGTTCACCGACGTACCGACCGTCGAGCTCGACGGCGTCGACGAGGAGGTGGCACGCGAGCTGCTCGCTGCCGGTGGCGACATCGACATGGCGGTCGCCCGAAAGGTTCGGCTGGCGTGCGGGGCGAATCCGTTCGTCATGCAGCAGCTCGGCGCCACTTTGACGGCTTCTCAGCGCTGCGGGGCGGAACCGCTGCCCGACGTCGTCCCGATGGGCCCGGCATTGACCGAGCTTCTGCAGCGACGGATCTCCGGGCTGGACAGCGCGGCGCGAACGGCGCTGGTCGTGCTGGCGGCTGCAGGCTCCGGCGGCGAACGATCCGTGACGAGCGCCTGGACGAGCCTCGGCCTCTCGCCGGTCGACCTCGTCGGTTCAGAACGGGCGGGTGTCGTCCGTTCCGGAGCCGGCGGCTACGAGTTCACCCATCCACTGATGCAGTCGGCGGTGCTCGATGCGGTCGCGTCGAGTGAAGTTCGAACTGCCCATCGGACGTTGGCCGAGGCGCAACCGAGCGCGAATGTGGAACGACGAGCACACCATCTCGATCTCGCCGCCGACGGGCCCGACGAGGAGGCGGCGTTGGCACTCGAGGTCGCGGCACGTCGCACGGCCAAGCGCGGCGCCGGAGAACTGGCGGCGATCTCGTGGGAACGCTCCGCGCGCCGTTCGGTCTCGCCGGAGGAATGCAGTCGACGCCTCGGTGAGTCGGCCAGGGCGTGGTGGGGGGCACATCGGCCCGATCTCGGCATCCCACTGGGCAGCGAAGCGCTGACGGCCATGCCGCAAGGACCGGAGCGCGCCGCGGTCGTGCACGCGATGGGAGAGATGGTCGGCTTCTGGACCGACACGCGAACAGGGGCGCAGATGCTGATCGACGAGGCGGTCACGATCGCCGAGCGGTGGCCTGCGAACGCAGCGACAATGATGGCCCAGGCGGCGAACCTTCATGCGCTGGCGGGCGATCTGCACCGTGGGGTTGCACTCGGCGCGCAGGCTGAGTCGATGGCCCACAACGCTGACGCTGCGACGCAACTCGGTTGTCGTGTGATGCGCACTCATCTCCGCCTGATCCACGGCGAGGCCGCGGACATCGGGGAGGAATTGGCCGAGTTGGCATGGCTCGGCACACTCGTCGGGCCGGACGCGCCGGAGGAACTGGTGTCGCTCGGTCGGTTGATCGTCTTCGACCTCATGACGCTCGGACGGTGGGATCAGGCCGACGACGTGGCTACGCGGGTCATCGCGCAGGCCCGATCTGCCGGACTGCGCGGTGTCGAATCGTTCGTGCACGGATTGCGCGGCGAGGTCGCCTGGCGCCGGGGGCGATGGATCGAGGCTCGCGCAGAAGCGGTGTTCGAGGTGCACTTCAACGAAGCGAACCTCGGAGCCACCGGCTCGTTCGCCCATGCGACCCTCGCACGAGTCGAAGCGGTGACGGGGCGTCTGGAGGCGAGCAGACGACACGCCAGCGTGGTCGTCGATCTCGGGGTGCGGCTGGGGATGGGCGTGCTGGAGTCGTGGGGCCGTCACGCGAGAGGGTTGGCCGCACTCGCTGCGGGTGACGCCGACGCGGCGGCGAGCGACCTCCAGTGGATCTGGGAGCTCTGCCAGCAGGGCGAGATCGGTGAGCCCGGGCCACTGTGGTGGCACGGTGACCTGTTCGAAGCGCTCTGGCGTGCAGACCATTTCCGAGACGCGCGACGCCTCGCCGACGATCTCGGTCGGCAGGCGTCCGCCACGGGCAGTGATTGGGCGGCGGCGATCCATGAACGCGCCAGAGGGGTGCTGGATTCGAATCCGCAAGCACTGCTCGATTCCGCATGTCGTCTCGACACGATCGGTGCTCCGTTCGAATCGGCCCGGAGCCATGCTCTCCTCGGCGAGATCGGGCCGCCCTCCGCGTTCCTCGCCGAGGTGAGCGGGGCCCATCGCACCTTCTCGTCGCTGGGTGCACGTCCGTGGACCGAGCGAACAGCGTTGATGGTCGGCGACACCACGACATCGACACCCGGGCCCTTGGATCTGCTCACCCGAGCCGAGACGCGGGTGGCCGCTGCCGTGTCGCGCGGTCTGACGAACCGCGACGCTGCCGACTCACTGTTCATCAGCCCACGAACGGTGGACGCGCATCTCCAGCACATCTATCGCAAGCTCGGCGTCAGCTCTCGCACAGAACTGGCCGCCCTGCTGAACGGTGCGGCACCTCCCAACGCGCAACGGTGAATCGGAGCGGCCATCGCCTTGATGCCGCGGGTGGCGCGCGGCACGTCGTCGGGACGCCCGGCCGGCATGACCGGTCAGGTGCGCAGTGGCGGCAAGCGGCCGATCAGTCCGGTGGCCACGACCTCGAACCGGTGCTGTTCGTGGGGATGCCACGAAGACGGTGAAAGAGTGCAGATCGATCGCAGCACTTCAGCGCACGTGGCGTGGTCGGGATCGTTGACGTCCGCTGCCGCCAGCAGCACGCCGGTGTCGACGATCAGCACTCAGTCGCGGCCGAAGCCCTCAGCCAGCAGGTCATCAGCCTCCGCGGCCGATCGGCCCGAGGTGGAAGCACCCAAACCGATCAATCCCTGACGACGCTCCCCTGGCACCATCGAATCGGAAGACGCGCTGCGAGGTCGTTGATCACGACATCGACAATCACCCCGCGTCGCTCCGCTTCAGCCCCGCGATCTGGGACGCCCAACAGCTCGCCCAGCTCCTTCGAGCTGGGCGCCGTCTGCGGTTGTACCCGGCGTTGCATCTCGTCGCCCACACCGGGATGCGTCGCGGTGAACTCGCCGGACTCAACTGGGGCGACATCCATACCACCGCTTCCAGTGTGTCGATCGTCCGGACTCGGCAGACCACAATGGGCCGAACCGTCGAGAGCCCGTGAAGACCCGCACCAGCCGCCGCCGCATCGACCTCGACGCCAACACCGTCCGCATCCTGGAGCGCTGGCGGCACCGTCTCGTCACGGAAGGCGCAACCATCAGTCCGTCGACGCCGATGTTCCTCAACACTCACCACCGCGCCCCGTCACCGGAGACGTTCCTGCGCCTCGCTCCTCGTCGCCGCCGGCGTCCCCATCAAGGTCGTCTCGGAACGACTCGGACACGCCCACCCCGGCTTCACCATGCACACCTACCAACACCTGCTGCCCGGCATGGGACTGCGGCCGCAGCGCAAATTCGCCGCCCTCATCGACGCAACGCGGTAGACATCTACCGGCTGCTGATCAGCGAAACCCCAGGTCAGCGGCACGCGTCCGCGGGCGACGGTAGACACCCCGGTAGACGGCAACTTCGGCCGGTGAACGCAGAAGGCCCGGAAACGCAATGTTTCCGGGCCTTCCAAGTGGTGGCGGGGGCAGGATTTGAACCTGCGACCTTCGGGTTATGAGTCGAGCGAGACCCATGCTCGATCGTGGGCGCTCGGCCGCATCCGTCCTGGTAGACGCAGTGATCGCGAGGGCTACGCGACGTACTCGTCTGCTCCTGTAGGCAGGCGTCTGTTCGAGTGGTGTTCCCATCTTGTTCGCGCTTCGCGGCTGGTGCGCTCGGAGCGAGCGGCCAGGAATCGTCGGCGCTGCGCGGCCGCGATGTCTCACCTCGCATCCGCACGACTCAAGGATTTCGATCGCGCGTCATGCGCAGACCGCCGTGCGCAGAAGTGCTGGCTATGGGCGGTTTCGAGATGATCGCTCGTGAACATTCCGAGCTGAACGGGCAGACGCCGGATGCGGTGAAACTATCCCGGCGTCGTTCGCTTGCTTGTCCACGGTCGCTTTGCTCCGTGGCGCCGACGGCGCTTCCCAGTGGGGGCTGACCATTGGTACTGCGCCGGTTCACTACTAGTTGTTGTCTCGGCGGCAGAGCAGCACGGTTCCGATGGTGAGCGCGAGCGTTGCGTAGCCGCCGAAGACGAGGGCGTTCTCGGTGTTAGTGAGCGTGGCGCTGAGCGTGTCGGTGCTGGCGGCGGGGTCGTCGAGCGGGAGCAGTCCGTTGCCGGCGACGAACGGCAGGAAGCGGGACAATCCTTGATCGAGGAATACGTTGAGCAGGCTCTCGACGACGAGCCACCACACGAGGAGTCCGGAGATGGCAGCGGTGCTGTGGCGGGCGATCATGCCGATTCCGATACCGAGTACTGACGCCAGCGACACGAACAGGACCGCCCACAGGCTCGTGCCGAGGATGCTCGAGGTCTCGCCGGTTTCGATGTCGGAGACTGATGCGCCGACGAGCCCGGCGACGAGACCGGATGCGCCGAGCACCGCTCCGAACGCTGCGGCAGTGATGGTCTTAGCGGTTGCGATGGCGAGACGCGCAGGCTGCGCGGTCAGTGTCGGGGCCAGGGTGCCGTGTTGTGCCTCGGAGCTGAAGATCAAGATCCCTGCGACGGCGGCGAACACGGCGGTGAACAGGGTCGAGAACGCGAAGACCTTGTCGACGAACAGTTCTCCTTCGTCGGTGACGAAGTTGGCGATGGCCCACGAAACCACGCCGTTGAGGGCGATGGTCAGGGCGAGGATGGCCGTGTTCGATCGGATGGTCGAGAGCTTGATCCATTCGCTCTTGAGTGTCGTTGGCAACGCCTTGAGCGTGTCGTTCTGTGTCCGTGTCGCCGGTTGATCGGCGGCTGGCATCTGGTCGGTGGGTTGGTACGTGATGATCGTCATTGGTTGGTTCCTTGCATCGATCGTTCGGGATGTGTGGAGTGGTCAGGCGGCCGCGAACTCGGCGGACGCCTTGGTCATGTCGAGCAGGGTGTCTTCGAGCGACTTGGCCGTCTCGGTCAGCTCGGTGAGTTGGATGCGGTTGTCGAACGCCAGCTGGGAAACGTGCGTCCGCGTGGCCCCGCTGATCATCAGATGGCGGCCGACGGTGTCCACCGCCGCGCCCTGGGCGGAGAGCAGCGCGATGAGTTCGGCAGGATCAGGAGTCTCGACGACGACCCGCACGTCGTTGAGTGCGGTGATGTCGTGGAGCGGCTGGGCTGCGAGGAGCTTTCCGCCTCCGATGACCACGAGGTCGTCGGCGAACATCGCGAGTTCGCTGATGAGGTGGCTCGACACGAAGACCGTGCCCCCTCGGTTGGCGAAGTCGCGGAGATAGGTGCGCAGCCAGCGGATGCCGTCGGGGTCGAGCCCGTTGGCTGGTTCGTCCAAGAGCAACACTTCGGGATCGCCGAGCAGTGCGCCGGCAAGAGCCAGGCGTTGGCGCATGCCGAGTGAGAAGCCGCCTGCTCGCTGCGTTGCTGCCGTTTCGAGACCGACGGTGTCGAGGACTGCGTCGACCCGTGCTGCGGGGATCCCGGCCACGGCGGCCATCGCCCGGAGGTGGTTGCGCGCACTGCGCCCGGGATGCATGACCCGGGCATCGAGCACGGAGCCGACCAGTCGGGCCGGATGCGACAGGTCGGTGTACCTGACGCCGCCGTAGCGGACCTCGCCGACGTCAGGTCGGGTGAGGCCGACCATCATGCGCATTGCGGTCGATTTGCCGGCGCCGTTCGGGCCGACGAAGCCGGTGACGGCGCCAGCAGCGACGTCGAACGACAAGTTGTCGACAGCGATGCGGTCGCCGTAGTGCTTGCTGATTCCTGAGACGTTGATCATTTCGTGCGTTCCTTTGATGGATGATTGAGGGGTCAGATTGAGGGGTCAGGTGGTGGCGTCGGCGATGCGGGTGGCCGCGAAGCCCCGACGGAGCAGGTGGATGCCGACGGCGACTTCGAACAAGCCGCCGGGGACGCTGGCGACGACGGTGACGCCTCGGTCGGTCGTCAGCTCGACGAGGGCCCCGATCGCGAGAATCACGTACCCGGCTGCACCCCAGAGCGCGAAGCGCGGCGAGAGCCAGGGTCCTCGTGCGACGACGAGCCAGAAGGGAAGGCTCCCGACGCCGAGCGCGATCATGGCGAGCAGATAGCCGGTGGCGTCCGCATCGGCCACGTCGAACACGGAGGAGAGAATCACGCCGCCCCCGAGCAGCACCGCTTCTGCGATGCGTCCTGCGAGATACACCGCACCGGCGCGTGGGTCGTGCGAGCGCAGCAGACGAAGTCCGATCACGCCGCTCGTGGCGACGGCGACCGAGTTGGCCAGTACGAGCGCGATCCCGATCGGTTCGTCGACGAGTTCGCTCCCGGTCCCGTAGAGCAGGAATGCGGAGAGCACGAGCGCACCGAAGAGTCGGCCTTCCCAATGGTTGAACCGAGGGTCGGCGCTGCCCACGAGAGTTCGTGTGGTGTCGGAGTCGCGCCGTGTTCGCCCGGCGTCGGCTTGCATCGATGGTGTTGTCATGGTGGAGATCCTGCGGTGATGATCGGAGCCGTCGTGCTCCGGTTCGGTTGCTGGACGAAGCGTGGCGGTCGTTCGCATGAGGCGACGTCACTCGACGGCCGATCTCACCCGGGTGAGATCAGGCGTCGGCGACGACTGCGCACCATTCCTGGGGTCGTGGAGTCGACGCCGAGCGTGCGGTGGCTCACCGTCGCATCTCACCGCCTCGCCGGGTCACGTCCGTGCTTGGGCAGGGTGACTCGAACCCGGTCATCGAGGCCCCTCCTATGATCGAGCGATGGCACGCCAGACGATGAGAGCGATCACCTACTCCGCCTACGGCGGCCCCGACGTCTTGTCGGTGGCCGAGCTGCCACGACCGCAGCCGGCGGACGATCAGGTGCTCATCCGCGTCGAGGCGGCGGAGGCATCGAAGTCTGACACCGAGATGCGAAGCTTCAGCTTCGACGTGAAGTGGTTCTGGTTGCCGTTGCGACTGGCGCTCGGTGTTCGCCGACCCCGTCGGAGTGTTCTCGGTTTCTTCTTCTCCGGTGTGGTCGAGGCGATCGGTCCCGACGTGAGCGACATCGCGGTCGGCGACGAGGTCTACGGTGCGACCGGGCTCCGTTTCGGCGCCTACGGCGAATTCGTCGTTCTCCCGGCCAGAGCGGCCATCGCCGCGAAACCGGCGTCGATGACCTTTGCCGAAGCGGCTGCAGTGCCCCTGGGCGCGGTCAATGCGCTCCACTTCCTCCGGCGCGCCGAAGTCGAGCCCGGTGATTCGGTGCTGATCAACGGTGCGGGTGGGGTCATCGGCGCGTACGGCATCCAGGTCGCCCGAATGATGGGCGCAGAGGTCACCGGCGTCGATGCTGCCCACAAGGAGTCATTCGTCCGGTCCATGGGTGCAACGAACTTCGTCGACTACCAGACCACCGACATCACCAGCCTGGACGACCGCTACGACGTGATCTTCGACATGGTGCCCTCGACGCCGGTCTCGCCGATCCTGCGCCTCCTGAAGCCCGGAGGCCGCTACGCACACGGCAATCCTCGGCTGACGACACTGATCCGAGCGCGGCTGTCCCGGTTCACCGGCGAACGCATCGAGACCGCGCAAGCGCCCGAGAACCGCGCGGTCCTCGAAGAGCTCGGTGCAATGGTCGATGCGGGCGATCTGTCCAGCATCGTCGACCGAGTCCTGCCGATGGAGCAGGCGTCCGAAGCACATCGTCTCGTGGACACCGAGCAACGCCTGGGGGCCATCGTTCTCGCCATCGGGCCCGATGCCGAGGAACGAAGAGCCCGGAGCGCACCTTGACCGATTCGCCGGTCGACAGCGCCGGGTCGCATCAGCGGGCGCCCCACGTCGAGGCAGCGCCTCGCGCGAAGCACGACCTGCGCCCCGTGCTTCGCTGACGAGACGCTCCCTCACCCGAGGCGCTCGACTCGTTCCAGGGTGATGGCGGCGAGGGTCATGGCGTCGGGACCCGGCCAGGAGCGCGACTCGTCGAATGCAGCTTTCAGGGCGAGCTCTCGATGGTGAGGTTCTCGACGGTGATCATCGGGCCGCCTCCGCAACCGGCGCGGGAGCCGTTGGGTTGCGGAGCAGGACGATGCCGGTCCAGGCGAACCAGGCGATGGATCCGAGACCAAAGACCATCCCGACGTCGGACAGCCCCGGAATTAGCGTGATGAACCCGGCGGATGCGCTGATGATGCCCAGCACGTTCAGCCCCTTGGGGAGACGCGTGGTGCCCCAGGCTGCGAGGCTCACCAGCAGAATCCACATACCGCCAACCAGTTCGTTGCCGCCGCCAAGACCGTCTGTGACGGTGGAGATGGCCGACCACAGAGCTTCGGCTGCGGCGGGGTCGGTTTCATCGAGGTCAGCCACGGCGGCGATGCCGATGTTCGAGGTCATGCCAGTGGCGAACATCAGGCCCGCCCAGATGTAGGCGAAGACGGCGCCGATGTCGGCGAGTTCCGGGCTGACGTCGACGAGACGCTCACGCAGGCTCCGTGCCAACGGGATGATCGCAACCCCGAACACGAGGTAGATGACGAAGTACCAGGTGAAGAGTGTGCCCTGGTGCGAGACCAGGAAGTCGACGGATTCCGCCACCGTGGCGTCACCGTCGGTGTAGTCACTCAAGCTTGTGACGAGCAGAGCAATGCCGAAGATGAAGGTCGCAGCGGCGATGAGGCCGCCGATAGCGCCGGCTCGAGACGAGACGGTCTTCTCGTCCGTTTGGTTGTTGCTGGTGATGGTCATGATTGCCTTTCGGTTGGTTTGGTTGGTGTGAGACAGGTGTTCACGAGGCCCATGAGGTCTCGAGACGTGGGCTGGCCGGCTGCTCAGCCGACCGACCGCCGCTTTTTATGAGGAGATGGGGCACTGGTGTGCTGGCCGAGTCGGCGCAGCGCGACCACCTCGATGTTGAGCGAGGTGAAGTGAGCCAGGATCCCGTTGAGGTGCGACGAGTCGCGGACTTCGCCGACCAGGCGAGTCGTGCCCGCCTCGGTCAACTCCACGATGAACTCGTCGATGACCGGCCGGAGGACGCGTTCGGAGGCGTGGCCACCGAGCTCGATCTCATAGCGGGTGGGTCCCGTTCGTTCGGTCATGGGATCACGATCCCGTTGAACGGGGTGAGTCGTCATCGCTCACCCACCCGCCTCACCCGGGTGATTCGCTCCCGACCCGGATCCGAGCGGCGTCGCCTAGATTCGACCGTGATGGTCGGACGGGGTGCAGGCGAGTTGGTCGCCACGAAATTGCAGGTGCCGACGGTGCCGGGGGGTCTGGTTCGGCGTGCTCGCCTGGACGCACTGCTGGACAGAGCGGTCGCCGAACGTCACCGGCTCGTGCTCGTCAGTGCCCCGGCCGGGTCGGGCAAGTCGACGCTCCTCGCAGGAACCCTGGCCGATCGAGACGACGACCTGGTCTGGGTCCAGATGGAACCCAGCGATGCCGATCCCGTCAGGTTCTGGTCGTACCTCGTCGGGGCGGTCGACGGTGCTCGACCTGGTGTGAGGAACACGGTGGAGCCGGCGATCGTCTCGACCGGAGGGTCGCCCGACTCGGTCGTCCCGGCGCTCGTCAATGCGCTGAACGAGGGTCCGAACCGGTTGGTGATCGTGATCGACGACTACCACGTCATCGACAACACGGTGATCCACGACGGAGTCGAACGACTCATCGACCTTTGCCCGGATCACGTCCAGATCGTGATTGCCACGCGAACCGACCCGGCCTTCCGACTCGGCAGGCTCCGCGTCCGCGGGCAACTCACCGAGATCCGCGCGTCCGATCTCCGGTTCGACGCCGACGAGGCGACCGACCTGCTCGGGTCCTCCTCGCTGGATCGAGAGGCGCTGCTCACGTTGTGCGACCGAACCGAGGGGTGGGCGGCCGGGCTCGTCCTCGCCGGACTGTCGCTCGCAGGAGTCGACGACACGTCCCGGTTCATCGCCGGCTTCCGCGGCGACGATCAGCTCGTCGTCGACTACCTCACCGACGAACTCCTCGCGTCGATCTCACCCGACGAGCGCCGACGCCTGATCGAGACGTCGATCCTCGATCAGCTCACCGGTCCGCTGATCGACGCCGTGACCGGTTCGACCGACGGCAGCCAATGGCTGACCCGTACCGCTGCCACCAACCAGCTGCTCATCGGTCTCGACCGGACGGGCACCACGTTCCGGTATCACCACCTCCTGCGTGACCTGCTTCGTCTCGAGGCCGAGCGTGAGATCCCCGATCGTCTTCCCGAACTGCACCTCGCTGCCGCATCGTGGCATCACGATCGCGGCGACATGTACACGGCCATCGAGCACTACATCGCAGGAGGGGATCTCGTCGCAGCCGGCGATCTGATCGCGATCCACGCCACAGCGCTGCTCAACGGCGGACAGATCTTCACCGTGCTCCGCTTGCTCGACCAGCTCGGCGACCTCCCCGAACGCCACTCGCCGAGTGCGCTCGTACGCGGCTGGATCAACCTCGCGACGGGCCGCTTCGCGGGTGCTCGTCACTACTACGACATCGCCGTCGAGTGCGACGACGAAACCGACGCCAACCTCACCGCGTCGCTCGGAATCATGGTGCACCTCGCCGAAGGTCTCCTCGGTGACGCGATCTCGATCGCCCAGCGCATGGATCACCCGACCGAATCGACCCGAGCGATCGGGCTGGTCGCCGCATACACGTGGGCCGGGATGTTCGACGAAGCGCTGCGGTACAACGCGATCGCCCGCGAACTCGGCGCGTCCGAACCGTCGGACTATGCGCTGACGATCGCGCCCGGGTTCGCTGCCGTCGTCGAGATGGAGCTGGGGAACCGGTCATCGGCAGCTGAGCACGCGGCGGCGAGCCTGGAACACGCCCGGGGCCACAGCGTCGCGGAGTCGCCGCATCTCTCCATGTCGCACGCCGTGCTGGCGTGCACCACCTCCGATCCGCAACAACGGGCCGCCATGGCGGAGCAAGCGGTCGAACTGGCTCGGCGAGCACCCGAGCCCTTCACCCTGGGGTACGTCCTCGCCCTCATCGGCGACACAGCCTGCGAACACGACGACCCGGCGGGACCACAGCTGCTCCGTGAAGCACGCCAGACCATCGACCGGTGCCCCGACGCCGGCATCGTCGGCGCAACACTCGCCCGCCTCGAAGCCCGACACCGGCTCGGCGTGCGAGCTGAACCGTCGACCGAACTCGTCGAGGAGATCACCGAACGCGAGCTCGCCGTCCTGCGCTACCTGCCCTCGCAGCTCTCCCAACGCGAGATCGCGAGTGAGCTGTTCGTCTCGCTCAACACGGTGAAGACGCATTGCAAGGCCATCTACCGCAAGTTGGGCGTGAACGGCCGCAAGCCAGCGGTCCACGCTGCACGGCAACACGGACTGCTCTGAGGTCGCTCAGACCTCGATGGCCGGGCAGGATTCGCTGCGGACAAGGACGTTGCGTCGGAATAATCACGTCGGCTCGGTGGCAAGCGACACCGTCGCCCTCGCTCGAATCGATTCGAGTTCCGGTCTTGGTCTTGACCGGCTCGAAGAACGTCCAAGTCGACCCCGACGACGTGAGGCGCATCGGCCAGCTGGTCCCCGCCGACTGCTCGGCTTGGAACGTCGACGGCCTGACCCACCTGCTCCCGGAGACATCGTGATGATGAGCCAGCACGACGGCTCGCATGCGGTCTCTTTGCGCTCTGTCATCGTCAGCTCGGATCGGACCCAAAGCTCGGTAGGACGCCGAAATCCATAGCGGACGAGATACAGGCCGAGGGCGACTTCGAAGAGGCCGCCCGGCAGTGCGAGCACCACGGTGTGCGATCGATCCGTCAGCGGCTCGAGGAGTGCACCGACGCCGAGTGCGGCGTAGCCGACGACTCCCCACGTCGCGAGGGGACGGGGAACCCATCGCCGACGTCCGAGGGCGCCGCAAGGACGATCGCGCCGAAGGCTCGGGCCTCCCACGGCTGAACGTCTGACACCGCCGAGCTCGGAGCGTTTCTTGCGTGGCGGATCGGCGCGCTCAACTCTCCAGCACCCTGTCGATCTGTCGCTGCTCCCAGGTCGATGACGCACGCGCCGGCCGGTTCAGACGGACGACGAGTCCGTGAACCGCTATTCCCAGGCCCCAGCCGACGAAGGCCCAGGCCGACCACCACGCCGACCACTCGCCAGTGATGCCGGCAACGGCGTTGGTAGCCAGGTTGACCAGGAAGATGACGACCATGCCCCCGACAAACACGCCAGCGTGGACGTACAACGCCCGCAGTTGCTGAACGTACTGCCGTGCCGCTTTCACTCGGTGCTGTTCGGCGTGCTCATCAGCCGGCTGAGGGTTGAGCTGGTCTGGCTGGTTCATCGTGAGATTTCCTTTGTTGTGGTGTGGGTTGATCAGGTGGCGGCTCACGCCGTCAGGCGCGAGGGCACGGGTGAGGAGCCAGAGCCCGAACCATCCTTCGGCGACGACGGACGGCGCAGCGACCATCACGAGGAATGCGTCGGCGTGGTCGGCGTAGTCGGCGAGAACGGTGTGCGCCGTCGTGTCGACGATGTAGGCGGCACCGGCCAAGATCATCAGGTGGCCGAGCCATCGTGGTGTCTCGACCGATCGGGCGACGAGGAAGCCGAGCACGACCAGGTGGAGTCCGAATGCCGCGAGACCGATCAGCCAAGCGGAGTCGAACAGCTCGAGTCCGATGAGCGCCTGAGTATTGCGTTCGGCGGCGCTCATCACGTCGGCCACTGCGGCAGAGTCGTAGAAGGCGAGCGCTTGGAAGAAGAAGATCGCGGCGGCGCCGAGGAACACCGTGTAGACGAGTCGCGACCACGCTGCCACAAGCGACAGGTCGTGGTGCTGGGTTCTGAACATGATGTGGAGCGCCCACGCGACGACGATGTCGATGAGGAAGATGGCGAGGAACGCAACGAGTCCGAGCCGGAACAGCATGTTCGATTCGGCGATGTTGATCGCGGTGGCCTGGGCGTCGCCGGTCACGACCAGACGTTCTCGGACGAAGAAGTTGGCGAAGACGGCGAGGCCGAAGAGCAGGACATAGCCGATGCCGGCGATCAGAGCGGCTCTTCGGGGCGAAGTGTGTGTCGTTGTCGGATCGTCGGGCCTGATTTCGGGCGCCTGGATCGTGGTAGTCATCGGTTGCTCCTTCGGGGATCGGGGTTCGGGTCGAGGCGGTTCTTCAGCGCGGTGAGCGGGCCGACGGTGGTGGCGATCCACAACGCGAGCGGCCACGCGAGCTGGTCGGTGATGAAGATGACGACGGCCCACACAGCGGACAGGCCGAGCCAGAGCCACACCAAGGCCTTCAGGAGCGGGGTACGACGCACCGCATCGCCGGTACTCGCTCGATTCGACACCGTCGGTTCATTCGACACGGTCGGTTCCGTTGTCGCTGACGATGATGACGGTCTTGCCGGTGGCCTTGCCGGTGTCGAGCTGCTCGATGCCCGTGGCGGCATCGGCGAGAGGAAAGCTGGCCTGCACTGCGGGCGTGACTGCTCCGGTCGTGATGTGGTCCGCGAGTCGCTCGATGAAGGAGTAGTGCTCGGTGCTCATGAACGTGGTGAGTCGCTGTTTGACGAACGGCGAGAGCACCATTGCTCGGAGTTGGCGGCCGACGCCGCCGGTGATGCGATTGCCGTCCTCGCCACCGACGATGACGAGGGTGCCGGTCGTGGTCAGGACGCGGCGGAGGCGGCGGAGGCTGTTGCGACCGCCGATGTCGACGATGAGATCGAACGGCGCCTCGATCTGGGTGAAGTCCTCTGCGGTGTAGTCGACGACATGATCGGCGCCGAGGGAGCGCATGAAGTCGAGGTTGCGGGTGCTCGCCACTGCGGTCACGTCGGTGCCGAGGTCCTTGGCGAGCTGAACCGCGAAGCTGCCCACACCGCCGGAAGCGCCGACGATCAGGACTCGCTGACCGGGCTGAGCGCCACCGACGTCGGTCAACGCCTGGAGAGCGGTGATGCCGGACACGGCCGCGACTGCCGCCTGTGCGAAGTCCAGATCGGCCGGCTTGGCCACCAACTTGTCTTCGTTGGCGATCGCGTACTCGGCCAGCGAACCGTTGGCGATGCCGAACACCTCGTCGCCTGGGGCGAATCGGGTGACGTCGGTACCGACGGCCACCACGCGGCCGGCAACGTCGAGGCCAGGGACTCGGTTCTTGGGTTTGATGAGTCCGAAGCCGGCGAGGCGGATCAGGTATGGGGTGCCGGTCATGAGGTGGCAGGTGCCGCGGTCGACGCCTGCGGCGACGACTTCGATGAGGACCTCGTCAGGCTTCGGTGTCGGACAGGCGACGCTCCGGAGCTCGAGAACGTCGGCCGAGCCGTATCGGTCCTGTGTGATGGCGCGCATCTGCCCGTCGGGGGCTGTGACGTTGCGGGCGGTGGTGGTCTGTTCCTGGGTGGTCATGGCTGTTCCTTTGGTTGTGGTGTCGATGTCCGTTGCGGATGCCGGGGCGATCGAGACGATCTCGAGGTTCACCGAGGTGAGGTGGGCCACGATTCCGTGGAGATGGGCGGGGTCACCGATGTCGCCGACGAGACGGGTCGCACGGTCGGCCCCACACGCAGATGATGTACTGATCGTGAAGTCGTCGAGAAGGGGCCGCAGGAGACGACGACTGGGTCGACCTCGCAGCACGATCTCGTAGGTGGTCGGTTCGGGCATGACCCCACTGTCACGGCCGCCGGTACCAGGCCGCCTCGTACGATCGGTCATCTCACCCGGGTGACTTCGGAGACTCCGCATTTCGCTGAGGACGTAGGGTCGAACCCATGACCGGGCACCGGGACAGCGGATTGGCCGCGACGAAGCTGATGCCACCGACGCTTCCTGACCGGCTCGTGCGACGCTCCCGCCTCACCGATCGGCTCGATGCCGGCCTCGCCGGCCAGGTCCGCTTCGTTCTTGCCAGCGCCCCGGCCGGTTCCGGCAAGTCGACGCTGCTGGCGTCGTGGCTGGCTGAGCGCCCGGAGTCCGTCGCCTGGTTGCAGGTCGAGGCCGTCGACTCGGACCCGGTCCGGTTCTGGGCCTACCTCGTCGCCTCCATCCGCGAAGCGCTTCCGTCGGCGACGAATTCGCTGCTGCAGCTCGCCAACAGTTCGCACCGGGATGAGCAATCACTCGTCTCGGCCATCGTGAACGTCCTTGCAGAGCTCGCCGCGCCGCTGGTCGTGGTGATCGACGACTTCCACCTGATCGATCACGCGTCGGTGCACCGGGGCATGGAGCGCCTGATCGACCTCTGCCCGCCAACAGCCACGATCGTCGTGTCGACCCGAGTCGATCCGCCGTTTCGGCTCGGGCGACTCCGTGTCAGAGGTCAGATGATCGAGCTCCGGGGCGACGACTTCCGCTTCGGAGCAGCGGAGGCCCCCGGTCTCCTCCTCCATTACGACGACCAGGTCCTCGACGAGCGCGTCGTCGAACGTCTGTGTCGCCGGACGGAAGGGTGGGCTGCCGGCCTGGTACTCGCCGGATTGTCGTTGCAACGCTCCGGCGACCCCGAACGATTCGTCGACTCGTTCCATGCCGACGATCAGCTCGTCGTGGAGTACATGACCGACGAGTTCCTCTCCGGGGAGAGCGACGCACAGCGCCGGCGGCTGCTCGAAACCTCAGTCCTTGAACAGTTCAACGGAGCGCTCGTCGACGCCGTCACCAACAGCACCGGTGGCGCGCAGTGGCTCACCGAGACGGCGAAGGCCAACCAACTCCTGATCGGGCTCGACCGCACCGGCTCCTGGTACCGCTACCACCATCTCCTGCGAGACCTCCTCAGGCTCGAAGCCGAGCAGGCCTTCGCCCCCGAGCAGCTGAATGAACTGCATCGACGCGCAGCAGCCTGGTTCGAGGACGAGGGCGACCCGCTGCGAGCGATCGGGCACCATCTCGCAGCAGGCAAAAACAGGGCAGCGGTCCCACTGATGTACGTGCTCGGGCCACAGCTGATCTCCAACGGCCAGATCGACACGCTTCGAGGCCTCCTGAAACGGATCGGCGAACCAGCGACCAACGACCCGGCGTGCGCGCTGACCTGGGGCTGGTGCGACTACATCGGCGGTCACTACGCCCGCGCCCACGAGTGGGTCGACACGACCCATCGACTCGCATCGCCCGACTTCGATCCCATCATCACGGCGCCGCTGCGGATGAATCTCGCCGTCGCCGACGGCGATGTCGGCACTGCGCTGGAGCTTGCCCGCGAGATGAAGGCGACCGACCAGTTCGCGACCCACGGCCCTGAACTCGCCACATCTGCCGGCGGGGTCTTCATGTGGGCCGGCCAGGCTGCCGAGGCGCACGAGGTCCTCGAGATCGCCGTTCAGCAATCAGCGGCCATCGACTTCCGGGCATCCCTCGTGCTGAGCCGCATCTATGAAGCCATCAACGACTTCGACGACAGCGGAGACACCTCGGGGGGCGACCGAGCGCTCGACACCGCCGAGGAGTTGGCGATGGGGTCCTACTACCGGATCGCACCGGCCTACGCCCTCCGAGGGCGAGGCGCCGCGGACAACGCGTCAGCTCGGGCCGATGCCATGAAGGCAGTCGATCTGGCTCGGCAGATTCCCGGTGATCTCGCCCTCGCCTACACCCTCACCATCTGCGGCGGCACACTCCTCGATGCAGATGACCACACGGGAGAAGGACTGCTGGCCGAGGCCCGGTCGATCATCGATCGCTGTCCCGACCCGGGGATCGCCGGCCGCTACCTGGCTCGCATCGAATCGCGGCATGGAATCGGCGGCAGAGCGAGATCGGGGAGCAGTGACACAGCGCGAGACACCGACGCCTTGGTCGAGCAGCTGACCGAACGAGAGACCGCCGTGCTTCGATACCTTCCGACCAAGCTGTCGCAACGCGAGATCGCGTCCGAGCTGTACGTGTCGCCCAACACCGTCAAGACCCACTGCGCTGCCATCTACCGCAAACTCGGCGTCGGCGACCGCAAGGCCGCCGTCCAGACGGCCCGAGACCTCGGCATGCTCTGACGTCGGGTCCGCACGCCCGCTCAGAGGTTGGGGGGCGCTGGGCGGTCCGGTAGACGTTGGGTGAGCAGCGCCACGGCTTCGGCGACAGCGACCGGTTCGATTGCGGCAACGGGCGCTGTGAGCGCGACGCCAACGATCGACATGGTGAGGTGGTCGAGTTCTTCTCCGTTGATGCGGATGACGCAGGAGTCCGTTGCGGTTTCGACGACGTGGTGGTCGACCATGGACAGCACCGGTTCGATCTGAGAGTAGGCAGCTCCGACGGTGACCATGGCCTCGACGTTGCGGGGTATCGACGCAATCGATGCGGTGAGGAAGGCTCCGGCGTCGCCGCCCGGGATCTCGCGGGCTGCGAAGCGGCCGCCGGCCAGCTCGGTGGCGCTCAGCCGGTCGACTCTGAAGGTGCGCCAATCGTTGCGTCGAAGGTCGAACGCGACGAGATACCAGCGACGCTCGGCGGTGACGAGTTGATGCGGTTCGACGAGGCGTCGGCTGCGGTCGCCATCACGCCGTCGGTAGTCGAAGCGGACTTCCTCACGGTCGCGGCACGCAACAGCGAGGACGCTGAGTGCGTCGGGGTCGACGTCGTCGTCGGGGCCGGACCAGCGCAGTTCGACAACGCTCGAGTGCAGCGCTGAAACCCGGCGCCGCAGTCGGTCGGGAAGGAGTTGCTCGATCTTCGCCAAGGCGCGCAGCGAGGTGTCTTCCATGCCGCCGACGGCCGCACTCGCAGCAGAGCGCAACCCGAGAGCCACTGCGACGGCTTCGTCGTCATCGAGGACGAGCGGCGGCAGATGCGCGCCGACGGCCAGTCGGTATCCCCCGTCGGTCCCTGTCGTTGCGTCGACGGGGTAGCCGAGGGTACGGAGCCTGTCCACATCGCGCCGCACCGTGCGTTCCGTGACCTCCAGGCGTTCGGCAAGGTCAGCGGCCCGCCACAACCGGTGCGTCTGCAGCAGCGACAGCAGGTGCAGCGCCCGGCCGGTGGGATCGTTCGTCACCTTCTCAGATTGCCACGCGTTGCGGACAGCTCCTGTCCGCAACGGTTTCTACGGTGGCTTCCGCATCACGAAACACCCTCATCAGAAGGAGAGAGACACATGTACAACCCATCCGACTTTCCCGAGCCCACGATCATCCCCGTCAATGGAGTCGAACTCGAAGTCTTCGAAGCGGGCCGCGAGAACGCCACGCCCATCGTGCTCTGTCACGGCTGGCCGGAGCATGCCTTCTCGTGGCGGCACCAGATGCCCGCTCTCGCTGCAGCGGGCTATCACGTCATCGTTCCCAACCAGCGGGGCTACGGCAACTCGTCCCGGCCGGTCGACGTCACCGGCTACGACATCGCACACCTGACAGGTGACCTCGTCGCGCTGCTCGATCACTTCGGATACGACAAAGCCACGTTCGTCGGTCACGACTGGGGAGCGAACGTCGTCTGGGGCATGGCGCTCCTGCACCCCCACCGAGTCGATGCAGTGATCAACCTTGCTCTGCCGTACCAGGAGCGCGGAGAGCAGCCTTGGGTCGAGATGATGGAACAGGTCTTCGGTGACGACTTCTACTTCGTCCACTTCAACCGGCAGCCAGGCGTTGCCGATGCGGTGCTGGATGACAACACCTTCCAGTTCCTTCGCAACATGTACCGGAAGAACGTGCCGCTCGTCGCGCCGGAGCCGGGCATGATGATGATCAACGTCGCACAGGCCGGAGCGCCACTGGGAGACCCGATCATGAGCGAGAGCGAACTCGCCGTGTTCGTCTCTGCGTTCGAAAGATCAGGGTTCACCGGCAGCATCAACTGGTACCGGAACCTGGACCGCAACTGGCACCTGCTGGCCGATGTCGATCCGATCATCCATGCACCAGCGCTCATGATCCGCGGCGAACGAGACCCGATCCCGAAGTTCGAACGACTCTCGGATTTTGTGCCCAACGTGGAAGAGGTCGACCTCGATTGCGGCCACTGGATCCAGCAAGAACTGCCCGACGAAACCACGCAGGTGATTCTGAACTGGCTGGAGCAGCGGGCCAGCGCCTAGTTCGAACGACCAGGCCGGAGGACTTGGCCAGAAGCCCCTCCGCCGACAGGGTGGCGAGTCGCTTCGCTCGGACACGCTCAATCCGGTTCGACTGCGACACCGAATCAGCTTCGGGCCGACAACCCGAAGGCCACCAGGTCGTCGGCGTGCTGTTCGCAACACGAAACGCGAACCCCCAGCGTGTGGGGTTCCGGCGTCGGAGCACAGGGCATCCGAACCGCCCCGCCAGCACCGCTACCGACGGCCGGCCGTGCCCCGGCGTGTTCGCGCGGTGTTCGCAAGCCAACGGAAAGAGGCCCCTTCCGATCTCTCGGAAAGGGCCTCTGACCTGGTGTTTCGTTGGTGGCGGGGGCAGGATTTGAACCTGCGACCTTCGGGTTATGAGCCCGACGAGCTACCGAACTGCTCCACCCCGCGGCGTGGATGAACAAGTATGCCGAACCGAACGACCGATGGCAACACCATCGGTGCGATCTGGCGCCGACGCATCACAGGTGCTTCGATGCCTCTCGTATCGTCAGGGGCGACAACGCATCGGAGTGCTCCGCCAGGAATGCGCGGACAGTGTCTGCGTCCGTGTAGGCGTACTGGCGCAACGCCCAACCGATCGCCTTGCGAGCGAAGAAGTCCGAGCTCGGCGCCCACGCCAGTGAGTATCGGAAGAGGCGATCGACGTCGGTGTCCGCCTTGTAGCCGAGCTGGTGCAGGATCGCCGTGCGAGCGAGCCACAAGTCGGCGCCGTCGATCCACTCGTCCAACGTGGCGACCAGTGGCGGATGTCGACGCACCAGTGGTCCGACCACCTTCGCGGCCAGCGGGTCAACCGTGTCCCACCAACTCTTCGTGGTGACGAGTCCTCCCACGACAGCCAGGAGCTCGGGGCGTGCTGACCTCGCGTAGCGGGCGAGCACGTCGACGGCGGCGTACTGCACCTCGCGTCCGTCGACCGCCCAGGCATGCGGCCCGATCGTCTCGAGATCGACCGGGGCGGGCGGCCCCAGCGGGTCGAGCACCTGCTTCGCAATCGCCCGCCGCTGTGGCGTCGGCACGCCGAAGAACCCGAACTGGTCGCGCATGTACTTCCGCATGCCGACAGCTCGCTCGGCATCGCCGACCGACCGCAATGCACTCTCCAGCTCGGCCACGGCGATGTCCGACCAACTCGACGGCGCGCTCATCGCGCTCGAGCGCCGGTCGATCGGCTGGGGCGTTGGGCCCTGGCGAGGCTCGCACCGCATACGGATGATGGACCCATGGAGGGAACGTCTGCGCCGGCATGGGTGATGACTCCGTCGGGCTTCCTCGCGATGGTCGATGCGCTGGGCAACCAGTTCGACGAGATCATCGCCCCCATACTCATCGACGGCGTCGTGCGGATGCGACCGATCGACAACGCCGACGAACTCACGACCGGGGTCACCGACGATCAGGGCCCCAGCTTGTACCGAGCGACGCTCACCGGCGGGGAGCACCGGTTCTCCTACGCAGTCGGACCTGACTCGCTGAAGGCCATCGTGCATCCGCCTCGCGTCCCGGTCTGGACGATGACTCGCGACGACGCCGGCGCCATCGCGGTGAGCGTCGCGCCGACCCAACCGGTGCGCCGGGCAGTGCTCGGCGCTCGCGCCTGTGACCTCGCCGCCCTCGATCGGCTCGGGCGCACCCAGCTCGACGGACCCCACCCCGATCCCCACCACGCCGCCGCCCGCAGCGAGCTGTTCGTGATCGGCGTCGACTGCACCCGACCAGCGCCGACGTGCTTCTGCGAGTCCACCGATACGGGACCGTTCGTCGACGGTGGCGCCGACCTGTCGATGACCGAGCTCGGCAACGGCGACGCCCTCCGCTACGTCGTTCGTGCGGGATCGGACCGAGGGCAAGCGTTCGCCGAATCGCTCGGTCTTCACCGAGCGGCGCCCGACGAGGTGGCCGACGCCGAACAAATCCGCCGCAGCGTGCACACCACCACGCGTTCCATGCCCGCCGACGCAGCAGCGATCGTGCTCGCCGATCTGGAGCATCCGCAGTGGGACGACGTCGCCGAGCGCTGCCTCGCATGCGGCAACTGCACCGCCGTGTGCCCGACCTGCTTCTGCACCGACACCGACGATCGAGTGGAACTCGACGGAACGACCGCACACCGAGACCGCGTGTGGGACACGTGCTTCAGCCTCGAGTACTCGCACCTGGGCCATGCACCGGCGCGCTCGTCGCCACGCTCGCGCTACCGGCAGTGGCTCACCCACAAGCTCGGCACATGGCACGACCAGTTCGGCGAGTCCGGATGCGTCGGTTGCGGTCGGTGCATCACGTGGTGTCCGGTCGGCATCGACCTGACCGCCGAAGTCGACGCACTCACGACCGAGGTGACGTCGTGACCCCCGCCGACGTCCCGGCCACCGGTTCTCGTGAACTCGTTGCGGAACTATTCCGCAACGAGTTCACGAGAAGCGCCCGAGCCGCCGCCGATGACCCGATGGTCGAGCCGCGCGTGCACGTCGTCCGCTCGACCATCCCCGAGATCCGGGACGTCATCACGCTCGATGTCGTACCGGTCGACGGCGAGCCGACACCGTTCCTCCCGGCGCAGGTCGGCATGCTGGGCGCATTCGGTGTCGGAGAAGCGGCGATCTCGATCAGCTCGTCGGCAGCCACGCGAGATCACCACGAGTACACGATCCGCCGTGCCGGTGCGATCACCACGGCACTGTGTGCGCTGGAACCAGGCGATCAGTTCACCGTGCGCGGCCCGTTCGGGCGGCCGTGGAACCTCGACGCCATCTGCGGCGACGTCGTCATCGCAGCGGGCGGCATCGGGCTCGCTCCTCTGCGCTCGGCCGTATACGCCCTGCTCGACGCGGCGGCACACCAGCCCGACCGTCGCATCGTGCTCGTCACCGGCGCCCGCCGCAGCGCCGATCTGCTCTACGCCGGTCTGTACGACGAGTGGCGCGTCCGCGGGCTCGAGGTGGTGACCACCGTCGACGGCGCTGAACCCGGCTGGTCCGGGCGGGTCGGGCTGGTACCCGACGTCATCGCCGACCTCGACGTCGACTGGGCCAACGCTGCCGCGCTGTTGTGTGGTCCCGACATCATGATGCAGCTCGCGGCCGACCAGCTGATTGAGCTCGGCGTCACGCCGGATGCGATCCAGCTGACGCTGGAGCGGAACATGCAGTGCGCCACCGGGCGCTGCGGTCACTGCCAACTCGGCCCGGTGCTCGTGTGCCGTGACGGCCCCGCCCTGACGTATCCCGAGATCGCCGACGCCATGCGCGTGCGGGAACGCTGAGGAGGCCACGATGGACGAACGACGACCGACCCTGGCGGTGTGGAAGTTCGCGTCGTGCGACGGTTGCCAGCTCAGCCTGCTCGACTGCGAGGACGAGCTGCTCGCCGTGGCCGACCGGGTCGCCATCTCCTACTTCCCCGAGGCGACGTCGACGATGGTCGACGGACCGTACGACGTGTCGCTCGTCGAGGGCTCGATCACGACCACCCACGACGCGGAACGCATCGTCGACATCCGGCGCCAGTCGGCGCTGCTCGTGACGATCGGCGCGTGCGCCACTGCGGGCGGGATCCAGGCGCTGCGCAACGGTGCCGACATCGCCGAGTTCACCTCGATCGTCTACGCCCATCCCGAGTACATCTCCACGCTGGCGACGTCGACCCCCATCGACGATCACGTCCACGTCGACCTCGAACTGCGCGGCTGTCCGATCGACCGCCGGCAACTGCTCGCCACGATCGCCGCCCTGCTCAACGGCCATGTCAGGCGGCTGCCGACCACGAGCGTGTGCACGGAGTGCAAGGCCACGTCGACCAGCTGCGTGATGGTTGCACACGGCACCGCATGTCTCGGCCCGATCACGCAGGCGGGGTGCGGGGCGCTGTGCCCGTCGTTCCATCGGGGCTGCTACGGCTGCTTCGGACACATGGAGCAACCCAACATCGGCGCTCTGCGCACCCAGCTCCGGCGGCTCGGCGTCGAGCCGGACGCGATCGATCGCCTGATGCGCACGTTCGACGTCGAGGCGTTCGCCCGTGTCACGCCCGGACGAGCAGCGCAGGGAGCCCGACCGTGACGCACAAGTCCCTCGATCTCCACGTGCCGACGCTGACACGGGTCGAGGGGGAAGGCGCGATGCACGTCGTCGTGCGCGACGGTGTCGTCGAGAACGTCCAGCTCGAGATCTACGAGCCGCCGCGCATGTTCGAGGCGTTCCTGCGGGGCCGGGCGCACCACGAGCCCGTCGACATCACCGCCCGCATCTGCGGGATCTGCCCCGTCGCCTACCAGATGAGTGCCACCCACGCGATCGAACACCTCGCGGGCATCACCGTCGACGGGCCGATCCGCGACCTGCGACGCCTGCTCTACTGCGGCGAGTGGATCGAGAGCCACGTCCTGCACATGGCGTTCCTCCACGCACCCGACTTCCTCGGCGTCGACTCCGGGATCACGATCGCGCGGCAGGAACCCGAGCTGATGACCGAGGTGCTGCACCTCAAGAAGACCGGCAACCGGATCATGGAGGTGGTCGGTGGACGGCCGATCCACCCGGTCAACGTGCGCCTCGGCGGGTTCTATCGGGCCCCGAGCCGGAGGGAACTCGGTGACCTCGTCGCCGACCTCGAACGGGCCCACGCCGCGGCAGTCGCACTGGTGCGGTGGGTCGCCGGCTTCGAGTTCCCCTCGATTCCCGACCGCCTCGCCGAGAGCACCGAGTTCGTCTCGCTGCACCACCCGAACGAGTACCCGTTCAACGAGGGCCGGATCGTGTCGAACCACGGTCTCGACCTCGACGTCGCCGAGTACGGCGAGCGGCTGCGCGAGGTCCACGTCGAGCATTCGACCGCACTGCACGCCACCCTCGAAGGCGACCGCCGCTACCAGGTCGGCCCGCTCGCCCGCTGGATGAACAGCCACGACCTGCTCACCGACACGGTCCGCCACCTCGCCGGTGAGGTCGGGATCGGCGAGGTGGAGACGAACCCGTTCCGCAGCATCGTCGTGCGCGGACTGGAGACGGTCTGGGCGGTCGACGAGGCGCTGCGCATCATCGACGCGTACCGCCCGCCGCCCGAACCGGCCGTCGCTGTGCCCGCAGTCGCCGGCGTCGGCGCAGCCGCTACCGAAGCCCCACGGGGCCTGCTGTACCACCGCTACGAACTCGACGCCGCCGGCATCATCACCGACGCCGTGATCGTTCCACCGACCTCGCAGAACCAGATCGCCATCGAAGCCGACCTGCGCGACTTCGTGCAGTCGCATCTCGACCTCGACGACCACACGCTCGGCCACCGGTGCGAACAGGTCATCCGCAACTACGACCCGTGCATCTCCTGCGCGACCCACTTCCTGCGGTTCAGCAGCGACCGCTCCGGCGAGGCACGATGACGTCGATCGTCATCGGTGTCGGCAATCGTGACCGCGGCGACGATGCCGCCGGACCGCTGGTGTGCGACCGGCTGCGGCCACAGCTGGAAGGCACGCCGGGACGGAACTTCGAGTGCCGGACCTTCGTGTGCGAGGGCTCGATCCTCGACCTGGCCCTTCACTGGGACCACGACGACCACGTGATCATCGTCGACGCCATGCAGCCCGGTACGCAGCCTGGACGCGTCGTCACGTGGGACGCCACGACGACGCCCCTGCCGACACCCGGCGCGGTGTCGACCCACGAGATCGACGCGTCGGTCGCCGTCGAATTGGCCCGGGCGATCGGACGGATGCCGGCCCGACTGATCGTCATCGGCATCGAGGCGGCGCAGACCGAGTGGGGATCACCACCGAGCCCGCCGGTCGACGCCGCGATCGACGGCGTCGTCGACCAGGTCGTCGAGCGACTCGCCGCACTGACCCGTCGGGGTCAGCAGGCGGCGAACGTCGCCAACTGATCGAGTGTCGTACGCCGCAGCCAGGCGAGCTGGTGTGGCTGCAGCCGCTCGCACACCGTGCCCCAGTGGAGGGCCACCCAGTCGCCGGCGTCGACGCCGATCGGACTGGTCACCTGCTCGACGACCGGGTCGCCGAACCGCAGCCGGCTCCCGGCCCACACGAGCGGACGCCGGCGCACGAGTGGTCCGCCGGCACCGATGTCGACCACCTGAGCCCAGCTGACACAGCACTGGTCGACGATCCGCAACGGTTCGTCGACGATGCCGCGCCGCATCAGTCCGGTCCAGGGGGTCACGTGGAGCACGTGATAGCTGTGGTGGGCGACGCCGAGCGTGATCGACTCGTCGACGCGCGACCACGCCGAGCCGGCCCGGCGCCGGAAGCGGGCATCGATCGAGTTGCCGAAGTCGAGCGTGCTCACCCGGTCGAGGAGGCCGTTGCCGATCCAGTAGGCCTCGACCACGTCGGCGTCGAGGGGGTCGACGCGGTGGGCAGCACCGGCGAGCAGCTGGAGGTACGGGTAGGCGCCCTCGAACTGCGCGGCCAACTCGGCGAACCCGCCGTCGATCGGGGCGTGCAGATACTGGCCGACACCCTCCGATGCGAGCGGGCCGCAGTGGCCGAGCCGGTTGGGCGGTGACGCGAAGCGGACGAATCTCAGCGCTCCCGACGGAGCGTCGGCAGCCACCGCGATCACGACACCAACCCGTGCGATGTCCGCGCCGACTCGCTGCGAACGGAGGACACGGCAACCAGCACGACGCCCGCGAGCACCGCGAGGTAGCCGACTGCGTCGACGGTGACCGGCACGCCGCGGAAGCCCGTGTTCAGGATCGCCGTCACCACCGCACCCGCCACGAGCACGGCCGTCACGTCGGTCGCCGGCGCCGCCGCGAGTGCCCGATACCAGAGCGACACGAATCCGGCGAGCGTCGTCCCGGTCACGGCGATCCACCACCACTGGCCGGTCGTGAACCAGGCCAGCTCGCCGAGGTCGCCGCGCACGGCCAGCCAGCCGAGCAGCACGATGCTGCCGCCGAGCATTCGCACCGTCGCCAGGTGGGGCGCCGGCACCTTCACGAGCAGGCGCTTCACCACCAGCACCTCGAGCGTCCACAGCAGCGTCGCTGCGAGGATCAGCGCCTCGCCCCGGCCGACTCCCGACAGGTTGACGCCTCCGCTGACGACGACGTGGCCGACCACCAGCAGAGCTATGGCGATCAGGTGCGCCGGCCGCAGGCGCTCGCGCAGGACGACCGTGGCGCCGACAGCGACCCATACGACGAGCGTCTTGTGGATGAACGCGGCGTCGGTCGACGTCGCGAGCGCCAGACCCTCGAAGAACAACACGAACGGCACGGCGCCTCCGATGACCGCCACCACGACCAGCCACGGCCACGCTGGACGACCGTCGGGAGCGTCGACAGCTCGTCGCTCTGCGCGGACTGGCACCGCCAGCAGCACGGCTGCCAGCAGAACGCCGGCCCACAGATTCTTGGCGGTCGTGTACACCGTGGCGTCGTCGAAGTGGCGCACGGCGATGCCATTGACGAAGACAGCCACACCGCTGACGACCGCGGCGATCGCCGCTGGCCACAGCGCCCGACGTCCCTCGGCGCTCGAGCCGGTCACACCCCTGCTTCGGGGCGTCTCCACCGATGAACTCATCTCCCTGCCTCCTCACGATCGATCAGCGCATCCCCGGCGACCAACTCGGACTCGTCGACGATCGCCAGGACCAGCCCCATCGAGACCGTCACCACGTCACCGGGCATGACCACACTGCGCTCGGCGATCACCACGTCGAGCAACGCCGTGACCTTGCGACCGCCACACTCGACGATGGCCGTGCGTTCGTCGAGCAGCGCAACGACGCGCCCGACCTCACCCAGGCACATGCCGACCCTTCGAATCGGCCGTCCATGTCGACGGTCCCATGGGCCCACCCAACCGCACCCTGACGGTTGCTGCCAGTGCCGAACGGCCCTCTCGCCGATGATGCAGTCAGACGATGAGCCAGTTCTGCGGGCAGACGGCGTAATGTGCGCCGGTGGGCGGCGACAGTTCCGACATTGCAGTGTTCCTGGTCGTGTTGACGCTGCGGTTCGTCGTCCCGCTGTTCATCCCCCGGTTCCCGCTGCCGGCGATCCTGGCGGCACTCGTCCTCGACGCCGCCGACCAGACCATCTTCCAGCAGTTCACCAACCTGAACCTCGACGGGTACCAGAACTACGACAAGGCCCTCGACATCTTCTACCTGACGATCGCGTTCCTGGCCGTCTACCGGAACTGGACCAACACGACGGCGATCAACGTCGCCCGCTTTCTCTGGTACTACCGCCTCGTCGGGGTCTGGCTGTTCGAGGTGTTCCAGCAGCGGTGGTTGCTGTTCGTGTTCCCGAACACGTTCGAGTACTTCTTCATCGCCTACGCCGCCATTCGCACCCAGTGGGACCCCCGGCGCCTGACCAACCGGGCGGTCATCGGGCTGGCGGCGTTCATCTGGATCTTCATCAAGCTGCCGCAGGAATGGTGGATCCACATCGCCCAGAACGACTTCACCGACTTCATGAAGGTCGACATCTTCGGCACGACCCCCACCACGTCGTGGGCGGACGCCATCACGAACCGACCGCTCGTGACCCTCGCCCTGATCGTTGCCATCGCCGTCCTGGTTGGTCTCGCGGTGTGGCTCTACCGCAAGGCGCCGCAGCCGGACTGGACGTTCCGGGTCGATGTCGACAAGCCGATTCCCTACGACGACATCGCCGACCGTCCTCAGGCACCGCTGTGGATCGCGCCGCCGTTCGCCGAGAAACTGGTGCTCGTCGGCCTGATCGCTGCGATCTACGCCAGCGTGCTCGACCTCGACGCCTCGGTCCTGGCGATCGTTGCCGGCACGGCACTGATCATCGCGGCCAGCGTGGGCGTGAGCGAATGGCTCTCCCGTCGCGGCATCGAGTGGTCGTCGATCGCGCTGCAGTGGCTGATCTTGGCCGTGGTCAACACCGTGCTGATCGGCGCCTACGCAGCGCTCCTCGGCAGTGACCTCAACCGCTCGCTCGCGGCCTTCTTCGGGTTGCTCCTCACGATGGTGATCGTGCTCTACGACCGCTTCATCGGCACCCGCACCGAGACCCAGGCAGTTCCCGTGAACTCGTTGCGTACATAGTCCGACACGAGTTCACGAGAACAGCGCGGGCGCGTGACGGCCAGACCGATTTCGTCGACACGGCGCGCACGCGGGCCACACCTCGTTCACGGGATGCGGGTGAGGAGCGGGGTCACTCGACGGGTTGCTTCCAGCGATTGAGGTACGTCACCTCGCGCGCCGGGCGGCGCGGGGCCGGGGTGAACGTGTCGCCGGTGTAGTAGCCGACGGCGAGCAGACACACCTGCGTCACGGAGTCGGGGATACCGAGCAGCTCGGCGACCGCAGCTTCGTGCTCGAGGTGGAACGTCGTCCATGCCGAGCCGATGCCACGCGACCGTGCCGCCATCTGGAAGCTCCACACACCCGGCAACACCGAGCCGGATAGCCCGCGTACGCGCTGGTTGAGCGCCCGCGGGCACCCGGTCGAGTCGCATCGCCAGCACGAGCGCCGGCACCTCGTGGAGGTGGTCGACGAGGAACGTCGCCGAGTCGATCACCTTCGCACTGCGATCGTCCGCACGCACCTCGGCGTTGGCGGCGAAATAGGGCCGGCCGACGGATGCGAAGTACTCGGCGATTCTTCGCCTTGGTGTCGGTGTTGTCGA
>CAVSIX010000010.1:0-46323 GCA_963728195.1 Ilumatobacteraceae bacterium | reverse complement strand
AGTCGAGCGTGACCGCCGGTGAATTCGGTGCGGTCCGAGCGGTTTGCGAGACTGATGCCATGGAGTCGATCGTCCTGCTCTGCACCGACGGATCCGATGTCGCGATCGAGGCGCTCAAAGCGTCGCTGCCGATCCTGGCGCCCGCCGATCGGACGATCGTCGTCACCGTCGAATCCGACACCCACCCGGAGCTGACCATCGGCAACGGGTTCTTCGGACGTTCGACGGACGACCTCTCCGACCAGATCGAGACGACCGGCGACATCGCCGCGAAGCAGATCCTCGATGCGACGGTCGAGGCGCTCGGAGTGCACGACGTCGAGATCGCAGCGATCGTCGGGGAACCCGGCGAGGCGATCTGCGCGCTGGCACGGACGCTGCCGGCGACGGCGATCGCGATCGGCAGCAGCGGGCGCACCGGTCTCCGGCGGGCGGTGATGGGCTCGACGTCGGACTACGTCGTTCGCCATGCGCCGTGCCCGGTCGTCGTGCACGGCGTCGGCGAGAGCTGAACGACTGCGCCGACCGAAGCGACGTCAGTGCGTCACGGTTGACGCAGCCGCTGCACGCAGGCGGCTCGCGCAGCGAGCACCAACCGCTTGGCCTCGTACTCGTCGCTGTCGATGATGCCGGCGCGGTGCAGTGAGCGGTAGGCGTCGAGGAGTTCCATCATCTCGGTGACACGTACCTCCGCAACCGTCTCGCGGCGCGGCGGGATGTCGTTGGTGAGCAGCACCGTCGAGACATCACCGTGTCGCTCGTGATCGATACGCTCGAAGGACAGCGATGAAGCCATGCCAGTGCATCGGCACGAGCGGCGACACCTTGAGACAGAGGCCGATTGGCGTACCATCGGCACATGGCCACCTACGCTTGCCCCACCTGCGGAATGTCCGTCAACGCGACCTGCGGCGAATGCGACGCCCCGCTCGTCAACGACACGATCCAGAAGGACGACGGATCGTCGGTACAGGTCTCCAAGTGCCCCAACGGTCACGGCAAGATCAAGTCACCGATGTGTTGCGGGGCCGACATGGCCTGCTCGATCGCCTGACCCGGCGTCACCCGCTGGTTCGTCGAGTCACGAGTTCGACCGGCCGGCCACGCAGATCGGGTTGACGCAGTCGTTCGACCGGCACGGGCGCCGGGCCCGGTGGCGCCGGGTGCGCTCCTGCGCGAACCCGTCGACGCACACCTGAGTCGCGCAGCTCTCGGATCCGCAGGGCAAGCCGGCGCGGTGTCGCTCGGCCTGCCGACGACGAGACGCATCGTCGTCGTCGCCCTGCGGCCGATCGGCTCGCGGCACCGCCGGCGAGGCGGTGGCGGTCGTCGCGTCGGCATGCCGCTCGGCGACACAGGTCGGGACCGGGCAGTTGCTCCTGCCGCATGGTTCGCCCTTCGCATGCGCACGCGCCTGCGAATCGGCCTTGCGTTGCGCCTTCTTGAGGCGACGGCGTTCACGAAGCGGCGCGCAGAGCTCGCAGCTGCGGTTCTTGCAGATGCGTCCCCGTGCATGGGCGATCGACTGCTGCTGTTCCGGCGTGCCAGTTGGCGCGTCGTCGGCCGCTCGCGTGGAGGCACGCGGTGCTCCACTGCTCGGAGTTCCACTGCTCGGTGTTCGGGGACCTGGGTGCTCGGCCATCTCGCAGAGGAGTATCGCCGCGAATGTCGCCGATCGTTCGACGGGCGACGCCGCTTCGACGCCATCGATGGGACACCTGGGTCCGTTCACCCGCGCTCGTCGGGCGCCGGTGTCCCGTCCGGTTCAGCGCCGGACCAGCCCCAGCCGCCGAGCCAGTGCATCGTGGTCCGCCCTCGCAGCGTCGACCAACCCGTCGGGAAACGGTGATCCAGCAGCGTCTGCCTCTGCAGCTGCGGCGACGATCGCTCGTTGGCAGAGGCATTCGTCGTAGAGCAGGCCGTGCTCGCGCGCCGAACCCAATGCGCTGCGAAGGCGCTGCGAGCCGGCGTCGGTCTCACCGGCGGGCACGTCGAGCCGGCCCGCCGTCCGTTCGTAGGCGATCACCACCGGCGGTTCGGCGGAGTCGAGCCGGGTCTCCACCAGTGCACGCAGCGATTCGGCCTCCTCGACATGACCGCCGAGCACCAGTTGCCGGTGACTCGGGCGGCCATCACGAGAGGCGGAATGGATCGACGACGCCGGTGGTTGGTGCCGCTACCCGAGCCGCGAGGACCATGGCGATGCCCGAACCGACCCCATCCATCCGGCGTGCGCGCCCTGGCGCTCCTGATCGGATCATCGTCAACGGGTTGGTCGTCGATGCATTCATCGGCGTTCACGAGTTCGAGCGCGAGCAGCGCCAGCGCGTGCGCTTCGACATCGAGATCGACACCGTCGACGACTACGCCGAACTCGTGCGGACCACCGGCGCATACGTCTCCTATGCCGATGTCGTCGAGTTCGTCGACGCCCGAGCCGCCGGCGGCGACCACGTCGAACTCGTCGAGACCTGGGCCGAGGCCGTCGCCGAGTTCGCCTTGCGCAACCACCTCGCACGAGCGGTGCGTGTCACCGTCCAGAAGCTCGACATCTTCGACGCCGCTGCCGGCGTCGGCATCTCGATCGAACGACGAAGCGACACCGATGACGACCCGGCGCTCTGACGACGGACGACCGACCACGGATCGAGGGGAAGTGTCACGTTGCGCCTGACACGGTGTGACAGTTCGCCGGTTTGGGGGGCCGGTCGGTCGAACCGCGAGAATCGTGACTTGCCCTCCGACATCTCGCGCACGCGTTGCCTGATCGCCCTCGGTTCGAACCTCGGGGACCGGCTCGAGAACGTACGCGCCGGCGTAGCGGGGATCGAGGCTGCCGACGGCATCGACGTCGTCGCGGCGTCGACGTTGTACGAGACGGCGCCGGTCGGTGGTCCCGAGAACCAGGGCCCGTACCTCAACGCCGCGCTCGCCGCCGACACGACGCTCGCCGCTGCCGACGTGTTGGCGTTGCTCCACCGGATCGAGGCGGGCCGCGAGCGCGAACGCGTCGTCCACTGGGGGCCGCGCACCCTCGACCTCGACCTGCTCGTGTACGGCGACCTCGTGTCCGACGCCGCCGCGCTGGAGGTGCCGCATCCGCGGATGCACGAGCGCCGATTCGTCATGGTCCCGGTGTGCGACATCGTGCCCGACCTCGTCCACCCCGGGCTCGGACGAACGATGCGCGACCTCCTCGCCGACCTCCCCGTAGAGCCCGGCGACCTGACCGCACTGGCCGACACCTGGCACCCGATCCCGGAGCACCGCCCATGATCACCCCCGACGTCCTCCTGCCGCTCTGGAACGCACACCGCGCAGCGCTCGACCACCCGATCCGCACGATCGAGATCGCCGGTCGCGTCTTCGACGACCGGCCGTACCAGCTGGGCGTGATCAACCTGTCGCGCGACTCGTCGTACCGCGAGAGCATCGCCCACGACGTCGATGCCGCGCTCTACCGCGCCCGACGGATGACGGTCGAGGGCGCGGCGATGATCGACCTCGGGGCCGAATCGACCGGAACGAACGCCGACGTGGTCGACGTCGACGGCCAGCTGGCCTCGCTGCTGCCGGTCGTCGAGGCGCTCGTCGGCATCGGCCTGCTCGTGTCGGTCGAGACGTACCACACCGACGTCGCGGTCGCCGCACTCGAAGCCGGCGCGCAGGTGATCAACCTGACCGGCAGGGTCGACGACCCCGCGCTGTACCAGGCAATCGCGCGTCACGGCGCCGGTCTGATCCTGTGCTACACGCCCGGCAAGACCGCCCGCTCCGACGCCGACGTGCCGCCGGTCGAGACGATGATCGACGAGCAGATGTCGTTCTTCCGCGAACGTCTCGATCTGGTGACCGGGTCGGGCGTCGACAAGCTCTGGATCGACCCCGGATTCGGGTTCGCGCTCAACCTGCCCGACGGCCCCGAGCGCGTGCGCTACCAGACCGACAACCTGCTGCAGTCGTTCCGCTTCCGCGAGCTCGGCTGGCCGGTGTGCGTGACGATGGCATCGTCGGTGTACCTCTTCCACGACGAGGCCCGGGTTGCCGAGACCGGCATGGCGGTGCTCGCCCTGCTCGCCAAGGCGAATCTCCTGCGCAGCCACGAGGTCGCCCGCGTGCAGCCGATCCTCGACATGCTCGACATCTGCGCGGGCACACCGACGCCCGACCGCTGACACCGCTCGGGTGCGCCGACGGGAGTGAGGGGTGGTGAGTTGTCGGCCAGGTGGACCGTCGGGGTCGGGCATGATGACCCCATGGAGTTCTCGACGATCATCGAACCGTTCCGGGTCCACTCGGTCGAGCCGCTCGTGATGACGACGCCCGACCAGCGGCGGGCGGCGCTCGCCGCTGCGGGCAACAACCTGTTCTCGCTCCGTGCCGAGGACGTGCTGATCGACCTGCTCACCGACTCGGGCACCGGGGCGATGTCGCGCGATCAGTGGGCCGCGATCCAACGCGGCGACGAGAGCTACGCCGGCTCGCCGTCGTGGTTCCGCTTCCTCGAGAGTGTGCAGGACCTGTTCCCGTTCGAGCACGTCATCCCCACCCACCAGGGTCGCGCCGCGGAGAACATCCTGTTCACGGCGATCGGCGGGCCGGGCAAGATCGTGCCGAACAACACCCACTTCGACACGACCCGAGCCAACGTCGAGTACACCGGCGCGACCGCCGTCGACCTGGTGATCGCCGAGGGGCGCGACCCGGCGTCGCTGCACCCGTTCAAGGGCAACATGGACCTCGACGCACTCGAGGCGCTCCTGCGCGAGCACGGCCCCGAGGTGATCCCGGTCGTGTTCGTCACGATCACCAACAACTCCGGCGGCGGGCAACCGGTGTCGCTCGAGAACCTGCGCGGGGTGCGTGCGCTGTGCGACGAGTTCGGCGTGCCCCTGTTCCTCGACGCGTGCCGGTTCGCCGAGAACGCCTGGTTCATCCACGAGCGCGAGCCCGGCCACGGCGACCGCGAGGTCCGCGACATCGTGCGCGAGATCGCCTCACTCGCCGACGGCATGACGATGAGTGCGAAGAAGGACCCACTGGGCAACATCGGCGGCTGGCTGGCGATGAACGACGACGTCCTCGCCGACGAGTGCCGCACGCTGCTGGTGATCACCGAGGGCTTCCCGACGTACGGAGGACTCGCCGGACGTGATCTCGACGCACTCGCGCAGGGACTGCGCGAGTCGGTGCAGCACGACTACCTGCGCTACCGGATCCGCTCGACGGCGTACCTCGGCGAAGCGCTCGCCGATGCCGGCGTGCCGGTCGTGCAGCCGATCGGCGGGCACGCCGTGTACCTCGACGCCGGCCGGCTGCTACCCCACATCGATGCGCTCGAGTTTCCGGGCCAGGCGTTGGCGATCGCCCTGTACGAGACCGGCGGCGTGCGCGGCTGCGAGATCGGCTCGGTGATGTTCGGTCTGCAACCCGACGGCAGCGAGAAGCCTGCGGCGATGGAGTTGGTGCGCCTCGCCATCCCGAGGCGCACCTACACCCAGAGCCACATCGACTACGTGATCGAGGTGGCCCTCGCCGTGGCCGCCGACGCCGACCGGCTCGGCGGCTATCGCATCACCAGCGCGCCGCGTCCGCTGCGACACTTCACCGCCACGTTCGAACCCGTCACCTGAACGCGAGCGCAAGGCCGGATCGGTCAGCGGTGACCGAGCGTGCTCAGTGCGGCGATGGCGGATCCACGGGCGCCGGCCATGTCGAGATCGGCGACGAGGGCGAACGATGCGACGGCACGCTGCTCGTCGCGCAACACCGTGTGGTGTTCCACCCGCTCGAGGAACCAGTCACGGAACGAGGGTTCGGCCTCGATCACCCCACCGCCGAGCAGGTACACGTCGGGATCGGTGAAGTTCGCGCCGATCGTGAACAGGCGCCCGAGCGCCATCGCCTGCTGTTCGAAGATGTGACGGGCCATTTCGTCGCTGCGCTCTCCGAAGCCGCGCACCCGCTTGGCGGCGTCGAGCGGCTCGAAGCCGGCCAGTTCGTGGTCGGGATAGCGCGTCAACCAGTAGGGCAGCAGGTTGTTGCAGATGCCGGTGAGCGACGCCACGCTCTCCGCGTCGCCGACGAACCCACAGTTGCACCTCGGTGTCGGCTGGCCCTCCGCGAGCAGACCGTCCATCGGGATGTGGACGTGACCGAGTTCTCCCGCCATCCCGGCCGCACCTCTCACGATGCGTCCGTTCTCGATCAGGCCGCCGCCGAGGCCGGTGCCGACGATCACCGAGATCGACGATCGCTCGCCGCCGACGGGGCCGAAGTGCCGGTGATGCGCGTACAGGGCGGCCGCGTTGGCGTCGTTGTTGTAGACGACCGGCAGGCCGAGCTCGACCTCCAGTGCGGTGCGGAAGTCGTAGCCCCGCCAGTCGCCGTGGCCGAAGTTCGTGCCGCCGCGCGACGAGATCACACCGTGCGCCGTGGCCGGTCCGGGCGTGTCGAAGCCCACCCCGAGCACGCTGTGGCGTGGCACCCCGGCCAGCTCGATCGCTGCGTCGAAGGCCTCGTGCAGCGCGGCGATGGCAGCGGCCGGTCCCTCGGTGACACGGCTCGGCAGCTCGACCAGACGGTCGATCAGGAAGTTTCCGTCGCGGTCCATGACCGTGAACTTGTTGGCCGTACCGCCGTTGTCGAGCCCGACCACACAGGAAGCTGTTTCGCTGACCACGAGGCCCGCATCCTACGCCCCGAGCGGCGCCGGCGAAGCCAGCCGCTCCGGCGCCGCCCGCCCCCCACTCACGGTCCGCTTCCGGATTTGTGTGAGCGAACATCGCGTACGTCGACATCGTCGCTCACACGAATCCGGGGAACGCGTGCGGCGGCGTCAGCGCAACGGGGAGATGACCTGTTCGGAGAAGCGCAGGATCGGCTCGGTGGAGTCCGGATTGCCGAAATCCATCACGACGTGATCGACGCCGATCTCGTGCCAGCGGGCGATCACGTCGTGCAGCTCGGCGGACTCGGCGTCCGTCGTCGGCAGCCCACGCTCGATCGTGATGCCGGTCTCGATGTCGGAGGGATCACGTCCGGCGTCGGCGGCCGACCGCTTGACGATGTCGTACTTGCGCAACCAGTCGGCTTCCTTGCGGGTCATGTTGTGCCACATGTCGGCGATCCGCCCGGCGAGCGGCAGGCCGACCTGTTCACCGTTGGCGCCGATGCACACCGGCGGCACCACCTCGGGCAGCGGCGGAGCGGCGGCCTCGTGGATCGAGAAGTACTCGCCGTCGAAGGTCGGCAAGTCCTCGGTCCACATCAGCCGGCAGATCGTGACGACCTCCTCGAGCTGGGCGTAGCGCACCGACGGCTTCGGGAACTCGTAGCCGTACGCCTCGTACTCGTCGCCGCGCCAGCCGGCACCGATGCCGAGCATGAAGCGATTCTCCGAGAACACCTGCAGCGTGGCGGCCATCTTCGCGGTCAGCGCCGGCGGACGGTAGCCGTGGCCGAGCACGTGGTGGCACAGCTGCACGTCTGGGAACTTCGCGGCCAGCCACGTGAGCGAGGTCCACGCTTCGACGAACGGGTCGGTCTTTGCGTCGAAGCCCCAGAAGTGATCGGCGATCCACATCGAGTCGAAGTGGTCGTTGACGGTCGGCAGGATGTGCTTGGCCTGTTCGACGACGATCGGTCTGTGGTCGCTCCACCGGTTGCCGATGCACGGCGAGAGCCAGCCGAATCGGAGCGGGCGACGTTCGGTTGCGGTCATCCGGCGAACCTAGCGGCGCAGCGGTCAGGGCTCGACGATGGGGAACCCGCCGAGGAACACGTCGAGGTGGTCGACGATCAGCCGCAGCGCACCGTCGTCACCGTCGATCGTCAGGTCACCGGCGGCGATCGCATCGTCGAGCGTCGACTCACCGGCCACGACCGCCGACAACACCTCGCGGGTGCACGTGACCGTCGCGTCGGCATCGTCGACCTGCTTGTCGATGCGATACCGCAGCGCTCGATGCGACAGCCCCACGAACCACCGCTCGTCGAGATCGCTGACGACGAGATTGATCGCCACCTCGGCGCCGCCCAGTCCCTCGGCGTTCAACCGCATCGCCACGGTCGCGAGCAACTGATCGATCGGGAGCGCCCGCACGAGACCACGGTTGCCCGCCGGATGGCGTGGCGGATGCCCGTGGCGCAACTCCTGGGCGCCCATCAGATAGGCGTTGCGGAAGGTGGCCGACTCGCTCTGATAGCCGAGCTGTTCGTACGCATCGGCGAGCAGTGAACGCGCAGTGGTGTTGGTGGCGTCGGCGAACACGAGGTGGTTGACCAGCTCGGCGACCCACCGGTAATCGCCACGGTCGTAGGCGGCCTGCGCCGTTGCGAGCAGCGCATCGGCGCCGCCGGCGAGTTCGACGTAGCGGGTGCCGGCCTCGACCGGCGGGTGCGGGTTCAGATGGCACGGGTTGCCGTCGTACCAACTCAGGTAGCGCTGGTACACCGCCTTCACGTTGTGCACCATCGCCCCGTAGTAGCCGACCGTGTGACTCTCCTCGTAGTGGTCGGCGGGCGGCGTGAGCATCTCGGCGATCTCGGTGGCGACGTGGCCGTGATTGGCGAGGCGCAGCGTCTGGTCGTGGATCCAGCGGTACAGGTCGCGCTGGCGCCCGAGGAACTCGCGGACGTCGTCGTTGCCCCAGCGGGGCCAGTGGTGCGAGGCGAACATCAGGTCGGTGTCGGCGGCGAACAGCTCGATGGCGTCGTCGATGTAGGTACTCCACGACAACGAGTCGCGCACCTGAGCACCACGGATCGGGATGAGGTTGTGCATGTTGTGCGAGCAGTTCTCCGCCATGCACAGCCACTTGTGGTCGGGGAAGAAGAAGTTCATCTCCGCCGGCGCCTCGGTCTCGGGTGTCATCTGGAACACGATGCGCACCCCGTCGACGACGAGTTCCTCGCCGGTGCGGGTGATGTCGACGGTCGGAACGACGAGCCCGGGGACGCCCAGCGGCACACACTTGCCGAGCCCCGAGTCGACGTGACCCCGAGGGCCCGGCGGCAGGAGGGGCCCGAACTGGTAGAGCGCCCTGCGGTTCATCGCCATGCCGGCGAGCAAGTTCTCGGCGACCGCTTCACGCAGGAAGTGTTCGGGTGCGATCACCTGACAGCGGCCGGCGTCGACGTCGTCCTGGCTGGTGACCCCGAGCGCGCCGCCGAAGTGGTCGAGGTGGCTGTGGGTGTAGATGACGGCGGTGACCGGCCGTTCGCCGAGGTGACGGTTCGCGAGTTCGAGACACGCCGCGGCGGTCGCGGTATTGGTCAGCGGATCGACGATGACCCAGCCGTCGGTGCCCTCGATGAACGTGATGTTGCTGATGTCGTAGCCCCGGGCCTGCCAGCAACCGGGGGCCACCTCGAAGAGCCCGTGGATGACGTTCAGCTGGGCCTGGCGCCAGAGACTCGGATGCACGGTGTCGGGATTCGGCGCATCCTGCTCGATGAACGACCAGCGGTTGATGTCCCACGCCGGCCACGCGGGGCCCTCGATCACCCCGGTGTCGTGCTCTGCGATCAATCCCCGCTTCGCCCGATCGAAGTCGGCGGGGTCGAACGGCGGGATCGGTTGCGTCGTGACCGAGCGCGTGTGCTCGGTTGCGTCGTTCGGCAGCGTGCGGGGCAGGTGGGCGTCGGTCACGGTCACCAACTCTGACAGATCACTGCGCCGGCGGACCGAGCGGGCCGGCCGTCAAGCCGGGCCGGGCGGGCCTTCGAGCTGCTGGTAACGACCGACGTCGACGAAGCCCATCGAGCGGTACACCGGAGCGCCCAGGTCCGACGCCTGGAGCACGGCGTGGTCGCCACCGAGCGCCACTCCTGCTTCGATCGCCGCCCACGTGATCGCCTCGCCGTATCCACGGCGGCGGTGTTCGGTCGGCGTGGCGACGCCGTAGATCCCGATCGTGGTGCCCGACATGCAGGCGAACGCCACCGACACCGCCGTGCCGTCGACCGAACCGATCACCGCAACGACGTCCGGACCGCCGATGGCGTCGATCGTGATGAAGCTCTGGAAGACCTCGAGGGGCATCTCGTAGCCGCGCGCTCCCACGTCGTGGAACGAGGCCAACGACACCGCGTCGGAGACGATGGCGACCTCGAATCCGTCGGGGGGCACCGGGACGCCACCGATCGATGGCAGCACCATGCCCGGTGGACCGCCCGCGTCGCGCAGGCCGGCACGTCGCCCGGCGGCGAGCAGTGCGTCGTCGACGCCCTCGCGGACCCACATCAGCCACGGCACCCTGTGCTCGGCCATGAAGGAGATCGCATCGGCGACCACGGCATCGGGATCGGCCACACGCCGGGTCGTGTAGGCACCGTTGAAGAATGCCGCCGGGATCTGCGTCGCGACGAGCGGACATTCGTCGGTGCCGCCGATCGCCGAGCCGGCCGACCGCCCGAGTGACGTCCAGGTCGCTGCCAGATTCACGTCGGCCAGCCGGCCGAGTTCGTTCGAATCCACGGCACCACCCCTTCTCTGCCGGGAACGTCGGCAGTCCAACGTAGCACCGGCTCCCCGACCCGTCTTCCAGGAACTCACCTTGCCGCTTCCAATGCCGGGCACACGAGGTCATCGGCCAGCGCCGGCATCCTCGCATCGGTACCGTCGCGGAGGTTCGTCGCGGCCACCACGCCGCCGGCGCCGTCCTCGGAGACGAGCGCGATCGACGCCGTCCCGTTGACGCCCCCTTCGTGTCCGTAGAACGTCCCGCACGTCAGGTGGTAGGGGGCGAGTCCGAGCCCGTAGGTGCCGTCGGACAGCTCACTCGGCGTGCGCATCTCGGCGAGGAGCTGGTCGCCGAACAGTTCACCGCCGACGATCGCCTGCATCATCACCAGCAGTTCGTCGGCCGTCGAGATCACCCCGCCGCTCCCGCCGTTGCCGAACAGGCTGAGGTCGTCGGTGATGTCGACCATGGATCCGTCGTCGCGGTCGATGCCGTACCCGCGGAATTCGACCGAGCCCTGGTCGGGCGGCGTCATCGTCGTGTGCTCGAGCTCGAGCGGTTCGACGATCCGCTGACGAAGCAGCTCGGCGATCGGCTGTCCGGTGACCTGCTCGAGGACGATCGCCGCCACCTGGAAGTTGAGGTTGCTGTAGTTGAAGTCGGTGCCCGCCCGGAAGTCACGTCCGTGCGCCTCTGCCAGTGCGACGAGCAGACGGTCCGGGACGGCGACGGCCTCGCCCGCCTCGTATCGGGACTTCAGCTCGGTCGCCTCGGCGACGTCGGCGGGGTCGGCGAGCAGCTCGATGTCGTCGATGATGCCGCTGTTGTTGTTCGTCTCGTCGAAGATCCCGCTCGTGTGTCCGAGCAGCATGCGCACCGTGACCGGCTCGTCGTCGGCGAGCAGTCCGGGCACGAGATCGTTCACGGTGTCGTCGAGCGACAGCTCGCCTCGTTCGACGGCGCCGAGCACCAGCGCGGCGATGATCGGCTTGGTGATGCTGGCAATGCGGAAGCGGGTGTCAGGCGTGATCTCCGTGCCGTCGAGGTCGGCGGTTCCCGACCAGCCCACCGTGCGCTCGTCGCCGACGGCGACGACGGCGAGTGAACCAGGAGCGTCGTACTCCCGGAGTCTCCCTGCGAGCACCTTCTCGATGTCGACGGCCTCGGGCACGTCGGTGGTCGCGGTCGATCCGGTGGGCGGCGCCGTGCTCGGCGGCGACGTTGCCGGAGCTTCGGCGGTCGTCGCCACCGGTACTGCGGTCGGCTCCGAGCCGCCACAGCCCGCAATCATCCCCACGATCAACACACCAGCGAGACGGTGCCACATGCTTGCTTCGTACGCTCGCGACGAACACTCACGCCAGGGCCGAAGGTCGGCCGAACCCCGATGGGCGTGCGCTTCTCGCCCGACCAGGCAGGTCGGGGGTCACGGTGTTCGATACGGCTCATCGTGTCGGACCGAGGGGACAGGCCGTGGTCCCCGAGGAGCTGTGCGACGCTCGGTGAAGCGGACGGCCCGATCCCATAGGGTCGTGGCCATGCGCATCATCGTCGTCGGTGCCGGAGCGGTCGGCGGGGTCGTGGCCGCGAACCTCGCGTTGGCGGGGACGCCCGTGGTCGCAGTCGCGCGCGGTGAACACGGCCGGGTGATGCGTGAGTCCGGGCTGCGCTACGAGTCACCGACCGGCACGAGGGTGGTCGAGCTGCCGGTCGTCGCGTCGGTCGCCGATCTCGACGTGACCGACGACGACGTATTCGTGCTCGGCGTCAAGAGCCAGGACACCGGCGGCGTGCTCGACGACCTACGCGCCGCCGGCGTCGTCCACCAGCCGATCGTGTGCCTGCAGAACGGCGTCGTCAACGAACGGGTGGCACTGCGGCTGTTCCCGAACGTGTACGGCATCTGCGTCATGCTCCCCGCCGACCACTACTCGCCCGGCGTCGTGCGGGTGTGGACGGCGCCGAGTTCGGGACTGCTCGACATCGGCCGCTACCCGCACGGCATGGACGAGGTCTGCGTGCAGCTCGCGGCGACGCTCGAAGCGGCGACGTTCGGCTCGATCCCGCGCGACGACATCATGAGCTGGAAGTACCGCAAGCTGCTGATGAACCTCGCCAATGCGGTCGAGGCGGTGTGCGGACGCGACGGGATCCGGGGACGGCTCGGCGAGATGGTACGAGCCGAAGGTGACGCAGTGCTCGAGGCGGCGGGAATCACCGTCGTCAGCGCAGAAGAGGATCTGGCTCGCCGCGGTGATGCATTGCAGGTCCAGCCCGTCGCCGGCGACGAGCGTCGAGCGGGCGGATCGTCGTGGCAGAGCCTGCAGCGCGGCACCGGCACGATCGAGACCGACTACCTCACCGGCGAGATCGTGCTGCTCGGCCGGCTCCACGGGGTGCCGACGCCCGCCAACCGGGTGCTGCAAGACCTTGCTGCCGAGATGGCACGCGCCGGCGAATCCCCGGCATCACGCTCCGTCGGCGACGTACTGCGACTGATCGACGCCTCCTGAGTCCGACGAAACCGAAGCGACGCACTCGTCGGCTTGGCTGAGATCGGACCATGGCGGCTCGGATCGTCAATACCCACGAGGCGAAGTCTCGTTTGTCGGAACCGATCCGCGAGGCCGAACGAGGACACGACGTCGACGATGTCGAGCAGCACGCGGCGGCCGGGAATGCCGCCGACAACCCGACGGTTGACTTAGTTGTGAGCGCAACTTCTTCCTCCACCGGGTCCTCCAGCGAACCGGCCAACGTCGAACTCGGCCTCGACACGTTCGGTGACGTCACCGTCGATGCGGACGGTCATCGTCTCAGCGAGGCGCAGGTGATCCGCAACGTCGTCGACGAGGCGGTGCTCGCCGACCGTCTCGGTCTCGACTTCTTCGGCGTCGGCGAACACCACCGAGACGACTTCGCCATCTCGTCACCCGAGACCGTGCTCGCCGCGATCGCCGCTCGCACCGAGCGGATCCGTCTGGGTTCCGCGGTGACGGTGCTGAGCTCCGACGATCCCATCCGCGTGTATCAACGCTTCGCCGCCGTCGACGCCGTGTCGAACGGGCGCGCCGAGGTGATCCTCGGGCGTGGTTCGTTCACCGAGTCGTTCCCGCTGTTCGGATATCCACTCGATCAGTACGAGGAACTGTTCGAGGAGAAGCTCGACCTCTTCACCCATCTCCTGCGCGAGGAGCCGGTCACGTGGAGCGGCGCGATGCGTCCCGCGATCCCCGGCCTCCAGGTGTACCCCCGCACCGAGGGCGGCCTGCGGGCATGGGTCGGTGTCGGCGGCAGCCCCGAGTCGATCGTGCGTGCCGCCCGCCACGGCCTGCCGCTGATGCTCGCGATCATCGGCGGTTCGCCGGCGCGCTTCACGCCGTTCGTCGACCTCTACCACCGTGCCCTCGACGAGTTCGGCCACGATCCCCTGGCGGTCGGCGTCCACTCGCCCGGCCACGTCGCCCCGACGGACGAGCAGGCGCTCGACGAGCTGTGGCCGCACTGGAAGCCGATGCGCGACCGCATCGGTGCCGAGCGCGGGTGGCCACCGGCGACCCGAGCCGAGTTCGATCAGGGCGCCGGCCCCGACGGAGCACTCCACGTCGGTTCGCCCGAGACCGTCGCCCGCAAGATCGCTGCCACGGTCGACACGCTCGGCGCCAGCCGCTTCGACATGAAGTACTCGGCGGGCACGCTGGCGCACGAGACGATGATGCGCAGCATCGAGCTCTACGGCACCGAGGTCGCCCCGCGCGTCCGCGAGCTGCTGGCGTCGCGGACCACCACCACTGCGAGCTGACGCGTCAGCGGGCGGGTTCGACGCGCCAGACGTCGCCGTCGGAGCAGACGTGTCCGGCGCACGGTTCCCAGTGGGTGCCGAGCACCAGGTCGCCGGTGTCGGCCCGCTCGCCGAAGAACGCACGACGGGTGGCTTCGGCCTGGGCGGGGTCCACGTCGAACGAACTCCCCCACTCGGGATGCGCCGCCTGACACACCATGTGCGACAGGTCGCCGGTGATCACCGCCCGCTCGCCGCCGCTCTCGATCAGCACGCTGACGTGGCCGGGGGTGTGACCGGGCGTGGGTGTCAGCGACACGTGGTCGGTGAGGCGGGCGTCGGTGGCGATCAGGTCGACGAGCCCTGCGTCGATCACCGGCTGGATCGAGTCGGCTCGCAGCACCTGGTCCATCCCCGAGTCGTCGCGCTGCCAGTGCTCCCACTCGACGTCGGCGAACAGGTAGCGGGCGTTCGCGAACGTCGGCACCCACTCGCCGTCGACGAGGCGGGTGTTCCAGCCGACGTGATCGACGTGCAAATGGGTGCACAGCACGGTGTCGATCGACTCGGCGGGGAATCCGGCGGCGGCGAGGTCGTCGAGGAACGGTCCCGACCGCATGCTCCACGACTCGACGGGGCGTTGCTTGTCGTTGCCGAGGCACGTGTCGACGAGGATGCGGCGCCCCTCGCTCTCGATCACGAGCGCCCGGATCGTCATGTGCACCTTGCCCTCGGCGCTCGCGTAGTGGGGCACCATCCAGTCGATCTCGCGGATCCGTTCCGCCGTTGCGTCGGGCAGCAACCAGTGCGCCGCCGACGTCGTCGTCAACTCTGCGATCTCCGTCACTCGAACGTCGCCGATCTCCCACATGGACGTCGAGCATGTCAGGTCACCGCCGCCGATCGACGAGCCCGACGAGCGCAGCAGCGGTCAGCGTCCGGCGCGCACGGGCGTCGCCGGCCAGGTGCCGGTGCGCATCGCGTGCCAGGCGCCGGTGGCGCCGAGTGCCCACACCACGAGCAGGGGTTGGAAGAAGAGACGGGCGAACCGCTTGGTGTCGGTGTCGAGCCCGAAGGCGTCGACGCCCTCGGTCCACTGCGCCACGTTGCCCGGGAAGACGACGACGAAGAACGCGGCCACGATCGTGCCGACGATCACCCGGTGCCGGGGCAGTGCGACCAGTGATGCGCCGAGCGCGATCTCCACCAGGCCCGAGGCGATCACCACGACGTCCTCGTCGATCGGGAACCACTCGGGAACCTGGGCGCGGAACTCGGTGCGCTGCGTGGTGAGGTGCCCGATGCCGGCGGCGATCAATGCACCGCCGAGGAGCCACCGCAGCGCGGTGCGGGCGCCGGGGCCAGCAGGTGGTCGGGCGCTGGGAGACACGATGCGATGGTACGGCACCCGGCCGTCGGTCGAGTGCAGCAGGGGTCGGACCTTGCTGCAATGAGGTGGAGTACGACCCGTCGCTGCTCGACCCGCGGGCGGTGTTCTGCCGCGACCCATGTGGTCACGTCGGGAGGTAATGTGACCACATGGACGTGGGTGTGCGCGAATTGAAGGCAAAGTTGTCGGAGTACCTCGGTGCCGCGGCGGCGGGCCAGGAGATCGTCGTCACCGACCGCGGCCGGCCCGTGGCCCGCATCGTTGCGTACGGTCCGGCATCGGCGATCGACCGGGGGATTGCCGAGGGATGGATCGAAGCCCCACGACGAACGAAGCTCGGGCCGCCAGTGCGTCATCGCGCGCCGGCGTCGGTGCTCGACGTGCTCGACGAGGACCGCGGGTGACCCTGTACGTCGACTCGAGTGCGCTGCTCAAGCGGTACATCGACGAACACGATTCGGACGCCGCGGTCGAACTGATGTCCAGCGACCCCGTCGTCGCGACGTCGCGGATCACCGAGATCGAGGTCCGCCGGAACCTTGCCCGGCTGCTCGATGCGCCTGCGCTCGACGCGGCGAGGCGTCAGTTCGCCGGCGACCTCGATGCGTTCGCACTCATGGCCGTCGATGCGACGATCTGCAACGACGCCGCCCGCATCGCCGAGCAGACGCTCTGCCGATCGCTTGATTCGGTCCATCTCGCGTCGGCCACACGGGCGGGGGCATCGACGATCCTCCTCACGTTCGACATCCGCCAGGCTGCGGCGGCACGATCGATCGGCCTGCGCGTCGTCGGCTGTTGAGCCGGCCCGCCGATCTGCGACATCGATGTCACCGGCGTTGATCGTCGCCGCACGATTCAGAGCGCGTACTGTCGGCGGCGTGAGCCGTGTCTACGCCGACGACAGCCAGCTCCGGGCCGCCTACACGTTGATGTTCGACGCCGTCGCCGACGACGACTCGATGGACACCTTGGTCGCACAGCAGATGGTGATCAACTTCCGGCTGGACGACCCATCGGCGGACATCTGGGTCGACGGCCGCAGCCGGCCCGTGGTCACCACGTTCCGACCGATCGGCGTCGACGCCTCGCTCACCGCGACGCTGAGCGCCGACTCGATGCACGACCTGCTGCTCGGCACGCTGCCGCTCGGCAAGGCGCTGCTGCTGCGCAAGCTCAAGGTGTCGGGTTCCCGGTCGAAAGCGCTGAAACTCGAGCCGCTCCTGCACGCATGCCAGGCCGTCTACCCGGACATCGCCGCCGAACACCTCTGATCGACAGGGCTGCGAACCCGGCGCACCCGCGGACGCGCGGGGCGTCGCCGTCAAGTGCGTATCGCGAGCGATGTCCTACGGTGCAGTCCATGGTGACGATCGACGACGACCAGCCCGACGGCCCCACCGGCGCGCACCCGCCGGATTCGCTCGAGACGATGGCGGTGTGGGCCGGCGAGGAGCGCTACCTGCTCGACCGGGCCACCCAGGTTCCCGTCGTGCACAGCGTCGGCTTCGGCTACGAGGACGTCGACGAGTGGCACGACGTCGCCACCGGCGCCGCGCCCGGCCACATCTACGGCCGCAACACCAACCCGACCGTGGCGGTGTTCGAGGAGAAGCTGCGACTGCTCGAAGGAGCCGAGGCGGCCACGTCGGCGTCGACGGGCATGGCCGCGATCTCCAACATGCTCTACGCCCTGCTCGAGCCGGGCCAGCGGGTGGTGTCGGTGAAGGACACCTACGGCGGCACGAGCATGCTGTTCACGAAGTACCTGCCCCGAGTCGGCGTGGAGGTCGAGCTGGTCGACACGACCGACGCCGACGGCGTCGAGCAGGCGATGGACCGGGGCTGCGACCTGCTCTACCTCGAGACGCCCACCAACCCGACGTTGAAGATCATCGACCTGCAGCGACTGCTCGCCGCCGGCCGCGATCGTGGGGCGCTGACCGTGGTCGACAACACGTTCGCGACGCCGGTGCTCCAGCGCCCGCTCGCGTTGGGCGCCGACCTCGTCGTGCACAGCGCCACCAAGTTCCTCGGCGGTCATGCCGATGCGCTCGGGGGCGTCGTTGCCGGACGTGGCGATCTGGTCGAGGCGGTCTTCCGCTACCGCGAGATCAACGGCGCGACGCTCCATCCGGAGGCGGCCTATCTCCTCCTGCGGGGCATGAAGACGCTGCACCTGCGCGTCGAGCGACAGTCGGCCAACGCGATGGCGGTCGCCCGGTTCCTCGAAGCGCACCCGAAGGTCACGACGGTCAACTATCCGGGCCTCACGAGCCACCCCGGCCACGAGATCGCGAAGCGGCAGATGTCGGGCTGGGGCGGGATGCTGAGCTTCGCACTCGACGGAGATCTCGATGCGGTGAAGAAGTTCCTTCCCCACCTGCGCCTCGCCCACCGTGCGGCGAACCTCGGCGCGGTCGAGACGACCGTCGGACCGCCGGCCACGACCAGCCACGTCGAGTGCACACCCGAGGAGCGTGCCGCCCTCGGCATCCCCGAGGGTCTCGTGCGGTATTCGGCGGGGATCGAGTCGATCGACGACCTGCTCGCCGACCTCGACCAGGCACTGGCGGCGAGCTGATGTCCGAGCACCTGGCACGGCGGGCGCTCGCCCTGGTCGCCGCTGCGTCGGAGACCGGCCACGAGCGTCCGGCGATCGACCTGATCGCATCGTGGTTGGAGCCCGTGGCCGACGAGGTCGACCTGTGGATCACGCCGATGTCGGAGCTGGAGTCGGATCCGGCGTATCCGGGCCGCGAGGTCGAACGCGACGAGGTGCCGGTGGTGGCGGCGCGAGTCGCGGGCACGCGACCGGGACCCGCCGTGGTGCTCACCGGTCACATCGACGTCGTGCCGGTCGGCGACCGCGAGCGCTGGACGCGCGATCCGGCGGGCGAACTCGACGGCGACCTGCTGTACGGGCGCGGCAGTGCCGACATGAAGGGGGGCGTCGTCGCCGCGATCGAGGCGTTCACCCGCGTGGCGAACGGCGACCGGGACTTCGCCGGCGAGTTGATCTTCGTTGCGGTCCCCGGCGAGGAGGACGGCGGCACCGGCACGTTGGCCGCGATCCGGCGTGGATGGACCGGCGACTACGTGATCGTGCCCGAGCCGACGTCGGGTGCCGACGGCCCGCAGGTCGTCGTCGCCCACGGCGGTGCGCTGACGTACACGATCGAGGTCGAGGGACGCTCGGCGCATGCGGCGACCCGGCTGCTGGGCGAGTCGGCGCTCGAGCACTTCGTCAAGGTGTACAGAGCGGTCGAACGTCTCGAGCGCGAGCTCAACGACGCCGAACGCAACCCGGCGATGGTCGCCACCGGCCTGCCGTACCCGACGACGGTGGGCGTGGTGCACGGCGGGGTGTGGGCGTCGAACGTGATGGAGCAGATCACGGCCGAGTTGCGTGTGGGGGTGACGATCGACGAGTCGATCCAGGAGGCCGAGGCCCGGTTCGAGCGCACGCTGCGTCAGGCGATCGCCGGCGATCCGTGGCTCGACGCGCACCCGCCGCGCATCGAGCGGACCGGTGCCGCATTCGGTTCGTCGGCCATCGATCCCGATCACCCGCTGGTGGCCGCGCTGCGCCAGGCGGCCGAGTCGGAGACCGGTTCACGACCGGGCACGATCGGCGTGCCGTACGGATGCGACATGGCCCTGTGGCGACGTGAGGCCGGCGCCGCCTGTGCGGTCTACGGCCCGGGCGACATCGCCCACGCCCACGCCGTCGACGAACAGGTGTCGATCGCCGAGATCGCCACGGTCGCCCGCGTCCTCGAAGCCGCCGCCCTCCAGTTGCTGCGATAGCCCCGGTCGCTCGCGCAGCGCCGCTGCGATGAGCCAAACGACGCCATCCGGTCCGTTCGCTCATCGCACACCACCGACCCTGCGCTGCGATGAGCCAACGACGCCATCCGGTCCGTTCGCTCATCGCACACCACCGACCCTGCGCTGCGATGAGCCAAACGACGGGCATCTCGGTCCGGTTCGCTCATCGCACACCACCGACCCTGCGCTGCGATGAGCCAAACGACGCCATCCGGTCCATTCGCTCATCGCACACCACCGACCCTGCGCTGCGATGAGCCAACAGACGGCATCTGGTCGGTTCGCTCATCGGTGGCAGCGCTCCTCCACGTGGAGACCTGCGCCTCTGTCCGCTCGACTCGGCGTGGGTGGAGACTGGTGGCACAGCGCAGGCTTCGAGTCGGCGGACGCCGCCGACGCGATGCACACGACGACGAAGGGACACACCATGGTGACGTCGATCACCGAACCACCGAAGCTGCCACCGGTGTGGTTCAAGCACCTCTTCTGGCGAGCGCATCGGCTCGCGTATCGCGCACTCGGCAGCCGGGTGTTGTGGACGCCGAAGAGCAAACGTGGCTGGGGAGCACTGCACCTGGCGACGATCGGGCGGAAGTCCGGCGAACGCCGCAGCGTGATCCTCGGCTACATCGCGGACGGCTCGACTCCGGTCGTCCTGGCGATGAACGGCTGGGACGAGGGGCACCCGGCGTGGTGGCTCAACCTCGAGGCGAATCCCGTCGCCGTCATCCGGTTGAAGGGCGAGCCCGACCGCCCGGTGCGGGCACGACAGGCGGAAGGGGACGAACGCGACCGGCTGTGGCAGCGCTGGGCCGAGATCGACGAGGGACTCGACGCCTACGCCGCCTCGCGCACGGCCGACACCCCCGTCGTCGTGTTCGAACCGGTGGACGCCCCGACCGACCAGACCACCTGATCCACGACCGGCACATCACCGACGAACGCCGCAACCGCTGTCGATCCCGGGCGCGCGGTGCTCAGTCGAGGCGGGTGAGACCGTCGAGGATGAGATCGAGCACCAACTCGAAGCTCCTCGCCGTGTCACCGTCGAGGTGCTGTTGGATGTGGGCGACCGTGTGCGGGAGGTCGTCGGCGGAGAGTCCCTCCATGAACGAGCGGGCGAACGCATCGGCGTCGCCGTCGGCCGGCACGATGTACGCCATCGCCTGCTCCTGCAGGGTGTAACCGATGACGTGGTTGTTCACGGCGTGGAACGCGAGGTGTGCAACCGGGGGCGACATGTCGGTGGCCGCGAGGGCGGCGAGATGGTTCTCCATGTGACGGACCCGCGCCGGGCCGGGGAGTTGGCGCAACCACAGCGACGCCGCCCACGGATGGCGGACCAGCGCAGCACGGGTGTCGACGGCAAGGGTGCGCACGGCGACGAGCGGGTCGACGCCGGGATCGGGATCGGGGATCTCGTCGGCGACGGCATCGACCATCAACGTGAGCATCTCGGCTTTGTTGGCGACGTGGTTGTAGAGCGACATCACCTCGTAGCCGAGCTCGGCGGCGAGCTTGCGCATCGAGATGGCGTCGATGCCGCGCTCGTCGGCGAATGCAATCCCCGCAGCGACGATCGCGTCGCGGTCGAGGGGTGCGCGGTCGGCAGCCGGAGACATCACCATTGACAACGTACACTGTACGGAGTAGTACGTACAGTGTACGTTCACGACGATCGGAGATCCTGATGACCACCCCCACGACGACCCCCGAGCCGAGCCCGCAGCCGTCCGGCGCCGGCCCCGTCCCGGCCACGATGACGGCGGTGACGGCGCGCTCCTACGGCGGGCCCGAGGTGTTGGCGACGGAGGAGCTCCCGGTTCCCACGCCGGCCGACGGCGAGCTGCTGGTCGAGGTGCGGGCATCGTCGCTCAATGCGCTCGACTGGCACTTCCTCACCGGGACGCCGTACTTGGTGCGGCTGATGTTCGGCCTGCGCCGGCCGAAGCGGTTCGTGCGCGGCGCCGACGTCGCCGGTGTGGTCGTCGCCGTCGGCGAGGGCGCCACCCGGTTCCGGGTCGGCGACACCGTCTTCGGCGAAGGCCCTGGTGGCGGGTGCGGCCAGTACCTCTCCTCGAAGGAGGGCAACGTCGTGGCGATCCCCGACGGCGTGTCGTTCGAGGCCGCAGCGGCCACGCCCGTCGCCGGGCTCACGGCGCTGCAGGGTCTTCGCACCCATGGCGCCGTCCGGCCCGGGGATCGCGTGCTGGTCAACGGCGCGGCGGGCGGAGTGGGCACGATGGCGGTCCAGATCGCGAAGGCGCTCGGCGCCGAGGTGACGGCGGTGTGCAGCACGCGCAACGTCGAGATGGTCCGCTCGCTTGGCGCCGACGAGGTGATCGACTACACGAGCGACGATTTCGTCGCAGGCGGAGCGCGCTTCGACGTGATGATCGACAACGTCGGCAACCGTCGGCCGATCGAGGTCCGCAGCGTGATGCGACCGGGCGGTCGGTACGTGGCGATCGGCGGTCCGAAGGGAAACCGGTGGGTCGATCCGTTGCCCCACCTCCTGCGTGCCCGGCTGTCATTCGTGCGCGCCGACGTGTCGTTCCACAGCTTCACCGCTGCGCCGAACGACGACGACCTGACGTTCCTGGGCGAACTGTTGGCGTCGGGTCGACTCGTGCCGCAGATCGATCGGGTGATCGGCCTCGACGGCGTCGCCGACGCCCTCGCCGAGATCGGCTCGGGCCACGCTCGAGCCAAGATCGTCGTCGTCCCGTCCCGCTGACCCGAGGAACCCGGTCCCGGGACACCCCGTCCGCCACCGATTCGTGTGAGCGACAACGTCGTGGCGGCACGTTGTCGCTCACACGAATCCTGCTGTGAAGTTTGTGTGAGCGCGGATCGTCATCGTCGACGTTGTCGCTCACACAAATGCCGGAGCTTTCGCTCCTCAGGCGCCGCCGGCGCTTGGGTTCGTCGGTGTGCCGACCAGTTCGAGCACCAAACGCATGCCGGCCTCGATCTGGGACATCGTGGCGTGGTCGAGCGCTCGCACACGCGCGTCGAGTTGGCGCGTGTCGAGCGTGACGATCTGGGACACGTTCAGGACCGGATCGTTCGTGCGTCCCGAACGACTCGCCGGCACGGCGACGTTGCGGCGGCAGCGGCTCGGTCAGGCGAGATCTGCGAGGAGGACGTCGAGCAGCGACTCCTCGTGGACGGCGAGTCCGGTGGCGTTCATCGCCGTTGCGAGTTCGACGTCCCATGGGGTCGCTCCGACGGCACCACCGAGGGCGAGGGTCGGCTTGGTGACGGCAGCGAGGTAGTCGTCACGACCGAACCGCCATGGGTCGACACCGTGTACACGCACGAGGTGACCGATGATCGTGACGCCCCCGACGTCGAAGTCGGCGTGGGCTCGCACCGTCGCCCCGGCCCCCACCAACTGGCCGAGCAGCGACGAGGTGACCGATTTGGGCATGCCGTCGGTACAGACGAGCGGCGCACACGACGGTCCCAGCTCATCGGCCGCAACGGCCACCACGGAGGGGTTCTCACAGACGTGGACCACCAGGCCGTCGAGGTCGGCGAGCTCGAGCGTTCGCAGCATCCGCCCGGTCAGCCGCAACGGTTCACCGGCCCGTTGGGCACTGTCGAGCATCGCGCCGCACCGACCCGGCAGCCCGAGCGTGAGCACCGACGAATTGACGGGATCGAGATCGACCCCGAATTCGGCCCACGCGTCGCGCAGTGACGTCCGAGCCGAGAGCGCCATCACGGCGTCGGCGACGATCCGTCCGACCACCCGGTCGTCGTCGAGGGCGTGTGCGTCGCCCGTGACGTCGGCTGCGATGACCGGGAGTGGACGTGGCCGCACGTCGAGGCGCCGGCGCTCGACGAGCGCTGCCACGACGTCGAGCGCCGTCGTCACCGATTCATCGGGTCCGGTGACGCCGAGGCGGGTCAGCCGACCGCGGGGTCGCAACGATTCGACCCAGTCCGCAACGCCGTCGTCGCGGACCACCGCGTGGTCGGCCACCAGCTCCCACAACGCATCGCGCGCTCCGGCGACGGACGCCCGCTCGCCACGCCGGTCGCGCAGCGGTCCACCGATCGCTTCGAGCACCTCCACGATCCCGACGCCGTGCGGCCCCGAACGGAGCGCCACATCGAGGGCCTCCACGTCGACGCTCAGCCGGGTCCCGGTCGGACGACGGCGCCCGATCAGCGAGCACACGGCCACCATCTCCGCATCGGTCAGCTCGATCAGAGTGACCCGGGCGCCGTCGATGCGCAACGAGCGGCGCTCGAGGTGCGCACGCACGGTCGACCACAGCGCGGCCAGCTCGGGGCGATCGAGGGCGTCGGTCGCAGCGGTCACCTCGACGGCTCGGTCGACGACCATTCGAGGCGCTGCGCGAAGACCCCGAGGGCCGGCGGGCGCCGGGTCAGGTCGTACAGCACCAGGTTCGGCACCTGCGCGTAGAAGCCCCAGAACTCGTGACTGGTCAGCAGCACGTCGAGGTCGAGCTGGACGAGGAGACCCATCAGCTTGCCGCGCATGTCGTCGTCGATGCCGGCGAACGCTTCGTCGAGCGCGATCAGGCGCGGCCCGTCGATCGAACCGCTCGCGTAGTGCGCAGCGGCTGCGGCGAACAACGGGAGGTGCAGCACGGTGGCGGCCTCTCCGCCCGAGAGCTCACGGAAGTACTTGCGGGTCACCTGTCGTCGCCCGCCGGTGGCCGAACGGATCGAGAACCTGAACGAGTGCCACGAGCGGTAGTCGAGGGCGGCGGTGAGCACGTCGACGAAGCTGCGTCCGGGATCCGCCGCACGCCGAGCCTGGATCTGTTCGGTGAAGAAGGCCCGCAACACCTCTCGCTGCTCGGGACCCATCGTGTCGGGCGAGTAGCGCATCGTCTTGACCGCCTGCTTCACCGTCGGGTCGTCGCTGTCGACGCCCCAGCTCAGCTCGACGGTCATCCCACTCGACGTCGGCGCCTTGGCCATCTCGGCGTTGATGCGCTGCTCGAAGTGGTCGGCTTCGAACAGCAACTCGCGCAACGCGTCACCGACGCGGGCGAGCAGGTGCGTCTCGAAGATCTCGCGTTCACGATCCGACAGCAGCAGCCCCAGCCGGTCGCGGTCGTCGCGGAGGCGCCGGGCGAGCGCACCGATCGGGATCTCGCCGTCGGCGGTGCCCACGCGCACGACGTCGAACCCGTCGAACTTCGGCATGCTCGGATCGTGCCCGGCGCGCAGTCCATCGAGCAGGACGGTGCGGTGTTCACGTTCCATCCGGTTCGTCGCATCGTCGGGCACCTCGGTCGGATCGGCGAGGACGGTTCGTGCGGCGGCGAGCGGCTCGGTCCCCGACCCGACGCCGTCGAGCGCGAGCACGTCGGCGACCTCCTCGACGCACACGGTCTGCATCGCGACCCGCGCCGTCACGACCTCGGCGGCGACCGCGTCGAGACGCTGACGGAGCTGGATGCACCGTTCGGTGAGCGTTGCGATCGACGCATCGGCGACACGGCGCCGCTCGTTGAGCTCCGAGGCCGCGCGGCGCACGTCGACGAGCCGCCTGCGGGCGTCCTCGAGCGCCTGCGCGGCAGCCTGCACGTCGTCGCCGACGCGGGCGAACAGCGTGTCGTAGCGGAGCCGGTCGTCGTCGGCCTGGGCCCGCGCATCGGCGGCGCGACCAGCCGCGGCGTCGAGGTCGTCGGATGCCTCGACACGGGCGGTCGTTGCGGCGTCGGCGTGGCCGACCGCTTCCTCGAGGCGAGCCATTGCGGCGCTGACCGACTCGCCGAGATGGCGGCATCGCTCGATCGAACGAAGGAACTCGCGTCGTTCCTGATCGACGACCGGGACCCCGAGTGCGTCGGCACGGCGATGCAGGTCCGCTGACGACGTCGAGGCGACCTCGTCGGCGATGTCGGCGTCGGCGACCGCCGCGGCGTGCTGGTCGGCGAGCTGATCGGCGCGCGCTTCGCACTGGGTCAGTGCGTTGCGGGCATCGGCGAGCGGCACGGTGCTCGGGCGGCCAGCAGCCACCACCGACAGGTCGTCGACGATCGACGACAGCTCGGCGAGCACGCGCTCGACGTCGGCGAGTGCATCGTTCTCCTCGGCGATCTCGGCGTCGAGTTCGGCGAGCCGGGCAGCTCGGCGACGTTCGCGAGCTTCGTGCCCGATGAATTCGGCGCGCTCCTTGCGGTACCGACCGGCGATCGGTCCCAGCCGCCACGAACCGTCCCGCCCGATGCGGACGAGCCCGTCGTCGAGTGCCACCGCTCGGAGTGCCGCATCGACGTCGGCGACGCCGAGCCCGCCGACCGCAAGCGGCGTCAGGACGTCGGCGAGCGTCGCTCGGCCGCCGGCCGACCGGTCGACGGGTTCGATGCTGGCATCGAGTGCATCGCCGTCGCCGGACCCGGCGGGCACGACTCGAGCGTCGAGGAGCCCGGCCGCCGCGAGGGCGGCTTCGAGCCCGGCACGGTCGTCGTCGGCGATGGATGCGGCGAAGTCGACACACATGTACAGCGGCGCCCCGACCCGGTCGCTTCGCGCAGCGTCGGGGCGCGTCGGGTCCGACGGCGGGCCGGGGTTCGGTTCGTCGGCGACCCGTCGCCGTTCCGCGACGAGACCGCCGATCGTCGTGCGGCGGCTGTCGGCGCTGGCATCGAAGCGCTGCCGGGTGACCGCGAGGGCCGTGCGTACATCGGCCACGATCGCATCGAAGGAAGCGACGGAACCCGGCTCGCCGACGTCGAGGTCGGCCGCGGCAGCGCGGGCGTCGGGCAGTGCACCGTCGACGACGGGGCGGGCGCGGGCGATGATCGGGTCGAGCTGGTCGAGCCATTCGTCGATGTCCGCGGCGAGCTGGCCGACCGCCTGCTCCACCGCACCTTCGGCGCCGGTGCGGAGCCGTCGTGCCTCGGCGTACGCGTCGCCGAGACGCTGGCGGTGCTCGGCCGCTCGGCGAGCAGCGGCCGCTGCCGTCGAGGCGGCGGCGGCGAGGTCGTCGATCTCGGTGACCTCGGCCGACCGGACGGTGGTGGCGGCGAGCACGGGGTCTGCGGCGAAGTCGGCGACCGAGGTGGCGACGTCGCGCAGGCGCACCGTGGCGGCGAGGTCACGCCACTGGTCGAACGCACGACCGAGTTCGTCGCGGCGCCGGCCCGTCGTGGCGGTCGCCGCCGTTTCGGACTCGAGTGTGCGGTCGAACTGCCGCTGCTGGGCGAGTCGGGCCTGCTCCGCAGCGTCGGCGGCGCGGAGTGATGCCGCAGCACGCTGCTCGACCTCGGCGAGTGCGGCGGCGTCCTGGAACGCCTGCGAGGTCTGGATCGCCTCGATCTCGGTGTCGATGCGGTCGCGTTCGCGCCGGTTCTGCTCGGAGAGTTCGGCAGCCTGCGCAGCGGCGACCTCGGCCTGCGAACGATCGCGTTCGCTCGTGCGCAACTCCGATGTCACCTCGCGCTGTTCGGCGTCGACGGCCACGAGATGCTCCGCGCGTCCGCGGGCGACGCCGAGCAGATGAGCCCGGTAGGCGGGCATGAACCGCTCGACGGCGGCGAGGGCTCCGGTGACGCCGTCGAGCTCGTCGTGCATCGCATCGAGGTCGTCGAAACTGTGCGCCACGTCGGCGATCAGCGCGGGGTCGAGTTCGGCGAGGCCGGACGACAGCGTGAACGACAGGTGATCGGTGTCGAGCTTGCCGGCGAGATGGGGGCGGCGCAGCGTCAGCAGCAGGTCGAGCAGGGTGCGCCAGCGCACGTTGCCGAGCCCGAACAGCGCCCGGTCGACAGCGATGCGGTAGTCCTCGGCGGTCGTGTACACCTCGCCCCGGCCGGCGAGACTCTCGGCGAGTTCCCGCTGGCCCTTCGGCACGTCGTCGGCGGCGAGTTCGAGGTCGTCACCGATCCGCAGCGGCGTCACGAAGAACCACGCGTTGGCGTCGCGTTGCTGGGTGGCGCGGGCGCCGACGCCGATCGTCAGGTGCTCGGACTCGCCGGCGTCGACCGACCGCTCGAACTCCATCCACACGTACCCCTGCCCGGAGTCGTCGCGGTAGCGGCCGCCGTTGGCGTCGTCGTCGTCGCGGCCGAGCAGCAACGACTTCATCGAGCGGCCACCGCCCATCGGATCCATGCGGGTGGCGCTCATCACGCCGTCGAGCACGAACGGGAAGATCAGCGACAGCGCATTCGACTTGCCCGACCCGTTGCGTCCGCGCAGCACCAGGCGGCCGTCGCCGAACTCGAAGACCTGGTCGTCGTACTCCCAGATGTTGAAGATGCCCGCACGCATCGGCCGCCACCGGCTCATCCGAACAGCTCCGTCTGATTCGGGTCGCGACGCCTCGGGGTCGGCAACGATGCGACTGCGCGGAAGCGGGAGGCGGCCGCCGAGATCTCCACGTGGGCGCCGTGGCGGTGCACGAGGCCGAACCGGTCGAGCAGTTCGACGCACTGGGCCTTGAAGCGCTCGGGTCGTTCGCGTGCGTCGCGCGCGAATCGCTCGCCGTAGTCGGCGAACATCTCGTCCCACGCCCCGTCGCTGTCGTGACGCGACAACCGTCGCGCCGCGATCGACGGCGGCCGCCGCAGCACGGCAGCGTCGTCGTCGACGTCCTCCACCACGTCGGGATGATCGTCGTGATCGTCGTCGAGCAGGTCGTCGGACTCGGTGACGTCGTGTTCTTCGGTGTCCCGGAGATCGTCGAGTGCCGTGAGCATGCGGTCGAGCCAGAGGAGCGATGCGTGGGCGACCGAGTCGTTGCCGGGGAAGCGCTCGCCGCTGATCGGCTCGACCGTGACGTCGATCAGCGCCATCCCCTCGGCGCGCAGCTCGACGTCGCAGCCGGTGAGGCGACTGATGTTGTCGGCCTCTCGGCGGCGGTTGCGCCAGGCGAGCTGGTACTCGTCGTCGTCGAGATCGTCGACGGTGACCACCGGCTGGTCGATCAGTCGGCGGTTGAGACGTTGGCGGGCATTGGTCGAGCGCACCGCCGTCGACCCGCCGGTGGGTGTGGCGATGAAGTCGTCGACGGTGGCCACCTCGCGCAGGATGCTCGGCGATGCGACGAGGCACATCGCCGCCGCGTCGCGGTCGATGTCGAACAGCACCTGGCCGTCGTCGACGATGGTGTCGACGTCGCCGTCGCGCACGGTGAGCACACCGAGGCGCCCGAGGTACTTGACCGCGTCGCTGAACCCCTTGCGTTGGGCGTACTCGCGTGAGTCGAGCGACAGGTGCTCGTCGCCGCGGGCGCGCTGTTCGATGCGTTCGACCAGCTCCGAGGCGAGGACCTGGCGACCGGGTTGCTCGAGTGCGGCGAGCACGAGGGCGAAGTAGACGTAACCCCATCGCGACATCGGTCGGCCGTTGGGGAGCCGGGCGCCGCGGTGTCGGCTCAGCGAGGCGGGACGGCGCAACAGCCGCGCCGAGGTGCGTGACACGTCGAGTCGGTAGCCGAACTTCTGGCTGAACTCGTTGCCGAGCACCTGCTCCCAACGGCGCACGAGCGCGAACTCCTCGGCGTCCTTCGACGTCACGAGCGGGCGGCGCAGGAGGAGGCGGGCGGCGCGCTGGAACTCGCCGAGTTGGTGCGGCGCGAGCTGGGCGGCGATGCGTGCACGCGTGTGGGTGACGCTGGGCGTCGTGCTCACGGGGCGCTCACCGAGACCTCGCAGCGGTGCAGCGACACCGTTCCCGCCGTGGCGCGCAGGCGCGTGTCGTGGTCGGCGGACCGGATCCGCACGACCGCATGTGGCGTGCGGATCGTCGTGTCGAACGCGGCGGCCGGCGGCCGGGCGGCGAGTGCCTGATCGAGGTACGACAACATGACGGGCCAGGCGTCGGCGTCGATCACGGCGTCGTCGATGTCGATGGTGACGAGGCGTTGCGCAGCGACGGATCGTTGCGCTTCGGCTCGTTCACGCTCGGCGGCGAGCGCGGCCTTGGCATCGCTGAAGTCGTGTCGGCGCGCCGTGCGGCCAGGTGCCGCGCGGCGGCCGTACTCGCGCAGCGACACGGGGATGTCGACAGGTGCGGTTCGCCACCAGCTGGGGAAGCGGCCGCCGAGGTCGGGGTCGGCCACGGCGAAGCCGAGGTGCACCGTCGGCGCGAGCCCGAACGCGACGTCGAACAGCACGTGCGCGTCGTCGTCGGTCGGGCATCGGGCGAACCATGCGGCGGTCGCATGGAGTTCGGACGCTCGGTTGACCGGCCGGGTTGCCTGTTCGGTGAGCCGTCGCAGCAGTGTGAGGAGCTCACGGATGGCGACGGTGGTCGCTCCGATCAACGAGTCGGCCTCCGACCGGGCGACGCGTCCGGCGACGAACCAGTCGAGCATCCCGTCCCACCGTGACGCCCAGCTCGTGCCGGTTCCGAACAGTCCGGTCGAGTCGTCGCCCTCGTCGGCGAGGCGGATCAGCTCGGCGCGCTGGTGGTCGTCGAGTTCGAGCAGGAGGCGGCTGATCAGCGAGCGGTTCCGGACGAGATCGTCGTGGAAGTCCTGCAGGTAGGCGATGAGCTGGTCCTTGTACAGCAGGAAGACGTGGTCCTCGAGCCGATCCTCGCGTGCGATGCGGTTGATCGTGGCGTAGAACTCGCGGGCGTTGGCGGCGAGGTCGCCGATGGCGAGATCGAGGTCGCGCAGGCGCAGGTAGACGCGGGTGGCGTCACCGACGGCGATGGCATCGGCGAGGTCGCCGAGGGCGTCGCGGATCTGGCGGAACATGGCACGCTGCAGCGACCCGGGCTCCTCGGTGGCGGTCAGCACGAGTCGGATCGAGCGCAGCGTCGCCTCGCCGGTCGGGGTGAGCTCCCAGAGCTCGTGTCGCTTCAGGTACTCCTCGACCGACGCCGCACGGAACGACGGGTCCTGCACCCAGTCGACGCACCTCCACTCCCGCAGCTGGTCGAGTGCCGGCCGCAGCGCGCGGTCGCTGAACTCGTCGAAACCGTCGGCGATCGGGCTGGCTTCGAGCCGGCGGCGGATCTCGCCGGTGCGCATCTGGAGGTGGTAGGCCTCCTTCGCCTCGGCGAGCACCGTCAGCACCGACGCGTACAGCGCTGCCTGCTCCGACGACGCCGCGCGCAGGGCGAACAGCCGCTCGCGTTCGTCGACGTCGAGCGGCCGGTCGATCAGCGACGCACGCACACCGCTGCCGGAGGGTGAGTCGGTTGCACCGGAGTGGTCGCCGATCGCCTCGGTGTTCAGGTCGGTTGCGGCCACCGCATGGAGGCTACGCGACGGGTGCACCCGTCACATCGGCCCGGCGACGCGTCACCGGACGCGACAGCTGGTGCGTGTTGCTCGTGCGTCGAACGGGTTCGTGACCGACCCGGGTCGGGCGCGAAAAGCGCGAGGCTTGACGGCATGTCCGAACTCGAACGCGCACGTGCGGCCTTCGAGGAGCGGGCCTGGCGAAAGGCCCGTGAACTGCTCGTGTCCGCCGACGCCGAATCTCCGCTCGCCGCAGCCGACCTCGAACGCCTGGCCACGGCGGCACATCTCTGCGGAGACGACGATCTCGGCGACGAGATCCGCCAGCGGCTTTTCCACCAGTGCCTCCGCGACGACGACACACCGGGCGCATCGCGCTCCGCGTTCTTCCTCGGGATGAACCTGATGCTGCGCGGCGAGCCCGCACAGGGCGGCGCGTGGATCGCCAGGGCGTCGGAACTGGCGGCTGGCCTCGATCCCGACGCCGCAGCGCGCGGCTACGTGATGTTGCCGCAAGGACTGGCGGCGCTCGGAGCGGATGATGCCGACACCGCACTCGGCCACTTCGACCAGGCGCTCTCCATCGGGACCGCCTCGGACGACATCGACCTGTGCTCGCTCGGCCGGCTGGGCTGCGGCCAGAGCCTGCTCGGGCTCGGACGGATCACCGAAGGCCTCGAGACACTCGACCGCGCGATGGTTGCGGTCGTCGCCGAGGAGGTGTCCCCCATCGTCGCCGGGATCGTCTACTGCGGGGTCGTCGAGGCATGCCACGACATCGGTGACCTCGGGCGGTCACGCGAGTGGACCCGAGCACTGGCGGCCTGGTGCGATCGCCAGCCGGACCTCGTCCCGTTCCGCGGACGCTGTCTCGTCCACCGCTCCGAGGTCCTCCAACTCGACGGCAGCTGGGACGAGTCAACCGCGGAGGCGACACGTGCCTGCGCCTTGCTGTCCGATCCTCCGGGCCAACCTCCGCTCGGGGCCGCCCTGTACCAACTGGGCGAGCTCCAACGCCTCCGCGGACACGTCGACGAGGCGATCCGTTCGTACCGTCGAGCCAGCGAATACGGCCGCGATCCTCAGCCGGGCCTGGCGTTGCTCCGCCTCGCGGAGGGCGAGCCGGATGCTGCCGAGCGAACGCTCGCCCGAGTGCTCGACGAAGGTTTGCTGGCCGAACAGCGACCACGACTACTCGGCGCACACGTCGAGGCCGCTGTGTCGGCCGGCCAGCACGACGCCGCTCGGCGGTCGGTCGACGAACTCACCGGTCTCGCCGCGCACGGCACCGACGTGTTCATCGTCGCGCTTGCCCACATGGCCATGGCGCAAGTCGCCCTGGTGGAGAACGATGCGGAACGCGCACTCGCCGCGCTGCGCGAGGCGGTCGAGATCTGGGGTGAGCTGGGTGCGGTCTACGAGGTCGCCCGCACCCGCGAGTTGATCGGACGTGCCTGTGCGACGCTCGGCGATCTCGACACCGCCGATCTCGAGACGAGCGCAGCGAAAGCGACCTTCGAGCGCCTCGGCGCTACTCCCGACGCCGAACGGATCGACGCCACGTCGCATCACGTGGATGCCGGTGCGGCCGCCGGATTGACCGGCCGTGAGGTCGAGGTGCTGCGGCAGGTCGCGACCGGGAAGACCAACCGCAAGATCGCCGAGGAGCTGTTCATCAGTGACAAGACGGTCGCTCGCCACATCGCGAACATCTTCGCGAAGATCGGCGTGTCGTCGAGGGCGGCGGCGACCGCCTACGCCTACGAGCACCACCTCGACTGATGCGCCGCCGAGCGGCGTCCGTACACACAATCACCCATGTCCCCGCTGCGCGAATTGGTGCGATTGCCCGATGCGCCCCACCTGGCGACCTCCGTACGTTGGGATCGACCAACCAGTCGAGACGTTCGGGAGCAGACCATGCACACGGAACCCACACAGGTCGAGAACTTCGACACCGTCGTGATCGGGGGCGGCCAGACCGGTCTCACGATCGGTCACCACCTTCAACGGGCCGGGCGCGACTTCGTCATCCTCGACGCCAACGAGCGAGTCGGCGACTCCTGGCGTGGCCGCTGGGACTCGCTGTTGTTGTTCACCCCCGCCCGCCTCAACGCCCTCCCGGGGCTCCCGTTCCCTGCGAAGCGAGACGAGTTCGTCGGCAAGGACCAGATGGCCGACTACCTCGAGGAGTACGCACGCCATTTCGATCTGCCGGTACGACTCGACACGCGAGTGAGCCGGGTGTCGCGCCGGGGAGACGGATTCGAGATCTGCGCGGGAGGCAGGATCCTGCGGTCCTCGAACGTCGTCGTCGCGACGTCGAGCCTCGTCGACCCGAGGGTGCCGGCGTTTGCCTCCGAGCTCGATCCGTCGATCGTGCAGCTCCACTCGTCTCGCTACCGATCGCGCGCCCAGCTCCCCGACGGGCCGGTGCTGATCGTCGGCGTGGGCAACAGTGGCGCGGACATCGCGATCGATCTGGCGACGACGCACGAGCTCATCGTCGCCGGGGACACCGGCGCAGTGATCCCGTTTCGGATCGAGCCCTGGCTGGCGCGCAACGTGCTGATCAGGGGTGTCTTCGTCATGCTGCAGCACGTGATCACCTTGCGGACACCGATCGGCCGCAAGGTCCGAGCGGGCGGCGGGAAGTCACCGCTCGTGAGGGTCAAGCCGAAGGACATCGCAGCCGTCGCTCGACGCGTGTCGCGCATCGTCTCGGTGTCGGACGGTCGACCGGTCACCGACGACGGCGAGGTGCTCGATGTGGCCGCGGTCGTGTGGTGCACCGGGTTCCGACCGTCGTTCCCGTGGCTCGACGTCCCCGTGCTCGGCGAGGGAGGCGAACCGACACACCGTCGCGGCATCGTCGACTCCGAACCAGGTCTGTACTTCTGTGGATTGCACTTCCAGTACGCGGCAGCGTCGGACTCGGTCGTCGGCATGCAGCGAGACGCGAGGTTCGTGGTGGAGCACCTGATGCGGCATCGGCCCGTTCAGGCGCAGACGCCGGTGCCGGTCGGCGCAGCGTCGTGATCGATCGGTGGGGCCGACGACGTCGGTCATGCTGCTCGGTATGACTCACCGCCTCGGGCCGAAGCGACAGGTCGTCATCCCGAAGAACCTGCGTGAGCCGCTGGGCTGTCAGGTCCTCGGTCAGCGCCGAGCCCTCGAAGCGACCGCGCAACGACGGGCGGTGCCTGCTCGGGCCGACCGAGTTCATCTGGTCCCATTTCACCGACGGTGGGAGCTCGGATGCGTCCGCTTGGAACGGGCCGACTCGATCGAGACGACTCCGTCGATGTCGAGATCGTCGAGCGGGTACTCGCCGACCGGCCGACCGTCGGCTGCGTAGGCGGTCGCTCCGCATTCGCAGCGCGAGACGCGCTCGTCGATGCAGCAGCCTCCGATGTACCAGCCCTTGCGTTCGGCTTCGCGCGCACCGGCTTCGGTGGGCATCCCCCACATGATCCTTCGCACGGCGGTGCCGCACGTCTCGCAGGTCTCTCCGATGTGCCACTTGCCCATGCCGACAGTTCTACTCGTGGGGTGTCCCAGGGTTCGGTGGGCGACGGGCCGTCGCTCGACAGCCGATGGCACGTGGTTCATCACGTGTTTGCCCGATCCGAATCTGACCAGCAGCGACGGAAGCGCCGATTCCATCCGGATACCCCTGGCGCCAACCGTGTGCGCGGCAGGGTGGCGTAGCCGTCTTCCGCGCCGTCGATTCCGCCGCCACCGGTGACGTCGAGCCCCTCGACTCGGACATGGATAAAACGGCCGGATCTTCGACGGGCTTGCCCATCGACATCGCCTGTCCACTGGAGTACGGTCGACGCTGCGGGTCCATGGGGGCGGGCCGAGCAGGTGGAGGTGTTGACATGAGCAGTCGATTGGGGAATCGATGGATGGCGACCGGGGGGTTGACGGCCACCGCGCTGATCGTGGCGACGATCAGCGGTGCGGCCGAGGCCAAACCTCCGCCCACGGGCCACCTGACCGACCAGGACGCGTTCATCACGCTCGCCGACGGGCTTCCTGCTGCGAGCAGCGTGATCCCGATCATTTCCTCCGGTGAGGAGATCGACGGATTCACGTTCCAGGGTATTCCCGACGGGATCGGCATTCGGCCAGGGTCCGACAAGCACACCGTCGACGTGTACGTCGCTCACGAGGAGACCACGGTCCCGTTCTTCGGAACCGCCGACTTGCAGGACGCCTCGGTGTCGAAGCTCACACTCAGCACCAAAGCCGGCCCCGGCCAGGCTTCGGTGCTCGACGCATCCGTCGCGGTCGACCCCGCCGACGGGTTCCTGCGCTTCTGTTCGGCTTCGATGGCCGGTCCGGCCGAAGGCTTCGACGACTATGTGTTCTTCACCGGCGAAGAGACGAACGACACGGGGCTCCCGATCGTCAGTGACCTCTACGACGCCGACCCGTTCCCGGGCAACGGGACGCGCCAGGGCGGTTTCGCAGTGGCGCTGAACACCGACACCGGCGAGTACGTCGCAGTTCAGGGCATGGGACGGCTGAACCACGAGAACACGATCGCGGTGCCCGGCTACGACCAGCTGGCGATGCTGACCACCGACGACACGTTCAGCCGTCCGTCGGCGCAGGTCTACATGTACCTCGCCGACGATCAGGACGCCGTGTTCGCCGACGAGGGTGAGCTGTGGGCGTTCCGCACGACGTCGAAGAACGGATCCGACGTCGATCCGGATGATCCGCTCAACGGGGCCAACGACTACGCCGACGTCCAGCCCGGCGACGAGTTGACGGGCGAGTTCATCCGTGTTCCCGACGCCATCGCCGACGGGACTACCGCCCAGTACCCCCAGGACGCCCTGGAGCAGTGGTCCAACGACCACAACGTCTTCCAGTTCGTTCGCGCCGAGGACATCGCCTACGACAAGAACGATCCGCACGTGATCTACATGGCCGACACCGGCGGCGGCGGTGTCGTCCCCGATGCCGTCACCGGACGTCTTACGCGAGGTTCCGACCCCGGGGTCTCACCCAATGGTGCAATTTTCCGGTTCGAACTGGACGACGCCGACCCGACGGTCGTGACGAGCTTCTCCAAGATGGCCCAGGGTGACGACCCGAACGCCGGCGCCTACGTCCCGTTCGTCAGCCCGGACAATCTCGACACCAGCAAGAAGAGTCTCATGGTTCAGGAGGACACGGCCAACGCCAAGGTGTGGCAATACCGTCTACGGCAGGACACGTGGCGTTCCGTTGCCACGGTGAACGACCCGGAGGGTGAGTCCAGCGGGATCGTCGACGCATCGGAGTGGTTCGGTGGTGGACGGTGGTTGCTCGACGTACAGGGTCACGGCAACTACGTCGAACAGGAGCAGGTCGGCGACGTGCTCTACAAGCTGGAGTCCGGACAGCTGATGCTGCTCCACATCCCCGGTTCCTGATCTGCGCAGCACTGTCCTCGATGCGAGCGAAGGATCGACACCATCCGCCCGCGGACGCGCGAGGTTGATGGACCCCCCGAAACCCTGTGACAGCCCCTGAGTACGCTGAGGTCGAGCGAGCTCGACCCAGCCCCTCGCCAACCGGGCGGTCCCACGAGGACATCACCGGGAGGGCGAGATGATATCGTTGATAGCAGTGGCTCAGTTGATCGTGCGCAACCTCGACGACGACCTCGTCCAGCGGCTGAAGCGCCGCGCGGCTGCCAACGGACGCTCGACGGAGGAGGAGCACCGCCAGCTCCTGCGCCAGGTGCTGCGACCCGAGGGCCTCGCCGAGGCGTTGATGGCGATGCCGAACGTCGGCGACGACGCCGACTTCGAGCGCCGGGACGACCTGCCACGCGAGCTCGACCTGCGATGAGCGCCGGCTTCCTGCTCGACACGAACGTGGTGTCGGAACTCCGCAAGGGCGCATGGGCCCACGCCGGCGTGCGGGCGTGGTTCGACGACCACGAGACGGACGAGCTCTGGCTGTCGGTGCTGGTGGTCGGCGAGCTGCGACGAGGCGTCGAACTGCTCCGCCGACGCGACGACCGGGCCGGCAAGCGGTTGAGTGACTGGCTGGCCACGGTCACCTCCGAGTACGGCGATCGCATCATCCCGATCACGACCGAGGTGTGCGAGCGCTGGGCCCTCCTCAACGTGCCCGACCCACTCCCGGTCATCGACGGATTGTTGGCAGCCACCGCACTCGAGCGGGACCTGGTGTTCGTCACCCGGAACACCGTTGACGTCGAACGGACCGGCGTCGCGCTCGTCGACCCGTTCGATGCGTGAATGCTCGAGGGGCAAGAGCAGTACCGTCCCTCGACGCGCTGCCTCCACGATCTCGGTGAGTTCGGGTCTCCCACGCTCTCGAACGAGCGGGCCGGACCTCGACCGTACGATGATGCGATGGCTGACGATTCTGAGGCAGCGACGCTGATGGTCACCGTGTTCTACCGCGAGCGGATCGCCATGCCGCCGAACGCCGCGCTGATCGTGATTCTCGAGGACGTCTCCCGAGCCGATGCACCCGCCGAGACGGTGGCGAGCCGGCGGATCGAGGAGCCCGGCAACGTGCCGATCGACGTCGAGATGACCGTACGACCCGTCGATCATCGACGAACGCCTCACCTACGCCGTCCGGGCGACGATCGAGGTGGACGAAAAGATGTGGTGGACCTCGACCCAGGCGCACCACGTCCTCACGCACGGTGCGCCGGACCACGTCGAGGTGATGGTCTCCCGCGTCAGCGGTTGAAATCGGCGGGATCGAAGGCCTCGGGATCGAACGGAGCGCCGAGCCAGTCGGTGAGGTCCCGGTGTTCGGGATGGGTCGGGTCGGCGAGCGCTTCGAGGAGGTGTTCGTACCCCCACGGACCACCGCAGTCCTCGGGCGGGCACGCTCGACGTCCGCCGATACAGGCAGGCACCGTGGTACCGGTCTCGGCGGGAAGGACCTTCTCGACGGTGACCCGGTGGCTCCAGCCGTCGCCGAAGTCGTACAGGTAGCCGAACGTCGAGCCGGCGGTCACGACCGTGTCGAGGCGGATGCGCCGCTCGTTGACGGTCGGCGGCCCCCAGTCGTCGTCGGGGTCCGGATCGCCGTAGCGAGTCCCGTCGATCTCGAACTCGTGGAGGTGGTAGTTCCACCATCCGAACGCGGCCTGGATCACCTCGTGGACCTGGTCGAGGGTGCTGCTGGCGTCGACCAGGATGCGACGCCACACCGGCGGTTTGATGTTCTGGAGTGTGACCTTCAGTTGGAAGACGCGCCTGGTCGCACTCGGTCGGGTGACGCTTGCGAGGGCGGGATCGGGCCGGTGGGAGCCGGGGAACTGGATCACGTTCGACAGGGGTTGCGGCTGCTCGCCGGCGGCAACCACGGCGGCGAGTTCGCGGTCGGGTGACCCGGTCCCCTTCCTGAGCGGCCCGACGATCACTGTCGACATCCGCATCGAGAGCGCCGGGAGATCGCCGTGCACGGCACCGAACACGCGCTCGCCGACGATGCCGAATTCGTTCATCACGCCGACGATGCTTCGGTTGTCAGTCGGCGCGATCCGCTGGTCGCTCATCGCCGCCAACTCCGAGGCGACGATCGTGTCGTCGACGACCGTGCAGACGCAGCACCGACGCGATCGCGTCCGGCATCCGGTCGAGCAGCGTCGCCGCCGGCGCCAGGGGCATGAACACCGGGAGCAGCGTGCGCTCGTTGACCAGCAGCGCCACCTGCGGCTTCCAGAACAACGCCGTGGCGAACCAGTCGCCGAGCAGCGTGGTGGAGACGTCTCCAGCGCCCGCAGGGGTGGCCCGCACCCGGTCCCGCAACTTCTTCGTTCCCCGTACGACCAGCACGGGTCGAGTCTGCCACTGCCGGTCGGGTCGTTCGGCCCGACGACGTCGGGTCGGGTGGGCGCGGACGCCTGCAACACTCGTGCACATGGCCGACGATCAACAGTGCAGTCCGACCGGAACGTCGTCGGACGACCACACGATCGTTCACCGCTCGCTGCTCGACGGACAGGCCTGTGTCGTGTGCACGGTCGACATCGGCTCCCGTGCTGTCACCGAGCTGTATCGCACGCACGAACTGCTCCTCGAGGCGCCCAACTGGACCTCGTCCGGGCCGCTGATCCTCAACGGCAACGGTGTGCTCTGGCGACTCGAGCGGGGAGGGCTCACACAACTGGTCATCCCCGGGCTTCCCGGTCTCAACAACGACCACGTGCCCGCCCCCGACGAGGACACGATGTTCGTGTCGGGCTACGACGGGCACATCCATCGGGTCGCACTGTCGACGGGCGGGCACCGCCAGGTCACCAGCGACGACCCCGAGCGTCCGATGCACCACTTCCTCCACGGGGTCGATCCGAACGGCGACGAGATCGCCTTCGTCGGGGTCGAGCCGGGAGCGGACAGCCCGTGGGGTCCCGCCAACATCTTCACGATGCCATCCGACGGCGGACCGGTGCACCAGGTGACCTTCGGCGATCGCCCGGCCGACGGACCCGAGTACAGCCCCGACGGGGAATGGATCTACTTCAACACCGAGGCGTTCAGCGACACCGAGGGTCACGCCCAGATCGCCCGCATCCGACGCGACGGCACCGGGCTCGAACAGCTCACCTTCGACGAGCGCGTCAACTGGTTCCCGCACCTCGCGCCCGTCGGCGATGCCGCGTGCTACCTCTCGTACCCGCCGGGCACCACTGGCCACCCGCAGAACGAGATGGTGCAACTGAGTTGGTGGAAGGCGACCGTTGGTCGTCTGCTTCGACGATCGTCGAGCTGTTCGGCGGCCAGGGCACGATCAACGTCAACAGCTGGTCGCCCGACGGCCGAGCGTTTGCGTTCGTCGCCTACCCGCTCGCAGGCTGACCCAACCCGTCCCGTGCACCGGCCGGCTTCTGCGCCAGCTCGGGTTATACTCGCTGGTATGACTCATCGCGTCGGACCGAAAGGTCAGGTCGTCATCCCGAAGGACCTGCGTGACGAGTTGGGCATCGAGCCGGGCGACGAGGTGAGCTTCTGGCGCGACGGCGATCATGTCGCAGTCCGCCCGACGAGGCACCGTTCGCCGCTACGCGGTCGCTTCGAGGGCTCGGCGTTGACCGATGACCTGACCGCCCAGCGGCACGCCGACCGGATGCGCGAAGCCCGACGGTGACCATCGTTCTCGACTCGTGGGCGGTGCTTCGATTCCTCGAGAACGCCGGGCCGGCGGCCGACCTGGTGGCTGCACTGCTCGACGAACAAGAGCCGTTGATGTCGTGGATCAATCTCGGTGAGGTCCACTACATCGTGCGCCGGTCGCACGGGGAGGGCGCCGCGATGGATGTGGTGCGCGACCTCCGAGACGTCATCGATGTGAGACTCCCGGACGAGCGGACGGTGCTCGATGCCGCCCGCATCAAGGCCGACCACCCGATGGCGTTCGCCGACGCCTTCGGTGCAGCCCTTGCCGTCGCCGAACGGGCGACATTGTGGACCGGCGACCCCGAACTCCTGGTAGCCGGCGCCGCCTGGCAGTGGCGCGACCTTCGCGACCCCGGCTGAGACGGCCTGCGGGCAGACTGGAACCATGGCTTCACTCTCCGACGACCGGGTTCGCAGCTTTCTCCTGGAGGGCACCCGCACCGGCAAGATCGCGTGGGTCGCCTCCGACGGGGCTCCCCACGTCGCGCCGATCTGGTTCGTGCTCGACGGTGACGACGTGGTGTTCAACACCGGCGCCGACACGGGCAAGGGTCGGGCGCTCGCTCGAGAAGGCCGAGCGTCGTTCGTGGTCGACGACGAGTCGCCGCCGTTCTCGTTCGTGAAGATCGACGGCACCGTCACGTTGCACGACGACCTCGACGAGGTGCGCCGGTTCGCCACGATCATCGGTGGCCGCTACATGGGCGCCGACCGCGCCGAGGAGTTCGGCCGACGCAATGGTGTGCCGGGAGAGTTGCTCGTCCGTCTGCACCCGACGAAGGTCACCGCTGCGTTCGATATCGCCGACTGAGGTCGCGGGTTCCGGCCGGACGGCGCCTACTGGTCCGTTCGTGACGACACCCATGGCGCTGACCAGCGATCCGCACACCTCCGGGTCAGGAGATGGACTTACCGAGCCGGTCCCGTGCGGCAAGCAATGATGCGATCGCTGCGTCGATTGCCTCCTCCGTCGAGGACGGCGTCGACAGGCCGTCGAGCAACATGCGGCGCGCAGTCTGCGACACCGTCTCGTTGCGTGTCGCAGCGACGACCTCGAGTTGACTGAACAGCTCCTCGGGCACCCGGATCGACACGTGTCGAGACTTCGGTGCAGCCGCTGCAGGGCGCTCGAGTTGTTGCCCGGTCTCGCTCTCCAGCCACTCGATCAGTTGTGGTCTGCTCATCGTGCTCCTCCTGTTCGCTCGATCGCGTCGGCGACGACATAGGCGATCGTCACGGCGTGGGCTCGATTCGGTTCGTCGGGCTCGGACCCGTCGATCAGCGCTCGCAGCGCAACCACCACACGGGCGAGTTCGTCACGGTCGAGGCGAACTCCCTCCGGAGGAAGCCAGCCGAGATCCTCGACCTTCATTTGTCACACATCGTAACACTCTTGAATCTGACGTCAATCGGTGACATGGCGTTCTCCTGGTCGTGCTCTCACAGGAGGGAGTCGGTACCGACCAACCGACGAGGGCTGTCACGCCGCCGGCGAGACGCTCACGCTCGTACCGACGCCGGCGCTCGAGCGGCATCACCTTCGACACGTGTTGCGGCTTCGGCGAGGAGACCGACAGCCGACGAGCAGGTCGCCGACGTCCATCGGTGGCCGACCTGCGAGTCGGCACCGAGCGCAACGACCGGCATCGGATGCAGTCTGGCAACGACGACCACCAGCCGATCCGATCGAACGTGTGGCATCGGCTCGATCCTGACGCATCGATGACGGCAACTTCGTCCGTCGATGAAGGATCCGCGCTGTCGGCCCGTTGGCGCAGGAAGCTCTCGAAGTGCGCATCGCCAACGGTCGGTCGTTATTCATGCGCGCCTTCGGCAGCTCCGATCGAGCTCCATGGACATCTCCTCATACTGTCTAGCCGTTCCACCAATGAACTGCGTCGGACACCATCACCTGCGCAGTCGGCCATGCTCGAAGCCATCTGTACGCTCCCGTACAGTCATGTACAATTCGGCGATGACCTCGATCGCAGCGAGCCGGGCACGTGCAGCACTGCCGGAGATCCTCGACCGCGTGTCGGCGGGCGAGGAGATCACGATCACCCGGCACGGCGAACCGGTTGCCGTCGTCGTTCGGCCCGACGCAATCAGGACCCGCCGTGCCGACCGCGCCCTCGCGGATGCCGAACGCCTCCGTGACCTGCTGAAGCGCGGTGCGTCCGCCGAACTCGACACGGCGCCTGCGTTGTCATCGGAGCGGGCTGACGAGCTCGTCGCCGCTGTGCGCGGCTCGCGTGCTGCTCGCTGATCGATGGATGCCTTCGACGCCGACGTACTGATCTACGCAGCGGTGCCCGATCATCCGCTGGGACGCCGAGTTCGCGCCTTGTTCCCCGTCGCACCCACAACCGTCACCGGTGAGGTCGCCGGTATCGGATCGGTCCTGCTGATTCCCGAGCTGTTGACCAAGCCGCTGCGGCAGGGCGCCGACGCGGAACTCGAGGCTCTCTCCCTCCTACTTTCGCGGCTCGACCTCCGCGCGACCGACGAAGCGACCGCCGATCTGGCTGCGGCGCTCGGGGCGTCGTATGGGCTCCGTGCCGCTGACGCCGTGCACCTGGCCACGGCGGTTGCAGCAGGCGCCGATCGGTTCATCACGAACAACACCACCGACTTCGGCACGGACATCGTCGAGATCGCAGTCACCTACCCGTCCGACCTCCCCGATCCCTGACGACCGCGACGCGGCGATCCATGTCAGCGATGACGTCGTGGTTGCATCTCGTCGCTGACACAAAGTCTGGCGGGCGGTGTCGGCGGTTGCGACCACCGATCAGAACAGCGAGCTCTGCAGCGGCGGGGGCAGCGCAGGGTCCATCTCGAACAGCTTCGTGAGGTCGTCGATCGGTGTCGCGCCGCGAGTGACGAGTGCGTGGTTGCCGTCCTTGGCGCCCTCTCCCGTCCACACGGCGACCCGGGCGTAGCGACGGTCGAGCGCTTCCTTCGCGCCGGCCCAGGTTCCGCCGGAACCGGCGTCGGCCGACACGACGAACGTCACCTGTGACAGTGCGTAGATGATCTTGTTGCGGCCCATCGCGTTGCCGGCGCGGAACGGTGCATCGGGCGCGTAGGGGCTGGCGATGCACAGCTCGCCGGCGTGCACCCGACGCCGGATCTCGGCGTTGCGTGACACCCTCGTGATGCCCTCCGCCGGCACTCCGATCACGACCCCGCCGGCGTCGAGCGCCCCAGCCATCGAGGCCTGATCGACGCCTCGCGCCAGCCCGCTGACCACCGGCCAACCGTGCGAGACAGCGAGCTCGGCGGAGCGGCGTGCAAGACCGAGGAGCCCGTCGTCGGCGTCCCGCGATCCCACGACGCCGAGTCCGGGACGGTCGAGCCAGTCGACCGGACCCGCGACGAGCAGGAACGGTGGGCAGGCGCTGCCGAGCCGGTCGTGCAGCACCCCCGGGAACCGATCGTCGAGCGCGGAGACCAGCGAGATGCCGCCGTCCTCCAGCCGCTCCTGTTCGAAGCCGAGCGCCGTCGCCGCATCGAGCAGCGTGCGCAGCCGGACCGCTTCGTCGTCGTCGACACCGACCCGCTCGGCGATTCCGGCCGCGTCGTGCGTGGACGAGATCCGCGGGATCGACGTGATCGACGAGCTGCCAGAACTCTCGTGCGGTCAGCGGTTTGGCGTCGAGCGGCACCAACCGATTGGTCAGCAGCAGCGCCGCTCGAGTGCTGTCGGGTGAGGAGGTCATCAGTCGCGTCCAGCCGACGAGGCCAGAGCCACAGGGTAGACCAGGGGTGCTCCCGCCCGTCTGAGGAGTCGACCGATCTCGGTCAGCGTCCAACCCGAGTCGGCGACATCGTCGACAAGGAGCACCGGAGCGTCGACGACCCGGCCGGTGACACCGAACGCTCCAGCGACATTCGCCTGCTGATGGGCCGAGTTCTGCTGCAGCCTCTGCTCGGGCCGTTCCACGAGCCTGGCCACGACCGGGCGGTACGGCAGGCCGAGACGATCTGCGAGTTGCTCGGCGAACGTCGCAACCAGCTCGGGGTGCCGGATCGAGGGGACCGAAGTGACCCACTGCGGTGCCGGATCTGGTGCCCACTCCTCGACGAGTTCCGCGAGCGCCTCGACGAGTCGGTCGTCGAACCGACCGTCGACGGTCTTGCCCTGACGGACGAGTTGACCCCAGCCGGCGTCACCCCACATCGCCAGGATCCGCCCGTCGTCGATCTGTTCGTCGGCGGGGATCTTCTTGCGTGCGCCGGACTCGCCATCGATGTACATCTTGCGGCCGACGAATTCGATCGGTCGCTTGCGCAGGAACTTCTCGGCCTCGGCGGTCAGCTCCATCGACGGCCGATGCGAGGTCGGCGCTCCGGTGCAGTTGTCGCAGATGCCGCAGTCGTCGGCGGCAGGGTCGTCGAGCAGATTGGCGATGAATCGCATGCGGCACTCGGTGGTGTGGAAGTAGTCGACCATCGACTGCTGTTCGAGTCGGCGCGCCATCGTGACCGCCTCGACGCGGCTGGCCGGATAGGTCCACGGCTGGAGCGTCCGCTGGTAGCTCGTGCCGGCCACACGTTCGAGCACGCCGTCGACGTCGAGCTGCTTGACGACGAGTTCCAGCGTCCCGATCCTGACGTTGAGCTTCACCTGGATCCGCATGAGGGGAACGGGTCCGTCGAAGGAGTCGAATGCCTGGACGATGTCGTTGACGAGATGTTCCTCGGCGAAGGCTCGCTCGATGAAGTAGTCCTGGATCTGTTCGTCCTCGACGCCACGCAGCAGGATTCCGCGGCTGGTCTCGAGTGCTCGGCCGGCGCGACCGACCTGCTGGTAGTAGGCGACGGGCGAGCCGGGTGACTGGAAGTGGACGACGAAGCTCAGGTCGGGCTTGTCGTAGCCCATGCCGAGCGCGGTGGTGGCGACGAGCGCCTTGATCTCGTTGCTCTGGAGCCTGCGCTCGGCTTCGATCGCGAGCCTCGTTGTCGAGCGAGCCGAAGTAGGCCTCGACCTCGATGCCCTGCGAGGTGAGCCAGGCGGCGACGTTCTCGACGTCACGCACGGTGAGGCAGTAGACGATGCCCGACCCCTCCAGTTCGGGCAGCGTCTCGGCGAGCCAGGCGAGGCGTTCGGCCTGCCGGTCGAGCCGGATCGTGCTGAGGGCGAGACCCTCGCGGCGCAGCGGCCCGCGGAAGGTGGTGAGTTCGGCGCCGAGTTGGTCGGCGACGTCGTTGACGACGCGGTCGTTGGCGGTGGCGGTGCAGCCGAGGATCGGCACCGACGAGCCGGCCAGGCGGTCGACGATGCGCCCGATGCGTCGGTAGTCGGGCCGGAAGTCGTGGCCCCAGTCGGAGATGCAGTGCACCTCGTCGATCACGATCAGCCCGGGCCGTGCCCCGACGATCGGCATGATCTTGTTCCCGAACTCAGGGTTGGCGAGCCGCTCCGGCGAGATCAGCAGCAGGTCGACCTCGTCGGCGCGCAGCTGTCGCTCGAGTTCGGCGACCGTGGTGTTCGAGGCGCTGTTGATCGTCTCGCATCGCAACCCGAGCCGCTTCGCCGCCTCGATCTGGTTGCGCATCAACGCGAGCAGCGGCGAGATCAGCAGCGTCGGCCCGAGCCCCTGCTTGCGCAGCAGATGCGTGGTGAGGAAGTACACCGCGCTCTTGCCCCAGCCGGTGCGCTGCACGACGAGCACCCGTCCCCGATCGTTGACGAGCGCCGCGATCGCCTCTCGCTGCCCGTCACGGAACTCGGCGTCGGGCCGACCGGTCAACGTCCGGAGCGCATCGAGCAGTGGGTCGGGTTCCGCCATGGGGTTCATCATGACGGAGGGGTACGTCAGAGTTCGCGAAGCTCGGACCCACCAGTTCCAACAGCTTGGCTAAGCTAGGACCATGGTGTCACGAATCGTCAACACTCACGAAGCGAAGTCTCGCGGCCTGTTGGAGTTGATCCGTGAGGCCGAACAGGGCCACGACGTGATCGTGCCGCGGGATGGCCAGCCTGTCGCGTAGATCATTCCGTGGCCCCCTGTACGCCCGGAACGATCCGCCGGCACGTGGCAGGGCCGAGTCGAGTACCACACCGATGAAGTCGGCAGCGACGCCGACGTCGTCGAACTGTTCGACCGGTCTGCGTCGGCGCCCTCGCCGTGAGGTTGCTGGTCGACAGCCACGTTGCGCTCTGGTGGCTGGAAGGCAACGACAAGCTGGGCCCCGAGACTCGACGCCCTGCTCGAGACGGCCGAGGAGGTGTACTTCTCGGCCGCAACCCCGTGGGAACTCGGCATCAAGCGAGCGCTCGGCAAGCTCGACTTCCCCGACGGCGTCGCCGACGCGGGCCGGTGGCGGGCGGCTTCACCGAGCTGGCGGTCTCCGCCGCCCACGGCGAGTTGGCTGCGAACCTGCCTCCTCATCATCACGACCCGTTCGACCGCATGTTGATCGCGGAGGCCCGGGCCGAGGCACTCGTGCTGGTGACGGCGGACCGGGCCATGCAGCCGTACGACCTG
>CAVSIX010000009.1:0-276066 GCA_963728195.1 Ilumatobacteraceae bacterium | reverse complement strand
TCGGCAAAGCTGCGTCGATGGACGATGTCGATCCCGCCGACTTCTACACGGGCATCGTCGTCGATGTCTACGGACCGTTGAGAGGTTCGGTGCCCGATCCACGCACCTACGCCCGGTTCATCTCGAGGTGGGGCGAACCGGCGCTCGAACTCGGGTGCGGGCACGGCGACCCGATGCTGACACTGCGCGCCGAGGGGCTCGACGTCCACGGCCTGGACTCGTCGGCCGACATGCTCGCCAAGCTGCGAAGCACCGCGGCCGAACGAGGACTCGACGTCACCGTCCATCACTCGACCATCGAACAGATGGACCTCGGCACGACCTTCCGATCGATCTTCCTGGCCGGGCCGACGTTCAACCTCATCGTCGACGACTCGACGGCCCGCGCCGCGCTCGAACGGATCCGCGACCACCTCGATCCGGCCGGCGCAGCGCTGATCCCGCTGTTCATCCCCGACCCGGTTCCCGAGCGACACCTGCACCGCAGCCGTGAACACGTCGACGACCGCGGCCGCACGCTGCGGGTGACGGCGTCGTCGACCGACCGCGCCGACATGCCCCGACTCCAGACCACGGTGCTGCGCTACGAGATCATCGACGGCGACGACCACCAGATCGTCGAGCGGCCATGGGTGCTCCACTGGCACACCGTGCCCAGCTTCCGCGAGCTGGCCGCCGACGCCGGGTTGGACGTCCACGCCGTGTTGGCACCCGACGGTTCACCCGCCGCCGACGACGCCACCGAGTTCGCGTTCGTGGTCCGACGGCCAGCCTGATCAGCCACGTCCAATTGCACCGCAGTCGCCTACGCGTTCGGTTGCTGAGAACAGTCGACGCGTCCGCAGGCGCGCGATCGGGCTTGTCGACCGGACGGCCGTGCCGCGACGATGGGGCCGTGCCGGCACCCAACGACGTCCGCTCAGCGATGGTTGCACTCCTCGGGCGTGGCTCGATTCCACGCGACGAGCTGATCGAGGCGGTGTCGAACGATGCGCAGCTCGGGAGTCGGGCCGGGGTGACGGGCATCGCCGAGCGGCTGCTGCAGGTCGACATGGCGTTCGCCGAGATCGACGGAGCGGTCTGCTACACGCCCCAACTCGTCGACGGCACGAGGTGGACGATTCCGGTCGGCGCCGACGACATCGACCGTGGGTTCGTGCGGATGCATCCGGCCTGGTCGCCGCTCGGCTGGTGGCTGGTGACGGACGGCGCCGACCTCGTCGACACGAACGGCGACACGATCGGTCGGATCGACGACCGATGGGATCTGGCTCGGCGAGGACGAACCCGACGTCGACATCGTGGTCGGCCCGCCCGGCTGGCTCGACGCCGCCGTCGACGGTTGGAAGACGCTCAGCGTGCAATCCGAGCGACTCCAGGTCGCGGGATGCCCGACACCCCCGACGGCGACGCCGCAGCAGATCGCCGCCGTGCAGGCCGGCTTCGAACGATCAGTCGAGGTCATCGACGCCCAGCTCTTCGACGGAGCACACGCAGAGCTCGCCACCTCCACCGCCGATCAGGTGCTGCTGGCGGCCCTGCTGTCCGACCGCGACGCGTTCGTCGACGCACCGGTGCCGTACCTCCCCGACCTGCTGGACGCTGCCGGCCTCGAACAGCAACGCACGACGGTCGCCCCCGCCGGCTTCGACTGGTCGGCGCTCGAGGGGTGGCGCCTCCGCAACCGTCACCGGTTCATGTACGGCCTCGGCGAACGCGAGGTCGACGCACTGCAGCTCCTGACCGGCGCGTTCGGGAGCTTCTCGGAGGAGGGCGACACCGCCCTCGGCGCGACCGACGACGAACGCGACAGCGCAGCGATCCTGCTGGCGGCACTGGCCGAGCTGGACGGCGTCGCCGAGGCGTTCCTCGCCGAGGCGGTGTCGGACGCCAGCGACACCGGTCGCGTCGAAGCGTTCGTCACCGCGCTCGCGTCGCGCATCGACCCCGATTGGCCCGAGGGGTTGGGCTGGATCATGTCGCGATGCGTGCTGGATCGATCCGACGTGCGGGGCTCGGTGGAACTCGTCGAGCGACTCGCCGCGCGAGGGTGCACCTTCGCTCCCCTGCTGATCGATGCCGCAGCGATCGCCTCCGACCGTGGAGACGCACGGACCGCGATGCGCCTCCTCGCCCGCGCCGGCATCGACGAGTCACGGCTGTACGAAGGCGACCACGACGATGACCCGTTCACCCACCACCACGAGCGCGACGAACACGGCGTGGACGTGTTGGGGGAGGTCATCGCCTACGCACGGCCACCGAAGGCGCAGGTCGGGCGCAACGACCGATGCCCGTGCGGCTCGGGCCGCAAGTACAAGGCGTGCCACCTCGGCAAGGAACAGCACACCCTGCAGGATCGATCGCCGTGGCTCCACGACAAGGCCCTTCGCTACGTCCGCACGTCCTGTCCCGAGATCGTGACGGAGCTCGCCGACGAGCTCGCCGAGGGCGCCTACGAGATCAGGCGCGAGCTGGCCTCGTCACCGTTCGTCCACGATCTGGCACTCCACGAGCACGGCATCTTCGAAGAGTTCCTCGCTGCGCGGGGCTGGCTGCTCCCCGACGACGAAGTGCTGCTCGCGCAGACCTGGCTGCTCACCGACCGTGCCGTGTTCGAGATCCTGCGGGACCGCGCCGACGAACTGCACCTCCGCGACGTCGGCAGCGGCGAGACGATCACCGTCACGAACGTCCATCAATCCGACGCGACGCGGCCGGGGATGTACCTGATCGGTCGACCGGTGCCGATCGGCGACAGCTACCGGTCCTTCTCCGGGTTCTTCCCGGTGGCGCCCCACCTCGTCAACCCGCTCATCGACGTGATCGACCGCAACGACGTCGACGAGATGATGGCGCTGCTCGCCTCCACGTTCCGTCCCCCAACCCTGAGGAACACCTCGGGCGAAGACCTCGCGTTCCACACCATCCGATGGAGCGTCGACGACCCCGGACTCCTGTCGGACCAGCTGAACTCCGCCGGCTTCGCAGCCGATGGCGACGACCGGTGGACGCTCGTGCAGGACACCTCCGGCATGCGGCGGGCGATCGTCGCCACGCTGCGCCTCGACGGCACGACGCTCGTGTCGGAGACGAACTCGGACGAACGCGCGGCCACCGTGAAGGCGCTCGTCGCCGACCAAGTCAGCACCGTCCACCTGCTCGACGACGAACGACGCGAGTTCGACGAGCTCGACCTCCCTGAGGGCGACCACGAACCCGACGGATTCGATCCGGACGCTCCGGAGGTTCGCGCTCTGCTCGACGAGATGATCCGGGCCAAGGAGATCGAGTGGCTCGACGAACAGATCCCCGCACTCTCCGGCCGCACGCCCCGCGAAGCCGTCAGCGACCCCGTGGGACGCGAGGACGTGCGACGGCTGCTGGCGACCTTCCCCGAGCTGCCGCCCGGCGACGTCGGCGGCTTCCGCGCCTCACGCCTGCGCGCCCATCTCGGCCTCGACGACTGACACGCGGCACGTCCGGTCGTCACGACATGGTGAGCCCTCGCCGCCGATCGCTATCGAGCCACGCCGCGCTTCACGACCGATGTGGCGACCATGGCGACCTTCGCGCCGTCGTTCGTCGACCGTCTCGAATCGGCGGGCTACATCGTCACGGTCGTCGCCGACGAGGGTGACTGGTCGCCGGACGGCCACGCGACCTCGACGACATCCGATCGGTCCTCGAGACCGGCGCCGAGCTCGATCGCCAGTACCTCGATCACTGGATCGACGAGTGGGACCTCGGAGAACGTTGGCAGCAGTTCGGCGCGTAGCGCTCCGGTCAGCCGGAGTCGCCGTACGACAGCGAGGTGACGATGTTGCCGTTCCGGTCACGGAGGAAGACGGTGTCGCCGCTGTTGTTCCACACCGCACTGCCCGAGACGCACCAGTAGCGATTCGACTCGTCGTCGGGGCCGCAGCCACTGAACAGGGTCACCGCGGCGCCGGGCGCGAGCCCGAGATCGGTGAACGTGTAGCGGTGCGAGGCCGATTCGTCGGCGACCTCCCACCCGTCGAGATCGATCTCCTCGTCGCCGACGTTCGTGAACCGGACCCACTCGCCGTTCAGGTTGTTCCCGTCGTCGCCGGGAGCGTCGGCGTTGACCTCGATGTCGATCTCGACGCCATCGAGGTCACTCTCCCCGCAGGCATCCGGCGCCCAGAGGCCACGACCCTCGCGCTGCGCGGTCTCCTGGAGTTCGGCGTAGAGGTCGGCGCGGGCGTCGTCGGGCGGGTACCGCCTCGCGATCGCGAAGCCGTTGGCGACAAGTTCGGCGCCCACGTCGACACCATCGGTGGTCTCGACGTAGCGCAGGGCACGCCCGAACTGATCGACGTCGGACCGATCGACCACCAGCACCAGGTTGTTGCCGGTCACCAGTTCGGCGAGCGCGCCGGTCGCCTCTTCGCTGAAGCACTCGCCCGCCTCGGGGGTGTTCACACCGACGAGCCGCACCTCCAGTTCCCCGAGCGGGCCCGACACGTACAGCGTGTCGCCATCGACGATCTCGGTGCTGCGCCAGGTGTTCGTCTCCACCGGGGCGGTCAACGGCGGACGGGCTGGGGCGTCGGCGCCAACCGTGGATCGAGCGGTGGAGGACGTGACGCTCTCCGAGCCGGATGGCGAGCAACCGGCAAGCACGGCGACCGCGACCGACATGACGAGCGGGGCGGCGCCCCATCCGTGTCGTGTCGACGTGATCGACCGCGGCCGACGGAACAGTGACATCGCCGTCACCCTCGCACCGCTCGACGTCGAGTCACAACCCGACCGACGGTCCGCCTCCTGACTCGGAGGCCAACTCTGTGACACCCCCTCTCTACGGTTGTCGGTATGGGAAACGTGTCGGTCGAGGAGCTGGTGGAGGAGCTCATGGAGTGCAGCGACGCCGACCTCGACGACCGCCTCCGCGGCCTGGAGCTCGAGCGGCGGCGAGTCGAGTCCGAACTCGCACTGGCTGCCGGCGAGGTCGACCGGCGCCGGTCGTACCTCGACGACGGGCACCGCTCGCTGAAGGCCTACCTGCGCGCGACCTGCAACTACTCCGACGCCGAAGCTGCGCGAGTCGGTCGACTCACCACCGTCACTGCCGGGCTCGCCGGCGTGGCGGAGGCCCTTCACGACGGCCACATCGGCATCCCACAGGCCAACGAACTCGCCGTCGCCCACTCCAACACGCGAATCCGCGACCGCCTCGTCGACTTCGCCCCGCTGCTGCTCGAGTTGGCCGAACGCCTCCCGTTCCGCGAGTTCCGCACCTGTGTGCAGCGCTTCGTGACGCTCGCCGACCTCGACGGTGCCCACCGTGGCCTGGACGACTCCATGAAGAACCGGCGCGCCCGGGTCGTCAACCTCAACGGATCACTGCACCTGAACGGCAGCGGCGGCGACCCGCTCGTCAACGTCGAACTCGAAGCCATCTTCCAGTACTTCTGCGAACTCGAATACGACGCCGACGTCGCCGCCCGCCGCGCCCAGTACGGCGATCGGGCCGAGGACCATCCGCTCCCCCGCACCGCAGCACAACGCAGCTACGACGCCTTCGCGGCGATCATGCGCGGTGCCCTCGCCAACCACCAGGCCGGACGGGCGGCGCCCGGTGTCGAGCCGGTCGTCAACATCCTGACCGACCACCGAACCTGGGCAGCCATCCTCGCCGAGGCGGGCCTCGCCCCCGACTCGACGCTCGCCGGCGAGCAGGTCGACCCGTTCACCGGCCTGACATCGCCCGACGAGCTGCTCGACGAGTTGATGGCCGATCCCGACGGGTTCGAGTCACGAAGATGCGAGACGTCCACGGGCCAGGTCCTGCACCCCCACGCCGTACTGCGAGCCGCGCTCGCCGGACACATCCGCCGCGCCGTGCTCGGCGCCGACAATCTCCCCATCAACCTCGGTCGCAAGGTCCGCGTATTCACCGGGGCGGCTCGAGATGCCGCCAAGCTCCTCGCTGTCCAGTGCGACCACCTCGGCTGCGGCCTGCCCGCCGACCTCTGCGAAGTCGACCACTCCAGCGAGTGGCACGACGACGGCCCCACCGACCAGGACAACGCCGGCGTCCGATGCGGCCACGACAACCGGGAGAAGCACCGAAAACGATGGCGCACCCGACGCGACACCCACGGTCGGATCCACACCATCCGAGCCGACGGCTCCATCATGCTGCCCGTCGGCGTGCGGCCGCCCATCTTTCCCGAGGATCCGCACGACGAGCCGGCGCAGGTCCCGCCCGAGGTGGAACGCTCCATCACCCGCTGGGTCGACAACGCGACCGACGACACCGAACGCCGCTGCCGAAGCCTCCGACGGACCGCACTTCGCCACGCCATCACCCTCGACGAGCTCGACTCCGGCGCTCTGGTCCACCACCTCCGGCTGCCCACTCCTGCCCGCCTCGATCCCACTGGACCGGCTCCGGCCCGAACGACCGAGCCGCCGGTGCGAGACTGAGGGCATGGCCTTCGGACAATCGTCGGGTCCGCCCGCGACCCACAGCCAGCTGCGCGAGCTGACCGAGCTGCTACAGGCCGCCGGACACTCCGACTTCCGCGACGCCCGCGGGCCGATGGGGTTCACGCAGCGCCAGGCGAACGGCAAGTTCACCCGCGACGAGGCCGACGAGTTCATCGCCGCGCTCCACGAGGCGGTGCACGAAACGCCCGAGCCCGCACCAGCTGCGTCGGTGAAGCCGAAGCCGGATCGACGCAAGCAGGCCAGCGCGCAGCTCGAGAAGTTCTCCGACGAGCAACTCGCCGCCGAGCTCCAACGCCGCGGCTGGGTCGTGATGGAGCCCTGATGTCGGAGTTCGCCTCACCCACCGCACGACGAGAGCGGACATCGTGAGAACGATCGGCAACATCTTGTGGTTGATCATCAGCGGGTTCTGGATGGCGATCGCGTGGGCCTTCATCGGCGTGCTGCGTTCTACGTGGCTGCGACGTCGTGAGTTCGCGGCGCATGTATGACGTCGTAGCATTCGTGTATGACGATGCTCAGCTTCCGCGTCGACGACCAGGATGCAGCGGCCGTCCAACGGTGGGCGGAGGAACTCGGCATCGACCGGTCGGCACTCCTGCGCGATGCCGTGCGCCAGCACCTGAACCGACTGGCCTCCGAACACGACGCCGACCGATGGGAAGCCGTGCCACTCACCGAGGGAGAGTCAGCTCTGGCGACGATCGCCGACTGGGGTCCGGCCGAGGACTGGTCGGACTGGGCCGATGCAACGCGGTGAGGTCTGGTTCGCCGCCACTCCCGGCGGCGACAGCCCGGTTCTGGTGCTGACGCGTGACCCGGTCGCCTCCCGGATCGGCTCCGTCGTCGTCGCTGCCCTCACCCGCACCGAGCGGGGCGTGGTGTCCGAGCTCCCACTCACCATCGCCGACGGGCTGCCGACCGCGTGCGTGGTCAACTTCGACAACATCCACACGATCCCCCGCACCACCTTCCGGCGTCGGGTCACCACGCTGCCACCGGCCCGCATGGCGCAGGCCTGTCGAGCACTCCAGGCGGCAACGGGCTGCTGAACGCCGAGTCCTCACCCACACACGCTCGCGTGCTCGGTCGGTATACTCCCGGTATGGCCTCGACGACGATCAAGTTGAGCGTCGAGACGCGCGAACGGCTCCGCGCCCTCGGTGGCGACACGTACGAAGACACCGTCATCGAAGCCCTCGATGCGTTGGAGGCGAACCGGTTCTGGGCCGAGGCCGAGTCGGCGGCCGCGTGGCAGTCGAGCCTGCCCGACGCCGAGCGGCGGCGTCGGCACGAGGCGATCGCCCAGATCGACCGGGCGTTCGACGGCATCGAGTGATCGAGGCCGGCGACATCCACCTGGCCGACATCAGCCAGGAGCATCGCCTGCACGTGCTCGTCGTGTCGAGCGGCAAGTTCACCCGCCTGTCGGGACGCGTCATCGTTGCGCCGGCGATCCCCGGCGAGCCCGACGAGGTGCCGTTCCCGTGGCGGATCGACGCCGAAGGGCACGTGTTCGCGATCGATCTGCTCCGCTCGATCCCGGCCGATCGGCTCCTGGATCGTGTTGGCCGTGTCACGCCGAGCGTGGCCACATCCGTGCAGCGGGTCACCCGCCACATCCTGTGACGGTCGGTCGCCGGACCGACCGTCGTCGGCATCAGCGGAGCGAACGGCACCAGCGCTCAGGGCAATCTCTATCCGGTCGGGCGTGGCGTCAGGCGAGCCAGGGGACTGCCGATCACGTCGGGGCGCATCGTCGCCGCCACGGACTCGAAGGCGGCATCCATCCGCGCGATCGCCGAACGATCGACCGCCGACGACTTCATCACCTGGACGAACCCGGCGTCGTCGGAGCCACCGGCGAGGAACGTCTCGACGTCGTCGGATTCGGTGAAGGTGACGTCGCCGTCGTAGCACGCCGACATCTCCTCCCACCATGCGCCCTGTTCGGGCCGTTCACTGTTGGCCCTCGCCGCCGCCTCCGACTCGAAGCGGGCGAAGGCGATCGCTCGGCCGTCGTCGGTGACGCCGGCGGTCGTGCCGAGAGCGCCCTCGGCGCCGGGTCGGATCTCGGCGATCCAGCGGTCCATGAGCTCCTTCATCCGAGCGGGATGCTTCGCCTGCCCCTCGATGATCTGTACGAACATGTCCACCCCCGGACACTCGAATTCCTGGCCGTCCACTCTCCTCCTCCGCTTCGTCGATTTCAAGTGCGGCCGGCGCTGCTACGTTGCCCTGGTGTCCGACGGTTCGGTGACCGGGTTCCACCACCTCGCGCTCACGGTCCGCGACCTCGACACGAGCATCTCGTGGTACGAGCGGCTGTTCGACCTCGATCCAGCGATCGACGAACCCGGCGACGAGCGCCGCGCAAAGGTGTACCGCTTGCGAGGCACCACCCAGATGCTCGGCCTGGTCGAGCACACCAGCAACGACGGTTCGGGGTTCGGACACGATCGCACCGGCCTCGACCACGCCGCGTTCTCGGTGCCGACCCGCGCCGACGTCGATGCCTGGGCGCAGCGGCTGGACGAGGCCGGCATCGAGCACTCGGGTCGCATCGACATCTCGGTCGGTGCGATCCTGAACTTCGCCGACCCCGACGGCATCGCGCTGTCGATCTTCTACGAAGGCGACTGAGGTGCTGGCGGGGTTCGACCATGTCGCCGTCCTGACGGCCGATCTCGAGCGCTTCGTGAACTTCTACAGCGAGGTCTTCGGCGCTCGGGTCGAGGGGCGTCTGTCCGAGGACGGGCTCGAGATGGTGGTACTGCGCATCGCACCGACGTCGGAGATCAACGTCTTCCAGATCGACGGCAACGACGAAGCGTCCCGGCAGACGCCGACTTTCGGCAGGGGCCGGCTCGATCACTTCGCGCTCCGTGCAGCGTCGATCGAGCAGTTCGACGCACTGCGCGACGAGCTGATGCGGCGTGGCTGCACCGACGGCTTCGTCACCGACTTCGGTCACGTCCTGAGCGTGTTCTTCCGCGACCCCGAGGGCCTCGAACTCGAGGTGTGCGTCGGCAATCCCGACGCCGTACCCGGCCGGATCAACCCGCCCGGGACCCCCGCCGCCCGCTACCACCCGTCGTAGGCACCGGCCTGCCGGCAACTCCAAGTCGGACGGACGCGACCGGCGCCACCCGACCGTCAGGATGCGTCGATGTCGGCGGCGACGCTCGAGGCCAACGCGGTGAGGCGACGTCGATAGACCTCGACGGTGGGTTGGTCGAACTTGAAGCCCTTGGGGGAGAACTTCAGGACCTCGACCCACGCCGCGCGACGTTCGACCGCTGCACGGGATCGACCGGGCGCCGCCCGCCTGAGGTAGACGGCCATTGCCTCCCACAGCTGCGCGACCACGGCCTCGATCGCTGCGACGACCTCGGCACTCTTGACGTGCAGGACCTCCTCGGAGTGCGCCGACGCCGACATGCGCTCCCAGAGATCGCCTTCGGAACGCTGGAGGAAGGCGTCGAGCTGCTCCGCCCTCGTCCCCGGTTCGTCCAGCGCTGCGAGCGCTCGTGCGACCTGGACCTCGAAGAGATCGACGAACGCCGAGGCGAAGATGTCCTCCTTGTTGCGGAAGTACTGGTAGAGCGCCGGCCGTGACATGCCGGCGGCCTCGGCGATGTCGGCCATCGAGGTGCCGGCGAACCCGTGCTCCGAGAACCGGTCGATCGCCGCAGCGTGGATGACGCTCCGCTTGTCGTCCACGTGTGGATTGGTCACCGGCACACCGCTCACCACGACAGCTTGACACATTTGCGCAATTGTGTCAGCGTGGCGGAACTGACATTTCCGGTGCAAAGTGTCAGACCGTCCAATCACCCAGGAGCAACGCAATGACCCGACTCGGCTACCAGATCCCGAACTTCACCTACCCCGACACGCCCGAGGCCGACATCTTCAAGCGGGTCGTCGCCCAGGCCGTCGCCGCCGAGGCCGCCGGATTCGACCGGGTGCTCGTCATGGACCACTTCTACCAACTGCCCGGGCTCGGCGCACCGCACGAGCCGATGCTCGAGTGCTACACGATGCTGTCCGCACTGGCCCAGCACACCGAGCGCGTGCGCCTCTCGTCGTTGGTCACCGGCAACACGTACCGGAACCCGACCCTGCTGGCGAAGACGATCACCGCACTCGACCACGTGTCCGGCGGCCGGGCGACGCTCGGGATCGGCGCCGGCTGGTTCGAACTCGAACACGACTCGCTCGGATACGAGTTCGGCACGTTCACCGACCGCTTCGAGAAGCTCGAGGAAGCGCTGCAGATCATCGTGCCGATGCTGCGGGGCGAGACCGTCACCTTCGAGGGCAAGCACTACCAGGTCAGCAATGCGGTCAATTCGCCCGCCCCCGTTTCGCGGATCCCCGTGATGATCGGCGGCTCCGGCGAGAAGAAGACCCTGCGGATGGTCGCCCAGTACGCCGACGAATCCAACCTCGCCGGCACGCCCGCCGCCGAGATTCCCCGCAAGCTCGACGCCCTCGCCGCTCACTGCGAGCGAATCGGGCGCGATCGCGACGAGATCACGGTCACTGCGATGCAGATGGTCTGCGTCGCGCCGACCATGGAGGAGGCGCAGGCGGATCTGGCCGAGACCGCGGCAGCGAAGGGCTGGAACGACGAGATCGTCGAGATGGCCAAGTCGATCCTCGTCTTCGGCGATCCCGACACGGTCGGCGAGCGGCTCCAGGCCACGATGGCGGCGGGCATCGACGGGCTGACCCTCAACCTGCCCGCGAACGGCCACAAGACCGATCGCATCCACCTCCTCGGCGAGATCGCACTCGCAGCCACGGCCTCGTGACGACGGCTGACACCCCGCTGATCGTCACCAAGCGCGACGACGGCGTGGCGATCATCTCGACCAACGACGACCCGCTGAACCGGATGTCGGTCGCCTACATCGACCTGCTCGACGAGGTGATCGACGACATCGCCGCCGACGACTCGGTGCGGGCGTTCGTGCTCACCGCCGAGGGCACGACCAACTTCTCGGTCGGGATGAACCTGAAGGAACTCGGCGGCGTGATGAACGAACGCGGGCCCGACGCGTTCTTCGACCAACGACTCGACGTGATCTCGCGCATCGAGACGATGGGCAAGCCGTCGGTCGCCACGCTGTTCGGCTACTGCCTCGGCGGCGGGCTCGAACTCCCGCTCGGTTGCACGTTCCGGCTCGCCGCCAGCGAAGGCGCCGCCATCGGCCTGCCCGAGATGGACCTCGGTACGACACCGGCGTGGGGCGGATCCGCACGGCTCGCAAAATGCGTCGGGCGCACCCAGGCACTCGACATGATCCTGCGGGCGAAGAAGGTCACCGGCACCGAAGCGCTCGAGATCGGCCTCGTCACCGAGGTGTGGCCGCTCGCCGAACTCAAGGACCGTGCGATCGCCCTCGCCGCCGAACTCGCCGCCCAGCCCCGCCTCGCGGTCAAGGCGATGCTCGACGCACTGCACGACAGCGAGGACAAGACCCTCGACGAATTGCTCGCCGCTGAGCGCGCCGGCGTCCACGCCACTCGCGGCACACCTGATGCCCGCGAAGGCATCCTCGCCTTCCTCGAGAAGCGACGGCCGGTGTTCAACCAACCGTCGTGACGCCCGGACGTCGGCCGGTGACAGCTGCGACGCGATCGTGCGGCGCCCTGCCGATTGCCGGTCGATCGTCGGCGACGCCCACTTCGACGAGCGGAACTGATCGGATCAGCGCTGTCCGCCGACGAGGCTGCCCAGCTCGCGCTCGCTTGACCGTCGGCACCGGTCACGATGCGAGCGGCCGGACGCCGACCCGGAAGGATGGTCGGCGACGGCGAACTGCGACGGCGAACTGCGAAGCGTGACGACGGATGGGGAGTGGTGACAGATGAGAATCGGACTGACGGGTGGCGGACGCGACACCGACGCGGTGATCCGCCAGGCGCAACAGGCGGAGGCCGACGGATTCACGTCGTTGTGGTTCCCGGGCTCCGTGCTCGGCGACCCGCTGGTGGCGATCGCGCTCGCGGGGCGGGCGACGTCGACGATCGAGTTCGGCACCTCGGTGGTGCAGTCCTACACCTGCCATCCGGTGCTGCAGGCGAACCGCTTCGCGTCGGTTGCCGCGGCGATCGGGGCGGCCGGGCGCCTCACGCTCGGCGTCGGGCCGTCGCACGAGCCGGCGATGCAGCCGCTCGGATTCGACTACCGCACGCCGGGACGCCACACCGACGAGTACGTCCAGATCCTCGCCGCGCTGCTGCGCGGCGAGTCGGTCGACGTGGCGGGCGACGAATACACCGTCGCCGCCGGACCGCCGGCGCTGGTCGACGGGCAACCGATACCCGTACTCGTGAGCGCCCTCGGTCCGCGCCTGCTGCGAATCGCCGGCGAGCACGCCGACGGCACGATCCTCTGGATGGCGAACGCCACGTCGATCGCCGAGCACGTCGCACCGCGCATCACTGCGGCCGCGAATGCCGCCGGGCGTCGCGCGCCACGGGTCGTCGCCGGACTCCCCGTCGCCGTGCACGACGATGTCGCCGAGGCCCGCGCGACCGCTGCTCGCGAGTTCGTCGTCTACGGGACCTTGCCGAACTACCAGCGGATCCTCGCCCACGGCGGCATCTCGTCGCCGGGCGACGCGGCGATCGTCGGCGACGAAGCCAGCGTCGCCGAGCAGATCACCGCACTCTTCGACGCCGGAGCCACCGATTTCTGGGCAGCGCCGATGCCGGTCGGCGACGACCGATCGGCGTCCCGAGCGCGCACCCGGGCACTCCTGCAGGAGCTTGCAAGATCCTGATCGCGGTTCATCTCGCGGCCGGGGGAACCTGCGCTCGAACTCGGGTGTGGAGACGGCGATCCCCGGCCGAGGACGCCACGGAGTTCGCCTTCGTGCTGCGCCGCAGGACGTGATCGACCACGGCCGTGGCTCGGAGACCCAACTCACTTCCTCGGGCAGCGACGTGGCCGTCGGGTGAGCGCGAGCGAGGCGGCGATCGGTGGTTCAGATGCTGCGCCGATGGGTCTCAGCGACGCCGTGATCGGCTGAGCCGCTTCGGGCCCGCATCGACCAGGTCGGTGAGGGCCCGTTCGACTTCCTGAGCGAGCACGATGCCCGACATCTCTCGTGCGACGGGGCGGAGTGCTCCCACCGCTGCCTCGATCTCCTCCGGCGAGGCATCACCGGCGAAACCGGAGCCGGTTCGCGCGACGAGCAGCTTGACCGTGTCGTCGACCGCCTTGGCGAGACGGCGCCGCAGGAGATCGCGCACCTGCGCAGTGACCTCGATGTCGACGCCGGCCTGGCGGAGTTGCAGCGCGTGGCGCAGCAGCGTCGGGCTGTCGGTCATCCAGCTCCCGTCGGCGGTGATCGTCACGAACCCGGCGGCCTGCAGGTCGCCGATCACGCCCGGCCTGACCGGGCCGTACTCGGACACCAGCGCGACGAGTTCATCGTGGGTGAGCGTGTGAGATCGTTCGTCGGACCACGGCGCCGTGAGAGTGGCGTCGACGCCCAGCCACTCCGAGACGGTGCGAACCGGTGAGTCGGTCGCAACGAGGTCTCGGATCGTCGACAGCGTCAATCCCCGGTCGCGCAGCTCACCGACCAATGCGAGACGCTCGAGGTGCTCCTCGTCGTACACGGCCTCGCGGCCACGCTTGGCCGGCTTCGGCAGGACCCCTTCTGCTTGGTAGTAGCGGATCGTTCGTTCCGTGACGCCGCTCGCCGCAGCCAGTTCGGACAAGGTGTAGGGCTCGGACACGGCTCCATTCAACCACGTCCGACGCCACTGTGACAGTAATCACTGTCACGATATGTTGTCAGTGATCACTGTCAACGTCAGACTCACCCCATGCCCATCGCCGACACCCTGCCCCCCAGCACCCGCCCGAACAGCACCGACCCGAGCAGCGCCGCACGAGCCGAGCAGCTCATCGTCGCGTCGCGACGCCACACACACGATCCGTTCGAAGAGATCGAGTGGAACGTTCCGATCGACGACTCCGCCTACCACCTGCCCCCGGAGATGCTCGCCCTGTACGGCACGGTGACGTGGGAGCAGATGACCGAGACGGAGCGCATCACCTACAGCCGTCACGAGACCGCAGCGATGTTCGCCGCCGGCATCTGGTTCGAGAACGCGCTCATGCAGATCGTGCTCCGTCACCTCACCGACATCGACGTCACCGACCCCACCCACCGCTATCTGCTCATCGAGGTGGCCGACGAGTGCCGGCACTCGGCGATGTTCGGCGAGTACATCCGCCGGGCCGGAACACCGAGCTACCGCCCGCAGCGCCCCGTGATCATCGACGACACCCACAGCGGACGCCTGCTGTCGTATCTCCTCATCCTGGCGATCGAGGAGCTCCTCGACTTCGCCAACCGCGCCGCGATGCGCGACGACCGGGTCCATGTCGTCGCCCGGCAGATCTCCAAGCTCCACGTGCTCGAGGAGGCCCGCCACGTCAGCTTCGCGAAGTCCTACCTCGCGGAGACCTGGCCGACCCTCGACGACGAGGAACGCCAGACGGTGCGGAGCGCGGCCGCCGTGTTGGTCGCCGACGTGGTCTCACTGAGCCTCAACCCGGACGTGTTCACGCACCTCGGGATCGACAACGGCGCCGAGACAGCGCTGGGCAACCCGCACTACCGCACCAACGTCGTCAACGGGCTCGCAAAGCTCACCACGTTCCTCACCGAACTCGGTGTCATCGACCACGCCGGACCCTGGATCGACCTCGGGCTCATCGACCTGCTCGACTGAGAGACGCTCGTCAGACCGGCGGTCCAGCGCGCAGTGCGTCGGTGTCGAGGTCGTCACAGGTCAATGCCCAGTCGACGCCGAGCTCGACCATCAGCTCGTCGTACGTCGAGCCGAAGCGCGCCAGTCGCGGCACGACCACGATGCCGTCACCACCATGGCTGCGATAGTGGGCCATCAGCTCACGCAGCTCGGACTCCACAGCCCCCTCGTCGCCGTCGACGTACATGCCCGGCCAGTGCGGCATGAACCCTTCCCACTCCGCGGCTCGTTCGACCGGGCGCGTCGCCGGCCAGGACGCGGCGAGGAGCAGCGGCGGACGCGGTTGGCGCACCGGGAGGACGTTGAGCGCCACTTCCTCCAGATCGAACCAGTCGTCGTGGCGGGTGACGGCCTCTCCCTCCAGCAGTGCGGCCAGCACCTCGAGCGCAGCCTCGTGGCCGCCAGCGAGCGGCCCGCCGCCGCGCCCCACGCCGAGCGCATCGTGCTCCACCGGATTGCCGAGCCCGACGCCGAGCAGCAGCCGGCCGCCGGCCAGGGCATCGACGACCGCCGCCGCACGGGCGACGCCGACGACATCACGGGCGATCAGCGGGGTGACCCAGGTACCGAGCGCGATCCGCTGCGTGCGAGCGGCGATCGCAGCGAGCTGCGTGAAGGGCTCGGTGTGCCCCTCCATCACGGCATCGCTGAGGAAGACGCCGTCCCACCCAGCGGCCTCGGCTTCGGTCGCCAACTCCAGGACTCGATCTGGCCCGTGTGACCCGTTGCGGATCCAGAACGCGTGCTTCGGTGCGTCGTCCATGCCTTCCCCCTCGCCACGAGATCCTCGGCACGCGGCACGATGCGATGCACCGTAGCTCCACGCGGGGCCAGCACCGAGGCGATTCCTGTGAAGGTGGCGTCGAGACCAGCAGCTGTGAGCAGGCGTCCCCGACGTCGTCGACCGACGTACGACCGCTCGGCACACCCGGCGTCGGAGCGCCACGGTTCTCGCCAACGAAGCGCGCCGGTGAGAAAGAATGACGCCCATGACAACGCAGCCAACTGACACGGACACGACGGAACGGCGGGCGAATCCCGACCGGGTTCCGGCATTCGTCGATGGCACGTTCGCGATCATCATCACGATCCTGGTGCTCGAGATCGGCGTGCCATCGAACCTGTCGGAGCAGTCGCTGCGCCAAGCGATCGACGAGATCGGCCCCACCCTCGTCGCGTGGGTCATCAGCTTCCTCCTGGTCGGGATGTACTGGGTCTGGCACCGAGACCTGTTCGTCAACATCCGCCACGTCAACCGCGACGTCATCTGGCTCAACATCGTCTTCCTGCTGCCGGTGTGCCTCGTCCCGTTCGCTGCCGCGGTGCTCGGCGACTACCCCGACGAACCGCTCGCGCTGCACCTGTACGGCGCAGTGCTCATCGCCGTCAGCGTGATGCGCATCGCCCTGTACTGGTACATCAGCCGACGCCCGGCGCTGCTGTGGGAGCCGATCTCCGTTCGAGAGCGACGCATCGGAATGACACTGACCGGCGTCCCGATGTTGTTCTACGCGGTCGCGATGATCGTCGCGGATACCTCCCACCAAGTGAGCCTGCTGCTCTACCTGAGCGTGCCGGCGTTCTACTTCTCGATGGTGACCGTCCTGCGCGACCGCCCGTCGACGGCGTCGGACGCCGACAACTTCTCCTGAGGGTCGCTGATGGCGACACGGTTCAGTGCGGCGGCCCGACCGCGGCTCGCTGTGCGTCGCCGTCGGCCTGCGCGAGCGGCAACCCGGTGGTCGCCCCGCGAGGTCGCACGACGACCCACCGCTTCGCACGACCGTCGGTCGTCGTCGACGGTTCGTCTCTGACCAGCTCGAAGTCGAGCGCATCGACGAAGAACCGGATCGCCTCGTCGTAGTCCTCGACGATCAGCGCGGTGTGCTCGATGTGCATCGCCCCATCCTGACTGCCGCCGGAGCACGTGCGGAGTGATCCGCGCCTGCGACGGCACGCACGCCACATCGGGGGCGCAAGTCGCCGAGCGACCCCGACCGGCGTCACCCCGATCGGCGCAGCTCCCAGACCCACACGCTCGGCAGCCCGACTGCGGCCGCCCGGATGGCCTCGAGGTGGAACGCGGCTGAGGGGTCGCCGGCGATCTGCTCCTCCGTGAACGGCTCCTCGACACAGTCGACGACCTCGAGCCCGGCGGCGCCGAACGCCCGCAGCCAGGTGGACGCGCCATGGCGATGGTTGCGGACGTAGGACAGCTGGTGCCCCGGACCGACCCCGCCGTAGAACGCCTGGCCGCCCAACACGCCGCCCATCGGGTGCGGGTCCGACACCACGAGCGACCCTCCCGGCGCCAGCACCCGGCCGAGCTCTGCGACCGCAGTAGTGGGATCCGGAAGGTGGCACAACGCGAGCGAGACGACGGCGAGGTCGAACGTCGCGTCGTCGAAGGGAAGGTGCTCGACGTCGCCGACCTCGAACGTGGCATTCGGGACCTTCCTGCGCGCCACCTCCAGCATGTCGGACGACTGGTCGATGCCCGTCGTGACGCATCCGGACGCGTCCAGCAGCCGGGCGTGCCGACCGGTCCCGCAGGCGGCGTCGAGCGCACGGCGGCCGGCGACGGCGAGCCGTTCGAGCAGGGGCACGACGACGCCCTCCTCGAGGTCGATCATCGGGTTGCGCCCGTCGTACGTCGCCGCCCACTCGGCGTACCCCTCCTCCACGGACCGCTCGAGCGGACTCACCTCGAGCGAGTGCGTCGGTTCGTTCGCGCTGGCCAGGATCTCGGCCAGCTCCGCCATCCTCGTCGCGTTGGTGGAACCATCCGCGTACCAGTGCCGGATCAGGCCCAGCCCGACCACACCGGCCAGGTAGTGGTCGAATCGGACGTGGTCCATCGAGTAACCGTACGACGCCGAGGCAGCCGACGGCCGGAGGGTTTCGTCACCGCCAGCGGCCGGGACCGGGTGTCCATTCCGGGTCATCTCCGTGGCGTGAGTCCCGGAGGCCGGGACCGGAGCCACCGAGTGCCATCGAACGCCGAACCACCATGCCGGCCGCCGTCACCCGGTCGCACGAACTCAGGACCGTTCGACCTCCGCACGCGCCGCTACTCCGGCGATGATCGTGTCGAGCCCGACGGCGAAGGTGGCCCGCAGGCGCTCCACCTCCTTCTTCCGGCTCCGCGCCGTGCCGGTCGGGACACCACTGAGCGCGGCGCCGTGGACGGCGTCGACGACGATGAACGCCGTGGGCTCCACCAGGTCGCCCGGCAGTCCGCTGTCGGCGATGGCTGCGATCAGCGATTCGGTCGAAGGCAGTCCACCGGCAGCGATCCGGGGATCCGCCAGGCCGGCGAGCGTCAGGTCTCGATGGCTGGCGACCAGCTCCCAGTAGTTCATCGCCCACTGCCGTATCCGCTCGGCCCACGACGCAGTCGGATCCAGGGCTGTCATCGTGCCGATCGTGCGCGTGGTGACGAGCGCCAGCAACTCACGCTTGTCGGCGACGTGGTGGTACACGGCCATGGGATCGACGTCGAGCTCCGCACCGAGCTTGCGCATCGACAGTCCTGCGAGACCATGGCGCTCGATGATCCGGCAGGCCGCATCGACGATGCGATCTACGTTCAGCGGCGTCGGTCTCGGAGAGGTTGAAGCACTCATTTTCTACGCCGTAGAGTAGCTGCTCTACGCCGTAGAACAGAGGAGCGACCGTGAACGAACAACCAGACGACCTCGCCGAACTGCAGGCCGTGCTCGACCGCAGCTACGACACGGCCGGATCACACCTGCGCGACGTCGCCACACCCGACCGGCGCCTCGATGCCGCCCAACTCGCCGGGCGGCTCACCGGCATGCGCCTGCTCGTGCTCGCCACGTCGACCCGCGACGGGCGGCCGATCAACGGCCCGGTCGACGGCATCTTCCACCGCGGCCGGTTCCACTTCGGATCGTCACCGGAGTCGCTGCGCTACCGACACCTGCTCGAGCGGCCGGCCGTCAGCGCCACCCACCTGCCCGACGAGTCGTTCGCCGTCACGGTCCACGGCGACGCCGAGCTGATCGACGTCCACGCGCCCGAACACGCCGAATTCAAGCGCACGCTGCTCGACATCTACGTCCCCCGGTACGGCGAGCAGTGGGCCGGGATGCTCGACGGAGGTGCATGGTATGCACGGATCCACCCGCGCCGGATGTTCACCTTCTGGATGCCCGACGCCTGATCGGTCCGACCGATCGGTGGGCCGCCCGACACGCCTCAGTCGCCGGCGGAGGCTTCCGTCGCGAACGACACGTACACGTTCGTGCCGTCGGTGTCGACGCCGGACATCCGTAGACCCGTGGCCTCCATCTCCTCGGCGGGGTAGTCGGTTCGCCACTGCAGCTCCCCGTCCGCCGTCGAACGGACCTGCAGATTCGACCACAGCGTGTACAGCCGATCATCGACGGCGTAGAACGGCCACAGGCCCTCGCGGTACGGATCGCCCTCGTACGACCAGCGCACGTCGCCGGTCTCGACCTCGTAGGCCACCAACGTCGAGTACTCCTCCACGGCGAACACGGCGCCGTCGTCGATCGCCCAGACGTTGTCGTAGGTCCAGACTCCCGGTTGCGACCACAGCGTGCCGTCGCTCCAGATCGCCCGGACCCCGTCGTCCTGACCGCCGACGATCGTGATGTCGCCGACTTCGACGCGCCCCGGCCGGCCGGTGTACGGCTGGCCCTCGACCGTGCCCCGTTGCGTGGGAGGCGGTGGTGCATCGTCGATGGGTTCGCCGGTCGTCGCATCGAGTGCGGTCACCTCGTCGACGGCCCCCGAGTCGTAGGTGGTGACGTAGACGACGCCGTCCGCCATCGGGAGCAGACTCCGATAGCCGATCTCGTCGGTGCACGACACCCATGCGACACCGTTGCCGTCGAACTCGTACGCCACGACCTGAGGCGCGGAACTCTCGGGGCACATGGATTTCGGCAAGGGTTCGGTCACGACTCCGCTGTTGCCACTCGATTCGCCGCACGCCGCCAGCAGCGCAGCGAACGCAACGGACACGACTGCCAGCAAACGACGACCGGTCCGACGCTCACCATCACCACCGGCTTCCATCGCGCCTCCCGAGGTCACCGCGCCTCTACATCTCAGCGAACCACTCGACCAGACCGCCGTCAACCGGTCGGAGGTCCCTTCGCTGACGCAAAGGGGTCAGCCCGAGTCGCCGCGCGGCAGCGACACGACGATGTTTCCACGCGGGATCGTGGCGATCACACCAACGGTGGCGTGACATGCTCTGTCATGGCCTCACCACGCGAATCCGACTGGACCGAAGATCGCATCGGCGACCAGACCGGTCGCACCTTCCTGATCACGGGCGCCAACAGTGGCATCGGCTACGAAGCCGCGCGAGCGCTCGCCCAACATGGCGGCCACGTCGTGCTCGGGTGCCGCACGCGCAACAAGGCCGACGATGCCGTCGCCCGGATCGAGGCGACGAACCCGTCCGGCTCGACGGAGGTCCTCGAGATGGACCTCGCCGATCTCGACTCGGTCGCGGATGCTGCATCTCGTTTCGCCTCCGGTCACGAACGTCTCGACGTGCTCGTCAACAACGCCGGGCTGATGGCCACCCCGAAACAACAGACGGCGCAGGGCTTCGAGATGCAGTTCGGGGTCAATCACCTCGGCCACTTCGCACTCACCGGCCATTTGATCGAGATGCTGATGGCGAGCGGCCCGGCGAGGGTCGTGTCGATCTCCAGCCAGGGGCATCGACCGGGCAAGATCCACTTCGACGACATCAACAGCGAGAAGCGGTACTCGCCGTGGCCGGCCTACTTCCAGAGCAAGCTGGCGAACCTGCTGTTCACCCGCGAACTCCAACGACGGCTGACGCTGGCGGAGTCCGAGGTGATCGCCGTGGCCGCCCATCCCGGCTTGTCGAGCACCAACCTCGGCCACGAGAGCAGCGGTGTGCTCGGTTCGATGATGCAGTGGACTCGTCCGGTGTTCGACCGGCTCTTCAGCCAGAGCGCGGCGATGGGCGCTCTGCCGACGCTGCGCGCCAGCGTCGGCGCGTCCGTCGAAGGTGGCGACTACTTCGGGCCCGACGGGTTCCAGGAACAACGCGGCCATCCCGTGAAGGTCGACTCGAGCAGCCGCGCCAAGGACGACGCTGCCGCAGCTCGCCTCTGGGAGCTGTCGGAACAGCTCACGGCAGTCACGTACCCCATCTGAAGACGCGCGCGCTGCGCAGTGTTGGCGGTCATCGAGGTCGGTGACCCATGTCCCGTCGTGACAGCCGCTGTCACGCCTCCGAGGATGACGCCGAGATCCGGCGCCGCACGATCAGAGAAACGAGACACTGACATGGGGCCGACCGAACAACTCTCCTACATCCTTCCCACCTGCTGTGCGCTGGTGGACCGCATCGAGATGATGCAGATGAACGACCCGACTCCGTGCGACGCGTTCACGGTGCACGACGTCCTCGACCACATGATGGTGCTCGGCGGCACCTTCACGTACCTGTTCCGTGGTGAGGAGGCGCCCGAGCTGAGCCCGCCCGCCGTCCACGGATGGGTGCCATCGGAGGAATTTCGCGAGGTGATGGAGGACCTCCTCGGGGCGATCAAGTCCCCCGGAGCGCTCGAGCGCACGATCGACTCGCCGCTCGGCTCGATGGACGGCGAGACGTTCGCTCGCCTGCTTGCCTTCGACGGCCTCGTGCACAGCTGGGACCTGGCCATGGCCACCGGGCAGCGGGTGGCACTTCCGCCAGAGGTCATCGAGACGGTGGCGAGCTTCGCGCACCAGGCGCTCACCGACGACCTGCGTGACGGTGACATGTTCAAGCAGCCGACCGACGCCGGACCGACGGCCGGCGCCATCGACCGGCTCGCCGCATTCAGCGGCCGAACGGTCCCCGTCGCCGCCTGAACAAGGATCTGGGCCGGGTACCGGCGATCCGGCTCGTCGATGCGCAGTTCGGGGGAAGGGCGCGGCGGCGCTCAGCCGCGCAGCAGCTTGCCGGTGGTGTTGCGGGGGAGCTCGTCGACGAAGGTGACGTCGCGGGGCACCTTGTGGCGGGCGAGCCGGGTGGAGACGAGCGACCGGATCCCGTCGGCGTCGATCGACGCGCCGGAACGGCGCACGACGTGGGCCGCCAGCCGCTGACCGAACTCGTCGTCGGCGACGCCGACCACCATCGCGTCGTCGACGTCGTCGTGTGAGAGCAGCACCTCTTCGACCTCGAGGGGGAACACGTTCTCGCCACCGCTGACGATCATGTCGTCGGCGCGGCCGGTGACGAACAGCCGGCCGTCGGCGTCGAAGTACCCGACGTCGCCCGACGACATCAGCCCGCGGACGCGGTCCTTCGTGCCACCGCCGGTGTACTCGGTGAACTGCCCGTCGCTGCCGACCACGATCACGCCGGTTTCGCCCGGCGCGACGCAGTCACCCCGCCCGTCGACCACCTCGACGACGGTGCCGGAAATCACCCGGCCGGCGGTTCCCGGTGCGGCGCGCAGATCCTCCGGAGTGGCGAGCGTCGCCTGGCCGACCTCGGTCGAGCCGTAGAGGTTGTAGAGGTTGTCGCCGAAGCGGTCCATCCACGCCGTCGCCACCGCCGCGGGCAGCGCCGAGCCGCTGCAGGCGACGATCCGCAGCGACGACAGGTCACGACCGTGCGTGTCGGCGGCCAGGATCCGCTGGAGCATCACCGGAACGCCGGCGAGGACGTTCGCCCGCTCGGCCTCGATCGCATCGAGCGTCGCGTCCACGTCGAACCGGCGGACCAGCACCGCCGTCGATGCGGTGGCCGCCGCGATCGTGAGCTGGACGAGCCCCCACGCGTGGAACAGCGGCGTGGGGATCACGGCGACGTCACCCTCCCGGTAGGGGATGCGTTCCAGCACCCCGAGCGTCGACGACAATCCGGCGGGTCGGCCCGCACGCCGCGCGCCCTTCGGGGTGCCGGTGGTTCCCGACGTCAACAACACCGGTGCGCTCGGCAGTCTCGGCAGGAGCGGTCGCAACGAGCCCGTGGCGCGGACGTCGTCGATCGACCGGTGGGGACCCGGGTCGCCGTCGGCCACCACGACGTGCCCGTCGAAGCCCGACGCCTCCACCACCGACGCGAGATCGCTGTCGACCACCACTGCGCCGACGCCCTCCCGGATCAGCACCTCACCCAGCTGTGGGGCGGCGAAGCCGGTGTTCAGGTAGACGCACGTGCGGCCCGCCTTCGCGGCGGCGATCGACACGTCGACGAAGTCACGGTGGTTGGCGCACAGCACCCCGAGGTGGTCACCGCCGGCGAGGCCGAGACCATGGAGCCCCTGGGCGAGCGCCGACGAACTCCGATCGAGTTCACCGAACGTCACTGCGCCGCGATGGTCGACGACGGCGGCCCGGTTCCGGTGCCGCACCGCAGCAGCCGCGTACAGCGCTGCGAGGCTCGGCCCCCATCGGGTCACGGCGGCGGTGGTCGCCGCAACCTGCCTCGGGTCGAGCCAGCCGAGACGGCGGGCGAGTCGCACGCTGTCGGTGATGGCCACACACCAATATCGCATCGCACGCCGGGCAAGTCCACGCCTGGCCCGCACTCACGTGGCGCTCGACAGCCACCGAAGCACCGAGCCGCTGTGTCGAACCCGTGGTTTGAAGCGCCGGCGTCGCGATCAAGATGACGTATGGCCGACACCGACCTCGACCGTTTCCGGGCGGTGCGCAGTGAGCACGAACGTGCGCTGGCCGAGATCCGAGCCGGGCGAAAGCGGTCACACTGGATGTGGTACGTGTTCCCGCAGATCGCCGGGCTCGGCCACAGCAACATGGCTCGTCGCTACGCCATCACGAGCGTCGACGAGGCGACCGCCTTTCTCGAGGACCCGGAACTCGGCTCCGACTACGTCGAGATGGTGGAAGCGGTCTGGCACCAGGTCGTCGACCACGACGTGAGGCTTCACGACCTGTTCGGGTCACCCGACGACAGCAAGCTCGTCTCGTCGCTCACCTTGTTCGGCGGTGTTGCACGGATGCCCGATCCCTCGATGTTGCAGCTCGCCGAGCAGACCGACGAGATCTTGGCCGTCGCCCACTCGCAGGACCTCAAGCCGTGTCGAGCCACGAGGAAGTTCCTGGGCGCAGACCTCGACGGCGACGACTGACCCTTCGACTCAACGCGGTCGGTGCTGAGTGCCCATGCCGGCGGTGATGAAGACACCGGTCGCCTCGCCGTCGATGTCGGCGGTGTGCCAGGTGCCGGGCGGGTTGATCGCGTACTCGCCCGCCTGCAGCGTGACGGTGGCGGTCGTGCCGTCGGCGTGTTCCTGATGCAGCGTCATCGTGCCTGCAGTGCACAGCACGACCTCGTGGCCCTGCGGGTGCATCTCCCACACGTCCCACGGCTCGGTGAACGTGTGCATCGCCACCAGTCGCCCCTCGACGCCGTCGGCAGCGTCGTGGCGCTCGCCGTAGGCGCCGTACCAGTCCGGTGAGCCGGTGAACTCGGGTTCGACCACGGCCGTGGCGCCGAGGCCCAGGTGGATCGGATTGACGGTCAGGGACGGCACGTCGCTCATACCCCTACCATCGCACGCCACGAGCGGACTCCGACACCCCCTTGTCGCAGCGGCCGTCGAGGCGCTGGATGCGATGCTGTGCGAGTGCTGGTGATCGACGCTGCGAACGTGATCGGGTCGAGGCCCGATGGGTGGTGGCGTGACCGTCCGGGCGCCGCGCAGCGCTTCACGGACGAGGTCCGCTCGGCGATGAGGGTCGGACACCTCGATGCGCCGGTGACCGTCGTGCTCGAGGGTCGGTTCCGCCTCGGAGCCGACGAATCCGACACCGAGGGCGTGGCGGTGATCCATGCGCCGGGCGAGGGCGACGACACGATCGCGGCGATCGCCGCCGCTCACGACGGAGCGGTCGTGGTGACCGCGGACCGAGCCCTGGCCGAACGAGTCCGGGCGGTCGACGGCACCGTCGTCGGACCGACGTGGCTGCTCGACCGGATCCCACACGGCGCGCAGGGCGCCGACTGACGTGTCAGCTCGTCACGCTCGACGGATCAGCGTGACGCCGTCGCCGATCGGCACGATCACCTGGCGTGTGCGGGCATCGGCGGCGACGTGGTCGTTGAAGCGGCGGATCGCCTCGGTGTCCGGATCGTGCACGTCGGCGTCGACCACTGCGCCGCTCCACAACGTGTTGTCCACGCAGATCAGACCATCCGGCGCGAGGCGAGCGAGGAGTTCCTCGTAATAGTCGACGTAGCCGCCCTTGTCCGCGTCGATGAACGCAAAGTCGACAAGAGCATCGGCCGGCAACGAACGCAGCGTCTCGATCGCCGGCGCCACGCGTAGTTCGATGCGATCGTCGACACCGGCGAGCGCCCAGTGCTCGCGGGCGATGTCGGTCCACTCGGTGCTGACGTCACAGCACAGCAAGCGACCGCCGTCGGCGAGGCCGAGAGCGATCGACAACGCCGAGTAGCCCGTGAACGTGCCCACCTCGACGGCGAAGTGGGCGCCGGCGAGCGAGCTCAACATCGTCAGGAACTCGCCCTGTTCCGGAGCGATCTGCATGCCGGCCGGATCGCCGAGCGCTGCAGTGCGCTCGATCAACCGTCGCCGCACGTCGTCGGGCGGGGTGGAATGCGCCCCGACATACGCGGACAGCGCTTCGTCGAGTCCGATCGATGCTCGTGACATGTTGCGCTCCTCATTTCCGATTCGGCCGGCCGGCACTGCGGTTCCCCCAACAATCGCACGCCACGAGCCGACTCCGGCACCCCTCACTCCCGCGCCACATCCTCTCGATCAGTCGCCGTTCTTGTCCTGGTTCTTGCCGGGGCCCTTGGCGTCGGCGATCCGGTCGGGATCCACGCCCAGCTCGACGGCGAGTGCGAGGACCCGGTCGACGGCGGCTTCTCGTGTGTCGTCTCCGACGTGGCGTTCGATGCGCTCGAACACATCGCGCAGCGCCTTCTCGACCGCCTCGGTGTCGCCGGCGTCGGCCGCAGCGATTGCCTTGTCGATGCGTTCGACGATCCGGTCGGCTTCCTTGGCGTCCATCCCCGCCGCCACCTCCGCATCGAGCAGCGCGACGAGCTCGTCGGCGATCATCCTCGCCGGCTGCGTCGTCGCACTCGTCGCGGTCGTCGGCGGGTCGGTCGGGGGCGGTTCGGTCGTCGGCGCCACGGTGGTCGGAGCGTCGGTCGCAGGAGGCGTCGTCTCCGTCGGCACCGACGAGCCGGGCGATGTCGCGGCATCGGTGGCGGGCGTCGACGGCAGACCGGCGGGGAACACGGTGTCGCCTCGGCCGTCGCCGCCCAGCGACGCCAGCGCGACCACCGCGACGAGTGCGACGACGCAGCCGGCGAAGATCGCCGTCGCCGTGCGTGCGTTGTGACGATCGCGCCGCACCGCCGGTGCCGGTGTCGACGAACGAGTCACCGACGAAGGACCGACCGGCACAGGCGCCGCCGGCGCAGGTTCAACCGGCGATACGGCGACTGGTTCGGGTGCCGGCGCAGGATCCGGTGGCGGCAGTGTCTGCACCATCGCGACCGTCACGGCGGACGCAGGGTCGGTGCCCAGTGCGGCGAGCTGCGATCGCAGCGCCGAAGCCGACGGACGTCGAGCGGGGTCTGGCGCCAGCGCGGCGTCGAACACCGCCGGCCACGGCGCGGGCGGCATCACCTGCGTCGAGCCGGCGGTCGGGTTCCAGCGGCTGGCGGTGACGAGTTCGTGGAGGACGGCACCGAGTGCGTAGACGTCGGCGGCCGCGCTGCGCTCGTGACCGGCGAGCGTCTCGGGTGCGGCGTACTGCGGCGTCGCGTAGACCATCCCCTCCTGGGTCAGGGTCGCGTCGTCGTCCGCGCGAGCGATACCGAAGTCGGTGAGCTTGACGCCGCCTCTCGCCATGAGGATGTTGGCAGGCTTGACGTCGCCGTGGACGATTCCCGCCTCGTGCAGTGCAGCGAGCGCCGCTGCGACCTGCGCACCGATCGCCGCCACCTCGCCGGCGGGCACGGTCGCCGACGCCAGCGACGGCCCGTCGACGAACTCCATCACGAGGTAGGGACCGGCGTCGTCCTCGCCGACGTCGAACACCGACACCAGGTTCGGGTGATCGACCCTCGCTGCGGCTCTCGCCTCGCGGGCGAACCGCTCGAGCACCGTCGAGCCAGCGGGCGCCGGGTGCGGCCGCTTGATCGCCACGACACGCCCGAGCCGGTTGTCGCGGGCACGCCAGACCGTCGCCATCCCGCCCGAACCGATCACGTCCGCGACCTCGTAGCGCTCCGGGTCCATGGGAACGAGGGTGCCACCATCACCGGACCCCCAACCGTCAGCTACCTCGCAGATAGTGCCGAAACCCGTCCTGACCAGGGCCGGCGCAGCTGGCACACGTTCCCGCTGGAGCCGATCGCGCGCCCCGCAACCGGCGCCGACGCTCGGGGGCGGGGCGGTCGGCGGGATCAGCGACGCAGCGACTGCCAGCGGGCGCAGATGTCGTCGACGTCGAAGCGGGCGAGACGGTCGGACTCGATCAGGTCGAGGTTGGCGTGATCGATCGCCGCATTCGCCAGCGCCACGCTCGCGCGCACGGCCTCGATGTCGTCGCAGCGCCAGAACCGGGTGCGGGCCGCGGCGGCCTCCTTCACAGCGGTCTCGCGGCGGTCGTGGCTGCGCTCGCGAGCGACGAACTGGTCGGCCCACCATCCCGACGGGCGAGGATGGTCGAGATCGGCGATCGGCTTGCCCTTGAGCCGGTCGGGCGTGTCCAACTCGCCGTTGGCGGCAGCCTGTGCGAGGCGCTCCTCGACGGCACGTGACATCCACGTCATGGCTGCACGCTACTGGCCGACTGCGTCACTCGAGGGTGGCGTGCCAGGCGAGGAAGCGGTCGATCCACGTGTCCGACGGCAGGTGCTGGACCCGCATCCCGAAGCCGTGGCCGCCGCGGGCGTAGGCGTGGAACTCCACCGGGAGTCCCGCCGCCCGCCACCGCTCGTACAGCTCGATCGAGTCGGTGGTCAGCCCGAGCGTGTCGTCGGTCGCCACGGCGAGGAACATCGGTCCGCTGCCCGCCGGCGGCTCGACGACGTCCACGCCGCGGTTGGTCGCGTAGATCGGTGCCACGAAGTCGGGGCGAGCGCCGGGGTCCGACGAGTAGGCGACACGCACGGCGACGTTGCCGCCGGCGGAGAAGCCCATGAAGCCGACCTTGGCCGGGTCGATCGAGAACTCGTCGGCGCGGCTGCGTACCAGCCGGACCGCCGCCTCGCCGTCGGCGCCGGCGAGCGGAGCGGCGGCGGTCATGTCGTCGACTGCGCCGACCAGGTCGGTCATCGTCTTGTCGACGAGGTCGGCCACCGTGTCGTCGCCGCCCTGCACCAGCCGGTACTTCAAGACGAAGGCGGTGAATCCGACGGCGGCCAGCCGATCGGCGACGGCGAAGCCCTCGCTGTCGATCGACAGCGCATGGAACCCGCCGCCCGGCGCCACGATCACGACCTGGCCGTCACCCTGGCCGGCGCCGGTCGGGGGCACCGGCACGAGCGCCGGGGCGCTGACGTTCGTGACGACCTCGGTGTCCCACAATTCGCTGAAGTACTGGCGCTCGACGCCGGTCCAGCTCTCGCTGCCCGGCGCCGGTCCGTCGTAGAGATCGATCGGCGTTGCTCGCATCACCGCAGCCTGGCCCAACCGGTGGCCCGCCGTCGAGCGGGATCGTGCGAAACCACCGGCCATCGGGCGGGCCGCCCAGTGCGGGTCAGGCGAGCGTGAGGAGGCGGGCGATCCGAGGATCGTCGGCGCCGACGTGGTCCACGAGCACGCCGGCGACGGCTTCGACGTCGAGTGTGCCCCCGTGCTGCATCTCCTCGAGGTCGGCCCAGTGCTTCGTGCGGTCGAAGAAGGCCTCGAACACGGCGAGGTCACGACATGCGAGGAAGGCGACGAGGAAGGCGATCTGGTGCCCGGCGAACGGTTCGCGCCTCACCCGGTCGCCGACACCGGCATGGAACGGCGTGGTGTCGAAGAAGACGTCGACCGGCATGCCACATTCATTCAGAGACGAGCGCTCAGAGCCGGCTCCATTCGCGGGGAGGGCCGAGCCAACGCACGGCGATCAGTGAGCCGATCAGGCCACCGAGCGACGACAGGAACAGGTCGCCGATCGTGTCGCCGTAGGTGAGCGCCAGGCCGCCGGCGCCGCCGAAGCCGTCTTCGGACACCGCCCACTCCATGATCTCCCACCACACGATCGCGATGGCGCCGAAGCCGTAGCCGAGCAGCACCGCGTCACGGCGATCCTCGACGTTGCGGAACCGGAACGCGTGGAAGGCGATCACCAGCAGCACCCAGTTGAGCGCGTGCAGTACGTCGTCGGTCTGCGGGAACTCGTCGTACACGCCGAGCAGGTTGCCGAGGGTGTCGACGAGGAACGGCGCTGCGAGGAACGCGTCGGCCGTGTGCGGATACGTCTCCCACCGGCGCAGCCGCACCACGAGCGGCACCACCACGACCGGCGCCAGGAACAGCGGGGCACGGAACCCCATCGCCTTGCCCTCCACCGTGTCGGGCGACAACCCGATCGCGATGGCGAAGCTCGCCGCCAGGGCGACCTTGACCGTGAGGTTGACCCACCGCATCGCACTCGAACGGTCGACGTCGTGGACCTGTGAACGGGCGTCCGCCCGCTGCGCCGGCTCGTCCGCCGCAGCCGGCGCGTACTCCTGGGTCATCGAGGCGAGGAGGGATCAGGCGCCGAGGATCGTCACCGTGCCGGCGTCGCCGTCGACTCGCACCATCGCCCCGTTGGGGATGCGGCGGGTGGCGTCGACGGTGCCGAGCACGGCCGGGAATCCCATCTCCCGGCCCATGATCGCGGCGTGCGACGCGAAGCTGCCGTGGTCGGTGACCGCGGCGCCGATCAACGACAGGAACGCATTGAACGACTCGCCGGTCGCGGCGGTGACGAGCACCTCGCCCTCCTGCAGGTCGAACAGGTCGTCGAAGTTCCGCACCAGCCGGGCCCGGCCCTCGTACACGCCGGCGCTGCCGCCGATGCCGACGACGACGTTGTCGTCACCGATCGGGTTCTGCAGGTCGCCGAGCACACCGTCGATGTAGAAGCCGAGCGCCGACATCACCCTCGCCAGCGGTGGCGGCAGCTGGTCGACGGGGGGCGGCTCCGGCGGTGGCGGCCCGAGCAGCGGTGGAGCACCCTCGGCGCTGAGCGCCTTGCGACGAGCGACCCTCGCCGACAGCTCGTCCGCAGTGGGCGACTCGGCTCCGTCGAGGATCGGGTCGATCTCGTCGGAGCGCAGGTCGAGTGCGTCGTAGAGGAAGTTGATGCGACCCCGCTCGAACAGGCGCCGGCCGAGTTCGATCACCGCCAGACGCAGCAGACCGACGGCGGCAGCGTCGCTGTAGAGCCCGCGCTCGTCGCGCAGCCGGTAGACCATCCGCGACTCGGTGAGCAGGTCGTCGAACTCGGCGCGGTGCTCCTCGGGCACCAGGGCGCGCAGCTCGTCGGCGACTCGTTCGGACCGCTGCTTCGCGGCGTCACGGTCGTGGTCGAGGCTGGCGCGGATGCGGTCGAGCAGGATGTCGGGTCGCTCGCCGATCGTGGGGTTCGTGAGGTCGAAGCCGGCCGCGAGGCGGTAGCCGCTGCCGGCCAGGTACTCGCCGACCGCCGGGACACGACGAGAGAGTTCCGCCATCCGCTCCTCGGGCGTGCCGTCACCGTCGAGCACGGCCCGAGCTTCGGGGTCGGCGCTCACGGCATCGACCACCGGCACCAGTTCGGGCGGCACGACACCCGACACCGGCGACCAGCCGTCGTACACGGCGAACATCGGCACCGGGGCGCTGCCGGTCCATCCGACCGCGTGCAGGATGAAGTCGCCGATCGGCAGCATCGCCATCGAGTTGTAGCGGTGGTGCTGGTAGGCCATCTCGCTCAGCCATGCGATCCGCTCGTGGAGCTGGGCGCGCAGGGCATCGTCGTCGATCGACGTGAGGTCGACGTCGGCGAACTCGCGGTGGCGGGCGATCGCGGCGGGCTTGACCTCATCGTCCCAACTGCGCAGCACGTCGCGCCAGATCCGGTTCTCGAACGCAGCGGTGGCGAGGCCGGTGCGGCGGCCGATCTCGGCGCCGAGGTACTCCGGCGACTTCTCACCGTCGGGACCCGGCGCATCGAACGGAATCGGCTGCATGTACGAGAAGCCGTTCACGTAGTACACGCCCATGCCGTCGAGCAGCGCACCCCACGGCGCCAGCGTCTCGGCGAAGCCGCGCATCATCCCCGATGGGTACGCCTCCTGCATCAGCGGCGTCACCGCGGCCGGCAGGTGTGCACGGTCCTGCATCCACGGACCAGGTCCGGGCGCCTCCCAGTCGAGTACCGCATCGGTCATGTCGCCCCCCGTTCCGTCGCCGAACGCCTACGCCCGGTCCGGCCACCCCACGACCGGCGCAGCGAACCTAGCACCACGGCAGGACGGGGCGTCACCGATGTCTCAGCGGTGGGCCGGGCCGGGTACAGACGAGCATCACCTCGACGCTGATCACCGGGAGCGGCTCGACGGAACCGCCGGCGCTCGCTGACGACCGCGTCCGCCATCCGCTCGATCGGCGATGGATCGGGCCCGTCGCCCTCGTCGTACTCGTGCTGGCGTTCGCGGCCGGGCAGTACCTGCGAGACCAACGCGCCGGCAATCTCGCGGCCACGAGCGCACCGGTGACCGCCGACGCCGTCGCGCGGGCGGATGCGGCACTGAGTGAAGGCCGGTTCGAGGATGCCGTCAACCTCTACATCGCCGTGCTCGCCACGGAACCGGACAATGCCGAGGCGCTCGGACACCTCGGCTGGACGCTCGCCGAGACGGGGAGCCGAACGACCGGCCTCCAGTTGATCGAGCAGAGCCTCGCCATGCGTCACGACTCCGACATCGCCGCAATGCGCGACCAGCTGCTCACCGGTGAAGACCCGACTGCGCCAGCGAACACGGAGCAACCCTGACGTGTCGAGCGGTGAGGTCGCCGTGCTGATCGTCCCCATCGTGCTGCTGTCGGCTGCGCTCGCCGCCGTCGTGTGGATGCTGGTGTCGCCGGTCGCCGGTGGCCGGCAGCTCGACCCGCACGGAGCCCCGCCCCTCATGGGCCGCACCGGCCGATCGTGGCGACATCAACGTTCAGCGTCGTGGGTGACCCTGGTGGGCGGCAGTGCGCTGGTGGCGACGACCGCAGCGCTCCTGGAGTTCGGCGACGGACTCGACATCTGGGCCTACGTGCTGATGGAGGCCGGCGTGCTGATCGTATGTATCGCCGGAGCAGCATTCGGCGCTGCGGCGGCGCACCAGCGTCACTGACGTCTTCATCGCCAGGCGACATCGGGCCGTCACTCAACCGCCCACATCGCGCGATTCTGCGTCGACGTCGGCGACGAGACGCACCTCGGTGGCCAGGATGACGTCGACTTCGTCACCGGTCGCCTGCGACGGGTCGACACCGTCGGGAATCCCCGCCTCGGTGAGCTGGCTGGCGCGGACCACCGTGCCGACCACACGGACGTGGGCGCCCTGCTCGATGACATCGCCGGGCGGCGCGACGACCAGCACCGAATCGGCGGCGATCAGCTCTCCGGCGAAGCGGAACACGCCCGGCCCGACGACCTGCACGATGTCGCCGGGCAGCACGATGCTCTGGTCGCGGAAGAGGTTCGTGTCGAAGGCGCCGGTCACTGCGAGGTCTGCGTTCGAGGGCGACTGCTCGAGCCGGTCTTCCGCCTGCGTCGGCAACGGATCCTCGCCGCTACATGCGGCGACGAACACTGCGCCGGCGATCACGCAACCGACAACGCCGACCATCGGACTCCTGCGTGTCCGTGTGCCGTTCATGTCGGTTCCTCCTCGGTCGAGCCGGGCGACGACGCGCTGGCGAGTGCGAAGTAGTGGCGGGTGACACCGCCAAACGACGAGTCGGTCGGCACGATCAGCACGTAGTGCCCGTCGGACAACGTGCCCGCCCACGTGAGCGTCATCGTCCGCTCCGTGGTCGGCGCCGACGTCCACTCGATTCGCCGCCCCTCGTCGAGGTCGTAGAGCACGTACCGGTCGACTTCGTCGAACGCTCGGGCGACGATCTCGACGTCGACGATGCGATCGGCGGACAGCGTCGGTGCGTCGCTCGGGAACTCGCCGGGGTCGAAGTTCCATGCGTAGAGCTGCATCACGCCGTCGTCGGTGACCAGGTAGGTCCCCTTGTTCCCGATCGGGACCGTCTGCGTGTAGCTGTGCTGGACGTCGGTGACGATGCCCATCAGCCACGGCAGCGCCGGCAGCACCGCGATCGAACCGAACATGACGATCAGCACTGCGGCCTGCAGCCGAGTCGTGCGACGCATCGCATTCGGAGACCGCCCCATCGCTACACCACCCGCCGATGCAGGCGCTGGAGGCGGAAGAGGTGGATCGCCAGGCTGGTCGTCGACGCGATGCACGTCACCGACAGCCACGTCACCGCGAGCACCGGGCCGCTGCCACCGGTCGACAGTGCGCCGTCGCCGACCATGACGGCGGGGACGAACGCCCAGGCGACCGCCGGGCCGATCAACGCCATCGGCACGCCCACGGTCGGCCGGCCGGCGAGGATCCATCCGACGCCCGGGAAGCCGCCCGCGGAGCCCACGAACTCCGCCACGACCGGCCACTGCCACCGCGTGTGGCCCATCCACACCGGCAGCGGGGCGTTCGAGATCGACAGCGAGGCTCGCACGTTCGACAGTGCGCGACGGCGTGCCGGGCGTGTGACCCGCCATCCCCAGACGGCGAGCGGAGCGAACGCCACCGCGAGGAGCAGCCCGCCGGCGGTCTGCAGCGACGGGCCGATGACCCCGGCGATCGGGTCCAGCTGTGGCTCGCGTCCGCGGTGCTCCGCCAAGCCGCCGGCGATCGCCGTGGTCATCGCCGACAGGTACACGAGCGCGACGGCGGGCAGGCACGCCCGCCGGAACCAGTCGAGCACGGTGTCGGGCACCGCCACGCCGAACAGCGCCGGTGCCCGTTCGATGACGAGCGCCGTCGACAGCAGCAGCACCCCGCCCATCATGTTGAGCTGCGCATGGGCGTTGGCGATGCCGTCGCCGCTCTGCCCCGTCGTCTCGATGAACTGCTTCACCGGTGCGGTCAGTTGCAGGAGTCCCTGGCACATCCCCACGGCCAGGCTTCCCGCAGCCACGAGGACGACGAACCGTGTAGCGGCGCTCATGGCGCCACTCGTCACCCGTCGCACGAGCACGATCAACGCGGTGGCGAGCCCGACGAACGTCGCGGATCCGGCGAGTGCGAGCGGCACGTGGTGGCGGAGACCGGTTGCCGCGACCGCATCGTCGAAGCTCCGTCCGGCGACGATCATGCGGCCCTCGTGCACCCCGAGGTACATGAACGTCAGGTAGAAGGCCACCGATCCCGGCACGAGCAGCCAGAACACGAGTCGGTCCTGGCGCCGCTCCTGAGCGGCGGGCAGCCGCCCACGCGTCCACCAGAGAGCGGCGCCGAACAGCAGTGTCAGCAGCCCGGTGACCAGGTTGACGTGGGCATGGGCGATCGGGTCGATGTACTCGCCCGCCGGTGCCGCAGCATGCAACCAGTCCTCGGGACCGGGCATCACCTGGATCACTCCCTGGACGGTGCCGACGAGCAGCGCCACCGCACCGACGACGAAGAACCAAGCGAGGTGACGCTCCGGGCTGCGTTCGGACACGTGACGGGCGCGCCACACCGTGAGGACGACGACGAGGACGAAACTCCAGTAGCCGAGCCCCATGATCGTCGCCGTGAGGGCGACCGGCACCTGCTTCCAGGCGCCGAACGACGCTTCGACCGAGTTCCACGGCTCGCCCAGATGTTCGCGCCGGCCGGCGGCGAGGCCGACCACGACGTTGACGGCGTAGAACCCGCCGGCGCCGATGACGGTCGCCCAGTAGGAGAATCCGGCGAGGCCGGGAGCTGCGAGCGGGCGGCGCAGGATGCGCGGCAGCACGTACCAGCACAGCCCCGACGCGCCCACCGTGCCGCCGATCACGATCAGCAGGTGGGTGTTGGCGAGATCGCGCACGAGATGGCCGCCGTGACCGGCGTCGGCGAGCCATGCGTGCAACGGCGGGACGCTCTTGACCGCACTGTGCGCACCGGCGACGACGATCGCGGCGAACGCCGTCACGAAGTACTTCGGCAGCCGACGGTCGTAGGCGGTGATCTCGTCGTCGGTGTAGGACGTACGACGCAGGACGGGGGCGCGTCGCCGGCCGGGATGAGCTGGAACAGCAAGAACGCGCCGAGCGCGAGGAGCGCCACGAACCCGACTGCGTCGAGGTTGGAGAACTCCTCGATCCGCACGTCAGCGAAGACCCGGCTCGAACACGAAGATCAGGACGTGGACGGCCACGAAGACCGCACACATCGCGAACAGGATGAGCCAGTCGCGCCACTGCTGCGACGGCGCCCAGCGCTCGTCCTCCTCGTAGTAGTGGTGTTGGAACGGCGGGGCCGGCCCATCGGTGTGCTCATCCATCGATCGTGCTCCTTTCGTCACAGCAACCACCGAAGCAGCGCCTCGTCGACGATCTCTGCGTCGGTCGCCAACTCCTCGAAGACCCGCCGGGGCAGGAACGGCCCGTCGAGCCAGCCGGTGAGCTGCGCCTGGTGCTCCCACAACGTGCTCACGTGCACCTCGATCTCGCCCGACTCCACGTCGCGCACCGACACCCGCACCGCCAACTGCCCCGGTACCGACTGGAGGAAGCCGCGCCAGCTCGCCAGCGAGTACCACGCTTCCTCCCAACCGTCGGGCGGAACCCGGGCGACGGTGCGATGCTCCCACGCGGCGATCGTCGGCATGGCGCCCCCTCAGTACACCTGCCCGGTGAGGACGTGGTCGACCACGTAGTACAGGGCCCACAGCACGACGGGGACGTACAGGATCCGGTTGAACGACCCGAACCGTCCGTGGCGCTCGGTGAGCGTGCCGCCGTACGACGCCGGCCGGTAGAGCATCGAGCGCTCGCGTCGTGGATGGTTGAAGAAGTGGGCGAACACCCAGAACACCGAGATCATCACGATCCCGACGGAAGCGATCTGCAGCAGTGGCCCGCCCCACGAGATGTCCCACTGCGGTGGTTCACCGAAGATGACCGAACTGTCGTTGATCGAGTTGGGATTGCGTGAGAGGTAGAAGCTGTAGAGCCAGTCGTAGAACTGGTGCACGGTCGCCGGATCGTCGCCGGTGGGGACGTCGGCGGCCGCCAGCAGGGTTGCGAACGTCACGTCGTCTCCTTTCGTGCCCAGGCGGGGGTGTAGTAGTCGGGTTCGTCGATCGTGAGGATGTGCCGTTTCGCCTCCTCGAGATTGCGCATCAGCCCGCGCCTGACCGCGATCACGAAACACACGAGTGCCGCCGACCCGAACACCATGAAGCTCAGGAGCATCCAGTCGGCCATCACCCACGCGGCCGCACCGTCGTCGGGTGCGTCGTGGGCACTCGCGGGCGATGCGACGAGCGTGGCGAGCACGACTCCGGTCGCAGCGGCCGCTGCGAGCGCAGCGGTCGAACGCAGGAACGGTCGGCGGCGTTCACGACGGTTCATGGAACTCCAACCCTTCGGTGTCGAGGATCTGCTGGCGCGTCGGCAGGTCGTGGTCGCCGCGTGCGACGGCGTCGCCGTACGCGTGCTCGACCAGCTCGACGTAGGTGTCGTGGATCAGGTCGCGAACCGTGGTGAGATCGACGGGCAGCCGGCCGCCGACGAGGACCGCTTCGGGGGTGTCCCCGCCGCCGTCGGCCAGCGACATGCCGGGCGCCACCCATCGAGCTGCGGCCATGAACGCGTCACCGCCATCGGGATCGTGAGCGAACGCTGCGGCATCCTCGATCGGGTGGTCGTCGATGTACTTCAACAGCGCCGACGGCGGCGTCCAGTCGACGTACATGTCGGGGGTGGGGATGTCCTCGGTGAGCCCGCCGTTCGGGATCGTGCGCAGGAACAACACGATGCGCCAGATGTCCTCGACCGACAGCCGGGTGCCGAACCGCTCCATCGCCGTGCCCGGCCCGGCGGTGAGGATGCGGTGGTAGAACATGCCGTCCGACGCCTGCGGACCTCCCGCGAGGAGTTTCTTCTTCGTGAAGTCGAACGGCTTGGGAGCGAGGAACGCGGCACCGGGGCCCTTGCCGTCACCGAGCTGGCCGTGGCATCCCGCACACCGGTCGAGGAACTCGTTCTTGCCCTGCATCAGGTTCTGCTGCGTCAACGGCAGCGGGTTCGACGTCAGCCAGTACGAACGCTCGAAACTGTTGATCATCCACACGGCCTTCCACGGCAGTCCCCACGGCGACTTGTCCATCGGGGCGCCGTCGAGGTGGAGGCGTTCGTCGCCGCTCTCGACGAGCTCTGCGGTGTACTTCCGGAACGCGACGTTCGGCGAGAGCAACCCCTTGTTGATCAGCATCAGGCGGTCGCCGACGATGACTGCGGCGTAGCGCAGCATTGCCTCCTTGCCGCCGGCTTGCTGGTTGAACGCGATCACGTTCTCGAGTTCGTCGACGTCCCAGAAGTTGAACCGGGGCATGATCGACAGCGGCATCGCGTAGCGCGGGTTCTCGTAGTGGGCGGCGTGCCAGTCGTCGGGGTGCATGCCGCCCTCCTGGGAGAGGTCCGGGCCGGTGCGCTCGGTGCCGAGCAGGTTCGGGCTCTGTTCCTCGCCCTTGTAGTCACCCGGCTCGGAGGCTCGGGGGTACAGGTAATAGGCGGCGGCGAACACGTCCTGGGGCCGGCTGAAGCCACTGTGGCAGTACACGCAGCCATTGCCGACGAACGTCGAGCGTCCCGCGACGGCCTCGTCGGACAGCGGCAGCCAGTTCGCACTCGTCGGCGGGTCGTAGGTGGCGACGGGGAGCACGACGACGAGGCCGACGACGGTGAAGAACGCGACCAGGGCACCGACCGTCGACATCATCGGCGTCATCAACATCACACGGCGCGGACCTTCGCGGTTGTAGAGCTGGCTGACCTCGGGATGCGCCGGGAAGCGCTCGCCGTCGCCCTCGGGCACCGCTGCGGTCGGTTCGTCGCTCACGACGCACCTCTCGGAGTCGAGTCGCGCGCACCGGAGTCGGCCGACGACACGGCGAGGTACGCCTCGAGTTCGTCGGTGACCGAGCGGTTGGTGTCGGTCGTGACCGTGCGCCACATGTTGTAGATCTGCACGAATCCCGACGCGACGATCATCGATCCGAAGATGCCCCGCGCCACGTAGTGCGGGCGGATGAGCGGGAGCACGTTCACCTCGGGGACGCCCGCCGCCCAGTTCTGGCCCTGGAGGAACGAGGCGAACGTCAGCGAGAAGAAGAACCCGACGAAGCCGATGGTGACGAGCCAGTACTGCCACTCGAGCAGCCGGCGGCTGTAGGCCGGCCGCTGATAGATCTGCGGGACGATGTAGTCGATCACGCCCATGCCGAGGATCGTGAAGCCGCCGAGGAGCGCCAGATGAGCGTGGGCGACGATGAAGTTGGTGAAGTGGGTGACCCGGTTGAACGACGGGATCGCTTGGATCGCTCCCTGGACGTTGGTCAGGAAATAGAAGATGAAGCCGGTGATCGTGAAGCGCAGCGGCATGTTCGTGAACACCTTCTCCCAGCTGCCGCGCATCGTCAGCACGATGTTGGTCACGAACGCGATCACCGGCACGAGCAGCAGGATGCTGTTGAACGTCGCGAACGTCTTGAGCCACGCCGGAATCGGCGCCTGCAACAGATGGTGGTGTCCCACGCCGGTGTAGAAGAACGCGATCCCCCAGAACGACACCAGTGACAGCGTGTGGCTGAACAGCGGCGTGTTCGTGATGCGCGGCACCAGGTAGTACGTCAGTGCGATCAGCATCGGGGTGAGCCACAACCCGAACAGGTTGTGGTTCGACCACCAGTTGAGCATCGCGTCGGCGAGCGGGTCGGGGAGCGCACCCGACAGTGACCCACCGTCGACGCCGTTGCCGAGCAGGTTCCCCGGTCGCCACATCACGTTGCCGATGATGTAGTCCGCCGCCAACCACATGGGTGAGGCCAGGAACCACCAGACCGACACGTACAACGGGCGAACCCGACGGGTCAGGACGGTCATGACGATGTTGACGATGTTGGCGAGGAAGACGCCGACGACGACGACGTCGATCGGCCAGATGAACTCGGCGTACTCGCGACCCTGGGTGTGCCCGGTCGCCAGCGTGAGGACTCCACCGACGAACATCAGATTCCACGCCACCGCCGCCCACAGTGCGAGACGTTCGCTCCACAGGCGCACGCCACACAGCCGCGGCACCATGTAGAACGCGGCACCCCAGTACATCGTCGTGAGCCAGGCGAAGATCACGCCGTTGACGTGGATCGGCCGGATCCGGCTGAACAGCAGCCACGGCACGCCACCGAAGAAGTTCGGCGAGACCAGCTCGATCGCCATCGTGAGGCCGACGAGGTCGACGAACGACAGCCAGAAGATCGAGCCGAAGATCCACCATCTGACCGCCCGATCCGAGTGCTGCACCGGGGCTTCGCCCACCTCGGCGATGCGCGAATCCGTGAATCGCTCGAGTTCGGCCGCGCCGTTCGCAGCCCTCGCTGCGACGGTCGCGTCGGCGGAGACGGTCACGTCGCCGACTCCCCCTGGTCTCCCCGTCGTCCCCACGACGGCTCGGTTACCCGTTCGGGTGAGACCGCATACGCCGCCGCCTCGCCCATGAGCGGGGTCCGCAGCGGCCGCTGGTCACGGGGCCCGCTGCACCTCGGGGGGTCAGTAGTTGACGATCGTGCCCATGTGGGCGAGGCGCCCGAGATGCGGGGCGTGCACGATGCGTTCGACCGCATCCGCCGCCTTGCAGCCGGTGGTCACCATCTCCCTGGCCAGTGCGGCGACGACGACCGGCGCCGCGAACGACGTGCCGCTCCACGTCGCCCACTGCTCGAAGTCGTCCGAGTCGAGCCCGTTGATCGGCGGCATGTCCCCATCGAAGCCGGCGAAGAACGAGCTGACGATGTCGGTGCCGGGTGCGCAGGCATTCACCCACGGCCCGTAGTTCGACCAGGGCGCCGGACCGTCGGGGCCGAGCGCAGCGACCCCGATCACCGAGTCCAGCGCGGCGGGATACTGCTCGACGCACGAGCCCTCGTTGCCGGCGGCACCGACGAACACGACCCCGTGGTGCTCGCGGTAGTGGTCGATCAGCCACTCGAACAACCAGGCGCGGCCGGTCCCGCCGAACGAGAAGTTCACGATGTCGGGGCCGTGCTCGACCATGAGGCGCCACAGCTGGAACGCCAGCGTCGACACGCTGACGTCGCCCTGCGGCTCGAACACGCCCGCGACGCGGATGTCGCAGCCGGGCGTGAGCTGCTCGATGATGCCGGCGATGAACGTGCCGTGGCCGGCGACCGGGTCGAGGAAGTTGTCGACCGGCAGCGGGCCGATCTGCTGCGACGGCAGGTCCAACACACCCCAGATCCGCGTCAGTGACGCCGGGTCGGTGCCGAGCAGCGCAGGCCGGTAGCCGTCGGTGTTGTCCGGTCCGCCCGCGAGCCCGCTGTCGAGCACACCGATGGTCACGCCGTTGGATTCCTCGCCGCACAGCGCAGGACGAACCGGCAACGAGCGATCGGGAGCGGGCATCACCGAACTCGTCGGCGCCTTGCCGGTGGCCAGGATGTTCAACGACTCGGCATTGGCGCGCCACGGATTCGCCCGCCAGGGATTGGCGGCCCACGGATTCGCCGCCCACGGGTTTGCGGCCCACGGGTTTGCGGCGAGGTCCGAGGTGAGCGCCGGGTGCGGCGGACAGCCGCAACAGCCGGCGTCGTTGGCGAAGTAGACGATGTCGAGCTGAGCCGTGGCGCCGCGCGACACCTGTTCGGCGACGAACCGGGGAGGGTCGTCGATGTCGTCGACGACGAACCATTGACCGAAGGGCGGTCGGCGATCGACGAGGTCGTCATCGCCGGTCGCCGCGAAGATCGGTGTGCCCTCGACATCGAGGGCGTCGTGGGCCTCCTCGTCGACGAGCACGCGGTGCGGGCGATAGGCGATCGGTGGATCGCCGGGGAGCACAGCGATGCGATCGCGGTACGAGGGCCGTCGCGGGCGGCTGGCGTCATCGGTCGACATCATCATCCTCCGGTGTTCGCTGGTGCTGCAGCACGGCGCCGCAGGATCGCCTCGGTCTGATCGGCGAGCAGATCGGCCGGGATCGAGGGGCCCTCGATCCGGGCCTGTTCGAACGCCGCCGCACCGAGCGACTCGCGGGCTGCGTCGAGCAGCGCCACCCGCAGTTCTTCGTCGCCGTCGTACAGCGAGTACCCCTCGTGCAGCAGGATCGCATCGGCGGCCGACTGGATGACGACCGCCTCTCGGGCGGCTCCCTCCTCCATCGCGAACCGCGCAGCGACCATGTGCGCGAACGCGATGCTCGTCGCCTGCCCCGTCGAACGAGCGGAGTCGAGCGCTGCGAGCTGATGCCGTGCGGCGCCCGCGAGGTCGCCGAGTGCCATCAGTGCCTCGGCGTAGTTGCCGTGGGTGTTCGCCAGGAACGTCTCGAGGCCTGCTGCCTCCTCGGCGGCCAGGCCCCGGTCGAGGGCGCGACACGCCCCGTCGAGATCCCCCATCGACCCGCGGGCGATCGCCACGAGGTTCCACAAGCGGGCTTCCCCACGCGGCGACGCCACTCCCGACGCCAGCGCGTCCTCGGCCAGTTGCACCGCCTCTGCCGGATCGTTCGAGCGCAACGCCAGCTCACCTTGCGTGCGCACCACGCACATGTCGTCCCATTCCGGCACGCCGACCTCCACCGCCAACGCCGCTGCTCGCTCGACGATCCGCCGGGCGTCGGCCATCTCGCCGAGCCGGAGGTGGAGATCCGCCTGGAGCGTCAGCAGTGCAACCAGGTCGGCGCCCGGGGTGGCTCGTTGCCGCAGGCAGCGGGCGATCTCACCGATGCCGGAGCGATACGACCCCGTGACGTCGTGGTACTGGCCGATCGACCACGCCAACGACCGGGCAACCGGATCGGGCACGTCGGGGTGTGCGACGACGGCACGCACGTTCTCCAGTTCCACACCGAGCTGCGCCACCCAGTGGCGCGACAACGATCGTTGCGGCCCGACGAGGTCGAGCAGCGACGCCGCGAGACGCCGGCGAGCGGCGGCCAGGTCGGCGCGGTCGGCGCCCTCGAGGACGTACGACCGAACGATCGACAGCAACGAATACCTCGAGCTGCCCGCAGCGACCTCGCGCGTGATCAGCGACCAGTCGATCAGTGACCAGACGAGTTCGGGAACCCGATCGACGTGCACGGTGTCGTCGCCGGCGACCGCCTCGGCGAGTGCGACGTCGAAGCCGTCGGCGATCACCGCCAAACGGGTGAGCACACGGAGCTCGTCGGGATGCAACAGGTCGAGGCTCCAGTCGAGGAGGCGATCGAGGCTCCGCTGGCGGTCGGGGACGGTCGGATCGCGGGTCGAGACCACCCTGACGTCGCGGCGCATGCGTTCGGTCATCTCCGCCGGCGTCAACAGGTGCGATCGTGTCGCCGCGAGCTCGATCGCGAGCGGGAGCCCGTCGACCGCCCGGCACAACTCGACCACGTCGTCGAGATCGACGTCACCGTCGAGGCCGCTGCGCTCGAGGAACAACCGGACCGCATCGGAGCCGACGTCGTTCGCCGTCAGCGGTTGCAGCCGGAACAGCGATTCGCCGATCAGCCCGAGCGGAACCCGGCTCGAGGCGAGCACGCCGACGCCTGGACAGAGCTGGAGCAACTGGCTGACGACCTCGGCGATCGGACCGGCGAGATGTTCGCAGTTGTCGAGCACGAGGAGCATCGATCGATCGGCGAGATGTGCGACGACGTCGGCCATCGCCTCGTTGCCCGGCGCCGACGGCGCACTGACCGATGTCGCGATCGCCATCGGCACCACGTCTCCCGACGAGACCGGCGCGAGATCGACGAACCACACGCCGTCGGGCCACGTGTCGACGACCTGCAGACCGACCTCGATCGAGAGACGGGTCTTGCCGGCTCCACCCGGTCCGAGCAGCGTCACCAGCGCGCCGGGTAGCAACATGTGCGCGAGCTCGTCCTGCGCGGCGACGCGACCGACCATCGAGGTCGTCGGACGAACGAGGTTGTGGCTGTCGGCGGGACGGACGCGCGGCGACCGGTCGTCGACCACCAGGTCAGCAGCCGACACGAGGTAGAGCGCGATCGGCTCGTCGAAGTCCCGGACGCGGTACCGGCCGAGATCGGTGACGTCGATGACGTCGACGGCCTCCACGGCCTCCGTCTCTCGCTCGTCGACGGCGTCACGCCACGACGCGACCGCCTCGGCGGTGGCCAGGATCTGCCCGCCATTGGCGGCGTCGACGACCCGCGCTGCCTGGTGCACGGCGAGCGCGCGGTAGTCGTCGTCGACCGGCCGCGCGTAGCCGGTGTGGAGACCCATCCGCACCTGGATGCGCCGTTCGGTCGGCCAGACCGCTCGTGCGAGCGAGCGTTGGGCGTCGACCGCCGCCGCGAGCGCATCGGCGCCGTTGGCGAACACGACGAAGAAGGCGTCGCCGTCGGTGGACACCTCGACGCCGTCGTGCCGGGCCCACACGTCGCGCAGACAGCGGTGATGCACGTCGAGGACGTCGCTGTAGTCCTCGGCGCCGAGGTCGCGCAGGGCCCGGGTGCTCCCCTCGATGTCGGTGAACAGGAAGGTGACCGTCCCCGACGGCAGCTCTCTGACCATCGACGTCTCCTCGCCGGTACCGCTGGTTACGAACCAACGACACTAGTGGCTGCCCGGAACGTCGTGAACCGGATTCCCGTTCGCTCAGGCGTGCAGGCCGTCGACGCGGGCGAGCACGTCCTGTGCGTCGTTGTGCGAGTGGGTGAAGCCGAGCTCGCGCTCGCGTCGGACGGTCTCGATCGAGCGGTAGGCGTTGATGTAGGCGCGACGCCAGCTCGACGTGGTCGTGTTGCCGCCCGATCCGTGGAGGACGCCCTCGTTGTGCACGGTGATGTCGCCACGGCGGATCGGAACCGGCACCGGACGATCGTCGGGGCGCAGGTCGGTGACCAGCGTGTGCTGCTCCTCACGGCTCGCACCCGCCGGCCGGTGCGGCCGGACCGGCTCCACGTGGCTGCCCGGCAGGAATTGCATGCAGCCGTTCTCGATCGTCGAGTCGTCGAGCGCCAGCCAGCACGTCGCCGTGCGGCGGTCGTCGGTGTTGATCCAGTACGCCTGGTCCTGATGCCAGGCGAACACGGCGTCGGTGCGTCCCGGCTGCTTGGCGAGCAGCTGGTCGAAGTCGAGCGTCATTCCCTCGCCGCAGAGCTGCTCGGCGATCGAGTGCCCGACCCGTTCGAACACGTTGCCCTGCCACTGCGCGAAGTACGTCCGCGGCAGCATCACGTTGAAGATCGCATACGTCGTCGGATCGGTCCCGAACTCGCCGGTGACCATGTCGTACAGGTCACGACCCTCGACCGCGATCTCACCGCGCATGAACGAGTCGTACACCGGATCGAGCCCCGCCAGCTCGTCGTCGGTCAGCACGCCGGGAAGGTGGACGTAGCCGTCACGCCCGAAGCGTGTCCGTTCGTCGTCGGTGATCTCGTAGCGGTCACCCGATCGCATGCCCATCGCACCGAGGATAGATCCGCACCCGTCGCGATCGCCGCCGAGACGAGAACGGAGAGAGGGACGGAGGTCCATTGTCAGGGCGACATCTCCGGGGGGAGACTGATCCGCACGAAAGGGGTTTCCATGCATCCGCGGGACAAGATCAGGAACGTGGCGCTCGTCGGCCACAACTCGAGTGGCAAGACGAGTCTTGCCGAGGCGCTGCTCTGCGCGGCGGGGGTGATCCCGCGCGCCGGCACGATCGAGAACGGGTCGACCGTGCTCGACCGCGATCCCGAAGAGCAGGCGCGCCAGCAGTCGATCTCGCTCGGCGTCGCGTCGTTCGGCTGGAACGGGCATCGCATCAACCTGATCGACACCCCCGGCTACGCCGACTTCCGCGGCGAGGCGCTGCTCGGCATGGCCGCCGCCGACCTCGCCGTCTTCGTCATCGACGGCGTCGCCGGCGTCCAGTCGCAGGACGAGGTGCTGTGGCGCCACGCGACCGACATGGGCCTGCCGCGGCTGATCTTCGTCAACAAGCTCGATCGCGAACGGTCGTCGTTCGACCGCACGCTCGCCCAGGTGCGCGAGGTGTTCGGCTCGCACGCCGATCCCACCGAGCTGCCGATCGGCGAGGAGTCGAGTTTCCACGGCGTGACCGACGTGCTGACCCATCACGCATTCGTGTACGACTCGGGACACGCGGAACCCGTCGACGTGCCAGCCGAACTGGCCGACGCCGAGGTGGCCGAGCACGAGCACCTCGTCGAGGACGTGATCGAACTCGACGACGCACTGCTCGAGCAGTACCTGTCGGGCAGCGAGCCCACGCCCGAGCAGCTCGAGCACCTGCTGCACGAGGCGGTCGACCGGGCGCTCGCGTTCCCGGTGCTGTGCGGGTCGGCCACGTCGTCGATCGGCGCCGACCAGCTCGCCGACTTCATCTGCCGGGTCGGTCCGGCGCCCGGCGACTGCGGGCCCACGCTCGTCGAGGCCGCCGGCAGGACCGTCGACGTCGCTCCCGATCCCGGCGGTCAACCGCTCGCCGTCGTGTTCGGGACGACGATCGACGAGTTCCTGGGCCGGATCTCGATGATCAAGGTGCTGTCCGGCACGATCCGCGTCGACGACGTCCTGGTCAACACCCGCTCGGGCACGAAGGAACGGCTGCACCACCTCGTGTCGCTGGTCGGCGGATCGCAGACCCACGTCGACATGGCGGCAGCCGGCGACATCATCGCCGTCACCAAGCTCGCCGACACGTCCACCGGCGACACGCTCGCACCCGACGGTTCGCCGGTCGCCGTGCCGCTGCCGACGCTGCCACGTCCGGTCTACGGCGTGGCGATCGCTGCGGCGAAGCAGTCCGAGGAGGACCGCCTGGCGACCACGCTGCACCGCCTCCTCGCCGAGGATCCGACGCTCGCCGTCCACCACGACGACGCCACCGGCCAGACCGTGTTGAGCGGCGGCGGTGAGACCCATGTGCGCGTGGCGCTGTCGCGGATCGAGCGGGCCGGCGTGCAGCTCGTCGTCGACGACGTGCGCGTGGCGTACCGGTCGCGCCTCGCGGCTGGCGTCGAGGTCGAGGGCAAGTACAAGAAGCAGAGCGGCGGCCACGGCCAGTTCGGTGTGGCCACCGTGCGCTTCGAGCCGCTGGCGCTCGGGTCCGGCTTCCAGTTCGACAGCGAGGTCACCGGCGGCGCGATCCCGAAGAACCTGATCCCCGCGATCGGTGCGGGCGTCGAGGATGCGATGGCGCGCGGTGCCGGCGGCGACTTCCCGATCGTCGACCTGCGAGCGGTGTGCACCGGTGGCAAGCACCACGCCGTCGACTCGTCCGAGATGAGCTTCAAGATGGCGGGGTCGCTGGCGCTGCGCGAGGCGGTCGCGAAGGTCGGTGTCGAGGTGCTCGAACCGGTCAGCGACATCGTCGTGCGCGTGCCGGCGGTTCACCAGGGCGACGTACTCGGCGACCTGTCGTCACGGCGTGCACAGGTGCTCGGCACCGAGACCGACGAGGCGGGCGTCACCACCGTGCAGGCGATCGTGCCGACCGCGGAGATCCTGCGTTACGCGATCGACCTACGATCGCTCAGCGGCGGCAGCGGATCGTTCACGGTCGACCATCGGGGTTACCAGCCCCTGCCGGCCAACCTGGTCGCCGGCGTGCGGACGTCGAGCTGACCCACCCCCCCTGAGCGCACCTGCCCCATTCACGTTTGCGTACGGATTCGGGTGGGGCGGCCCACCGGAAATTGCGCGCAAACGGAACTCGAACGGGGGGGTGGCGGAACTGTCACGTTCAAGCCGGCACGGTGTGACAGTTCAGCGGCGCCAGGGTCGGTCGGGATCGAAGAGGTGGAGGTCGAAGCGCTGCGACAGCCCCTCGAAGACGCGCAGGCCGCGCACGCTGTTGCCGATGCGGTCGAGACGTGGCGAGAACGTCGCCGTGCCGCCCACGTCGGGCAGCATGCCGAGGATGCCGCCACCCACACCGCTCTTGGCCGGGATGCCGACGTCGAACGCCCACTCGCCGGCGTAGTCGTACATCCCGCACGTCAGCGCGACCGTCAGCATGTCGCGGGTGACGTCCGCCGACACGACGCGCTCACCGGTGAGCGGGTTGACGCCATGGTTGGCGATCGTGGCGCCGATCAGTGCGAGATCGTTCGCGGTCACCAACACCGAGCACTGCGCGAAGTACAGGTCGAGCGTCTCCTCGACGCGATCGTCGACGATGCCTCGGCTCAGCATCAGGTAGGCAATCGCCCGGTTGCGGTTGCCGGTCGTGCGCTCCGACGCCCACACGTCGTGATCGAGTGTCGGCTTGCGCCCGAGATAGCGCTCGTACATCGAGCGGATGTGTTCGACACGCTCGTCGACGCTGTCGCCCGGCACGAGATCGGTGACGGCGATCGCGCCGGCGTTCACCATCGGGTTCGGCGCCCGGTTCGTCGCCTCGTCGAGTTCGATCGCGTTGAACGCTTCACCGGTCGGCGCCACCCCCACCCGGCGCAGCACGGCGTCGCGGCCGTGGGTCTCGAGGGCGAGGCCGTAGACGAGGAGCTTGCTGATCGACTGGATCGTGAACTCGTGGTCGACGTCGCCGACGCCGACCCGCTCGCCGTGCACGGTCATCGCCGCGATCGCGAACCGGTCGGGATCGACCGCGGCCAGCTCGGGGATGTACGACGCGGGCTCGCCGTCGCGCAGTGGGGCGAACCGGTCGTGCAGCTCGACGCACGCCTGCTCGAACCATGCCCTGCGCGTCTCGCGTTCGTCGTCCACGCCGTCGTCCATTCCGGCGGATCGTACGGGGCGCCTACGCTGTCGGCGTGACCGAACTGGCCGGAGGGCTGCGCGTCGTGATGATCGTCATCGATGCGATGCCGCACCGCCACGTCGGTCCGGCACTGACGCCGAACCTGTGGCGCCAAGCGGCCTCCGGCGGGCGGGCACCGATGGGTGCGCTGTCGCTGCCGGTCTCGGTCACCTATGCCAACCACGCCGCGTTCGTCACCGGTGCCGACCCGGTGACGACGGGGCTGCACGGCAATCACGCCTGGAGCGACGATCGCGGCTGGGTTCCCGCACCGAAGGAGGGCCCGCGGGCGACGACGCTGTTCGAACTCGTCGGCGCCGCCGGTGGCCGCTCGGCGATGGTGGCAGGCGACCAGAAGCTGATCGGACAGATGGGCGGCTCAAGAGCCGACGAGGCGTGGCCGCCCGACGGCCGCCTGCCCGAGGGCACCGAGCGTTGCGCGTTCGGGTACGCATCCGACGCAGCGGTGCTGTCGGCGCTCTCACGCATCGATGTCGACGTCGACTTCGCACTGATCCACCTCAACGAGCCCGACACCACGTCGCACCTCCACGGCCCCGACTCGGCCGAAGCGCTCGAGCAGTACCGCGCCACCGACGCTGCCTACGGCGAGGTCGTCGCCCGACTCGCCGACGGCTGGGATCGCACGCTCGTGCTGACCGTGTCGGACCACGACCAGGAGACGGTCACCGACTTCACGCCGGTCGAACTCGCCGACGCATTCGCCGACGTCGACGACGTCGCGGTCGCCAACGAGGGCACCGCGGCGTTGGTCCATCGTGGATCGTCGGGCGACCGCCTCGACGACGACCGGCTGCTCGGCCTGGTCCGGTCCGTCGACGGCGTGGAATCAGCCTGCGCACTCACGCCCGACATCTGGATGGCATGGACCGAACCGGGACGGGCCTTCGGGGCGACACCGATCCCGATCCACGGTCAGCACGGCAGCCCGCGCTGTCGCACCCAGCTGGCGATCGTCTCCGGTGGCGATCCCCGCGTCGACGACGTCGCGCGCCGGATCGAACGTCGGCAGCCGTCGGTGCTCGACTGGTCGCCGATGATTGCCCGACTCCTCCAGCTCGACGCGGTCTCGTCATGACCGCCACCGTCGACGTGGCGTCGTTCCGACGTGACGGCTGGCTGACCGTGCACGCAGCGTTGAGCGGCGATCAGCTCGACGCACTCGACGCAGCAGTCGGCGAGCTGCAGCGCTGGGCCGACACCGGCGGACCGGGATTGCACCACTTCGAGCAGACCGATGCCGGCGCGGTGCTGGCGCGCAGCGAGGACTTCGTGCATCTCGATCCGGTGCTGCACGACCTGGTCTGCGCCGGCACGGTCGTCGAGGTGTTGACCGCACTGTTCGGCGAAGCGCCGGTGCTGTTCAAGGAGAAGATCAACTACAAGCAACCGGGCGGCGGCGGCTTCGCTCCGCACCAGGACGCAACCGCCTACCGCTTCGTCGACCACCACATCTCGTGCATGGTGCCGCTCGATCCGGCGACACCGGCGAGCGGCTGCCTCTACGTCGCACCCGGCTACGAAGGCGGCCAGTTGCCCACCGACGAGCGCGGGCGCATCGAGGAGGCCACTGCCGATCGGCTCGCCTGGCAGCCCGTGCCGTTGGAGCGCGGCGATCTGCTGTTCTTCGACTCGTACACGCCGCACTACAGCGACACGAACACCACGAGTCGGGCGCGGCGTGCCGCCTATCTCACCTACAACGCTGCGTCGCTCGGCGACCATCGCGACCACTACTACGCCGACAAGCGCGCCGAGTTCGACCGGGCCGGCGGCGACTTCGAGGGCGAACGGGTGCGCATCAGCATCACCGACGACTTCCTCGGCCGTCCGGTGACCGGAGGCCGCCCGTGAGTTCCCCCTCGGCTACCGGTGATGGGTTGGACGAACTGTTCGAGTTGTACGCCTCGCCGGCGGCGCTGCGCATGTACGACGAGGACGTCACCGAACTCGAACACGCACTCCAGACGGCAGCGCTTGCACGAGCCGACGGTGCGCCCGACCACCTCGTGGCCGCCGCGCTGCTCCACGACGTCGGCCATCTCGTCTCCGATGACAACGTGACACTCGACGACGATCTCCACGAGGACTTCCACCACGAACGCGTCGGCGCTCGGTATCTCGCGCGCTGGTTCGCACCGGAGGTCACCGCACCGGTCGCCCTGCACGTCGCAGCCAAGCGCTATCTGTGTACGGTCGAAGACGGTTACCTCGAAAGCCTGTCGCCGTCGTCGCTGCGCAGCTTGCACCTCCAAGGCGGCGCGATGACCGACGCCGACGTGGAAGCGTTCGAACGCCGGCCACACCACGGCGACGCCACCCTCGTGCGGCGCTGGGACGACCGCGCCAAGGTGGCCGGTCTCGCCGTCGCGGATCTCACCGCCCACCGTTCGCTGCTCGCACGACTCACCGCCCGCTGAGTTCTGCCACCAGGCACGACCAGGGTCGGCCACAGCTGCACTCGAACTCGACGATGCCGCCGCTCGCCGATCTTCACCGGCCGTGTAGCGGGCGCCGCCGTGACGCGGTCCGTTCGAAGGGACTCGTCCTCCGAACGGACCGATTCGCTGACGTCAGGCCATGCGCTGGGCGTACATCTGCGTTGCCCCCGGCAAGAAGAACTCACCGCCGCCGTTGACCTCCTTCATGTACTTCTCCGACGACATCGTCGCGGCAATGGCCGCCTCGATACTCGCAGAACTCTCGTGTCGGACGAGCCAGCTCAGCTCGCCCATCGGCCCGGCGACCGTCGATGTCACCACGACGTTCAGGCCGGTCACCTCCGAGTACACGCCGGCGATGTGGGCCGCCCATTCGCCCGCACCGATCCATTGCCCCGGCGCCGCCGTTGCACGAACGGCGCCGACGAACGAACCGACGGGAGCGCTGCCGGCGATCTCGCCGTGGATCAGTGCGAGCAGACGGTCGGCTTCCGCCTCGGCGACGTACTCCGCGCCCTTGGTCATCAGTGCGGTGAGATCGGCGTCCGCCGCCATCGCCGCGTTCAGGTCGTCGACCTGGCCGAGTGCCTCCACCGGTGCCGACCACGCCACCGTGCCGACCGGAGCGCCATACGCACCACTCCACAGAGAGACTTCGGACACCGCGTGTTTGTTCACACCGGCAGTGACCTCGGCGGCCCAGGCGCCGGCAGCGGCACCCCCCGTCAGGCGCAGCATTCGCTGAAAGAGCAACATGATGAATCCCCGTTTCTGTGGTTGTAGCCGTTGCCCCCGCAACGGCCTTCGTTCACAGTTCCACTCCCGGGCGCCACTCGCAATGGTCAAGTGTCACACCGCTTGCCGATAGAGCACATGCCGGCCGGAGCGCCGCACGGCGCCGGAATCAGCCACTGAGTTCTGCGGGCACAACGGCCCTGGCGCCCGGACGAACGCGTCCGTACCCTCAGCGACCATGGACTTCGAAGTCGGAGAGAAGATGACCACCATCCTGGAGATGGTGAACGAGTTCGTCGATCGCGAACTCGTGCCGATCGAACAGGAGATGCTGCACGGCGATCCGGCATCGCTCGAGACGCTCGTCGCCGCCGCCCAGGCGAAGGTGCGTCAGATGGATCTGTGGGCGCCGAACCATCCGGTCGATCTCGGCGGCCAGGGACTGACGATGGTCGAACACGGTCTGCTCAGCGAGGCGCTCGGGCGGTCGCCGCTCGGCCACACCGTGTTCGGGGCACAGGCTCCCGACGCCGGCAACATCGAGATCCTGCACAAGTACGCCACGGCCGAGCAACGCGACCGGTTCCTGCGTCCGCTGGTCGCGGGCGAGATCCGCAGTTGCTTCTCGATGACCGAACCGGAGACCGCCGGATCGAACCCCGTCCTGCTCGAGACGACGGCCCACAAGGACGGCGACGACTACGTGATCAACGGCCAGAAGTGGTTCACGTCCTCCGCCGACGGCGCCGCCTTCGCGATCGTGATGGCGGTCACCGATCCCGAGGCGCCGCCGTACCAGCGCGCCAGCATGATCATCGTGCCGACCGACACGCCGGGGTTCAATCTCGTGCGCAACGTGAGCGTGATGGGCCACGCCGGCTCGGGCCACGCGAGCCACGCCGAGGTGATCTACCAGTCGTGCCGGGTGCCGCAGGCGAACCTGCTCGGCCCGGAGGGCGGCGGCTTCGTCATCGCCCAGGACCGCCTCGGACCGGGTCGCATCCACCACTGCATGCGCTGGCTCGGTATCGCCAGCCGCGCGTTCGACATGATGTGCCAGCGGGCGAACGCCCGGGTGATCACGCCCGACGGTGAAACGCTCGCGGACCGTCAGGTGATCCAGCACTGGGCGGCCGAGCTCGACGCCGAGATCCGCGGCGCCCGCCTGCAGACGTTGCACGCCGCCTGGATGATCGACACCGTCGGCGCCAAGGCCGCTCGTGACGAGATCTCGGCGATCAAGTTCTCGGTCGCCAACACGATGCTGCACGCCGTCGACACGGCGATCCAGGTGCACGGCGCACTCGGGGTCACCGACGACACGATCCTGTCGTACTGGTACCGCCACGAGCGCGCCGCGCGGATCTACGACGGCGCCGACGAGGTCCACAAGACGTCACTCGGTCGCCGCATCCTGCGTCGCTACGCCTGAGGGCACGAGCGCCCGATCCGGCGCAGGCATCGCTACTGTCACATCCCGTGCGCTACCTCGTGTCGTCCGACCTCCACTACGGGCTCGCACAGCTCGACTGGATCGCCGACCAGGCGCCGGAGTTCGACGCCGTGATCCTCGCCGGTGACCACCTCGACGTGGCGGGCCACGCCGACGTCAACGCCCAGATCGCATTGCTGTCGGCATATCTCGACTCGCTCGCCGACCACACGACGATCATCGCCAACTCCGGCAATCACGACCTGACCAGCCGTCGGGACCACGGCGAGAAGGCGGCCGTGTGGCTCGACGACCTCGATGCCCGGGTGGTCACCGACGGCGCCTCGGTGCAGGTCGGCGACGACCTCGTGTCGGTGTGCGCGTGGTGGGAGGGCCCCATCACCCAGGGCGAACTCGAAGCGCAGCTGCGCGACCAGGCGGCGCTGCGTCCTGCGAGCGGACGCTGGATCTGGGCGTACCACTCGCCACCCGATGCGTCGCCGACGTCGTGGTCGGGCCGCCGACACTACGGCGACGAGGTGTTGAACCGGCTGATCGGCGAGCACCATCCCGACCTCGTGCTGACCGGCCACGTGCACGAGTCACCGTTCCATCCCGATGGCTCGTGGTACGACCGCATCGGCACCACGCTCGTGTGCAACGCGGGTCGCCAGCAGGGCCCGATTCCGGCCCACCTCATCGTCGACACCGGCATCGACGAGGTGATGTGGTGGAGCTTCGAGGGCAGCGAGACGATCCCCCTCGGACCCGACGGTTCTCAGTAGGGCGAGTCGGGCTCGCGGTCCGAGCCGAGATCGACGTCGCGCTGCTCCTGCGACAACAGCCCCTGCAACACGGTCGGAACGAGCCCGAGCGTTCCGGGCCGATCGGCGAACTGCTCCTGCAGGTCGCCGAGGAACGTCGTGACCCGGTGCAGCCGCCCGGCGAGCGTGACCGCGAGGTGCTGACCGAACGCAGGGACGTCGCGGAACAACTGCTCGGCGTCGTCGACGCGGCGCACGACGCTCGGCTCCGCCGCGATCACGTCGGCCGAGGCGGGCGTACCGAGCAGCAGGCTCAGCTCGCCGACGATTGCGCCCGCTTCCGCGAGTCGGGCGAGCGTCACGCCGTCGCGTCGCACCTCGAGCGCACCGGAGACCAGGACGAACAGCGCCGGCTCGGACTCGCCGAATCGGATGATCGCATCGCCGGCTCCGACGTGGCGCTCGGGTGCCGTCTCGGTCAACCGCAGGACGTCTCGGGAATCCATCCGCCGATTCTGTCACCGGTGCAGCCACCGGCGCGACCGCGTCACGCCGATTCGACGGCGCCCTTGCGGACGCGCAAGCGCGCCGTGCTCGACTCGGCGGCCGGTACGAGCGTCGCCGCCTTGCCGAGACCGATCGTCGGCATGTTGCCGTAGATCGCCTCGTACTCACCGGCTCGCACCAGGAACGTCTCGTGCCAGATGCCGGTGCGACTCGACTTGCCGACGCGGCGCCAGTAGTTCCGCCACGGTTCGAGATGGGGGTCGTCGGCGTCACGGGCGAACGCCTCGAGGTGGTCGAACGAGCGCCAGTACTGCACGATCGTGGGGAATCCCATCTGGTAGCCGAGCAGCCCCTTGTCCGGTTGCTCGCTGAGGTACTTCAACATGTGGCCCATGCCGCGGCGGCCCCCGAGGTCGCCGATCGACCGCACGAGATTCAGCACGCTGTTCGGGCGCGCCCCGATCAGGAAGACGACGAAGTCACCCTCGATCTCCGCCGTCCATCGACCTTCGTTCACCTTCGCCATCTCGACCTCCCCCTCCGGACAACAGACACGCAGTGTCGCACATCAACCGATGGAGTCGATCACCGCCAGCGTTTCGAGTGCGGCGATCGCTGCCTGGGCGCCCTTGTTGCCGTCGTCGTCGCCGGCGCGCGCAGTCGCCTGGTCCTCGTCGTCGACGGTGAGGATCGCATTCGTGATCACGACGTCGGAGTCGAGCGACAGCCGCATCAGCCCGGCGGCGCTGGCGTCGGACACCACCTCGAAGTGGTAGGTGTCGCCGCGCACGACCGCACCGAGTGCGACGACGGCGTCGAAGCGTCCTGTCGCCGCCGCGGCGCGGGCGACCTGCGGGATCTCGAGGGCGCCGGGCACCCAGAACGTGCTGACCGCCCCATCGTCGACGCCGTGGTCGACCAACGCTCGGCGGGCGCCGCGTTCGAGACGTTCCACGATCAGATCGTTGAAGCGGGCGCACACCAGTGCGACGCGACGGCCGGTGCCGTCCGCAGCGTCGTCGGGCGAATCGGGCGAACGCAGGTTGGTGCTCACTGCGCCTCCTCCACGACCGGGACCGCAGTCGGGACCGCAGTCGGGACGAGGTCGTCGGGCAACAGATGGCCCATGCGGTCGCGTTTCGTGCGCAGGTACCGCTCGGCTTCGGGGTGGACGGCGAGGTGCAACGGCACGCGTTCGGTGATCGTGAGACCGAACCCGTCGAGGCCGCCGTACTTCGCCGGGTTGTTGGTCAGCAATCGCAGGTCGCGCACGCCGAGGTCGACGAGGATCTGGGCACCGATGCCGTACTCGCGTCCGTCGACCGGCAGGCCGAGTTCGAGGTTGGCGTCGACGGTGTCGAAGCCGGCGTCCTGCAGTCCGTAGGCGCGCAGCTTGTGGCTGATGCCGATCCCACGTCCCTCGTGACCGCGCAGGTACACGACCACGCCGCGACCCTCGCTTGCGATCAGACGCATCGACTCGTGCAGCTGTGGCCCGCAGTCGCACTTCACGCTGGCGAAGATGTCGCCGGTCAGGCACTCGCTGTGCACGCGCACGAGGACCGGTTCGTCGCCGGCGACGTCGCCGCACACGAACGCGAGATGCGTTTCGCCGTCGAGCGCGCTGAGGAACGAGTGGCAGCGGAAGTCGCCCCACACGGTCGGCACGCGGGCGTCGGCGACGTGCTCGACGAGCTTCTCGTGGCGCCGCCGATAACGCACCAGGTCGGCGATCGACACGAACGTCAGACCGTGCTCGTCGGCGAAGCGGCGCAGATCGTCGCCACGCGCCATCTCGCCTCCGTCGAGGACCAGCTCGCACAACACGCCCGCCGGTGAACGCCCGGCCAGCCGGGCGAGGTCGACCGACGCCTCGGTGTGCCCGGTGCGCTTGAGCACACCGCCGGGGCGCGCCCGCAGCGGGAAGATGTGTCCCGGCCGGTTGAAGTCGGCGGCGCCGACGTCGGCGTCGGCGAGCGCCCGCAACGTGGCGGCACGATCCGACGCCGAGATCCCCGTCGAGGTGCCCTCGGCGAGGTCGACGCTGATCGTGAATGCGGTGCCGTGCGCCTCGGTGTGTTGCGAGGCGACGACCATCGCCTGCAGACCGAGCTCGTCACAGCGCTCGCCGGTGAGCCCGACGCAGATCACGCCGGAGGTGTGCCGCACGAAGAAGGCGATCGCCTCGGGCGTCGCGGCATCGGCGGCCATGATCAGGTCGCCCTCGTTCTCGCGGTCCTCGTCGTCGGCGACGACGACGATCTCGCCGCGGGCGATGGCGGCGATCGCGTCCTCGATCGGGTCGAACGAGCCGCGGTTCGGGTCGTCGCTCATCTGGCTGCTCCTGTCTCGACGTACGCGGCCATCAGCCGCTCGACGTACTTGGCCATCACGTCGACCTCGATGTTGACGAGATCGCCGGGGCGTCGGGCGCCGAGCGTGGTGACGTCGGCGGTGTGCGGGATGATCGCGACAGTGAAGCCGTCGTCGAGTGCGTCGACCACGGTCAGACTGACGCCGTCGACGGTCACCGAGCCCTTCTCGACGAGGTAGCGGGTCAGCGCCTGCGGTACCCGCACCCGCAGGTCGGGCACCGGTTCGACGATCTCGCCGACGCCGTCGACGTGGCCCTGCACGAGGTGACCGCCGAGGCGGTCGGACATCTTCACCGCCCGTTCGAGGTTGGTCCCGTCGCCCGGTTGCAGCGACCGGATGCTCGTACGCGAGATCGTCTCGTCGGAGACGTCGGCCTCCCACCAGTCGTCGCCGAACGCCACCACCGTCAGACAGCATCCGTTGACGGCGATCGAGTCACCGATCGACGCGTCCTCGACCACACGGGTCGCTGCGATCCGCAGCCGTCCGCCGTCGAGCGACTCGAGCCGTCCGAGCTCCTCCACGATTCCTGTGAACATTCAGGGTCCTTCCTTTCGTCCGACCTCCAGGGTCACGAGCTCGATGCGCAGGTCGTCGCCGATGCGCTCGACGGTGTCGAAGCGGCCGCGCCAGATGTCGCCGATCGTCGCGACGGCCGGTGAGCCGATCGCGGGCTTGGCGCCGACGCCACCGAGCAGCGCCGGCGCGAGGTACAGCACGTAGCGGTCGACGAGTCCGGCGGAGTGGAACGAGCCGATCACGCGGGCACCGCCCTCGACCATCAGCTGCACGACACCGCGGCCGCCGAGGTCGTCGAGCAGCTCGTCGAGCCCGCCGGTCCACTCGATGCAGGGATGCACCGCGGCCTCGGGCGGCGCAGCGCCGAGCACGACGCGCAGCGGATCGGCACCGTCGACGTGTCGCACGGTCAGCGCCGGGTCGTCGGCGCGCACCGTGCCGGCACCGACGACGATGGCGTCGCTCTCGGCGCGCAGCCGGTGGGCGTCGCGGCGCGCGGCCTCGCCGGTGATCCACTGCGAGGTGCCGTCGGCAGCGGCGATGCCGCCGTCGGCCGACATCGCCACCTTGCAGATCACGTACGGGCGGCCGGTGCGGCGGTGGTGCAGGTACGGCGCAAGCTGCGCCTCGGCTTCGTCCCCCAGGACGCCGACCTCGACGTCGAGGCCTGCGCCGCGCAACGCATCGACGCCCGAGCCGGCGACGAGCGGGTCGGGATCGGTGATCGCCACGACCACACGCTCGATGCCGGCGGTGATGATCGCATCGGTGCACGGCGGCGTCCGCCCGTGGTGCGAGCACGGCTCGAGCGTGCACACGAGCGTGGCGCCCACCGCAGCGGACCCCGCCGCATCGAGTGCCACGATCTCGGCGTGACGACCACCGGGCGGTTCGGTTGCGCCGACCGCGACGACGTCACCGTCGACCGAGACGACCGCAGCGCCCACCCACGGATTCGGCGACGTGGTCGCCCGCACGCCCGCGGCTGCGGCGAGCGCCGCTGTCATCGCGCTGCGGATCGTGGTGCTGTCGTCGATCGTCATGTTGGCCATCCCGGGTGCGCGGGAACGGGAACATGACGACGACGGTCAGCGCCCGATGTGGGCGCGGACCAGTGCCGTGGCGACCTGCTCCCATCCGGACTGTGACCGTCGGCCCCGGAGTTCCACCGGATCGGCCCCCCGACCGAGATCGAGGGGTTCGCGGGCTTTCACCGCCGGCTGGGACTTCCACCCAACCCCGCAGGTATTCAGTTGTGACACCGACGCTACCTCGGGCGCATCACGATCCCCGTCTCGCACGTGCGCCGAGCCCGGCGATGAGCGAACGGCCCCGATGGCGGTTCGCTCATCGGTGGGGGCGGTCCTCGGTCAGGAGAGGTGACGGCCGCACTGCGGCCAGGGGCTTGCACCACGCTCGCCGTAGAGGGCGAGGGCCATGGCGTCCTGGTCGGCAGGCGACGCGGCAGCCGGGTCGAGGCCGACGAGGTGCGGGGCATGACGCTCGGCCACCGAGTTCCACGTCGAGCGATCGAACTGGTAGGCGCCGCGGTACTTGCCCGACGGGTTCGTGATTGCATAGTTGCCGCCGGACTCGCAGTCGCGCAGCGCGGCCCACTGGCTCGGCGACGGACCGGCCGGCGTCAACGGTTCGGGCAGTGCGTCGGTCGGGAGAGCGAGCGCTTCCAGTGCCACTCGGTGCGCCTGCTCGGTGGCGTGCGCATACCAGCCGTCGGCGGTCACGCCGAGCGCCTCTTGGAGCGCGACCACCCGAGGACCGCGTTCGCCCCAGGCGTACGTGTCGGTCAGTGCCGCGATCGTCGGATCGACGGCGGGTTCCGCCTCGACGACTGGTGCGACGAGCGCGGGCGCGTCAGCCGGTTCGGCTGCGAGCGTGGCGGGCGCATCGATCGACTCGACGACGCCGGGATCGGCCGCGAGGTTCGCCCCGAGATCGGGAATCGGGTCCGCGACACGGTCGGTCGAGTCGCTGCGGGTGGCGAGACGGCCCTCGGCGAGCGGCGTGCTCGTCAGCTCGGTGTCGCTCGTCGTGGAGGGCTCGTCGTCGAGGGCCCGGGCGACCAGCGGAGTGCTGGCGATCACCGCGGTGGCCGCCAGCAACGTGACCGATCGGCGCACGATGCGCCGGGACGCATGGATGTGGTGGTGGGGGGTGGTGGTGGGGGGGTTCATGACGCTCCTTGGCAGCGGGGGACCGACTCGGGTCCGCACGGCATGTCGGGCGCTGGAGTGCGCCGGGCCTGGTGTTCGTGGAGGCCAATGTTACGGATGGATGACGAAGAGATGTCGTCGGAGTGACGAGTCATTCGTCACACCGCCCGCCACGGCTCGTACGCCGGCCGTGGACGGTCGAGAATGCGTTGGGCGATTTCGCATACGCTGCGCACGATGGAGCTGGTGATCGCCGAGGTGCTCGATGCGAACCGGGCGTTCTACGAGGCCCACGAGGCCCGCGATCTCGGGGCGATGGGCGAGGTGTGGGAGCACTCCGACCACGTGGTGTGCATCCATCCGGGCTGGCCGATCCTGCGCACGTGGCCGCAGGTCGAGGAGTCGTGGCGGCGGATCTTCGCCGGACCGGGACGCAACCAGTTCATTCTCACGAACGAAGCCGTCGCGGTCCACGGCGACACCGCGTGGGTGACGCTCGACGAGAACCTGGTCGATGCCGGCGGTACGGGCACCGTGGCGGCGACCAATCTGTTCGTGCGCCGCGACGGGCGGTGGCTGCTCGTCGCACATCACGGCTCTCCCGTGCTCGCGAGCTGACACTCACAGCTCGGCCGGTTCTCACTGCCCGTGCGGGTTCGGCGATGATGTGAGGATGACGACACTGCCGGTGGTCCCGCAGTTCGGCGCACTGCTGCGGTCGCACATCACGAGCGTTCCCGACGCCGCCCGGCCCGCATTCCTCGCCGGGCTCGAACGCTCTGCAGCAGCGCGCTACCGCGAGTGGGCTCGAGCGGCGCCCGATCACGCCGACATCCTGCTGGAGTGCGCAGCTCGCGAAGACGAGATCGCCGACCTCGTCGCGGGGCTGTTCCCGGTGGATGCCGGCGTCCAGCAGGCCGTCGACGATGCGCTCCCGGCAGCGATCGCCGTGTACTACGACGTGTTCGCCCCGTACGACGTGCTCGACCAGCTGTACCTCCAGTCCGAAGCCGAACTCCAGGGTGCACAGGCCTGGGTGGGCATCGCCGCCTCGACCGACGATCCGACGATGCGCGACGTCCTCGCGCGCTGCACCGACCTCGAGCAGCACAGCGCAGCCGCCGTCAAGGACCTTCTCGCAACGATCCCCCGTTGACCGCTCCTCCCGCTGGCGCGACCGTCCCCGCCAGCGATGAGCGAACCGACCGAATGCCGGCACTTCGCTCATCGCAACGACGCTCGAACTTCGAGCGATGAGCGAACCGACCCGATACCGGCACTTCGCTCATCGCACGTGGCTCTGCGTGCGGGTGGCACGGAGGTAGCGAGCATGATGGGCGGGTGACTTCGCTCTCGATCGGTGTGCACGTCGGCCAGCAGAACGCCACGATGGCCGAACTGATCTCACTGTGGAGGCGCCTCGACGGCGTGGTCGACTGGATCTCGGTGTGGGACCACCTCTACGAGGCCCCGCCGGCCGGTGGAACCACCCCGCACTTCGAGGCCGTCGCCACACTCGGCGCACTCGCCTCGGTCACCGAGCGGGCGCGGATCGGCTGTCTGATGTTCTGTGTGCCGTACCGCAACCCGGCGCTCCTGGCCAAGGCGTGCGTCGCCATCGACCACATCTCCGGCGGACGGTTCGAGCCCGGCTTCGGCGCCGGCTGGCACGAGCCCGAATTCCGCGCCCACGGCTACGACTTCGACGACATCGACGTGCGCTTCGACATGTTGGGCGAGGCGCTGGAGATCATCAGCTCGATGCTGTCGTCGGCGGAGCCGGAGGCGACCACGACCGTGCACGGTGAGCACTACCGCGTCGACGAAGTCACCTGCGTGCCGGGCCCGTTCGGCGGACCGATGCCGGTGTGGACCGGCGGTCGAGGACGCACGCGCACGCCCCACAACGCTGCCCGGTTCTGCTCGGGATGGAACGTGCCGTACGTCGACCCCGAGGAGTTCCGCCGGCTCAACGACCGGCTGGACGCCGCCTGCGAGGCGATCGGCCGCGACCCTGCCACACTCGAGCGATCGGTCAACCTGGCGTTCCACCTCGGAGCGACGGCGGCCGATGCGCAGGGCGAACTCGACCGCATCGAGCAGCAGTGGGGAGCCGAGATGGCGCCCCGGGTCACCGGCGGCGCGCTGACCGGCACGCCCGATCGCGCCGTCGAGCGCATCGCGGAGTACCGCGCCGCCGGCGCCGATCTCGTCAATGTGGCGCTGCGTCTCCCGGTGCAGCCCGACGCGCTCGACGCCTACCTGACCGACGTCGTCCCTGCCGCCCGCGACATCGCCTGACGCTCCCCGACCCCGCCCGGCCCGCCCCTCACCACCGATGAGCGAACCGACCACATCCCGACGCTTCGCTCATCGCAGCAGCGCGAACCTCACCACCGATGAGCGAACCGACCACATCCCGACGCTTCGCTCATCGCAGCGGCCTGGGACGATGACTCGGCGATGACGGGGGCCGCCGACATCGAGCCGCCGCGCCCGGAACTGGTCGCAGCCGGCAGCGGCGTGGTGCTGTCGGTGCATGCGCAGCCGAACGCCCGGCGTACCGAGATCGTCGGAGCGCACGGCGAGGCCGTCAAGATCAGGGTCGCCGCACCACCGCGCGACGACCGTGCCAACGAGGTGCTGGTCGCGTTCATCGCCGACGTGTTCGGCGTGCGCAGCAGTGCGGTGTCCATCCGCTCCGGTGCCTCGAGCCGGCACAAGCGGCTGCACATCGACGGCGTCGACATCGATGCCGCCAGGCGGACCCTCACCGAACGGATGCACGGCCTCCCCGGGGCCTGATGCGCCGGGCCACGCCACACCGCCACACGCACGGCGCACACCCCACGGCGCACACCACGGCGGGACGTCGGTGGCTGCTCTAACGTCGGCCGGATGACTCGACTCACCGCCAGCGACGGACACGAACTCGACGCATACGAGGTGCACCCCGACGGTGCGTCGGCGTCGATCGTGATCGTGCAGGAGATCTTCGGAGTCAACGCCCACATCCGCTCGGTCGTCGACCGCTACGCCGAGTTCGGCTATCGCGCCATCGCTCCGGCGCTGTTCGATCGCGGTGAGCGCGGTGTCGAACTCGGCTACGACGACGAGGGCCGCACCCGCGGGATCGAGCTGGTGATGCCGATCGCATTCGACGCTGCCATGCTCGACGTCGCCGCCGCCGTCGATCACGTGAGCGACACCGGGCCGGTCGCCGTGATCGGTTACTGCTTCGGTGGCAGCGTTGCGTGGATCGCGGCGTGCGACCTGCCGATCGCCGCCGCCGTCGGCTACTACGGCGGTCAGGTGTACGGCATGCGCGACCGCCGGCCGAAGGTGCCCACGATGCTGCACTTCGGTGAGCTCGACCACGGGATCCCGCTCGAACAGGTCACCATCATCGCCGAGGCGCATCCGGGCGTGCCGGTCCACGTGTACGAGGGCGCCGACCACGGATTCAACTGCGACGCCCGACCTCAGCACGACGCCCGTTCCGCGGCGATCGCCCTCGGGCGCACGCTCGAGTTCCTCGCCGACCACGGCGTCACGCCCTGAGCAGTGCGCCGCGTGGGTGTCGCGGACGGGAGTCAGAAACCTCCGGAACCACGCCCGCAACGTGACAGGAGAATCTGACACGTTGCTCGACTACTCTCGCTGTGACCCGAGAAAGCAGCGGATGGCCACGGAAGTACACGACCCACCAGCTCGGACGGGCACAGACGGTGACCGCCTCGACGCGCTCACCGCATTCGTGCCGCGACTTGCCGTCGAACTCGGCCGGGGTCCCGTGCCCAGTTGGACGAGCGTCGACGGGTCGATGCTGTCGGCGGACATCTCGGGGTTCACTGCACTGTCGGAGAAGCTCGCCGGCAAGGGCAAGGTCGGCGCCGAGGAGATCACCTCGCTGATCAACACGTGCTTCACCGCGTTGATCGACTCGGCGTATCGCTACGGCGGCGAGGTCATCAAGTTCGGTGGGGACGCACTCTTGATCTTGTTCCGAGGCGATCGCCACCAGCGTCGTGCGGCCGATGCCGGACTGGTGATGCAACGAGCGCTGCACTCCTCGCCGGCTGCGAAGCGGGCCAGCCTGACGATGACCGTCGGGATCGCAGCTGGCCCGTTCGACGTGTTCCTCGTCGGCTCCGGTTATCGCGAGCTGCTGATCACCGGCCCGCGGGCAACGGAGGTGATCCGACTGGAAGGCGAGGCTGCCAAGGGCGACACGCTCGTCGACCCGTTGATCGCCGAGCACCTCCCGGACAAGATGCTCCTGCGCGAGGAGCACGGCGGCTGGGTGATCACGGGCTCGAGCGGCGACGCGTCGAGCGGACCGCGCGAGCGTGATCTCGGAGACGACGACCTGTCGCCCTACGTGCCGGCGGCCGTGGTCGAACAGCTCGCAGCCTTCTCGGGGACGGGTGGTGAGCACCGGCTGGTCACCGTCGGATTCCTGATGGTGATCGGAGTCGGGACACTGCTCGACAGCGAAGGGCCTGAAGCGGTCGCTCATGCCTTCCACCGACTCGTCGACGATGTCGAGCGAATCGGCGCCACCTTCGGCGTCACCTCGCTCCACACCGACATCGCGCCCGACGGCATCAAGTTCGTGTTGTGCGCAGGCGCGCCCGTCAACCCGGGCGACACCAGCGATGCGCTGCTCCAAGCGGCGCTCCGGTTGGCCGCCGTCGACTCGCCGTTCGTGCTCCGCCAGGGCGTCCAGACGGGGCGGGTCTTCGCCGGTTTCCTCGGCAGCGAGTTCCGGCGGACCTACACACTCATGGGCGATCCGGTCAACACCGCAGCGCGAATGCTGGGCAAGGCCGACGACCGTGAGATCGTGGCGGTGGCCTCGGTGGTGCGCGACACGCGAACCGTCTTCGTCACCGAGGAACTGGAGCCGTTCCTGGTGAAGGGCAAGACAGAGCCGGTCGTGGCGCACAAGGTGCTCGCTGACTCGGACGAGATAAGACGTGACACGAGCGGCACGAAGTTGATCGGTCGTCAACGCGAACTCGACGTCCTCACGCATGCGATCGGGGAACTCGGCGAGGTCGTGATCCTGTCCGGCGGAGCGGGCGTCGGCAAGACACGGCTCCTCGACGCCGCATGGGCCGCGTCGGAGGGTCTGCGGATCTACCAGGGTGCGTGCTCGCCGTACGGAGCCGCATCGCCGTACAGCGTGTTCCGGCCACTGCTGCGCGCCGGATCGGGCATCGATCTCCACGCCGATCCCGTGCACGTCGGTGAGCTGCTGGAGAAGACGCTGCGCCAGAACGCAGCCGGAGTTACTCCCGATGCTTCCGCTGCTGGCCGTACCGTTCGGCGCCACAGTCCTTCCGACACCGCAGGCCGACGCGATCGATCCGCGGTTCCGCCGTGCCCGAATCCATGACGTCGTCGTAGACTTCCTCGACCAGGTGCTCGACGGACCGGTGTTCCTCGTCGTCGAGGATCTGCACTGGATCGACGAGGCCTCGGGCGAACTGCTGAACCATCTCATCCAGGCTTCGGCGTCCCGACCGTGGACCGGAGTGCTCACACGACGACCCGAAGGGCCGTGGCGGCCCTCTGATGACGCAATCCATGTGACCGAACTCGACCTCGCCCCGCTGACCGACGACGACATCCGCCGCATCGCCCTCGACGTGAGCACGACTGCGTTGTCCGACGACGACCTCGACTCGATCGTCGGCCGGTCCGGTGGTAATCCACTGTTCACGATAGAGCTGAGCCGCGCCCTCTCGCGTGGCTCGATCGCCGACCTCCCGGAGTCGATCGAGGGACTGATCTCCGCACGTATCGACCTGCTCGCCCCGGAGCAGCGCCGGCTGCTGCGGCTGGCTGCCGTGTTCGGCAGGGAGTTCGGCATCGACGATGTCGGTGCCGTCGAGAACAGCGTGGAGCCGGCACCGGAACTCCACGAGATCGTCGAGTCGCTCCGAGATCGGCGATACCGATTCCGCCATGCCATGTACCGAGACGCCGCCTACGAAGGCCTCCCGTACCAGGAGCGGAGGCGACTTCACCGGTCGCGTCGGCGTACACCTCGAATCAGCGGCGGATGACCCCGAGATCATCGCTCCCCTGCTGTCCCTCCACTTCCACGAAGCCCGGACCTTCGACCGTTCCTGGCGGTACTCGCTGCTCGCCGCCGATCAGGCGGCTCACCAGTACGCACACCGCGATGCGGCCATGGCATTGGAGCGTGCGGTGACCGCGGGGGCCAGACTCCGCACGGTCACCGACGACGAACGCCGGCGGGTCTCGGTCCGACTCGGCGACACGTTCCTCACACTCGGCGAGTACGAAGCAGCATTCGCCCAGTACCGGCGGGCGCGTCGTCTGGCCGATCACCTCGACGACGTCGACCTGATGCGAAAGCAGGGAATCGTCCGCGATCGCCAGGGCTCGTTGGCGACCGCTACCCAGTGGTACGAGCGATGCCTCCGACGGCTCCCACGCCGTGCCGGTACCGACCGCGAGCGCGAAGTGCGCATGAAGACGGCGCTGGCGTACGCAGCTGCCCGACACCGGCAGGGTCGTTTCGACGAGTGCCTCGCGTGGGCCCGGCGGGCCGAGGCCGATGCCCGCCATCTCGGCGACGACGCCAGCCTTGCGAGCGCACTCGATCGGCTCCACGTCGCAGCGACCTACCTGAAGCGAGCCGACGCAGAGCGCTACGGACCCGAGGCACTCTCACTCCACCAGCGCCTCGGGGACCACCTCAGCACGGCACGCATCCTGGACAACATGGGCATCCAGGCCTACTTCGCCTACGACTGGTCCACCGCCCTCGAGTACTACGGACGTGCCGCCGAGGAGGGGGCGAGGGCCGGCGACGTGATCGAGGCCAACCTCGGTCGCGCCAATGCGGCAGAGGTCCTCTCGGATCAGGGTCACTTCGATCGGGCGGAGGCCGAGTTTGCCGACGTGCTGCGCAACTGGACGGCATCCGGATGGGTGTTCGGAGCGGCCACGGCGGAGTCCAACCTGGCACTGACCCGTGGACGTCGGGGCGACACCGACCGCACGACGACCATCGCAGTGCTGGACAAGGTCCTCGACATCTTCAAGCGACTCGGCGCCGAGGAGTTCGTCGCGGAGACCATGGTCCGCCTGGCCGAGGTGGCAACGCATCACGGGCTTGCAGAGGATGCACTTGCCCACGTCGATCGCAGTCTTCGACGGATTGCTGACGAAGCGCTGATCTGTCGGCTCGAACGACACCGAGGTCTCGCCCACCTGCTCAGCGGCCGGACCGAACTCGCCCTCGGGGCGCTGGAAGTATCCGTGCGACTTGCCGAGCGCTCGGAGGCGCGTTACGACCAAGCTCTCGCGGGTGCTCTGCTGGCCCATGTCACCGATGACCACCGAGTTCGGGCATCGGCGAACGCACTCATCGACGAACTCGGCGTTGTCACGCCACCGGCAGCATTCCGTCTCGTCGGACTAGATCAGTTCTCGAGCTGAGCCTCGTCACCGTCTCCGTCGCCGAAGGCCACGATCACGGTGTAGCCGTCGCCGCTCGGCGCCTGGCTGATGGCAACCTGGCCGAGACCGACGTCGTTCGCGAACTCGAAGACGGCGAACCTGCTTCCGCGGCGGTCGATCGACACGATCGGATAGCCCGCGGTCGGAAGCCCGGTCTCGAACAACTCGATCAGATCATCGAGCGACTCGTCGGTCGTCCCCGAGAAGCCGAGATCTGTCTCGGTCTCACTCGCCAGTTCGACGACGAAGTCAGCGGGGAGCGGGAAGCTCGGCCCGAGACGATCGGGGACACTTCCCGACCCGATCTGCACGGTGCCGGCGTCGGTGTCGACGCGGATCTCGTTCGAGCCGAGCGGGCCTGTCGCTTCGCCTCCGACTCCCGGAGGGACCGGAGCAATGTCGCCGACGTCCAGGCCGGGCACTGACGGCGACGGTGTGGACGATGCGCTCTCCTCGATCGACTGTGTGGTGGACACGACGGTCGAGCCGGTGCCGTCGGCGCCACTGCAGCCGGCATGCGCCGCTGCGACGATCAGCACCGCCGTGGCGATCCGTCGATTCATCGCCGGATCTGGATTCCCCCGAGCAGCACGACGTCACCTTTGTGGGCTTCGACGATCTGTCCCGCCTGGTACTTCACGCCGTTGTCGTACACGACATCGCCGTCGGGGTCCCAGATGGTCAGCTGGAAGAAGTCGAGCCAGCCGTTGTCGATGCCCTGGACACGGAAGCCGTAGCCGGGTCGGCCGTTGAACTTGCCCGTTCCCTCGGCGACAGCGAAGGTGTCGTTGATGATCAGGTAGTCGTACGCCGTCGACTTGAACAGGAACTGGCCCAACAGATGGAGTTGGGTGTCACCAGTCGGCACCGGATTCGACCCCTTGTAGCGGGCGTTGTAACCGAACAATGCGGCGGAGCCCCATCGGCTTGCGCCATACGCCTCGGGCCCGGACCAGTAGGCACCCGCGCCGCTCACACGCCCGGCGTCGGGGTCGTAGATCGTCGCGAACTGGAACACCGACTGGTCGCTGGCGGTGCCGTCGTCGACGGTGACCGTGATTGCGTAGACGCCCGGTGCCGCATACTCGAAGTTGCCGACCGCAACGCCTGGCCCGTCGACGGACGGGGCCGCCAAGATGTCGCAGCTCGGGTTGCCGGCGGTGGCGGCGCCTGCGGTCGAGGCGACACACGTGGTCGAGGTGCCGGGAGCGCCCCCGTCTCCATCGCCCCAGTCGATCGTGACGGTGTAGTCGTCACCGCCGAGGTTCGCATCGGTGAACTCGATGTCGACCACGAACCCGTCGGTGATCAGCTGGGGCCTGCGCAGCCCGTCGACGAGGGTGATCTCGGGCGCCACCTGGACGTCGACCACCGTGAACGTCGACGTCCTCGTCGCGCGATTGCCGGCCGAATCGGTCGCAGCCACGCTGAGTGTGTACGTACCCGGCGCCAAACCGCTCAGGTCGGAGTTCGCCGCGATCGGTGCACCGTCGAGGGTCGCCAGGCAGGTCGTGAGGGAGGTGTCCGAACACGTGAACGACGCCACGAGCGGCTCGCCTGCCGTGACGGTGGCACCGTCGAGGGGCGAGGAGATGTGAGCGGTGGGCTTCGTCCGGTCGATTCGGATCACCCGATCGAGGACCTCGTCTCCGCCGACGAACACCACGAGACCGCTCGCTCCTTCGGCGTCGACCACGAGGCCGCCACTGGGAAACGACGTCAGCGGTCCGTTGCGGAGGCGGTACTCCACCGGCGCACTTCCGGCCGTCACCGTCACGGTGGCCGGCGCACCGAACCACACCGATGCCGGCACATCGACGCTCGGGGTGCCGTCGATCGAGATCTCGACGCCGATGGGCAGCGCCGAGGAGTCCTCGGCTTCCACGGCCCCGAAGTTCTCGCCCTTCTTCGAGCTCACACCCACGTTGCCTGCGCCGTCCTTTGCCTGGACGAACAACTCGACATTCTCCGTACCCGACGACAGAGCGAGCGAGCCGACCCAACGTCCGGGCGCCGACTGGTCCTCGCTCAGCTCCACACTGCGCCAGTCGACCGTACCGATGCCCGGGTTCTCCGCGACGAGCACGTACACCCGGTCGATCCCGGTCCCGCTGCCACCGGAACCGCCGGTGTCGCTGACGTCGACCGCGATCGAGAGATCGGCACCGACGACGAACGAGTCGACGGCCCCGATCAGCGGTGCCGTGAAGTCCGACTCCGACGGGTCGGCGTAGTAGACCACGACGTTCAGTTCGTTGTCGAGTCGCTGGACACCGCTGGTGCTCGAACCACGGAACTGTCCTGTCGCGAGCGCAAGTGTCTGCCGCTCACCCTCGGCCTGACTCGTCGTGCGGATCGCCGCGGGACGCACCGGGAACACGACGTCACCAACCATCGGCTCGGGCTGCGTCGCCGAGTCGTCCGCAATCGGACGCACGATCACCGGATCGATCGGCGACTCGTAGGTGGAGTTCAGCCCGGTGACGATCGCACCACGGGCCACCAGGTCGAGGTTCGTCGGATCGGTGGGATCGACGACGCTCACGTCCACGAGTTCCAGCGGCTGGGCCGGGTTGAACGGCGACTTGAGCTCGAGAGGGTCGCCCGAGGCGTTGCGGTTCACGTACCTCGTACCGTCGACACCGCCAGTGGGAGGTTCGGCTTCATTGTCCGGGACGACCGTGAACATCGCCGCCGGACTGCCGGTGATGGGGTCGATCTGCGTGGCCGTGGTCGGCGCAGGAGTCGGCTCCTTGGGCTCGAGATTCACTCGGTAGAAGGGCAGCCCGTAGAAGGTCGACTCCATCAGGGCCTTCTCGTCGTAGACGCTGACGTTTCCGAGCTCGGAGAAGAACGAGTTCTTGGCGAACTGCAAGGCCTGTCCCGCGGTCGTCGGGCGGTCGAACAGGATCGGGTTGACCAACTCGTCCGCGAAGAGCTCCATCAGGCGCTCGGAGTAGGCAACGGTCTCGGTGTCGCCGTAGCCGTAGCCGGTGTTGCCGACGTAGACGCCGCCCTGGCGGGTGAACCCCTGGGCGAAGTCGTCGGCGAGCACCCCGATCGTCGAGTCGGACACGGCGAGCCCGCTGTGACAACCCATCGAGAAGGTGATCCGCCCCGTGAGGGCGTCCGGGGCGGCGGCGAACACGGTCGCAGCATCGAACAGGTCCACTTCGGTCTTGTTGGTGTTGTCGAGCGCCGGGAGGGCGCGGCGATGGTCGAAGTGGGCATTGAGGGAGATCACGTCCGGCGTCGTGGAGCCGTCGGGAAACAGCTTGTCGGCGAGATCGGCCGCCGTCCAGGTGTCGTCGTCGAGACTGGAGCCGAACTCGTCGTCGACGGTGAGCGCACCGCGAAGGCCATCCGCAATCGCCTCGGAACCGTCGTCGAGGAAGTCGTAGCCGACGACGAGACCGGTGGTCGGGTTGAGCCGGCCCGAGGACTCCACGAACTGGTCGAGCTGGAACTCGATGTCCTCGGGCGTGTCGACGAGTCGGCCGAGCGCGGTGTCGGTGATGTAGAGGTAGCGGTCGCCGAAGTCGAGCGCCGCCGTGTCGCCGTACGGCTCATCGGTCAGCACTTGTCGGTCCCAAGCCGATCCTGCGATGGCGTTGTTCCCACTGAAGGTGAAGCGGTAGTCGAACTCGTTGGAGACCTCAGTGCCGTCGGTGACTCGTGCATGAGGAACGATGTCGTCGCCGCCGACGATGACGATGTGCTCGACGTCATGAGTCGTGCGCAGCTGTGTGATCTCGTCGGCGATCTCGGCCACGACGGCGTTCGCCTTCGGACGAGTCGCACGGCTCGGCGTCCCATGCGGCGTAGTCAGCCGCGATGCCGGTGATCTGACCGACGTCGAGCACGCCGGGCACGATGCCGAGGTCGGCACCGTCGACGTTCAGGAAGTCGACGAGCGCATCGAGACTGGAGAACACGCCGGTGTAGTCGTCCGGGTACAGGGCGCTCAGCCGCTGCTGATTGACGAGGAACAACGTGTTCGCATCGGCTGGAATCGAGCTGGTGCCGGGGGTGCCACCGTCGAAGCGTTCGGTGAGCGCAGGACACTCCGGTACGGAGGTTCCTTCGGTGACCTTGGCTTGGAGTACCGCTGCCCGTACCGAACTCTCGCCGTTGGCGCCGAACACCTTCACGTAGACGGTCCCCTCCTCGAGCGGTGGCGTGACGACGGTCTCGGTCTCGGTGCCGCGGCGATTCCCGGTGGCGACGATGGGCAACCCATCGAACGACGATGCAGCACCGGTCAGCTCGGACTGGACCTGCGTCGTACCATCCGGTTCGAACACCGGATCGGGTGTCGGGGTGCCGGCGCTCTGCCCGCTCGAGGGAACCAGCGGAACGATGGTCGAGCTCTGGCTGCGCCCGTAGACGACCACGTCGAAGTCGGCTGCGAGGTTCGACAGATTGACGACGACGCGCTGACCGTCGGTGACGTCGATCTTGAAGTAGTCGAGATCGTCGGCGCTCGCGACGTGATTGATGTAGATCGTGTTTTCGGCGAGCGGTGCGGCTGTCTCGGGTGTGTTGTTCGGTTCGAAGGCCTGCTCGACTGCGACACTCGATGTCGCCTCGACGGCTCCGTCGGCGACACCGATGATGCGAGCTGCGACGTCGACGGTCGACGAGCCGAGCTCGAGCGTCGGCTGCAGGTCGAACGACAGCGTGTACGGAGTGTCTGGCGCAATCCCGGTGAGACGCCAGGTCAGCACCTTGCCCACGATCGTGGGCTCAGCCAGTGGTGAGCCGTTCAACGACGACGCGCCCGGCAGGTAGCCGGCGGTGTCGGGCAGTGTGACGGCCACTTCGACCGACGTACCACGTGTCGTGCCCGTCAGCTCGAAGCGGGTGTCGAATGTGACCGCTCCAACCAAGCCCGGGAGGTCGGCCGGATCGATGTCGTCGAAGACGATCGAGTCCCACGGATAGTCGCTCGGGGACACGAACGCGAGGAGCAGATCACCGAAGGTGATGCCGTCGAGCGCATCCGGGTTCTCCTCGAGGATCGCCGACAGGAGCTGAGCCAGCGTGATCTGACCGAATTCGTCCGATGCCAGGAGGTCGTCGAACGTGAGGTCGCCCACGAGGAGCTGCCCCAGTGTGAGCCCGCTTGTGGCGAGGATGTCCTCGAGGGCGTTGCGAACCTGGTTCTCCGTCAGGCCCGGGAACGATGTGAACAGATCGTCGAATCGCAGACCGGTGAGGTACGGCGCCACCTGGCCGAGGGTCAGTCCCTGCAACAGCGGGTTGCCGCTTTCGTCGACGAGATCGCCGAGTGTCAGGTCGTCGAAGTTCGTGAGATCGAGGAGTTGAAGAGTGAGGCCGTTCTTCGCAGCGGTGAGCGCCGCCTCGACGGCGGCAGCATCCAGCGGATTCCCCTCCGCATCGAGGATGTTGCCCACGAGATCACCGAGCCGGAACCCTTCGAGGTAGGGAGCGATGTCGCCGAAGAACAACCGCTGGAGCACCACGGGCGGGAGCTCTCCGACTGTCAGGTCGCCGAAGCCACCGCCCTCGTTGACGACGTCGCCGAGCGTGAACGTCCCGCCGGATGAGTTCTCGAGATCGACGAGCATCTGGACGAACTCGTCATCGGTCACTCCGAGGAAGGGAAGGATCTCGCCCCAGCGAAGACCGTCCAAAAGTGGAGCGAGCGCCGCGAACGTCGCGCCGGAAACCGGGGCGGCGGCGAGCGCATCTGCAAATGACAGGGTCGTGCTCGTGCAGTCGACAGCCGTGCAGTCAACCACAGCGCTCAGCGAGGCCACGGGCAACGACGCCACCGGCAGGGAGGCGACGGGCAACGACGCAACCGGCAAGCTGGCAACCGGCAAACTGGCAACCGGCAGACTCGCCACCGGCAACGACGCAACCGGCAGGGAGGCGACGGGCAACGACGCAACCGGCAAGCTGGCAACCGGCAAGCTGGCAACCGGCAGACCCGCCACCGGCAACGACGCAACCGGCAAGCTGGCCACCGGCAGACTCGCCACCGGGAGTGTCGCAAGGGTGCCATCCGTCGTCAGCGATGCGACCGGCGTGCCCGTGACGTCGAGCGATGCGACAGGAAGGCTGGCGACCGGCAACGACGCGACGGGCAACGACGCCACCGGCAGACTGGCCACCGGCAGACTGGCCACCGGCAACGACGCCACCGGAAGCGACGCCACCGGGCTGCTCAGAAGATTGAGCGACGCGACCGGGATGGAGATCAGGCTCCGGTTGGCGCTGGTGGTGAACTGGAACAGGACCGTGCCGGTCGTGTTGAGCGATGCGACGGGCAACGATGCAACGGGCAAGCTCGCCACCGGCAAGCTCGCCACCGGCAGACTCGCCACCGGCAACGATGCCACGGGCAGGGACGCCAGGTTGCCGGCCGCGTCGACGATGTCGACCTGCAGGCTCGCCACCGGCAGCGATGCGACCGGCAGGCTCGCCACCGGCAGCGACGCCACGGGCAGGCTCGCGACGGGCAGACTCGCCACCGGCGTGCTCGCCAGATCGAGGGACGCAACCGGCAGCGACGCCACCGGCAGGCTCGCGACGGGCAGACTCGCCACGGGCAGGCTCGCCACCGGCAGCGACGCCACCGGGATTCCGGCGAGCGTCAACTCCACCAACGTGGCAGTGGTCGGATCGATCCCGTTCGAGCAGTTGGCAGCCGATCCGGTCGCCGCGATCTCGGCGCACCAGTCGATGTCGGTGCCCAGGGACGCCACCGGCGTGGCACCGAGGACAAGGCTTGCGACGGGAAGCGAAGCGACCGGTGTTCCTGCGAGGCTCAACTGGTCGAGTCGGAGCCGCTGGACCTCGGGAAAGTCCTTGATCTCGCCGAACTGTATGTTCTGCGGCGGCCGAGACAGCAGCACCGGATCGTCGATCTGGCGGAGGATCTCCTCCCATCCTCCGACCTGCGGTGGGGTCGTGCTCGCGATCGGAACAGTGACGTCGATGTCGGTGAGCGGCAGGCGATCGAGCGAGGAGGCCCCATCGATGGCCGCCAGGACGCTCTCGCCGATGGTGAGGCTGGCGACTGGCGACGCAGCTACGTTGCCGCCGACCGGAGTGTTCAGGTCGAGGCCGACGAGTGAGGTCGACGCGACCGAGCCCGACTGACCCGTCGCCCCGCTGGCATTGCGGCTCGGGATCGCCGACGCAGCGATCCCGCTCGATGCCACGGAGACCTGGGATGCAGAGGCGGCGACGTCGAATGAAGCGAAGACGGGCTCGTCGGGAACGTCGGGCGTCACACCGAACGTGTAGACGGCGCCACTGTCGGGGAACTCGTTGGTGGCGCCGTCGTCGCCTGGTGCGCCGGCCACGAGCAGCGATCCGTCGAGCTCCAACGATCGGCCGACGCGATCCCCGGCCTCGCGTCCGGCCGGTTGGGCGAAGGTCGGGGCATCGGCCAGAACTCCACCGTCGAAGCGGAAGATCGCGACGCGTCCGCCAGAACCCGGCTGGCCGATGACGACGTACTCGCCGTCGATGTCGAGGTAATCGTTCGCCGGAGTCCCGACCTCGAAGCCGGCCGACGTGCCCACCGAGCGAGCGACTTCGCTGGCCCACTCGATCCCCCCACCGAAGTCGCGGTACTCGTACAGCGAGAACCCCATCGTTCCGTTTCCGTATCGACCGATCACCACCCGGTTGCCGTCGATTGCCACGGACGTGCCGAAGCGGGTACCAGCCGCAAGACCGCTCCCGCCACGCCACCCGACGCTGTTGCCGTCGGCATCGAGCGTCACGATGTAGTAGCCGCCGCCGTCGCCGCCGATCCCGGGCACGCCGATCGCCGCCCAGTAGCCGGGCGCGTCGGGTCGCGGCGTGACATCGACTGAGAAGCCGAAGTCGTCACCGAGCGCCGACACGATCAAGGCCGGTGTTGCGTTCGTCGTCGCCCCCGACGTCGTGTTGGCGCGATAGACCGCACCGGCACCGCCGACTCCGGGCGCGCCGACGTACAGATCGTCGGCGTCGATCCACGCCACGTCTGCCCCGAACAAGTCGTCGGGACCGCCTTCAGGCGCCGGAGCGCTGAATTCGCGCAGCAGGGTCCATGTGCCGCCCACCAGTCCGAACGCCCACACGCGGCCGGGTTCGGCATCGCTGGCCCCGCGATTCGACTCGCCGATCGCCAGCTGTCCGCCACGCAGATCAAGTGAGTCGCCGAACCCGCCGTCGGTCTCCGGCGACGGAGACACGATCTCCGCCGTCTGCGCCCAGGCTCCACCCACTCGCTCGTAGACGAACACCTTGCCCGCTCCGACGACACCGGCCACCGTCGCAGAAGGTGCCGATGCGACCATCCGATCACCGTCGACGTCGACGGCCGAGCCGAACGCAGCACTGCCGGCATCGTTCCCGATCGTGACGGTGGCGCACCGCAGCCCGACACTGACGATGTCGTCGCCGAAGGTGCCCGACAACCCCGTCGCGAAGCCAGCGGTGCAGTCCACCGGGCCAGCCGGTGTGACACCCAGGCTGCCGCCGCCGAACAAATCCGACTGAGTCGTCGGAGACCCGACACCGCCGGTGGCCAGCATCGGGCTACACCGAACGGCGAGGCGATCGATCAACAATCCGACCTCGGCCGCTAGACCGGTGACAGCCGATCCGGCAGCGCAGTCTCGGGTCTGGGCGGCGAGAACGCCCGAGCGGTTCCCCAGATCGGCTGCATCCACCGCGGGTCCTACCAGCACCAGTTGTTCGTCCACCAACTGCACTTCACGACATCTCGCGACGACGACCCGCAACTGAGCGCTGCCGCCGACTCGCGGATAGACGGTCAGACCGGTCATCACGAGGTTGCTGGCGCACGATGACATCCCCGGCCCGCCGCCTGCCGCCGCTCCGGCCAGGCGTGGAGTTGCAGGCTCGTCGGCGAGACGGGGCGCGTTCGCGCCGGCGACGCGGACCACCTGAGCGTCGGAGATGATCGGGTCGATGGTCACCGGGTAGACCGCTCCCCCGGTGTCGACGCGCAGTTCGATCGAGCCGTCGACAACGGCCATCGCGGCTGGCAGGTCGGTGCCGTCTGCGTCGAAGGCGACGAGACCCTGGTACCAGATCGTGCTCGCACCGGGCCGTGCGATCGAGACCGTGTCGGCGTCGACGAGCGTCGGCGTCCCGTCGGTCACCCCGATGGTGACCGCGAGATCGTCGGAATCGGACAACGGCGCATCGATCGTGTAGCCGTGTTCGATGCCTTCGGGAACCGACCGGTACCACTCGGTCACGTCGCCCCAGTCGTACGACACTTCGTCGTCGACCTGGGCGATGACGACATCGTCGATCGCTTCGACGAGTTCGACGTCGCCGATGGTCGCCGTGGCGAGTTCGATCGCGGGCGCGTCGACGCCGGTCGTGACGATCGCCGCGCCGTCGCCCAGCGTCAGTGCCATCGTCCCGCTCGCCAGCGCAACAGACTCGAGGGTGTTCACGGGTGCCGCGACGACCGGAGCATCGATCATGCGTTGCTCGAAGCGCTCGGCCACGGTGACCGCCGTCAGGGCCAGGACTGCGGCGACCGCCACGAACGCCATCGTGGATCGACTCGTCGCGGGTACGACACGTCTCTCGTCCAGTGCCCGTGATCGCCGATCGGTCGTCGCTTGCCGCTGCGGCGCCGTCGCCTCTGTCGTCAACTTCGTCATGTGCCACTCCGAGTCGTGGTGCCCCGCAGCGGCGACTACCCCCACTGTCTCGTCACGCCCGCCGTCAGGAATAGCATCAACGAGCCCTTGGCGCCAGCGCAACGGCGTGAATTCGCGACGACGTGCCCGATGTCGCCCGGCTCGGGGACGCAAGGTGTTCGCAGCAGCGCACACCGTGACGAGTCTTCCTACCGCGAGATGTACTGCAGAGGATCGATTCGGTGGCTCGGGGACGGGTCGCGAGCTCGACCTCAGGTCTTGTGCAACACCTTCTCGCGGAAGATGCGGGGGCTGTAGGCGGTGAGCACCACGTCGGTGGCCGCCCGCACGGAGGCCGAACGCGGGAAGCCGAGGAAGGGGCCGAGCTCGCCGAAGTACTGGTCGGGTCCGAGACGGTTGAGCGGTTCCTCGCCGCCATCGGCGAGCACCCGGATCACGTCCACCTCGCCGGACTTGATCACGTAGACGAGGTCGGCCGGATCGCCCTGCTCGAAGATCGACTCACCGGCGGCGAACGTCACATCGTGGGTCGGTCGCTCCTCGTGCTGGTCTGGTGGGACCATCTGCACGATGCGATCGGCGATCGGCACGAGGCGCGAATCGTGCGTCGACACGACGATCATCCGCCCGTCGTCGCGCAGACTCTGGAGCAGCCGGATGATCGCCTCGGCCTGGATGTGGTCGAGGTTCGCCGTCGGCTCGTCGGCGAGCAGGAGCGGCGGATTGTGCCCGAGCCCGCGCGCCACCGCGACGCGTTGCATCTGACCTCCCGAGAGCTTGCTGGGCAGGTGATGGGCACGCTCGGTGAGACCGACCTGTTCGAGCAGTTCGTCGGCACGGGCGAACGACTCCTTGCGGGGATGGCCGGTCAGCGTCAACGGCACGGCGATGTTCTCGCGCGCCGTCAGCGACGGGATCAGATTGAACGCCTGGAACACGAAGCCGATCTCGTCGCGCCGGTACGCGTCGAGCTGCTTGCCGCGCATGGCGGTGACGTCGACGTCGCCGAGGCGGATCGTGCCCGACGTCGGCGTGAGGATCCCGCCGAGGCACGACAGCAGCGTGGTCTTGCCGCAGCCCGATGGCCCGAGCAGCACGACGAGTTCACCCGCCTGGGCCCGGAACGACAGGTTGTCGAGCGGACGGATGGCGTAGCCGTCGTGAACGAATTCGACGACCAGATCGCTGACGGTGAGTGGTCCGACGGTCATGCGCCTGCTCCCGAGAATGCCTGTGAGGGGTCCGATCGAAGTACCTTGCGCATCCCGATCGCTCCCGCCGCAAGCGCCATCACCACCGCCAACAGGGGCAGCTGCCAGAACGCATCCGACGGCACGGTCACCGGCAACGGGAACTGCGGGGCGAGGAACACCTGGATGAGCGCTGCGAGCGCGACGGCACCGAGTGCGATCAGCACGGCTTGGAGGGCGAGGCTGCCGAGCAACGAGGCGTTGGACGTGCCGACCGCCTTGAGCACGGCGAAGTCGCGTTGACGGTCGAGTGCCGACAGGTAGACGACGGCGCCGACGATGATCGCCGCAACGACCCACAACAGTGCCCGCACGAGGTCGATCGACGCGATCGCTCCCTCGAGCGGCTGCAGCGTCTGGTCGACGACGTCGCGGGACGACAGCGCATTGAGGCCGGCCGGCAGTGAACCCAGTTCGCCGGAGACCAGCACGGAACTGATCACGTCCGTCGTCGTGAAGGCGAGCATCTGTGCTTCGGGCAGGGTGAGGAAGGCGAACGGGATGCCGGCGAGCACGGTCGTCGAGTCGGTCAGGCCGACGACGGTGAACGGGCTCCCCGCAACCGTGACGTCGTCACCGACGTCGATGTCCAACGAGCCGTCGAGTGCGACTTCGCCCGCACCCTGGGGTGCGCGGCCCTCCACGACCTGGGGCGCACCGAGTTCGCCGGCCTGGAACCCGATGAGCACGACCTCGTCAGGGGTGCCTCCTGCCTCTGCCACGCTCGAACGGGTGACCACCACCGGTGACTTCGTCGACGCCGGCACCGCATCGAACGCAGCCGCCGGCATCACCGATACCGACGTGAACGGTGCGGACACTCCCTCGGGCAGCACCCACTGATCGGCACCGAACTGTGCGACCGTGTCGGCCGGTTCCAGGTTGAACTGGTTCACCAGACCGGTCATGACGAACAGCAGCGCGAAGACGACCGCACCGAGGATCGTCACCACGATGAACCGGGTCTTGCGGTAGACCAGGTCGCGGAAGGTCAACAGGATCATGCAATGGCTCCCAACTCGGACCGGGCGGCCGCCCAGTCGCTGACGATCTCCACCGACGCCTCGTAGCCCGCCTGGGCGACCTCACGAGACCGCTCGAACTCGAGCAACCCGATGCCGGGAAGGTGCATGGCGACGACGAGATCGATCGATCCGTCCTCCATCGACGCCTTCTGGTTCCGGACGGCGCCGGTCAACATGCTGCGCAGCAGCACCGACGTCAGGCTCGGATAGATCGACTGACTGCGGCCCAGTGATGCGCCCAGCGCCTTGAAGCCCGACACCGACAGTCCGAAATCGGCACGGGCGCGCGGGCCGCGATCGGGGGCGACGTCGACGGCGATGATCGTGCCGATCGTGCTGTCGTCGCGCATCACCTCGAACGGCATGTTGTTCAACACGCCGCCGTCGACGAGCAGGTCGCCGTCGTACGGCACCGGGGGCAACACTCCCGGGATCGCCACGCTCGCCCGGACGGCCAGGCCGACACTACCGCTGCGGTGCACTTCCAGCCGTGACTTCGTGAGGTTCGTCGACACGCAGTAGAACGGCAACCAGAGGTCCTCGATGTCCCAACCGCCGAGTGTCGCTTCGACGTTCTGCATGATCCGCTGGCCTTTGATCAGCGACACGACCGGCAACGTGTAGTCGAGCAGCTTGTGGAACTGCTGCTCGACCAGTGCGAGCAACGCCTCACCGCGCAGGTCGAGTGCGATCGCCGCAGCGATCGCGGAACCCATCGAGCAGCCGGCGACCTGGTCGACCGGCACGCCGTGTTCGTGCAACGCCTGCAACACGCCGAGGTGAGCGAACCCGCGGGCGCCGCCGCCGCTGAGCACCAGGCCGTACCCGTGCCCGCTGGCGAGCCGCGCGAGCCGCGCCACGTCGCTGGAGGAGCCGCTGCGCACGTGCACGACGTCGTCGGCGCGTGCCAATTCGGCCAGCGCCGCCGTTCCTCGTGGCCGGTCGGTCGACGGTGGGTGCAGTACCGCCAACATGCGCGCGACGTGATCGGCGTCGTCGATCGTGGCGAAGATCGCCGAGATCAGTGCGCGTTCGGTGGCGTCGGGACGCGGGGAGCAGACGACGACGACACGGTCGGCCTGACGCAGTGCGCGACGGGTCCAGGCGGTGATGTCGGGATCGGTCTGGAGCACGACGTGGTCGTTGCCGACGTCGGCCTCGTGCATGAACTCGGCGAGGCGCGGCACGCCGACGTTGTCGGTGGCGACCTGCGAGATCGCCGTGCGATTGAGCACCCGGTCGACACGGTCGCTCGACAGATGTTTGGCGGTGCCGAACCGGGCGATCTCCCGCACCATCTCGGCGACGAACGCATCGGCGTCGCATGGTGCGGTGACCGCGACGGTGAGCGACGATGCGCGGTCGAACTTGCGCTGCGTCGGGCTGCGCATCCGCGTCAGGATCCGCCGCGTGACGTTGAGCATCATCGACGGCGACGTCGCCACGAGTTCCTCGAACGTCGCACTCGAGAACGACGCGAGCGTGGTGTCGCGGACCGCTCGCACCGTGGCCGAGCGCGGCGCCCGATCGAGCAGCCCCAGTTCGCCGACGACCTCACCACGGCCCAGTTCGGCGACGAGCCGTTCCTCGCCGTCGTCGTCGACGAGCACCATCACGCGCCCACCGACGACGAAGTACGCCGCATCTGGTGCATCGCCCTGCTGGAACAGCACCTCGCCGGCCTCGAGGCGACGCCAGCCGACCCGGTCGACCACCTGCTGCACGAGCGCCTGGTCGGTGCTGCCCATCAGTTCCGCGACCATCGTGGCGACATTCGTGCGGTCGACACGCTCGCGAGCCTCGTCCGACACGCGATCGGCCATCTCGGGATGGGCGTTCAGCCAGTCCTCGAAGTCGACGCGATCGATCTCCAACACCTCGACGGGGCCGAGCGCACGCAACGTGGCGGTGCGGAACCCTCCGGCGACGACCGTGACCTCGCCGATCACGCGACCGGCCTCGATCACACCGACGACCACGTCACCCTGCGGTGTCCGCTTCGAGGCCGACACCTGACCGGACTGGATGAAGTACACCGTGTCGGCGGCGTCGCCCTGCTCGACCAGGGTGTCGCCATCTCCCAGGGAGACCGGGCGGGCGCGGGGCGCCAGACTCTCGATCAGGTCCCCTTCCAGTGTCACGCCATCCCCTCGTCCGTCTCGGTCACGCATTCCCCGATGCGCCGGGACCGACAGTAGCCACACGGCCGCCGCCGCCGTGAACCCCGACCCTCCGGCCCTGCAGTCACTGCTGGGTTCACCGTGTCGGTCACCCGGCAGATCCGACGTCGGCCGGCGGACCGCCTGGTCACTCCGGAGCAGGGTGATCGGCGCTGGAGGACGCGGCGGTAGGTTCGTCGGGGTGACCGACACGGTGAACACGCCACGACCCGGCTCGATCTTGGGCACGCGGGTGTTGCGCACGGAGGACCCGGGGCTGCTGCGAGGCGATCGCCGGTACGTCGCCGATCTCACGCTGCCGGGCAAGCTCCACGCGGTGTTCGTGCGCTCCGACGTCGCGCACGGCACCATCGAGGCGATCCACACCGATGACGCCGCGGCGATGCCGGGTGTCGTCGAGATCCTGACCGCCGCCGAACTCGGCGTGGCGCCGCACCACGGTTTCGCGACGGTGCACCCCGACTTCGCCCGGCCCCCGCTCGCCGACGGTCGCGTGCGCTTCGTCGGCGAGCCGATCGCCGTCGTGCTCGCCGAGACGTTCGAACAGGGCGAGGACGCCGCCGAGATGGTGTGGGCCGAGATCGACCCGCTGCCTTCGTACGTCGCCGCCGAGGATGCGCTGGCCGAGGGCGCCGAAGAGATCTTCCCGGGCCACGGTTCGAACCAGGCGCTGGTCATCGTCGACAAGCCGCGCAGCGACCTGTCCAGCGCCGACGTCGTCGTGCGGGGCCGCTACGTCAACCAGCGCATGGCCGTGGTGCCGATGGAGCCGGACTGCTGCGCCGCCGAGGTCGACGACGACGGTCGCCTCACGTTCTGGGCATCGACGCAGATGCCGCACGGGCTGCACGGCCAACTGGCCGGCGCCCTCGGTATGGAACCCGCCGAGATCCGGGTGGTCACGCCACAGGTCGGCGGTGGGTTCGGCGGCAAGGCCGGCATCCACCCGGAGTACACGGTCGTGGCCCAGGCCGCCCGCCGCACCGGTCGCCCCGTCGTGTGGGTACCGCCGCGCAGCGACGACATGAAGGCGCTGCCCCACAGCCGTGGCCAGATCCAGTACGCCGAGCTCGGTTGCACTCGCGATGGCGACTTCACGGGGCTGCGCGTCCGCCTCGTCGGCGACGCGGGCGCCTACCCGAGCATCGGCGCCTTCCTGCCCGGCGGCACACGACGCATGGCGCAGGGGACCTACGACTTCCCGACGATCGAATTCGACGTGGCGGTCGCCGTCACGAACACGACGCCGATGGGTGCGTACCGCGGCGCCGGCCGGCCAGAGGCGACCGCACTGCTCGAACGCCTCGTCGATCAGGCGGCGTTGGAACTCGACATCGACCCGATCGAGATCCGGCGCCGGAACTTCCTCGGCGACGACGTGTTCCCGTTCCGAACGCTGACCGGCAACACCTACGACTCTGGTCGCTACCAGTTCCCACTCGATCGGGCCGCCGAAGCGGCCGGCTACGACGACCTGCGCGCCGAGCAGGCCCGCCGGCGTGAGGCCGGCGACGAACGCTTGCTGGGCATCGGCGTCTCGGCGTACGTCGAGATCACCGCCGGCGGTGGCGCCGAGGAGTTCGGTGCGATCGAGGTGCACGACGACGGCACCGCCACGATCTACGCCGGAACGCAGTCGCACGGCCAGGGTCACCAGACCGCGTACGCCATGCTCGTCGCCGACCAGACCGGTATCGCCGTCGACAACATCACGCTCGTCGACGGCGACACCGATCGGGTACGCACCGGTGGCGGCACCGGCGGTTCGCGATCGCTGCAACTCGGGGGGTCGGCGGTGCGGGGTGCGACCGAGGCGATGGTCGACAAGGCCCGCCAGCTCGCGGCGCGGCTGCTGGAGGCCGACGAAGCCGACATCGTCGTCGACACGGCGAACGGCACGATCGGCGTCGCCGGGGTGCCTGCGCAGGCACTGACGTGGGGAGAGCTGGCGGCGCGCGCAGGTGCCGTCGGCGAGTCGCTCGACGGCGAGTTCGACTTCCACCAGGACGATGCGACGTTCCCGTTCGGGGCCCACATCGCCGTCGTCGAGGTCGATGCCAGCACCGGCAAGGTGCGCCTCGTGCGTCATGTCGCAGTCGACGACTGCGGCACCGTGCTGGCGCCGCTGCTGGTCGAGGGTCAGCAGCACGGTGGGATCGCCGCCGGCGTGGGCCAGGCGTTGTTCGAAGAAGTGTGCTTCGACGACGACGGCAATCCGGTCACGTCGAACCTCGCCGACTATGCGATCGTTTCCGCGGCGGAGCTGCCGTCGTTCGAGGTGCACTCCACCGAGACGCCGACACCGTTGAACCCCCTCGGCGCAAAGGGAATCGGCGAGGCGGCCACGATCGGCGCCACCCCTGCGGTCCAGAACGCCGTGATCGACGCAGTCGCTCACTTCGGCGTTCGCCACATCGACCTGCCGTGCACACCCGAACGGGTGTGGCGCACGATTCGTGATGCGCAGGCAGGGGTATCCGCTGACCCGTGGAACGAGCCACCCGACATCTTCGACCGTCTGCGAGCAGATGCGAACGCCCCCGCCGAGGAGGACGCGGCCGGCGCGGCGGCCGCCGACGGGATCTGATCACCCGATCCGCCTGCGCGAGTGGACCTTCTACCTACTGGTCGGTAGGGTGATTCGGGTGAACGAATCGGAGATCCTGCACGAGCTGACGCCCGTCGCCGAAGCGCTCCTCGAGCGCCATCTCGCGACCACCAAGGAATGGTTCCCGCACGACTACGTGCCCTATGGCCGCGGGCGCGACCACGAGTCCGGTACGCCATGGTCGCCCGACGACGCCGACCTCGATGGCCACGAGATCGGGCCCGAGGTGCGCAGTGCGCTGCTCGTCAACCTGCTGACCGAGGACAACCTCCCCTACTACTTCCGCTCCGTCGAGCGCATGTTCGGCAAGGACGGTGCGTGGGGCACGTGGGTGCGGCGGTGGACCGCCGAGGAGGGCCGCCACTCGATGGCGATCTACGGCTACCTGATGACGACGCGGGCGATCGATCCCGTCGAGCTCGAGCGCTCGCGCATGGCCCAGGTGTCGGGTGGCGAGACGCCGGACCCGCCCCTGCACGAGGGATTCATCTACCTCGCCCTGCAGGAGCTGGCGACTCGCATCTCGCACCGCAACACCGGTGCGCTGCTGGGTGACCCGGTCGGCTACGAGGTGATGAAGCGCGTCGGCAGCGACGAGAACCTCCACCAGCTCTTCTACCGCGACCTCGCCGCCGCTGCGATCGAGGTCGATCCGAACACGATGATGGTGGCGATGGAGAAGCAGGTGCGCAGTTTCGCGATGCCCGGCACCGGGATCCCCGACTTCGACCGTCATGCCGCACTGATCGCCCGCGCCGGCATCTACGACCTGCAGATCCACCACGAGCAGATCCTCGCCCCGGTCGTGCTGCGACAGTGGGGTGCCGACAAGATCACCGGTCTGTCCGGTGAAGGCGCCGCCGCCCAGGAACGCCTGATGAAGCGTCTCGCCACCAGCGAGAAGGTCGCCAAGCGCTTCGCCGACAAGCGCGACGCCGCCCTCGCCAACGCCTGACCTGCCCATCTCCCATGCGCCTGCGCGCGCACCGATGAGCGAACCGACCAGATCCCGGCTTTTCGCTCATCGCACGCAGCCCACCCGCCCCACCGATGAGCGAACCGACCAGATCCCGGCTTTTCGCTCATCGCTGGGCTGACTGCGGCGAACCGTTGCCACACTGGGGTCGATGACCCGGCTCTTCGTCGCCGTCTGGCCGCCCGAGCGGGTGCTCGAGCAGTTGCACGACCTCGAGCGTCCGCGCGATCAGGGCGTGAAGTGGGTGAAGCCGGAGAACCTGCACATCACGCTGCGGTTCCTCGGCGATGCCGACGTCGACGAGGTGACCGACGCGCTCGACCAGGTGTCGCTGCCGCGGGCCATCGCGCAGCTCGGTCCGTCGATCGACGTGCTGGCCGAGCGCTCGCTGGTGGTGCCGGTCGCAGGGGTCGACGAGGTCGCCGACGTCGTGCGCGCCGCCACCCGAGGCATCGGCACCGAGCGGGAACGGCGCCGGTTCCTCGGTCATCTCACGTTGGCCCGCCTCGCGCGTCGTGCTCGTCCTTCGCGCAGCGCCGGGCGGCTTCTCGAGGCCGAGTTCGAGGTCGACGAGATCGCCCTCGTCGCGAGCACGCTCACCGCCGAGGGTGCGGTCTACGAAACCCTCACGTGCTGGCCCACCCACTGACTGACAAGCTGCGGCCATGAGCCGTGAACGCATCTCCCAGGGCAGCGAATTCGAGGAGGCGATCGGCTACTCGCGCGCCGTCGTCGACGGCCGATGGGTGTTCGTCGCCGGCACGACGGGTTTCGACTACACGACGATGACGATCTCCGACGACATCGTCGAGCAGGTCGATCGGACGATCGCCAACATCGACGACGCCCTCGTACGCGCCGGCTCGTGCGCAGCCGATGTCGTCAGGGTCCGCTATCTGCTGGCGAACGCCGACGACTTCGAGGCGTGCTGGCCGTCGCTACGCCGCTACTTCGCCAGCGCCCGGCCCGCCGCCACGATGATGGTGGTCGGGCTCTCGGATCCGCGGATGCGCGTCGAGATCGAGCTCACCGCACTCAAGCCGGCCGACTGACGGCCTGGGCGGCCACGTCTGCCAGGTCGGCCGTCCCGATGCACGTCCGCGTCGAGCGGAACGACGCCCAGGTGGTACGACTGCGCCATGGGGGATCTGCTGACTGCGCTCGCCGCAGCACAACCGGACAAGACCGCGATCGTCGACGACCGCACGGGGGTGACCGGCAGCGACGACGTTCGCACGCTGACGTTCGCGCAGTTCGAGGATCGGGCCAACCAGCTCGTCCACGTGCTCGACGGTCTCGGTGTGAAACCGGGCGACAAGGTCGTGTGGTGCGGGCAGAACTCGACCGGCATCCTCGAGTTGACCAGTGCGACTCGCAAGATCGGCGCCACCGCCGTACCGCTGAATTACCGGCTGTCCGACGAGGAAGCGGCGTACGTCACCGACCACTGCGATGCCTCCACCGTGTACGTCGACGCCGAGTTCGCCGACCTGTTCATGCGGATCCGCAGCGAGATCCCCAAGGTGGTCAATCTGCTCGTGTTCGACGGTGACGCTCCCGACGGGATGACGGCGGTCGACCCGCTGGTCGCCGCAGCGTCGACCGACACGTTCGAACGGACGGACGTCGACGAGGGCGGCGCCACGATGACGTACACGTCGGGTACGACCGGCAAGCCGAAGGGCGCATTCCGTCGCACGGCTGCGGACCCCCGCGCCGGCGCCGCGCTGATGCAGCACATCGGCTACCGGCCCGACGACATCTATCTGACGACCGGGCCGCTCTACCACTCGGGTCCGGGCGGGTTCGCCGCCAGCGCGATCGCGATGGGCCAGACCGTCGTGCTGCAACGCAAGTTCGACCCCGAGGACTGGTTGCGCATCCTCCAGACCCATCGGGCGACCTCGACGTTCTCCGCGCCGACGCCGATCCGGATGATCTGCAACCTGCCCGACGAGGTGAAGGCGAAGTACGACCGGTCGTCGATGCGGGTGATGATCGCCAACGCTGCGCCGTGGAGCTTCGCCCTCAAGCAGCAGTACGTCGCCGACTTCCCGCCCGAGTCGCTGTTCGAGATCTACGGCTCGACCGAGTTGGGCGTCAACACGGTGCTGCGGCCCGAGGATCAGATGCGCAAGCCGGGATCGTGCGGCAAGGAGGCGCCGATGGTCGAGATCCGGTTGTACGACGAGCTCGGCAACATCGTCACCGACACCGGCCCCGATGCAACAGGCGAGGTGTTCGTGCGCTCGAGTGCCGTCTTCGCCGACTACTACAAGCAGCACGACAAGTTCGAGGAGGACCACCGCGACGGGTTCCAGACCGTGGGCGACATCGCCTATCGCGACGACGAGGGGTTCCTCTACATCTGCGACCGCAAGAAGGACATGATCATCTCGGGTGGGATGAACATCTATCCAGCGGAGATCGAAGCGGCGCTCGAGTCGCATCCCGACATCTACGAAGCGGCGGTGTTCGGCATCCCGAGCGACGACTGGGGCGAGCTGGTGCACGCCGTGATCGTCAAGCGTGAGGGGTCGGATCTCGACGAAGCTGGCGTCAAGGCGCACTCACGCGAGCACCTCGCGAGTTACAAGATCCCGCGGTCGATCTCGTGGCTCGACGAGCTTCCGAAGACCGGCTCGGGCAAGATCCTCAAGCGCGACCTGCGCAAGCCCTACTGGGAGGGCCGCACCAGCAACGTGTGAAGCTGCGCCCGGGTCGCCATCATGATGCGGTGCCGACTCCGCCGACGCTCCGCCACGACTGGCGCGAGCTGCCACACCCTCGCCGGCTGTCGGAACAACACCCGCAGCGACTTGAGATCCTCCGGCGCCACGAGTCCGCACTCGGACGCGGCGAGCCGGTCTACACCGACCCGGTGAGCGGCTTCAGCGTGTTCACGGCCGACTTCCTGGCATCGCGCGGCTACTGCTGCGAGAGCGGCTGCCGCCACTGTCCCTACGTCGACTGAGCGAACGCTGACGCATGGCGAGGTGGTCACCCGGCAAGAAGTGCGTCGATCTGGCCGAGTGCCTGCTTCATGCCCTCCTCCGCTCCCATCGACAGCGTCTGTTCCATCGCGTCGAGCGTGGGGAACGTGGTGCGGATCGTCATCCGCGTCGACGGGCCGTCCTGCGCGAGTTCGATACGCATGATGTTGACAGGCAGGTCGGGGTTCGGCTCGCCGTCGTCGTCGGCGAATCCGTCCTGCACCTCGAGGTGATCCGGCGGCGACACCTCGTGGACCCGCCACCAGCCGTGATACCGCTCGCCGTCGGGTCCGGTCATGAAGTACGAGACACGACCGCCGGGCGCAAGATCGAAGTCGGTGAAGGTCGCAGGATGCGTCGGCGGGCCCCACCAACGTTCGAGCTGACGGGGATCGGCGACGAACTGCCAGATGCGGTCGATCGGTGCGGGGAACTCGGACACGATCTCCATCGTGAGGGTGGAGGGATCCTTGCGGACATCGGTGACGGTCATGGGTGCTCGCTTTGCGGTGGTGAGTCGAGGAGGTTGCCCAGCCGGTCGAGGCGGTCACGCCACATCGATTCCAGCTGGTCGAGCAACTGTCGTGCTCGATGAACGGTGATCGGATCGCTGCGTACGAGTTGCTCGCGGCCACGACGCCGCTTGGTGACGAGGTGGGCGCGTTCGAGCACGGCGACGTGCTTCTGGACCGCAGCGAAGCTCATGTCGTAGCGCCGTGCGAGCATCGACACCGACGCGTCGTCGGTCATCGTGCGCCGGACGATGTCGCGACGGGTCCGGTCGGCGAGCGCCTGGAAGATCCGGTCGATCTCGGTCTCGATCTCGGTTCCGATCGCCGGGCCGGTGGCAGTTTGTACAACCATTTGGTTGTACCTTATCTGATACCGGCACCACTCGCACACCGTGCGTCTGGCACGATGAGCAGCGCATGGTGGAGGTGTCCGACGTGGTCCGCAATCGCGCGGTCGCCGAAGGTCAGGCGCCGTGGCTCGACGGGCTGGTCGATCTCGTCCGAGAGCTCGAGCACGACTGGGCGATTGCGGTTGGGCGGAGTTTCGACGAGGGCACCGAGGCGTTCGTCGCGGAGGCGAAACTGGCAGACGGCACGCCGGCGATTCTCAAGGTGCTGGTGCCGCGACGCACAGGCGCACTCGACGACCACGAAGCGACGGTGCTCCGGTTGGCCGATGGCGGCGGGTGTCCGATCCTCTACCGCCACGATCCTGCCCGAGGCGCCCTGCTGATGGAACGGCTGGGACCGTCATTGTTCGCCCTGAAGTTGCCCTACGAACAGCGCCTGCCGATCCAGTGCGACGCTGCCTCGCGCATCTGGCGACCGGCGCCCGACGCAGGGCTGCCCACCGGCGCCGACAAGGCGGAGTCGCTGATCGAGTTCATCGCAACCACGTGGAGCGAGCTCGACGAGCCGTGTGCGCGTCGCACTGTCGACCATGCGATCGCCTGCGCCGAGCGGCGGCGGGTCGCCCACGACGACGAACGGGCTGTGCTCGTCCACGGCGACGTCCAGCAGTGGAACACGCTGCAAGCGGGCGACACCTTCAAGCTCGTCGACCCCGACGGGCTGCTCGCCGAGGCGGAGTACGACCTCGGCGTCGTGTTGCGCGAGGATCCGGACGAACCGATGGCTGCGGACACGCTGGCCACCGCCCGCTGGATGGCCCGACGCTGCGGGCTCGACGCAACGGCCATCTGGGAGTGGGGCGTCGTCGAGCGCGTGTCGACCGGGCTCGTCGCAACGAAGATCGGCCTGCAATCGGTCGGTCGGCAGATGCTCGACATTGCCGATCGCATCGCCGACCCGACCGCCGGCTGACGATCGCCGACCGCGATCACGTCAGTCGAGACAGAACTCGTTGCCCTCCGGATCGAGCAGCGTGATCCACTGACCCTCGGGCCGGTCGAACTCGGCGACGAAGGTGGCCCCGAGCGCGATCAGCTCGTCGGCACGTGAGCGACGCTCGGACGGGTCGACGCGGACGTCGAGGTGCATCCGGTTCTTCGCCGTCTTGCCCTCGGGCACCTTCTGGAAGAACATGCGCGGGCCGAGGCCCTCCGGATCGACGATCGCGAAGGCGCGATCGGGATCGGTGCGGTCGATGCCGAACGCATCGAGCGCCGCCTCCCACGTGTCGAAGCCCTCGGGTGGGGGCTGCTCGACGTAGCCGAGCACCTCGCACCAGAACTCGGCGAGCCTGCGGGGGCCAGCGGCGTCGACGGTGATCTGGATCGTTCGTGCCATCGCTCCATCATGTCGCACGCGTGCGGGGCTTCCGGTCATGTCGTGCAGCGCGTATGTTCGGGGTGCATGGGCTTCGCGAACACCGTCGTCGAAAAGGTCCTCGAGTCGCCGTTGCACCGATTGCTGTCCGCAAAGTTGGCGGTGATCCGGTACCAGGGCGCCCGGACGGGCACGGAGTACACGCTGCCGGTGCAGTACGCCGACACCAACAACGGCCTGGTCGTGGCCGTCGGCCAGCCCGACACGAAATCGTGGTGGCGGAACTTCACCACGATGGGGCAGGTGCACGTGCTGATCGACGGATCCTGGGTGCCGATGACGGCCCACGCATTGCTGGGCTCGGTGGATCCCGAGGCGGTCACCCCGCTGTTGCGGTCCTACGCGACGCGGTTCCCGAAGGTCGTCAAGGACCTCGACGGCGACACCCTCGACGAGCGCGTCGAGCACGCCGTCGTCGTCTGGCTCCGGCCCGCGGCATGAATCGAATGCGTCGACGATGACCGCCGTCGCCAACCGACTGCGGCGTCAATCCATCGGGATGCGACCTGCAGTGGATGCTCGATTCCGCAGCTTGCGGTCGATGATGACGGCTCCGTCGAGCGTCACGGTGATGTCCACGTTCTTGTCGGTGTACCCCTGGTTCGAGACCCACAGAGTGAGGTCGCTGGTGCCTTCCCGGGCGACCGTGATCTCGAGGGGTGCGCTGTTGTCGTTACGTCTCGACGGACTGCACGACGTGAGCAATGCGGCGGCACGCACACCACGTCACAGCAGTCTTCGACTCCGTACGCCTCAGTGCCGACGAGTCTCACCGAACGACACCGTTGGTGCCGTCAGGCAAGGATCTCAGGTTTCGACCGTGATGTCGCCGGTCAAGAAGCCACCCGTGGAGTCGATGCCGGCCACCGAGAACACCAGCGTGCCGTTGACCCCGGACAGGTAGCCCCCGCTGCCGTCCTGGTCGAATGCGCCGTCGTCGTCCACCAAGAACTCTGTCGTCTCGAAATCATCGCTGGAAACTCGGACGTCCGAGGCGGGTTCCAGCCCCGTTCCCCTGAAGGTGATTCGCCCATCAGATTCGTCGGCGCACACCGTGGCGACGTCGTTCGAGTAGCAGACCGCTTGTCCGTCAGAAGCGCAACCAGAAACCAGTACCCCAGCTGCGGACAGCGGCGCTGCGAGCCAACTGAGTCTTCGGCGGAGCAATCTCGGCGTCCGTGCGATGCGACGATCGCATCGTCGTGGCAGCGCGCCCTCGTTGCCGAGCTTCGCGTCCATCCGTGACCTCCGATCCGATCTCACACTACCGACGATGCCTCACGCCCGCCCGACCGCACCGAGGACAGCGTCGCCGATGCCAGGTGTCCAGGAATCAGCACTGCTGACATCGGTGCAGCACAACAGCCGGATGTCAGCATGAAATTCTCGATGTCGGCGACGTGAAACCTCACAACGCGTTCGCCGTGCTCGATGCCTACGTGTACGGCTTCGCGCTACGGGAGGCGACCCTTCCGGGAACCGGCGGCGACGACCTCATCCTCGACGAACTCGAGGGTCGCTCGTCGACTCTGTGACACCCCCTCTCTAGGGTTGTCGGTATGGAGATCGCGGGGGTGGTCGAGCGGGTGGAGGCGATTGCTGGGGTGCGTTCGAACCCGGCGTCGGATGCCGATCTGATCCAGTCGGGTCTGGTCGCGATCCGTGAGGTGCAGGCGTGGTGTGATGCCCAGCATGCGGTCCTGGTCGCACAGTTGGGTGGGATGGATTCGTTTCCCGAGCGGCGTGTTGCCAGAGCATCGAAGAAGTCGCTGGGTCAAGCAGCCAAGGCGACGCAGCGCTCCAAGACCTTGGGTGCGACACCGAAACTCGCGGCAGCGTTGGATGACGGGGCGATCACCGCCGATCACGTCGATGCGGTCACCAAGGCGTCGAAGAAGCTCGATGTCGACACGCGCGGCGAGTTGCTGGCGCGTGCCGATGCGTTGGCCGATGTCGCCAGGGCCGGCACCGTCGATGAGTTCTCGCGTCGCCTCGAGCTGGAGACCAAGCGTCTACAGGGCGACGACGGCATGGATCGCCTCGCTCGCCAACGCCGCAACGTGCGCGCCCGATCGTGGGTGGATGCCGAGGGGATGTGGAACCTGTCGGTCAAGTTCGACCCGGTCACCGGTGTCCGCATTGCTGCACGCATCGACGCGATGGTGCAGGCCATGTTCGCCGAGCAGGTGCCCGCCGAGTGCCCTGACGATCCGATCGAGAAGCAGCGATACCTCACCGCCCACGCCGTTGCCCGCCTGCTGCTCGACGAAGCACTCGACGACCACACCGACGGCTGCGACCCCGGCGACGGCTCAGCCAAACCCTCTTGCGACAGCAGCGCACCGACTGCGCCACCACAGCCGTCGCCACCACCACGACCGCGACCGGCGAAGCCGGAGTTCGTCGCAGTGATCGACGCCGACGCACCCGGCTGCGACGGCCCGGTCACCGAATTCTCCATTCCCGTCGAGATCCCCGCCCGTGTCCTGGCCGCACTTGCCGGCGACGCCGACGTCCACGCCGTCGTGGTCCGTAACGGTGTCGTGTTGTACGCACCCGGCGAGTTGGACCTGGGACGTGCCACCCGGCTCGCCAACCGTGCCCAACGCCGAGCCCTGCGCGGTCTCTATCGGGGCTGTGCCATTCCGGGCTGCACCGTCGCCTACGACCGCTGCAAACTCCACCACATCATCTGGTGGCGCAACGGCGGCCGCACCGACTTGGACAATTTGCTGCCCGTCTGCAGCACCCACCACAGCCGCATCCACCACGACGACTGGGTGATCGAACTCGGACCCCACCGAGAACTCACCCTGCGCCTCCCCGACGGCACCATCCACACCACCGGACCACCCGACCGAAGATCGGCCGCCTGACCATGCTGGACAGTGGGGTCGGGTCAGCGAGCTGCGCAGCAGGCAGTGGGGTGAACACGACCCCACCAGCCGGCCGATCACCCTTCGGTGACGGCGCCTGCAAGATCGTCGACGAACTCGTAGCCGTCGAGGCCGACCAGCTGGCGTGGATCGAGACGGATCTTGGCCGAGCGCGATCCAGCTCCGACCACGATGCGTTCGCAGTCGAGCACGCGCGAGTCGAGCCACACCGGCAGGCCGGCGGGCAGCCCGAAGATCGTGACGCCGCCGATCTCCTGGCCGGTGAGCTCACGGGTGACGTCGGCGGGGGCGAAGCTCAACTTGCGCACGCCGAGCTTGCGCCGCACCGCACCGTTGACGTCGAGACGGGTGTGGGCCAACGCCACGCATACGGCGTTGTGGCCCTCCGGCTTCTTCGATGCGACCAGAATCGCGTTTGCCGACTCTTCGAGGGCGACGCCGTAGGCCTCGCAGAACTGGGCGGTGTCCGCCAGCTCGGGGTCGCAGTCCATCACCTCGTAGGACACGCCGAGGCGTTCGAGATCGGCGATGACGTCGGGATGTGCGGTCATGTCAGTTCGCTTTCTGCGATCGCCGGCCGAAGCACATCGACCGGCGCAATCGCCGGCTCGGCGTCGGTCGCCGGTTCGATCACCGCAGCACGGCGCAGGCTGGCCACGGCACGCCGGCCGAGCGTGTCGATCTGCAACGCCAACGCCAGCAGGACGAGCGCAACGATGCCGTCGAGCCACCAGTGATGGCCCGTCGCCGCGATCACCAGCATCGTCACCACGAGGTGCACCGTCCCGGTCCAACGCCACCGACTCGTGGTCGCCGCCAGCATGCCGAAGGCCACCACCGCAGCCCACGCCACGTGCAACGACGGCATCGCCGCGAACTGCGACGACACGCCGGTTCCGGCTTCGCCGTACACGTCGATGCCCTGGAGGGCGGAGATGTCGACATAGCCCAGTTCGGTCAGATACCGCGGCGGGGCGACCTTGACGAAGCGGATGAACAGGCAGAACGCAGTGAGGATCGCCAGTGCGTTGCGCCAGTGCGGATACACCTCACGGTGGCGGGCGTACAGCCAGATCAGGAAGACGACGATGGCCGGGACGTGCGCCATCGCGTAGTAGTACGCGGAGAACCAGGCCAGCCAGTCGTGATCGAGCAGGAAGCGCTGCAACGTCAACTCGCTCGGCAGATGGAAGAAGTCCTGGACGGCCACGATGTCGTAGGCGCGGTCGATCGCACCGTCGGCCTGGGTGAGCGGCAGGTTCTTGGCCATCCGCCACACCGAGTACAGCGACGCGACGAACGCGAACTCGAGCGCCGCCGGACCCGCGATGTCGCCGACCCGGGTCGGGCGTGACCGCCTCAAGACGACCGCGACGAGGCCGGCGATCATCGCGGCAATCGCCGCCTGGCTCCACGTCGGCCACTTCACCAGCGGCCAGCCTGCCGCCATCAGGCTCGATCTGCAAGCGGGTCGGCCTCGAGGTGCACCATCGCGCACCGTGAGGTGTCCTGGTGCACCATGGCGCACCGACGCCGGGAGAGGCAAGATGGTGACGTGCCCGTCGAACTGAACCACACGATCGTGCCGGCCCACGACGGCGAACGGTCGGCACGATGGTTCGCACTGCTGTTCGGCTGCGACGAGCCGACACGGTTCTCGGTGTTCTGGCAGGTCCGCGTCGACAACGGCGTCGACCTCGACTTCGACACTCACGGTCCCGGTGACGCCACGGGCGAGCCGGTCTTCACCACCGGGCACTATGCATTCCTCGTCGGCGACAGCGACTTCGACGAGATCTTCGGACGGCTCCTCGATGCCGGCATCGAGTACTGGTCCGATCCCGGTCGCCGCCACTCGGGCGAGGTCAACCACCACGACGGCGGTCGGGGGGTCTACTTCGACAGCCCCGACGGGCACCTGCTGGAAATCATCACCCGGCCGTACGGCGGATGACCGGTGCCGATCGCGTGAACGACAGGCCTTCGCACCTCGACGTCCTGCGAACGATCGAGCGCCGCGTCCTGTGGCTCGCGACGCGCATCATCGATCACGCCAACCGCCGACCGACGGCGACCGGATCCGACGTCAAGGTCGGCGGCCACCAGGCGTCGAGTGCGTCGATCGCCTCGATCATGACGGCGCTCTGGTTCGGACACCTCAACGGTGAGGACAAGGTGGCCGTCAAGCCCCATGCGTCGCCCGTCTACCACGCGATCAAGTACCTGACCGGCGAACTCGACCGTTCGTACCTGACCACGCTGCGCCAGCGCGGCGGCTTGCAGGCGTACCCGTCGCGCACCAAGGACCCCGACGTCGCCGACTTCTCCACCGGTTCGGTCGGCCTCGGTGCCGTGGCCCCGCTGTTCTCGGCGCTCACCCGGCGTTACGTCGACTCCCACGTCGGCGGCCTGCCACCGGCGCGGTTCTTCGCACTGGTCGGCGACGCCGAGCTCGACGAGGGCAACGTGTGGGAAGCGATCGCGGACCCCGCCACGCAGGGCCTCGGCAACTTCACGATGGTCGTCGACCTCAACCGTCAGAGCCTCGACCGGGTGATCCCCGACATCGCCGCGATCCGGCTGAAGCGATTCTTCGAGGACGCCGGCTGGCACGTCGCCGAGGCGAAGTACGGTCGCCGCCTGGCCGCCGCGTTCGCCGAGCCGCACGGCGACGCTCTGCGCGCCCACATCGACGCCCTCCCGAACGAGGCGTACCAGCAGCTGTTCTCGCTCGACGCCGCAGCCGCACGACGCAAGTTCCTCGCCGACGCCGACCCCGCAGTGCGCGACCTGGCCGACTCGCTGGCCGACGACGAGCTGCAGCGACTCGTCACCGACCTCGGTGGCCACGACCTGGGCCTGCTGATCGACACCTACCGGGCGTGCGACGCCGAACCCGACCGGCCGTCGGTGGTGTTCGCCTACACGATCAAGGGCCACGGTCTGCCGATCGCCGGCGACCCGATGAACCATGCGGCGTTGTTGAGCCCCGAGCAGATCGACGAGTTGCGGGAATCGGTCGGCCTCGACGATACGACCGAGTGGGACCGCTTCGATCCCGCCTCGGCAGCGGGCCGGCTCTGCGAGGCGGTCGGCGGTGACATCAACAACGAGCCGACTCCGCCGCGCCCGAAGCTGCCGATCCCGGCCGCGGCGCGTCAAGCAGCGACCAACGGTTCGGTGTCGACGCAGGAGGCGTTCGGCCGCGTGCTCGCCGGCCTCGCCGACGTCGAGGGTGTCGGCGAGCGGATCGTGACGACGGCACCCGACGTCTCGATCTCCACCAACCTCGGTGGGTTCATCAACAAGCGTGGCGTCTACTCGCCGACCGAACGCGACGACCACGGCGGTGCCGACCGGCTGTTGAAGTGGGCGCCGTCGCCGAGCGGTCAGCACATCGAGCTGGGGATCAGCGAGATGAACCTGTTCATGCTGCTCGGCCAGCTGGGCCTCAGCCACGACCACCACGGCCACCACCTGCTGCCGGTCGGGACCGTCTACGACCCGTTCGTCCTGCGCGGCCTCGATGCGTTCATCTACGGCCTCTACAACGACGCCCGATTCGTGGTCGCCGGTACGCCGGCGGGCGTGACGCTGGCGCCGGAGGGAGGCGCCCACCAGTCGACGATCACCGCATCGGTCGGCGCCGAGCTGCCGAACCTGACCTACAGCGAGCCGGCCTATGCCACCGAGGTCGACTGGCTGCTGTGCGACGCACTCGACCGGCTGTCACGGCCCGACGGCACGAGCAGCTACCTACGACTGTCGACACGCCCGATCGACCAGGGACCGTTCGCCGCGGTACTGGGACGCCTCGGCGAGGACGAGTTGCGACGCCAGGTGCTCGCCGGCGGGTACCGACTCCTCGAGGCAACGTCCGACGAGCGGCCCGGCGTCACGATCGTGACCACCGGAGCGATGGTCCCCGAAGCGCTCGCCGCCGCTGGGGCACTCGACGGCGAGGGCGTGGCCGCGACGGTGGTGCACCTCACGAGTCCGGACCGCATCTACCGCGACTGGCGCAGCCGCTTCACCACCGCCGCCTCGGCGGCCCGGACGCCCGCCGGGCCGATCGAGCTCGACCGGCTGATCACGCCGGCGGAACGCGTCCGGCCGATCGTGAGTGTGCACGACGCGGCCAGCCACAGCCTGGCGTGGGTCGGCTCGGCGGTCGGCACCCGCCAGTACACGCTCGGCGTCGACCGCTTCGGCGAGTCCGGCACGATCACCGACCTCCACGAACTCACCGGCATCGACGTCGGCACGATCGTCAACACCGCCCTCCTCGCCATCGACGCCTGACCGCTCACAACGCGCCACCGATGAGCGAACCGCCCAAATCCCGGCGCTTCACTCATCGCACCCGAGCATGCGCCGTCACCGATGAGCGAACCGACCACATACCGGCGCCTCCGCTCATCGCAGCGATGACCCGAACGCGTCGCAGCGACCGACTCAGCGCGCGTAGGAGGTGACCTGGTCGGCTGCGTCGATCAGCCAGCCGGGGAAGACGCCGACGACGATCGTGAACGCGACGGCCACGACGATGGCGACGGCGGTGGAGAACGGCACGACCACCCGTCGGGCGCCCTCGGCGGGATCCGACGTCCACATCGTGTACATGATCCGCAGGTACAGGAATGCGGCGATCACCGCTGAGACCATCGCGATCACGGCGATTGCGTAGCTGTCGACCTCGACGGCGGCCTGGATCACACCGAACTTGGCGACGAAGCCGGTCGTGAACGGCACGCCGGCCTGAGCGAGCAGGAACACGGTGAACGCCAGCGCCAACGCCGGGCGGCGACGGGCCAAGCCCTTGAACGCATCGAGGCTGGTGTCGCCACCGGAGCTGCGAGACACGACGGTGACGATGGCGAACGAGCCGATCACCAGCACCGAGTACAGGATCAGGTACAGCACGACCGACGGCATGCCCGGGCCGGGATCCGCCTCGCCGGCGCCGTGGCCCGCCGCTTCGACGCCGACGAGGATGAACCCGGCGTGGTTGATCGACGAGTAGGCGAGCATGCGCTTGACGTTGGTCTGCACGACGGCGAGGACCGAGCCGACCAGCAGCGTGATCAGGGCGAGCACCCAGATGATCGGGCGCCAGTCGTCGCGGTAGAACGGCAGCGCAATCACGAGCACGCGCAGCATCGCGGCGAACGCGGCGGCCTTGCCGACCGAGGCCATGAACGACGTGACCGGCGTCGGAGCGCCCTGATACACGTCGGGGACCCACACGTGGAACGGCACCGCGGCGACCTTGAAGGCGAGCCCGACCACCAACAGCGCGATGCCGGCGAGCGCCAGCGACTCGTTGCCGAACGGATCGACCCCACCCTGCAGCGCGGCGACCATCTCGCTGATGTTCGTCGTGCCGGTGGCGCCGTAGACGAGGGCGATGCCGTACAGGAAGAACGCCGACGAGAACCCGCCGAGCACGAAGTACTTGATGCCCGATTCGGCGCTCTCGTTGCTGCGCCGGTTGCTCGCGGCCAGCACGTACATGGCGAGCGACAGCGTCTCGAGCCCGAGGAACAGCACGATCAGGTCGTTGGCCGACGCCATGACGACGCCGCCGATCGCAGCGACCAGGTACAGGGCGTAGATCTCCGGGCCGTCGTTCGGCGTGTCGCGCAGGTACTCGTCGCTCAGCATCGCCACGAGGATGACGCCGATGCAGATCGTGATCGTCATGAACATCGACAACGTGTCGAACGCGATCGCACCTCCGACGAGGGTGCTCGTGCCGTTGTCGCTGATGTCGTCCCACTGGACCATCGCCAGCACGCCCGCGGCACCGGCGATCGTCGCTGCGACGAACGCATACAGACCCTTGGGCCACTGCGGGGTGAGCGCACCGGCGAGCATCAGCACCAGCGTGCCGCCGACCAGCGTCAGCATCGGCGAGAGTGCGAACCAGGCGACCTCGGGGCCGACGAAGGTGTCGAGTTGCTGCAACATCAGTCCGCGCCCTCCTCTTCGCCACCCGCTGGCGCTTCGTCGCCGTGCTCACCGATGACGATGGTCGGTTCCGGCTCGACGAAGTCGGTGTGCTCCTCCACCCGTGTGATCAGTGCGTCGATGCTCGGTTCGATGCGATCGAGCACCGGCTTGGGATACACGCCGAGGAACACGATCAAGCCGAGGAACGGCAACAGGACGAGTCCCTCCTTCACCTTGAGTTCCGGGAACGTCCGGTTGTCCTCGTCGGGCTCGCCGTGGAAGACGCGCTGGTAGGCCCACAGCAGGTACAGCGCCGCGAGGATCACTCCGACCGCGGCGACGACCGTCCACCAGCGAGCGGTGAGGAACGATCCGGTCAGGATCAGGAACTCGCCGACGAAGCCGTTGAGTCCCGGCACGCCGATCGACGACAGCATCACGACCATGAAGCCGGCGGCGAAGATCGGCGCCACCTTCTGGATGCCGTTGAGTTCGGCGATCGAACGTGTGTGGCGACGTTCGTAGATCATGCCGACGAGCAGGAACAGGGCGCCGGTCGACACGCCGTGGTTGATCATCTGGATCACGCCGCCCGACAGCGACTGCGTCGTGAACGCGAACGTTCCGAGCACGATGAATCCCATGTGCGCCACCGACGAATAGGCGACGAGGCGCTTCAGGTCGGTCTGCATCGTGGCGGCGATCGCGCCGTAGATGATGCCGATCACCGCGAGCGTCAGCCACAGCGGTCGGCTCCAGAACGACGCCTCGGGGAACAGGTAGACACCGAAGCGCAACAGGCCGTACGTGCCGAGCTTCAGCATCACGCCCGCCAGCACGACCGAGCCGGCCGTCGGTGCCTGGGTGTGGGCGTCGGGCAGCCAGGTGTGCACGGGGAACAACGGCACCTTGACCGCGAATGCGATGGCGAAGGCGAAGAACAGCCAGCGCCCGGTCGACGCTGCGAAGTTCGCACCGTCGGCGATCTCGACCAGGTCGAACGTGGTGTAGCCGAGGTCGCGGCTGGCGATCGCCACGGTGGCGATCAGGCCGACGAGCATGAAGGCGGAGCCGAGCATCGTGTACAGGAAGAACTTCGTCGCTGCGTAGACCCGGTTCTCGTAGCCCCAACCGGCGATCAGGAAGTACATCGGCACGAGCACGATCTCGAAGAAGACGAAGAACACGAACAGGTCGAGGCTGAGGAAGCTGCCCATCACGCCGGCCTGCAACAACAGGAGCCAGGCGAGGTAGGGCTTGTCGTCGTGGTGCGGATCGATGCCGACGATCGCCAGCGGGAACAGCACGCCGGTCAGCACGACGAGGAACAGCGAGATGCCGTCGACGCCGAGGTGCCACGAGATGCCCCACTGCTCGATCCACGTGTGCTTGGTCACGAACTGGAATCCGGCCTCGCCGGTCTCGAACGACGCCATCAGCCAGATCGACATCGCCAGCGTGCCGACCGTCGACAGCAGGGCGATCATCTTGGGCAGTTCCGGACGTGACTTCGGTGCGATCGCGACGAGCAGCGAACCGACCACCGGCACGAGGATCAGTGCGGTGAGGATGGGGAACGCGATCGGTCCGGTCTCGGCGGCCAACATCACAGGATCCCTCGAATCACCACGAACCACCCGAGCAGCAGCACCACGCCGATACCGATGATCCCCGCGTACTGTCGCACGTAGCCGGTCTGGCCCTTGCGCACTCCGGTGGCGGTCTCCTTGACCGCCAGCCCGACACCGTTGACGGCACCGTCGACGACCTTGGCGTCGAAGTCGGTCACCGCCTGGAACCCCTCACGACCGGGCTTGCCCATGAACCACGAGACCGCAGCGTCGTAGTACCAGCCGTTGGCGAACAAGCTCGGCTCCCACGGCTTCATTCGCTTCTTCTGGTACACCAGCCATGCAAGTGCAAGGCCCCCGAGCGCCGCCGCGACGGCGATGGCAACCAGGATGTACTTGTTGTCGTAGGCCCAGGTACCGGTGATGTCGGCCTCGCCGAACTCGATCACCGGTTCGAGCCAGTGCTCGAGTTCGGCACCGGCACCGCGCGGGATGCCGAACAGCCTCGGCAGGTTGAGGATCCCCCCGATCGCGGCGAGCGCCGCGAGCACCACGAGTGGGATCCACATGATCGGCGGCGACTCGTGCGGCTTGAACTCGCCGTGTGCGTGATGCGTTTCGACCGGCTCGTCGCCCTCGGCGACCTCGGGAGCCTCGTCGTCGTTGGCGAGGCTCGTCCAGCGGGCCTCGCCGAAGAAGACCATGATCACCTGGCGCGTCATGTAGAACGCCGTCAGCAACGCCGTGACGATGCCGACGATGTACAGCGCCGGGCTGTCGGCGAGCGCGAACAGCAGGATCTCGTCCTTCGACCAGAAGCCCGAGAACGGCGGCACGCCGGCGATGGCGAGCCAGCCGATGATGAACGTCCCCGCTGTGATCGGCATGAACTTGCGCAGCGCGCCCATCCGACGCATGTCCTGTTCCTCGTGCATGCCGTGGATGACCGATCCGGCACCGAGGAACAGCAGCGCCTTGAACGATGCGTGCGTGATCATGTGGAAGATGGCGGCGACGTAGCCGCCGGTGCCGACCGCCAGCATCATGTAGCCGATCTGCGACACCGTCGAGTAGGCCAGCACCTTCTTGATGTCGTTCTGGGCGAGGGCGATCGTGGCGGCGAACAACGCCGTGATCGCACCGACCCACGCGATGGTGGTGGGCACCCAGTCGTACGACGCCGCGATCACCGGGTTGATACGCGTCAGGAGGAACACGCCGCCGGTGACCATCGTGGCCGCGTGGATCAGTGCGGAGACCGGTGTGGGACCTTCCATCGCGTCCGGCAGCCAGAGGTACAGCGGGAGCTGCGCGCTCTTGCCGGTGGCGCCGATCAACAGCAGGATCGCGATCGCCGAGGCGGTCGACGCGGCGAGCGTGCCGGTCTCGGCGCTCTCGTTCAGCACGGTGTACGACAGCGAGCCGACGGCGGAGAACGCGAGGAACATCGCCAGCATCACGCCCCAGTCACCGACACGGTTGGTGACGAACGCCTTCTTGCCGGCGGTGGCCGCGGACTCGCGGGTGTGCCAGAACGCGATCAGCAGGTACGAACACGTACCGACGCCCTCCCAGCCGAGGAACGTGACCAGCAGGTTCTCGCCGAGCACGAGCAACGTCATCGAGAACACGAACAGGTTGAGGTACAAGAAGAACTTCGAGAACTTCGGATCGCCGTGCATGTAGCCCACGGCGAACAGGTGGATCAGCCCGGCGATGCCGGTGACGAACAAGCACATCGTGATCGAGAGCGGATCGGCGAGGAATGCCAGGTCGACCTGGAACGTGCCGACCGGGAGCCACGAGAACAACGTGACGACGACCTCGCGATCCTCGGCGGGCATCGACTGCAGATCGAAGAAGACCAGCACCGCGGACACGAACGAGGCGAACACCATCGTGGTCGCGAGGTAGCCGGCCGCAGGATCGCCGAGGCGACGTCCGAACAACAGGATGAGGAGGAATCCGGCCAGTGGGAAGGCAGGGATCAACCACACGAGGTCAGCCATGGTGTCAGCCCTTCAGTTCCGCGAGATCGTCGGCGGTGGCGCCGGGGCGGCGGCGCAGGATCGAAACGAGGATGCCGAGCCCGACGACGACCTCGGCGGCGGCGACGACCATCACGAAGAACACCGCCGTCTGTCCGTTGATGTCGCCGAGCTGCGTGGCGAGCGCGACGAACGTCAGGTTGGCGGCGTTGAGCATCAGCTCGACGCACATGAACATGATCAGCGGGTTGCGACGGATCAGCAGTCCGAGTGCGCCGATCGCGAACAGCAGGGCCGCGAGCATCAGATACGACGACGTGCCGACGGCGGCGATCATGAGTGCAGCTCCCGAGTCCGGCGGCTCATGCGTCGCTGCTCTCGGAGTCGGTGGACCCGGCGTCGCGCGGCCACTTGCGGGTGAGCAGCACGGTGCCGGCGACCGCCACGATCAGCAGCACCGAGGTGAGCTGGAACGCGAACACGTGGTCGCCGTACAGGTTGGTGGCGAGCTGCTGGATGTTGGCGTCGTTGTTGCCGGTCGCGCTCGCGGTGTCGATGCCGGTGCCGGGGTTGATCATGAGCGCATCATCGGCGCGCACGATGGCGGCGCCGAGCAGCCCGACGAGGCCGATCGCCATCACGGCGGCGAGCGGCCGTTGGATCGGGATCGGTTCGATCGACAGGTCGATCGACTCGTCGACGCCGAGCAGCATGATCACGAACAGGAACAGCACGACGATCGCCCCGGCGTACACGATCACCTGGACGGCCGCGAGGAAGTGGGCCTCCATCGCCACGAACTGCACCGCCACACCGAACAGGGTGAGCACGAGGCCGAGCGCCGCATGCACCGGGCTCTTCAGGGTGATCACGCCGATCGCACCGCCGAGGATCATGACGGCGGCGGAGAAGAAGACGACGTATTCGAGGAACGTGGTGTCGTTCACCGCTCGACCACCCGGACGGTCTTGGACGCATCACGGACGTCCTGGGTCGGCTCGGGTGCGCGCACGCCGTAACCCAGCTCGCCACTCCAGCCGACGTGGCCCTCGAACGTGGCCGAACCCGACGGCGACGTGGCGCGCATCCAGCCGCTGGTGAACAGGTCGTCGCCTTCGCGCCAGTCCTCCCACGGCAGTTTCTCGGGGCGGCCCTCGTCGTCGACGACGAGTTCGGCCTTGGTGTAGATCGCGTCCTGGCGGTTCGTGAAGGAGAACTCGAACAGCTTCGATTCGGTGATCGCCTCGGTCGGGCACGCCTCGACGCACATGTCGCAGTGGATGCAGCGCAGATAGTTGATCTCGTAGATCCAGCCGAAGCGCTCGCCCGGTGACGTCGGATGCTCCGGGTCGTTGTCGGCCCCGCGCACGTAGATGCAGTCGGCGGGACACACACCGGCGCACAGCTCGCAGCCGATGCACTTCTCCATGCCGTCCTCGTAGCGGTTGAGGACGTGGCGCCCGTGCATCCGCTCGGGTCGCGGCAGCTTCTCGTCGTGTTCGACGTCGCGGGCGTCGTCGCCGCGGCGCTTCGCGCGCCGGCCACCGGAGTACTCGGTGGTGACGCGCTTGCCGCCGAACAGACGGTGCTGGCGGATCGTGACGCCGAATCCCTCGAGGTATCCCATCAGACGTTCGCTCCCTTCTGCGGACTTGTCCGGGTGCTTCGAGTCGTCGTGTCGACCGGGTCGTAGCCGTCGCCGGCGGCGACACGGTTGCGGGCGCTGACCTTCAACGCCAAGGTGAACAGTGTGACCGCCACCAGGGCGACGGCGAAGGAGATCAAGACGACGCGCACGCTGTCGCCGAACTCCCCGTCGGGCGAGAACTCGCGCAGTGCGGCGAGCAGCAGGAACCAGCCGAGTGCGATCGGGATCAGCACCTTCCAGCCGAAGTCCATCAGCTGGTCGTAGCGCAGACGCGGCAGCGTGGCACGCAACCACACGTAGAGGTACAAGAAGCCCATCAGCTTCACGAAGAACCACAGCGTGCCCTCGATGGCGCCGGGGATCAGTGGGATGTCGAACAGACCCTGTGGCCCGCCGAAGAACAGTGTCACCATGACGGCGCTCATCGTGACCACACCCATGAACTCCGCGAGGAAGAACAGTGCGAAGCGGATGCCGGAGTACTCGGTGTTGAAGCCGCCGACGAGCTCCTGCTCCGCCTCGACGAGGTCGAACGGCGGCCGGTTGAGTTCGGCGGTGGCGGCGATCAGGAAGACGATGAACGGCACGATGCCGGTCGAGATCACGTTCCAGTCGACGAAGCTGTTCTGGGTCGCCACGATCCCGGCGGTCGACAGCGTGCCCGACGACAACAACACGGCGGCGAGGCTGAGCCCGAGCGCCGCCTCGTAGGAGATCATCTGGGCCGAGGCACGCACCGATCCGAGCAGCGGGTACTTCGAGCCGCTCGACCAGCCGGCGAGCATGATGCCGTAGACGGCGATCGACGACAGCGCGAGCACGAGCAGGATGCCGATCGGCGGGTCGGCGAGCTGGACCCGCGTGACCTCGCCGAAGATCTCGATCGTGCCGTCGCCGCCGTCGGAGAAGTCGCCACCGAGCGGGATGACCGCCCAGATCAGGAACCCCGGCACGAACGACAGGAACGGCGCCAGTCGGAACACGATGCGATCAGCGCGCGTCGGCAGCAGGTCTTCCTTGAAGAACGCCTTGATGCCGTCGGCGAGGCTCTGCAGGATGCCCCACGGCCCGGCCTTGTTGGGCCCGACGCGGTTGTGCATGCCCGACACGACCTTGCGCTCGTACCAGATCATCAGCATCGTCGAGACGAGCCCCAGCACGAAGATGATCAGCACCTTCGCAACGACGATGATCAGCGGGGTCCACAGCAGGCCGCCGTCGAGCAAGGGGTCGGTGGCGAACATCAGATGCGCTCGATCCTGACATCGGTGGTGGCGGCGGCGCCGTCGATGATGTCCTCGATGTTGCCGGCACCCTGGTTGAACGGCGACCACACGACACCGCGGGGCACGCGCTGGTCGGCCACGATCGGCAGCACGCTGGCGGCCTTGGCGCTGATGATCTTGACATCGTCGCCCTCGGCCACGCCGAGCACGTCGAGATCGTGCGGATGCACGTACAGCGCCGAGCCGGGCGCCAGGTTCGCCAGCGATCGCGACATCTGGGTGCCCACTGCTCGGTCGTACAACTTGCGACTCACCACCAGCCGATAGTCATAGCTGTTCCGACCGGGTGCGGAGAAAGACACGTCGGGCAGGGCGCTCGACGTCGGCGACGTGAGGATGCCGTCGGGCTCGTCGCGAAGTGCGGTGACGGTGACTGCGGAGAACGCCGGCACGGTGGAGGCGATGAGCGCCGTCACGTCGTCGACGGTCGACACGCCGCGCAGCGGGTGATCGGGTCCGAACGAACGGTCGCCGATCAACAAGCCGAGCTCGACGGCGATCATCCAGTCGGGGCGGCTCGTGCCGGTGGCGGTGACCTGATGGGCGAGCGTGGAGACACGTCCCTCGATGTTGGTGGTCGTGCCGGCCTTCTCGGCGTAGGCGGCGGCAGCGAGCACGACGTCGGCGTGCTGGGTCGACTCGCTCGGGAACGTGTCGATCGACAGCACCCGCCGGGCGCCGGCGATCGCGCGCCGGGCGAGGTCGGCGTCCGGGCAGTCGTTGAGCGGGTCGGCGCCGAGCAGCACGAGCAGCCCGAGGCGGCCTTCGGCGGCTGCGCGCAGTGTCGACAGCCCGTCGTGGTCGGCGTCGGCGGGCGCGAGACCGACCGAGAGCGCACCGACGACGTTGCCGCGCCGCAACGCGGGGAGCACGGTCGTGCCGGGGCGCTCGTCGAGGATCGTCTGCAGTGCAGCGACGGTCGCCTCGGCGGACTCGGCGAGGTTCGGTCGACCGGCGACGACGACGACGTTGCCTGTGGCGAGCTGCTCGGCGATGTCGGTGTCGGCAAGCGCCTTGGCGACCGCTGCCTGCTGCGAGCCGGGCTCGTAGCGGATCGACTTCCAGGCGTAGGGCGACATGCCGGTCTCGAGCGTGGAGAACTCGATGATGCGCGTGCGGTGCTTGTCGGCCGCATCGCGCAGGCGCAGGTACAGCACCGGCAGCTCTTCTTTGAGGTCGGGCCCGAGCAGGATGACCGTCGCGGCGTTGGCCGCATCGTTGATCGTCGCCCGGTCGAGACCGAGGATCTCCGCGGGCAGGCCGTCGCCGAACTGCGCATCGCGGTGCGAGATCCCGATCGAGTCGGCGAGCTGCGCCCAGGCGAATGCGTCCTCGTTCGACCCGCGTGCGCCGCCGAGCAGGCCGATGCTGTCGGGCCCGCCGTCGGCGAGCGCCTCGTCGACCAGCGTCGCCGCCGCTCGCAGTGCGGCGTTCCAACTCGTCGGCACCAGCCCGGTCGCCGTCTTCACCATCGGAGCGGCGAGCCGGTGGTCGGAGTTGACCGCCTGGAAGTCGAACCGGCCCCGATCGCACAACCAGCTCCAGTTGACGGCGTCGGAGTCGACCCCCTGGTAGCGCAGCAGTTCGTCGCGGCTCGACTGGACGACCACGCGGCAACCCACCGAGCACGTCGTGCAGGTCGACTCGCGCTTGGCGAGATCCCACGGACGTGCGGCGAAGCGGTACGGCTTCGCGGTCAGGGCGCCGACCGGGCAGATCTGCACCGTGTTGCCCGAGAAGTAGGACACGAACGGCTCGTCGGGGAACGTCATCACCTGGGTGTCGTTGCCGCGGCTGATGAAGTGGATCAGCTTGTCGCCGGCGACCTCGTCGGCGAAGCGCGTGCAGCGATCGCACAGGATGCAGCGCTCACGGTCGAGGTAGACCAGGTCGCTGATCGGGATCGGCTTCTCGAAGTGCCGCTTCTCCTCGACGAAACGCGACTCTCCGGGACCGTGGCTCATCGCCTGATCCTGCAGCGGGCACTCGCCACCCTTGTCGCAGACGGGACAGTCGAGTGGGTGGTTGACGAGCAACAGCTCGATCATGCCTTCCTGCGCCCTGCGCACCTGCTCGGTGTCGGTGTGCACGACCTGGCCGTCGGCAACGGGGGTCATGCACGACACGACCATCATGGGGCCGCGCGGTCCCTCGACCTCCACCATGCACTGGCGGCACATCCCAACCGGCTTGAGCCGCGGGTGATAACAGAAGTGCGGGACGTACTCGTCGGCGAGCAGCGCAGCCTGGATGACCATGTCGCCCTTGCGGGCGGGCACGTCGCGGCCGTTGATCGACAGCGTGATCGCGTCGGGATCGGGCTCGGGTTCCGGTTGTTCCTCGACGGTCTCGACGTCGCCGGGGGCCTCGTCGACGGCGGACTCGGTGGCGTCGACGTCGGTGGGGGCGACGTCGGGCGTGTCGGGCGACGCCGAGTCGGTGCGACCCGCGTCCGTGGCGGCGTCGGTGGTCTCGTCGCTCACTGTCCGGCTCCAACGGGTTCGGCGGTGACGGGGATGCCCCGACGTTCGGTCGCCGGCGACACGATCGCCTCGAACTCCTCGGGGAACAGCGTCAGTGCGGAGTGGATCGGCACGTAGGCCGACGGTCCGACGAAGCAGATCGTGGTCATCTTGTACGGGAACGGTACGGCGTCGAGGCCGAGGCGTTCGCTGGAGGCGTGGGGCATGTCGCCGGGGCAGATCGATTCGCCGACCTCGAGGATCGTGCGCAGGTCGGCGTCGGTGCCGTGGCCGTCCACGACTCGCTGCACCAGCCGGTACAGCCAGGTCCCGCCCTCACGGCACGGCACGCACTTGCCGCACGACTCGTGGGCGTAGAAGCGTACGAGCGTCAGTGCGGCGGCGGGGATGTCGGTGGTCGAGTCCATCACCATCACCGCGCCGGAGCCGAGCATCGAACCCGCCGCACCGGCCTGCGGGCCCTCGAATGCGATGTCGAGCTGATCGGCGGTGAACCACGGCGCCGAGCCGCCACCGGGCACGAACGCCTTCAAGTCGTTGCCGTCGCGGATGCCCTGGGCGAAGTCGTCGCCGAAGATCAGATCGCGGAACGTCGTCGAGCCGTTGACGATCTCGTAGACACCGGGGCGCACCACGTGGCCGGACACGGCGATCATGCGGGTGCCCGGCGACGTCGGTGTGCCGATCGCGGTGTAGGCAGCCGAGCCCTGCTGGGCGATGAACGGCAGGTTCGACAGCGTCTCGACGTTGTTGACGATCGTCGGCTGGCCGTACAGCCCGACCGCCGCCGGGAAGTACGGGGGCTTCAGGCGCGGCATGCCGCGTTCGCCCTCGAGCGACTCGATCAGTGCGGTCTCCTCGCCGACGACGTACGCACCGGCGCCGTAGTGCAGCACGATGTCGACGCTGAAGTCCGTGCCGAGGATGCCCTTGCCGATGTACCCCGCGGCGTACGCGTCGTTCAACGCCTGCGCCACCCGCTCGTGGGCGAGCGGCATCTCGCCGCGGATGTACAGGAAACACTGCGACAACCCTGCCGCGTAACACGCGATGAGGCAGCCCTCGATCAGCTGGTGCGGGTCGCACTCCATCAGGAGCCGGTCCTTGTAGGTGCCGGGCTCGGACTCGTCGCCGTTGACGACGAGGTAGCGCGGCCACACGCCCTGGGGCGTGAACCCCCACTTGACACCGGCGGGGAAGCCGGCGCCGCCACGGCCGAGCAACGTGGAGTTCTTGACCTCTTCGGCGACCTCGGCGGGCGACTTGGCGAGCGCGGCGCGGAGGCCCTCGTAGCCACCGGTGGCGTGGTAGCGCTCGAGCGTGTGGCCGTCCTCGTACCGCAAGCGCGTGGTCACGACCGCCGGGCGGTCACCGCCGGGGTAGAAGCCCGGCGCCCACGGATAGGGGCTGATGACGCGATCGGTCGACTCGCCGGTGGTGTCGGTGCTCATGCGGGGGTGACTTTCATGCTGGGCTCACTTGGATCCAGGCTGGGCCTTCGTTGACGTCGTCGGGATGGCGGGCGCCGACCATGCGGTCCGCAGGAATCTGCTGGCGGTTGCGCCCGAGCGTGCCGTGTGGCGGCACCTCGGTGTCGAGCCGGCCCGCACGCAGATCGGCGACGAGTTCGTCGAATGCCTCGGGCGTGACGCGGTAGCGGTGCCGGTAGTTCACCTGCAGCGTCGGCGCCTCGGTGCAGGCGGCCTGGCACTCGGCGTGCTGCAACGTGATCAGGCCGTCGCTGGTCGTCGAGCCGGCGCGCACGCCGAGCGTGTGCTCCGCGTGGTGCATCAGGTCGTCGCCGCCCATCAGCGCACACGACATCGTGCCGCAGATGTTGATCAGATACTTGCCGGTCGGCTCGAAGCGGAACATCTCGTAGAACGACGCCGTGCCGTACACCTCGGCGGGCGTCACGTCGAGCAGGTCGGCGATGTGGCGCATCGCCTCCTCGGTGACGTAGCCGTTCTGCTGCTGGCTGAGGTGCACGAGGGGGATCAACGCCGACTTCTTCTTGGGATAGCGGCCGATGATCTCCTTGGCCACCACCACGTTGTGGTCGTTCAACCGCGTCACCGATTCACTCCGTTCACCTGACTGATCACCTGTCCACACCGCCGAGCACCGGATCGACGCTACTGATCACAGCGACCGCATCGGCAACCAATCCGCCGCGCATCATGTGGGGCAGGCACTGGACGTTGACGAAACTCGGGTCACGCATGTGCATCCGGTACGGCGTGGCCGAGCCGTCGCTGACGATGTAGCAGCCGAGCTCGCCGCGCGGTGCCTCGACGGCGACGTACACCTCACCCTCGGGCACCTTGAAGCCCTCGGTGAAGATCTTGAAGTGGTGGATCAGCGCCTCCATCGACTCGTCGATGCGCGCGCGTGGCGGTGGGGTCACCTTCTTGTCCTGGATCCGGAAGTCACCCGCCGGCATCCGGTCGACGATCTGGCGAACGATCCGCATCGACTCGCGGATCTCGGCGAGGCGGATCGCGTAGCGGTCGAAGGCGTCGCCGTACGACCCGACGACCACGTCGAACTCCATCTGGTCGTAGTGCAGGTACGGCTGGTCCCGGCGCAGATCCCATTCGACGCCGGTCGAACGCAGGATCGGACCGGTCGCACCGAGCGCCAGCGCCTCCTGTGGTGTGATCACGCCGACGCCCTGCAGACGTTCGCGCCAGATCGGCTGGCCGGTCATCAGCGTGTCGTACTCGTCGAGACGGTCGGGGAGCAGGTCGAGGATGCGCAACACGCCGTCGCGCCAACCGGCGGGCAGGTCGGCGGCGACACCGCCGGGACGGATGTAGTTGTGGTTCATCCGCAGGCCGGTGACCTCCTGGAAGAACCGCAGCACCTCCTCGCGTTCGCGCCAGCCGTAGATCATCATCGACACGGCGCCGAGGTCCATGCCGTTGGTGGCCATGAACAGCAGGTGGCTGCTCATGCGGTTCAACTCGGTCATCAGCATCCGGATCCACACCGCCCGTTCGGGGATGTCGCCGTCGATGCCGAGCAGCTTCTCGGTCGCCATCGAGAACGCCAGCTCGTTCGCGAGCGGCGCCAGATAGTCCATCCGGGTGACGTTGGTGCCGCCCTGTGCGTAGGTGAGCTGCTCGCCGGTCTTCTCCATGCCGGTGTGGAGGTAGCCGATGATCGGCTTGCAGCGCAGCACGGTCTCGCCCTGCAGCTCCAACATCAACCGCAGGACGCCGTGGGTCGACGGGTGCTGCGGACCCATGTTGATGATCATCGTCTGATCCTCGTCGGGATCGTCGGGGAGATCGCCGAGCTGTGCCGCTTCGGCCTCCGACATCCGCAGCACCGCACCGACCTCGCGCATCAGCTCGTTCGCCGTCAGCTCGCTACGGGGACGCAGCTGCTGCTCGCCCTCGTCGGTGCCGGCGACCGAACGCTGGTAGAACGCGGTGCTCGGTGTCGTCGCGGTCGTGTTCGTCGTGTCGGACATCAGGTGTTCGCTCCCTTGAACTGCACGGGGATACGGCCGATCTCGTAGTCCTTGCGCAGCGGGTGACCTACCCAGTCCTCGGGCATCAAGATGCGCGTCAGGTCGGGATGATCGGCGAATTCGATGCCGAACATGTCGAACACCTCGCGCTCCATCGCCTCGGTACCGGGATGCAGATCGAAGAGCGTCGGCAGCACCGCGTCGTCGTCGGGCACCTGCACACGCAGACGCAGCCGCCGTCGATTGCCCATGTCGAGCAGGTTGACGACGACCTCGAAGCGCTCCGCGGTCACCCCGTCGGGCAGGTTGCGATGCGCCCACCCGAGATAGTCGACCGCAGTCAGGTCCATGCACATGTCATAGCCCTCGTCGGCGAGCGACTTCACCGTGTCGAGATAGGCCTCGCGCGCGACGTGGCGGACCAGCTGGTCGCCCACATCGGGATCGCGTCCGCTGACGCTCTCGTCGAGGTCGCTCATCGCTGTGCCCCTCCGGGAGTGGCGCCGGACGTGGCGCCTGCGGTGCCGCCGAGCAGCACCGGCGTGGGCGAGGCGCCCGGCTCGATGTACTCGACGTGCACGTTCGCGCCGGCACCGGTCTCGGAGCGGCGCTTGAGGATCTGGTTGTTCTCGATCAATCCGTGCAGCGTCTCGATCGCATGGATCAGCGTCTCGGGGGTGGGCGGGCACCCGGGCGCGTAGACGTCGATCGGCACGATCTGGTCGACACCCTGAACGATTGCGTAGTTGTTGAACATGCCGCCCGACGAGGCGCACACACCCATCGAGATGACCCACTTCGGTTCCATCATCTGGTCGTACACCTGGCGCAGCACCGGCGCCATCTTCTGGCTGACCCTCCCGGCCACGATCATGATGTCGGCCTGACGCGGCGACGCACGGAACACCTCCATCCCGAACCGCGAGATGTCGTAGTGGGCACCGCCGGTCGCCATCATCTCGATGGCGCAGCACGCCAGACCGAACGATGCCGGCCACGACGATCGCGCACGCGACCAGTTGATCAAATCCTCGAGTTTGCCGGTGATGACGTTGTGTGACAGCCCGCCGAGCCCGTCGTCGAGTACATCGTTGACGATGCCCATGGTGATGACTCCTTCTGCGTTGTGCTCGTGCGCCCGTCAGGCGGCCGCACCCTCGCCGGTCGGCACACGTCCCTCGGTGCCGACTCGACGAACCGTGGTGGTCGCCGTGCGTTCGGGTGACACCATCGCCGCGTTCGCAGCGAGGCTGCGATAGCGATGGATCGGACCCCAGTCGAGCCCGCCGCGGGCGACTTCGTAGACGAAGGTGGCGAAGAACACGACCGAGAACACGAAGATCGCCCAGAACCCGTATGCGCCCAGCGTCGAATGCGACACGGCGTAGGGATAGACGAAGATGATTTCGATGTCGAACATGATGAACAGCATCGCCACGATGTAGAAACTGACCGGGAACCGTTCGGGGGGTTCCCGGCTCGGCACGATTCCACACTCGTAGGGCGCTTCTTTGGCGACCGACGGCCGTCGGGGCGCGAGCAATCGTGACGCAGCGAAGCTGAGGACGCCGAAGACGACGGCGAGGAACAACAGGATGACGATCGGGAGGTACTGACCCATGGTCAGACCCCGGCTCCGACCTTCTCCTGCTCGGCGTCGGCGGTCGAACCGGCGGGCGCGTCGGTCCTGACGGCGGGCAGGGGCTGTTCGAGGTTGTGCTTCAGCACGCGGTCACGGCGGTGGAGCAGGTAGCACAGCGCGAGGAAGATCACGCCGGCACCGATCATCAGCACCGCCGCCGGCTGGCGGCGGGCGCCGAGGTCGCGGATCATGTACACGTACTGGCGCTGCAGGCTCTCGTCGATCTCCGGTCGTGCAGGCGCACGGCCGGGCTCGGTACGCACGGGCACGTAGGGAGCCGCTTCGGCGACCACGTAGTGCGGCGTGTGGAAGAACGCGAAGAAGTCGAGCGTGTCGTTGATCTTCGGATAGCGCTCGCCACCGGTGTCGAACACCTCGATGATCTCGAACTGGCCGGCGGCGAATGCCCCCTCTTCCACCAGGATCTCGGTGGCGGCCGCCTGGGCCTGGCCGAATGCCGGCGCAGCCTTGTCGAGCACGATCCAACCCTGATCGAAGAACGCTTCGCGCACGATCTCGGCCGACTCGTTCGGTGTCGCGTCATCGGGAACGTCAGCGTTCGGATCGAGGACACCCGACGCACCGAGCGCATCGACGTCCTGCAGCACGCCGGCTCCGGGCACCGCTTGCCACGTGGGGTCGGGCCCGCGCAGGCCGATCCCGTAGACCATCCACACCGCACCCATCAACATCAACCAGCCGAACAGGCCGGTCAGCGCCACCAGGAACGCGAGCCGGGTCCCCATGTTGGTGGCCATGATGCCGTAGACGCTGCCGCACAGGATGACGAACCCGATGATGACGGTCAGCAGACCTCGGAGTTCGGGCTCCCATGCAATTGCCAACAAGGTCATGGTCACAGGCTCCGTACGTAGTCGACGATCTCACGGATCTGCTCGTCGGTGAGCAGCGATCCGAACCCGGGCATGCGTCCGCTCCCCTGGCCGTTGAGACCATAGAGCTTGCCGTACTCCGAACCGCTCTTCAGGAACGACACCAGCTGCTCGTCGCTCGCGAAGTGCGAGTTGACCGAGCCGCCGGTCAGGTTCCAACCGAACGCACCCTGGCCCGACACGCCGGGCTGGCCGTAGCTCCACCCGAGTGTGTGACACCGCGCGCAGCTGTAGGCGCCGCTGGCGAGGTCGAGGTTGAACAGCGCCTGGCCGATGCTCTCGGCGTCACCGTCGGCCACCGCCCGTTCGGCAGCGGCCTGGATGTCGGCCTGGATGCTGGCGGGAAGGGCACCGGAGTCGCAGATGCGGGCGTCGTCCTCGCCCTCGCCGCAGTTCTCACGCGGGATCTGGATGCTCTTGATGTAGGCGATCAGGTTGTCGATCTGCTGGGTGTTCATCGGGCCCCCACCGACGAGACCCCACGGTGACATCGGCGAGAACGGACGCCCGTAGTTGAGGATGAACCGGATCTCGCTCTCGTCGAACTTGTAGAACGCCGTGTTGAGCGCCGGAGCCTTCCAGTTGACCGCCTGCACCTCCTGGGTGACCGGATCGGTCACCGTGAACGGTGCCTCACCGCCGACGGCCTGCATGCCGCCGTGGCACCCGGCGCAGTTGAAGCCGCCCTCGGCGGTGGGTGCGAACAGCTGCGAGCCCCAGCTCGCGAAGCGGTTGTCCCAGCCCTCCTGCGCTCCGGCCTGACGGCTGGGTTCGAACACCCAGTAGAGCGGCAGCGCGACGACGATGATGCCGAGCATGATCACGCCGAGGAGTTGCACGCGCTCGAGGCGCGGGCCTTCCAGCGTCTCGTCGTCGTAGTACGGCTTGCGGTTGGCCGCCAGCTCGACCTCGGCGCCGACCTCGCGGCGTCCGGCGATGACGTTGGCGATCCCGTAGAGGATCCAACCGCCGACGATGATGAACAGACCGATGACCCCGATCGTGGTCGTGGTCAGCGCGAACAGTGGTGTCATCAGTGCTCCCCACCACCGGTGCAGTGCGGACCCTCGGCCTCCTGGCCGGTGGTGTTGGTGCCGATCGCCGGCCCCGGAATGGTGGTACCGGTGTCGATGGTGACGTCGCCGTTGCCTGCGACCGTCGCGGGGTGTCGGTCCATGCCACGCGGTGCCGGGCCGGCCTTCTTCTCACCGACGCGGTTGTACTGCGAACCGTGGCACTGGCACTCGAACCACTGGCTCGTCTGACAGTCGGGCACGCGGCAGCCGAGGTGCGGGCACTTCTGGCTGAGGATGGTGAGCCCCTGGCGCATCGTGACGAGCAGGCTCTCGGGATAGACCGTCTCGGCCAGCGGCAGCGCCTCGGGCGGGTACGCAGTGATCCACGACCGCGCCTCGGGGGCGTAGAAGAACCCGCCGCCCTGCTTGATGCCGTCCTTGATGTTGCCGATCTTGCCGACCGTGACCGCACCGCCGAATCCGCCGGTGCCGCTCGGCCACAGGAAGCCGACGAACGCCGCCGCGGCGAACCCGGCGAGGCCGACGCTCATCAGCGACACGGTTGCGCGGTTGAAGAACTGGCGACGGCTGACACCGATCGCCTCGGGGTCCGGCGGGGTCCATGCGACGATCTCCGGCTCGCTGCGCACCGCGACGGCGGTACTCGACGAGCGCGACGCGACGCCTGCCGCTTCGACGTCGGCGGCCGTGGTCTGCGTCGACACGGGCTCGGCGCTCCGGCGCGCGGACTTGTCGCGCTGGACGGTCTCGCTCGACAACGCACCGGCGCCGCGGACGTCGCTGCGGCGAGCAAGGGTGAAGAAGGCGATCGCGCCGAGCACGACGACGACTCCGATGGCGATGGCGATGATTGCTGCAGTACTCATGACTGGGGGGTCTCCTTTCGCAATCTCACAGTTCGAAGAACAGGCCTTCGACCCAGGGCAGGACGAAGTTGAAGCCCGGGCCTCGGAAGAACGAACCGATCAGCACGAGCACGGCCCAGAACATGAGGTGCACGGTCATCAGACCGGTCATGAACTTGCGATCCTCGGGCTTGTTGGACGGGTTGCGGTCGAGGTACGGCGCGAGCACGAGTGCGATCAGGCCGACACCGGGCAGTGTGACGCCGGCGACCATGGGGTGGAAATAGGTCAACAGCTCCTGCAGACCGAGGAAGTACCAGGGCGCCTTCGACGGGTTGGGCGTCTGGTTGGTGTTGGCGAGCTGCAACAGCGGCGCATGCACGAACACCGAGAAGATGAACACGAACGCGGTCATCGCCAGCGCGGAGACGAACTCGGCCGCGAGCAGGTGCGGCCACGTGTGGACCTTGTCGACCGGGGTGGCCTTGACATCTTGGATCGAGCCCGACTTGACGACGGTGAGCAGCCGCTGGGTGTGGCCACCGGGGCCCGCACCGACCGGCACGCCGCCGCCTGCTGCGGGCGCCGCGACGACGGCGCCGACCTTGTCGGCGACGGCGACGGCCCCACCGGCGGCGGGCGCGTCAGCGGGTGCACCGCCGGCCTTGGCCGCCTTCGCAGCCTTGCTGCGCTGCAACAGCGCTTCGGGGATGCGCGAATCGGCGGGCGCCGACTCGGCGGCGGCCGGCTCGGCGGCCGCGGGTTCCGCTGCTGCGGGCGCTGCGTCGGCGGATTTCTCGCGCGCTGCCTGCGCTCGCTTGAGGAGATGCTCTGGGATCTCGGTCATGGGTTACCTCATGTTCCAGTCAACAGGGCGAATCACAACGGACCCGAAATTCCGCCGTCCTTGCGGACCCGCCAGAAGTGGATCGCCATGAAGATCACGATCACGAACGGCAGGAACAACACGTGCAACACGTACCATCGCAGCAGCGTCTCCGCTCCGATCTCGGCACCGCCGAGCAGCACGAATCGCACCTCTTCACCGAAGACGGGCGTGTAGCCCATCATGTTGGTGCCCACGGTCACCGCCCACAGCGCGAGCTGGTCCCACGGCAACAGGTAGCCGGTGAACGACAGCAGCAAGGTGAGCGTGAGCAAGATCACGCCGATCACCCAGTTGAACTCGCGCGGCGGCTTGTAGGCGCCGTGGTAGAAGACGCGAGCCATGTGCAAGAACACGGTGAGCACCATCAGGTGGGCGCCCCATCGGTGCATGTTGCGCACCAACAACCCGAACGTCACCGACGTCTGCAGGTTCTGGATGTCGTTCCACGCCGCGGTCGCCTCGGGTCGGTAGAAGAACATCAAGAAGATGCCGGTGACCGTCAGCAGGATGAACAGGAAGAAGCTCAGCCCGCCGAGACACAGCGTGTAGCTCACCTTGACCGCGTGGCGCTTCACCTTCACCGGGTGCAGGTGGTACAGCACCGAGTTCATGATGACGTAGCTGCGGTTGCGCGGGCTGTCGGTGTAGCCCTTGCGGAAGATCGAACCCGGCCGGAAGATCGAACTCCAGGCCTGGCTGCCCTGCACGTCGCCGACCGTGGAGTTCACGCGGTCCTTGATCGTCGGGCGGGGTTTGTCGTCGATGTTTGTCGCCATTTCTCAGCGTTCCCCGGCCACGCAGGCCGCGTTGTGGCGCTCGCTCGCTGGCGCTGCGCTCGCTCGTGTTTGTGAGATGTTCATGATCAGAGCCTCATGCCATAGCCGTAGCCATGGTTGTTGGTACGAACGTGGGAGTTGCCCGCAGCCGTGGCCGTGCCCGCCTTGCCGAGGATGATGACGCCGGTCGGGCAGCGGTCGACGCACAGCGCGCAACGCGTGCAGATGTCGTCGTCGATCGTGAACATGAAGGCGTCGGACGGATCGGTGCCGGGCTGTTCGGTCCCGTCGGCCTCGACGACCGCTGAGGTCGACACCATGTGGATGCACTTCCACGGGCAGATGTCGACGCAGCCCTCGCAGGCGATGCACTCGCTCTGGTCGATGTGGATGAACTGCTTCGGCTTGACCGCCTTGGTCAGGTAGTCCGCATCGACCTCCACCAACGTGTACTCGTCGGTGTACGGCATCATCGGGGGATTCGCGTCAGTACGGGCCATGGATCATGCCTTCTTGACGAGCGGGCGGCCGTAGGTGGAGACGGGGAGTTCCTTGGGCTTGACGTCGCCGCGCTTCTGCCACCAGATCGCGAGGTAGATGTACAGGCCGAACAGCACGGCATGGATCAGGACGGCGACGATGTCGCGGACCGCCTCGTACTGCAGCGTGATCGGGTTCCACCCACCGGCGGACTCGGGCTTGAGGATGCCACCGGGTCCGTAGATGATCTTGTCCTTCGACCAGCCCAGGTCCTTGTCGGCGTGGTCGATCCACTGGTGCGGCAGGATGCCGAACGCCAGGAACAACACGCCGAACATGTACGTGGTGGCGAGCATCGCCTCGCCCCACGAGAACGGCGCACCCACCGGGCGGCGCTTGCCGTAGGGGATGATGGCGAGCGACAACACGAGCGTGAGGACGAGCGCCGTCAGGAAGGCCTGGTTCATCCCTGGCCACTCGAGTGGGGCGATTGCGATCATGCGTGCGGTGAGTCCTGTCGTGGTGGATCTTCGTGAGGCGCCCGGACAACCCTGCCGACCGGCGAACCGGTCTGCCACGGCGACGCCCGGGACATTCGCCAACGAACTGTAGTCGTCGGCACGAGATGTGCGAAGTCTGGCACGCAAGTCTCGCGAGCGCGCCAGGTTGTGCGTAAGTGCATCGCGATCGATCCGACGACAGATTCCCGGATCGCGGCGACGGCCATCTATCATCTGCGAAGTGACCGAGATCCCCGAACATCTCCTGAAGCGGTCGCGCGAGCGGCGCTCTGCGATCGGCCAGGGCGGCGACGCCGCGGCCGATGCGCCCGGCGACGCCGCGGCCGGCTCCAACACCCCGGCCACCACGCCCGCCACGACGGCCGGCACCACGCCCGCCGCCGCACCACCCCCATCCGGACCGCCGGCACGCACCGCCGCTCCCGCTCCCGCGGCACCGCCGCCACCCAAGCCCGATCCGGTCTACGTGCAGGCGGCCAAGCAGCGCCGCAAGATCCCGTTCTGGGCGATGGCCACGCTCAGCCTGATGCCGGTGTGGGCATTCATGTACGTGCGAGCGGTCACCGAACCGCCCGAGGTCGTCGAGGGACCCCTCGGCATCGGCACCGAGGCGTACAGCAGCTGCGCCAGCTGTCACGGAGCCGCCGGTGGCGGCGGCGTCGGCTACCCGTTCGCCGGCGGCGAGGTGCTCAAGACCTTCCCGCACATCGAGGACCAGATCCGTTACGTCTACTACGGCACCGAGGGCTTCAACGCCGCCGGCGTCGAGATCTACGGCAACCCCGATCGCGAGGGCGGCCCCCACGTCACGGGCAACCGCGGCGTGATGCCCGCGTTCGGCAGCCAGCTCACCCAGTACGAGATCGTCGCCGTGGTGTGCCACGAGCGCTACGACCTCGCCGGCGCCGACCCGACGAGCGCTGAGTACGCGGACGAGTACGAGACCTGGTGCTCACCCGAGTCGTCGGTGTTCGCCGAACTCGAGGGCGGCACCTACGACTTCACGTCGCCCGACGTCCCCGACCTCGGCGGCGCCGAGATCATGCCGGTCGGTCCCGAAGCGGTCGCCGGCTCTCCTGCATCGGCCGGCTGACGGGCGGCACCCTGGACACCGACGTCCTCGTCGTCGGCGGTGGTCCTGCGGGAGCCTCGGTCGCCACGTGGCTGGCCCGTTGCGGCCACGACGTCACGGTCGTCGAGAAGCGACCGGTCGCCAGGCACAAGGCGTGCGGTGACGCGCTCACCCCGCGGGCGATCGCCGAGCTGGCACTGCTCGGCGTCGACCCGGTCTCGCTGGGCGGGCACCGCCTCGCGGGCGTGCGGCTCGTCCACGGCCGACGCGAGGTGACCGCACCGTGGCCGCGGCACGGCGAACTCCCCGACCACGCCACCGCACTGCGCCGCGACCTGCTCGACGCCCACCTGCGCCAGCGCGCCGTCGAGGCCGGCGCCACCATCTTGATGGGACACCAGGCCACGACGCCGATCGTCGAGCGCGGCTTCGTGCGCGGCACCACCCTCGCCGTCGATCCCGAGCTCGAACCTGGAGCCCCTCGACACGACGTCGTCCGCGCTCGCTTCGTCGTGGTCGCCGACGGTGCCAACAGCAGCTTCGGACGCCATCTCGGCACGATGCGCCATCGCAACTGGCCCTACGGCATCGCCACCCGCACGTACTTCCGCAGCGACCGGGCCTCGGAGCCGTGGATCGAGTCCGACCTGGGCATCCCCGACGCCGCCGGCAATCCGGTCGCCGGGTACGGCTGGGTGATCCCGCTGGGCGACGGCACGGTCAACGTCGGCGTCGGCGTGCTGTCGACGTACCGCGACGTACGTGGCATCAATGCGCTCAAGCTGCTCGACTCGTTCGCCCATCGGATCGCGCAGCGGTGGGAACTCGACCCCGGCGACCAGCTCAAGGCGCCGACGAGGCTGCGCCTCCCACTGGCGGGTTCGGTCGGCCCCAAGATGGGTCCGACGTTCCTGGTGGTCGGCGACGCCGCCGGCGCCGCGAGCCCGTTCAACGGCGACGGCGTCGATGCCGCGCTGATGAGCGGTCGACTCGCCGCCGACGTGCTCGACGATGCGCTGGCGGCCGGCAATTCGACGACGTTGCAGCGATACCCGACGATGCTCGCCGACGAGGTCGGCCGGTATCACCAGGTGGGGCGCCTGGCGGCACGATTCCTCGGCCGCCCGGCGATCCTGCGACCGGCGCTGCGCGTCGGCGTGCGCAGCGACCGCATCGCGGGCGCCGTGCTGCGCATCGCCACCAACGAACTGCGCGACGGTCGACCCGGCGGCGCCGAGCGCGCCTACGCACTCGCCAGCACGGTCAGCAAGTTCGCCCCCAATTGGTAGTCGAGGCCTCACCGCACGCCGGTGGTGCGCAACGGTTCGTCGGCCTCGACGCCAGGCTCGTCGCTGGCCCGACCGCTCGGTTCTGGCGCTGGGTTCCGTTGCCTCAGTCGGAGCGCCGGCGGGGGCGCAGCGTGTGGGGGATGCGCAGCGTGATCACCGACAACGCCAGGATCACGGGGTAGATCTCGAGGCGTCCGAGGAGCATCTGGACCATCGCGATCGCGCGGCCGGGTGCCGGGATCGACAAGAAGTCGTTCGCATGATCGAGACGACCCAGGCCCGGACCGACGTTGCCGAATGCGGTTGCCGACGACGACAACGACGTGATCATGTCGGGCCCGGTGGCCGAGATCAGCACTGCACCACCACCGAAGATCGCGAGTGCGAGCGCCATGAAGCCGACCACCCGGCGAGCGACGTCGTCGGGCAGGATGCCGTTGCCGATGCGCACCGGACGCACGAGCTGAGGGTGTAGGTGGCGCAAGGCCTCGCGGTGGGCGACGCTGGCGATCGCCATCACCCGCACGATCTTGACGCCACCGGCCGTCGATCCCGCCATCGCCCCGATCGGCATCGCCAGCAACAGGAGCAACTGTGCGGTCTCGCTCCACGAGCCGTACTCGTTGGTGACGTAGCCCGTCGTCGTCACCGTCGACGTCGTCGTGAACAGCGCATCGCGGAATCCGGCCGCCTGGCCACCGTCGTTGCCCGACGCGACGAACGCCCATGCGGTGATGCCGGCAACGACGAGCAGGTACACCTTGAACTCCGACGAGCGAAGCAGCGGTCCGCGGTCACGCTTCAACGCCCGGTAGTAGAGCGTGAAGCTTCCTCCGGCGAGCAGCATGGCCACGATGCAGATCCATTCGATCGTCGCCGAGTCGAACGCTCCGATCGAGTCCTGGTACGGCGAGAAGCCGCCCGTCGACACCGTCGTGAAGCTGTGCGACACCGCGTCGTACAGGCTCATCCCGGCGATCGCATACAGCACCGCGAGGACGATGGTGAAGCCGACATAGACCGTCCAGAGGTGGCGGGCGGTCTCGCGCACCCGTGGCGTCAGCCGCTCGCCGGTGGGGCCGGGCGCCTCGGCTGCGAGCAGGCTCATCCCGCCGGAGCCGACGGTCGGCAACACCGCCACGACCAGCACGATCACGCCCATCCCCCCGATCCACTGGGTGGTCGAGCGCCAGAACAGCAGACCGTGGGACGTCGCTTCGATGTCGGGTGTGACGGTGGCGCCGGTGGTGGTGAACCCGGAGATCGACTCGAACAGTGCGTCGTCGATGCGGTCGAAGTGGCCCGTGAGGAGATACGGGATGGCGCCGGCGACCGCCATGGCGACCCAGGCGAGGGTGACCGTGGTGAACACGTCGAGGATCCGGATCTGCTTGGGAACGATCGTCACCCGCCACATCACCGAACCGACCGCCCAGGTCACGACACCGGTGGCGGCCAGCACCATCACGTGGGGGCCACCGTCGATCGCCTCGACCACACCGGACACGAAGATGCCGACGCCGACCACGGCGATGGTCAACCCGACCACGTTGGCAATCAGCGACGAGTACCGCCCGGGCGAGAGGAGACGCTCGCCGCGCCCACCGAACCACGGCACGCGGCCTGACGAATGCGTGGCCAGCGTCACGCCGAGAATGCCTTGCGCGTCACCGCGAGCGCATCGGGCCGCGAGAACACCACCACGTTGTCGCCGGCGTGCAGCACGGTGTGACCCCTGACGATCTCCGCACTGCCGTCCTGACGGGTGACCGCACCGAGCAGGACCGAATGGCGAAGATGCAGATCGGCGACGAGTGTGCCGTCGGCCGAGCTGCCCGCCTCGATCTCGAACTCGTTGACCTCGATGTCGCTCTCGAGGAACGTGGCCACCGACGCTGTGCCGCCGCGGATGTGGCGCAGCACCGCGTTGGCGGACGCCGTGCGCGGGCTCAGGGCGGCATCGATGCCGAACTGGCGCACCAACGGCAGCAGCGCCAACCGGTGCAGGACCGCCACGGTGAACGCATCACCCTCGGCCGCGGCATAGGCGCAGGCGAGCACGTTCGATGCGTCATCGCCCGTTGCGGCGATGACCAGGTCCATGCGGGCGACAGACTCCTCGAGCAGCAGCTCGGTGTCGGTGATGTCGCCCTGCACGATCGTCACGCGGGGAAGTCGTTCGCTGAGCGCCTTGGCCCGCATCGGATCGTTCTCCACCAGGACGACGGTGGCTCCCTCGCCCTGCAGTCGCTCGGCGACGCGTGTGCCCACGGCGCCACCGCCGAGCACCATCACACGGCGGGCCCGGCGGGTGGCGGCGCCGAGCAACTCCAGGATCTCGCGGCGCGCCCCACGCGTGGTGAGCACCCGCACGTGGTCTCCCACCTGGAGCACCTGGTCGCCACGCGGGATCACCGTTTCACCGTCGCGGGTCAACGCACCGAACAGGAACTTCCAGTCCGGCTCGAACGAGCGACCGATGTCGGCGAGGTCGTGGCCGACGAACGGCGAGGTCTCGCCGATCACCGCACCGAGTACGAGCAGCTCGCCGTTCGACATCGGGTAGACCTCGTCCGCTCCGGACACGTGGGAGAGTTCCATGATCTCGTCGGCGGTGTCGGCGTCGGGATCGATGATCACGTCGGCCCCCATCGTCGCGAGCAGGTTCGCGCCGAGCGGTCCGCGGAGCTCTTCGGTCTGGATGCGCACCACGGTCTGCTCGACGCCGAACTCCTTGGCCAGGAGCGACGCCAGCAGGTTGACCTCGTCGTTCTGTGTGACGCCGGCGAGCAGATCGGCGCGCTCGATGCCTGCGGCTCGCAACGTCGAGGGCACGGTGGCGCTGCCGACCACCACCTGCACGTCGAGCTCGGCGCCGATCGCTGCCGCGATCACCTCGTTCACCTCGACGACGACGACGTCGTTGCCCTCCGCTCCGAGCCGCTGGGCCAGGTACCAGCCGACCTCACCGGCGCCGACGATCACGACATGCATCGGACCAGCCTGCCCGATCCGCCGCGTTGCCGGCGAACGTCAGGCCGTGACCGACACCGACTGGACCAGTGCGCGCGGCGCAGCGCGCAGGGCCGAGGTGGCGTCGGAGTCGGGGAAGTCGTCGCAGCACGCCTCGGCGCGCTCGACGTACTCGCGGGCGGTGTCGAGCGCGGACGAGAGGCCGTCGTTCGAGCGCACGATCGCGAGCGCCTTGTCCTGGGCGGCCGGGTCGAGCGGCGAGCCGAGCAGATCCGCCAGTTCCGACGATGCGGAGTTGTCGAGCGCCAGCGTGCGCAGCACCGGGAGTGTGTACACGCCCTCGACCATGTCGTGGCCGGCCGGTTTGCCGAGCTGGGCGTCGGTGGCGGTGATGTCCAAGATGTCGTCGACGATCTGGAACACCGTGCCGTATGCGTTGCCGTAGTCGGTCAGTGCATCGACGACGGGACGGTCGTGGCCGGCCACGATGCCGGCGATACGCGCCGCAGTGCCGTACAGCGATGCGGTCTTGCCGTGGATCGAGCGGAGATAGCTCGCCTCGGTGCGTGAGCGATCGTAGGTGTGGCGGAGTTCCTCGATCTGGCCCTCGCAGAGCCAGCCGATCGTGCGGGCCAGCAGTCCGGCGACCTCGGTGCCGAGCGATGCGGCGATCTCCGATGCTCGGGACAGGAGGAAGTCGCCGGCGAGGATCGCCTGCAGGTTGCCCCACTTGGCGTTGACGGTCTCGACGCCCCGGCGGGTGTCGGCCTCGTCCATCACGTCGTCGTGGTACAGCGAACCGAGGTGCACGAGCTCGCAGGCGACGCCACCACGCACGACGTCGTGAGTCGCCGGCGAGCCGAAGATCTGGGCGCCGGCCACCGACAACACCGGTCGCAGTCGCTTGCCGCCGGCGACGATCAGGTGCGACGCGATCTCGTTCAGATAGGCGTCCGGGGTGACGACGGCGGCGTGCATCGCATCTTCGATGCGCTCGCGGTCGGCGTCCATCGACGGAAGGGTCAACAGCGGCGACATGCCGTTGGGGGCCAGCACCTCTTCCTGGGACACGCCGGACAGGCTAGGCGCGCCCGGCGAAGGACGCACGGACGAGCAGCACCCAGTGTTGCGGGCCCGGGCGGCGGGGCCGGGTCGGCCCGACGCCGCCTCGCCCCTATCCTGGGATCCATGTCTGTCACGGCGACCGCTCCCGCCATCCTGCCGAAGGCGAACGAACCGTGCTGGTGCGGCAGCGGCCGCAAGTACAAGCGCTGCCACAAGAAGAGCGAAGGCCGGGTGCTGCCCGGCGTCGTCACCCCGATGCGCGGCGTCCCCGACACGATCGCTCGGCCGCCCTATGCCGACAGCGGCGAGGTCGTCGCCTGGGACGAGCCACGCATCAAGAGCCCCGAGACCATCGAAGCGATGCGCCACGCCGGCACGGTCGCTGCCGAAGTGCTGCGGCTCGCCGGCGAGATGGTGGCGCCAGGGGTGACCACCGAGGAGATCGACATCCGCGTGCACGATCTCTTCGTCGAGCGGGGTGCCTACCCCTCCACGATCAACTACCACGGCTACCCCAAGGCGTGTTGCACGTCGGTCAACGAGGTCATCTGTCACGGCATCCCCGACTCGAGGGCCCTCCAGGACGGCGACATCTGCAACATCGACGTCACCGGCTACATCGGTGGCGTCCACGGCGACACCAACGCCACGTTCTTCGTCGGCGACGTCGATCCCGAGAGCCGCCAGCTCGTCCGGGTCACCGAGGAGTGCACGTGGTACGGCATCGAGGCGGTCAAGCCGGGCCGGCCCCTCAGCGACATCGGCCGGGCGATCGAGGACCACGCCAAGAAGTTCCGCTACGGCGTCGTGCGCGCGTTCGTCGGCCACGGCATCGGTGAGCAGTTCCACACCGACATCCAGGTGCTGCACTACTACGACTCACGCGCGTCCACGATCATGCGTCCGGGCATGACGTTCACGATCGAACCGATGATCACGCTCGGCACCGTGAACTACAAGGTGTGGGACGACGACTGGACGGCCGTCACCGGCGACGCCCGCCGCACCGCCCAGTTCGAGCACACGATCCTCGTCACCGACGACGGCTACGAGGTGCTCACGGGTGGGCCGGGTGCGGTGAGCCCGACGGCGCCCTGGAATCGCTGACCGGATCGGCCGTGCGCTGCGCCGCACTCGGCACCGCGAACAACCACCACAGTGCGATGGCGGCCAGCGCAACGCCGCCGGCCAGCGCGGCTGCGGTCGTGAAGCGGTCGAGCCAGAACGGGGCGTCGGTCGGCACGATCGCGGCGGACAACCCATCGCGCTTGACGAACCCCCATACCGCCAACTCGACGCCGACGAGCAGCAGCGCCGCATCGGCGGCGAAGCGCTTGCCGCGCACCGCGAGCACCACGCCGATCGCTGCCGAGACCGCAGCGATCAGCGGCAGTGCGACCCAGATCGGTCGCGGGCCCGTCGCACCGGGCAGCGACGTGTACTGCACCGCCCCGACCACGATCGCGAGCACGACCAGTGGAACGCTCGCTGCGATCGGCGGGAACCGGTGGCCTCGGAAGAACCACGCAGCGGCGGCCGTGGCCAGCCCGGCGACGACGCCGAGCCACATCGCGACCGGTGAGGGTGCTGGCAGCCACGTGCTGATGACCGTGACCTCGACCGGCTCGCCGTCGACGAGGATCGGGATCACCGCCTCGAGGATCTGATCACCCTCACCGAGACCGAACGGACGGACGCTCTGCATCCAGTGGGCGCGGTGGTCGTGCCAGGCCCAGTACCCGCCGGTCGCCACCTGCTTCCAGCTCGGCTCGGCAGCGGCGCTCACGCCGGCGGGCACGCCGTCGTTGCCGTAGCGGTTCGCATTCAGGTAGGTCGCCGGCGACTTCTGGTTCTCGAGCACGACGCCGTCGGGACGGAACCAGAGGTAGTCCTCGCCCTCGTAGCCGGCCACGATCGCCTCGGTGCCCGACTCGACGCGCATCTCGACGAACGAGTCACCACCGATGATCCCCACCTCGATCGTGGGGGTCTCGGGCTCGACCGACCGGATCTCGGACTGGTAATCCGTCGGACCCGGCGGATCGGCGAGGGCCGGCGACGCGACGACGGTCACCAGACCGAGACCGGCGACGATCCCGTGCAGCACCGACCGCAGCCCGGACCGGCCGTTCATGCGTTCACGACCAGGACGAGTTGGCCGCTCGGGTGCACGGTGCAGACGCCCTCGAACTCGCCGGGAGTGGAGAACCGCTGGGTCAGCGTCTCGTTGGCCCCGACGAAGAAGGGACCGACCGTGTGCCCTCGATCGTCCTGGTTCTCGATGCGGATCGTGTCGCCCACGTTCACCTGCAGCTCGGCCGGAAGGATCTCGAGCGGCGTTCCGGCGTCGAGCGCCTCGCCCGCACCGGCGGGGATCACGTACTCGTAGGTTGCGCTGTCGCTGTCGCTGTCGGCGACCGCGTCGGTCCGGGGCTGCGCCGTGTCGTCACCGCATCCGGCGAGCACGCCGGCAAGCACGACCACACAAGACGCCAGTGCGGTGCGGACACGTGCGGCGGAGCCGAACGGCCGGCGACCGCTCACGGATGTCGGTTTCACGAGGCCTCCTGTGCGGCGAACAGTTGCTGGATGTCGGCGGCCATCTCCGACGACGACGTCCCGAACGGCCAGGTGACGACGAGTCTGCCCTCGCCGTCGACGAGGTACAGGAATCCGCTGTGGGAGACCTCGACGTCGCCCTCATCGTTGGTGACCACCTCGTAGCTGACACCGAACGGCTCCGCCGCGGCGGCGAGCCGGTCGGCGTCGGTGGTGCCTGCGGCCTCGGCGTCGGCGACGAAGCTCGTGATGTAGCCGGGCAGGAGTTCGTTGTCGCGATCAGGGTCGACGGTGACCATCACGGTGCTGACCTGCGCCGCGAGTTCCGGGGGGAGACGGCGCAGGGTGACCGCCCAGTCGGCCATCGTGGTGGGACACACGTCCGGGCAGTTGGTGTAGCCGAAGTAGACCGCTCGGAAGCCGCCGGGCTCGGCGCGGAACACGGCATCGCTGCCCGGATCGGTCAGCGACGGCAGCGTGGTCGCATCGACCACCGGCGCCGGATCTCGCACGATGCCGGCGAGTTCGCGTTCGGTCGCGTCGCCCGCATCTGCGGTGGCCACCGATGCGGGCACCGACCCGTTCATCGAAGTCTCCGACGCCGACGAGTCGCCGTCGCTGCCGCAGGCGGCGAGCACGACGACCGCGGCGAGCATCGCGGTGCGGCGCAGCACGCCGGCGTTGCCGGCGACGTGGTGGTGGTCACCCATCGGCCAGCGTCCCGATGAAGGCGACGATGTCGGCGATCTCGGCGTCCGTCAGTGTGTTGGCCGGCATCCTGAGGTTGTAGTCGGCAACGAGCTGCGCGGAGGGATCGGCGATCGCCCTGGTGAGGTAGTCCGTGTCGGCGACCACGGTGCTGCCGTCGGCGAGCGTCACCTGCGATCCGGCGAGACCGGTCCACTTCGGGCCGGCGCCGCCACCGAAGTCCTGACCGTGGCAGCCGGCGCACCCGCGGCTGCGCGACAACGCCTCGCCGTTGACCGGATCCCCGCCGACCGTGTCGCTGCCGGCGTTCGGCGATGACGTCGCATCGACGGCGCCGGACGTCGCCTCGCCGGGATCGCCGGCGCTGTCGCCATCGTCGCCGCAGGACACCGCAGCGAACGCCAGCACCATGGTGACCGCCGATGCCGCGCCGAGTCGGCGGAATCTCCGACTCCCGGCCGGTCGCCACCCATTCACGTCGTCTCTCCTCGATGTCGCATGTTCCGTTCCGTCCGTCATCGTGCGAGCGCCCCGTCGGAGCCCGCATCAGGTTCGCGCAGCATCGCCACCAGATCACCGCGAGCCCGGGCGACACGCGAGCGGATCGTGCCGACCGGGCAGCCGAGCACCTCGGCCGCCTCCTCGTACCGCAGGCCGAGCACCTGGGTGAGGACGAACGCGCTGCGACGCTCGACATCGAGGTGAGCGAGGAGGTCGTCGAGATCCACACGTCCCGACATGTCGGAGGCGAGCAGCGATCCGCCTGCGGTGACGTCGTCGAACACGGCCCGATCGAGCCGCCGGCGCCGGCCGGCGCGGCGGGTGTGGTCGACGCAGGTGCGACGGGCGATCGTCAGCAGCCATCCGCGCGCCGATCCGTCCGCCCGGAACCGATGGATCGACCCGATGGCGCGCTCGTAGGTCTCCTGGGCGAGGTCATCGGCGAACTCGACATCACCGAGGTACCGGCACAAGCGCCAGACGTCCGCCTGCGTCTCGGCGACGAACCGCTCGAGCGCCACCCGGTCGCCGTCGCGGGCCGCCACCAGCAGTCGGGTCAGGTGATCCACACCCACAGTTTCGCACCGATCGCCGAGGTCTCCGCAGTGACCATCGTCAGTTTTGTCACCCGCTGCGGGAACCATCGCACGCCCGCCGACGACTGACACCACCATGAGACAGATCGATGGAGACCAACTCGACTGCGAGGCGATCCGCGAGATCCTGTCCGCCCGTGCCGACGGCGAAGCGACGGGCGACGACATCTCACTCGCCGACGCCCACCTCGCCGGCTGCCACGACTGCCTGGGCTTCGCAGCCGACATGGATCGCATCGACCGCATGGTGCGCATCCGCCCGGCGGAACCGGTTCCCAGCCTCGTGGCTTCCGTCACGGCCCGAGCCCGACCGGCACGCCTCGGTCGAGGAGGGTGGCTGCGTCCGGCCTTGGCGTGGGTGGCGATCGTGATGCTGGTCCAGAGCCTGCCGGCGCTGCTGTTCGGCGAAACGTCCGGGACGAACCCCCATCTCGCTCGCCACCTGGGTGCGTTCGGCGCCGCTCTGGCGGTCGGCTTCGCCTTTGCGGCCTGGAAGCCGCACCGCGCCTTCGGGCTGCTGCCCTTCACCGCCGCACTGGTGGCGACGACGATGGTGAGCATCGTCGCCGACATCGTCACCGGCTCGCGTACGCCGGTCGGCGAGCTGGTGCACGTCACCGAGCTGGCCGGCCTGGCGCTGCTGTGGATGGTGGCCGGTTCACCCGGATGGCGCAACCGGCGGTCACGGGTTCGACGCCGGGCGCCGCGACTCGATGCGCTCCAGTAGCGCCGTCCACCAGGACTGCAGCGCTGCGTCGTCGGCGATGCCGTAGGCGACGTCGACAGCGGCACCGCACGCCCGGACGTCGCCGGCGCGCAGCGCACACACCGCGGGGCCGAGGTCGCCGGCGGGCCAGGGCAGCGCCGCGAGCGTGACCGGCGAGAGCCGGATCGCGTCGGCCGACAGCCCCGTACCGGCTCCTCGATGCCAGAGCCACGCCGACGCGAGCGGCGACGTCAGCACGGCGGCGATCTCCCACGCCGAGCGGCCGAGCTCGTCGGCCGGGCGGCGATCGACGTCGTCCCAGTGGGCGCCGATCGGATACACGCCGAGCACCGGCACCGCCGGCAGCCACTGGCCGCCGGGATCGCAGACCGCCTCGACGATGCGGGTCTGGTTCGCGACGAGCACCTTGGGCACGAGGCGCCGGCGGGCCCATCGGACCATGTCGTCGTCGAGCCGGTCGAGGTCGATCCGGGGTCGCGCGTAGCGCTGTTTGGCGAACGTGATCGGCCGTTCGCCCCACCACGAACGGCCGGGGTCGACGAGCCCGGACGTGATCAGCGGCGGCCCGCCGTCGTGGTCGCCGACGCCGGGGATCATCCCGTAGTACTCGTCACGGAAGTTGGCGTTCAGACGAGCACGGTCGCCGAGACACCCGTCGGTACGCACGTCGGCCGCAACGTCGGGAACGCCGCGGCGGCTGGTGACGACGTGTGACCAGTTCGATCGCCGTTCGACCGGTTCGGGGCGGCCGAACTCGAAGGCCAGCACGCACACGTACACCTGGGCGTCGAAGACCCGGCGGGTCGACCACCACGACCACACCATGTGCGCTCGCGACGCGATCGACTCGCGGATCGCCGCAGCGTCGCGCGATCCCAACATCGACTGCGGGAGCACCAGCGCGATGCGGCCGCCGTCCGGCTCGACCAGCTCACCGGCGAGCGCCAGGAACTCCGCCGCGGCGTCGGCGTAGGGGCCGCCGCCACGGCGGCTGGTGCCGCCGCGGGTGGTCGCCGTCGCCATCTGGGAGAGGAACGGGGGATTGCCGACCACCAGGTCGAATCGCTGTGCTGGCCACGCCGTCGTCAGGGCATCGGCTCGGCGGAGTTCGGCGGCCGCAGGCAGTGCCGCTCGTGCCGACGCGATGGCGGCGGCGTCGATGTCGCAGCCGGTGAGGGTCGACTCGGCATCGAGCTCCTCGAGGCGACGGTGGCAGGCGGCGAGGAATCGGCCGTCGCCGCACGACGGGTCGAGCACGGCGAGCGGCTGCGACCGTCGCTGGACGAACTGCTGCACGAATTCGGGTGTCACCACCGCCTCGACGACGGTGTCCACCAGGTCGGGCGGGGTGTACCAGGAACCGAGCTGCTTGCGAACGCTGGCCACCGGCGCAGGCTACGTCCGCCTCGGTCCCCCGACCGGCGGCCGTCGCCCGTGCAGCCGCCCTTGGAGCGGCGAGCACCCCGGCATCTACAGTCGTCGCCGTGACCCAGACCGCGAGCGGCGGACGACCCTCGGCGGCCAGCGCGACGAGTCGTTACCACGACTTCGACCGGCGGGCCTGGTCGGAACTTCGCGCTGCCACCCCGCTGACGCTGGCCGAGCCGGAGCTCGAACGCCTGCGCGGAATCAACGAGCGCATCGATCTCGGCGAGGTGGCCACCATCTACCTGCCGCTCAGCCGGCTGCTCAACCTGTACATCAGTGCCACCCAGGACCTCCACCGGGTGTCGGCGACGTTCCTCGGCACGATCGCGCCGAAGGTGCCCTACGTCATCGGCATCGCCGGCAGCGTCGCCGTCGGCAAGAGCACGTTCGCCCGCATCCTGCAGGCACTGCTCGAACAGTGGCCCGACCATCCCAAGGTCGACCTGATCACCACCGACGGCTTCTTGTACCCCAACCGGGTGCTCGAGGAGCGCGGCATCATGAACCGCAAGGGGTTCCCCGAGTCGTACGACACCAAGGCGCTGCTGCAGGTCCTGCGCAAGATCAAGAGCGGCCACGAGGTGGTCGAGGCGCCGGTGTACAGCCACGTCGTCTACGACATCGTTCCCGACGAGCACGTGGTCGTGAGCGGTGCCGACATCGTCATCATCGAAGGGCTCAACGTGCTGCAGACGCGCAGCGGTGCCCCCGAGTTCGTCAGCGACTACTTCGACTTCTCGATCTACGTCGACGCCGACGAATCGGACATCGAGCGCTGGTACGTCGAGCGGTTCCTCGCACTGCGGGCATCGGTGTTCCAGGATCCCGACTCGTTCTTCCGGTTCTACGCCGGGTTGAGCGACGACGAAGCCGTCGACACCGCGAAGCGCATCTGGCGCGAGATCAATGGGTTGAACCTGCGCGAGAACATCGAACCGACCCGCGAACGGGCGTCGCTGATCGTCCACAAGACCGGCGACCACAGCGTCGACCGCGTCCGGCTGCTGCGGTTGTAGGACGACCAGGAATTTCACGATGGTACTCACCGATCACGACCTGCTGCTGCGTGCGGCCGAGATCGCCGACCGCGAGTCGATGCGCACGTGGCGGAGCGACGGTCTCGACGTCGAGATCAAGCCCGACGGATCGCCGGTGTCCGCGACCGACAAGCTGATCGAACGGCTGCTGCGCGAGCTGCTCGGCGAGCACCGCCCCGACGACTGCATCATCGGCGAGGAGCAGGGCGTCACCGGGTCGGGCTCGCGGTGCTGGGTACTCGATCCGATCGACGGCACCAGCAGCTTCGTCGCCGGACGCAGCGCCTGGGGGACGTTGATCGCCCTGGAGGTCGACGGGTACCCGACGGCCGGCATGGTGTCGATGCCCGCGCTGCGGCGCCGGTGGTGGGGCACCGCCGACCACGGCGCCTTCTTCGCCGACGAGCAGGGGTCGGACCCGCAGCCGATCGGCGTGAACGACCGGTTGGATCCCGCTGCGATGCGCTGGTCGAGCGGGCCGATCATCGACGAACTCCACGGCGACGAGCGGACGAGGGTCGCCCGGTTCGACGGCCTCGGCAGCTACGTGCCCAAGCAGGAGTGGACGACCTATCCGGCGCTGATGGTCGCCGACGGCACGCTCGATCTCGCCGTCCACTTCGGACAGCACTGGGACCACGCCGCGCTCGCCGCCGTCGTCGTGGCTGCGGGCGGCACGGCATTCCACGACGACCCGCTGCCCGACGGAGCGCGCTTCGCCGCCACGTTCACCAACGGTCACCTTCCGTTCCCCTGACCTCCTTCCCGCGCGTTCGAGCGATGAGCGAAAAGCCGGTATCCGGTCGCTTCGCTCATCGCCGGCCGGTGTCGGCCCGTTGCGATGAGCCAAACGCCGTCATGTGGTCGCTTCGCTCATCGCAGCGACGGTTCGCGATGCGTGGGCTCAGAATGCCGTGAGGCCGAGCCAGATGGCGACGTCGGCGATCGACGCCAACTCGACGACGTCCTCGTCGTGGTGGTCGACGCGCTCGTGTTCCCAGGTGATGTGGTACGGCACGTGGATCGCATGGCCGCCGATGGCGAGTACCGGCAGCACGTCGCTGCGCACCGAGTTCCCGATCATCAGGAACCGGTCGGGCGACACACCGAGCCGCTCGACGATCTTCGCGTACGTCTCGGGATCCTTCTCGAGGACGATCTCGATGTCGGTGAAGTGGTGATCGATCCCCGACGTCGTGACCTTACGGGTCTGATGGACCAGGTCGCCCTTGGTGATCATCACCGTGCGCACGCACGGCGACACCGCTGCGAGCACCTCGCTCACGTGCGCCAGCAGATGGACGTCCTCGAGCAGCATCGAGCGACCGAGGTCGATCAGCTCGCCGATGACGACGCTGGGGATCCGGCCCTCGGTGACGGTGACCGCAGCGCGCACCATCGACAGCGTGAACGCCTTGACCCCGTAGCCGGTGACCGACAGGTCCGCGCGTTCGACCGCACGCAGCGCGCCGTCGACGTCGACCCCCTCGGCGACGTACGGCGAGACCAGTTCGGTGAAGCGGTGCTCGGCGTGCGTGAACGAGTCCTCGCTGCGCCACAGGGTGTCGTCCGCGTCGAAGGCGACGACGTCGAACTGATCGATGCGGCGGGTCACCGGTGGATCGCGTTGAGGTAGTTGTAGACGGTGATGCGGCTGACGCCCATCGCGTCGGCGACGTCCTCGACGGCTCGGCGGAGGATGAAGGCGCCGCGCTCGTCGAGCAGCCGCACCGCTCGCTGCTTGTCCTCGCGTGACAGCAGCGGCAGCCGGCCGCCGAGTTCGGCTTCGACGGCGTCGATCAAGCGGTCGAGAGCCCCGTGCAGCGGCGGCATCCTCACCCCGGCGACGGTACGCCCGTCCCACACGAGCGCGACGTCGCTCGCTTCCATGTCGTCGGGCGCCACGAACGACGCACCGAGTGCCTCGACGACCGGTTTCACCGACCGGATCAACGGATGCACGACCGGGCGCCCGTCGGCGCCGACCGGGTGGGTGACCGACCGCGGTGATGTCGTGTCGCTCATTCGTCGTCGCTCCCCGGCACCGCGAAGGCCGGTGGCCCGGACGGCAGCTCGCGCGAGACGTGGAGGTTGACGTGGGTGGCGCCGTTCGCCAACGCCGCATCGGACAACGCGTGCAGCACGTCGCCGACGTCGACGAGATCGACGACGACCGACGACCCGAACGGCCCGACCTCGACGTCGAGCCCGCGTGCCGCCGCAGCGGCGATCGCGGCCGTCACGTGCGGGCCCGGCCGACCTTCGACGAACGGCTCGATCGTGAACTCGACGTATGCCACCCGAGCCAGCGTAGAGGCTGGGGATTCAGCCGCGAGCGCCGAGCAGCCGGCGCAGCTCGTCGGACATCGCGATGCAGTCGCGTCCCGCCAGCCCGAAGGCATCGTTCAGTTTGCCGAGTGCCTGCTTGAAGCTGCCGTTCCACTCCTCGACGAACTGGTCCCGGGCCGGCCCGGTCCACGCCGTCGCGTCGAGAACGCCGTCGACCGTCGACATCACCTGGCTGATCGTGTCGATCTGGCGGTTCAGGGTGCTGCCGAGGTTCGACAGCTGCTCGGGGTTGGCGCCGTACATGGTCATCGTGTGCTCCATTCGTCCGTTTGTCGGTCGCGCCGACCCGATGTCGACGCTCGCCACAGCAGTGGGCGCTGACAGCGCGGGAAGGGAACACCTACCATGCGCCGATGGCCGAACACTCGAACGACGCGGACAGCAACTCCGACCACGACATCGACCCGATGATCGGTTCGGTGAAAGCCCACGCTCAGGATCTCCTCGGCGACACGATCGCGCTGCGACGCACCCTGCACGAGTGGCCCGAGCTGGGCAACGAACTGCCGATCACACGCGACCGGGTGTTGGAGTCGTTGGAGGGCCTGCCGCTGTCGATCACGACGCACGAGACCACCAGCGGAATCGTCGCCCTGCTCGAAGGGTCGAAGCCGGGTCCGACGATGTTGTTGCGCGGCGACATGGACGCCCTGCCGATGCCGGAGGACACCGGCGTCGACTTCACGTCGCACGTCGAGGGGTGCATGCACGCCTGCGGGCACGACACGCACACCGCCATGCTGTCGAGCGCCGCCCACCTGCTCAGCGAGCGGCGCGACGACATCGCCGGACGTGTGCTGTTCATGTTCCAGCCCGGCGAGGAGGGCCACCACGGCGCACGGTTCATGCTCGACGAGGGCCTGCTCGACGTGCCGAAGCGCTCCGACGGCACCGAGTCGCCGGTCGATGCCGCGTTCGCACTGCACATCACGTCGGCACTGCCGAGTGGCTGGGTGAGCAGCCGGCGCGGGCCGATCATGGCGTCGGCCGACACGATGACGATCCGGGTGGTCGGCCGCGGCGGCCACGCCAGCGAGCCGCACCGAGCGCTCGACCCGATCCCGGTGGCGTGCGAGATCGTCCAGGCGCTACAGACGATGATCACCCGGTCGATCGACGTGTTCGACCCGTCGGTCGTCACCGTCGGCCGGATCACCGCCGGGACGACCAACAACGTGATCCCCGAGGTCGCCGAGATCGAAGGCACGATCCGTGCCACCAGCGAACGGACGCGGTCGAAGGTGCACGACGGCATCCGGCGGGTGGCCGAGGGCGTGGCCGCCGCGCACGGGTGCGGGTGCGACGTCGAGGTCGTGTTCGGGTATCCGGTCACGAGCAACGACGACCGCTTTGCCGATTGGGCGCTCGATCTCGCCGGTGACGTCGCCGGTGCCGACCACGTCGTGAAGCTGCCACATCCGGTGATGGGAGCCGAGGATTTCAGCTACGTCCTGCAGAACCTGCCGGGAGCGATGATGTTCCTCGGTGGCACTCCGAAGGGTGAGAACCCGGCGACCGCCGCACCGAATCACTCCAACCGTGTGATGTTCGACGAATCAGCGATGGCGACCGGCACCGCCCTCTACGCCGCCGCTGCGCTCCGCCACCTCGCCCCCACCTGATCCCCGCTTTGTGTGAGCGCAGACGTCGACGGGGTGCGTTGTCGCTCACACAAACCGCCCGGCCCCTTCCCCGATTTTTGTGTGAGCGCAGACGTCGACGGTGTGCGTTGTCGCTCACCCAAATCACCACCGGGCGGGTTTCCCTGGGTCAGCGGGTGCGGCCGTCGTCGTCGGAGGTGCGGCGCAGGCGGAGCGTGACGATCTGGAACGGCCGCAGCGTGAGTGCGACGACGCCGTCGCCGACCTCCTCGCCGGACTGACGCTCCTCGAGGAGATCGCAGCGCCACGCCTCCGTGACACGACCTGGCGTGGCGACCGAGATGCGGGTGCGGTTGCCGACCGCTTCGTGGAGCCGCACGATCAGGTCCCCCGAGCCGTCGTCGGCGAGCTTGACGGCGTCGACCTCGACGCCGGCCGCAGGACCGCCGTCGGTAGCCGCGATCCGGACGATCGGTGGAGCTGCTGATGCAGCGCACCCATCGGTGGCGATGCGCAGCGGTGCGTTCAGCCGGGCGGCGCTGTCGCGCACTTCGGCGAGCCCGCTGCCGTGCGGAAGGATCGCCAGCGTCACCTCGTGGTGGCCGCGATCGGCGTCGGGATCGGGGTACTCGGCCGCTCTGGCCAGGCTGACGCGCACCGCCCCGTCGAACACGTTGTGGCCGTAGCGGCCCGTGTTCAAGATGGCGACACCGAAGTCGGGCTCGGCGACGTCGACGAACCGGTGGGCGCAGACCTCGAACTTGGCGGCGTCCCAGGGACTCGACGGATGCGTCGGCCTGGCGACGACACCGAACTGGATGTCGCACATCGCCACGTCGCTGCGAAGATCCAGCGGGAACGCCATCGACAGCAGGTGTTCGTCGTGGTGCCAGTCGAGTTCGACGTGCACGAGCAGTTGGGGGCTGCCGGCGCACAGTTCGTAGGTGATCACCGAACGCGAGGGGCCGAACGTGCGAGCAACCCGGATGCGCCCGACGAGCGGTCCGTCGTCGACGATCGTGACCTCGACGGCGTCACCGTCGGCGGAACCCCGGCCGCTCAGCGGCCGGCCCCCCGATCGGGTCCACGACTCGAGGTCCCAGGCGTCGTATTCGACCGGCTGGTCGACGGCGAGTTCCAGCACGGCCGCGAGATCGCCGGGCGGCACGACCTCGCGGGCGCGGGCCAGATCGATGATCGACGTGAGGTTGCCGAACGCGTCCCACCGGACCGCGAGGCGACCGTTGGTCATCGAGGAATCCGACACGACCACGCGATCGTCGACGGAGCGTGGTTCGAGGGGCGCAATGGCAAGCGGTGGCACGACGACACGTACAGCGGTCCGCCCGTCGGCCAGTGTCTGGCCGTGGTCGGCGACGGTCGCAGGGAGGCCAGCCCCGGCGTCGAGGACGACGACACCGTCGACGGCCGCGTCGGCTGGATTGGCGAGCCAGTGTCCCTGTCCCACCACATCGCCGAGCAGCTCCGAGATCCGGCGCTCCAGCTCGTCGCTCACCTCGGCGAACACGGCCTCGGCGTCGTCGTGCACCCAGGCGATCGACGACCCGGGGAGAATGTCGTGGAACTGCTGCGTCAGCACCTGCTTCCAGAGATCGCCGACGTCGGCGTCGCGGCCGAGCGTGGCGGCCCAGAGTTCCGCTTCGACGAGCAGACGTTCGCAACGACGGTTGCCGAGCTTGGTCTCGATCTGGCTGGTCAGCGTGCCGCGATGGGTCTCGAAGTAGAGCTCGCCACGCCACACCGGCACCGATCCGTTCCGGTCGCCGCCGGCGTCGATCCTCCGCTCGATGCGCTCGAACATCACGTGCGGCGCACCGACCTCCAGGGTCGCGCGAGCGTCGATGTGGGCGAGGCGGCGAGCCCGTTCGAGCATCTCTCGTGTGGGACCGCCGCCACCGTCGCCGTATCCGAACGGCATCAGCGAATCGGTGCTCCAGGCATGGTCCTTGAAGTTGGAGATCGAGAAGGCGAACTCCTCGGGCGTGATCTCCGCGTTGTAGGTGTCGACCGGCGGGAAGTGGGTGAGCACTCTCGAGCCGTCGAGACCCTCCCACCAGAACGTGCTGTGCGGGAACGTGTTCTGCTTGTTCCAGCTCAGCTTCTGCGTGACGAACCGGTGCATGCCCCCGGCGGCGAACACCTGCGGGAGTCCGGCGGGGTAGCCGAACACGTCGGGAATCCAGACCTCGGTGCAGCGACGGCCGAACCTCTCCTCGAAGTAGCGCTGGCCGAACACGATCTGGCGCACGAGGCTCTCGCCGGACGGCAGGTTCATGTCGGCCTCGACCCACATGCCGCCGACCGGCGCCCACTGGCCGCGCTCGACACGCTCGGCGATCCGAGCGAACAGCTCCGGGTGGTCCTGCTCGATCCACGTGTAGTGCTGTGCCGACGACGCAGCGAACACGTACTCGGGATGGTCGTCCATCAGGGCGACCGCCGACGCAAATGTGCGGGCGCACTTGCGACGGGTTTCGCGGATCGGCCACAGCCAGGCGGTGTCGATGTGGGCGTGGCCGACGGCGACGGCCCGATGGCGTACGGCGTCGCCGAAGTCCTCCGCCATCGCCGCCGCGAGCACCCGTCGCGCCGTGGCGACATCGGGGACGCGGTCGAGGGCGTCGGCGATCGTGCGCAGCAGCCGAGCGCGACGGGGATCGTCGGCTGGAAGCGAGCGCATCACGCCGTCGAGCACCTCGATGTCGTAGGCGAGTGCCTCGGCCTCGGCATCGACGGCGACGAGAGCGGCTCGCCGGAACCGGTAGAGCGGCCGTTCGCCGGCGGTGGCGGGCGAGCCGAGTGATGACGGCCTGAACTGCGGGAACATCGGATTCGAGGCGGCCTCGACGTGCAGCGTGACCGGTCCGGCGACGGCCTCGACGGCGTAGTTCGTGCGGCGGGGATGGATGCCCTGCAACGGTGTGTGCGAGCCGTCGCCGCGGATGTCGACGACCATGCCCTCGCACTGGAACCCGGCCGCGCGGGGATGGAAACCGAGGTCGATCACCGCCTCGACGCGACCGCCGACCCAGTCGGTGGGGATGTCGCCCGTGAGCCGGAACCAGGTCGTCCCCCACGGCGCACCCCACGACGACCCGGCATCGAACGGCGCGAGATGGTCGAGGTCGGGGCCTGCCTCGATGGTCAGTGCACGCTCGTGGCGGTGCACGAGCGGGAGGACCCGCTGCCACAGCTCGCGCTGGATCCGCTTCTCGACGAGGTCACGATTGGCGTACACGCCGCGACCCTAGTTTTCCGCTGCATCCGATCCGTGTGGCGCCGCCTGGTCCTCGGTGGGGAATGCGATGGCGAAGACCGCGAACTCGCCGGCGGCGTGAGCCTCGCGAGAGCGATCCCGGAACTCGGAGAACAGAGCGTCCAGGCGCTCCATCAGATCCTTGCGGTCCTGTTCGCCGAGCCGGAGGCGCAACGACCAGCCGGCCACGTCGTCGGCGGCCCCGTTCTCGACGGCTCCGACGAGATCGGCACGCGTCGAGTCCATCACCGAGGCCACGGAACGAGCGAGATCGTGCGTGTCGCGCACCGCATCGGGCCCCACCCGGAAGCTCCGGGCGACGGTGCGGTACCGGCGCTCCAGCGCTGCGCCGACGCGCCTGGTCGCCACCACCTCGATCAGGCCCACCGACTCCAGCACGTTGAGGTGGTGGTACAGGCGCGTGACGGGAACATCGAGCTCGGCGGCGAGTTCCGCTGCGCTGTGCGGTGTGCGCAGGCGCCGGATCAGCGGGCCTCTCACGCGGTGCACCAGCTCGTCGAGCGGCTCGGTCGACTCGAGTTCGGCGACCTCGGGCAGCGATGCGCCGTCGGTGAAGTCGGTCCATCCGTCCGAGTCGTCGGCCATGACCGCAGTGTATGTTCAAATCACTTGAACATTCTTGTTCAAACTGTTTGAATGATGTCCATGACGCACGAACGACCCTCTCCCCGCCCACTCGGCGCCGCGTTCTGGCGGATCTGGTCCGCCCAGACGGTGTCGACGCTCGGCAGCGCCGTGGCCGGCTTCGGCATCGCCGTGCACGTCTTCCTCGACTCGGGCAACGCCCTGTGGTTGGGCGTGCTGATGGCGGCAGCCGGGCTGCCGTTCGTGGTGCTGGCACCGCTGCTCGGTCGCATCGACCGGTTCGATCGGCGCACCGTGATGATCGTCGGCGACTCGGTCGCCGCCGTCGGAACCCTCGCCGCACTGGCGTTCGCGCTCGGCGGGAGCCTCGAGGTGTGGCATCTCGTGACCGCCGCGGTGATCGGGGGCATCGGCACCGCCATCCAGATGCCGGCCGCCCAGGCGGCGGTGCCGGCGCTGGTCCAACCCGACAGCCTCGACCGCGCCAACGGCCTCTCCCAGATCGGGCCTGCAGGCGGCATCGTGGCCGCGCCGGTGATCGCCACGATGCTCGTGTCGCGCTGGGGCATCACCGCCGTCCTGATCGTGGATGCGGTCACGTTCGCCGTCGCCGTGATCGCCACGGCGCTCACCCCGTTCCGATCACGCCCCGATCATCACGTCGAGCATCACCTCGACGACAGCGACCGGTGCGACAGCACGGTGGAGCAGAAGGGCTGGGCGCCGGTGTTCGATTGGATGCGCGGGCCCGGCCACGGCGTCGCAGCGCTGCTCGCACTGTCGGCGACGGTGAATCTCTGCCTGGGCTTCTTCAACGTGGCGCTGGTCGCCGTCGTGGCCACGATCGATGAACAGTGGGCGGGTCTGCCCCTGGCGGCCGGCGGGGTCGCCATGCTCGGTGCCGGCATCGTCATCGGTCGGCGCGGACTGCCCGATCGACGTGTGCCGGCCATCACGATGGGACTCTTCATGTTGGCGGCGGGGTGCGCGATCTGCGGACTGCGCCCGTCGCTGACCGTCGTGGCACTCGGCGCAGCCGTTGCGCTCGCCGCCGTGCCGATCCTCAGTACGGCATCCACCACGATGCTGCACGAACGGGTTCCGGCGGGGATGCACGGTCGGATGTTCGCGCTGCGCGGTGGTATCAGCCGAGCCCTCGACCCCATCGGCGCAGTGATGGCCGGCGTCACAATTTCCGCCTTGGCGGAACCTGCGATGTCACCGGACGGTGCACTGCACCGAACGGCCGGCCGGGTACTCGCCACCGGCGACGGTCGAGGTGCCGCCCTGGTGATGGTCCTGGTGGGCTCGGCCATCGGGATCATCGCAATGGTGGCCAGATCGAGCGGATCGCTCCGCCGACTCGACGGACCTCGACCCGAAGGGAACACCCGTCAGGTCGAGGCCGCGCAGATCGAGGGCGCCGAGGTCGAGCCGGCGCAGTCGAGGCCGGTCGAAGCCGTCGGTTGACGTCTCCGGTGACGCGTCAGTCGAAGGGCACGACGCGCACGTCGAACGCTTCGAATCCGTTGCGTCCCTGGCGGACCTCGAAGTCGACGCGGGCGCCGTTGTCGAGCGTCTTGAACCCCTCGTTGATGATCGCCGAGAAGTGCACGAACAGATCCTTGTCGCCGTTGTCCGGCGTGATGAACCCGTAGCCGCGGCCGGAGTTGAAGAACTTGACCGAGCCCTTGGCGTCGCCGGGGTCACCGCTCGGCACCGGGCGGGCGGTCGCCGCAGCGGCCGGCTTCTTCGCCGGCCGGGCGGCCGGCTGGTCGTTGCGGGTGACGCGGGTGACGCGATGCTCGGCGTCGACTCGCTCGGTGCGGGCGGTCTGCACCGTTGCCGGGTCCGCATGGATGACGAGCGCATGCACGGCCGCCTTGGTGACCGGCTCGTCGATCCCGATGCCGCGCTGCATCTTGAGCGCATCCTTCTTCTGGCTGTGGTCGAGCAGTGACACGACCGTGCCGGTGGCGCCGGCGCGAGCGGTACGGCCCGAACGGTGCAGGTAGGTCGAGTCCTCGGCCGGTGGGTCGTAGTGGACCACGGCGTTCACACCGTTGACGTGGATGCCGCGTGCGGCGACGTCGGTGGCGATCAACGCGGACGCCTGGCCCTTCTTGAATGCGGCGAGGGCACGGTCGCGCTGGCCCTGGCTGCGGCCGCCGTGGATCGGCTCGGCGGTCACGCCGTTGCGGCCGAGCTGCTTGGCGAGACGGTCGGCACCGTGGCGCGTCCGGGTGAACACGATGGTCGAACCGAGCCGCTGGATCACCTCGGCGGTCGTCGTCACGCGCTCCTCGCGTTCGACCAACCAGAAGTGGTGCTTGGCCGCGTGCACGTCGGGGCCCTTCGGACCCACTTCGTGGCGCACCGGGTCGTGCTGGAAGTCAGCGACGAGCTTGGCCACCGGACCGTCGAGCGTCGCCGAGAACAACAGGACCTGCCGGTTGGATGATGTCTGCTCGACGATGCGGCGCACGGCGGGCAGGAAGCCCATGTCGGCCATCTGGTCGGCCTCGTCGATCACGACCGTGCTGACGTCGCGCAGGTCGATCGCGCGCATCTGGATGAGGTCCTCGAGGCGGCCCGGGCAGGCGACGACGAGTTCGACACCACGGTCGAGCGCCTTGCGCTGACCGCCGTAGCCGACGCCGCCGTAGATCGATGCGGCGTCGTGACCGGCGGCCTTCGCGAACGGGGTGAGCTCGGCCATGATCTGCTCGGCGAGTTCACGGGTGGGGGCCAGCACCAGAGCGACGGGGCGCTTCGGGCGGGCGTCGGTGAGCCCGGCGACGAGCGGCAGGCCGAAACCGAGGGTCTTGCCGGAGCCGGTCGGCGCACGGCCGGCGACGTCGCGGCCGGCCAACGCGTCGGGGATGACGGCGGCCTGGATCGGGAAGGCGTCGTGCTTGCCCTGACTCTCGAGTCGGCGCACGATCGCATCGGGCAGGCCGAGGTCGCGGAAGGCAATCGCTGCATCGGCAGCGTCGGGGGACGTGACGCGCGGGGCGTCGTCGATGATGGTCATTTGGGGGGACTCCTGTATGTAGCTCAACAGCGCAAGACCGGAGCAACAAAGAATCCGAGTGCGCTCACTGGTCGTATCTCGACCAGCGCCAGCCCGACACGGTAGCGGCACCTCCACCATTTCCACTGTGACCCCCGTCCGGACCCTGTCCTCGCGGACCCGACCCCGAAGGACGGGCTCGCCCTTCGTTCGCCGGTCAGCTGGGCGCGCCGGGAGGGGCGAGTCGGTCGCCGAAGATCATCTCCATCACACCGTGGAGGTTCGGGCCGCGCCGGAGGTGGTGGCCACCGTCGGCGCTGATGCACATGCCGGTGATCCACGAGCTCTCCGGCCCGGCGAGGAACCGGACGAGCGAGGCGATGTCGTCGGTCCTGCCGAGGCGGTGCAACGGCATCTGTTCGAGGTAGTCGTCGACGATCTGGGGGACGGCGGTCAGCCCGGCGGAGATGTCGGTCGGCACGAGTCCCGGTCGCACGGCGTTGGCACGGATACCGGACGATCCGAGTTCGTCGGCGACCTGGCGTACGAGCATCTCCAGGCCGGCCTTCGACACGTTGTACGGCGTCATGTACCGGTGGGTCGACACCGCCGCGATCGACGACATGGCGACGATCGAGCCGCCACCGTTGGCGGCGAGGTGCGGGACCGCATGTTTCATCGTGAGGAACGCCCCGGTGAGGTTGGTCGCGAGCACCGAGTTCCAGTCGTCGATCGTCGTCAGGTGGAACGGTCCGGCCGAGCCGCTACCGGCGTTGGCGACGACGATCGTCAACGGACCGACGTCCGCCGCAGTGGCGCAGGCCGCCTCGACGCTGGACTCGTCGGTGACGTCACAGGCCACTGTCGCCACCTCGACGTCGGCGAACTCGGCCCGCAGGTCGTCGGCCGACGAGGCGAGCCGTTCGGCGTCACGAGCCGCCAGGACGACCGCCGCACCGTCCGCTGCGAGCGCTCGTGCGCATGCGAGCCCGATCCCGGACCCGCCGCCGGTGACGAGGGCGACCTGTCCAGCGAGTGGTGCAACGGTGGCGTCGTCGGGCATTCGAGCAGTGTGGCCGACCGCTGCCGACTCGAGCGGATCGGTCCGTCGAGATCGGGTCCGTTCGGGGGCGACCGGCTCTGATCGGGCACGATGGTGTGGTGACGACGCCTTCGCCGACCGCTCGACCGCTCACGGGGATCCGCGTGCTCGACCTCAGCCGGGTGCTGTCGGGGCCGCACTGCACGCGCATGCTCGCCGACATGGGTGCCGAGGTGATCAAGATCGAGCCACCGGCCGGCGACCTCACCCGTTTCGCCACGCCGCGACGCCACGGGCTGTCGAGTTACTTCGTGCAGCAGAACGTCGGCAAGCGCAACCTCAGCGTCGACCTGTCGACGCCCGAGGGCGCCGAGATCCTGCTCGAACTCGCGGAGCACGCCGACGTCCTCGTGGAGAACTACCGGCCGGGTGTGATGGCACGTCTCGGGCTCGACGCCGACACGCTGCGCGCCCGCAACCCCCGGCTGATCTACGCCTCGATCTCCGGCTACGGTCAGACCGGACCGTGGGTGAAGCGCCGCGCGTACGCACCCGTCGTCGAGGCCGAGTCCGGCATCATCGCCTCGCAGGGCAACGCTCGTGGCGGCGAACTCGCCAAGGACCCACACAGCCACGCCGACGTCTACACGTCGCTCGAGACGGCGACGGCGATCCTGGCGGCGCTGTACCAGCGTGAGCACACGGGCGAGGGTCAGTGGGTCGACGTGTCGATGGCCGAGACGATGCTGTACGTCAACGAGCATCTCCACGACTCGCTGTGGGACGGCCACGACGACCCCCAGTGGATCCGCAGCTTCCGCCCCGGCGACTATCTCGTGCTGACCGTCGCCAACGGTGAGTCGCTCGTCGTCAGCGGCCATCCTGCCGAGCGCGGCACGTTCGACTTCTTCGTCGCCGCGATGGGCAAGCCCGAACTCGGGGACGACCCTCGCTTCGTCGACGTCGCCACGCGGCTCGCCAACTTCGACGCACTGCGCGGGATCATCCGCGACCACGCTGCGACGGTGCCCGACGCTGCGACGTTCGAGGAGCAGTTCTCGAAGCATCGCCTCGCCGTCGGACGCGTGCGTCAGCCGGGAGAGCTCGCCGACACCGACTGGGCTCGCGAGCGTCACGCCGTCGTCGGCGTCGACGACCGCGGTGGCGGAACGATCCGTGTCCCCAACGTGCCCTGGAGGTTCAGCGCATCGCCTGACGTCGGCGTGTCGGGCGTGCCGAAGTACCGCGGGGAGGACAACCGGTCACTGCTGGGCGAGCTGCTCGGCTACGACGACGACCGCCTCGACCAGCTCGAAGCCGACGGCGTGCTGTCGAGCCGCCTCCCGGACGGCTGAACGACGATGGCGCTCGGGTTCCCGGTCCTGCCGATGAAGGCCACGATGGGCTCGACCGGCGCCGTGCCCGAGGGCGACGACTGGGCGTTCGAGATCAAGTGGGACGGCTACCGCACGATCGTCCACGTCGCCGATCGCGCCGTCCGCCTGCAGAGTTCGGCAGGCCACGACGTGACCGCGCGCTGGCCCGAGTTCGACGATCTCGCCGGAGCGGTCAACGCGTCCTCGGCGATCCTCGATGCCGAACTGGTCGTCTTCGGCGACGACGGGCGGCCGCGGTTCGAGCTCGTCCAGCGCAGCGGCGTCGGATCCGACCGCGAGGCGGTCCTCCAGTTCTTCGACGTGCTGCAGATCGACGGAACCGACACGATCGACCTGCCGTACCTCGACCGCCGCCGCCTCCTGGAGCGACTCGTCGAGCCCGGCGACAACTGGTTGGTGCCGTCGTTCCGTGTCGGCGACGGGTCGGCGCTCGTCGAAGCCACCGCCGAGCAGGGCCTGGAGGGCGTGATCGCCAAGCGGGTCGACTCCCGTTATCGACCGGGCACCAGGACGAAGGACTGGCGCAAGATCAAGAACCGCACGGTGGTCGAGTTGACCATCGGTGGATTCACGGCGGGTACCGGCAACCGCGCCAGCACCTTCGGCGCACTGTTGGTCGGCAGACCGACGCGGGACGGTCTCGCATTCGCGGGCGGCGTCGGCACCGGCTTCGACCACCACAGCTTGCGCTCCCTCGCCGCACGGCTGCGCGACCTCGCCGTCGATCGATGTCCGTTCGAGCCGCCACCGCCGAGGCCGGTCGTCCGCAACGCCACCTGGGTCGAGCCGGTCCTGCGCGCCACCGTCGAGATCGCCGAGTTCACCAACGACGGTCTCGTGCGCCACGCCACCTTCGTCGACCTCACCGCGTGACACGTCCCCGAACCCGAAACGTCGCGGAATCTGCCCGCTGAGCGCAACACCCGCGGGATTTTTCGGAGGGTCGTGGGTCGCGTGGGGCGACCGGCTGGCAGAGTGGCGGCGTGATCGACCGGACCGATGCGCTGGCGCTCGACGCACAGGATCCACTCGCCCGCTGGCGCGACGCGTTCGTGATCCCTGATCCGGACCTGATCTACCTCGACGGCAACTCGCTGGGGCGCACACCCAAGCGCACGGTGGCGGCCCTGCATCGTGTGGTCGAGCAGTGGGCGGGCGACCTGATCACGTCCTGGTGGAAGCACGACTGGCTGGACCTCGCCGTCAGCGTCGGAGACGACCTCGCACCGTTGCTCGGCGCCCGCCCGGGCGAGGTCGCCGTCCACGAATCGACGACCGTCGCCATCTTCCAGCAGGTCAACGTCGCCCTCGACCTCGTCGATCGCGGCTGGACGTCGCCGGGTGATCGCGATCGACGATGCGGATTTCCCGACCGATCGCTACGTGGTCGACGGCATCGCCCGGCTCCGCGACGTCGAGGTCCGACGTGGGCTCGACGACCTCGACGGTGTCGACGTCGTGCTGCGGTCGCTGGTCGACTATCGCACCGCCGAGTTGGCCGACCTCGCCGGCGAGACCGAGCGGGCGCGCGCGGCGGGAGCGGTCACCGTGTGGGACCTGTCGCACGCCGCCGGCGTCCTCGAACTCGATCTCCCAGCGGCCGGGGTCGACCTCGCGGTCGGCTGTACGTACAAGTTCCTCAACGGTGGACCAGGTGCGCCGGCGTTCGTCTACCTTTCGACGCGGGTCCACGACCGCGTCATCCAGCCGATCTGGGGATGGTTCGCGCAGTCCGACCAGTTCGCGATGGAGCGTCCGTTCGACCCCCGCCCGGGCGTCGGCCGGATGCTCAACGGCACGCCGCCGGTGTTGGGGCTGACTGCCGCCCGCGAAGGCATCCGGCTCACCGTCGAGGCCGGCATCGGGGCCGTCGCCGAGAAGGCCCGGGGGCTGACCGGGTTCGGCATCGACGTCGCCGATCGGTTCGGCCTCGATGTCGTCACACCGCGCGACCCGATGCGTCGGGGCGGCCACGTCGCGATCCGTCGGGCCGACGCTCGCGCCCTCCACGACGCACTCAACGAGCGCAAGGTGGTCATCGACCGGCGCGACCCCGACATCCTCCGCTTCGGGATGTCACCGCTGACGACGCGCTACGTCGACGTGTACGACGCATTTGCCACCCTCGCCCGACTGGTGGGTGCGGCGTGAGCACGGCACACTGGACGCCATGAGTGTCGTCAAGATCAATGCCATCACGATCCCCGAGGGCATGGGCCCGCAACTCGAAGGTCGCTTCGCCGGTCGGGCCAAGATGGTCGAGCAGTTCGACGGGTTCGAGGACTTCCAGCTGTTGCGGCCGGTCGAGGGCGAGGACCGCTACTTCGTCTACACCCGCTGGGCAACCGAGGAGCACTTCCAGGCGTGGATGAACAGCCAGGACTTCGAGCGCGGCCACGCCAGCGGTCAGGCCGACGCCAACCAGCCCGCCGACGGCGAGGCGCCGCGCAAGCCCGTCGCCCAAGGCGCCGACCTGATGAGCTTCGAGGTCGTCGAACACGTGGTCAAGGGCGCCTGAACGCCGAACCCGTGAACCAATGGGGCCGCCATCGGCCCATTTGTTCACGAGATCGGCGACGGTCGGCTTGTAGCCTCGCGGACTCGTGGCACTGATCGTCCAGAAGTACGGCGGCACCTCCGTCGCCGACCCCGACCGCATCAACGCGGTCGCCGACAACGTCGCGTTCACCAAGAAGCGCGGCAATGACGTCATCGTCGTCGTGTCGGCGATGGGCAAGGCCACCGACAACCTGATCGCACTCGCCAACTCGGTGTCGACCACCCAGCCGGGCCGCGAGATGGACATGCTGCTCACCACCGGCGAGCGAGTCACGGCGGCGCTGATGACGATGGCGCTCGCCGATCGCGGCATCGAGGCGATCAGCTTCACCGGCAGCCAGGTCGGCATCATCACCGACACGTCGCACCGCAAGGCGAAGATCCTCGAGGTCAAGGGCGATCGGGTCCGTCAGTCGCTGAGCGAGGGCAAAGTCTGCGTCATCGCCGGGTTCCAGGGCGTGAGCACCGACAAAGAGGTCACGACGATGGGACGGGGAGCCTCGGACCTCACGGCGTCGGCGCTGGCCCAGGCGATGAGTGCCGACGCCTGCGAGATCTACACCGACGTCACCGGCGTGTTCACCGCCGACCCGCGCATCGTGCCCCAGGCTCGCAAGCTCACCAAGGTGCACTTCGACGAGATGCTCGAGATGGCCGGCGCCGGCTCGAAGGTGTTGGCGTTGCGCTCCGTCGAATTCGCACGCAATCACGACGTTCCACTCCACGTCCGTTCCGCATTCACCTGGGAGCCCGGCACGTGGGTCACCAACGAGGAGGCCTCGATGGAAGATCCGATCATCTCCGGTGTCGTCACCGACATGTCCGAAGCGAAGGTCACCGTGTTCGGCGTGCCCGACCGGCCCGGCATCTCCGCCGCGCTGTTCGAGCCGCTGGCGGCCGCCAACGTCAACGTCGACATGATCGTGCAGAACACCTCGACGCAGGGCACGACCGACATCAGCTTCACGATGCCGATGGCCGACATGGGCGAGGCCGAGCAGATCGTGTCACGCGTCGCTGCGGAGATCGGAGCGACCGGCGTGTCGCACGACAAGGAGATCGCCAAGGTCTCGTTGGTGGGCGCCGGGATGAAGTCCGCTCCCGGGATCGCTGCGAAGATGTTCCGGGTGCTCGCCGACGAAGGCGTCAACATCCAGATGATCTCCACATCGACGATCCGGGTATCGGTGGTCTGCTCGGCCGGCGACATGGAGCGCGCCGCCCGTGCACTGCATACGGCGTTCGGTCTCGATTCGGGCGCCGACTACTCTGCGCCGCTTCCCGAACGCAAGTGAGCCGTCGAGCGAAGCGCTGAGCCGTCCATCACGCTTGAATGACATCCGACATGGGCGACGTCTGGCCACAGCTGCTCCTCGTTGCGATACTGGTGCTGGTGAACGCCGCATTCGCGGGGACAGAACTCGCGCTCGTCTCGCTGCGCGAGAGCCAGTTGCAGCGACTCGAGGAGCGTTCGGCCACCGGCGCCGTGCTCGCCCGGCTCGCCCGCAAGCCGAACCAGTTCCTCGCCACCATCCAGGTGGGGATCACCCTCGCGGGCCTGCTCGCCTCCGCGGCTGCAGCGGTTTCGCTGGCCGAACCGCTCGAAGCGCCGCTCAGCTTCCTGGGGGCCGCAGCGGGACCTGCGTCGGTGATCATCGTCACGCTGATCCTCGCCTACTTCACGCTCGTGTTCGGCGAGCTCGTCCCGAAACGCATCGCCATGCAACGTGCCGAGCGGTGGGGGATGCTCATGGCTCGGCCGCTCGACGTGTTGTCGACGCTGACCAAGCCCGTCGTCTGGTTGCTCTCGATCTCGACCGACCTCGCCGTTCGACTCCTCGGCGGCGACCCGCACCGCCAGCGTGAGGAGGTCACCGGCGACGAGTTGCGCGACATGGTGGCGATCCACGAGACGTTCCCGCCCGAACAGCGTCAGATCATCGACGGCGCGTTCGAGATCGCCGAGCGCACGCTCGACGAGGTGATGGTCCCGCGCAGCGACGTGGTCGTCATCGACGCCGACGCGACGTGCGCGGAGGCGCTCGCCGTGCTGGTCGAGACCGGCCACTCGCGCGCCCCGGTCGCCGAGAAGCACAACCTCGACCGCCCGGTCGGGATGGTTCGCCTGCGCAGCCTCCTCGATCGCGACGACGAGCCGGTCACCTCGGTGATGTGGGACATCCCGGCGTTCCCGGACGCAGCGCGGGTCCTGACGGCGCTGCGTGAGTTCCAGGCGCGACGCACACAGATGGCCGTGGTCATCGACGAATACGGGCGCGCGCTCGGCATCGTCACCGTCGAGGACCTCGTCGAGGAACTCGTCGGGGAGATCTGGGACGAGACCGACCCCGATGCCGCCACCGTCGTGCGCGAGATCGACGGCACGATCGTGCTTCCCGGCACCTATCCGGTCCACGATCTCGTCGACCTCGACGTCGACCTCCCCGACGGCGACTACACGACGATCGCCGGATTGGTGCTCGACGTCATGAACCGGTTCCCGAGGCCCGGCGAGACGATCGACGTCGACGGATGGCAGATCACGATCCGCACGGCCGGACGCCACCGGATCACCCAGGTCGCCCTGCGGCCGATCGCCCCGCCCGACGATCAGCGCACCGTCGCGAGCAGCCAGTAGTGGTGCGGGTTGATCCCGTCGAACTCCTTGCTGACTGCGCCGTGGCCCGTGATCTTGCTCTTGGGGTTGCGCCAGATCTCGATGTCGGTGAGCAGCGGTGACAGCGGACCGATCAGTTCGTCGGGTTGCAGCCGGTTCGCCTGCCAACCAAGGCGGGCAGCCAGGCGACGCTGCGAGAGCCACGGCCCGAAACGAGGGATCCGGAACAATCCCCGGGCCAGCGCACCGACCGGCAGCAACACGATGTCCTGAGCGCTCCGCGCCCGATAGTTGAGCGCCACCCTGCCGCCAGGCCGCGTGATGCGCACCGCCTCGGACGTGAGCTCGAGCGCATCGTCGGGGTCGCAGTGCTGGAGCGTGATGTAACTGAACGCCACGTCAGTGGAGTTCGGGGGCAGGTCGAGCGTGTGGCCGTCGATGACGTGGCTGGTGCGCAGCCGGTCGACCTTGCCGAACTGCCCGACGGTCTCGATGCAGCGTTCGAGGAAGCCGGCGTCGAGATCGCACGCGACCACCGAGGCGTACTCGCGCGTGAAGGCACAGGTCATCCGGCCGATGCCCGAGCCGATCTCGACGAGCGTCTTCTGATCGGGGGTGCGGCCGTCGGCGTCGGGGGCACGCAGCCCGAACACCGTCAGATACGCCGGTACCTCGGAGTCGCCGGTGGCGACGAACTGCTCGAGCGTCAGCTCGCTGCCCGTCTCGTTGTTGAACACCCAGCCCGTGGTGCGCACGACGTCGTCGCCGCTCACCTGTTGTTCGCTGGTGCGACCGGCCGCCTTCCAGGGCACGAGTTGGGGGCGGCGACGCATGACGATGATTGTGCCAGAGCCGTCGGCGATCCACGCAGCGCGTCACACGAGGCGCAGAACTCGCGCCGGGTGCGCCGACGACGACCGTTATCGTTCCGGACATGTCTGCAGCACTTCGCGTCGGTGTCGTCGGAGCAACAGGTCAGGTCGGCAGCGTCATGCGCCGCCTGCTCGACGAACGCAACTTCCCGGTCGCCGAGATGCGGTATTTCGCATCCGCCCGGTCGGCCGGTACCACGCTGCCGTGGAAGGGCAACGACGTGATCGTCGAAGACGCCGAGACCGCCGACCCGAGCGGGCTCGACATCGCACTGTTCTCCGCGGGGGCCACATCGTCGAAGGCGTTCGCCCCGAAATTCGCCGACGCCGGCGCCATCGTGATCGACAATTCGTCGGCGTTCCGCATGGATCCCGACGTGCCCTTGATCGTGGCCGAGGTCAACGGGCACCTCGCCGCCGACGCGCCCAAGGGCATCATCGCCAACCCGAACTGCACGACGATGGCCTTCATGCCCGTGCTCAAGCCCCTCCACGACGAGGCTCGACTCACCCGGCTGGTCGTCTCCACGTACCAGGCGGTGTCCGGCGGCGGTCTCGCCGGCGTCGATGAACTCGACAAGCAGGTCCGCGAGGTCGTCGACCGGGCGGCCGAGCTGACTCACGACGGCGCCGCCGTCGACTTCCCGGCGCCGATCAAGTTCGTCAAGCCGATCGCGTTCAATGTGCTGCCGATGGCCGGCTCGATCGTCGACGACGGGTCGTTCGAGACCGACGAGGAACAGAAGCTGCGCAACGAGAGCCGCAAGATCCTCGACATCGCCGACCTGCTCGTGTCGGGCACGTGCGTACGCGTGCCGGTGTTCACCGGCCATTCGCTGTCGATCAATGCCGAGTTCGACCGGCCGATCTCGGTCGAGCGAGCCACCGAGCTCCTACGGAACGCCGACGGCGTCGTGCTGTCCGACGTGCCGACACCGCTCGAAGCCGCCGGCCAGGACCCGTGCTACGTCGGCCGGCTCCGCGTCGACGAAGGCGCTCCGGGCGGCCGCGGGCTCGCGATGTTCGTCAGCAACGACAACCTGCGCAAGGGTGCCGCCCTCAACGCCATCCAAATCGCTGAGTTGGTCCAGGCTCGGCGATGACGGCGTCAGCGACTTCGGTCGCTGCCCCGGGGCAGCTTCTCTCAGCGCTTCCTTGTCCTCACCGATCCTGATCCCAACTCAGGAACCGAATTCTTTTCTGGCTGGAGCTCGGCGGGCGTTGCGACGGGCTGACGCTTCACTGACGGATACCTGGCTGGAGCGGCGCGGCCGTTCTGACGGGGTCAGCAGGTACAGGGGATGGAGTGGCATTTGGGGCAGCCGGTCGCATAGCGCTCGACGGCTTCGTTGAGGTCGACGCCCTGCTGGTTGGCGAGCGTCGCCACCCAGGCAACGACGTCGCCGAACTCGTGCACACGCTGTTCGTGCGTGCCCTTGCGCACCGCCTGAGCCAGCTCGCCGATCTCCTCGGTGAGCCAGGCAACGGTGGCCGACACGCCACGCTCGCGGTCGCGGTCGCCGTAGGTGCGTTCGATCACGTCCTGCAGCTCGGCGAAGTCCACGACCGGCGACGGTACTCCCTCAGGACTCGAGCACCAGCGCCGCGCCCAATTCGAACGTCGGCTGGAAGTCCGCCATGCGCGGATCGGCGTTGACCACCACGAGATACGACGTGTCGCAGCCGGCGATCGTCGACGTCACACGCGTCATCGACGCATAGGCCAGACGACGCGAGCGTTCCTCCATCGCCACGCCGACGACGACCGCCGGGCTCTCCCACCCCTTGAAACTGTGGACGGTGCAGCCCTTGACCGCATCGGCACCGGGCCAGAACCGGCCCTTGCTGCGATGACGTTCGTCGGGGTCGCGGCTGTAGACGTGGTGAACGGGATACCCGGCGGCCTCGATCTCTCGTGCCGCCGCCAGTCCGTCGTGGTGGTACTCGCAGAGGTACACGATGTCGCGAGGGGCGAGTTCGGGATGTTCGCGCAGCAGCCGGACGACCTCTCGCCCCACGTCGACACCGAGCTCGGAGACACGCACGGCGTTTCGCCACGATCGAACCGCCGACGACACCTGTCCGACCACGCTCGCCTGGTCGTCCGCGATCTCGGGCACCACGGCGTCGGCGTCGACGAACGATCTGGCGAACTCGTTGGTCGAGCGAACCAGGTCGGGCGCCATCCGGTACGAGCTGGTCATACGGATCCAGGGATCGGTGAACCCACCTGCGGCGACGGCGGCGGGATCGCTCCACGTCGACTGGCCGTACAGATCGAGCGTCGAATCGGCGACGAGCATCATCTCGCCGTCGGGACGCACGACGTGCTCGCGCAGCAGGTTCCACCAGTCGACCGTGAAGTCCTGCCCCTCGTCCACGAGGACGGCGTCGAACCGGTGCTCGTGGCCCGCCTCGAACACGGCGCGGGTCTTGAGGACGGTCTTCACGGGCCACGTGCCGCGACCGGGTTCGTCGACGGCGATGCCCGCCTGCGCCGCATCGTCGACCACTCGCGAACAGAACGTGTGGAAACTGGTGCAGGTCACGCGAGCGGGATTGGCGCCGTACTCGGCGCACCGCTCGACGACCAGTTGGCGAAGACGGCTCGCGAGCGTGAGGTTGAAGCACAGCACGAGCACGTTGCGGTCATCGGCGGCGAGGCGCGCAGCGCGCGCAGTGAGCGCGAACGACTTGCCGCTCCCCGCAGTGCCGGCGACGCCTCTGATGCGCGTCCGGTCGGGGTTGGAGGCGATGCGGTCGGCCAGCTCGCTGAGCTGCACCGGTGCAGCGGTGCCGGTCATCGGGCCGTCGACGACGAGCTGGCGGTGCAGTCGTGTGATCGACGCCGCCGAGGCGGGTGCCGAGCCCGGACCGTCGACCAGGAAGCGCAACCGGTGGGTGAGGTCGTCGCCTGACCACACCAGCACCGCATTGGCGGGGTCGCCGAGTCCCGAGGCGAGCAGCGTCCCGGCTTGGACGCCCGTGCACCACGGGAGCACCACGACCGAGCGCACGGCGCCACCGGGGTCGCGGGCGTCGCCCGGGAATGCGAAGAACTGCTCGTACAGCGTGCTGCGATGGCGCCGGGCGACTGCGAGTGGCTGTTCGGCGCTCGGCCTCCAGACGCGGTCGGGTCCGAGGACGTCGACGTCGCCGTGCTCGCCACGACGATGATCGGTCGGGCGCCAGTCGACCACGTCGACGGTGATCACGCCGCGGACGTCGTGGACGAGCACGAGGTCCGGGACGTCCTGACCGAGCCGTGGTCGGACGTAGACGGTCCACTCGTCAGGGAGTGCGGCGAACGCCTCGAAGACGGCCCGCTCCGCTTCGCCGAGCGGTTCGCGGAGGTCGGGAAGATGGTCGATGGACGGTCGGATGATGGCCACGGGAGCGCTCCGTTCGGGCAGGCAGACGCGCTGTCATCGGCACCACCGGCAGGCGACTTGAGCAACTTGTGCCACATCGAGTGCCCGTACGGCGTCGAACCACTCGACCATGCCCGTCAGGAGCCCCTTCACGTGACACGCTTTCGCACCGGACGAGGAGAGGAGCCCACGTGTCGAAACGAAACCTGATCTGGCTCGCAGTGGTCATCGGTGTCGGCGTGCTCGGCTGGCTCGTTCTCGGGTGGCTGGCAGGACTGATCGCCGCTGTTGTCGTGCTCGCCATCAGCGAAGTGGTGGAACGGCGAGCGCGCACGAGGCGACGTCACGCTCGAAACGCGGCCTGACGGACGCGGCAGGAGGCCGTCAGCTCCGACGTTTCACTTGCATCGGTACACCACCCGATGATCGGTTGACGACCATGCCGACCGGTGCGGGGACCTCCGACGAGACCGATGTGAGGTCGAGGCGCTGCGCGAGCCGAGCCAGGATCAACGTCAGTTCCATCGAATCGCAGTGGATCCACGCCAACGAAGCCGACGTCGTGTCGTAACCCGCACCGATCAGCGTGGCGACCTGATCGCGGATCTCGGCGTCGCTGAGCGAGCCGTCGGCGACGAGCGTCTCGAGGACGTCGAGCGGGTCGCCGCTCGGATGTGCCCGTCGATCGGCGATCTCGGCGTCGATGATCTGGTCGAGTGCCGAGCGGTCGGCACGCACCCGTGCTCGAGCGGTGTGGGGAAACGGATGCGGCAGCTGACGCAGGGCCGAGGAGCACACCGGCATCACGGGCCGACCGACCACAGCCGGGGTGCGCCGCCTGCACAGACCTCTGGGAGGCCGTTGGTCGGGGTGAGAGGATTTGAACCTCCGGCCTCCACGTCCCGAACGTGGCGCGCTAACCAAGCTGCGCTACACCCCGTAGCGGCTGGCCATGCTATCCAGCGGTGGCCGGTTCTTCCTCTGCCGGTTCGTCGACCGAGGAAGTTTCCGGCAGCGGCACCATCGGCTCGACCGGTGCGGCGTCGGACGCCAGCCCTTCGGTGTAGACGCCACCGGCGAGGATCGCATCGGTGGCACGGCGGAGGCGCAGCGCATCGAGCGGCTTGACCAGCCAGCCTTCGGCGCCACTGCGCCGGGCGAGATGGAGGTCGGCGCGGCGGTCGAGCAGCATCAGGACCGGGACGTGGCCGATCACACCTGCGGACTCGTCGAGCCGCAACGACATCGTCACCGCCATCGCGCCCATCGACCCGATCTGCAGGTCGAGGATCGCGAGGTCGGGCAGGCGCTGCGCGACCTGACGCGACACGACACGGCCCTCTCGACACACGGCGAAGTGGACGTCGTCGTCGCCGAGCGCAGCGATCACGTCGTCGACGATCCAGTCGGCATCGGAGGCAAGCAGGATGTGCACGCCCCAGACGCTACCCGTCGACGACCGGATGGTCGAAGAGATGACCGGCGATCACCATCAGTCCGTCGAGGTCGTGGACGTCACCGTCGAGCAGCGGCAGCACGACGAGACGATCACCACCCACGACGTCGGCGAGCGGTGCGATCACCCCGAGTTCCAGCTCGCGCAACGTGCGCAGCGCCGCCACGTTGTCCCACAACGCAGCGAGCACCTCGTCGTCGCGGCGGCGCGCCTCGCCCGCACGGTCGGCGGCGTCCGCGGCCGTGCCGACTCCGAACTCCGGGTGGGTCCGGTTGACGATCGCCGAGGTGACACCCACGCCCTGTTCGATCAGTTGATCTGCGAACCACACCGCCTCGTCGATCGTGTCGTGGCGGGGTGCGGCGACGACGACGAACGACGTCTCGGGGGCACGGATCAGGCGCACGACGTCGTCGGCACGCTCGCGAAAGCCGGTCTCCATGCCGGCGAACGCCTGGAAGAACGCAACCGAGTCGGCCAGGACGTCCGAGCCGACGACCTTGCCGATCGCCCGGAGCACCGGCTGCGTCGCGGTGCCGATCACCTTCAGACCACCACGCGTCGGCAGCATCAACAGCCGGAACAACCGGTGGTCGAGGAATCGGGCGAGCACACCCGGCGCCTCGAGGAAGTCGAGGGCGTTACGACTCGGTGGCGTGTCGACGATCACCAGGTCGAAGCGGCCGTCGCCGTGGAGTTCGTGCAGCGTCTCGGCGGCCATGTACTCCTGCGTGCCACTCAGGGCGCCGGCGATGTTGCGGTAGAAGCGGTTGGTCAGGATGCGTTCGATCTGCTCCTCGGACTCCGCGTGGCGACGCACCAGGCCATCGAACGTCGCTGCCGTGTCGAGCATCATCGCCCACAGTTCGCCGCCGGGTGCCCATGAGCCGTCGAGGTCGAGGTCGATCCGCTGCGGCTCCGACGCCAGGCCGTCCTCCAAGCCGAGCGCATCGGCCAGCCGCCGTGCCGGGTCGATCGTGACCACCACGGCACGCCGCCCGCGGCGGGCTGCCTCCAGCCCGAGCACCGCCGCCGTCGTCGTCTTGCCGACGCCACCCGAGCCGCAGCACACGATCACGGTGGACGCGTCGATCACATCGCCGTCCGGCGCCGTCGCCGGCGTGGGATCCACTCGATCACGGGTGCTCACGCCGGTGCGCCCGGGTCGATTCGCAGTGTGCCGGCCAGCTGCTCGATGTCCGAAGCGGTGAGCCCGGCCACCCGCAGCGCGGGCAGGGTCACCTCGGGGATCGGCAACTCGGTGCCGAGGCGTTCGATCTCGCCCGCCTCCATCGCCCGGCGGGAGCGCCGGAACGCGACGGCGTCGAGCAACGCCTGGGCGGTCGCTTCGTCGAGGTCGGCAACGGTGCGCCGGACGGTGTCGTCGTCGGGGAGCAGGTCGCCCACGTCGACGCCGTTGACGACCACCGGGCCGAGTTGGACACCGACCTCGTCCTCGAGGGCGAACGCGGTCTCGACCACCTCGTTGACCGGTGTCGTCTCGGGCAGGGTGACGAGGACCACCTGACATCGCTTCGGATCGTGCAGGAGCTCGAGCACCTCGTCGGCCTGCGCCCGCACCGGCCCGGAGCTGACGGCGTCGGCCAGGCCGGCGGCGGACATCAGGAACGTGATGGCGTGGCCGGCGGCCGGCCCGTCGACCACGACCAGGTCGTAGTCGCCGGAGCGCTCCAGCTGCTTGATCTTGCCGAGTACCACGATGTCGTCGATGCCGGGTGCGGCGGTGCCGACGACGTCGATGACACCGGTGCGGTTGAGCCGCTTCGCGATGCGGGCGAACCCGTGATCGCGCAGGTACTCGTCGAGCGCTTCGGGCGCCGAGATGGCCAGGACGTCGATGTCCGGCAGCAGGTCGGCCAGCGCCGGCTTGCCGTCGAGTTCCACGACGAGCACGCGCCGGCCCGCATCCGATGCGGCACGGGCGATCACAGCCGTTACCGTGGTCTTCCCCACACCGCCCTTGCCCGCCACCACGACGACGCGGGCAGCAGTCAACGACTGCAGCGGGAACTCGCTCTCTGGAGGCACCTGTGCGAAGACTAGCGATCGGCATGCTCACGCTGGTGGCCGGGCTCACACTGTTCGGCCCCGGCGTCCAGGCCCAAGACGGTGCCGACACCGGCTCGGACACCACCGCTGACGTCGGACGCATCGACGTACTGCAGGTCAGCGGCTACGTCGACCCGATCCTCGTCGACGCGATCGACGAGGCGATCGACCGGGCGGTGCGTGACGGTTCTCAGGCATTGATTCTCCAGGTCAACAGCGATGGCACCGTGGTCGACGACGACATCGTCGGCGATCTGCTGGTGCGCATCGCCGACGCCCCCGTGCCGATCGGAATCTGGGTGGGGCCGAGCGGCGCTCGTTTCTACGGGACCGCCGCCCAGATGCTCGCCGTGGCGGATGTCACCGGCATGGCGCCAGGTGCGCGGGTCGGCTACATCGGCGTCCCCCTCGACCCGCCGGGGCTGCCCGAGGGCGTGTCGGTCGACTTCGGCGTCGCCGAGGAGCGGCTCCGCAACGGCTCGGTCGGCCTGTCCGACGCCCGCACGCTCGACGTGTTCAAGCAGCGGATCGACGACGAGGGGATCCCGACGATCACCAACATGGTCGCCGCCATGGACGGCTACGAGGAGGGCGGCGTCGTTCTGGTCACCACCGAGCTCACGGTCCTCGACGACGGATCGACCCGGTTCGACACGGTGTCGGTCGTCCGCTTCGCGAAGCTGACGCTCGTCGACCAGCTCTTCCACACCGTCGCCAGCCCGCCGGTTGCGTACCTGCTGCTCTTGACCGGCCTCGCCCTGTTGATCTTCGAGTTCTTCACCGCCGGTGTGGGCATCGCCGGTGCGGTCGGTGCGGTGTGCACGGTGCTGGCGTTCACCGGCCTGGCGGTGCTGCCCACGCGCACGTGGGCGCTCGCGCTCATCATGATCGCGATGATCGCGTTCGCCGTCGACGTGCAGGTGGGGATCCCGCGGTTCTGGACCGGAGTGGGCATCGTCCTGACCATCGTCGGCAGCTGGTTCCTGTTCGAGCCGATCCCCGGATCGTCGATGCGGCCGTCGTGGCTCGCACTGATCGCCGGCATCGGCGGCATCACGCTGACGTTCATCGTGGGCATGCCGTCGATGGTGCGGACGCGTTTCGCCACCCCGACGATCGGGCGCGAGTGGATGATCGGCCAGGAGGGCGCGGCGATCGACGCCATCGACCCCGAAGGCATGGTCACCGTCGGTTCGGCCACGTGGCGAGCGCGCACCAACCGTGCGACGCCGATCGCCGCCGGCGAACCGGTCCGCGTCGCCGCCATCGACGGTGTGACGCTCGATGTCGAACCGCTCGAGGGTGCCGCCCGTGACTACCGCGAGATGCGCAAGAAGCCGTCGGACGCCGACGCGACCGAACCTGCCGACGCCACCTGACGCGAACTGCAGCCGTCACCATCCGAACCGACCCTGACCCCCGCCACGATTCCGGCCGGACTCACGCGTCGGGGAGGCGGGGACCGGCGATCCGGACGTCGTTGCGGCGTCGGGTGATGCCCCGGGCGTCGAGCTCGGCCACCAGCGGGAGCACGAACTTGCGGCTCGCACCCGTCGCATCGCGGAACTCGGCCACCGTGAAGCCCTGCGGCGACACGGCCAGCAGCTGTGCCGCCAGTCGGGCGGCCGCATCGACGGTGTCGGCGTGGAAGTACACGCCGTCACGAGCGATCAGATGACCGCGGCGCACCAGTTCGCGTAGTTCCCCACGGTCGACCTCGTCGGGCTGTGATGGGGTGAACCCACCCGACCGCGCCACGTCGAGGTAGGGATGGTCGACGAACGGATCGACGACGTCAGCGGCGCGCACCGCCGAGGCATCGACGACGACCTCGTCGATCGTTGCGAGCACGGCGCGTTCGCGGTCGTCGAACGATGCGAGGTCGACGCCGAGTGCCCCGGCGTCAGCGACCCGCTCGACGAGTGCCGTCCGCATCGCCGCCAGTTCCTCGGCGGTCGTCAACCACTGACCCACGGTCGGCTCGACGCGTTGTCCGGTCAACCGCTCGACGTCGTCGGCGCGCACCCAGCCCCGTTCTCGCACGACCCGTTCGATCGTGCGATCGGGTGCCGCCCGTGACGCTCGCAGGACGGGCTCGATGTCGAGCACCTCGCCGCCGCCGACCGTCTCGTCGCGGCCGGATTCGCGCAGCACGAACCGGTCGCCGGGCAGCAACGGGAGCGCGCGGGGAAGAAAGAGCCGCACGGCACCGTCGTCGCCGGGAGCGAGCGCCTCGGTGCCGAGTACCCGCAAGCGCACCGCGTGCTCACCGGAGCCGATGTAGGCCACGAACGCACCGCGCCGGGACAGGTCGTGGTCGAGTGCGCCGAGCACGTGGAGTGACGCATCGAAGCGATCGGTCGGTCGCCACTGGTCGGTGAGCACCAGTGCGTCGCCGCGGGCGACGTCGTGGTGGTCGATGCCGGCGAGATTGACCGCGACGCGGTTGCCGGGGCCGATGTCGTCGACGGATCGTCCCGAGGTCTGCAGCCCGCGCACGCGCACGGGACGATCGCCGACGGCGAGTCCCTGGTCGACCGACAACCGTCCCCCGGTCAACGTGCCGGTGACGACGGTGCCGCTTCCCTTCGCGGCGAACACCCGGTCGATCCACAGGCGGGGACGCCCCCGGTCGCCGGCGCGGGCCGTCCGTGCCACCAGACCGTCGAGTTCGCGGCGGATCGCGTCGAGGCCCGCGCCGGTCGTCGCCGACACCGCGACGACCGGCGCATCGGCGAGGAACGTGCCGGCGACGTGGTCGGCGACGTCCATCCGGGCCAGTTCCAGCAGGTCGTCGTCGACGAGGTCGGCCTTGGTCAGCGCGACGATGCCCTCGTCGACGCCCAGCAGTTCGAGGATCCGCAGGTGCTCCTCGGACTGCGGCTTCCATCCCTCGGTGGCTGCCACGACGAACACGCACGCCGACACCCCGCCGACGCCGGCGAGCATGTTGCGCAGGAACTTCACGTGACCGGGCACGTCGATGAAGCTGAGCTCTTCACCCGAGGGGAGCGTCGTGTGGGCGAAGCCGAGATCGATCGTGAGACCGCGGCGCTTCTCCTCCTCGAACCGGTCGGGATCGGTCCCGGTCAACGCCAGCACCAACGACGACTTGCCGTGGTCGACGTGGCCGGCGGTGGCGACGACCGTCACGAGGCGCGCGCCGGCGCGGTGAGCGCGGCGATGATGGCTGTGTCGTCGGACGGATCGACCGATCGCAGATCGAGCAGGGTCCGGTCGTCGCGTGAGCGGGCGATCACCGGCGGATCGTGGCGACGCAGCAGCGCCAGCAGGTCGCCGTCGATCTCGATGCCGTACGACGGCATCGTGACGCCCGGGGCCGACCCGGCGCCGGGCAACGATTCCATCGGTGCGGCGACCGCTGACCGGTGAACATCCGACACCGAGGCGGCAACGGCCTCCGCACGTGAGCGCAGCGAACCGAGCGGCACGGCGACCATCCGCCAGAAGGCGATGTCGCCGGCCGCGCGCTTGTCGAGATAGGCCATCGCCGTCTCCTGGAGCGCACTGAGCACGAGGCCCCCCGGGCGCAACGCCCGCGCCAGCGGATGCAGCCGGCAGCGCTCGACCAGATCGGCCCGCCCGGCGATGATTCCCGCCTGCGGACCGCCGAGCAACTTGTCGCCGCTGAAGGTGACGATCGCCGCGCCGTCGGCGATCGTCTGGCGGGCGGCGGGCTCGCCGGCCAGCCACGCCGGCGGCGGTCCCGACAGCCACGGACACGATGCATCGATCAGGCCGCTGCCGATGTCGGCGACGACGGGCACACCGAGCGTCGCCAGTTCACGTACCGATGTGTCCTCGACGAATCCCTCGACCCGGTAGTTGCTCGGGTGCACCTTGAGCACGATCGACGCATCGATCCCGGGCTTGGCGAGCGCTCGGCGATAATCGTCGAGCCGGGTCCTGTTCGTCGTGCCCACGTCGACGAGCCGGGCACCGGACTGTTCCATCACGTCGGGCACCCGGAACGAACCGCCGATCTCCACGCTCTCGCCCCGGCTCACCGGGACGTCTCGACCCGCAGCGAGCGCGGCGAGCACGAGGAGCACGGCGGCAGCGTTGTTGTTGACGACGATGGCCGCCTCGGCGCCGCACAGCCGCGCGAACAGCTGCCCGACAGCTCGCTGGCGCGACCCGCGCGCCCCGGTGTCGAGGTCGAACTCCACCGTCTGGGCGGTCGCCTCCTGATGGTGCCGAAGCGGTGCGCGACCCAAGTTGGTGTGCAACAGCACACCGGTGGCGTTGACGACCGGGGTCAGCAGGCTGCGACGGAAGGCATCCGCACGCGCTGCGACGGATTCGACGTCCTCGGCGTCGATCGCGGCACGGGCGATGTCGACGAGGATCGGGTGCGGCAGCCCGGTCGGTGCGAGCGATCGGGCGAGCGCATCGACCGACGGGGGACGCCGACGCTCGACCGGTGGACTCATTGCGGCGAGCCTACGACGTCGCGGCGATGGCTCGCCGCTGGGGCCTCAGGCGTCGGGAAGCTTGTCGACGGCGTCCTTGGCCAACTCGGCGCCCTGTTGCACCTTGTCCGCGTGGGCTCCGGCCTTGTCGTCGACGACATCGGCGGTCTTGTCGATGCCCTGTTTCACCTGGGTCTTGTTTCCGCCCAGCTTCGACTTGATCGTGTCCAGCATTCCCATCGAGATCTCCTTCGTCGCGGTGCGATGACACTAGTCGGCAACGGTGGTGTGGGCTGCGTCGAGGACCTCGACGCCGTGACGGCGCGCGAGGCGCTCCCACTCGGCATCATCGGGTGTCGAGCCACATCGATGGTCCCACACGATGCGGGCGTGCTCGGCGAGCGAACGGTCACCGTGGAAGTGCACCCAGTGCTCGGCTCGTTCGTTGACGATCATCCGGGTGTCGGAGATCGTGCCGAGCTCCATCGTCACCGTCCGCCACGTCGCCCCGGGCACGACGGAGGCGAGACCGGTGGCGATCTGGCCGAGTTTGGGTCCTGTCGTCGCACCGGTCGCCGACGTGCATTCGATGCGGTCGCCGTCGAACACGTCGCGCAACCATCGATCGACGGGATCGTTCCGGTCGACGGGAGCGAGCAAGGTGTACGAGCCGTACTCGCCGTGGCCGGTGTGCAGGTCGACGACGAGCACCTCTTCGGCACCCGCACATCGCGTCCCCACGATCCCGGCGAGCACCAGGTTGGACTCCTCTGTGCGGTCGCCGCCGAAGTACAACCCGTCCGGATGGCTGAACTGGCCCGAACTCACCGCCGCCTTGACCCATGCAAGGCCGTGTTCGTCGACCAGTGCCTGCGTGACGTCGAACAGCGACTGCGCAGTGGGCGGCGATGCACCGTGGGGCACCAGCACCGGATGAAGTGCGACGTAGCCGACGTTGTCCGCCAGCTCGGCACGCTCGTCGCGGCCCCAGTTGCGGTTGAGGTCGACGTTCGACTCGTTCTGGCGGCGCCAGTAGGCCATTCCCCACGGGTTCACGCCGTGGATGATCACGACGGCGGCGTCGCCGGCGAGCGTCGGGTCGTCGCCCGCCGTCACCCAGCGGTCAACGGCGTCGCAGACCAGCGTCGACGACGAGAACCCCTCGTCGCCGTGGACCCCGGCCAGGATCACCAGTGCGCGACGAGGGTTGTCGGCGCCGAACGACGCCTCGTCGATCGTCAGCAGTTGGCCGTGCGGGCCCCGCGCCGTGATCGGGTGAGCCGTCCACGGTACGCCGGCGAGGTCGCACGTCCAGCGGAAGCGGTCGCGGCATTCGTCGTACGTCAGCGGGAGCCGGTCGGGACGCATCCTGAGAGATTCCCATGTCGCCGATCGGCGTGTCGACTGCACCGAGCGACGACAGCGCCCCGTGACGTGTGCCGTGACGTGTGCCGTGACGGGGAGCGACGGTTTAGCCTCGGCGGGCGTGAGCCTTCCCGTCCCGATCGTCCAGCTCGACGCCGACCTTCCGCTTCCCGAGTACGCCCACGACGGCGACGCCGGCTTGGACCTGTACGCCCGTGAGGCCGCCACGCTCGCCGCCGGCGGTGGGCGGGCGCTGGTGCCGACGGGCATCTCGATTGCGATCCCGATGGGCCACGGCGGGTTCGTGCTGCCGCGCAGCGGGATGGCCGTCAAGCACGGGATCAGCGTCGTCAACGGACCTGGCCTGATCGACGCTGCCTACCGGGGCGAGATCAAGGTCGTGCTGATCAACACCGATCCCGACGCCGACTACGCCGTGGAGCGCGGCGACCGCATCGCCCAGCTCGTCATCCAGCGGGTCGAGTCCGTGGCTTGGCAGGTCGTCGATTCCCTCGACGGGGTCGATCGGGGCGGCGGATTCGGCCACTCCGGTCGCTGACCCCACGCGATCACCGCGGGACGGTCTCTCGATTCGTGTGAGCACACATCGTCGCAGTCGCAATGATCGCTCACACGAACCCGGGATGTGGCCGACGAGCGCTGCCCTCCCGGGCCCGCGCAGAGACGTCAGCCCCAGGCGAACACGGGCTGCTCGAAGTCGTGGACGCGCTCGTTGATGCGCCCGTCCAAGCCGACCCAGCGGAACTGCACGAGCAGCGCACCCGTGGGCGCATGGATCAGGTCGCCACCGAGCGGCACCTGCACGACCGGACGGTCGCTCTCGGGGATGGTGACGAACCTCGGCGAGTCGGCCCGGGTGAGCTGGTGCAACCCGATGCGGTAGGCCGCGAGTACCTCGCCCGGGTGCGGAACGATCTCGACGCCGGCGCCACCCCACACGACGACCGGCGTGATCACGTAGCCCGACCGGGTCGCGTAGTCGTCGAGCAGGCCGAGCACGGCATCGGGTCCGAGATGGACACCGATCTCCTCGTCGGTCTCGCGCAACGCTGCATCGACGGCGCTCTCGCCGGCGTCGAGCCGGCCGCCGGGCAGCGCCCACTGCGACGCATGCCGGTTGAGCCCGGCGCTGCGTCGACACAACACGAACGAGGCACCGCCTGCGACGTCGGCCATGCGGCCGTCGAGGTCCGACACGTCCGACGGGATCACCGCCAGATCGTCGGCCGTGGCGCCGAACGGGTCGGTGCGGTCGGAGCCGGCCACCGAATCGACGAGCAGGATCGCGACCGCTGCGTGCCGGCGGCCCTCGAGCGGCAGCTCGAGGCGGTCGTGGCGGTCGAGGTTGGCGGTGATCGTGCTCCGCAGCGAGTCGTCGAGTTCGATCACGGGGTCGCTTGCTCCTGCGGTGCCGGGATCGGTCGGAGGTCGTCGGTGTGCGTCGATGCCAACACCTTCGCAGCCAACGCCGTGCTGATCGGTACCGAGGCGACGAGGCCGATCGAGCCGACCAGCGCCCGAACGATCTCCACGGCGACCACCTCGCGCGTGGCCACCGATCCGAGGCCCTGACCGGCTTCGCTGAAGAGCAGCAGCAACGGCAACGATGCGCCGGCGTAGGCGAGGAACAGCGTGTTGACCGTCGAGGAGATGTGGTCGCGGCCGATCCGAAGGGCCCGGCCGTACAACTCACCGAATCCGGCGTCCGCAGCGGCCCGCTTCAACTCCCACACCGCCGACACCTGGGTCACCGTGACGTCGTCGAGCACGCCGAGCGAACCGATCACGACGCCGGCCAACAGCAACCCTCGGGGGTCGACCTGCGAGCCCATCGCATCCAGGAATCCGACGCTCTCGTCGCCGAACCCGGTGAACTTCGACGCGGTGAGGAAGACCCAGGCGAGGACGCCGGTGAGCGCAAGGCTGGCGAACGTCGACAGCAAGGCCACCGCCGTCGCGAGGCCGCGGCCGTGTGCGAGGAAGAGCGCCACGAACGCGATCGCCCCGGCGGTGACGAGCGCAACCGCCACCGAGTTCGAACCGTCGAGGAGCGCCGGCAGGGCGAACACCACGATCACGACGAGGCTCATCGCCAGGCCGGCGAGGGCCCCGACGCCTCGCCAGCGACCCAGTACGACGATCGAAGCGACGAACAGGATGACCAGCAGCAACATCGGCGTGCTGCGCTGGAAGTCGTAGAACACCGCCTGCTGCGCCCCATCGCCGAGATCGACGAGATCGATCAGGATGCCGTCACCGGCCGAGATGGTCGAGTCGAGCGGCTGCTCGATGACGAAACGGTCACCGCTGCCCACGACGACGTCGGCGCGCTTGCACGCGAGGAGCGGATCGAACGAACAGGGCACTTCGTCGACCGACTGGACGTTGGCCTTCACCGGCTCGCCATCGAGGCCCATGGGGTCGACGACCTGACCACTCCCGCCGCCGGGCCAGAGCACGACGAGGCCGACCAGCACCGACAACGCACAGACGCCGACGGCGATCCACATCGCCAGTCGGATCTCGGGACGGACCTGCTCGTCGAGGTCGTGACCATCGTCGAACCCGTGTGCGTGACCGGCTCCCATCGGCCCAGTCTGATCGACGAGCCGAGGATCAGCGCGGTTCGCCATCCGATGCGGTGCGGTGTTCGGCTGCGTGCTCGGGTTGATGCAGGTGGCGGTGGCCGACGTCGTCGTGGCTGTGATCGTCGCCCACGTCGTGGCTGTGGCCGTGGCCGTGGTCGTCGACGAGCAGCGCCTCACCGCCGATTCTGAGCAGACGGCCCCCGAAGGCGGTGGCGAGGTGTTCGGGCAGCAGCACCTCGTCCGGCGCACCGTCGGCGATCAGACAGCCCGCGAGCAGCATCACCCGCTGCGCCCGTTTGGCCTCTTCGAGATGGTGCGTCGAGAACACGACGGTCGCACCGCTCGCGACCTCGGCGTCGATGATCGACAGGATCGTCTCCTGGCTCGGCAGATCGAGGCCGGTGATCGGCTCGTCGAGCAGCAGCAGGCGCGGCGACCCGATCAGTGCCTGGGCGACGAGCACCCGCTGGCGTTGGCCGCCCGACAGCTCGCTGAAGGGTCGCCTCAGCAGGTCGGTCACGTCGAGGCGCTCGGCGACGGAGCGGACCTCGGCGCGGTCGTCGCGGGTGATGCGTCCGAGGAGCCCACGCGTGCGATAGCACCCCATGCGGATGACCTCGTCGACCGGCAGCGGCATCCAGTCGTGATGTTCGTGCTGTTGGGCGATGAACGCCGCTTCGACGCCCGGCGCCCGCTCCACCATCCCGGTCGTCGGGGCGAGCAGCCCGGCCAACAGGCGCAGGACCGTGCTCTTGCCGCTGCCGTTCGCACCGACGAGAGCGGTCGACGATCCTCGCTCGAAACTGGTCGTGGTCGTGTCCAGCGCCACCACGTCGGCATACCTGACCGACACCGCAGTGAGGCTGGCGACCGTGTCTTCGGGGCTCACGTCGGCGACGATACCGCGTTTGGAATGAGAGTCATTCTCAGTAGAGTTCCCGCTCATGTCCGTCGCGCGTGCCCACTCCCACCTCGTCGCCGTCGCCGTCGGAGCGCTCCTGCTCGCAGCATGCGGGTCCGACGACCTGGGCCCCGGCACCGACAGCCCTGCTGCGGCGGATGCGGTCACGGTCTTGGCGACCACGAGCATCTGGGCCGACATCGCCGCCAACGTGGGCTGTGACGGTCTCGCCCGCGTCGGGACGATCATCCCCCTCGGCGGCGATCCCCACTCGTTCGAGCCATCGCTGAGCGATCGCGAGCGGATGGACAACGCCGATCTCGTCATTGCGAACGGACTCCTCCTCGAGGAGTCCCTGGCCGACACCATCGACGCCGTCGAGTCCAGCGGTGTCGCCGTCCTGCGCGTCGGCGAGCAACTCGACCCGATCGCCACCAGCGACGGGTCGCACGACGACGAGCACCAGGACGACGAGCACGACGACGGGGGCGACGAGCATGGCGGCGAGGACCCGCACGTGTGGTGGGATCCCACCCGTGTCGCCGCCGCGGTGCCGTTGATCGCCGAGGCACTGGCGGCCCGCGGCGTCGACCCAGCGGCGCTCGACGCCTGCGTCGAGCAGTACGTCGACGAACTGGATGCGCTCGACGGGGAGATCGACACGCTGGTCGCACCGCTGCCGACCGATCAGCGGATCCTCGTCACGAACCACGACTCGCTCGGGTACTTCGCCGACCGGTACGGCTTCGAGGTGCTGGGCAGCGTCATCCCGTCGTCCAGCTCCCTCGCGGCGACGAGCCCTGCCGAGCTCGACGCCCTCGCCGCAGAGATCGAGGCGACCGGGGTGCCCGCGATCTTCGCGGAGACGCAGAGCTCATCGGCCGACGCCGATGCGCTCGCCGATCGGATCGGTGATGTCGAGGTCGTCAGCCTGCTGATCGGGACCCTCGGCGAACCCGGCAGCGAGGCGGCGACGTACGTCGGATGGCTGCGCCAGAACGTCGAGACGATCGTCGCCGCACTCGCCGGTAACGGGGCAAGCTGAACCGATGGAATTCCTGAGTGATCCGTGGGGGTGGTGGATCGCACCGTTCACGAACTCCGAGCTGATGCGCGACGCGCTGCTCGCCGGCCTGCTGACCGTGGTCACCACGTCGCTCGTCGGGACGTGGGTGGTGCTGCGCGGGATGAGCTTCCTGGGCGACGCTCTCGCCCACGGCGTCCTGCCCGGCATCGCGATCGCATTCATCATCGGCGTCGACACCTCGCTCGGAGCGCTGGTCGCAGCCGGAGCGATGGTTGCGGGCATCGCGCTGATCCGCCGGCATTCGCCACTGCCGGACGACACGTCGATCGGTGTGCTGTTCGTCGGTTTCCTGGCGCTCGCCGTCGTGATCATGTCGACGCAACGCGCCTCGTACACGGGCGACCTCAACCGTTTCCTGTTCGGTTCGATCACCGGGCTCGACAGCTCCGACGTGATCCGCCAGGCGATCGCTGCGCTGATCGCACTCGTCGGCGTCGTCGTGCTGTACCGATCATTCCTCGTGATGACGTTCGACGTGTCGCTGGCCTCGATGCTCGGACTACGACCGGGTCTCGCCCAGGCGGCACTCCTGGCCTTGCTCGCCATCTCGATCGTGACGTCGTTCCGGTCGGTGGGGAACCTGCTGGTGTTCGCATTCCTGATCGCGCCGCCGGCCGCAGCGACGCTGCTGGTGCGACGCGTCCCGATGATCATGGTGGTCTCGGTGGCGCTGGGTTCACTCGCCACCGTGATCGGCATCCTCGTCAGCTACCACCACGCCACCGCCGCAGGTGCGACGATGGCACTGACGTCGGTGATCATCTTCTTCGTCGTCCTCGCCGGCTCGGTCGCACGCCGCACGCTCGTCCGACGACGCTCCCTCGTGCCCGCCTGATCCTCACCTCAGAATGATCCCGAAAAATGCCGCTGGTGTCGCGCTCAGCGCGACGATCCAGGCATTTTTCGGTGTGTGATCGAGGTGTTCACGAGCGGCAGTCGGCACAGTAGCCGTAGAGGTCGATCGTGTGATGCGTCGCCTCGAAGCCCTCGGCGCCCGACAGCGCATCGAACGCCGAGTCGAGCTGGCGTTCGAGCGCCGGCGTGAGTGTGACGTCGCGCACCGCGCCGCAGAGCTCGCAGATCAGGTGGTGATGATGCTCGGTGAGGTCCTCGGCCAGCTCGTAGCGCGCATGGTCCGACGTGTGCACGAGCCGGCGCACGACGCCGGCCTGCTCCATCACGGCGAGGTTGCGGTATGCGGAGCTCTGCGCGAGCGCCGGTGCGCGCTCCATCAGCTCCGGCAGCGTCACGGGACCGTCGGCCGAGGCGAGGGCGTCGACGACGGCGCGACGTCCGGACGTGTAGCGCTGGTCGTTGTCGTCGAGGCGGTCTCGGACGGTGCGGTGGATCTCGGCGTGGGCGGGCGACACGGATCTCCTCAGCCGCGATAGCCGCTGGTGATCGGCATGCGGCGGTCCTTGCCGAACGCCTTGCGCGTCACCCGGACGCCCGGCGGTGTCTGGCGGCGCTTGTACTCCGCGATGTCGACCAGCCGCGTGATGCGCCGCACCGTCGCCTCGTCGTGGCCCATCTCGATGATCTCGCCTGCGGTGCGATCGTCCTCGACGTACAGCTGCAGGATCGGATCGAGCACCTCGTAGGGCGGCAGGCTCTGGTCGTCGCGCTGGTCGGGTCGCAGCTCGGCCGACGGTGGCTTGGTGATGACGTCGACCGGGATCACCTCGCGGCCCGCCGCACGGTTGACGTAGCGGCACAGGTCGTACACGCGCGTCTTCAGGACATCCTTGATGATCCCGTAGCCGCCGACGGAGTCGCCGTAGATCGTGAAGTAGCCGACGGCGACCTCGCTCTTGTTGCCCGTGGTCAATGCCATCCAGCCGAACTCGTTCGACAACGCCATCAGCAGCAGACCTCGGCACCGGCTCTGGATGTTCTCGTAGGTCAGGCCCGGCTCGCGTCCCTCGAACGACGGCCCGAGCATGTCGATGAACGCCGAGAACGACGGCTCGATCGAGATCGTGCGGAAGTCGATCCCGAGGTTCTCGGCAAGCAACTGCGCATCGCTCTTGGAGTGCTCGCTCGAGTAGCGCGACGGCATCGAGACCCCGTGCACGTGGTCGGCGCCGAGTGCGTCGACGGCGATGCAGGCCACGATCGTGGAGTCGATCCCGCCCGAGAGGGCGATGACGACGTCGTCGAAGCCGTTCTTCACGCAGTAGTCGCGGGTGCCGAGCACGAGCGCGTCGTAGAGCTCGCGGTCGGCGTCGAGCGGGGCGGCGATCGAACCGGCGATGACGTCGTCGCGGACGACGGGGTCGGTCGTGACGTCGACGGTGGGAAGCAGCGCCACGGTGATGCGTCCGCGAGGATCGAGGAGTCGTTTGCGGTACACCGGCGGCACCGGCACGTCGACGATCGTCAGGTCCTCGACGAACTGCGGCGCACGTGCCAGCAACGTGCCCTCGTGGTCGAACACGACCGAGCCGCCGTCGAACACGAGCTCGTCCTGGCCCCCGACCTGATTGACGTACACGATCGCCGCGTGGGAGTCGGCTGCACGGGTCGCCAACATGCGCTCACGCTCGGCGCCCTTGCCGGCGTGGAACGGGGAGGCGTTGATGTTGATGCTGACCTCGGCGCCGGCGGCCGCCTGTTCGGCGACCGGGCCGAACGGACTCCAGATGTCCTCGCAGATCGAGATGCCGACCTTGACGCCACCGATCACGAACAGCTCGAGCGGGTCGGATTCGTGACCGGCGGTGAAGTAGCGCGCTTCGTCGAACACCGTGCTGTTGGGCAGCAGCCGCTTGCGGTACGTACCGACGATCTCGCCGTTCGCACACACCGCGGCGGCGTTGTAGAGGTCGCGGTCCTGGTCGACGAATCCCACGACGGCGGCGCACCGGCCGGTGTGCGCCGCCAGCTCGGACAGCGAGGCGATGTTGTCGACCACGAAGCCGGGCTTGAGCACGAGGTCCTCGGGCGGGTAGCCGGTCGTCGAGAGTTCCGGGAAGGCGACGATGTCGCAGCCGGCGGCCTCGGCGCGGTCGTAGGCGTCGACCATCCGGGCCAGGTTCCCGGCGAGGTCGCCCACGGTCGGGTTGAGTTGAGCGAGCCCCACTCGCAGCACCGTCACGATCGGTCAGGCTACCGCTGGCGATGCTCGCGGTCTCGCTGCGGTGACCGCCATGGAGCCTCGCTGCGGAGAGGTGTGCATCATCTGGCACTATGGCCTTGTGCGTATGGGCCGGATAGCAGTCGTCGGATTTCTCGTCGTCGCTGCGTGTTCCCCCGGCAAGGGCCCCGAATCGATCCCGCTGCCGACGTCGCCCAACACGACGACCACGACGTCGACGACGACCACGACGACGAGCACCACCCTGATCCCGCCCCGCTACCAGGCCGAGATCCGCCGCACGACGAACGGCGTGCCCCACATCACCGGCGACACGGCCGCCGACGTCGCCTACGGCCAGGGGTGGACGAGCGGCGAGGACCATGGCTGCACCCTGATCGACCAGATCCTCAAGGTGACCAGCGGCCGATCGGCGGCGCTCGGCCCGGGAACCGAGGGCGAGAACGTCGACAGCGACTTCGCGTGGAAGGCGATCGGCATCGCGGACGTCGCAGCCGCTGACTTCCCGAATGCGTCGAGCGAGGTGGTCGATCAGTTCGAGGCATTCGTCGCCGGTTGGAACGATCACCTGGCCGACGTCCGGGGCGATCTGACGGGATGGTGTGCCGGAGCCGACTGGATCCGGCCGATCACGCCGGTCGAGGCGTACACCTACGCCCGCTCGGTCGCCCTCCAGGCGAGCAGCTCGGCGATCATCGGCTTCATCGGCACCGCCCAGCCGCCGGCGGCCGAACCGGCGGCCCTGCGACGGCCGACCGACGCGCCCACCGACGCGGCGGTCGATGCGGCGACATTCGATCTCGACGAGCTCGCGTCCGCCGACCTGGGCCTGGCCGACGGCGACGGCCTGGCCAGCAACGGCTGGGCGGTCGGCAGCGAACGTGCGGTCGGCAACCAGGGCGGCCTGCTGCTGGCCAACCCGCACTTCCCGTGGGAGGGCGAGCTGCGCTTCTCCGAGGTCCAACTGACAGTGCCGGGAAGCGCCGACATCTACGGGGCCCAATTGCTGGGTCTGCCCGGCGTGGGAATCGGGTTCACCGACGGTGTCGCGTGGACCCACACGGTGTCGGCGGGCAACCGGATGACGGGCTACCTCCTGTCGCTCGATCCGGCGTCGCCGACCTCGTACCTCGTCGACGGACAGTCGGTGCCGATGACCTCGACCGACGCTTCGATCGAGATCCTGCGCCCCGACGGCACCGTCGACACCGAGACCCGCACCCTGTGGCGCAGCGAGTACGGACCGATCCTCGACTTCCCCGGCGTCGGCTGGAGCGGCACCAACGCGGTGAGCTATCGAGACGCCAACATCGACAACGACGAGTTCATCGAACAGTACGCCCGGATGCCGTACATCCAGAGCGTCGCCGACCTCCAGGCGCTCACCGCCGAGTACCAGGGCGTGCCCCTGTTCAACACCGTGGCGGTCGGCGACGACGGCAGCACCTGGTATGCCGACACGTCGGCGACCCCGAACCTGAGCGCCACCGCCGAGCAGGCCTTCATCGGCGACCTGTTCAACGATCCGCTGACGCAGGTCGCCTACGACCAGGGATTCGTCCTGCTCGACGGATCCGACAGCGCCTTTCGCTGGGAGGACGTCGCCGGTGCACGCGACCCCGGGCTCGTGCCGTTCTCCGAAATGCCGATGGTGCAGCGCAACGACTACGTCTTCAACGCCAACGACAGCTTCTGGGTGCCGAGCGCCGAGTTCACGCTCACCGGCGACTATTCGATCCTCCACGGCCAGCAGAACACGCCACTGAGCATGCGCTCACGCCAGAACGCCGCGGTGCTCGGCTCCGCCAACTCAGCGGGGCTCGCCGGCCCCGACAACCTGTTCGATGCCGACGAGATCCGCACCGCAGCGTTCGACAACACGGGCAGGACGGCGGCGCTGTTGCGTGCCGCCGCCGTCGACGCCTGCCGTGCGACGCCGGTCGTCGACGTGCCCGATCTCCTGACCAACGACGGAAGCATCAGCCTGCCCGCAGCGTCGGTCGACCTCACCGCCGCCTGCGACGTGCTCGCAGCGTGGGACGGCGTGTACGACCTCGACCGATCAGGACCGATGATCTGGCGCGAGACGATGAGCAGGTTCGACGACGACGCCTTCGAGACGGCCGGGCCGCTGTTCGACGATGCCTTCGACCCCGCCCGACCGACGCTGACTCCCGAGGTTCCCGCAGCCGACAGGACACCGCTGCTCCAGGCAATGGCACGCGCCGTACAGACCATGACCGCGGCCGGCTTCGGCGTCGACACCACCCTCGGCGCATCACAGTTCACCGAACGCTCCGAGACCCGCATCCCGATCCACGGCGGCAACAGCGACGACGGTGTCACCAACATCGTCACGTGGAGCGGGGCGTCGTCGTCGAGCGAACCGGCACCGCAGCGCGGCGAAGCGGTCGCCGTCGGCAGCTCGTTGCGCGGCGAGGGCTACCGGATCAACTTCGGCACCAGCTTCGTCATGACCGTCGACTACACCGGCGACTCGGTCCGAGCCTGGGCATTGCTCGTCTACGGCCAGACCGGCGATCGAACGTCACCGCTGTTCGATTCCCAGACCGTCGAGTTCAGCGAGAAGCAGTGGCGCCAGGTCGCCTTCACCGACGAACAGATCGCCGCGGACGCCGAGCTGGAGACCTACACCGTCCAGGGTCGGTGACCGCGATTCACCGAGCATCGAACCTCGAGGACCGAACGCGGCGTTGCTGTTCACACTGCGTTCACAACCGGGCAACGACTCGGCAACCCGACGCTGCGACGATGCCGCCTGCCATCGGGCGAGACCGACACCGAACATCTAGGTTGGGTCGCCTGTACCCCCGAACACATCCCGCACACACGGACCGAATTGAGGACAACTGTGGTTTACAAGGCTGAATACATCTGGGTCGACGGCACGCAGCCGACGTCGAAGCTGCGTTCGAAGACCAAGATCCTGGAGGACGGCGCCGAGCTGCCGATCTGGGGCTTCGACGGTTCGAGCACCAACCAGGCGACCGGCGACAAGAGCGACTGCGTGCTCAAGCCCGTCGCCAGCTATCCGGACCCGATCCGTGGTGGCGACGACGTGCTGGTGATGTGCGAGGTGATGCTCGTCGACGGCAAGCCGCACCCGACCAACACCCGTCAGCTCGCCGCCAAGACCGCCAAGAAGTACAAGAAGCACGAGCCGATGTTCGGCATCGAGCAGGAATTCACCCTGATGAAGAACGGGCGCCCGTACGGCTTCCCGCCCGCCGGTTACCCCGAGCCACAGGGCGGCTACTACTGCGGCGTCGGCGAGGACGAGATCCACGGCCGTCCCCTCGTCGAGGACCATCTCGAAGCCTGCCTGGCAGCCGGGCTGTCGATCTCGGGCATCAACGCCGAAGTCATGCCCGGACAGTGGGAGTTCCAGGTCGGCCCGCTCGGCCTGCTCGAAGTCGCCGACCAGCTCTGGGTCGCCCGCTGGCTGCTCTACCGGATCGGCGAGGACTACGGGATCGCCGCCACGCTCGACGCCAAGCCGGCGAAGGGCGACTGGAACGGCGCAGGCGCCCACACGAACTTCTCGACCAAGGAGATGCGCGAGGAGGGCGGCTACAAGTACATCGAGGCCGGCTGCAAGGCGCTCGGCGAGAAGGCCGATCTGCACATCGCCAACTACGGCACCGGCATCGAGGACCGCCTGACCGGCGCCCACGAGACCCAGCGTCACGACCAGTTCAGCTACGGCGTGTCCGACCGTGGCGCCTCGATCCGCATCCCGTGGCAGGTCGCCGTCGACCGCAAGGGCTACCTGGAGGATCGCCGTCCCAACGCGAACATCGATCCGTACGTCGTCGCCCGTCTGATGGTCGAGACCATCTGCGGTGCGATGAAGTGATGCGGCGGGGCAACGCCCCGACGTGGTGAAACGCACATGAACGACGACAGGACGGGGGCCGCGGCTCCCGTCCTGTCGCATTCCGACCCCCGGCGCGACAGAATCAGGAGATGACCGACATGCGCGACCAACAGCGTGACTACGTCCTGCGCAGCGTCGAAGAGCGCGGTGTCCGGCTCGTGCGTCTGTGGTTCACCGACGTGCTCGGCACGCTCAAGAGTCTGGCGATCTCGCCCGCGGAGCTCGAGAACGCCCTCGAGGACGGCATGACGTTCGACGGGTCGTCGATCGACGGGTTCTCCCGGGTGCAGGAAGCCGACGTGCTCGCGATGCCCGATCCCGACACGTTCGAGCTGCTGCCGTGGGGCGATCCCAAGGCGGCCGAGGCGCGGATCTTCTGCGACATCCACCACCTCGACGGCACACCGTTCGAAGGCGACCCCCGCCAGGTGCTGCGCCGGCACGTGCAGGATGCCCACGACGAGGGCCTCACGTTCTACGTCGCCCCCGACGTCGAGTTCTTCTACTTCGAGCCGCTGGTGCCGGGTCAGCCGCCGGTGCCGGTCGACCAGGGCGGCTACTTCGACCTCACGACCAGCGACATCACCGGCGAGCTTCGCAAGAAGACGATCCGGACCCTCGAAGCGCTGGGCATCCCCGTCGAGTACAGCTTCCACGAAGATGCGCCCGGCCAGCAGGAGATCGACCTGCGGCACACCGACGCACTCACGATGGCCGACAGCATGATGACGTTCCGCCTCGCCGTGCGCGAGGTCGCCTCGCACCACGGCGTGCACGCCACGTTCATGCCCAAGCCGCTCGAAGGCGTCCAGGGATCGGGCATGCACGTCCACCTGTCGCTGTTCCGTGGCGACGACAACGCGTTCTTCGACGGCGACGACGCCTACCACCTGTCGCCGACCGCCAAGGCGTTCATGGCGGGCATGCTGCGCCACGCCGCCGAGATCACCGCCGTGACGAACCAGACCGTCAACAGCTACAAGCGGCTGGTGCCGGGCTTCGAGGCGCCGGTGCACATCAGCTGGGCTCGCAACAACCGCAGCGGACTGATCCGGGTGCCGATCCCCAAGCGCGACAACCCGATGGCGACGCGCATCGAATACCGCTCCGCCGATCCGGCGTGCAATCCGTACCTCGCGTTCAGCCTGATGCTGGCCGCGGGGATGCGCGGGATCCGCGACGGCTACGAACTGCCCGACGAGGCCGACGCCAACCTGTTCGAGATCGGCGACGACGTGTTGGCCAAACTGGGCATCCGTCAGCTGCCCCAGTCGTTGAACGACGCGCTGAGCGTGATGGAGAACTCGACGCTCGTCCAAGAGGCGCTCGGCGAGCACATCTTCGAGTGGTTCCTGCGCAACAAGCGCAACGAGTGGCGCAGCTACAAGACCCAGGTCACCCCGTTCGAGCGAGACCGCTACCTCGGGGTGTTGTGACCATGGCGGCGCGTGAGTCGATGTTGGTCGTCGTCCCCGACCCGGCGACACCGGAGCTCGCGCGCACGCTCGATCTCGCCGGCTTCGCCTGGAAGGCCGTGCCCGGCGCCGACGGCGACGACGAACCCGCCGGCGGCTGGGCCGGAGCGATCGTCGACATCGCAGCGGACGCCGACGGTGGTTGGGCGTTCCTCCGCACGATCCGCAAGAGCGGCGATCGCACGTTCCCCGTGATGCTGCTCGTCGGCGGCGGGCAGCTCGGCGACCTCGAACATCGCGACGAACTCTTCGACGACTTCTGCCTGACGCCGTTCCACCCGGCCGAGCTCGAGGCGCGATTGCGGCACCTCTTGGTCACCGACATCGACCTGCACCGTGCCGACCTGGTCGAGTACGGCGAGCTGACGCTCAACCTCGAGACGTACCAGGCAGCGATCGCCGGGCGTCCGCTCGACATGACGTACATGGAGTACGAGCTGCTGAAGTTCCTCGCGCAGAACCCGGGCAAGGTGTTCACGCGCGAGATGCTGCTGAGCCGCGTGTGGGGCTACGAGTACTACGGCGGTGCGCGCACCGTCGACGTCCACGTGCGACGGTTGCGCGCCAAGCTCGGCGAGGAGCACGCCAACCTGATCCAGACGGTGCGCTCGGTCGGCTACCGCTTCGGCCAGTCCCGCTGGGACACCTGACCCCACAAAATTCACGTTCGCGTACGGATTCGGGTGGCCCGGCCCACCCGTTCTGTTGCGCAAACGCAGGTTTTCCGGGGTGTTGGCGGGCGGTTGGTCAGCGGGCGAGGAAGGCACGGACGGTGTCGGCGACCACGAACGCGAACACGTCGGCGCCGCCACTCGTCGGGTGTACGCCGTCGCCCGTCAACACACCGTCGCCCTCGACGAAGGCCGTCCACGGTGCGATCACGCTGTCGCCGCGACGTTCGACGCGCTGGCGGATGATCGAGTTGACCATGTCGCTCTGATCGGGACGGTCCGCGATGAAGGTGTCGACCCAGACCAGCGCCGCCTCGTCGGGCACCTCGTCGAGCACCTCGTTGACGGCCGCAGCGATCTCGTCGGGACCGGCGTACTGGCTGATGTCGTTCGTGCCGAGCGCCACGACCCACACCTCGTCGGAATGGTCGCCGTCGCCGTTCTCGGCGAGGAATGCGGCCAGCGCCGCCCCGCTCGGATTGTCACGCACCGACACCGCCATCCGCTTGCCGGTCTCGGCCTGGATGACGTGGTCGAGGCCGAGCAGGGAGAACCGTTCGTCGAGGTAGGGCATCGACCCCTTCGTGATCGAGTCGCCGATCATCACGACCGAGTCGATGTCGGATGCGCCCGCTGCGCTCGAGTCCCCGGCGCCGCTGATGGCAGCCGGATCGCCGGACACGTCGATCGCCGGCTGCGGAAGCGAGCCGTTCACCCTGGCGGGCGCCGACTCGCCGGCGTCGCAGCCGACGAGCGCCGATGCGACGGCCACGACCGCGGCGAGGGTGACGAGATGAGCTCTCACGAGGGCACAGTCTGGCCAACGGGGCGCGCCGAACGGCGTCACCGGCCGCCGGTCACACCGCCGCGCTCGCCCGCCTGGATGCGCCGAGCGAGCCGATCATGCGCGACGAGCATCTCGCCGAGACGGGACGACACGAGATGACCGTCGAGCACGACCGGACGGCCGGCGACCACCGTGTGACGAGCGGCGACGGGACCGCAGCGCAGCCAGGCCTCGATCGGATCGGCGACCGCACCGGCGAACGACGGCCCGGTCAGCGGCCACACGGCGACGTCACCGACCGCCCCGGTCGTGAGCGATCCGATCTCGCCGACACGGCCGAGGCATCCCGCACCCCCGATCGTCGCCATCTCGAGCGCCATGCGGGCGGTGCCGGCGGCCGCACCGCTGCGGAGCTTGGCGAGCAGCATCGCCTGGCGGGCCTCGAGCCACAGCGAGGCTGCGTCGGCCGACGACGACCCGTCGACGCCGAGCCCGACGTGCACGCCTGCCGCCCGCAACTCGACGACCGGAGCGATGCCCGACGACAGGATCATGTTGCTCGACGGGCAGTGTGCCGCCCCCACGCCCGCCGCACCGAGACGCTGGATCTCGTCGCTGTCGGGCATCACGCAATGGGCGACCCACGTGCGGTCGCTCGCCCATCCGGTGCGCTCGAGATACTCCATCGGCCGGCACCCGAACGTGGCCAAGCTGAACTCGTCGTCCTCCGCGTTCTCGGCGAAGTGCGTGTGCAGGCGGACGTCGAGGCGCTGCGCCAGCTCGGCGGTGCGCACCATCAGGGCCTCGGTGACGCTGAACGGCGAACACGGTGCGAGTGCCACCCGGGTCATCGCACCGAACGACCGGTCGTGATGGCGGTGCACGGCGTCCTCACACGCCGCGAGGATCTCGTCGTCATCGGCGACGACGTCGTCGGGGGGCAGCCCGCCGTCCTTGTGCGACAGCGACATCGAACCCCGTGTCGGATGGAACCGGATCCCGAGGTCGCGGGCCGCCTCGATCTCGGCGGTCAGCAGGTCACCGGCGCCGTGGGGGTGGAGGTACAGGTGGTCGGTGGACGTCGTGCAGCCGGCGAGCGCCAGTTCGGCGAGACCCACCCACGCCGAGACGTACACCGATTCGGTGTCGAGGCCCCGCCACAGCGGATACAGCGATTGCAACCAGCCGAACAACGGCTTGTCGGTCATCGGCGGGAACGCTCGGGTGAGGTTCTGGTACAGGTGATGGTGTGCGTTGACGAGCCCGGGCGTGACCAGGCAGTCGGTCGCATCGAGCACCACAGCGCCAGCCGGCGGTGCACCGGTACCGACACCGCTGACCAGGCCGTCGGTGATCGCCACCCAGCCACCGGCGAGTTCCCGGCGCTCGGCGTCGACGGTTGCGACGCTGCGGGCGTTCGCGATGACGAGATCGGCGACGGGCTCGGTCGTGGTCACGTCACATCACCGGCATCGCCGGTAAGGCTGGCAAGGATCGCTCGGATGTCGTCGTCGGTCGTGCACGGGTTGACGATGCAGAATCGCAGCACCGTTTCGCCCTGCCAGGTCGTCGGCACGACGAACGACCGGCCGGCGGCCAGCTCTGCGTCACTCCACGCCTGATAGTCCGCGGGGGTCCATCCGAGACGTCGGAACAGCACGACCGACAGCTCGGGCTCCATCAGCAGTTCCGTGGCGGCATGTTCGTCGACGAGGCGGGCAGCTCGGCGAGCGGTGTCGATCGTGGTCTCGACCGCCCGGGTGTACGCGTCGGTGCCGTGGGTGGCGAGGCTGAACCACAACGGCAGACCACGGGCACGGCGCGACAGGTGATGTGCGTAGTCGCTGGCGTTCCACGGTTCGTCCGCAGCATCGTCGGAGTGCAACACGTCGAGATACTCGGCGTGCTGGGTGTGCGCGGCCCTCGCAACACCGGGATCGCGGTAGAGCAGCGCGCAGGAGTCGAACGGCGCGAACAGCCACTTGTGCGGATCGACGATGAAGCTGTCGGCGCGCTCGATGCCGTCGAACCGGTGACGGACGCTCGGCGCTGCGAGCGCCGCACCCCCGTAGGCGCCGTCGACGTGGAACCACGTCGCGAGATCGGTGGCGACGTCGGCCGCACCGGCCAGGTCGTCGACGACACCGGCGTTCGTCGTACCCGAGGTCGCCACGACGGCCACGATCCGCTCGCGGTCGGCATCGGTCAGGCCGGCGACCGTCGAGCGCAGCGCCGCACCGAGCAGTCGACCCCGCTCGTCGGCGGGGACGGTGGCCACGTCGGCGTCCATCGCGCGGGCCGCCTGGACGACCGACGAGTGTGCGCCCGCCGATGCGACGATCAGCCCGCGGGTGCGGTCGTGGGCACCGCCGGCGCGGTGGCGCCACCGCCACCGGGCAGCGATCAGCGCGCTCAGGTTTCCGGCGGTCCCGCCGCTGACGAACACGCCGCCGGCGGACTCGGGCAGACCGGCGATGTCGGCGATCCAGCGCAGCGCCTCGTTCTCGGCGTGGATGGCCCCGGCGCCCTCGAGCCATGACCCGGCATAGACGCTGGAAGCACCGACCACCAGATCGAACAGCATCGACGCTTCGGTCGGCGCCGCCGGCACGAACGACAAGAACCGGGGATGGTCGACCGAGATGCACGCCGGTGCGAGCACCTCTTCGAAGACCCGCAGCGCCTCGATACCGCCGAGGCCGTCCGGTGTGATCGTGACCCCGGCGGCGTCGCGCAGCTCCTGCGGCGAGCGGGGGTGGTCCAGCGGCGGTGGATCGAGGCGCATGCGTTCGACCGAGTACCGAACGACCGCCTCGGTCAGCTGCTCGGTCGCCCGATCATGGGTGTGCATGGCGCCAGTGTGCCACCGTCGCCGCACCGGTGACGCGGTGCCGGGCACTGCGTCACCACCGACGATCAGTCGGGGAGGTCGCGCAGTTCGCTGTCGCGGAAGCGGAACCGGCCGTCACGGTAGAACACCTCGCCGATGATGGCGGAGGCCACGGCGCCACTCATGATCACCACGACCGGGATCAGGAACAGGACGATCACGATCGCGATGGCACCGGGCATGGCATCAGGCTAGTGCGGCGCACTCGTGGTGGCGAAAGCACGAGACGACGTGGTCGTTGACCATCCCGGTCGCCTGCATGAACGCGTAACAGATCGTCGGGCCGACGAAGTTGAAGCCACGGCGCTTCAGCTCCCGGCTCATCGCCTGTGACCGCTCGGTCTGGGCGGGTAGTTCGGACAGGTCCGGCCAGGCGTTCTGGATCACCACGCCGTCGGTGAAGCTCCACAGCAAGCCCGCCGGGTCGTCGAGATCGAGCCAGGCGCGTGCGTTGCGGATCGAGGCCGCGACCTTCGCCCGGTTGCGCACGATCCCGTCGTCGGCGAGCAGCCGGGCCACGTCGTCGTCGCCGTACCGGGCGATCACCTCCGCATCGAAGCCCTCGTAGGCGCGCCGGTACCCGTCGAGCTTGCGCAGGATCGTCGACCACGACAGGCCCGCCTGTGCGCCTTCGAGGATCAGGAATTCGAACAGGACCCGGGGATCGCGCTCGAGGAACGCCCCACACCTCGTCGTGGTACCGCAGGTAGGCGTCACCGAGGCCGGCGCCACCGGTGAGCGACCACGCGCAGCGCTCTCGCGGCGTGTTCACCCCTGGGGCACGTAGGCCCAGGCCTCGACCTCCACGAGGAAGCCTGCAGGCAGCGCCGCCACACCCACCGTGGAACGAGCCGGGCGATGCGAGCCCAGCGCCTCGGCGTAGGCCTCGTTGAACGCGGCGAAGTTCTCCATGTCGGTGAGGAAGCACGTGGTCTTGACGACGTCGTTCAGCGACGCACCGACGGTCGCCAGCTGGGCAGCGACGTTCTGCATCGTCTGTGTGGTCTCGGCGCCGACGCCGCCGTCGACCTTGGCGCCGTCGCGCATCCCACCCTGTCCGGACACGATGACGAAGTCTCCGGCGCGGACGACGGGTGAATAGGGACCAAGCGGCTTGCTCATGACGACGAACCTACTGCTCGCACACCCGACCGTGCCAGGGCCGCCGGGACCGATGGCGATCGAGCCGTTATCGTCGAAGCCGCATGACCGCCCCCCACGACAACGACTCACCAGAGGCTGCGCCGCTGCGGCTCTCACGCCGCATGCTGCTCGCTGGCGCTGCTGCCGGTGCAGTCCTCGCCGCGTGCGGCTCGAGCGACGACTCCGGTTCGTCGGGCGCCGCTTCCGGTGACGCACCAGACGCCTCGACCGGCTCCGATGGCTCTGACGGCTCCGATGACACGGCGGTGAATGCGTCGGGTCTCGCATTCGGGACGTACGTCATCGCACAGCGGTTCCCGCAGAACGTGCAGGAACCAGGCCTGCAGCGCCTCCCGATCAGCCTCGCCTCCGCCGATGGTCGGCTGGTGTCCGACGGGCCGGAGTCGCTGAACGCGGAGGTCCTCGACGCCGACGGCGCCCCGCTCGGCATCAGCATCTCGGCGGACCGCCGCGACCTCGAGTCGGGCCCGTACTACAGCTTCCGGGTGCCGATCGACACGCCCGGCGTCTACTACCTCGTCGTCGATGGCGGCCCCGAGGACGGTGCAGCGTTCCAGGTGATGGAGCCGGGCACGGTGCCGGTGCCGGGGCCCGGCGACCCGATGCCACCGTTCGAGACCCCGACGTTCGACGATGGTCGCGGCGTCGACCCGGTGTGCACGCGCGAACCCGAGCCGTGTCCGTTCCACGAGGTGACGCTCACCGACGCGCTGCTCGCCGGCAAACCGGTTGCCTATCTGATCGGCACACCTGCGTTCTGCCAGACGGGCACCTGTGCGCCGGCGCTCGAATCGATGATCGCCGTCCAGGACCGCTTCGGCGACGCGTTCACCTGGCTCCACGCCGAGGTCTACACCGACAACACCGCCACCACGCCGACCGACGCCGTCGACGCCGCGAATCTCAGTTTCGAACCGGCGCTGTTCGTCATCGGGTCCGATGGAGCCGTGATCGAGCGACTCGACGCCGTGTGGGACGAGAGCGAACTCGTCGAAGTGCTCGAGCGCGCCTCGGCGTGACGCCTGGCGGCGCCGGCGGGTCCGACGCTGCGCTCGTGAGCCGGGTGCGGCTCAGGAGAAGCTGGAGCCGCAGCCGCAGGTGCGAGAGGCGTTGGGGTTCGTGATGGCGAACCCGGACTGGTCGAGGCCGTCCTTGTAGTCGAGCGTGGCGCCTTCGAGCAGCTGCGCCGAGGCCGGGTCGACGACGACCTTGACCGAACCGTCGTCGCCGTAGGTGGCCTGGTTGTCGTCGGCGGCGATGTCGCCGTCGAAGAACATCTCGTACGAGAAGCCGCTGCAGCCGCCGGGACGGACCGCAACGCGCAGCGCCAGATCTTCGGCACCCTCGTCGGCGAGCAGCTGACGGACCTTGACGGCGGCGGAATCGGTGAGCGTGATCATTCAGGACCTCCTGGTTGCAGGTTGTTCAATTTAGCGGGAACCGACCGTCACCCGACACGGCGTACGGTTGGTCAAGGTGCAGAACTCGTCGACCTCGGCGTCGCCCATCTCGGCGACGAACCCGGCGACGAGACCGCGATGCAGGCCGCAGACGAGTTCGGGATGCGCTTCGGCCAGCTCCGCGAACGGGCAGTGGCTGAACGCGATCACCGCCGCGTCGGGGTCGCCGGCCGCGTCGGTGACGACCGGGTCGAAGCCGAGCCGGTCGAGTTCGGACACCAGTGCTTCGAGCGTCGACGGCGCCTGCTGGTACGGCTGGGCGCGGACCGCTCCCTCGGTGCGCCCGACCGCCTCGGCGTCGTCGGCGCTCGCCTGCAGGCGGGCGGCCATCGACAGCACCATCCGAGCCAGCACCGGCATCGTCGGCGGCTCGAAGCCGAGCGACGGGGCATTCGCAGCGATCGAGTAGCGGTGCTGCGGCCGTCCGACGTCGCCTCGGCCGCCGACTTCGACGTCGAGCAGTCCCGCCTCGCGCATGCGCTCCAGATGCGGGCGTACGGTGTTCGGGTGCAGGTCGAGCGACTCGGAGATGTCGGCCGTCGCCAGCGGACGCGCCGACCGCGCGAGTTCCAGGTAGATCGCATAGCGGGTGTTGTCGCCGAGCGCCTTGAGCAGATCGAGCTGGGGCGGCCCGGGCAGTGCTGACGTCACACTCCTGCGTTCCTGATCCACATCCCGAGATTACACGGTACTCGCCGGTAAAATGCCAGACATGGTTGCGGACGTCACCTCACCGACACACAGCACACCTGCACATGAGCCACCTGCCCATGACGAGGTGATGGCGGCGCTGGCCACGGTGATCGACCCCGAACTCGGTGCCGACATCGTGTCGCTCGGCATGGTGCCCTCGGTCGACATCGCACCCGACGGCACCGTCACCGTCGAGGTCAAGCTCACCATCCGCGGGTGTCCGCTGCGAGCCGAGATCAAGCGCGAGGTCGAAGGCAAGGTGTCGGTGCATCCAGGTGTCACCGACGTGAAGATCACGTGGGGCGAGATGAACGCCGACGAACGCACCGAGGTGATGACCAAGGCGCGCTGGAACGCTCGTCAGAACGCCCCGGACACCGAGATCCCGCTCAGCTGCAAGGTCCTGGCGATCGCCAGCGGCAAGGGCGGCGTCGGCAAGAGCTCGGTCACCGTCAACCTCGCTGCGGCTCTGGCCGGCGCCGGGCACACCGTCGGCGTCCTCGACGCCGACATCTGGGGGTTCTCGGTGCCCCGCCTGCTCGGCATCTCCGACCGCATGGAGGCCCGCCAGGTCGACGGCTCCGACAAACCCAAGATCGTGCCGAACCAGCGAGCGGTCGGCGAGGGGATGCTCAAGGTCGTGTCGACCGGCTTCCTCGTCGAGGAGGACACCGCACTGATGTGGCGCGGCCTGATGCTGACCAAGGCGGTCGAGCAGTTCCTGCGCGACGTGCAGTGGGGCGACCTCGACTACCTGCTGATCGACATGCCGCCCGGCACCGGTGACGTCCAGATGGGCCTCGCACGGATGCTGCCGAGCACCGCACTGATCGTGGTCACGACCCCGGCACTGGCGGCCCAGAAGGTCGCTCAGCGCGCCGCCGACATGGCCAGGCGCAGCTTCCTCGAGGTGGTCGGCGTGATCGAGAACATGAGCGCGTTCACGTGCGAACACGGCGAGTCGTATGCGCTGTTCGGCGAGGGCGGCGGACAGGCGCTCGCCGATGCGATCGGCGCCCCCCTGCTCGGAAAGGTGCCGCTCGAGGCCGCCGTCGCAGCCGGCGGAGACGCCGGCGACCCGGTGTCGCTCGCCGGCACGGGACCCGCGGCCGCCGAGTTCCGCTCGATGGCCGAGCGCATCCTCCACGAGATCGCGCCACCCTCACCTCAGCCGGACGTCGACATGGCCGGCTGCACCGCCCGCGAGTCGAGCGAGGCGGTCACCCCCGTGGCCGTCGCCAGACGCTGACGCGCCGCTTCTCGTGATCTTCTTCGCCTCTCACACGTGGAATTGTTCACGAGAACGCGTGGGTGCAGGTCAGAGGTCGTCGTAGTCGGCGTCGCCCGGCATCGCCACCCCGATGATCCGGCCGTCGGCGTCACGGCGAATCCTGGGCAACACGCACGGCGGGTCCTCGACCAGGGCAGCGGCGGTCATCGCTGTAGCGGCACTCTGATGCGGCTCCAGGAAGCGCAGGTTCGCCATCGTCGGCGGCATCATCATCAGCTCACCCGCCGCCTGCATCCGCAACGCCTCGGCCGGTCGCACCCAGAGGCTCTCGACGGTCTCCTTGTCGTCGTGCAGCGGCTCCTGGTCGGCGGGCAGCTCCGTGACGAAGAAGCGGGTGTCGAACCGGCGTTGTTCGCCGACCGGCGTGATCCAGTGGTCGACGTAGTACGTCGTCGACAGGTCGAGCACCAGATCGTCACGGCGACACAACTCGACGAGCGACAGTGAGCTGTCGTGGATCTCGTGGCGATCCTCGTTGCGCAACGCCAACGACTCACCGTCGCGACGAGAAGCAAGGAGGACGCCGGCCTCCTCGAAGCACTCGCGTACGGCAGCGACCCAGTAGGCGAGACCGCCGTGGTCGATGCCGAGCCGGCGGCTGGCAGCCTCGTCGTCCAGGCCGCGGCAGAACCGTGCAATGTCGTTCGCGCCGTCGACGCCGTCGACGCGGCCGCCGGGGAACACGAACATCCCGGCACCGAAGACCGCGTTCGCCGTCCGGCGCAGCATGAACACCTCGACGCCGGGGTCACCGTCGACTGCGTCACGGATCAGCATCACGGTCGCGGCCGGTCGGATCGGCACGAGGGCCGGGTCGATCGCTGTGGTTGCCGGTGTGGTGGGCGGCGTGGTTGCAGGTGTGGTGGGCGGTGTGGACGGCGAAGAAGGCGATGCCGAGGTGCTCATGGCCGCCTACCGTAGAGACCATGACCACGGGACCCCTCACTGCGCCGAACCAACCCGCCGACGTGCTCGAGCACATCGGCCCCGGAACGCAGATCATCGTCCCGCTCGGAAATGGCGAGGCGACCGCCGTCATGGAGGAGATCGACGCCGCGGCCGCGGCCGGCGACCCCCGCATCGACGAGGTTCGAGTGCACCAGATGCACGCGATCCACGATCGGCCGTACATCCGCGGCGAGTACGGGACGCGCCTGAAGCACCTCTCGTACTTCCTGTCGCACGTGACACGACCACATTTCGCCAACGGCTCGATCGGGCTCGTGCCGGCGCACTTCTCCGAGGTGTACGCCCTGATGAGAATGCGCACCGACGATCCGCTCGTGATCGCCGCGGCCTCGCCGCCGGACCGCCACGGCTACTTCTCGCTCGGCGTGTCGGCCGACTACACCTCGAGCTTCATCGGGCGCGGCCGGTTCTTCCTCGAGGTCACCGACGCGATGCCCCGGACGTTCGGACGCAACCAACTCCACCTGTCGCAGGTGGTCGGCTGGTGTCGCAGTGATCGCCCACTGGTCGAGGTCGCCCCCGCCTCCCCCGGCGAGACCGACTGTCGGATCGCCGAGTACGTCGCCGAACGCATCCCCGACGGCGCCACGATCCAGACCGGCATCGGCGCGATCCCGAACGCGATCATGGCCTCGCTCACCGAGCACAAGGACCTGGGCATCCACACCGAACTGCTCTCCGATGGTGTGGTCGACCTGATGGAGTCCGGCGTCGTCAACGGGGTTCGCAAGCGGCTCAACCGCACGAAGGCGGTCGGTACGTTCGCACTCGGCACAGAGCGGCTGCATCGCTTCCTCCACGAGAACACGGCGATCGAGCTGCATGCCGTTCGCTACGTGAACGACCCGCGCATCATCGCCAACGAGAACAACTTCGTGTCGGTCAACGCCACGCTCACCGTGGACTTCCTCGGCCAGTGCGCGTCCGAGACGATCGGAGGGCAGTACTACTCGTCGTCGGGAGGCCAGAACGACTTCGCCCGCGGGGCCGCCTACTCCGACGGCGGCCAGGGTTTCGTCGTGCTGCACTCGACCACCTCGCGCGGTGCCTCGAGGATCGTGCCGCAGCTCGCAGCCGGCGACGTGGTCACCACACCGAAGAACACCGTCGACAAGATCGTGACCGAGTGGGGCGTGGCCGAACTGCGTGGGCGATCGATCCGCGAGCGCACGCGAGCGCTGATCGCCGTTGCCCATCCCGAACACCGCGACGAACTGACCGCCCAGGCCCGGGCGATCAACTATCTCTGACCGGTCCGTCGGGACCCGACCCCGAAGGACCGGATGCCGTTCAGGCGCTGCCGGTCGACGACGGCTCGTCGACGGGCGTCGAGGACCGTGCATCGACGGCGGGGTTCGGACGCGACCACGCATAGGCGATGGCACCGCCGACGATGGCGGCCATCACCAGGCCGACGACCTGCCAGTGGTCGGTCAGGAACACGGTCGCCTGCACCTGGCGCTCCTGCGCCCAGTCGGTGATCGGATCGCCCTCTTCACGGATGTCGATCCAGTAGAAGTACCAGAGCAGGTAGAGCCCCGACAGCACCACGAAGACGGCAGCGATGCGGTCGACGTACTGCAGGCTGCCGCGCAGCAGCTTGAGCAGACCGGTGTTCGCCGACGCCAGGGCAATGGTCAGCGCACTGACGAGCAGGGCCATCCCGGCGCCGTACGCGAGCATGTTGCCGACACCCGACGCCAGGCCGTCGTTGCGGGTCGTGCTGAACACCGTGGCCATGAACAGCCCGATCGTGCAGCCGATCGACGCAACGGCGTAGGCGATGCCGTAGACGAACATGGCGCTGACGGTCTGCTTCGGACCGTCGCCGCCGGCGTCGATGCGAGGTGTCACGAACGGCAGCTTGTAGCCGAACAGCATCGCGATGCCGAGTACGAGCAGGGCGACGCCGATGGCTCCGGTCGCGTACTTCGCGTTCTCGTTGATCCAGTTGGTGAAGTTGTAGGCGATCACGCCCGCCACGAGGAACACCGACAGGAACCCGGAGGACACCGCTGCACTCACGATCACCGCCCGGCGGATCGTGGCGCGCTGCGATCCGGGCATCATTCCCTGCAGACCGAGGAAGTACATCAGGTACGTCGGCAGCAGGATGAAGCCGCACGGGTTGACTGCGGCCACCATGCCGCGGATGAACGACAGGCTCATGCGGCGCCCTCGGCGGCGAGCAGGCCGGCAACGGCAGCGCGCAGCTCGTCGGCGTCGAGCGGTCCGGTCTGCTCGACGATCGTGCCGTCGGAGGTGACGAACAACGTGATCGGCATCGCCGTGGCACCGATGGCGTCGGCGAGTTCCGCGAACTCGTCGCGCAACAGGTCGTACTCCACGCCGCGATCGCCGGCGAAGCGTTCCATCACCTCGACCGAGTCGAGCATGTTGACGCCGACGAACCGGACGTCGTCGGTTTCGGCGTCGACCTCGGCGAAGTGCGGAAGCTCCTTCGCGCACGGCGCACACGTCGAGTACCACAGGTTGACGACGAGCGGCTCGCCCAGGAGATCGGACGTGGTGACCTCGTCGCCGTTGCGGTCCGCCAGCACGACGTCGGGGAACGGTTCGCCCTGCACGTCGTCGTTGCCGAGGCCGTCGTCGGGGTACGTCACCACCGCCTGGGGGTCTTGCAGCGTCGCATCGACGTCGGTGTTGGCCGTGTCGCCGTCGGATCGTTGGGTCCACAGGAAGACACCGATCACCGCCACGGCAGCGAGCAGCGAACCGACGAGGAGCCGAGGACGGATCTGCACGCCTCCGAGGCTACTGACACCACTTGCGCCCGCCGATTCGCCCGGGGCGTTGTTCGCGTTCGTTCACCAGCCCTGCGACCATCCGTTTGCGTGACATTCCCGGTGGGGTGGACCACCGGAAATGCCACGCAAACGGAGATGGGTTGGCCTCAGGCGACGGCGACGGGGACCTGGACCGGGCCGAGTTCGTCGATCACCATCTCCGGGCGAGGGTGCTTGGGCGGACGCCCGCACGGACGCTTGTTGGCGATGATGCGGCCGCCGGAGAGCAGCTCGCCGCCCCACACGCCCCACGGCTCCTCACGTTCGAGCGCGCCGGCGAGGCACTCGGCCTGCAGCGGGCACAGGCCGCACATCGCCTTCGCCCTGGCGATGTCGATCACGTTGTCGGAGAAGAACAACGCACTGAGCGTGCCGTGGCCGTCCGCGCAGCGAGCGACCGGTCGTCGGACCGTGTCGCCGCCGGGCGGTCTCGGACTGTCGGGTTCTCGAGGTTCGAGCAGCGTCGAGCTGCGCAGTTCGCTGAGCGTGGAGTCGTACATGTCGGGGTCCTGTTCGGTGGAGTGCAAGCGGGTGATGGTTCGGGCGCCGTTCGAGATGGGCCGGGTGCGGTTGCGGCTCGAGGTGTCGGTCAGGGTCATCGGTGTGCCTTTCGCTGATGCTCGGGGTGAGTGGTGGAACTGGGTGGGTGGATGGCTGGATGGGTGGATGGGGCCGGAAAAACGAACGAGGCCGCCGGGTCGGAACCCGGCGGCCTCGTGAGAGGTGATCTGACGTCGGTGTTACGTCAGAACTCCTGCGAGGGAGCCGGGGTCGAGCCGCTTGGAGCCGAAGGTGTGGGTGGTGACCGGGTTGTGCTCGGTCGACATGTCGCCACCACACACCCAGTTGCCGCCGGTCGGCGAGACCTGGAATGCGTCGCCCGAGCGGGCCGGGACCGAGAGCAGTGCCCCGTCGAGGCCGGCGTACGGGCGCGGCGAAGCCGAGCGGATGATGGCGGTGGGCGTGATGCTCATCATGGTTCCTCTCGTCTCGTCGTGGGGCGCCGTAGCGCGTGATTCGGATGACAACACAACCACGTCTCGGGTGCGCGGGTCAAGGAAGTTTCCCGAGGGGTGCGAAATCTGTGCGCGGTCATTGGCCTGCCTGCGTCTTGCGGCAAGAGTGGCACCGTGGATCTTGCGCTGTTCGCCGTCGGCTGGGCCCTCGGCTGGTTGCTGCTGTGGCGGCTGCGGCCGCTGCCGTCGCGCCGCGATGCGAACGCAGGACCGCAGGAGCGCCCACCGATGTCGATCGTGGTCCCGGCGCGTGACGAGGCGGGTGCGCTTCCCCACCTGATCCCGGTGCTCGTCGCCCAGCTCCGTACCGGCGACGAACTCGTGGTGGTCGACGACCACTCCGGTGACGGCACCGGCGTCGTCGCAGCGGAACTGGGTGCCCGTGTGCTCGTTCCCCCGGCGCTCCCCGACGGTTGGCTCGGCAAGCCCCATGCCTGCTGGCACGCAGCGGCATCGACGACCGCACCACTGCTGCTGTTCGTCGACGCCGACGTGCGTCCGGCGCCCGATCTGCTCGACCGAGTGGCCGCGGCCTGGTCGGACGCTCCCGATGCGGTCGTGTCCGTGCAGCCGTGGCACCGCACCGGGCGCTGGGTCGAGCAGGCGAGCCTGCTGGCCAACGTCACGTCGTTGATGGGCACCGGCGGGTTCACGATCGCCGGACCGCAGCTGGGCTCCGACGTGGCATTCGGGCCGGTACTGGCGATCGCGCGGTCGGTCTACGACGGCGTCGGAGGCCATCGCGCCGTGCGCACGATGCACACCGAGGACATCGGGCTGGCTCGTCTCGTCGGCCGTTCAGAGCTGTACACCGGCCGACCGGACACCGCGTACCGCATGTATCCGGATGGTCTGGGCCAGCTGGTGCAGGGCTGGACCCGCACGATCGCCACCGGCGCACGGTTCACGTCGTGGTGGCTGGCGCTCGCCGTAGCGCTGTGGGTGTGGTCGCTCGCCGGCGGGTGGCTCGCCGAGCCGCTGGTGTACCCGCTGAGCGCCGTGCAATTCTGGGTGCTGGGCCGCCGGGCGGGCTCGATGCACCCGATGACGGCGCTGCTGTATCCGCTGGCAGTGGCGGTGTTCGCCGTGATCTTCGTGCGCAGCCTCGTGGTGATGGTGTTGCGACGCGACGTCACCTGGAAGCAGCGATCGGTCGCCGCGCGCGCGGACTGACGCACTGCGACGTCAGCGATCCCTCGACGGTCCTGACCCGTCAGAGATCGACCAGGATCTTGCCGACGTTCGCATTCGCCTCCATGTGGCGATGGGCGTCGGCGATGTCGTCGAAGGCGAAGCGAGAATCGACCACCGGGCGCAAGGCGCCGCTGTCGAACAGCGGCAGGACCTCGTCGATGAAGCGCTGGCTGAGCGACAGCTTGCGTTCGACCGGCCGGGCACGCAACGTCGTACCGATCCACGTGATCCGTTTCGACAGGATCAACCCGACGTTCACCGACGCCTGGGCGCCGCCCATCAGCCCGACCTGCACGATCGTGCCGTCCGTTCGGACCGCCTTCAGGTTGCGCTCCGTCTCGTCGCCACCGATCACGTCGAGCACGACATCGACACCGCCGGGCACTTGTTCGGACAGCGCTGTGAGCCAGTCGGCCGGGCTGCGTTCCAGTACGACGTCGGCGCCCAACTGGCGGCAGGCGTCGATCTTGCCGGCCGAACACGTGACGGCGATGCGCGCACCGATCGCCTTGGCGATCTGGATGCCGGCGGTCCCGACGCCGGATGCCCCGGCGTGGACGAGCGCCCACCGGCCACTGGTCAGCCCGCCCTGGACGACCAGGGCATCCCATGCGGTCAGGAACACCTCGGGAACCGCCGCGGCGTCCGCGGATGCGATGGCGCCGGGCACCGGGAGCGCCTGGCGGGCATGGGTGACGACCTTGCCGGCGTAGCAGCCTCCGGCCTCGATGCCCATCGCCCGGTCGCCGACCGACCACCCCGTCACGTCGGCGCCGACCGCCGCGACCACCCCGGCATACTCGAGTCCGGGGATCTCGGTGCTCCGGCGGCGGGGGTCGGGATACATGCCCATCCGCTGCAGGATGTCGGCACGGTTGATCGCGGTGTGCTCGACGTCGACGACGATGTCGTCGCGGCCCGGCGTCGGGTCGTCGACCTCCTCGATCGTCAAGACCTCGGGGCCACCATGGGAGCGAAGGACCACTGCGCGCATCTGCCGGAACCTATCGGTTCCGGCAGATGGTGGGAGGTACGGGGATTGGAGAACCCGACCTCCGTCTCTCGACGTCCACGGTACCCTGATGGGTATCGATCGCACAGGGGCCGATGGTCCCTATTCTGCGGATTCGTCTGCACCGGCGGGCTTCTCCACCGGTGCCACAGCCGGCACGAAGACGTGCTCGCGGTAGTACACCATCTCCCGGATCGACTCGCGGATGTCGTCGAGCGCCCGGTGCGACCCCTGCCCACGAGGGCGGTCGGCGTCGATGCCGGGATACCACCGCTTGACGAGTTCCTTCACGCTGGAGACGTCGATCGAACGGTAGTGGAGGTGGTTCTCGATGTCGGGCAGGTACGCCGCGAGGAACCGCCGGTCGGTGCCGATCGAGTTGCCGCACAGCGGCACGCTTGCCGGCTCGGGGACGTGCTGCTTGATGAACTCGAGCGTCGCCGCACCGGCCGCCTCGAGCGTCACCGGCGACGCCTTGATCTGCTCGAGCAGGCCCGACTTGGTGTGCATGTCGACGACGAACGGATCCATCTCGGCGAGCACCTCGTCGGGTTGATGGATGACGAGATCGGGGCCCTCGGCGATGATCGCCAGGTCGTCGTCGGTGATGATCGTCGCGATCTCGACGATCACGTCGGACGTGTGATCGAGTCCGGTCATCTCCAGGTCCATCCACACCAACATCGACATCACACTAGGCCCGCGATGCTGCGATCATGGGGCGATGTCCGCCTTCGCCGCCCTCCTCGCACGGCCCGGGGTCGAGGAGGTGAGCGAGATCCGCGGGCGCATCGGATTCATGGCGTACCACGGCGGTGCGCTCGAGGCGATGACCGACGTGATCGCCCGCCGGGCCGCCCAACAGGCCGACGCATCGTGCTACAGCGTCATCCAGCCGCCGGGCATGCGCGATCATCTCCCGTCGATCGAGGTCGACCCCGAGGCGTCCACCGCACTGGCGGCGTTCGTCGAACACGTCGACATCGTGATCACCGTGCACGGATACGGCCGCCGCGGGCTGTTCGGCTCGCTGCTGTTGGGCGGCGGCAATCGGCGCTTCGCCGAGCACGTCGGTGATGCACTCCGGCGCAGGCTGCCCGCCTACGACATCCGCACCGAGATCGACACGATCCCGCGGCCGCTTCGCGGGCTGCACCCCGCGAACCCGGTGAACCTGCCGCGCGACGGCGGCGTCCAGATCGAGCTGCCGCCACGCGTGCGCGGGTCGAGTCCGCTGTGGTGGGACTGGGAAGGCCCGGGCCTCACGCCGCACACCGAGTCGCTCATCGAGGCGCTGGCGGATGCCGCCACCACCTGGACGTCGGCGCCCAGTGACGACGTCACCTCGGTGCGGTAGCGCGACGACACCCGCTCGAGCGCGTCACGCGGAGTGCGACGCCAGACGTCGCGCGACGTCAGACCGGCAGGGCGATCTCGACGATGCCGCCCGGACCATCGGCGACGTCGATCGTGCCGCCGTGGGCCGTCACGATGCCCCGGGCGATCGACAGCCCGAGCCCGGCGGTTCCGGTGCGCACGTCGCGTGCCGGGTCGGCACGGCTGAACGGCTCGAAGGCACGCTCGCGGAAGTCGGGTGGGAAACCACTGCCCTGATCGACCACCCGCAGCGTGGCGAACTGCGAGTTCACGGAAACCTGGACGAGCACGACGGATTCGTCGGGCGCATGGCGGATCGCGTTCTCGAGCAGGTTGCGGATCACCCGGGCGAGCTGGGATCCGTCGGCTTCGACGCTGACCCGGTGGTCGGCTTCGAGCAGCAGTGCGATGTGGCGACTCTCGGCGAGGGGGCGCAGCGTCTCCATGGCTTCGTCGGCGAGTTCGGTGAGATCGAGCTCCGTGCGCGTCACGGCGAACGTGCCGCTCACGATGCGACTGTGGAGCTGGAGGTCGTCGACGAGCGAGGCGAGCGCCCGGATCTGACGTTCCATCCCCGACAGATAGGCATCGGGATCGGCGGCGACGCCATCACGGATCGCCTCGACGGAGGCGCGCAGCGCAGCGAGCGGCGTGCGCAGGTCGTGCGAGATCGACGACAGCATCACCGCGCGCTCGCGTTCGATCGAGTCCAACCGGTCGACCATCAGGTCGAACATCGCGGCCGCTTCGCCGAGCTCGTCGGAGCGCACCACGCCGGTACGGGCGCGCAGATCGCCATCGGCGACGCGCATCGCTGCCTCGCAGATCTTGGACGCATCACGGGCGACCGGGCGAGCCATCAGCATCGCCACCAGCGCCGCGCCGAGGACCGCCGGGACGAGCACCCACATCAGCAGACGCTGATCGTGCTCGTTGATGAACATCGACTGCGCCGCGATCGCGATCATCACCACGGCCACGCCGAGCACGGCGAGCATCGCCACGACGAACCGCACGCCGATGCGGTCCAATGCGCGCAGGCGTCGCTCGACGGGGGCGGTCATGGCTCGAACCGGTAGCCGACGCCCCAGACCGTGGTGATCCACCGCGGGCGTTCGGGGTCGTCTTCGATCTTGTTGCGGATCCGGCGCACGTGGACGGTGACCGTCGCCGGATCCTGCCAGTCGGGTGACGACTGCCAGACCGACTCCAGCAGTTGCGCCCGCGAGAACACCTGGCGCGGCGACGCTGCGAGGAACGCGAGGACGTCGAACTCCTTCGGTGTCATCTCGATCTCGCGACCGTCGAGTGTGACCTGGCGGCTCAGCGGTTCCACGGTGAGTGGACCGTGCACGATCGGACCGGGCCTCGACGCCTGGCGCCCGTTCGTGCGGCGCAGGACGCCGCTCACGCGAGCCGCGAGTTCGCGAGGCGAGAACGGTTTGACGACATAGTCGTCGGCGCCCAGTTCGAGGCCGGCGACCCGGTCGGACTCCTCAGCGCGCGCGGTCAACATGATCACGGGGATGTCGCTGGTGGCGCGGAGCCGACGGAGTACGTCGAGGCCGTTCACGCCGGGCAGCATCATGTCGAGCACCACCAGGTCCGGTGGGTCGGCATCGAGGAGTTCGAGCGCCGACGTCCCGTCGGCGGCCTCGGCGACGTCGTGGCCGTCGCGACGCAGATATCCGACGACCACTTCGCGCACGGTCGGCTCGTCGTCGACCACCAGCACTTTCGTCATCGCGACAGCCTCGCCCGTCGCCGACCGACGTTCAACCCTCTCACGCCCAGTTTCCCAGACGTTCCCCGCCCGCCCCCGCCTCCCCCCGCCCCGGACCCATCCCGAAAAATGCCCCGATCGTCGCGCTGAGCGCGACAGGAGCGGCATTTTTCGGGCTCGGGGCCGGCGGCGGCCGGTCGGAGGTCAGGGGGCGAGGCGGGTGATGGTCCAGGGGGATGCGGCGCTCGACGGCTGGCCGCCGGAGGGCTCTCGCCGGTACCGGAGACGGTCGTGGAGACGGCTCGGACGGCCCTGCCAGAACTCCCATTCGAACGGGACGAGCCTCCAGCCGCCCCAGTGCGGCGGCCGCGGCACGGGATCGTCGGCGAAGCGCTCGTCGTAGGCGACGACCAGCTCCTCGAGCACCGACCGGCCGGCGATCTCGTCGCTCTGCGGCGACGCCCACGCCCCGAGCTGGCTCGGGCGCGGGCGCGAGGCGAAGTACTCGTCGCTCTCGGCGTCGGAGACGCGCTCGACGTGGGCGCGCAGGCGGACCTGGCGGTGCAGGTCGAGCCACGAGAACACCGCGGAGGCAACCGGCGAGACGTCGAGCTGGCGGCTCTTGGCCCCGTGGTAGTTCGTGTAGAACACGAGACCGCGCTCGTCGGCGTCGCGCACCAACACGATGCGCGAGTCGGGCACACCGTCGTCGCCGATCGTGGCGAGTGTCATCGCGTTGGGTTCGGCGACGCCGCCCTCGAGCGCGTCGCCGTGCCATCGATGCCACTGCGCGACCGGGTCGGGATCGACGTCGGCGACATCGAGGCCTTCGGTCTCGTACTGGACGCGCCGACCCCACAGGTCCGCTCGCCGGTCGGGGGCCGCCCAGTCGGTCATCGCCTCACGTCACCTTCGGGCCCGTCGACGCCGTCGAGGACTCGCTCGCCTCGATGCGTTCGATGCCTCGCATGTAGGGGCGCAGTGCGTCGGGCACGGTGACCGAGCCGTCGGCGTTGCGGTAGTTCTCGACGATCGCCGCCCACACTCGCGGCACGGCGAGTGCCGAGCCGTTGAGCGTGTGCACGAATTCGGTGCCCTTGACCGGTTTGCCGTCGGCGTCATGGCGCTTGAAGCGCACGTTGCCCCGGCGTGCCTGATAGTCGCTGAACCAGCTGATCGACGACACCTCGAGCCAGGCGTCGGCGCCCGGCGCATACACCTCGATGTCGAAGCTGCGGTGATGGCTCTGGCCCATGTCACCCGTACAGATCTCGATGACTCGGTAGGGCAGGCCGAGGCCGGCGATCGCCCGTTCGGCGCGTGCCACCATGTCGGTGAGCAGTGCCGGCGCCTGTTCGGGCGTCGCGAACGCCAGGATCTCGACCTTGTCGAACTCGTGGGCGCGCAGCATGCCGCGGGTGTCGCGCCCCGCCGATCCCGCCTCGCGCCGGTACGACGAGCTGTGCGCCATCACCCGGATCGGCAACACCGTGTCGTCGAGTGTCTCGTCGGCGTAGATCGACGTGAGTGGGACCTCGGCGGTGGGGATGCACCACAGATCGTCGCGTTCGATGGCGTAGGCGTCGTCGGCGAACTTCGGGAGCTGGCCGGTCGCCGTGAGGGTGGCCGTGCTCACCAACGACGGCGGCCGGATCTCCTCGTGGACGTCGGCGTTGAGGTCGAGTCCGTACTGGCACAGCGCACGCGCCAGCGTCGCGCCGGCGCCGCGCTGCATCGTGAACATCGCTCCGGAGATCTTGACGGCTCGCTCGTTGTCGAGGATGCCGAGCGCCGTGGCGGTCTCCCAGTGGGGGACACGGAGGTGGTCGGGCACCTCGTCGAGCAGGCCGACGGGTCCGGTGACGACCGGGTTGTCGGCCTCGTCGGCACCGTCGGGAGCGTCGGGATGCGGCAGGTTCGGGATGCCGAGCAGCAGTTCGCGCAGTGTGGCCGACACATCGTCGTGCTCGGCGGCAAGCGAGCGCTCCTCGTCACCGAGTTGACGGCTCTCGGCCTGCAACGATTCGGCTGCGTCGACATCGCCGTCGCGACGCAGACGGCCCACTTCCTTGGAGATCGTGTTCACCCGGGCGCGGATCGTGTCACGGCGGCCGGTGATGTCGAGCAGGCGGGCGTCGAGGCGAGCGGCCTCGTCGACCTCGTCGAGCAGCGAGGGCCTCCCACGCCTGGCCAGCGCCGACTTGACGCCGGCGAGGTCGGTGCGCAGGAGCCGCTGGTCGATCACGGGACGAACGCTACCGCTCGGCGACCGACCGGTCCGGATCCGTTACGACGAACGGTCTTCGGGGGCGGCGGGCACCTGCGCGAAGACGCGCTCGACGTCGGCGGTCGTCAGTGGACGCCCCGAATCGGTCTCGTGATCGCCGGTGAGTTCGGCGTCGGGAATCGCTCGCCGTCGCCGGTAGCTGCCGTTGTTCGCTGCGTTGTAGCCCGCCGCGAAGCGCTTGAAGAACAGGAAGACGATGATCGACCACAGGAAGATGCCGCCGCCGGTCTTCATGATCGCACCGGCGAGCTGCTGGTCGTGCTGCACGGACAAACCCCACACCCGCACCGGCTGGTCGTAGGTCTCGTAGACCGCACCGTCGGCGAACGTCAGCCAGGCGGCCGGGATCGTCGGCACCAGCGACTGCAGGAACAGATAGATGCACTTGCCGAGCGGGCCGATCTGCAACTCGGGGAACGGGCCGACGACCGGCATCCACATCAACAGCGAGGCCAGCACGACGGCGAAGTGCAGCGAGTAGTGCAGCGGACCGTTCTCGACCGACGCCGTCACGACGCCGGGCACGTGGGTGACGATGACGACCACGTTGAACACGATCGCAGCGGTCACCGGCCTGGCCATGAACGCAACTGCGCGGTACAACTTGCCGTCGCCGACCAACACGCGCAGCAGCCATTCGGGCGTCGCCATCAACACCAGTGGCGGCAGGAAGTAGCTCAGCATCATGTGCTGGAGCATGTGCGCCGAGTACAGGTACTCCTCGCCGATGTCGTGGATCGGCCAGTCGCTCGCGATCCACAGCATCGCCATCGCGCCGACGAAACAGCCGATGTTGAACCGGCTGACCACCGGTTGGCCGGGCGCGACGGCCTTCGGTCCGATCACACGGACCATGTAGATGTAGGCGCCGGTCAGGAAGCCGACGAGCACCCAGACTTCGGGGTGCCACTGGTAACGCCAGGGATCGAGGACTTGGGCGAGCATGGGGGCGCCCCTCCGGGGTGGTCAGTCGATGAAGAAGTGGAACGTGGTCAGCATCACCGAATACAGCACGATTGCGCCGAACAGGCCGAGGTAGAACATGACAGCGAACAGGCGGCTGTCGAACTTCAGGTGCATGAAGTAGCTCACGACGACGAAGAACTTGATCGCCATCATGACGAGGAGCGCAGGGACCAGGAACGTACCCATCCCCTCGATCTCGGTCGCGGCCACCTCGAGCGCGGTCAGCACCGCGAGGATCAGGGCGATGACGATGTACTGCTTGTCGGAGACCTCGTGGACCTCGGAGTGGTCGTGCGCCGCTTCTTCGGCGGATTCGGGGAAGACGTGGTGTTGTGTGGTCATGTCAGGCCGGGATCAGGTAGACGAGTGTGAAGATGACGATCCAGACGACGTCGACGAAGTGCCAGTACAGGCCGATCATCTCGACGGTCTCGGCCTTGTCGCCGGCGATGCGGCCCTTGAGGATCATGCCGGTCAGCGACAGCAGCATGATGATGCCGACGGCGACGTGGACCCCGTGGAAGCCGGTGAGCGTGTAGAAGCTCGACGAGAACAGGCTCGTCGTGTAGCCGAGACCCTCACGGTAGAAGACGGTGAACTCGTACACCTGTCCGGCGAGGAACAGCCCGCCGAGCAGCGCCGTGACGGTGAGCCACAAGCGGGTGCCACGGTCGTCCTTGCGCTTGGCCGCCGAGACCGCCAGCACCATCGTGAGCGACGACATCAACAGCACGAAGCTGGTCGCCGACGTGAACGGGATGTCCCACAACTGATCGGGGCCGATCGCGTCGCCCTGCCGGTTGCGGTAGAGCATGTACGTCGAGATCAGCCCACCGAACAGCAGGCACTCCGAGCCGAGGAACAGCCACATCGCGAGCTTGGTGTTCGACAGCCCGGTCGTGGTGTGGTGGACGAGGCCGATGTGATCCTGGCCATCGTCGTAGCCGGCGGGCACGGCCGTTGATTCGGGGCTCGCCGGCGGTTCGATCGTCGTGTCAGACATGCGCCAGCTCCTTGCTGGGCTGGCCGCCGTCGGACGCCGGCGGATCGAAGTCGGACGGATCAGCAGTCGGCGGTTCGAGCGCCCAACCGAACAGCGCCAGCACGGCGATGGCGGCACCGGCGGCGAGCAGCAACGTGCTGTAGATCACGCCGTAGGCGATGACCATCATCCCGAACGCCAGGATCAGCGGCCAGTACGACGGCGACGGCAGGTGGATGTGCGCCTCGGCGTGCGACTCCTCGAGAGCGATGACCTGCTCGCCGGTCTGCACCTGCTTGTAGTCGTGGTGGCCGTCCTCGCCGACGTCTTCGTACTTGCGGTGGAAGAACTCGTCGAGGGTGTGCACGGTCGGGATCCGGTCGAAGTTGTGTTCCTTCGGCGGGCTGGTGGTGATCCACTCGAGGCTGCGGGCGTCCCACGGGTCGGCGGGCGCCGGCGGGTTCTTGCGGCTGACCCACACGTTGACGATGAACAGCAACGCACCGAGGCCGAGCACGAATGCACCGATCGACGACACGAGGTTCCAGAATCCGAGGTTGAAGAATCCTTCGCCCGCACGGTTCTCGGTCCACACGTACATACGGCGGGGCTGGCCCTGCAGGCCGATGATGTGCATCGGTCCGAACGTGAGGTTCATGCCGATGATCATGAGCCAGAAGTTCCAGCGGCCCCACTTCTCGCTGAGCATCTTGCCGAACACCTTCGGCCACCAGTAGTAGATGCCGGCGAAGAGTCCGAGCACGCCACCACCGAAGATCACGTAGTGGAAGTGGGCGACGATGTAGTAGGTGTCGGTCTGCTGGGTGTCGGAGGGGGCGACGGCATGGGTGACGCCGGAGAGTCCGCCGATCGTGAACTGCACGATCAGGCCGATCGCGAACAGCATCGCGGTCGAGAACCACAACTTGCCGCCCCACAGGGTGAGCGTCCAGTTGATGATCTTCACGCCGGTCGGCACGGCGATCGCCATCGTCGCCACGGAGAACACGGCGACCGAGATCGGCCCGAGGCCGGCGGCGAACATGTGATGCGCCCACACGCCGAAGCCGACGAGGCCGATGGCGGCACCCGAGAAGACGACGAACGGGTAGCCGAACAGCGGCTTGCGCGCGAACGTCGGCAGGACCTCCGAGACGATGCCGAAGGCCGGCAGGACGATGATGTACACCTCCGGGTGGCCGAACAACCAGAACAGGTGTTGCCAGAGCAACGGGTCGGCGCCGTCGGCGACGGAGAAGAAGGTGGCGTCGAAGTTCCGTTGGAACAGCAGCAGGAACAGCGCCACGGTGATCACCGGGATGGCGAAGAGCAGGAGGAACTGCACGACGAGAGCCATCCACGTGAAGATCGGCATCCGCATCAGCGTCATGCCGGGCGCTCGCATGTTGAGGGCGGTGACGATCAGGTTGATGGCACCGACCTGCGAGGCGATACCGGTCATCAAGAGTCCGAGCGTCCAGAAGTCGACACCGTGCGTCGGCGAGAACGGCACCGAGCTGTTCGGGGCGTACATGAACCAGCCGCCGTCGGCGGCGCCGCCCAGGATCCACGACGAGTTGATGAAGAGCCCGCCGAACACGAACGTCCACAGGCTCAACGCGTTGAGCCGTGGGAATGCCACGTCTCGGGCACCGACCTGCAGCGGGATCATGTAGTTGGCGAACGCCGAGGCGAGGGGCATCACGAACAGGAACACCATCGTGGTGGCGTGCATCGTGAACATCTGGTTGTACTTGTCCGCCGACAGGATCGTTCCGTCGGCCTGGGCGAGCTGGGCGCGGATCAGCAGCGCCTCGAAGCCACCGACGAAGAAGAACGCCATCGCGACGACGCCGTACATGATGCCGATCTTCTTGTGGTCGACCGTGAAGGCCCACGACCGCCAGCCGGTCGACTGGACCGGGCGGCGGAAGTATCCGTAGGACGACGTCGGGGTGACGACGCCGGTACCGGCACCGGCGAGTGCCGGGCTGTCGGTCGGTCGTTCGATGATGGCCATCTTCTATCGGGCTCCCATCACTTGCGTTCGAGCAGGTAGGCGATCAGTTCGTCGATCTGGTCCTCGCTGAGGGCCAGGTTCGGCATGCCACGCACGAGACCATCGGTCTCTTCGAGCTTCTGCGGGTCGGCGTACATCGGCTTCTTGGCCGGAGCGTTGCGCAACCACTCACGCAGGTCTACCGAGTTCAGACAGGCCTCACTCACCCCGGCGAGATACTTCGCTCCGAATGACTCAGGATCCGAATTCCACACGTCGTTGCGGCACTCGTCGTTCAAGAGGTCCCACGATGCACCGGCGAACGTGTTGCGCGTCATCAGATGCGACAGGTTCGGCGCAGCACCCGAGTACACCTGGAGATCGGGCCGGGAGATGACCGGCTGGCCGTCGGCGGTCTCGAGCCCGTTCACCTGGTGGCAACGAGAACACTGGGCGATGAACGTTGCTTCACCGGTGGCGGCGAGCGTGCCGGCCTCGGGGGCTTCGTACGGAGCCAACTGCTCGGCCTTCCACGTCTCGAAGTCCTCCGGCGTGAGCGCCACGACCTCCATGCGCATGTTCGCGTGCGACAGCCCGCAGAACTCGGTGCACTGGCCGGCGTAGATGCCCGGCTCGTCGGCCTGCAGACGAACCGTCTGGACGCGGCCGGGGACCATGTCTCGCTTGCCGTTGAGGCGCGGGATCCACCACGAGTGGATCACGTCACGGCTGGTCCCACGAACGAGGACCGGGGTTCCCGTCGGGATCACCATCTGCCCGGAGGTGATGATCGGTTCGGGTACGCCGCCGCAGCCGTCCTGTTGGGCGTAGTCGATCTCCCACCACCACTGCTGGCCGGTGACGTTGACGATGCACTCGGTGTCGTCGGTCTCGTTGAGGGCCATGATCGTGCCGACCGTGGGGATCGCCACGCCGATCAGGATCAGTGCCGGAAGGATCGTGAGAGCGATCTCGAGGGCGGGCTTGCCGTGGGTCTGCTCGGGGATCGCCTGGCCGCGGTCGCGGAACTTGACGATGATCACCGCAATGAAGACCATCACGATCACGCCGACGACGCCGGCGATGATGAACACGGGCACCTGCAGGTTCTGGATGTCCTGGGCGTTCGGTCCGGCCGGATCGAACGTGTCCTGCGGTGCGTCCTGGGCGCAGCCGGCCGCAACGGCACCGAGGCCGGCGACCAGTGCGATTCGGGCAGCGGTCACACGCCGCTTCGCTCGGGGGATCATGGGGGTGAAGGTACTCGCGGAGTTCAACGGATGCCTTTTCGTTGGGGGGAGACTCATGGCACGATCAATTCCAGCCGGGCCGACTCGACACCGGGCACGAAGAAGAAGTAACCGTCGGCAGCGGCGAAGCTCGGCGCACCGATGGTGAGGGTGAGGTTCTGGCTACCGCCGGGCTCGACCAGGGTCGTGCACTGCAGCATCGGCGCCACGTCCTCGGCGGCGTCCGCCGGCGGGACGGTGAGATCGACCGACAGGCGGCGCTCTTCGTCGGAGTCGTTGATGAAGACGACGTTGTTCGGGTTCGACCGTGGCAGGGTGAGCCCGGTGGCCCCTTCCTGGATCGGTCCGTTGACGGCGAAGGTCAACTGGTCGTCGTCGCCGAGTGTGATCTTGGCGGCGACCGCTGCGGTCGCGCCGACGGACTGCGAGGCGTTCTCGTCGGCCTCGAACGCCTCGGGACTCAGGCAGATGTCCTCGCCCTCCTCGGTGAGACCCTCGGTGGTCTCGTGCGGGTGGATCTCGCGCTGGCCGTCGAGCCCGGCGGCCACACCACCGGCGACCAGTGCCAGGATGCCGACTGCGATCGTGCCGAATGCGGCTTTCGACTTGAGGCTGGGGCGGTAGGCCAGGGAGAACGCGACGGCGAGGATGATGACGCCCATCACGGCGAACGCGACCACCGTGTTCGTCTTCGACAGCCACAGCATGATGCGGCTGAACGCGTACACGACGATGCCGATGCCGATGGCGGCCGCGAGCGGGAACTCGAGCGGGTTGGCGATGCGGCTGCGCACCTCGGCGTTGTAGGCGGCGTCGGCAGACGCCCGCTCCGCCCAGGCCTCGGCGGTCCATTCGGCGCCTGCGGCGAGCAACAGGATCACGCCGACGACGAACACCGCCTGGTAGGTGACCAGGCCGACGGTGAGCACGACGGCTCCGACGGCGAACGCCATCGGCCAGATGCTGTCGGCCGGTGGGCGGGCCGCCGCCGGGGCGGTCTCGACCGAGGCGATCTCGTCGTCCCAGATGTTGGCGTCGCGCGTGTAGATGTTGACACCGGCCAGGAACGCGAGCGCGACCGCTGCCGATGCGAGGCCGACCGTGCCCATGACGCCGTCTTGGGCGACGCCGTACGCGATCGCCGAGATCGTGGCCAGGACGGCGCCGCCGATGAGGAATTTTGATCCGGTGGTGAACATTCAGTCGCTCACTTGGTGACGTAGACGAGGAACCAGATGGCGGCGAAGATCGCCGCCATCGCATACCAGTAGATGGCGTGGGAAACGATGATCTCCTGGTCGCCGGAGCGGCCTCCGATGTATCGGAAGGCGGCGACGACGGTGAACAGGATGCCGATGATCATCAGCACCATGAACATCCCGGTGATCGCGTAGAACATCACCGCATAGGTGCCGTCGGCGATGGCCAACTCCATGCGGTAGTAGACGAACGCCTGGGCGTTGATGACGAGCAGTGCGACCAGCGCCGTGCAGCCGAGGGCGAGCACGGTGTGGGGTCGATCGTTGCGCTTGGCGCTCCAGACCGCCCACTGGCCGAACACGCAGATCCCGACGAAGGCGATCAGCATCACGTTGGTCGGCACTTCGGGGATCGTGGTGCCGTCGGGCAGCCATGTGCCGAGCGTGTCGATCGCTTCGCGGCGCTGCAGCGCCCAGACGGCGAGCATGCTGCCGGTGAGCATCACCATGGCCACGACGGCCAGCGAGGCCCCGACCAGCATCTGGCGTTGCGGTGCGGGAGGTGGGGCGGCAGGAAGTGCGTGCATCAGGCGTTGCTCCCGTCGTTGGACGCCGAGGCGGTCTTGAGGTCGAGGAGGGGTTCGGCGGAGTGGACGACCGGCACGTCGACGAAGTTGTCGCGCGGTGCCGGCGACGTGGTGGTCCATTCGAGCGTGTGGGCGTCCCACGGGTCGTCGCCGACCGAGTCGTGGCGGCGCAGGGATCCGAGCAGCAAGCCGACGAAGCCGAGCACGGCGAGTGCGAAGAACGCGTGTCCGACGAGTGCGATGACGTTCCAGAGCACGAGGTCGTCGTCGAGGTACGAGATGCCGGCGGGCTGATCGAGGAACCCGGCGATGTACATGGGGAACGCGGCCAGGATCGTGCCGGCCACGCCGAGCAGGGCGAGCGGTGTCACCTTGCCGGCGTCGAACGTGGAACCCCACAGCTTCGGCGCCCAGTGGATGGCGGCGCCCATCGCGGCCAGCACCGATCCGTAGACGACGTAGACCAGCGTGGCCTCGTCGAACACGGTGCCCTGCAGCGCGAGGTCGTCGGCGGCGTGCAGGATGTTGCCGAGCATGCCGACCAGGATCATCGCGAAGCCGAAGAACGCGAACAGGATCCCGGGGCTGAAGCGGAACCGGCTGGTTTCGCCCGGCCGTGCGGTCTGCAGCACGACCGCCAGGATCAGCAGCATGCCGAGGATCGGCAGGGCGTTGAACAGCAGGAACGGAACGAGGTCGCGGACCTTGGTCTCGAGGTCGTCGACGTTGAGGTCGCTGCCGGCCCACGGAAGGTTCTGGATGTTCTGCTGGGTGACGCCGGCGAGCGCCGCGACGCCGACCAGGGCGAGGCCGGCGAACATCACGCCGCGCGCAGGAGTGCGGCGACCGAACACGACAGGGGCGAGTTCGACGAGCATGCCGATCGCGGGGATGGCGAACAGGAACGTGACCGGCTGGGTGACGACCCATCCCGCCCACACGAAGATGCCCTCGTTGCCGCCGAATCCGGTGCGGGCGTTGCGGTGGTCGACGAAGAGGTAGGCGAGCGTGCCGAGCAGGACCGGCATGACGAGGATCACGCCGAGCGAGAAGACCAACGCCGACCACGAGAACGGTGCGATGCGACGCATCGTCATCCCCGGCGCCCGCGTGGTGAGCACGGTGGTGGCGACCGCACCGGCACTGGCGGTGAGTCCGATCGCCATCAGGCCGAGGCCGGCGATGAACAGGTCGACGGCGTCACCGTCGCCGCCGAGCGTGCCCCCGTTGCCGATCAGGGCGATCGTGGTGAGGACGAGACCACCGAACCACATCCAGAAACCGGCCGATGCGAGCCGGGGAAAGGCGATCGATCGGGCACCGAGCTGCAACGGCACGGCGAAGACGCATGCCGCCATGGCGAGCGGCAGCAGCGTCGCGAAGACCAGTCCGACGCGCTGGGCGTCGACGAGCTGCGGCAGGACGTCGACGTCGAGCAGGGTGTCGACGCCGTCGAGGCGTTCGACGGCGATCAGCAGGTTGACGACCACCGTGGCGATCAGGCCGAGGATTCCTCCGGCGAGGTACAGCCGCCCGGTCACCTTGTGATCGGTGGACGCGAAGACGGTCGTGGCCCCATCCAGCACGATGGCGGAGTCGGCGTCGCCGTCGCCGGTGGCGACAGCGACCGTCTCGGGACTGGTTTCGATGGTGGTCATACGGGGTGGTGTCTCACTTGTCTGTCGCCCCTGTGGTCAGCGGGCGGCTCGAAACGTGGCAGGGCACAGCAGCGCCGAGACTACTTGGAAGGAGTCCACGCGCCCGAAATCCTCGCGCGAAACGGTTCACCAGCCGTTGCGGACCAGGACGTCGACGGTCATCGCACCGAACAGCACGGTGACGTAGGTGATCGAGAATCCGAACAGCCGCATGCTCGCCGAGGCGGTGGGATGTCGTTGGAGGGCGAGCGTGCCCCCGAGGAAGATCGCACCGAGCACGGCGGCGGTGATCCCGTAGATCCAACCGAGTTCGGCCACCGGGATGAGCACCAGCGTGGTGATCACGAGTGCGACCGTGTACCAGATCATCTGACGGACGGCGGCCTCGATCGGCACCACGGCCGGCAGCATCGGCACGTCGGCGGCGCGGTAGTCGTCGGCGTACTTCACGGCGAGGGCCCAGAAGTGCGGTGGCGTCCACAGGAACATCGCGATGAACAGCACGATCGGCGCCCAGGCGAGCGAGTTCTGCACCGCCGCCCAGCCGACGAGCACCGGCACGGCACCGGCGGCCCCGCCGATCACGATGTTCTGGCGGCTCGTGCGCTTCAACCACAGGGTGTACACGCCGACGTAGAAGGCAGCGGCGCTGAATGCGAGCACGGCGGAGAGCAGGTTGGCACCCGCCCACAGCACGCCGAAGGCCAGCACCTGCAGGGCGATCGCGAAGATCAGGGCATTGCGAGGTTCGACCACGCCGGTGACCAGCGGGCGCCCCTGGGTGCGTGCCATCAGGGCGTCGATGTCGCGGTCGACGTACATGTTGACGGCGTTGGCGCTGCCCGCCGACAGGGTGCCGCCGAGCAGCGTGATCCCGACGAGCGACCAGGCCGGCCAGCCACCCTCGGCGAGCACCATCGTCGGGACGGTGGTGATCAGCAGCAGTTCGATGATCCGCGGCTTGGTGAGTGCGATGTAGCCGCCGACGACGGTGGTCGGGGTGCGGCGGCTCCCGTGGGCGACGCCGCCGGGTGCCAGGCGTGACGGTACGAGGGGGCGACTGCCGACGGACATGACCGCCTCATGGTACCGGGGGCACTCGCCGGCGGGCCAACGCCTCCCCTGGTTCCCCGAGCGCGGGGCTCCGGCGACCACGATCGGGATCGGTCCCCGAGCGCAGCGTGCGGTGGCGCATGGTCAGCGGCACACTGATGTGGTGCCGACGACGTTGCAGCCCACGGAGGTGATGGAGCCCGACCTCGACGACGCCTCCGCCGTCGACCGCCCGTGGGTCGTGCTCGTCTGGAACGACCCGGTCAATCTGATGAGCTACGTCACCTACGTCTTCCAGAAGCTGTTCGGGTACTCGAAGGAGAAGGCGACCGAGCTGATGCTCGACGTGCACGAGAAGGGGCGCGCCGTCGTCGCCTCGTGTGGTCGCGAGGAGGCGGAGATGCACGTGTTCCGCCTCCACGAGCACAGCCTGTGGGCCACGATGGAGCACGATGGTCCTTCGTCGTAGGTTCGTCGCCCCGGTCGAGGCGGTGCGGGGAGGCTGGCGGATCAACCTCGACGACGAGGAGCGCAACCTGCTCGTGCGGCTGATGGACGAATTGCGTGCGCTGCTGACCGGACCCGACGACAACGAGCTGATCCGGCGCCTGTTCCCCGTCGCCTACCCCGACGACGAGGAGAAGGAAGCCGAGTACCAGCGTCTGATGCGCGAGGAGTTGGTCGCCAGCAGGCTTGCCGCGATCGAGTCGGTGACCCGCACGATCGATCCGGCGAACGCGAAGGTGCTGCTCGACGAAGGCGAGACGATCGCCTTCATGCAGTCGATCAATGCGATCCGCCTCGTGCTCGGCTCGATGCTGGGCATCACCGACGACGAGTCGGCCGATGCCGCCGACGAGACCGACTCTCCCGAACACCATCTCTACGACTTCCTCAGCTGGCTGCTCGAGTGGACCGTCCGTTCACTCTCGCCGACGTCGTAGACCCGTCTCCTCTCCTCCTTCACGCCACCGATGAGCGAAGCGCCCGGATGGCGGCTGTTGGCTCATCGCCGGACGGGTCGGATCGCCGACGATGAGCGAACCGACCAGATCCCGGCGCTTCGCTCATCGCTCGCATCGCATCGGACGGCCGTTCCGCTTCGGGCACGCTGGCGCCCACTGTTGGAATCGTGGAGCGCGACCCCGACGGAAATCCCGATGCCCGACGCCCACTAGTGTGCGGCCACGACGTCGGCGGAGACGTCACGGGGAGACGGGAGAAGGGGTTGGGGGTTCCACTGATTCCCGATCGGGCGCTGGCCCGGTCGCAGCCGGCCCGCTTTCGGCGCGGGCACTCCGGCGCGTTCGAGACGCGAAGTCCAGCGGTCGTCGCCACCGCCGCCGCATCGATCGCCGCACTGGTCGTCGCCGCCGCCCTGGGGGCGGTCCCGGTTCCGGCGGCCGCTGCCGTGTCGTTGCTCGTGCCGGCCGCCGTCGTCGACGTCGAACGGCGCCGGTTGCCGGATGCCTGGGTGGCGGCCGCAGCGATGACGCTCCTCACGACACTGGCCATCGCATCCGCAATCGGCCGATCGAGCGAGACGAGCCCGATGGTCGACGGGTTGGTCGGCGGTGCAGCGGCGATGGCGTTGCCCGTGCTCGCGCTCCATCTGCTCTCACCGGCGTCGATGGGTTTCGGCGACGTCAAGGTGGCGACCGTGCTCGGTGGCGCAGTCGGAACGGTCGACTGGCGCCTCGGCGCCGTTGCGCTCTGCGTCGCCGCCCTCAGCGGCGCCACGGTCGGTGTGCTCACGAGGCGCCGCACGATTCCGTTCGGACCGTTCCTCGTACTCGGTGCGTGGTGTGCACTGCTCGCCCACCAGCCGATCGTCGACCTCCTCCTGACCTCGGGCGCGGCATCGTGACCTCGAGACGACCCACGGCCAGATCCGACGGCGGGTCGACCGCAACCATCGGGTTCCGGCCGGCGTCGAGGCGCCGCAGCCGGATCGCCGCCGGTGTGGCGCTCGCTGCGGTGGCGATCGGCGGGAACCTGCTGATCTACGCCAACCTCCAGTCGGCGGAGCCTGTGGTCCAGGCTGTCCGCGACATCCCGGCGGGCGAGCAGCTCACTGCCGACATGTTCCGCACCGTCGACGTCGACGCCGACTCGACGGTGAACCTCGTCGCCGGCGACCGGCTGGCATCGCTCGTCGGCACGTACGCGAAGGTGCGCCTGGTCGCCGGTTCCCTGGTCACCGTCCAGGCAATCCAGTCGACGCCGCTGGTCACGCCGGGCACGTCGGTCGTGGCGATCCAGGTCGCCGACGGCTCGCTGCCGATCGGGCTGCGCGAGCGCGTGCCGGTCGAGCTGGTGGTGGCCGACGATCGAGGGGCCGACCGGGCGGGCGGTGCCGGCACTGCCGGCACCACGTCGGTCGCCGGGCGGGTGGTCGGCCTGCCGACCGAGACGTCGTCGGCGCTCGGGATGCAGTCGCTGTCGGTGGAGGTCGCAGCCGCCGACGCCGCTGCGATCGCTGCGGCCGACGACGTGCGGGTGGTCCTGCTCGAACCGTCCGCAGACCCCGCCGCCACCGCGACTCCACCGGCGACCGCAACGTCGACGGGCGGTCTCGACGCAACGGACGAGGACGGGTCATGACGGTCATCGCCGTCGTCGGCGACGCTGCGACCACCTCCGCAGTGGCGATCGCGGCGCGATGGCCGGCGGACGACGACGTGATCGTGCTCGAAGCCGACCCTCGTGGCGGGTCGCTGGCGGGGTGGCTCGACACGCCACCACATCCGTCGCTGTCGACCATCGTCGCCGGGAGCGGACGCGACCACCGCTCGATCATGGAAGGCGTCGATGCCGCGGTCCGCCGCAGCGACGCCGGTGTGCGCTTCGTGGCCAACGCAGTGCGTTCGCGAGCCGCGCACCGCGCCGTCGAGGAGGCCGCCATCGCGGTGCTGCCGGCGATCGCCGCCGCACCGGCCACCGTGATCGCCGACGCCGGTGCGCACCAGCCAGGGTCGGGCCCGTCGCCCGCACTGCGGGTGGCCGACGTGGTGGTGATCGTCCACCGCCAGGCGACCGCATCGGCCGGGGCGGCGACCGTACGCATCGAACGGCTCGTGGAGACCGTGGAGGAACTCGCGCACCTCGATGCGGTGTTCGTCCTGGCGGTGATCGGCGGTGCACCGTTCGATCCGGCCGAGATCGGGTCGTTCGTCGACGACTCGGTGCCCGCCACGCTGCGAACGACCGTGGCGATCGCCGACGATCCGTTGGCGGCCGCCACGATCGCCGGCCGGACCGGTGTGTCGGAGAAGCGGCTGCGGCGCCTGCCGCTGATGCGCACCGCAGCTGGCCTTGCGGCCGAGCTGTCCGGCCTCGTCGCCGCCGGTCCTCGCAGGAAGCCCACCCCGGCATGACGCTGCAGCAGCGCTCGACCCGATGGAGCAGTGCAACCGGTACGGCCGTTGCGAGCGGCGCACCGGATCGATTCGACGGGGGTGCGGGGAGCGACCTCGACGGCACGATCGCGCTGGTCACCGACCGAGTCGCCGATCGTCTGATCGAGGCCATCGAGCACGACGACGCCGCACGAGGATCGTCGAAGGTCGGACTGGCGTTGGCCGCCGACGAGCGACGCCAACAGGTGCTCGTCGGAGGATGGATCGTCGAGGAGATCACCACCGTCAACGAGACGCGCCTGCAGCGCGGTGCCCGTCCGCTGTCGCAGCACGACGAGCATCACGTCCGGGCCCGCGTCGTTGCAGAGCTGACCGGCGCCGGGCCGCTCGAGCCGTTCCTGAGCGATCCGACGGTCGAGGAGGTCGACGTCAACGGACCCGACTCGACGTGGGTCACCTACACCGACGGTCGCAAGGTCGACGTCGGACGGCTGTGGGCGTCGGCGGCCGACCTGACGTCGTTCCAGAAGCGTATGGCGTTGCGGATGACCGGCACCGGCGAAGGACGCCTCGACACGTCGTCGCCGATGCTCACCCTGCAGTCGCGCGACGGGGCGCGCATCGTGATGGTGCTCGGCGGCAGCGGCGAACACGGTGTGTCGACCCATCCCCGCATGGCGATCCGCCGGTTCGTCGTACGCCAGGTGGGCCTCGACGGGCTCGCCGACCTCGGCCTGTTCCCGCACGCACTCGTCAGCCGCCTGCGGGCGCTCGTGCGTTGCGGCTTCACCATCTTGGTGTCCGGCCCGCCCGGTGCGGGCAAGACGACGCTGCTCACCGAACTGCTCGGCGAGGTGTCGCCGCTCGAACGGATCATCACCGTCGAGAAGAACCTGCTCGAACTGCGCCTCGAGGACGATCCGCGCCACCCCGACGCTCCGGCGCTCTTCACGCGGCACGCCAACGCCGAAGGCGAAGGCGAGATCACGACCCGCCAACTCGTGGAGCTCACCCGTCGGCTCAACCCCGACCGGGTGGTCGTCGGCGAGCTCGTCGAGGACGAGGCGCTCGACATGCTCGACGTCGCGTCGATGTGCAAGCGGGGATCGTTGGCGACGATCCATGCGCACACCGCCGACATCGTGCTGCAGCGCTTGGCGTACTACGTGTCGAAGTCGAACACGAACCTGCCGGAGTTCGCCGTGTGGAGCTTGATCGCCCAGACGGTGGATTACGTCGTCCACATCGACCTGGTCCGCAATGCGGTCGAGGACCAGGGCGCCGTCCGCCGGGTGACCTCGATCATCGAGGTCGGCGGGCTCGGCGAGGCCGGCGGCGTGGCGAGCACCGAGGTGTGGGCGCTCGACGACCGCGACGAACTCGTCCAGGTCGCCCCGCTGTCGCAGCGTCACCTGACCCGCCTGCGACTCGCCGGCTACCCCGCCGGGCTGTTCGCCGTCGAAGGCGATTCCCGATGAGCCTCGACGTGGCGGTGCTGGTCGTGTCGACGGTGGCGGGCGTCCTCGCCGTGTTGGTGTTGTCGAGCGGCGACGACGCCTCGGTGCGTCCGGCGAGGGCTGTACGTCCCGGCCGGTGGGTGCGCCTCATCGCTGCCGGCGGCGTGGCGCTGGTCGTGCTGGCTGCGTCGGGCTGGGTGGTCGCCGCCATCGTCGTCGCCGTCGGCTGCTGGTACGCGATCGGGGTCTGGCAACAGCGCGATGCCGGCCGGGCCGGCGAACTGCAGCGCATCGACGCCCTGGCATCGTGGATCGAGAACCTGCGTGACGTGCTGATGGCCGGCGATCAGCCGGTCGGTGCGATCAACGCCACCGTGGCCACCTGCCCGGCGGCGATCAAGCCGCAGGTGCGCCGGTTGGCAGCCGGTCTCGGACGCCAGGATCCTGCCATCGTGTTCCGGCGATTCGCCGACGACATCGACGACCCACTCGGCGACCTGGTCGCCGCCGGCCTGCTGATCGCCGTGCAGCGCGGAGCGCGCACCGCTGCGGTGCTCGGCTCGCTCGCCGAACAGGCCCGACGTCAGGCCGACCGGCGCCGTCTCGTCGAGGCCGAGCGAGCACCGATCCAGCGCGAGGTCACGCTGCTGACCGTGATCATGGGGTCGCTCGTGGTCGGAGTGCTCGTGTTCGGGCGCGCCGAGTATCTCGAGCCGTACGACACCGCAGGTGGACAGCTGTTCCTCGGGCTCGTCCTCGGGATCTACGCCGCCCTGCTCCTGCGCGTACAGCGTCTCGCCCGCTTCCCGAAGCCGAGCCGGTTCCTCACCGCCGCTTCGCCGGCCACCCCCACGCCCGAACATCGCTCCACATCGTCGATGTCGACGACGGCGACCGCACCGGGGTCCAGCCGATGAGACCGACCGGCGTGCTGGCGCTGTGCAGCATCGTGTTCTGCGCCGGCGCCTGGCTGGCATCGAGTGGCTGGCGTCAGCCCCGGCCGCGCCTCGGCCAGGCGATGGCGCACCTCCACAGAGCGAGCGCGACCACCTCGCGGGAGCAACCGGGCGCGATCGTCGCGGTCGGCTCGTTCGTCGAACGACACGGGGCGTCGGCGTGGACCCGGGGATGGACGCGGCCGCTGCGACTGGTGGGGCGCAGCGTCGAGACGCACGTCGGCCATCTCGTCCTGGCAGCGCTCGGCGGACTCATGATCCCGGCACTGGTGCTGGCGGTCCTGCAAGCACTCGGTCTGCTGTCGCTCGGTGTCTGGATCCCGGCGGCGCTGTCGATCGTCGCTGCGATCGCCGCGGCGATGCTCGTGCACTCGACGACGATGGCGACGAGCGCAGACGTGGCGCTCGATCTCCGTCACCAGCTCGGCGCCTATCTCGACATGGTCACCATGCTGCTCGCCGGTAACACCGGCTACGAGGGCGCCCTCGATCAGGCGGCGCGCGCCGGCGACGGGCTGCTGTTCCGCGAGTTGCGACGGCGGATGCGCGAGGCGGGCACGACCGGCCAGAGCCTGGTGCGGGCGCTGGAACGTGTCGCCGACGACTACGGCATCGTCGAGCTCGAGCAGGTGGCGGCGACCGCCACACTGTCGGCGGCCGAAGGCGCACCGGTCGCGCGCAGCCTGACGGCGAAGTGCTCGACGTTGCGATCCACCCTCGCCGCAGAGCAGGAAGCCGACGCCCGCGTGCGCAACGACAAGGTCACCCCACCACTCGTCGCCATGGCGCTGCTGTTCATGGCGCTGATCATCTACCCCGCCCTCAACCTCAACTGACCGAACGACCGCGACCCGCCAATTCCATTCACCCAGACCGAGCTCCGACCGAACTCCGAACTCCGAACTCCGAGAGGAATCCGAACATGCACGATCCGACGTTGTTGCTCACCGGTGTCATCACCGTCGTCGCTCGCATCCTGCACACCGCTGGCGCGCAGGATCGCACCGAGGACGATTCCGGCGGCGACCGGGGTGCGGTCTCGATCGAGCAGGTGCTCTGGTACGCCGCGGCAGCGATCAGCGTGGCGGTCGTGGCGGCGATCATCTGGAGCCAGATCCGCGACACGGCCAGCACGCCGGTCCAGGCACCGTCGGCTCCCTGACGCCATCGGGTCGCCGGACGGCATCAGCGCAATGGCCCCAGCAACGCTTCCCGCCACCGGGACGATGCGACGCCTGCGCGGTGACGCCGGCGCCGCGACCTCGCTGGCGGTGGCGCTGCTGACGCCGATGTTCGTCGTGCTCGCCTTCGCCGCGTTCCAGGCGGCTCTGTGGAGCCATGCCCGCACCGAGGCACGGGTGATCGCCCGCGACACCGCAGCGCTCGTTGCCCGATCGGGTGTCGCCGCCGGCGATGCGCAGGCGTCGGCCACGGCGATCCTCACCGCCGACACCGATCTGCGCAACGTCGCCGTCGAGGTCCGTTCGACGGGCGGCGTCGTGACCGTCACCGTGACCGGCGATGCTCCCGGCATCATCCGCGGCACCGCCAACTCGGTCGCCGTCACCTCAGCGGTCCCCGTCGAGGAGATCACGCCGTGATGCGCCGGCTGCGCCACGATGGCGGATCGTCCGATGCACTCGGCCTGGCCCTTCTGACACCGGCGGCGATCGGGCTCGCGGTCGTGATCGTGTTTCTCGGTCGGGGCGTCGACAGCCGCGCCACCGTTCAGAGCGCCGCCGAGTCGGCCGCTCAAGCCGCCGCCCAGGAGCGCTCGACCGCAGCGGCAGTGGCGGCAGCCGAGGAGGTCGGGCGGGCGATGCTCGTCGATCCGACGTCGTGTGCCTCACCGAAGGTGTCGGTCGACGTCGGCGACTTCCGCCCCGGCGGCCAGGTGGCAGTGACGGTGTCGTGCACGGTCTCGACCGACGGACTGGAGCTGATCGATCCGCCGTCCGGCCGTACGAACACGGCGACGGCGTTCGCTGCGATCGATCCCCTGCGGGCGACGGAGTCGGCGCCGTGACCGCAAGCCGACGGCGAGGACGCGGCGACCACGGAGCGGGGCTGGTCGCAGGGATCGCTCTGATCTTCGCCTTCACGTTCCTCGGGCTGGTGTGGCTTGCTCGCGACGTCGACCGCGGCGTCTCGAACCGGTCGGCCGCACAGTCGATCGCGTTCCAGGCGGCCCGGTCGGGAGCGCAGTCGGCGGCGATCTCCGACCTGCGCTCCGGCGTCGTCGTGATCGACCCGGGGGCCGCCAGGCAAGCGGCGGCATCGACGGCCGGCGCATTGTTCACCAGCTACGGGGTCGAGGGAGACGTCACCGCCATCGACATCGTCGCCGACAGCGTGTCGGTCACCGTCACGATCACCGACGACGGCCGGACGGTCACCGGCGCCGGCACGGTCCGAGCGCAGAGGGCGCCATGAAGAACGGCGGCCACCGTTCCCCTTCCGCGGCGCTGGCGCCCACTGTTCGTTCGGCGGGCGCCGACCACACGAACGGACAGGAGGACAGGTGAGCGAACGCGATCCGCACCGCTGGGCCCGCTTCGCCGTGTCGGTCGCTGCACTGTTCGGCGTCGGCGTCCTCGTGCCGATCGTGCTCGTCGCTGCGTCGCGATCGCGATTCGGATCGGCCAATCCGCTCGCCGGCGCCGACCCGCCGTGGGACTGGGGATCGGGCGCCGTCGGCGACGCTCTGTCGGGACCGCTGACGAACGACACCGTCATCGACGGCATCATCCGGCTCAGCCTGTGCGTGGTGTGGGTGGCGGTGGGCGTCATCGTGGTGACGACGCTGGTGGAGGTCGTGCACGCGGTCCGGCACCACGGCCTTGCCGTGCCCGACGTCCGTGGCATCGGGTGGGCGCAGTCGACAGCCAGGTTCATCGCCGTCGGCCTCGTGGCCGTGCTGCCGATGATGTCGCCGGCCACGTCACTGGCCTCGACGCTCGGCGCCCGGGCGGCGGCCATGACACCACTCGAAGGACCGGCGCCGGCGGTGACCGAGACCACCGCCCTGGCGGGCCTCGCAGCCACCGCCGACCTGCCGACGGTGCCGGTTCACACGACCGCGAGCCGTGCACGTGGTGGCGTCCGGTGAGTCGATCCATTCGATCGCGGTCGCCCTCGCGGCGGGCGACTCGTCGCGCGTGTTGGAGATCGCCGACACGATCCTCGATGCGAATCTCGGAACGGTCATGCCCGGCGGCCAGCGCTTCACCAACCCGGCCTACATCGAGGTGGGATGGACGTTGCAGATCCCCGCCGACATCGCCCCGGCTACGCCCGCCGCAGACGTCGATGGCGCCGACGGCTACATCGTCGAGCGTGGCGACACGTTGTGGGACATCGCCGACGAGCAGCTCGGCGATCCCACGGCGTGGTCGGAGATCTGGGAGCGCAACGCCGGCGACGACATGGGCGGCGGGCGCACGTTCGACGACCCGAACCTGATCCTTCCCGGCTGGGAACTCGAGCTGAGCGACGCCGAACCGATCGGCACCGATGGGGGTCCGCAACGGCCCGCAGACGTGGCGACGGAGTTGCCGGCGGCACCGTCGTTCGAGCCGGTCGACCCGGCGCCGCAGCCATCGGACCCGACCGCGACCACCGACGATGCCGCCCCGACGCCGACGTTCGAGCAGCCCGTCGGCAACGGTCCGCTGCCGCTCGTCCCCACGCCGGCGCCGACGACGACGACCGTCGAGCCGGTGTCCCCGACGAGCACCAGCACGACGCCGGCGCCGGCATCCGATCCGACCGGCGCCGGTGGTTTCGATGCGCCCGCCGACACTCCAGCACCCGACTCGTCGTCGCCGATCCGTCTGGAGCATGCGGCGCTGGTCGCGGCCGGCATCCTGGCACTCGTCGGCGTTCGCCGACGCCGTCGCCTCCGCGCCGCGATGCCGCGGCATCGTGTGCCCGAGCCACGGGCAGAGGTTGCAAGCACCGAGCGCAAGCTGCGCACGATCGACGTCGGCGAGCGGATGCTGCGCGCCGACGTCGCCTGTCGCGCTGCGGCCAGATCGTTGATCGGCACGGGAAGTCAGATCGGGTGGATCGAGGTGTCGCCCGACGGCGATCTCCGCCTGCGGTTGACCGCCGCCGCACCACTGCCGCCGCCCTGGGACGGTGCGGGCCAGTCGTGGTCGCTCGGTGCCGACGTGCCGGTCGAAATGCTGGGTGAGGACGCTCGCCGGGTCGGCCAGCCGTGCGTGGCGCTCGTGCAGTTGGGTGTCACGTCCACCGGCAACGACCTGCTCGTCGATCTCGAGGCGTGCGGCGTGCTGGCGGTCGCCGCGCCGGCCGAGCGAGCCGACGAGGTGGTCACCGCGCTCGCCACGGCACTGGCATCGTCGCTGTTCGCCGAGGTGGCGCATCTCGTCGTGGTGTCACTGCCGGAGGCTGCGCTGTTGAAGCATCGCAGCGCACACGTCGCCGGTTCGGCCGACGCTGCGCTGGAGCTGGCGTGTTCGCTGGCAGGGACCACGGCGGTCAACGATCGGTCCTCGTTCGAGCTGCGATCGCTGCGCACCGGCGGCGAGATGTGGGAGCCGGCCGTCGTGCTGCTGGGGTCAGCCGATGACGACGGCGAGGCGGTCGCCGCCCGCGTTCCTCCCGCCGGCCACGGCGTGGCGGTGGTCGTGACCGACGAGCATCGACACATCGAGGCACCGGCGGCGAGGCTCGCCAGCGACGCCAGTGGATGGCGTCTCGAGGCGTTCGGAACCTCGATCGACGTGACCCCGGTCGGGATGCGTGCGTCCGATCTCGACGAGATCACCGAACTGCTGGCCGACGCCGACCGCGAGCTCGAACCCGTCGAGAGCGTCGACGACGCCGAGGGTGTCGCTCCCGATTCGGACTTCGACGCAGACGTGCATGCACCGTTCGCGGATCGACCGCACGAGATCGTGGTCGGACTGATCGGCGGCGTCGAGGTGCACGCTCGCAGCGGCGAGGCGGGAAGCTTCGAACGTTCGAAGACGGTCGAGCTGATCGCCTGGCTGGCGACCCACCGCGACCGGGCGACACGGTCGGGAGCGCGCACGGCGCTGTGGGACCTCGCCGTGCGTGACGCGACGTTCGCCAACGTGGTGTCGGAGGCCCGGCGGGCCCTGGCCCGCCTGGTCACGCCGCCCGACGGCGACGAGTGGGTCGGGCGCACGCTCACCGAGCAGTTGCCGATCCACGACCTGGTCGTCACCGACGCCGACCTGGTCGAGGAGCGCCTGGAGCACGCCAGCGTGCAGCCTCCCGGCCAGGCGATCGAGACGCTCCGGCCGGCGGTGGAGCTGGTGCGTGACATGCCGTTCGCCGGAACGAGCTACCTCTGGCCCGACGCCGAGGGCATCACCTCGAACCTCGTGCTGCTGGCGATCAGCGCGACGGCCGAATTCGCCGGCCACGCACTGTCGGTCGGCGACACCGAGGCGGTGTTCTGGGCGACCGGCAAGGGCCTGCGGGTGTTGCCCGGCCACGAGGAGCTGATCGCACTGCGGATGCAGGCCCACGCGCGTGCCGGCGACCTGGCCGGTGTCCGCCAGGAGTGGGAGTCGTACGAGCGGGTCCTTGTCGCCGACGCCTGGTCCGACGGCGAGCCCGCCCCCAAACTCCTCGCCCTGCGACGGGAACTCCTCAACCCCTCGACCTCGTGACGCCACTGCCCACCGATGAGCCAACCGACCGGATACCGGCGCTTCGCTCACCGCAGCTGAAGGGGTTCGCTGTGCGATGAGCGAACCGACCGAATGCCGGCGCTTCGCTCATCGCAGCGGGAGTTCGGGCGATGACGAAACGTTCGACGAACCGGCAGGGTGGAGCAGAGTGTTACGCCTGGGGTCTGACCCCTGGCGTAACGGTCACGGGCAGGAGCGGCCGTTGGCGGTGACGGTGCCGTCGTCGTGGAGGTCGTACTTCGACGATGGTGAGTCTTCGTGCGTCGCTGCAGATGTCCACGGACGTCGCGTTCGTCGTGTGCGTTGACGGACCGGTACAGTCCAGACTCGGCATCAGGCGGGAGCCGCCGCTGCGACCTCGGACTGCGAACGACCGGAACGATGCCGAGGTCGCGATCACCACGAGGTGACCAGGTGAAACGCGCGATAGAGCCCGTGTCGGCTTGAAGCGGTGCACGGGCGTCTTCGTCAGGTTGTCGAGTGGTACGTCAGTGCATCAGCGGCGACGATCAAGTCGATGAGGATGGCAGGTTGCGTCGAGCGTCATCGGAAATGACGAAGACCGCCGGCCAAGCCGGGGTCTTGTCACGCCGATATCAGTCGCAGGGTTCGTAGCGCCAGTGACGCCCGATCGTGCGACGGACGGTCCGGCAGTCAACCTTGGCTCGAGTTGTTGTTCGCCCAGCGAGGCCATGCAGCTCGGGCCGAACGTCGTCCGGAATCTGTCGCGCGCTCGTTCTGCACGTAGGCCAGCCTCGACGGCCGTCTGGAGGGTCGCCTCGTCGGCCTTACAGGCTGTTCTCCTGGCCCTGTCGGTGATGCCGCGGACGGCGAACACGGTGACGGTGGCGAGGATGCCGAGGATGACGATGACGATGAGGAGTTCGACGAGGGTGAATCCCTTGTCCTGCTTGTTGTCCATGTGAATGTGTCCTTCCGCTCTTTGGTTGATCTCCCGGAGGAGAGGTGTCTCACGAATGCGCTCCGTGAGAACCAGCTCCCGTTGCGCAGTTGTTTCTTCGGTCGGCCGGGATCGACCTTGAGCGGAAGTTCGAAGCTTTCCGAAACCTGGACAAACCGACGTTGGTCAGCTCTCAAGACGTCGATGCAGTCACGCCGATGTAGAACCGAGCGTCCGCAGCGGGCGGCGCACCTCACACCGCAAGAGGGACGACATGTTCGGCAAGCCACGAGACATCCACGACTCCGACACCATCGACGCCAGCGCGTTCGACGAGTTCTTCGGCGACGAGTCCGCTGCCGAACAGGGCGTGGAGATCCTCGAGCTGCGCGACCGGGTCCATCAAGTCGAGATACAGATCAGCAGCCAGTTCACGTCGCTCGCCACCTACGCCCAGATCGCCCACGAACAGGTGGAGCTCGCCCGTGCGGAAGCCAAGGCCACCACCGAACGATCGGAACAGCGGCTCACGTCGCTGATCGAGCGCGAGCGCACCGACCGGCTGGAGTCCTCGCCGAACGCGGCGTTCGAGGGTTCACCCGACATCGAGTTGCGACTGGATGCGCTCGAGGAAATGGTCGGCCGCATCCAGCAGGGCCTCGACGACTGCCGTGCGCAGCAGAAGGATCTGGCGCTCGCAATCCGAACGATCTTCAACCGGTACGCAACTCGGCCGGTTGCGCCTGCCGAGGGCGACGCTGCGACGGAGCCGGGGACCTTCCCCGCCCCGTCTGTCCCGGCACCGATCGCCGAGCGGACGACCTTCCCAGCGCCGACATGCCCGTCATCGGCTGACGAACCCGCCGCCTTTGCTGCGCCGACCCCGGCCACCTCGGCCGAGCGTTCATCTGTCGGCAGCGACCATGGCTTCGACGGGCCGATCCGCGGCCTCGCTCTCAACGGCTGAGCACGCCTTCCGGCGCACCGCGAGCCGAGCCAGTTCGTCAGCGCACGATCTCCATGCGGATGCCGGTCTCGTCCCATGTCGGATCGACCGGCATCCGGCTGATCGCCCGTCCCGAGGCACGACGCGCCGTGAACAACAGCGCCGCCGCCTGGAGCAGATGCACGCCGGCGGCGCCAACCGGCGGGGTGCGGGTGATGACGTCGTCGACGCCCGGCAGTCGCTGACGGATCAGCTCCAAGCGCTCGAGCCGGCCGTCCTCGTGATACGGCGACGTCGCCAACGGCACGTCGGAGTTCATCGCCGTGAACGACACGTCGGGATGCGCCGAGAAGAAGCTGCGCGAATGGAACGGCTGCATTTCCTTCGCCGCCTCGCGGATCCATCGCAAGCGACGGAGGTCGTGGCGGGTCATCCAGGGTTCCAGCTGCTCGGCTTCGCGATTCGAGCCGCGCAGCGCATCACGTGACGGCGTGCCGTAGATCGACACCATCCGCGGCCAGCCGACGTAGTCACGTGCCTCTCGGTCACAGGGCCGGTACTGGCCCGACGGCGTGTCGAACAGACCCATCGGGCGCATTGATCGCCGCCGCCTCGAACGTCGGACGGAAGTCGAGCACGTCGACCAGCTTCGGCAGCACGAAACACTCTTCGGCCGCCACCGTGATGCCGGCCAGGCGCGCCGGCAGCACCAGCCACCCGCCGGGGCACGGGGTGACGCCGGCGATGTTCTTGAACGGCGACTTCTTGGCGACCACGGCAGATCGAGACTCAGCGGCCGTTTGCTGCGGGGACCGGAGGTGGCGCCATCGGCTGTCCGGCGTAGGTGCCAGACCCGGACGATCCAGCCTGGCCGGTCGCCATCGTGGCGTGGGCGGTCATCTGGGCGCGAGCGGTCGCCAGCTGCGCCTGGACCTCCTTGGGGTACGCGCTCGACGCCATCGCCACGTCGAGCGACAACAGCCCGGCCGCCACGAGACGAGCGAGGTCCATCTCGACGGTCTGCATGCCCTCGCCGGCGCCCGGTGGCGATCATGTTGCGCATCTGACGCGACTTGCCCTCGCGCACGAGGTTGCGGATCGCCTCGTTGGCGACCATCACCTCGTAGGCGGCGACGCGGCCACCGGCGATCGCCGGGAGCAGGCGCTGCGAGATCACGCCCTGCAGGGCGCCGGCGAGCATGATCTGGATCTGGTCGCGGCTCTCGCCGGGGAACACGTCGATGATGCGGTCGAGCGCCTGGGCGGCGTCGTTGGTGTGCAACGTGGCGAACACCAGGTGGCCGGTCTCGGCGAGCGACAATGCGATCTGGATCGAGTCGAGGTCGCGCATCTCGCCGAGGAGCACCACGTCGGGGTCCTCACGGAGCGCACTTCGCAGCCCGTCGGTGAACGACTCGACGTCGCGTGCCGACCTCGCGCTGGTTGACCATCGCCATCTTGTGGTTGTGCACGTACTCCACCGGGTCCTCGATGGTGAGGATGTGCACCGGCTTGGAGTCGTTGATGCGGTCGATCATGGCGGCCAGCGTCGTCGACTTGCCCGAACCGGTCGGGCCCACCACCAGCACGATGCCGTACGGCTTGTTGAGCAGCGTCGTGCACGCCTGGGGCGCACCGAGTTCCTCGAGCGTGCGCACCCGGAACGGCACGACGCGCAGGGCGAGCGCCAGATTGCCGCGCTGGCGGAAGGCGTTGGCACGGAAGCGGCCGAGGCCCTCCAGCCCGAAGGAGAAGTCGACCTGACGGTCGCGCTCGAGCTCCTCGAGCTTGCGGTCGTCGAGCAGCGAGTAGACCATGCGGTCGACCTCGTCCGGGGTGAGCACCGGGACGTTCTCGAACGAGATGAGCACACCGTCGCGGCGTGCCGTGGGCGGGCGACCCACGGTGAGGTGGAGGTCGGATGCCCCGGACTCGACGGTCGCCCGGAGAAGCGATTCGAGCATCGGATCTGGATTGGACATGGTTGGCTAACCTCCCGCTCGGGCCACGGAGGGCCGCACTTGATGAGCTTTTCGTTGTTGATCGTGGTCGTGGTCGTCGCCGGTCTGGTGATCGGCTCGTTCCTGACGGTGGTGGCAGATCGAGTGCCGCGCGGCGAGTCGGTGAACGCACCGCCCAGTCGTTGCGGTTCGTGCGGGCTCCGCCTCGGCCCGAAGGATCTCGTGCCGGTGTTCAGCTGGCTCGCCCTGCGCGGCAGGTGCCGGCGGTGTCGTGCACCGATCGGCATCGATCCACTGGTGATCGAACTGGCCAACGCCGCGCTGTACGTGCTGATGGCGATCCGGTTCGACGACACGAGAGCCGCAATCCCCGCCTACTGCATCTTGATGTCGGTGCTGCTCGTGCAGACCTGGATCGACCTGAAGACGAAGCGCCTGCCACGCGAGATCACCTACACCGGCATGGTCCTCGGCGGCATTGCGCTGACCGTCGCAGCGCTCGTGATCGGACGAACCCGAACGCATCTGGATGATGGCGCTCGGCGCCGTGATTGCGCTGGTTGCGATGTGGCTGATCTATGCACTGAGCCGGGGCGGCATGGGCGACGGCGACGTGCGCCTGGCGCCGCTGCTGGGCATGTACCTCGGCTGGCTGAACCCCGGCATCGTGCTGCCGGGTCTGTTCTTCGGCTTCGTCGCCGGGCGCCGTGGTCGGCGTGGCGCTGATGGCGATCGATCGCGCTGGGCGTCGCACCGCGGTGCCGTTCGGGCCGTTCCTGGCCCTCGGCACCGTCGTGGCGATCTTCGTCGGACAGCATTTCGTCGACCTCGTCCTCGCCCGCTGACCGGCGAGGCCGGTCAGGCCTGTCCCTTGGTGCCGTTGAGCACGCCGTACATCGCCGACACCAGAGCCACGGCGACGAAGCCGACGATGACGCCGACGAAGATGATCATGATCGGTTCGAACATCGTGGTGAACTTCTTGATCCGGCTCTCGAGTTCGCGGTCGAAGTACATGCTCGCCACCGCCAGCTGCATGTCGAGCGTGCCGGTCTCCTCGCCGACCTTGAACATCTGCTTGGCCGCACCGGGGAACAGCTCGGTGTCGATCAGCGGCTGCGAGAAGCCCTGCCCCTCGAGCATCTGGGCGCGGGCGATCTCGAGGCGCTCCTTGTAGACGACGTTGCTCGTGGCCTCGGTCGTCGTCTTCAGACCCTCCGGCAACGGGACGCCGGCGGCGAGCATCGCCGACAGGATCCGGCAGAACCGCTCGAGGATCGCATAGTCGACGATGCCCTTGATCACCGGGATCTTGAGGACCAGCCGGTCCTTCCAGATCTTGCCGGTCGGATGCTTGAAGAGGAACATGATCGATCCGGCGAACACGCAGGAAGAATCCGGCGGTGATGAACCACAGGTCGGTGAAGAACCGCGAGAAGAACAGCATCATTCGTGTGGCGAGCGGCAGCTCGGCGCCGAGTTCCTCGAACAGCGGCTTGAACTGCGGGAGCACGTAGCCGGCGAGGATCAGCACCGTCACCACCGCCATCACCATGACCACCATCGGGTACGACAAGGCCGACACGACCTTGGACACGTGTGTCGATCTCGCGTTCCAGATAGTCGGACAGACTCTCCAGCGCGGTGTCGAGCTGGCCGGTCAACTCGGCCGACTGCAGGATGCCGACGTAGTAGTCGGGGAACACCTCGGGATGCGTCGCCGCTGCAGCGGAGAACAATCCACCGTTGCGGAGGTCGTCGACGAGGTTGCCGAGCGCCCGGCGAAGTGCGACGTCCTCGGTCTCGTCGCCGATCGTCACCAATGCGTCGGTGATCGGGATGCCGGCCTTGACGAAGACGGCGAGCTGACGCGTGAAGTGCATCAGCTCCTTCTTCTTGACCTTCTCCTTGCTGAGCTCGAAGTCGAGCATCCCGCGGCGTTCCTCGATCTTCGTCGGGAACAGGTTCTGCCCGACGAGGATCGATCGCGCCGCACCGATCGTGTCGGCCTTGGTCACCCCCTCGACGGGGGCGCCGGTGGTGTCGATCGCGGCGTAAGCGAACTTGGGCATGGGATGCTCCGTCTCTCGATTTTCGGACTCAGTGGGCGAACAGGGTTCTGACGACTTCGGGGATGGTCGTGATGTCGTCTTCGACCATCTGCATTGCTTCTCGGAGCATCGTGCGCATACCTTGAGCAACTGCCAGGCGACGAAGTTCCTCGGTGGTCGCCCAACCGACGATCAGACGACGCACTTCGGGGGTGATGCGCAGCAGTTCGTACACGCCGATGCGCTCGCGATAGCCGGTGTTCGAGCAGTAGCTGCAACCCTTGCCGTGGTAGAAGACGGTCTTGTCGCTGCCGCCCGAATGCTGACGGAACACCGCCAGCTCCTCGGCGCCGGGCGTGTACGGCTCCTTGCAGTTCTCGCACGTCTTGCGCAGCAGGCGCTGCGACACCACGCCGACGATCGCCGACGCCACGAGGAAGGCCTCGATGCCCATGTCGAGCAGACGGTGCAGTGCGGCGACGGCGTCGGTGCCGTGCAGCGACGACAGCACGAAGTGACCGGTCAGCGCCGACTGGATCGCGATGCGTGCCGTGTCGGCGTCGCGGATCTCGCCGACGAGGATCGTGTCGGGGTCCTGCCGGAGGAGCGCCTTGAGCCCGGTGGCGAACGTGAGGCCGGCCTTCGCGTTGGTCTGCACCTGGTTGATGCCGGGGAACACGTACTCGACCGGGTCTTCGACCGTCGTCACGTTCTTGCCGGTCGAGTTGATCTCGAGCAGGGTCGCGTAGAGCGTCGTCGTCTTGCCGGCGCCGGTCGGCCCGGCACAGATCACCATGCCGAACGGGGCGTGCACCAGCTTCGAGTAGGTCTTGTACGTCTCGGCCGGCATGCCGAGCTGGCCGAGGCTGACCATCGACTTCGACTTGTCGAGCAGACGCATGACGATCTTCTCGCCGAACACGGTCGCCACCGACGACACGCGCACGTCGATCTGGCGGCCGTCGACCTTGGTCGAGAACTGGCCGTCCTGGGGCGCCCGCTTCTCGACGATGTTCATCTCCGACATGATCTTCAGCCGGCTGATCAGTGCGTTGTGCGCCGACAGCGGCAGCGAGAACGCCTCGACGAGGTTGCCGTCGACACGGAACCGGATACGGAGGCGATCGTCGAGCGGTTCGATGTGGATGTCCGAGCTGCGGTCGCGCATCGCCTGGCCGACGATCTTGGCGACCAGCTGCACCACGGGCGCCTGGTCGTCGAGGCTGACCTCGGCGATCGTCTCGGCGACCTGTCGTTGGTCGTCCTCGGTGGTGAACCGGGCGACGATGTTGTCGACGTCGGCGGTCGAGCGGTACATCTGCTCGATGAACGACGTCACCGTCTTCTCGTCGGTGACGTGCCACACGAAGCGCTGGCCAGTGGCCGACTCGACCTGCTGGCGACGCCACGGCGACGGGTCGGCCGCATAGAGCAGGATCGACCCGTTGTCCTCGGCGATCGGCATCACCTTGTGGGCACGCGCGACCTGCTCGGGGAACTTGGCCGCGATCTCCTCGTCGAGCTGCACGATCGAGATGTCGGCGACCGGTACCTCGCAGACGGTCGAGACTGCGGCGGCGAGGTCGTTGCGTCCGACACCGTGATGGCTCAGCAGCAGCGTGACGAACTTCAGCAGGTCGCCGCCGGTGGTGGCCGTCACCGTGTCGTAGGACTCGCGAGACAGTTGCCCAGCGGCGATCAGCCGTTCGCCGACGGCGGCGCACTCGTCGGGCGAGTGGCCCTGTACCGCCGGTGAGGGCGGTTCGGCGAGCGCGGTCGCGGTGCCACCGCCGGGTGGTGCCATGTCGTCGGGTCGGGGCTTTCGGAGTGCCATGGTGATGCTCTCGATCTCAGAACTGTGCGGCGGCCTGCGGCTCGAACGGGGTGGGTGTGGTCAGTGGTTCCTGCGCGCTCGGAACGCCCGACGAGGTGCGGGGACCGAGCTCTTCTCGACGCACGAACTGGCCGGGATCGAGCGCAAGGAGCGCCCGCTCGACTTCCTCGAGACGTTCGAGCTGGACGGCGGTCTCGACGTCCATGTGCTGCTCTTGGACCTGGGTCTCGAGCTCGACGATGCGGCCGACGGTCTTGTCCAACGACTCGCCCATCGACTTCTGGAACCGCTCCATCTCGATGCGCACGAGTTCCACCTCGCCCGCTGCGCCGGCGACGCGGTCCTTCAAGTCGTCGATCGAGTCGACGTCGACGCTGTCGAGACGTGCCGACAGCGCATCGATCACGGCGTTGACGTCGTGGAAGCGGGACTCGGCACCGGCGATGCGGTCGCTGAGTGTCGCCACGGCGTCGTCGAGCCCGGCGCTGACCCGACCGACGTAGGCGTCGATGTCGGCGACCCGCTGGCCGAGGACGTCGTTGATGCGTGCCTCGGCGGTGAGGATCCGCTCGTTGATCCGATCTTCCGCCTGGTCGACGCGAGTGCCGACGACGTTCGACACCTCGGCCTGCTGGCGTGCCGCCTGCGCCGAGACCTCGTCCATGCGCATCGACAGCGAGGCGAGGCGGCCGTTGATCTGCTCGACCACCTGGTCGGACACCTCGTCCAACCGGGCCTCGGTCGCCTCGGTCATGGCGTTGAAGTGCTGCACCATGGCGCCGGCCTGGTCGTCGAACTTCCGCACGCTGCGGTCGAGCGTCGCGAGGTCCTCTTCGAGCTTGGCCTGGCGGTACTCCAGCTGCTTCACGACGGGACGAGCCGCCGATTCGACGGCGGCCGCGAGGCCGACGTTCGTTTCGTCGGCGACGCGGCCGATGCGCTGCTCGATCTCGTCGTGGCGACGCTTGTTCTGGGTGGAGAAATCGGCGAGACGGATCTCGATCGCCGGCAGCAGCGACCGGACGGTCTCCTCGCTCTGGGCACGGGCGGCGCGTTCGGTGGCGAGTTCGTCGCGGAGGCGCTGCACCTCGATCGAGACCTCCCGGCTGAACCGGTTCAGCTCCTGCTGCACCGCAGCGACGATGCTGGTGCGTGAGGTGGTGTCGGCGTCGGTTTCGGCGTGGAAGCTCATCACACGTCCTTTCGTGGGCCCGAGGCATGGCGACCACGGGGCTGGAGCCCCGTAGTGGTTCGGGCGGAGGAGGGGCGTCGTGTCGTCATCAGTCAGGTCGTGTCGGGGGTTTCGTGTCGCTCGCATGACGTGTATCGACCGTCGAGCGACGGATCTTGAGGGTTCGCTGAGACGGAATTGACGAAGTCCGTGCACGGGACGCGCCGCTGCGCGACCTAACGTGCGCGCCATGCGTGTCCACCTCGTCGACGGGACCTACGAACTGTTCCGTCAACACTTCGGCATGGCGTCACGCCACAGCGGTCGCGGCCCGTTCGACGCGGCGGCCGGCGTGGTTGCGTCGACCCTCGCCCTGATCGAGGACGGCGCAACACACATCGGTGTCGCGTCCGATCACACGATCGAGAGCTTCCGCAACGAGATGTGGGCCGGCTACAAGACGTCGGAGGGGATGGAGCCCGAGATCCTCGTCCAGATCCCGGTGATGGAGCGGGCGCTCGCCGCCGCCGGGTTCACCGTGTGGCCGATGGTCGAGCACGAGGCCGACGATGCGCTGGGCGCTGCGGCGCTGGTCGCCGATCGCGACGAGCGCGTCGAGCAGGTGCTGATCGTCACGGCCGACAAGGATCTCGGCCAGTGCGTGCGCGGCGAGCGGGTGGTGCAGTTCGATCGGCGCAAGCGCGAGATCATCGACGCCGACGGCGTACGGGCGAAGTTCGGCGTCGGGCCCGAGTCGATCCCCGACTTCCTGGGCCTCGTCGGTGACACCGCCGATGGCTTCCCCGGCCTTCCTGGCTGGGGCGCGAAGAGCGCTGCGCTGGTGCTGGCCCGCTACGGCCATCTCGAGGACATCCCGCCCGCCGCCGGCCAGTGGGACGTGCCGGGACTGCGCGGTGCGGCCAAGCTGTCGGCCACGCTGCAGGCGCAACTCGCCGATGCGCTGCTGTTCCGGCGGATCGCCACGGTCGACACCGACATCGACGTCGGCACGGTCGACGACTGGCGCTGGAGCGGGCCGACCGGTGACTTCGCGGCGATCGCCGACGAACTCGGCGCCCCTGACCTCGTCGCCTACGCCACCCGCCTCGCGCCCCACTGAACTGTGACAGTTGGTCGGCGCCGACTGAGGTGACGACCAGGCGATCTGCGGCACACGGACGATGCCGATGAAGGCTGCTCCCTTCCGGGCCTGACCTGATTCACGGGCGCCCATTGCACAGGACCCGATCGTCACCTCACTCGGCGGCGAACCACCTCGCGAGACGTCACACTACCCGGCCCACGACGAATTGGCAGACGGCCGGGCTAGCCTCCGTGTCCCCATGTTCCGGCAACGCCGGATCACCAGGGAGGGATGCGAGAGCGGCCGAATCGGCACGCTTGGAAAGCGTGTGAAGGGCAACCTTCCGTGGGTTCGAATCCCACTCCCTCCGCCATGTCGGTGGACGCTGGCGACCACGAGATCCCGGCTCCGATGGCGCAGGCGCTCGCCGAGGCCGCAGCTGCGCTCGAGCACGACGACGTGCCGGTCGGTGCCGTCGTCGTCCATCGCGGCGAGGTGATCGCCTCGCGCCACAACGAGCGCGAACTCACGCACGACCCGTCCGCCCATGCGGAGATCCTCGCGCTGCGCGACGCATCGCGAGTCCTCGGCCAGTGGCGACTCGACGAGTGCACGATGTACGTCACGCTCGAACCGTGCGCAATGTGCGCCGGCGCAGCGGTCAACGCACGCCTCGGGCGCCTGGTGTACGGCACCGACGACCCGAAGGCCGGTGCGGTGACGAGCCACTTCGGTCTGCTCGACAGTGGCGTCTTGAACCATCGTGTCGAGGTGACGAGTGGCGTGGGCGCCGATGAAGCCGCCGAGTTACTGCGAGCGTTCTTCCGCGCGCGGCGTTCGAACGCCAGCGGCGGGCGCTGACGCACCGCGGCACCGGCGTTCGGCGGCGCTCAGTGGTCCTTGCGACGCAGACTGCCGATCAGACGGCGCAACGCCGAACTCCGCTCGTTGCCACCGCCCGAACTTCCTTCGTCGTCGGCGGTCTCGTCGGCGTAGAGCCCGGGGGCAGATGCAGCGCTCGGCGACGACGTTGCTCGGGCCACCGTCGGTGAAGCATCGGACACGGGGGAACCGTCGTCGTGCATCTGGCCGTACAGCACCTCGGCGCGAGTCGCCATCGTCGGCGGGGCGAACCCACCGAAACTCTGCGGCGCCGGAGCGGTCGAGCCGGACTGCGGCACGAAGTCGACCGTGGCATCGGTCGCCGATTCGATCGCAGCGATCGCGCGGCGCACGGCTTCGGCGACGTCGTCGGGAACGTCGGCATCGACGAAGTCGGCTTCGTCACCGAGTTCGAGCGGCGGCATCGTGAACTCGAGGTAGCCGTCGTCGGACTGCGTGAACAGCGGGTCGGCATCGATGACCGGCTCGTCGGCGTGCCGGGTGACCCGGGCGGCGGGCTCCTCGGTGCCGTCGGGCCACACGACCGAGAACTCGAAGTCGTCGGGAGTGTCCTCGTCCGCGTCGGCCACCTGGAATTCGTCGACCGCCAACCCGTCGACCGCCAATCCGTCGAGGTCCTCGAACGTCTCGATGACCAGTTCGTCGTAGGACTCGTCGTCGAGATCGGCGAAGCCCGGGACCACCAGGTCGTCGATCGTCTCGATCGTGAGATCGTCGACGGTTTCGATCACCAGCTCGTCGACGTTCTCGATGACCAGCTCGTCGAACGACGCAGCATGCAGATCGTCCAGCTCTCGATGACGAGTTCGTCGATCGGCTCGTCGCAGGTCGTCCAGCGTCTCGATGACGAGCTGGTGGTCATCGGCGTGGGTGTCGGCACTTCGGGGTTCCTCCGCACGAACGTCGCCCGCTCGGCCAGCGGTTCATCGGTGCCTTCGTCGAAGACCAGCGACAGTTCGAAGACGTCGGAGCGGAACTCGGTGACAGATCCGAGATCCTCGTCCCACTCGATGATCAGCTCCCTCTCGCCCTCGGGGAACGGCAGGTTGGGAAGGTCGTCGACGACGGTCGTGTCGAACTGGGCTACGCCGCTCACCGGACGGGGCTGTGCAGCCGGGTCCACCTGGGCGACGAACCAGCGATGCACGCCGGAAGGATGGTGGCGATATGCGATGGCGCGCACCGTCGAGTCGCCTGGTTCGCCAACTCGGTGACGAGCTGCTCGGTCATGGTTTCGGCGACGACGATCACCGCATCGCGGTCGACCGACGGGTCGCGGTCGAAGAGGCGTCCGAGATGCTCGACGTCGCCGACACGCACGGTGCCCTTCTCGAGCTGTGCGACGTCGACGACGCCGGCATCGAGGAGGCGGCGACCCAGCGACGGGTCCGAGGACCGCTCCGCGTAGTAGACGATGCCGTTGTCGAGATACGCATGGACTTCGGGATCGGTCTCGAAGACGATCTCTCCGGTGAACGCCCGTTCACGGGCCTGGTTGAGCGTCATCCAGACCGGTTGCGAGCCTTCGACGCCGAGCGCTGCAGTCTCTGCGACGCCGGCCTTCACTTCTGTGTTGTGCATCATGTCAGGCAACCTCCGCCTTTGTAGGTTCCATGGACGCCAGCAGCGTCAGGAGAATTTCGACCACGACCTCCCGGCCGGAGTCGGGGTCGATCAGTTGGCACGGCACGACGGCCTCGCCCTCGAGTGCGCCGAGCGAACGCGCCAGCCGGCGAGCGACGGTGATGTCGTCGCATCGATTGACGGCGACCACCGCCGGCACCCGCAGGTCGCGCAACAGCGCACGGAGCTCCACGCCGGCAGCGGGGTGGGTCTCGGTCGCCTCGGCGTCGATCACGAAGGCGACGACGTCGACGTCGCCCTTCAAGATGTTGGTCATGAATCGGAAGCGGGCCTGGCCCGGCGTGCCGAACAGCAGGAGACGGGTGTCGTCGTCCAGGCTGTAGGTCCCGAAGTCCATCGCCACGGTGGTGTGCGGCTTGACACCGGACTCGTCACCGCTCGTCACCACGTCAGTTGCGATCACCTGGGTCTGCGACACCGACTGGATCATCGACGACTTGCCGGCAGCGAACGGCCCGGTCACGAGGATCTTGAACGTGTGGGCGCTCATGGCGCGACCTCGGCGAGGTCGTGCATGTGGGCGTCGACGAACGATCGGACACGGCGCTGTTCGACCGTGCTGGTGGCGAGGACGGCGAGCACCCGCTGCTGGCCGATCGGCCACACCATCATCAGCCCGCCGTCGTGGTCGACGACGAGCTTTCGGAGCCGATTGGCGCCGGCCATCGCAACGAGTTGGTGGGCGAGCCCGACCGCCGCGGCGAGCATCGCCGGGTGCGACGCCTCGTCGGACATCGACCTGGAGCGAGCGACGGCGAACCCGTCGACCGAAGCGAGAACCGCGCCCCGGACCCCGTCGACCGTGTCGACGAGTTCGTCGAGGATCGCCGGTGCGTCAGCTGCGGCCGCCTCGGCGGCAGCCGGGGCAGGGATCGCCGGTGGCGCAGGCGGTGGAGACGTCGATCGACCGGGCGCCGTCCAGGTCGGCGAGGACCCTGTCGAGGCGGAGTCAGACGGTGACGTCGTCAAGCGGCGGTTCGGCGAGGAGCCGGACGGCGTCGGCAGGACGGCGCTGAACATCAGCGACCCCATTCCACCGGCGACGAGCTTGACCTTTTCCATACGAAGCAGCTATCGGCATCCGCCGCCTCGGCTTGAGGAATTGTTCGGCGACGCCGGTGCGAACGTCGAACCCGACGAGCCCACGATGAGTCGAACGACGACGGGCGTCCACGGCACTCGATTCCACGGGCCTGCGTCGAGCGGGACCGTTGTCGAACTCCATGGACGCCCGTGGACGTCCTGGCGGAAGGCGTGGGATTCGAACCCACGGAAGCCCGAAGACTTCAACGGCTTTCGAGGCCGTCCCATTCGTCCGCTCTGGCAGCCTTCCGTCGAGCGAGGCTAGCGGCGAACACACGTCCCGGCTACGAGCACGTCGTGCCGTCGGCCGGGGCGGTCAACGTGAGCAGGTACTCGTGGACGATGCCGCGCACGCAGTCGTCGCCCCGGTAGCCGGTGTGCTCGTTCGCTTCGACGATCACCAGACGACCGTCTTCGAGCGTGTCGGCCATCGCGCGTGAGCTCTCCAGCGGCGTCGCCGGGTCGCCGGTGGTGCCCACCACCACGATCGGGCCGGCTCCGGCGCCGGTGATCTCGACCCGAGGGTCGATCGCCGGCGGGAAGAACGTGCACGAGTACGACCCCGTCGTGTACGGGAAGATCCGTGGAGCGACGGCGAGCACCTCGTCGACGTCGGCGTCGGCCTCGTCGACGGTGGGCCGTTCCTCCTCGTCGGCGCAGTTGATCGCCTGGAACGCCTCGATCAGGTTGCCGTAGGTGCCGTCGGCACGCCGGCCGTAGTAGGCGTCGTGCAGCTGCAGCAGCCCGGCACCGTCGCCGGCGGCCGCGTCCTCGAGTGCCCGTTCGAGCGCCGGCCAGTAGTTCTCGCTGTACATCGCCTGGGCGACGGCGATCACCGCCACGCTGCGATTGACGGCGACGCGATCACCGGCGCTCGGCAACGGGGACTCGTCGAGACTGGCCATCAGTTGTTCGAAGGCGCCCTCGGCGTCGCCGCCGCTGTGGAACGGGCACTGCGGATCGGCGCTGCACTGGGCGAGGAACGACGTCAGGGCCGCCTCGAATCCGGCGCCTTGCTGCAGCGTCGACTTCAGCGGGTCGGAGTTGGGGTCGGTCGCCCCGTCGAACACCGCCGCTCGCACGGTCGTCGGGAACAACGTGGCCCACACGCCGCCGAGTTCGCTGCCGTAACTGAACCCGAAGTACGACACCTGCTCGACGCCGAGCGCCTGGCGGATCGCGTCCATGTCCCGTGCCGAGTTGTTGGTGCCGACGTGCTCGAGGATCGGCACCCGATCGATGCAGGCCTGCGTGTAGGCCTCGGCCAACTCGACGAGTGCCGTCCGTTCGGCCTCGTCGTCGGGAGTGATGTCGGGCGCAGAGAAGTAGGTGTCGTAGTCGACGTCGTCGATGCAATCGACCGCGCCTTCGCTGCGACCGGTGCCCCGTGGATCCCAGCCGATCACGTCGAAGTTGTCGGTGATCTCGCTGCCGAACCAACCGGTCGCATCGAGCGCGAGGGTGGCGCCGTCAGCGCCAGGGCCGCCACGGTTGGCGAGCAGTGGGCCGGCCGAGGGATCGGCGCTGGCGCGGTGCCGGGCGACGTAGAGGTCGATCGTGTCACCCTGCGGGTCGGCGTAGTCGACGGGGACCGTGATCGTGCCCTCGTCGACGCGGTCGCCGAGCTGTGTCCACTCGATGGCGTACTCGAGGGGTTCGATCGGCTCCGTCGTCTCGGGCGTCGTGTCGATGGTCGGATCGGTGATGCCGGTGACGTCTCGGGAGGCGACCGGCGGATCGTCGGCGCCCCCCGAACATGCGGCGAGCGCGGCCGCAGCGATCACTGTGAGGACGGTGCGGCGCATCGGCCCACAGCGTATGGGCGATCGGGCGCCCGGAGCAGGCAGACGAATCGAGAAATCGGGCTCGTAGCGTGGGCACCCATGCGTATGGGTCCCCACTCGATGATGCCCGGTGACAAGGATGCGCTGAAGGGTGTGGAACTCCGGGAGGGGACGCTGCGGCGGGTCTGGACGTTCGCCCGGCCCTACCGCGGCACGATCATCGTGTTCCTCGTGGCGATCCTCGGAGCCGCGCTGCTCGCCCTCGTGCCGGTGTTCGTGATCCGGGCGATCATCGACAACGCCATTCCCGACGACGACAAACGCCAGATCGTGATCCTGGCATCGCTGGCCGTCGCCGCGGCGATCGGCGATGCCGCGCTCGCCATCGTGCAGCGGTGGGCGAGTGCCCGGGTGGGCGAGGGCCTGATCTACGACCTGCGCGGCGCCCTGTTCGCCAAGATCCAGCGGATGCCGATCGCGTTCTTCACGCGTACGCCGACCGGCTCGATCACCTCCCGGCTCAACAACGACGTGATCGGTGCACAGACCGCTGTCACCAGCACGCTCGGCAGCGTGGTCAGCAACGTGATCGTGCTCGTCACCACGCTCGCCGCCATGGTGGCGCTCGAATGGCGCCTCACGCTGCTGACGCTCGTCGTCCTGCCGTTGTTCATCGTCCCCGCGCGCCGTGTCGGCATGCGGCTGCAGGGAATCTCACGCGAGCAGATGGCGTACAACGCTGCGATGAACACGCAGATGACCGAGCGCTTCAACGTCGCCGGCGCCAGCCTCGTCAAGCTCTTCGGCTCCGGCGCCCGCGAGCAGCAGGCGTTCGAGCGACGGGCGCAGGGCGTCCGCGACACCGGCATCCAGGCAGCGCTGCTCGGGCGGGTGTTCTTCGTGGCGCTCGGACTGGTCGCTGCGCTCGGCACCGCTGCCATCTACGGCTTCGGGGCGTTCCTCGTGGTCGACGGTTCGATCGACGTCGGAACCCTGGTGGCGCTCGCTGCACTCGTGACCCGGGTGTACCAACCGTTGACCGGGCTGACGAACGCCCGCGTCGATCTGATGACGTCGATGGTCAGCTTCGAGCGGGTGTTCGAAGTGCTCGACGCTCCCGAGGCGATCCGTGAACGGCCCGGGGCCTTCGACCTCATCGACGCGCGGGGTGCGATCGAGTTCGACGACGTCGTGTTCCGCTATCCGGCAGCCGCCGAGTCGGCGATCGCCTCGATGGAACAGAACGCCGGCCTGGGCGGCGACACCGATCCCGACGTGGACGTGTTGCGTGGGCTGTCGCTGAAGATCGCACCCGGCGAGACGGTCGCACTCGTCGGTGCGTCCGGTGCCGGGAAGTCGACGACGATCTCACTGCTGCCACGCCTGTACGACGTCACGTCGGGTGCGGTGCGCATCGACGGCCACGACGTTCGGGACCTCACGCTCGATTCGCTGCGAGCTGCGATCGGCGTGGTGTCACAGGACCCGCACCTGTTCCACGAGACGATCGGCGACAACCTCCGCTACGCCGACCCCGACGCCACCGACGACCAGCTGATCACCGCCGCGAAGGCGGCACGTATCCACGACACGATCGCTGCGCTCCCCGACGGTTACGACACGATCGTCGGCGAACGCGGCTACCGCCTCAGCGGCGGGGAGAAGCAGCGTCTTGCCATCGCGCGGCTGCTGCTCAAGAACCCGGCGATCATGGTGCTGGACGAAGCGACGAGCCATCTCGACAACGAGAACGAAGCGTTGATCCAGGCCGCACTCGACCACGCGATGGAGCACCGCACCGCGCTGGTGATCGCGCACCGCCTGTCGACGATCCGCAGCGCCGACCGCATCGCATTCGTCGAAGACGGCCGCATCGCCGAGATCGGCACCCACGACGAACTCCTCGCAGCGAACGGTCGCTACGCCCAACAGCTCAGCGCGGGCGAGCTCGTCGTTCCCGGCTGAGTGACGACCTACTGGATTTCCCAGGAGTTGATCGCGTAGGCGCCGTTCTGGTTCACCTGGACGACGGCAGTGGAGGTCTCGTGCCCGGCGTCGGTCGTCGAGACGATCCGGAACTTGCGTTGCACGATCGTCTCCACGAATCCAACGTCGACGGACTGGGGTCCCGTGGCGCGTGAATCGACGCCGTCGAGCTGGGCAGCGAGCACACCGCCCGAGATCCGGACGGCGAGACCGTTCGGATTCGACAGCCTGACACGTCCTTGGGGTACCGAGACGTAGCCCGGGATGTCGACCGTGGCGGCAGAGACTCCCGACGGCAGGTCGAGGTCGATGATCGGCAGCGGGACGACCGGACCCGGAGATGGTGGAGGCGGCGGAGGTGGGGCGACGCCGAGCGCGGCATCGGGAGTCACCGCAGCGCTGGCCGGAGACGGCGTCGACGCCCCGACCTCGTTGAGCGCAGTCACCACGAAGCTGTAGGCGGTACTGACGTCGAGCCCGACGACATCGCACTGCAGCGCAGGCGCTGTCGCCATGTCGACCTCGCAGATGTTGCCTCCGGGCGAGGCCGTGACCCGGTACGTGCGCACCGGTTCGCCGCCGGCGTCAGCGTTCCACGAGACCCTGGCCACTCCTGCATACGGAGTCGCTGCCGGGGCCGCCACCGGGTTGGGCGCAGCCGTCACCGGGGGCAGTGCGAGCGGGTTCACCGGCGTGAACACCGACGGGCGATACTCCTGACTCGTCGCCAGGACCGGAGTGTCGGCACCCACCACCGACGCCGGCACCTCGATGATGCCGGGTGCGCTCAGGTCGATCCCGGTGACGCCGTCTGGCGGCGAGTGCCCCGTTGACGCTCACGATCGACACGTCACCCGAGGGTGCGTCACCGGTGTCGCCGGGCGCCACGTATCGCTTGTTGAAGTGCAACGAGAGTGGAGCACCGTTGGAGTTGTCGACGACGACACGTCCTTCGGCCCCGAGCACCCACGTCGCTCCGAGACCACTCATGTTGTGGGTGCCAGGTGCGTTCTCGGCGTAGAAGATGGCTTCCTGATCGTTGGTGCATCCCGGGACGCGGCCGAGACCGACCACGACCGATGCACCACCTTCGATGCGGACCTCGTTCTCGAAGTAGTAGATCCCCGAGGTGAAGTAGGTGGGGCCGTCGAGCACGACCTGGTCGGGGTACGTGCCCGGAAAGTAGACCGTGCACGTAGGGAACCCGCTCGGCATCTGGTTGCCGTCCGGCGAGCGGCGGTTGAGCCCGTGCACGGGGAGGTTCGGCAGCCAGATCTTGTCGGTCTCTGACTTCCAGCGTGGTCATCGTCAACCACTCACTCGAGGAGTTGGGATCCGTCGGCTGGAACGTGCACGGCACGGTTCGCAGGGGGTTCGGCGCACACCACGAGCTGCCCTTGAGTTCCTCGGGCGGTGCAGTGCCGACCAGTGTCGAGGTGACGCCGACACGGAGCTCTTCGGCCGACTGGGCGCTGGCGTAGTCGATGAAGTAGCAGACCGTCGACACATTGACACCGTCCATCGAGATCGGTGCCAATTGGATGGGGGTCGTGGGTCCAGCGCCATGATCAAGATCACCACATGCGTCGTACAGTGCGACGGGGTCGGCCAGCGCGAGTCGCAGCCCGGCCTTCGCGCTCTCGGTGCGAATGGTCTTCTCGCTCAACACCGTGTTGGCCTTCATGACCGTCATCGCGTACGTCATCGTCGGAATCACGATCAGCGAACCGATCACGACCATCGCGAGGACGAGCGGAAGCACCGAACCGGCGTCGCGGTGCTGCGTCGCCCGTTCGGCTCCTCCCGAGTGGTCCACCGAACGGTCTCCTCCACCTGCGACTGCGCCGTTGGGGCGATGTGGTCGCACCACGTCGGGCAACCAGCTCATCGGATCACCGACAAACTGCACGACACGGCCTCGTTCGCCGCGACTCGTACCCGGATGCCCTTCCATGCGCCGGCGTCAGGGATGTCGACGAGGTCGAACGCCCTGGCTTGGTTCCCCGCTCGACAGGTCCACGTACCCGGCGTGTAACCGGTCAGTTCGGAGTAGTTCTGCGGGAGCACGTCGACGGTGACGAACTGCCCGTTCGGGATGGGGAAGTCGAACGTGCCCGTGACGAACTGCTGGTTGGTCGTGACGACCGTCGGCTCGAGATCGAGTGGGTCGCCGCTCGAGTCGGTGACTGCGCTGTTCTGGTAGCGGACCGGGTCCGGCGCGGCGCCGCTGCCCAACTTTGTCTGCAACGTCAGCGTGCCGCCACACTCACCGAGCGCGATCTCCTCCATTGCGGTGCCGAACTGCGACCACTGGGGCAGGACGTACATGTCTGCGATCTCGCTGTTGGTGTAGTTGCTGCCGTCCCAGATCGCCGGCGTCCCGTTGTCGTTGCCCGAGATCAGGCGAGCCAGGATGACGTCGTTCCTCGTCGACGCCTTCACCGCCGAGTCGTAGCCGGTGTACGGCGGTGAGTTGTAGAGCTTCGACGAGCGGTACTGGCTCGACCCATCGGAAGATCCAGTCCACACCTCCCAGTCAGGCCCGTCACTCCAGACCTTGCCCACCGTCTTGTACGCCGGATTGCTCGAGTTGGCGTTGTACTCCGCTGTGCTGACCGGCGTCTGCACCACCCCGTACGTGAGCCCGTCGTCCCCGTCGTCCCACGACCTCGTGTCGGCGGCCTCGTATTGGGCCTGCGTGATCGTGTTCCAGCGTCCGGTGTCGTTGCGCCGATCGGAGGCGGCGTTCTGGTAGGTGTACTTGTCGACCCAGTAGTAGGAGCTGTTCTTCTTGTCCTTCTTCTGGTAGCGGGCCTGGTACTCCATCGATTCACGCACGTGGCTGTAGGAGCCGCGTTCGACGACCGTGCGGTAGCCGGCGCCGGGGTCGACGATCCAGTCGGACGACTGCGTGATGCCAGTGCCGACGCCGACGCCGACCAAGCGGACGCTGCGCCGGAACTTGTTGGCGATGTAATCCGCACGGTTGAAGGCGACCTGGCTGAACGAGCTACCGCTCGACTCCGGCCACGGCAGTCCGGGTGGCAGCGGCTGTGCCGGAAGCACGCCGGGCGCCGACCGGAACGGCCCGTTCCCGTCGGTGCGGTTCAGCCGATCGAACGTCGGAATGCCGTCGGTGAAGAACACCACCGTCTCGGGGATGGTCGCCGCCGTCGATCCGTCGGCCTGGAAGAACGTCCGGAACATGGCCTCCTCCCAGTTCGTGCCGCCGTTGCGAGCCGAACTGCTCGACCAACTTCCCTTCAGGTCGTTGATGGACGCCAGCAGCGTGTTGACGTCGGCGTCGTTCGTCATGTCGAAGTAGCGGTGCCAGTCCGAGCTTCCGAGCACGCTGCCGTAGGTGTGGAAGCGCACGACCTGCAGCTGGACGGGCGTGCCGGCGAGCGCCTCGACGAAGCGGCGAACACCGGCTTTGACGTCGGTGATCGACGAACCGATCGAGTTCGACTCGTCGACGACCAGGGTCATCGGCCCGCCGCACCGGCTGAACGCCTCGCTGAACGACGGTGCACCCTGCACGCTGTCGGCATCGATCGAGGTGCGCACCGTGCCACCTGCAGTGATGCTGACCTGGTTGATGCCGCCGCCCGCACCGTCGCTGTCGCCACCGCCGTTGATCGACACGATCACGCGGTTGGCATCCTTCCGATCGGACTCGTTCACCACGGGTACGGGATCGCCAGCGCTGATCGCGTCGGGTGCCAGCGGCTCGCTGACGATGATCACCCAGGTCGGCCGGGTGCAAGCCACAGAGCCCGCCGGGAGACAGTTGCCACGATTCGCAACGCCGGGCACGAACGGATCGCCGGCCGGCGGCCCCGGCAGATCCCGCAGGACGACCCGCGAGGAGCACGACCATCCGCTCCCGGAGTCGACACACTCGACGCGCGACAGCTCGAACGTCAGGCCGTCTTCGCTCGGAGCGAAGTGATACGACACGTTCGTCTTCGTGACCACGCCGTTGCCGTCGTCGTCCTCCCACGACATCATCACGACGTTGGAGCCGGTGCTGAGGTCGATGCCGTCACAGACCGTGGCACCACACGGCGTCGCGTCCGGGCTGGTGTCGACGGTGCTGGCGGACGACAGGTCGGCAGGAATCCACATGCTGATCGTCTGCTCGGCCCGCGCGACGTTGAGACGACCCTCGGTGTTGTCCTGCTGGCGAAGCGTCACGACGACGGCACTGGAGAGCACCGTCACGAGCAGCCCCATCATCGAGATGGAGACCAACAGTTCAACGAGCGTCATACCCCCGTCGCGCGCGCGCCTCCGACGACCCTGCAGGTTCGACGAATGATCAGACATCGGACTTCACCACCTCGATGTTGCGACGTACCTTGCCGTCTGGGCTTGTGATCGAAATCGTGACCCGCTGCACCAGCAGGTCGGTCGGGGCCGGGCCGGAACAGCCCGGTGAGCCGGCGGCGCCGGCCTGCCAGGTGCCCGCCACGGTGGCGTCTGCGCCGGGCACGTAGTACTCGTGGGTCACCGACGCCGTATTCGGGTCCCAGCCCTCGGTCTGCACTGCAGCTTGGGCATAGATCGTGTAGTCACAGCGTTTCGGGGCCCGATTGACACGGTCGGCGGCGTTCACGATCGCCGTCTCGACCTGCGCAGCCGACCGGCTCACCGACGATGCCTTGACGCTCGTCGACACGGCGTTCAGAACCGCGACCACGACGGTGCCCATCAGCACGATCGCGATGACGATCTCGACGATGGAGAACCCTCCGTCGGGATGACCTCGTCGGTTCCCATCGATGTGTGTGCGACTCATACGGTTCCTCATCGGTCAGACTGCGCCTCCTCTTGAGGCTGTCGAGGACGGTAGAGCGACCACCGTCAGCACCATCCACGGCGACCGTCAGCGATCTGCAAAGTCAAGAGGTGGACGAAAAGCTTGACGATTCTCCGCACACGCCCGCTGCGCCGGTGCCGCGCCGCCGGCGGATCAGCGTCGGGCAGATTGCAGGTGGTGCAGGTCGGGATGTGACAATCGCCCGATGATCCAGCCCGCACCCCGTGCTGCGAGCGGTACCGCCGTTCCATGCGATGGCGATGAGTCGGCGGGCGGTGGCGCTCGAGGCGTCCGGGCGCCGAGTCCTGCATCTCGAAGTCGGTCAACCGTCGACACCGTTGCCGCTACCCGCTCGACAGGCGGTGCGAAGCCACCTCGATGATCCACTCGGCTACACGAACGCGGCGGGACTGCACGGCGCTGCGGCGACGGCTCGCCGAACGCTACGACGGCGTCAGCGTCGAGCGCATCATGGTGGTCGCCGGGGCCTCGGCCGGATTCACGCTGGCGTTCCTGACGCTGTTCGAACCGGGCGACCGCATCGGCGTCACTCGAGCCCGGATATCCGTGCTATCGCAACGCGCTGCTGGCACTGGGAATGGAGCCGGTGCCGGTCGCAGTCGGTCCCGAGACCCGGTGGGCACCGACGCCGAGCCATCTCGATGCGGCGGGCGAATCTCGACGGTCTGGTGCTCGCGTCACCGTCGAACCCGACCGGCACGGTGCTGCGCGCCGATGCGCTTTACGCAGATCACCGCAGCCTGCGGCGCTCGTGGCATCGCCGTGATCGCCGACGAGATCTACCACGGCATCGTCGACGGGGCAGCCGGCACCACGGTCCTCGATCACGACGACGATGCGTTCGTCGTCAACAGCTTCTCGAAGTACTGGTCGATGACCGGGTGGCGTGTCGGCTGGCTCGTCGTGCCGGACTCGCTCGTCGACATCGGTCGAGCGGCTGCAACAGAATCTGTACATCTGCGCGCCGCACGTGTCGCAGGTCGCAGCACTGGCGGCCCTCGATGCAACCGACGAACTCGACGGTCACGTCGCGCGATACCGGAGAACCGGCGCATCCTCATCGACGGATTGGCGTCAGCCGGCATCACCGACCATCGCGCCCGCGGACGGGGCGTTCTACGTGTACGCCCATGTGCCGCATCTGACGACGGAGATCGGCACCGACTCGCTCGACCTCACCCGGCGTTGGCTCCACGAGCTCGGGGTCGCTGCGACGTCGGGAATCGACTTCGACCTCGCACGCGGTCACGAGTACGTGCGGTTCTCGTGTGCGGGAGCGACGAGCGACATGGCCGAAGCCTGCGAACTCCTCGCCGGATGGACGCCATGACCGCCAGCCCGTCCGGACCCGACACCAAAGGACCGTCGACGCTTCCCGCCGGATGGATGCCGTGACCGCCGCACTGTCCGGGCTCCGGGTGATCGACATGTCGACCGTGCTCGCCGGGCCGAACTGTGCCCGCTACCTTGCCGACTTCGGCGCCGACGTGATCAAGGTCGAGCGTCCGGGCGGCGACAGCCTGCGCAACATGGCGTGGCGTGATCCACGCGACGGCGAGGGCCTGTGGTGGAAGCTCGTCAACCGGAACAAGCGCACGGTCGTGCTCGACGTGAAGGACCCCGCCGACCGCGAGGTGCTGCTGTCGCTGGTCGACGACGCCGACGTGCTGATCGAGAACTCGCGCCCCGGCACGATGGAACGGCTGGGCCTCGGACCCGACGTGCTGCTGGAACGCAACCCGACGCTCGTGATCACCCGTATCAGCGGGTTCGGCCAGGACGGTCCCTACGCATCACGGCCGGGATTCGCCACGATCGCCGAGGCGATGTCCGGCCTCGCCGCACTCAGCGGCGAACCCGACGGCCAACCGCTCCTCCCACCGATCGCACTGACCGACGAGGTCACCGGTCTTGCAGCGGCGTTCGCGACGATGACGGCCCTTCATTCGGGCGTCGGTCAGGTCGTCGACGCCAACCTGCTCGAGACGATGTTCCAGATGATGGGACCGCTGGCCTCGGTGTATGCGGTCCGCGGCGAGCAGCAACCGCGCCTGGGTGCCGGACTGCCGTACACCGTGCCGCGCGGGACGTACCGGTGTTCGGACGACCGTTGGGTGGCGGTGTCGACGAGCAGCGATTCGGTCGCGGCCCGGGTGATGGAGGTGCTCGGGGTCGGTCACGACGAGCGGTTCGCCACCTTCGCCGGTCGCACCGAGCACCGCGACGAGCTCGAGCAGGTGATGACCGACTGGTGCCTGGCGCGCACGCAGCGCGAGGTGATCGACGCGTTCACCGCCGCCGAAGCGGCGATCGGACCGGTCTACGACATGGCCGACATCGCCGCCGATCCGCACTACGCCGCACGAGAGGCGATCGCCGACGTGGGCGGCACCCCGATGCAGGGCCTGATCGCCCGACTGTCCGCCACACCCGGCGAACTGCGGTGGGCCGGCCGCGAACTCGACGCCGACGGCGACCAGATTCGCCACTCCGGCTGGACCTGACCCTCCCCGGCCCTTCCCCCGGTCGGAGCCGGGGCGTCCGCTGGTGCGAGCGGCGGCTGGCGCGTCCGCTGGGGCCCGTGGGGATGTCAGGTGGCGAGGCCGATGGGGCAGCTGACGCCGGTACCGCCGATGCCGCAGTAGCCGTTCGGGTTCTTGGCGAGGTACTGCTGGTGGTACGGCTCGGCGTAGAAGAAGCCGGTCTCGACGTCGAGCGGCTCGATGTCGGAGGTGATCTCGCCGTAGCCGGCGCCCGACAGACGCTCCTGGAACAACGCCTTGGACGATTCGATCAGCGGCAGTTGCGACGGATCGGTCACGAAGATCGCCGAGCGGTACTGGCTGCCGACGTCGTTGCCCTGGCGCATGCCCTGGGTGGGGTCGTGCTCCTCCCAGAAGGTCTGCAGCAGACGCTCGTAGCTGACGACTTCGGGGTCGTAGATCACCACGACGGCTTCGGTGTGCCCGGTGAGGCCCGAGCACACCTCTTCGTAGGTGGCGTTGGGGGTGTAGCCGCCGGCGTAGCCGACGAACGTGGAGTAGACGCCGTCGAGTTGCCAGAACTTGCGCTCGACACCCCAGAAGCAGCCCATCGCGAATGCGGCGGTCGCCATGCCGTCGGGCCACGGGCCGGTCAAGGGGTGCCCGTTGACGAAGTGAGCATCCGGAACGGGCATCGTCTGGTCGGTCCGGCCCGGCAGGGCATCCTCGGGTGCGACCATGGAGGCGTTCTTGCGGAAAAGCATGCGTCCAGCCTAGGAGTGGATCCCCGAACCCGCCCGACGCAGCCGCACGCGAGCCCGTCCTCTGGGGTCGGGTCCGGAAGGACGGCGTCAGCGCAAGAGGAGGCCTTCGATGCGACGCGACGTGACCCCGAGGCCCACCAGGGCCAGGGTGGCGAGCACGCCGAGATGGACGAGCATCGCCCATTCGAACTGGCCGAGGTTCAATCCCCGCACCACCGCCACGCCGTGGTACAGCGGGCTCAGCTGCACGACCCAGGCCCAGTCGCCGTAGCTCGACACCGGATAGAACGTGGCCGAGAACAACAGCAGCGGCAACGTGACCGCATTGACGTACTCGAGGTCGGACCAGGTCCGCATGTAGGTGGTGTACGCCATGCCGGCCGCCGCGAAGGCGCACCCGATCAGTGCGCACACCGGGATCGCCAGCACGATCCACGGCGAGGCGACGAGACCGAGCGCCCACATCGTCACCACGAACGCCGCCGAGTAGATCACCGCCCGGCCGACCGCCGACAGGATCTCGCCGACGGCGACGTCGCCTGCGGTCATCGGCGTCGCCAGCACCGTGTCGTACAGCTTGGTGTGGCGCAGCTTCTCGAACACGTTGCCGGTGGCGTCGAAGATCGCGCCGTTCATCGCCGAGGCGGCGAGCAGGCCGGGGGCGACGAACTGGGCGTAGTCGTAGGAGACGCCGCCGACGACGACGTCGCCGACGAGAACGGCGAAGCCGACCTGCACCGACAGCAGGTAGAGCAACGGCTCGAAGAAGCCCGAGACGAACACCATCCAGGCGTGGCGGTAGAACATCACGCTGCGCTCGACCATCCGATGTGGTCGCCGGGCGCCCACGAGCACCTCGATCGGCACGATCCGCAGGGCGATCGTCATGGCGCCAGCCGCCTCGCGAACGTGATGCGACACGCCACCCAGCCCGCCACCACGTAGGCGCCGAGCACGGCGAGATGCACGCCGACGTTGCCAGGGCTCTCCGACTCGATCACGAATCCCCGACACAGCTGGATGCCGTGCCACAACGGGGTCACGTAGGCGACCGGTTGCAGCCACCCGGGGAGCTGGTCGACGGGGAAGAAGGCGCCACCGAACAGGAACATCGGCAGCAGACCGAACCGGATGATCGTCGGGAACGACCCGCCGCCGTATCTGGTCGACGACCAGGCGGTGATCGGCAGCGCGAACGCGAGGCCGGTCAGCACGGCCACCGGCACGGCGATCACCAGACCCCACGACCGCGTGTCGTCGAACAGTGCGAGCACCACCGCCACACCGGTCACGCCGATCGCCGTGCGCGTGGCATGCCACAACGCGAGGCCCGAGGCGATGTCGTCCGACGTCAGCGGGGTCGCCGCCATCGCCCGGTAGCGGTTGCCCCAGAAGAACCCGTCGAGCACCTGCCACAGCGATGCCTGCCCGGCGCTGATCATCGCCGTCGTCGCCAGCAGGGCAGGCGCGAGGAACTCGAAGTACGACACGCCGCCGAGTGACGACGTCGAGTCGGTGTTGGCGTCGATCAGTGCGCCGACGCCGACGCCCATACCCAACAGGTAGAGCAGCGGTTGCACGAAGGCGAGCAGCAGATGCGACTGCCAGACCTTGCGGTAGACGGCGAACTCGCTCTCCCAGACGCGAACGGTGGTCGGTGTGGCCATCGCGTCAGTCGATCAGGGTGCGGCCGGTCAGGCGGAGGAAGACGTCTTCGAGCGAACTGCGCCGAACGAGGCTGCCCACCGGGGTGATGCCTCGGGCGTGCACTTCGGCCAGGGCCGCCTCGCCGTCGTGGGCGTAGATCAGGACCCGGTCGGGCAGCACCTCCTGGCGCTCGCCGATCCCTTCGATCGCCGCGAGCGCGGCGGCGTCGCCGGAGGCGTCGCCGACATCGCCGACCGCCTCTCGGTGCAGGCGCAGTTCGAGCACCTCGCGGGTCGCGTGCTGTTCGATCAGGCCCCGTGGCGACCCTTCGGCCACGATGCGGCCGCCGTCCATCACGACGAGCCGATCGCACAGCTGCTCGGCCTCGTCCATGTAGTGCGTCGTCAGCACGAGCGTGACGCCACGCTGCTTGAGGCGGTACAGGCGGTCCCACAGGATGTGGCGGGCCTGCGGGTCGAGCCCGGTCGTCGGTTCGTCGAGCAGCAGCAGGTCGGGCTCGCTCATCAGCGAACGGGCGATCGTGAGGCGTCGCTTCATGCCGCCCGACAGCGGATCGACGCGCTCGTCGGCGCGCTCGGACAGCTGGACGAACTCGAGCAGCTCCGCGGCACGGCGTCGGCATTCGGCGCGCGGGATGTCGAAGTAGCGGCCATAGATCACCAGGTTCTCCACGACGGTCAACTCCGAATCGAGCTGGTCCGCCTGCGGCACCACGCCCATGCGGGCACGGATCGCCGGGCCGTCGGTCACGGGATCCAGGCCGAAGATCCGCATCGTCCCCGACGTGATCGGCGAGACACAGCCGATCATCCGCATCGTCGACGTCTTGCCTGCACCGTTCGGCCCGAGGAAGCCGAACGACTCGCCCGGCGCCACCTCGAAGTCGATGCCGTCGACGGCGACGAACTCGCCGAACTGCTTGCGCAGACCGCTGGCGCTGATCACCGATGACACGTCCGGCACCGTATGGCAGTCGGCGCAGGGAGGCCAATGCGGTTACCGTGCCGGCCGTGTCTGCCGAGCCCGACGTCGTGACCAGTGCGGTGATCCGCTCGATCGAAGCCGCCGATCTCGGCCGGATTCTGGAGATCAACGAGGCGAACGTGCCCGAGGTCGGAGCGGTCGACGCCGACCGGATGGCGTATCTGCTCGCGGAGAGCCCGATCGCACTGGGTGTGGAACTCGACGGGCGCATCGTCGGCTTCTGCCTGGTGATGCCGGCGCACAGCGCCTACGACTCGGTGAACTACCGGTGGTTCACCGAGCGCTACGACGACTTCATGTACCTCGACCGTGTCGCGTTCGATGCGGACGTGCAGGGGCGTGGCCTCGGCACGCTGCTGTACGCCGAGGTCGACCGGCTGATGGTCGAGCGGAATCGGGAATCCCACCTGGCGCTCGAGGTCAACGTCGATCCGCCGAACGAGGCGTCGCTCGCCTTCCATGCCCGGCGCGGCTTCGCCGAGGTCGGCCAGCAGGACACCCCGTACGGCATCCGCGTCTCGATGCAGATGCGACCGGTCGGCGGCCCCACGCCCTTCTCGTGAACAACTTCACCTCTCACGCGTGGAGTTGTTCACGGGAAGCGGGTCAGCGGCGGTCCTGGAGGAAGCGGAAGTGGTCGCGGGTCGCTGCGACGTGGTCGGCGTCGAGGTCGGCGATCAACACGGTCTCGACACCGGCACCGGTGGCCAGTACTTCGCCGAGCGGGTCGATGATCGCACTGTCGCCCGAATAGTCGAGCCCGCCACCCGAGCCGACCCGGTTCACACCTACGACGTAGGCCTGATTCTCGATCGCACGCGCCCGCAGGAGCGCCGACCAGTGCAGCCGCCGTTTCGCCGGCCAGTTGGCAACGACGAGATAGGCGTCGACATCGGTCGCCAGCGCCCAGAACTCGTCGGCGAAGCGCAGGTCGTAGCAGACGAACAACGCGCAACGCAGTCCGTCGATGTCGACGGTCACGAACTCGGTACCGGCGCGGACGTAGCGCTCCTCGTCGGCATGCGAGAACGGATGGATCTTGCGATAACGGGTGGCGGTCCCGTCGGGCGACACCAGCACGAACACGTTCGACGGCCGCTGGTCATCGGCGGGTGCGTCGGCGGCGATCTCGGGACACGAGCCGCCCACCCACACGCCGTGCGTCGTGGCCATCTCGGAGAGGAACTTCGCCGACGGGCCGCCCTCGGGCTCGGCGATGTCGGGCGAGTCGAACGAGAACCCCGTCGAGAAGGTCTCGGTGACCAACACCAACCGGGCGCCGCTCGCCACGGCACCCGCGATCATCGGCGCGAGATGGTCGAAGTTGGCGGCGCGATCGTGCCAGGCGATGTCGTGCTGGATCGCTGCCACCCGCACGGCGGTCACGAGCCGAATCCCTTCACCAGCCGCTCGACCGCTTCGTCGATCACCTCGAGGCGCTTGCAGCAGGCGAACCGTACGAGGTGGCGACCGTGCTCGGGGCGGGCGTAGAACACCTCGTTCGGCACGGCGACCACACCGCAGCGCTCGGGCAGCGAACGACAGAACGCCATGCCGTCGCCGCTCGCGTCGAGCGGCCGGATGTCGACGGTCGTGAAGTAGGTCGCCTCGGGTTCGTAGGCGACGAACCCGGCATGGCGCAGCCCGGCGACGAGGTGGTCGCGGGCCGTCTGGAGCGTGGACGCGAGGCGCTCGAAGTACGAGTCCGGCAGGCCGAGGCCCACCGCAATCGCTGGCTGGAACGGCGCTCCGTTGACGTAGGTGAGGAACTGTTTTGCGGTCTTCGCTGCGGTCACCAGCGGCTCGGGGCCCGACATCCAGCCGATCTTCCAGCCCGTGGTGTGGAACGTCTTGCCGCCCGACGAGATCGTCAGCGTGCGCTCGTCCATGCCGGGCAGCGTCGCCATCGGAATGTGCGAGCGACCGTCGAAGAGCAGGTGTTCGTACACCTCGTCGCTGACGACGATCAGGTCGTGGTCGATCGCCACGCGTGCGATCGATTGGAGTTCGTCGCGGGTGAACACCTTCCCGGTCGGATTGTGGGGGGTGTTGAGCAGGATCAGCTTCGTGCGCTCGGAGACGGCAGCGGCCAGTTCGCCCTGATCGAAGACGTACCGACCGTCGCTGCCCGGCTCGAGCAGGACGGGGACGGCGCGTGCGCCGGCGAGTGCGATGCACGCCTGGTAGCTGTCGTACATCGGCTCGAACACGACGACCTCGTCGCCCGCGTCGAGCATCCCGAGCAGTGCTCCGGCGAGGGCCTCGGTGGCGCCGGCGGTGACGACGACCTCGCTCACGGGGTCGAGCTCGATCCCGTACCAGCGCCGCTGGTGATCGGCGATCGCCTGGCGCAGCTCGGGCATGCCCGGCCCGGGCGGATACTGGTTGATGCCGCTGCGGATGGCGGCGACTGCGGCGTCGAGCACCTCGATGGGACCGTCGGTGTCGGGGAAGCCCTGGCCGAGGTTGACGGCGCCGGTCTCGACGGCCAGTGCGGACATCTCGGCGAAGATCGTCGTACCGAAGCCGGCGAGCTTCGAGGTCAACGGATCGGTCGACGCCACGCCGCCACTGTACGCACGAGTCGGCGTCAGTCGCGGCTGCCGACGTTCACCTCGGAGGGATGTCGGCGGCGGTCGGGACCCTGGTAAGCCGACGAACCACGCAGTTCCTCGGCGGCGAGCTCGACGGCGTGCGCGTCCGCGAGCCGGTGGGTGACGCCGGTGGTCTTCGCGCTGTACATCGCGACGTCGGCGGCGCTGATCAGGTCGTCGAGCACCCGGCCGTGGCGAGGAAAGAGTGCTGCGCCGATCGCTGCAGTCACGGTGACGTCACCGACGATCGGGGTCTCGGCAAGGGACCGCCCGATCCGCTCGGCGCTGGCGCGCACGCCGGTGCCGTCCTCGATGCCCGGCAGCAGGATGACGAACTCGTCGCCACCCCAGCGGCCGACCACGTCGGTGTCGCGAACCGCCGACTTCAACCGCCCGGCGGCGGCCTGGAGCACGAGGTCGCCGAACTGGTGGCCGAGTGTGTCGTTGATCTGCTTGAAGCCGTTGAGGTCGATCAGCATCAGACAGACGCCGGTGTTGAACCGGTCGGCAGCGAGCAGTGACTCCTCGGTGATGCGTTCGAACTCGCGGCGGTTGACCAGACCGGTCAGTTCGTCGGTGGTGGCGCGCCGTTCGAGAGCACGGCGATCGAGCAGGAACGTCCAGCCGGCGAGTGCCATCAGCACCGTGCCGAGCGCCAGCAGCAGGAGGTAGCGGACGGCCCCGTCGCCGAGGAGTCCGACATCGTCGACGATCGATGCGGTGACACGGACCGAGCCGCCATCGTCGGGCAGCGCAATCGTGTCGGTGACGACCCGCCGGTCGTCGATCGTCGACGGGCCGAGACGCCCGGTGCCGCTGGTCGGTGTTGCGGACAGCTCGATGTCGACTGCAGCTCCGTACTCGAGGATCGTCCCCGAGGCGCGTTCGTCGATCAGGGCCTCGATGGGTAGGCGCAGCGCAGTCGTGACGTCGCGGCGCGAGACCATCAGGAGGGAGTCGGTGGTCTCGTCGACGACGAGTGCCGGCGCTCGGCGCTGGACGGACGCTGCCGCGGCGGCACCGAATCCGGACAGTGCGAACAGGTCGACATCGGTGCATCGGGGGTCGGCACCGCTGGAGATGCATGCCGAGACGCCGTCACCGAACGAGCCGACGAGATCGGCCGGGTCGGTCGACTCGTTGGCGAGTTCCACGACGGCGGCGGCACGGATGACCGTGCTCTCGACCGACTGGTCGGCGACGAGCACGGTGGCGGTGACGCGAGCGTCCTGTTCGCTGCGCAGCTCGGCTCGTTTGTTCACCATCGAGACCGACGTGGCGACGAGCAGCACGACGCTGCCGACGAGCGCGCCGAGCCGTATCAGTCTCATGAGCGCTCATCGGCACGTTGCTGCCCGGACTTGAGGAACTGTTGACGATTCATCCGCGACGACGTGTTCCCCACCCGTCTCTTCTCCAACCAGCGGCCTGACGGCTCGGCGTCGGTGGAAAACGGCGGGAGGGGCGGGGCCTGACGGCTCCGCCCCTCCACCTGCAGCGCGCTCGGAGAGAGTCGAACTCCCAACCGCTTGATCCGTAGTCAAGTGCTCTATCCATTGAGCTACGAGCGCAATTGCGACGGGCGACAGTGTAGACGCAACTCGTCGACTTGGCGACCTACGCGACGAGAGCGACACCCGGAGGTGTCGCTCTCGTACGTCTCAGTGGAACGTGATCAGAGGTATCCGACGACGTCGACCAACACGTTGGCCGTCGCGTAGGTGTACACGCAGATCGAACCGGTCGGCGACAGCTTCGCGATCACCTCATTGGCAACCGTTCCGCCAGCCGCATAGTTGACGCTCGACGCATCCGGCCGCGTCCCACACGGGAACACCGTCGCGAACCCGCCAGCAGCAGCATTCACCAACGTCACGTTGACGACGGCTGCCTTCGCATCCGCAGGCACGCCACCACGACCAGCGATGGTGACCTCGAGGACCTGACCGGCCGCCACCGGCGTCGGCCGGGTGTCAGCCAGCCGCACCGGTGTCAGCGACGCATAGTTCGACGATGCCGGGACGAACCCGACGACGTCGACCAACACGTCAGCCGTCGCAGAGGTGTACACGCAGATCGAACCGACCGGCGACAGCTTCGCGATCACCTCATTGGCAACCGTTCCGCCAGCCGCATAGTTGACGCTCGACGCATCCGGCCGCGTCCCACACGGGAACACCGTCGCGAACCCGCCAGCAGCAGCATTCACCAACGTCACGTTGACGACGGCTGCCTTCGCATCCGCAGGCACGCCACCACGACCAGCGATGCTGACCTCGAGGACCTGACCGGCCGCCACCGGCGTCGGCCGGGTGTCAGCCAGCCGCACCGGTGTCAGCGACACGAAGTCCGACGATGCCGGGACGAACCCGACGACGTCGACCAACACGTCAGCCGTCGCAGAGGTGTACACGCAGATCGAACCGACCGGCGACAGCCTCGCGACCACCTCATTGGCAACCGTTCCGCCAGCCGCATAGTTGACGCTCGACGCATTCGGCCGCGTCCCACACGGGAACACCGTCGCGAACCCGGCAGCAGCAGCATTCACCAACGTCACGTTGACGACCGCCGCCTTCGCATCCGCAGGCACACCACCACGACCAGCGATGGGAACCTGCACCAGCTGACCGGCGGGCACGGGTCCGTTCGCGAAGAACAGGCCGTCGGCTGCGACCCATCCCGGTCGGGTGTCGGCCAGACGAGTGGGTGTGAGAGATGTGATCATCGATGCGTCGGAAACTGGCGGTGGCGGGTCGGTCGCGCCACCAGTGGAACCCTCACCGGGCCCGACGATCGTCCATGCGTACAACGCCGACGCGTACTGTCCGTCGGGGTTGACCCCGAGCACGCTGAACGTGTGCGAGCCGACAGCGAGTCCGGTGTAGGTCACCGGGCTGGTGCAGCTCGTCGGTGCAGCACCATCGAGCCCGCACAGGACGGTGGACGCATCCGTGCTGAACACGAGCGTGGCGTCGGTTGCGGTGGTGCTCACATCAGGACCCGAACTGATCAGCACGGAGGGGGCGGTTTCGCCCTCGCCGTCGCCACCGCCGTTGTCGCCGCCACCGCCGCCGCTTCCACCGTGTGTCGGTGCTGCGGCCACGATGACGTCAGCGGTGTCACCGGTGGACGGGACGAGCGGTGCATCGCCCCGGATGATCTCCACATCGATCGCATAGACGCCCGTCGGGGCGCCGTCGGCGACGTTCAGGTACCAGGTGATCATCTGGTCGACGCCCGGCGCCAACGGATCGTCCAACGGCCATACCCCGACCAGGTCGGTGCCCACGAGTGTGAGCGGCATGGCGACGGCTTCCGAATAGGCGGCTACCTGCGACGGATTCCCGAATGGGTTCGGCGGGTCGACGACGGGAGGTGTGATCGTGACTCGCAGACTTGCTCCTGCCACATTTTCGCCCCACGGCGTTGCGGGGTTGAACACACGTGCGGTCATCGCGAAGTACGAACCCTGTGCCACGTAATCGACCGTCGACGTCCAGAGGGCCGTCGGCAGATCGGGCAGCACGTTGATCGTGGCGACATCGGGGGCGCCCACGGGCGTTCCCCCGTCGTCGAGGAGCTGGAGGGTCATCGCGTACGGCCCAGTGGGTGCGTCAGGACCGACGAACAGGCCGAGTGGCACCTCAACTCTGTCGCCGGGGCCGATGGCGTCCAGCGCCATTCCGTCCCAAATCCCCTCGATCGTGTCGATGTCGGAATCTGCGAAGACGATGTCGGTCATGGTCACGTCGTCAAACGCGAGTCCGGTGGCCGTGATCGTCACCCGGTACTGCGCATTCGTCAGCACGGGGCCGGCCCACGGCACGAACGCGGAGGCGGTGACGGGAACGGTGTCGGTCTGGATGAGATCGCTCGGCATGCCGCCCCACATCACGGCGGGATTGGTCAGCGCGGCCGTTTGTGCTGCGCACGTGTCCTCGAAGACCGGATCCACGTAGAAGCCGGGGATCACCTCGTTGGCATGCAGGTAATTGATCATCGAACGAACGTCGTCGGCCAGTTGTGTGAACCCAGCGACGTTCTCCAGCGTGGAGGCCGGTGGCTCGACGAGTTGCGTGAAGTCGACCACGTCGAGAACCGATGCCGACTTCCACGTCATGCTCGCGACATCGAGCCAGGTGGCACAGCCGGTGAAGACGTCGTCTCGTGTGTACTCGAAGCGGTGTAGTCGACGAAACTCTCGCCATTGACCACCGTGCCGAGCTCAGGGATCGGCCAGGTCGCGGCATCCGGCGCACCGACGAGGCGGTTGTAGTACTCGACGGTGTCGATGGTGATCGGCACGCCCTTGCTTGCTGCGGTACCGATAGCCGCCGCAGCCAACATCCATCTGTCGAATCCACCGACCTGGGGAGGACTCGACAGCCCGGGGATCTCGCCCGTGTCCATCAGCGACTGGTAGATCGCGGCCTGGTCGGGCGAAGCGTCGACCGGTACGCCGTCGGTGGTGATCCGGCCGGCGCCGTCCAGAGTGATCGTGTCAGCGGTGAGGAACCGGATCTGCAGTTCCTCGAGCTTGCGGGCCTTGACAGCGTCAGGCTGGCGCGTCAGGTTCAAGCGTTCGAGTTCGGCCTCGGTGACGTACATCGCATACGCGGGCTGAGGGTCACAGACCGAGAACTCGGCCAGGTCGAATACGCCTGGCAGCGCATCACCGACGAGCGGGATGCGGTAGACGGTCCGTCCGTCGACATCATTGGTCTCACCGGTCACGCCCGGCAGCGCCGAGTACGACACCGGCAGCACGCAGGTCTCCGCAGCGGCATCGGGGACCGTGTAGGTCTTGGTGATCGGTACGCCATCGATGTCGCGCAACGCCACGACGAGGTCGGCGTAGATGTCACCGGTGTTGTCCGTGGGTGCTGCAGCTTGCGTCGGCGGTGGCAGCACCAGAACCATCGAGGCCAGCGCGGCTGCCAGCCCTCCGACCAGACTCGACTTGCGCATGGCTCCTCCTCTGCGGGCCCCCACTCATGGGAGTCCGGCGTGCAAAGACGGGGGAGGATCGCCGGGATGGAAAATCCTCCAGACGTCGTGGTCCCAGCGCCCGGAAGCCCGGGCTCTGTACCGGGGCGGGTATGGACGTCCCGGTGCCTTCAGCTTTGACCTGCGGTGGTCAGCCCCCTAGGGCACATGGTCCCGGTGTGACCGATGTTGCTCCGTGCGCGCGCAAACGCCGATCGCAAATCGAAGGTTCGACGACGTTCGGTACGGTCGTTCAGCCGCCCCAGGGGCCGAAGCCCCCGGCGCGCTGGTACAGCGTGTACGCAGCGGTGGCGTTCACCCGGGGGTCGTACAGCTGCGACACCGAGGTCACGCCGATCGTGGCGAGCCAACTCCGGTGCGCCTCCCAGTGGATCTGGAACAGGCCGTAGCAGCACCAGTTGTTCACGTTCGACTGCAGGGTGCTCTCACGACGTGCGATCTCGATGGCGTGCTCTTCCAGCTCGTCGGGCCACACGTCGCGGATGATCGCGACCGCCTGAGATTGCGACACCGCCGTCGGTCGTGGCGCCGCCGTCGTCGTGGGCGCAGGCGGCGCCGCAGTGGTGGTCGGGCGGCTCGGCGCTGAGGTGGTCGCCGGCGCCGCAGGGGCGGTCGGCGCAGGTGCCGGGGCAGTCGTGGTCGGCGGCGCCGGCGTGGCGGCACCGGCGGGAAGACAGATCGAAGCTCCCGGAACGAGGACCGTGTCGATCGTGGCATCGTTGACGTCGAGCAGTTCGGCCAGCGACACTCCGGCTGCATCGGCGATCCGGATCCAGTAGTCGCCCGCCGCCAGTTCGTATCTCGATCCGCACGTCACCGTGGTCGCCGCTGCGCTTGCGCTCGGCGCGTCCTCGAGAGCGGCTGCGACCACCGTCGACGGCGCAGTCGTGTCCGACTCGGTATCGCCCTCGGCGGCAGTGGTCAGAGTCGGTGGAGTGGTCGTCGCAGCGCCAGCCGACGACCCAGCCGGTGTGGCGGGCGGGGCCGTCGTTGCGAGATCGCCGTCCGGCGCCGGGCTCTCTGTGGGCGTCGGCATCGTCGGATCTGCCAGTTCGGCGGCTGCGGTGTCGGAGACCGTGGCCAATGCGTCAGCGGACGGCTCACCCGAGCCCGAACCGGTGAAGCCCACGACGAGCGGTGCAGCGAGTGTGAGGATGACCGCGAGACCGCCGAGCCGTGCGAGCAGCGGATCGACACCCGGATGCCGGGGGCGCTGCGGGTCGGCCTCGAACGTCCAGGCGTCCTGCCCGCACTCGTCATCCGTCCACTCATCGTCCGTCCACTGATCATCCGTCCACGCGTCGTCGACCAGCTCGCCATCGACATCGCCGGTGCGCCGCGGTTGCTCGATGCGCTGATCGACGATTCGGTCCTCGACCGGCTCATCGAGAGCGGTGCGTACACCCGCCTTCCCGTGTGCACGACCAGCGACCGCGCCTCCTCCGAGGATGGCGTCGAACCAGCGGCCGACCATCGAACCGAGGCTGCGGCGCTCGACGTCGGGCTGCGGATGCGGCGTCCACTCGGTGTGCTCGCCCCAGAACTCGTCTTGGAGTCCGGGGGCGGCGTCGGGGTCGTGGCGGTCGGTCGTCATGGGAACGGACCTCCGGTCTACTCCCTTCGTCACGAAACCGCAACATCGCTGTCATGCAAACGACATGGGTGTCATTCCCGCGCGACATCAATCGTCCGGCAAAAGCGGCCGACCGGCGCACCGTGCGGCGCGCCGGTCGTGTGGCGGAGAGGGTGGGATTTGAACCCACGGACCGCATTACTACGATCAACGCCTTAGCAGGGCGCCCCATTCGGCCGCTCTGGCACCTCTCCTGGGAGCCCCGGAGTGTAGCCCGGTAACCTCGGGACCGGAACGGTGGCAGAGTGGACGAATGCAGCCGCCTTGAAAGCGGCCGGCCGCAAGGCTCGGGGGTTCGAATCCCTCCCGTTCCGCTGGTGCCTTCGTGGACCTTTGCCGACGTCCACGGAGATACACCGAAATGTGCTCTGAGGCGGAGGCCCGACCGCTTCGTGCGACGGGAGGTCACCGTGCCGAGAGGCCCACGAGGCAAACGTGTCGCTGCGGACGACGGATATTCGGTGGCCGGCATGAACTCCAACGGCGTCGGCTCCGTCTACTTCGAACCCCCTCGACCCGTGCGGATGGCACGGCGGTCAAGGGCCGCTCACGGGGCGACGAGTTCGTCACCGCACTTGAGCGGCGCCGCTCGCCGACCACGTCGAGGTTCTCCATGACGACGACCGTTCAGGAGTTGAGCGACTGGTGGCTCGAGTCGGTTGCTCGTCACCAGGTGCGAGAGTCGTCGCTCGCGACCTACCGGAAGTCGGTTGCGTAACCTCGTCGACGAGCTCGGCCACGTGCGAGTCATCGACGTCGGATCAGAGGTGCTGACGGCGTGGCAGTCGGCGCTGCTGGATCGGCTTGCTCCGTACACCGTCCTGAGCTGTCGCAAGGCCTGTCGCACGTCACGATCCCGCGAGGAGCCGAGCTCCTCACCATCGACGATCTCCAGGACTACGTCCAACGCAAGCGCGAGGCGTGAGCCTGTCGTCGCACACAGCCACCGCCGGCGCGTTCGACGACAGGTGAGTTCGGCGATCAAGCGGCGGGGGTGAAGCGGATCCTCAGACCGAGCGCGCGTGCGACCTTCACGATGGTCGCGAAGCTCGGGTTGCCGTCAGCCGACAGCGCCTTGTACAGCCCTTCGCGGCTCATCCCCGTGCGTCGCGCCAGCTCGCTCACGTTGCCGGAGCGAGCAATCGTCCCCAGCGCCTGGGCCACGAAGGCGGGATCGTCACCGGCCTCCTCGAGTGCTGCTTCGAGATACGCCGCGGCAGCATCGATGTCGTCGAGATAGTCGGCGGTGTCGAACGGTGCGAAGGTTTCAGGTGTTGTGCTCATCGTGTGGCTGGCTCCTCCAGTCGGCTGCGATGCGGTGCGCGCAGTCGATGTCGTCGGCTTGGCTCGATTTGTCGCCACCGCACAGCAACACGATCAGCTCGCTTCCTCGTTGCAGGTAGTAGACCCGGTAGCCGGGCCCGTAGTCGATTCTCAGTTCGGACACGCCGTGGCCGACCGGCTTGACGTCACCCGGGTTGCCCGATGCCAGCCGTTCGATCCGGACCAGCACCCTGGCGGCTGCTCGCCGATCGTTGAGCTTGCGGAGCCACCGATCGAACGTGGCGCTCCGGACGACCTTCGCGACCTGTTAACCATAGTTGACACTCATCCAGACCGTCAAGAGCACCATGGTGCGGCGCCCGACGGCCCCACTCCCGCGTCCGTCACTCCCGCGGTTACTCCAGCGAGACGGTTCGGAACTGCGACAGGAGCGCTCTGAGCAGGGATAATGCGTCACTTGTCGAGAGCCGTTCCGCTGTGCGATGTCGCCGGTGACGCGCAAGCTGACGCTTCGGGAGCCGACTCGGTCGTGGCGTATGCCGTTGTGGGCGTCCACAGCCACAGCGTCGTGACACACGCACGCTGAACGACGGATACGTCGTTGTCAGCCGTCCTCGGATTCGCTTCGGTGTTCCGATGTCCTGTCGCATGCCACGATGGTGCGGTGAGCGAAACGCTTCCGTGGTTTGCGCGTCCGTGGCGTCGCCCGATGACGTCGCGCCGAATGGCGGTTGCGGCGACCGGCTATCTCGTTGCTGGGGCTGGGTTCTTCGTTCTGGCAGTGCTGGGCGATGGTCCCGGAGCATGGGTGCGGTACTCGGCGGCGCTCCCACTCCTCGGGCTTGGCGCGACGCTCGCCGCGACGACCGTATGGCGCCGAGCAAACCGTCCTCGATCGCGATAGCCGCCCGCGGCGAAACGCCCGCAGGGCAGCACCGCGGCCGCCGCGGGCGATCTCGGCTTCGACGAGATGCGGTAGCCGACCTCGCGAAGGGGGTCGACGTCGATCGCGGTGTCGGCGATGGTGGCCGCGAGCTGATGATCGCCGAGCCGGTGCCGCGCCCCGGCCAACACGGCGAGGCCGCTCGCCGGGTGGCCGGATTCACACTGAACACCTTTGGGTAGCAGCATCGCCATGGACAGCAACGACATGGCGGTCGCCGACTTCACCGCTCGACCGAACGGGGTCATCGACCGCACGCTGATGTGGGTGGGCGACCGATTCACCGCACTGCGCTCGAACACCGTGGCCGCCTGGCTGCTGCCGGCGGGAATCTTCCTGACCGTCCTGTTCATCGGCGTGCTCGATCGGCCGCTGTACGAACGACTCATCCACGAGGACGGTCCCATCGAGTGGGCCCAGATGTTGCTGGCCCTCGTGGCGTCGGTGGTCGCAGCGGTGGTCTGCTACCAACTCCGCAGGCATCGGGCCCCGACCTGGCTGGTGGCCTGCTGGGGTCTGGGCGCCGTGGGCATGTTCGTCCTGGCCGGCGAGGAAGTGAGCTGGGGACAGCGGCAAGTCGGCTTCGCCGGTCCCGACACACTGACCGCACTGAACCAACAGAACGAGGCCAACGTCCACAATCTGCTGGCACCATGGGCGCTGAGCGCCACCTACACCGTGGTGGGGGTGCTCGGTGCCGGTGTGGCCTACGCCGTCCTGCGCCGGCTGGCGCGCATCGGCCGCTTCGCCGGTCTCCTGGCGCCGTCGTGGCGGTCGGTCGCAGCCCCGTGGTTCGGCGTGCACGCAGTGGTGTACGCCTGGTACTCCGTCGTCGAGCCGATCGCCCGCGCCGTCGGCGTCGACGTCGCCATGGACGACCACCTTCGAAAGTTGGGCGAGGGGGCCGAGCTCGTGCTGGCGGTGGGTTTCGCGGTCTTCACCATCGAATCGCTCGTCGTCGCGAGGTCCCTGCACGACGACTGCGAGCCACCCCTCGACGCACGCGTGATCGGTTCCACCGAGCAGCCACGCTACTGACCCGATCCTCCCTCGATCACTCCTTCGGGTGAACGTGACGCTCTCCGTGTTCTCGTGGTCGGCCGCGTCGCTAACGTCGCGCCGATGACAATGGAAGATGCACCACTCCGGGTGGAGCACCGCCCGGAAGGCGTCGTTCTGATCGGCGAGATCGATGCCCATTCCGCCGGTCTCGTCGGCGACGCCCTGGTCCCGATCGCTGACGGCGCCGACCTCCGAGTCGATCTCTCCGGCGTGACGTTCGTCGACTCGAGCGGGCTGCGCATCGTGTTGAAGGCACACCAGACGTTGGACGGCGACGGCCGTCGTCTCGTCCTCGTCAATCCCTCACGGCCGGTGATCCGCCTCATCGAACTGGCCGGCCTGGTCAACCATCTCCACATCGAGCCGCCGCTCGACTCGACGGGACCGACTCAGCTGGCCGCCGGCGCCGACCGCTGACCCCGCGGCGCGAGACCGTGCTCGTTGGCCATCAGAGCGGCCTGCGTCCGATTGCCCACGCCGAGCTTCTTGAACACCTTGCGCACGTGGGTCTTCACGGTGTCGACGGAGAGATAGAGCTCGTCGGCGATCGCCCGATTGGAGAGTCCCTCGCCGAGCAGGGCGAGCACCTCTCGCTCGCGCTCGCTCAGCGTCGGCACTCCCGGGAATCGGTCGTTCTCGGCCGGCGCAACCGGCTCGCCTCGATGGATCCGTTCCAGTGCGTCGACCAACTGTTCTCCTGTGGTGCTCTTCAAGATGACTGCATCGATCGCTCGCTTGCCGATGTCGGTGGCGAACCCTTCGGGCAGATCCCAGGTGTAGAGCACGACCTTGCCGAGTGAGGGGTCGTCGGCCATCGCATCGACTCTCGACAACGCCGACCGCCGGCCTCCGAACGTGTCGAACAGGGCGATGTCGGCCGGTCCGTGCGGTTCTCCGCCGGCGACCATCTGCACGACCTCGACACGCTCCGGGAAGGGGGCGAGCAGGGCAGCGAGCCCGCGCACGACCAGCTCGAAGTCGTTGACGATGACGACCTTGAGCGGTCTCACGTCGCACCCGAGCCGTTCGATGCCCGGTCGGCGGCGGCCCGGCTGACGACGACCACGGGCACGTCGGCACGGTCGATGAGTTCCTTGCCGACCGCCGGGGCGAACAGCCGGGACCACCAGCCCCGATCGTGGTCGCCGACCACGATGACGTCGATCGAATGTCGCTGAGCGGCCCGGATGATCGCCTCGGGCGGGTCGCCGAGCTCGGCGACGTGGCCGGCATCGGAGATCCCTGCCTCGTCGACGGCCGCCTCGGCGGTGGCGTCAGCTCGTTCCTGCGCGGCGTCGCCGATGTCACTGCCGTCCGCTGTGCGGGTACCGCCGACCTGATACGGATCGGGGGCGAGGAACGGATAGGCCGATCCGAATCCGACGAGCGAGCCGCCGTACATCGCCGGAAAGGTCGGTGGCACGGCACCGTTCGCTGCGTCACCTTGCACGTTGACGGCCCAGTAGTCGGCACCTTCTCCGAACAAGCGGTGCGCCGTGCGTGCCAGCGGCCCATCGAGTTCGGATCCGTCGACAGCGATCATCACGCGGGTCATGGCGACTCCTTACCCGGTCGCCCGTTTCACGAATCGTTGCTGATCAGCCACCATCGGCGCACCGTTCGCCTCGACGGTGCGTGCCGCAGGCGAGCGGATTCGAGGTGTGCCCACACCCGTGTCGCCTCGACCGCAACGCCCACGACGAGCAGACCACCGATGGCGTCGGCGACGAAGTGATTGTCGGTGGCGAGGGTCACGGCGATCACCGCCACCGGATATCCCACGCCGATGGCACTCAGGACCGCACCGCCGTGTCGGAACAGTGCGACACCGACGATCGTCGCGAAGACGACGTGCCCGCTGGGGAACGCGGCGAACTCGTATTGGAGCGTGTGCCACGTGGAGCCCGCTGCGTCGGGATCGATGCCGCCGAGCGACGGGACGAGGCGCGGCGGGGCCGTGGGCAGGGCCAGGTATGAAGCAATCGTGAGCAGGTGCGCCAGCACGAAGATCCGGCGGATCCGCACGTACCCGCCCGGGTGTCGGGCGCCGAGCCAGGCGAACACCGCCACGATCGCCGGCACGTGGGCGGTGTAGTACACGGTGTCGGCGACGAGGCGTCCGAGACCGGATCCGATCACCCGGTCGACGACAGGTGCCGGATCGAGACCGATCTGCGCCTGGAACCGGGCGATTGCTTCTGCCCGTTCCACCGCAGCCGCCGGCGAACCCGGCTCCATCGCTGCCACCATCGGGAAGCTGACGGCGACCAGCGCGAAGATCACCAGCTCGCGGCGGATGTCCGGCCCCGGGTCGGTGCCCGCCCGCAGGGCCGTCGCCGTCACGGCCGGGTGATCGGAAGATTCGACACCGTCGGCGGGTCGGTCGTCCGCGTGTCGGTGGCGGGAGGTTGGTCGTCGGTGTTGTCGACAACGGTGCCCTCGGGGACGAGCGTGTCGCTGTCGCAGCCGACGAGCGCCACGACGGTGAAGACGGACACGAGTGCGGCTCGGCGACGCCGGTGTGGGTTCGATGCCATGCGGCACCGTTCCCGGTGGCGACGGCGCTTACACCGCTGCGACGCGGTCGACCAGACGTGGCAGCCGACGTCAGTTCACCGGCGTCGCAAAGCGCATCGCGAGCTGGGCGGTGACCTCTCGGCACTGCTGTTCGAGTGCGACCACCGCCGCCTCGAACGCCCGGTGCAGCGATCCCGTCGGGTCCGCTACCTCCGGCACGGCGGTCCGGAGATATGCGCTGGCCGTGCGTTGCTCGGTCAGCGATCGCACCCACGACCGCAGGTCACCGGCAGTATCCGATTCGGTGTCGGCTGCGGCAGCGGCGAGGAACTCCGGCAGGGTCAACGACCGCCGGAACGCATCGGGCGACAGGGCGGCGATCCTGACGACGTGGTCCCGTTCAGCGGTCAGGATGAGATCGGCATCCTCGACGAGTGACCTGGTCGTCGACGAGCTGCGGTGTGTCGACACGTCGAGGCCCCGCCGCTTCATCGCGTCGACGGCGTCGTCGATCGCCGGCAGGTCGACCGGTCCGAATCCCGACGAGCGGACCGCGACCGCTCCCTCGCCGAGCCGATCGTCGAGCAGGGTGGTCAGCAGCGCCGCCATCATCACCGACCGGGTCCGGTTGTGACTGCAGACCGTGAGGATGCGCAACGGCCGATCCGCCGGTGTGGTCACCGCAGGTCCAGCCCGAACACGCCGTGGAACGCCCGGTAGTACTCGTCGTCCTCCTCGATCGCCCCCATCGCGATCCAGTCGCTGTGGTCGATCCGGTCGTGCAGCTCGGCGAGTTCGGCGCCGCCCCAGCTGACCGGGTACCGCAGCCGGTGTGCTTCGGTGGTGATCGCCTCGTGGATCACCTCGGCGACCTCGAACGGGTCGGTCGCATTGGCCATGCCGGTCGCATAGAACTGGAACATCCGTCGATAGTGCGGGTCATAGGCGCCGGTCGAGTTCGGGGCATCGACGTTCTTCGCGAAGATCGCCGACTTGGTGACCCCCGGCTCGATGATCACCACACGGATGCCGAACGGCGCCAGCTCCTGTGCCAGGCCCTCGCTGAGCCCCTCGAGCGCCCACTTCGATGCGACGTACGGCGACTGTGCGAGTGCGGCGATCCGGCCGGCGACCGAGCTGATGTTGACGATCGTGCCGCTGCCGCGTTCTCGCATCTGGGGCAGCACGGCTTGGAGACAGCGGACGGCGCCACAGAGATTGACGTTCATCACCGAGAGATACAGCTCGGTCGGACACTCCTCGGCGACCGCGTTGCCGCCCACTCCGGCGTTGTTGACGAGATGGTCGATCCGGCCGGTGGCGTCGAGGATCCGCTCGAACCCGGTGCGCACCGACTCGTCGTCGGCGACGTCGACCTCGTACAGCTCGACCGAGACGTCTGCGTCGGCTGCCATCGTGCGCAACTTGTCGGCGCGATCGATCGACCGCACGGTACCGATCACACGGTGGCCCTTCGCAGCGAGATGGATCGCCGTGGCACGTCCGATCCCGGAGTTCGCCCCGGTGACGACGCTCACGGGTCGGTCGGCGGCGGTGTGCTGATCGTTCGACATCGCCAAAGGGTAGGCGGCACGGCCGGTTGGCGAGATGTCCGCATCAATCGATGCGGCGTGCCGTCATCTCCTGATCGACGTCTGGATGGCGCGCACCCAGTCGTCGGCCTCACGCCATCTGGCGTCGGCGTGTTCACGGGTCGACTCGGCGTGGTCGTCGGCGGCCGGATAGGAACCGAGGAACTTCACGGCGCCCTGCTTCGAGTGCAGCGCGCGCATCGTGTCGGCGAGGAGTTCGTCGGCCACGTGCGATTCGGCGTACACGATGAAGCAGTAGTCGCCGAGGCCGCCGGCCTTGGTCGGTCGGCTCGTGAGGTTCGACAGGTTGATGCGCCGAGCGGTGAACTCCTGCAGGATCGACACGAGGCTGCCGGGTTCGTCGGCGCGCTGGTAGATGACGAGCGCCGTCTTGTCGTTGCCCGTCGGCGCCGGGACGCCCTCACGCGCGACCACCACGAACCGCGTCTGGTTGCCGTCGTGATCGGCGATGTCGGCGGCGACCACCTCCAGGCCGTACACGGCGGCGGCGACACGAGGGCCGAGCGCGGCGACGTCGGCCTCGTCGCTCTCGCTGACCAGGTGGGCGGCGTCCGCCGTGCTGTAGGCAGCGCGGATTTCGACGTCGGGCAACTGCTCACGCAGGTAGCGATGGCACTGGGCCGTCGCGACCGGGATCGAGTACACCGCCGTGACGTCTGCGAGCGCCACCCCCGGCTTCGCGAGCAGGCAGTGCTCGATGTCGATCACGATCTCGCGCTGGATCAACAGTTCGTGGTCGAACGCCAATGCGTCCTGGGTGAAGTTGACCATCCCCTCGATCGAGTTCTCGATCGGCACGACCCCGCAGTCGACCTCACCCTGCTCGACGGCGTCGAGCACGTCGGGCACCGTGCGGTAGGCGACGTGCTCGGCGTCGGCGAGGTCGGGTTGCGACAGCAGCGCCTGCTGGGTGAAGGTGCCGAAGGGCCCGAAGAACCCCACCCGTTTCGCTGCGCTCGGTGCCATCGACGCCAACACTACGGGCGCAGTCGCAGGGCACCCGCAACGTTTCGGGTGGGGCGGGCCGTTCTTCGCATCGGCGTGGCACGATGGGCCGGTGGACGAACTGGGCCTGCGGGCGCTCCTCGACGACGTGCAGTCCGGTGCGGTATCACCCGACGAGGCCGTCGTCCGGCTGCGCCGCCTGCCCTTCGCCGACGTCGAGGGCGCCACGGTCGACCATCACCGCCACCTCCGCTCTGGCATGCCCGAGGCGATCTACGGACCCGGCAAGAGCCCGGAACACTGTGTCGCCATCGTCGGTGAGCTGCTGTCGCACGGCACCGGCCCGGTGTTGCTGACCCGCACCGACGCCGCCCAGCGCTCCGCGTGCATCGAGGCCCACGGCCCGGCCGTCGAGGCGAGCGGCAGCCTCGTGTGGCGCCTTGCCGACGTCACCTCGCCGGCGAAGATCGCCGTGGTCACCGCCGGCACGAGCGACATCCCCGTCGCCGACGAGGCCGCCCTCGCATTGCGGGCCTACGGGTTCGACCCCACCGTGGTGACCGACGTCGGCGTCGCCGGCCTGCACCGTCTGCTGGCGCGCCTCGACGACCTGACCGGCGCCGATGCCTTGATCGTCGTCGCCGGCATGGAGGGGGCGCTGGCGAGCGTGCTGGGCGGACTGACCGGCGCACCGGTGGTGGCCGTGCCGACCAGCGTCGGCTACGGCGCCGGTCTCGACGGGGTGACCGCACTGCTCGCGATGCACGCCTCGTGCGCCAGCGGCGTCACCGTGGTCGGTATCGACAACGGGTTCGGAGCGGCGTGCGCCGTCGCTCGCATCTTCCGCTGGCCGGACCGATGAGCGGATCGACGACGAGCGCCACCCCAGGGCCCGGCGAACGGCGCATTGTCTGGTTCAATTGTCAGGCCGGCGTGGCGGGCGACATGACGATGGCCGCACTGGTCGACGCCGGCGCCGACCCCGACGTCGTCGCAGCGACGATCGGCGGCCTCGGCGTCGACGGCTACGCCCTGCTGTTCGAGCGGGTACAGCGATGCGGCGTGCGAGCCACGTGGGCCAACGTCGTCGTCGACGATCACGACGGTCACGGGCACGACGGTCACGGGCACGACAATGACCGGGACGACGGTCACGCCACTCATCGCCCGTTGCGCGACGTCATGGCACTCCTCGAAGCGGCCGACCTGCCCGCTCGTGTGCGCGACCGCGCCCGGGCCGTCTTCTCGCGGCTGGGCGAGGTCGAAGCGGCGATCCACGGCGTCGACCTCGACGAGGTCGAACTCCACGAGGTCGGCGCACTCGACTCGATCGTCGACGTCGTGGGCGTGTGCGCGGCGCTGGAGGCGCTCGGCATCGACGAGGTGTGGTGCAGCCCGATCGCCGTCGGACACGGCTCGGTCCGCACCGCACACGGGGTGGTCCCCAACCCGGCGCCGGCGACCGTGGCGCTCCTGGCGGAACGTGGCGTCCCCACCGTCGGCGTGGCGACGACGCTGGAGGTGTCGACGCCCACCGGTGCTGCACTGATGACCACGCTCGCGGCGGGCTTCGGTGCGATGCCGACGATGACCTCGACGGCGGTCGGCTACGGGGCCGGGACCGCCGACACACCCGAGCGGGCCAACGTCGTCCAGGTGATCGTCGGCCAGCTGACCGTCGGCGCCGACGACGAGGGCACCCCGGTCGCACTGCTCGAGGCGAACGTCGACGATGTCACCGGCGAGGTGCTCGCCCACACGTTGTCGCTCCTGCTCACCGCGGGTGCCCACGATGCGTGGGTCACGCCGATCGTCATGAAGAAGGGGCGACCCGCCCACACGATCAGTGTGCTGTGTGACCCCTCCACCACCTCGACGATGCGCCGGCTGCTCCTCGACGAGACCGGCACCCTCGGCGTGCGGTCCTCGTCGTTGCGCCGCTGGCCGCAGCGACGCACCGAGACCCACGTCGAGATCGACGGTCACCGCATCCGGGTGAAGCTTGCCGACCACCGGGTCAAAGTCGAGTTCGACGATGCCGCCGCCGCAGCGCAGGCGCTCGGCGTGCCCGTGCGAATCGTGCTCGACCGGGCCACTGCGCTCGCAGGCGAAACCGACGATCCCTCTCCCACGCCGACGCCGTAACGTCGGTCCGCGTGGGGTCGATCGCCGTCAGCAAGCTCGCCTGGAAGCTGCCGGGCGGCGAGGAACTGTTCCGCGACGTCGGGTTCCGGGTCGGCAACGGCGACCGTGTGGCGCTCGTCGGTGCGAACGGCGTCGGCAAGTCGACGCTGCTCAAGTTGATCACCGGTGACCTCGATGCCACGGACGGCACGATCAGCGTCGACGGTCAGCTCGGGGTGATGCATCAGTTGGTGGGCACGGCCGACCATCCCGCCACCGACGTGCGCGAACTGCTCGTGTCGATCGCTCCGCAGCGACTCCGCGACGCCGCCCAACGGTTGGACGCCGCCGAGCGACGGCTCGCCGACGACCCGATGGCCTACGCCGAGGCGCTGGCAGCGTGGGGCGACGCCGGCGGCTACGACCTGGAGGTCGTCTGGGACGAATGCGTCACCCGAGCGGTCGGCGAGTCATTCGACAGGGTGGCCGCCCGACCGCTTCGGACGTTCAGCGGCGGCGAGCAGAAGCGTCTGGCGCTCGAAGCGCTCCTGCGCAGCGAATTCGACATCCTCGTGCTCGACGAGCCGGACAACTTCCTCGACGTGCCGGCCAAGCGCTGGCTCGAACAGCAGCTGAACGACACCCGCAAAACCGTGCTGTTCATCAGCCACGACCGTGAGCTGCTCGCCGCCACCGCCACCAAGATCGTCACCGTCGAGGCGTGGGGAGCGTGGACCCACGGCGGCTCGTTCGCCGGTTACGCCGAAGCGAAAGCCCGCCACGACGACCAGCGCGAACGCGACCGGGCGTTGTACGACGACGAGCGCAAGCGGCTCGAGGACTACGTGAAGCTGATGCGCGAACGAGCGAAGATCAGCGAGGCCTTCGCACCGAAGCTCAAGGCGGCGGAGACCCGGCTACGCCATTTCGTCGAGAAGAACGATCGCCCGCCGGAAGTCCGCGATCAACGCCTCGACGTGCGGCTGCGCGGGGCGCGCACCGGCAAACGTGCCGTGATCTGCGAGCGCCTGGAGATCGCCGGGCTGACCGATCCGTTCGACCTCGAGCTCTGGTACGGCGAACGCGTCGCCGTGCTCGGCGGTAACGGCGTCGGCAAGAGCCACTTCCTCCGGCTGCTGAGCGAGACGTCGACGCTGACGGCCGCCGGTGTTGCGGCGACCACCGGCTCGGTGGAACACGACGGCGTGTGCCGGCTCGGCGCCGGCGTCGTCGCCGGCCTGTTCCACCAAACCCACGAGCATCCCGAGTGGGCGGGCCGCACGCTCGTCGAGATCCTCCATTCACACGACGTCGTGCTGGGCCCGGCGATGGGGATCCTGCGCCGCTACGAACTCCACGGCTGCGCCCAGCAGACCTTCGAGACGCTGTCGGGCGGCCAGCAGGCACGTTTCCAGATCCTGCTGCTGGAGCTGTCGGGAGCGACGCTGCTGCTGTTGGACGAGCCGACGGACAACCTCGACCTCGTGTCGGCCGAAGCGCTCGAAGCAGGCCTCGGCCAGTTCGACGGCACCGTCGTGGCGGTCACCCACGACCGCTGGTTCCTGCGCGGCTTCGACCGCTACGTCGTGTTCGGCGACGACTGCACCGTCAGCGACCATGCGACGCTGCCGAGCGCCTGGGAGTAGCCGTTACGCCTGGGGTCTGACCCCTGGCGTAACGTCAGGCGGAGGTGGCGAGGGCGTCGTCGATCCAGGTCGCCAGCTCTTCGGCCGACTTCGTGCCACTCGCCCGGGCGAGCACGTTGCCGTCGGCGTCGACGACCATCAGGTACGGGAACCCGCCGCCACCGTTGACCACGAAACTGGTCGACTCGACGCTGTCGGCCATCACCGGCCACTGCGACGGCCACTCCTTGTCGACGATCCACTCCGAGGGCGGATAGTTCGGCGCCGAGTTGTCGACCGCCGTGCTGATCGCCACGACGTTCATGCCCTCGGGGAGACCGCCCCGGTTCTTCAGGTCGATCAGCTCGGGAATCTCGTCGTTGCAGTGCGGGCACCAGTGAGCGAGAAAGACGTACATCGTCGGGCCGTCGGTGGGACCGCCCACCGTCACCGCCTCGCCGTCGAACGTCGCTCCGGTGACGACCGGCATCGGCGTGCCGATCGCAGGATCGGCGTCGGCCACCGTGTCGAGGCCCGGCAGCGGGTTGCCCGTCACCTCGACGGGGCGGTTCTCCTGCACGTCGTCGCCATACGTGGGCCGTGTCGTCTCGCCGGGTGCGAGCACGCCGGAACTGTCGTCGTCGCCACCGCTCAGGAGCGCTGCCGCCCCGGCCAGGCCGAGCACGAGCACGACGACTCCGACGACGATGATCACGGTGCGGTTCTTCACGAGGAGGGCTCCATTTCAGGCGGTGCAGGCTCGGACGTCGAGCGGTCGACCGGTCGCTCCAGTCTGGACGGGAAGCGCACGAGCAACAGTATGAGGATGGTGAGAAAGCCGATCAGGGCCATGTTGGCGAGGCTGAGGCCGAACTCGCGGAACCACACGAACGTGCACGACGGTCCCTGGAACTCGCATTCGCCGTTGTCGAGCGCGGGGCGCCATTCGATCAGGCTGTGCCACGCCGAGATCGCTGCGCCGATCGCGGCGAGCGGCACCGCGTACCACCGCACGGCGTGGTCCCTGCGCAGCGCACCGACCAGCAGGATCACCGACAACGGATACATGGCGATGCGCTGGAACCAGCAGAACCGGCAGGGGTTGAAGTTCGCGACCTCGGAGAAGTAGAGGCTGCCGACCGTCGCGGCGATCGCGACGAGCCAGGCGAGCCACACCGCCGAGTCACTGATCGTCGAGCCGAGCCGAGCGGCAGCGTCGTTGCCGGCAGCAGCGAGGCCCCGCAGCACGAGGATCGCAAGCGCACCGATGCCCGCGGTGACACTGAGCAGCCCGACGAAGAGCTGCACAGTTTCGGTGTCCACCGCACAAGTATGCAGTAGCGGCAGTACGTTCTTTCAGCAATGTCGTCGGACGCAATCGCGGACCCACCGGTGGTACCCGATCAGCGAACGTCGAAGGCCACCCTCACCGAACTGCGTCGCACACGCCAACGCCGTCGCCTCGGCGACACCGACTGGTACGACATCGCGTACCGCGTGTATCTGTTCGCTCTGATCGGTTTGACGCTCGTCGTGTGGATCTCCGACGCGGTCGACGGTGCCATCGGCAATGGCATCGACACCGCCGATCTGCTCGAGCGGGGGCCGTCGATCATCGGTCTCCTGGTGGTCGCCGCGTTCGCACTCGGCGTGCGCAGCGGCGCCGACGGCGGTCCGGTCGCGATCGAGGTCGCCGACATCCGACACGTGCTGCTGGCGCCGATCTCGCGCCGCTCGGTGATGTTGCGTCCGGTCGCCCAGCGGCTGCGCGCCGCAGGCTTCGCACTGGGCCTCGGCGGGGCGGTGCTCGGCCAGTTGATCGCCACCGAAGTCGAAGGTTCGCGTGCAGCGTGGGCAGCCGCCTGCGGCGCATTCGGCGCGATCGTCGGCGTCACGTTCGTGTCGACCGCGGTCATCGCTCACACCCTGCGTGTCCCGCGATGGCTGGCAACCGCACTCGCGACCGTCGCACTCGCCTGGCAGGCCGCGGTCGCATGGGGCATCTGGAACGACACGGCGAGCGGTCTCGCCCGTATCGCGCCGGGGAACCTCGCCGGCCGACTGGCGCTGTGGGGCATCAGCCAGCGACCGATCGACGTGATCGCGATCGTCGTCGCAGTCGCGATGGCCGCAGCGGCGCTGGCGCTCGGCGGTCGGCTGCGCGTCGAGGCACTCGCCCGTCGCGGCGAGTTGGTCTCCCAGCTGCGATTCGCCGCGACGGTGCAGGACCTGCGCACCGTCGTGCAGCTGCGCCGCCAGTTGCGCTCCGAGATGCTGCGCACGCGTCCGTGGGGGCAGCGCCGCCATCCCCGTCGGCCTGCGGCGACGGGTGCGCCGATCGGTCGCTCGACCTCGGGCGACGTCGACAGCGTGCGCCACTCACCGGTCGTCGTGTGGCGACGCGACAGCCGGTCGCTGCGGCGCCTGCCCGTCGCTCGGTACGTGCGCATCGCCCTGCTCGCAGCGATCGGTGGCGTCGGTGGTGCGCTGGCGATCTCGGCGTCGCCGCTGTTCGGACTGCTGCTGCTCGGCGCACTGTTCTTCGTCGGTCTCGAGTCACTCGAGCCGTTGTCCCAGGAGGTCGACCGACCTGACCTCACCGACGGCATCCCGATCGAGCGAGGATGGATCTACGCACACCACCTCGCAGCATCGGCCGTGCTGCTCGCCGCCGTCGGTCTCGTCGGCGCCGCCGTCGCCCTCGTCGTCGACCCCGACGTCGGCGCGATGGCGTTCGCCGTGGCCATCCCCATGGTCTGGGCCGGAGCGATGGGCCCGGTGGTCGTCACCGTGCTCGACGCACCGACCGCACCGTCGCCGACCACACTGCTCGGCACCCCACGCAACTCCGAGAGCAGCCTCGTCCCGCCGGAGTTCGCCGGGTTCAGCACCGCCTTCAAGACGCTGCTGCCGGTGGTGATCAGCGCCGTCGGCACCGTGCCGGTGTTCGTCGCCCGCTTCGCCGACGACGCCGCGAGCGTCGGTCGTTCGCTGGTCGCGCTGACACTGTTCATCGCGGTCGGCGTCGTCTGGGTGCGTCGTCGCGACCCGTGGGGCGCCAAGGTGCGGGCATTCATGGAAGAAGGTCGAGCCGCAACGACATGAGCAACTCACGATCGAAGCGACCGCAGTCGCAACGAACACGGGCGAAGAACTCGACGCCGGGCTCCAACGCCGCGTCGCGCAGCACCACTGCTCCGCAGTCGCCCGAACCAGCGCCGGCGGCCCGGCGCGACCGACCCGTCGGACCTCCACCGATGATCGAGACCGTCGGACTCGCCAAGCGCTACGGCGATGCGCCCGCGCTGTGGCCGCTCGACCTGCGCATCGGAGCCGGTGAGCGCATCTCGCTGATCGGACACAACGGCAGCGGCAAGACCACGCTGATGCGGATGCTGGTCGGCATGCTCGAGCCGTCGGAGGGCACCGCCACGATCGCGGGACATCCGATCGGCTCGATCGAGGCGCGCGCGGCGGTGTCGTATCTCGCCGACCAGCCGGTGTTCTACGACGACCTCACGGTGTGGGAGCACCTCGAGTACATCGCTCGCCTGCACGGCACCGACAACTGGGAACAGCAGGCGGTCGACCTCGTCGACATGGTGGGCCTGATGGACCGCGTCGACGACCTGCCGACGACGTTCAGCCGCGGTCTCAAGCAGAAGGCCGCGCTCACGATGGCGTTCGTCCGCCCGTTCGACGTGATGCTGATCGACGAACCGTTCGTCGGCCTCGACCGGCTCGGCAAGGACGCCTTGCTCGAGCTGCTCACCCTCGCCCACGGCGACGGCGCCACGCTCCTCGTGGCGACCCATGAGCTGTCCAGCGTGAAGGAGAGCAGCCGCCTGATCGCTCTCAGTGGTGGGGAAGTCACCTACGACGGTGACCCGACGGAGGCGGATCTGGCGGCGCTGACGGAGGGCATCCGCCAGGATCGCGACTGAACCCGCGCAGTTCGTCGAAGAGAGCGTCGAGTGCGCTGCCGGTGGTCTAGCATCACGGCCATGCAGGAGTTCTCTTCGGTCACCGCTTCCTCGTACGACGCCGAGTCGCTGGCCCCGATGCTCAACGACAAGGCGGCGGACGGGTGGTCGGTGGTCTCGATCGTGGCCGCCGGCACCAACATCGTCGCCTACCTCCAGCGCGAAGCGGACGGCCACGACAGCACCGATGCTCCCGCCGCCGAGGAGGTGCTGGTCGAGGAGTCGATGCACGACACGGCGGCCGACGAGGCTTCGAACGACGACACTGCGCCAGACGAGGCCACCGCAGAGGAGAGCCCGTCGGACGATGCGGCGTCGCAGGAAACGCCTGCGGTCGACGCTCCCTTCGTGCCCGCCGCCGTGTCCAGCTCCGAGGAAGCCCCCGCACCGGTCGACGAGCCCGCCGGCTGGGCGTCTGCTCCCGACGAGCAGGCGACCGAAGCGCCCGCCGAGACACCGGCCGAGGAAGCCTCGATCGCCGACCTCGCCGCCCAGATCAGCGAACCGGAACCGCAGCCCGAACCAGAACCGCAGCCCGAGCCCGAGCCCGAGGCGGCCCCCGCCGTCGAGTCGGCCGTACCGGCCGGCTGGTACGCCGATCCGTCCGGACGTTTCGAACTGCGGTACTGGGACGGCACTGCGTGGACCGAGCACGTCTCACGCGCCGGCCAGCAGTTCACCGATCCACCCGTCGCCTGAGCAGGCGGCGCTGCGCCGATCCGGGCAGCACGACGTCACGTGCTGAGTCGGACCCGGACGACCGACGTACCCTGAGGCGATGCGCGCCACCTCGATCGGCCATGCCGGCATGCTCGTCGAGACCGATGCCGGCTCGATCCTCTGCGACCCCTGGTTCGTGCCCGCCTTCTTCGGATCGTGGTTCGTCTTTCCGCGCAACGACCAGCTGAGTGACGACCTGCGCGAGCGGATCGAACACGCCGATTTCCTCTACATCAGCCACCTCCACGGCGACCACCACGACGAGTCGTGGCTGCGAGAACATCTCCGGCGCGACATCCCGATCCTGTTGCCGGGTTTTCCGACCCGTGAACAGCAGCGGACGCTCCAGGCGCTCGGCTTCACCGAGTTCGTGCGCACCGTCGACACCGAGGAACTCGAGATCGCTCCCGGGCTCACCGTCGCAATCCACGTCGAGACGTCGATCACCGACGGACCCGGCGGCGACTCCGCCATCGTCGTATCCGACGGCACGTCGATCCTCGTCAACCAGAACGACTGCCGCACCAACGACCTCGCCCAGCTGCGTGCGCACGGACCGGTCGACCTGCACTGGCTGCAGTTCTCCGGGGCGATCTGGTATCCGATGGTCTACGAGATGCCCGACGAGCGCAAACGCCTGCTGTGCGAGGCGAAGGTCGGGGCCCAGTTCGCCCGAGCGATGCGCTACGTCGAGAACATCGACGCCCGCTACGTCGTACCGAGCGCGGGACCACCGGCGTTCCTCGACGACGACCTGTTCGCGCTCAACATGATCGACGGCGACGAGCTGACCATCTTCCCCGACCAGACCGAGTTCCTGCGACGGCTCTCAGCGGCCGGGCGCCACGGCGTGATGAACGTCCCCGGGACGACGATCGACATCGGCCCCGACGAGATCACGGTCACCCATCCGATGCCGATCGACGAGGTCGAGGCGATCTTCACCGACAAGCGCACCTATCTCGAGGCGTACCGCACCGACTGGAAGCCGTGGCTCGACGAGCTGAAGGCGTCGTGGAACCCGCCGTCGACCGACCTGCTGACCACCCTGCGCGGCTGGTGGGAGCCACTGCTGGAGATGGCGCCGACGCTTCGTTCGCAGGTGGGCGCCAACGTCTTGATCAACGCCGGCGACCTCCCGATCCTGGTCGACTTCCCGAACGGCGAGGTGCGTCGCCACGACGGCGAGTCGTACTCGTTCCGCTTCGACATCCCGCGTGAGTTGGTCGAGACCGTCGTCGCCCAGCGCGCCGTCGACTGGAGCAACTCGCTGCTGTTGTCGTGCCGGTTCACCGCGTGGCGCGATGGCGAGTTCAACGAGTACGTCTACAACTTCCTCAAGTCGCTGTCGGGCGAACGCATGCGACGCGCCGAGGCCGAGGTGGTCCGCAAGCTCACGCCGACCGACGTGCTCGAACACCTCGACGAGGCCGACATCCGCATCGGCGACCATGTCGTCCAGCGGCGCTGCCCGCACCGCAACGCCGATCTCGCCGCCTTCGGTGAGATCGACGGCTGCGACTTCGTGTGCACGCTGCACGGATGGCGCTTCGACCTCGAGACGGGCCGCAACAAGACCGCCTCCGATCAACCTCTGCGCATCCGCCGCGCCACCCCCACCGACTGACACCCCCGAAGTCACGTTTGCGTGACACTTCGGGTGGGGCGGGTCACTCAGAATGCAACACAAACGGGGTCGGCTAGGTTGAACGGTGTGCTGGATCTCGGGATCGACCTGAACCTCTGGCCCTGGGTGTGGCTCGGCATCGCCGTGTTCTTCGCCGTCATCGAACTCACGGTCCTCGCCGGCTCGTTCGTGCTCCTGCCCTTCGCTGTGTCGGCGTTCGGTGCGGCGCTCCTCGGGTTCTACGACGTGGCCATCGAGATCCAGTGGCTGGTGTTCCTCGGTGGCGGCGCCGTGCTGTGGGTGGTGCTGTACCGCTACGCGAAGAACTTCGCGGGGGACAACGAACTGCAACCGGGCGTCGGCGCGGACCGGCTGGTCGGCCTCACCGGCATCGTCACCGCCACCATCGACCCCGACGACACCGACCGCCGTGGTCGCGTCACCGCCCACGGCGAGGTGTGGGGCGCCACGTCCGAGAACGGCCGAGCGATCCCGCAGGGCGCCCACGTGCGCATCGTGGCGGTCACCGGCACCAAGGTGATCGTGCAGTCCACCGACGACCCACTTCCGCCGCCACCGTCATCGCCCACTTCG
>CAVSIX010000008.1:0-136928 GCA_963728195.1 Ilumatobacteraceae bacterium | reverse complement strand
CCGCTTGGGCCGAGCGCGGTCATGGCTCGCCGACCAGGGCTACCAGTCCAGTCGCCAGATGTGACGAACGGGCTCGGCCGCCGGAGACACTCAAGCGGCTTCCAGCCCGTTCGACTGTGAGGTGCGAATATGTCGCGATGGCTTGACCTCCGGTCACCTGCGTCGTCTGCCACTACTTGCGAGTGGAGGGCTCGTTCAGCGACTCTGGCGACATCTTCATCTGCAGCGAGTGCCAGGCCAACGCCAAGACTCTTCGAGATCCAAGACCGCATCTGGGCCGAGATCGTCGACACGGGCGAATCGACCGAGGGCACAGAGAAGTCGCCGGATTCCTGACCGAGCGTCTACCAGTCGAGTTCCGTGTCGATGTGCTGCTCGAGGCGAAGGCGCACCCGCTCGAGGAACTCGGCAGGGACCTGGTCCAGATCGGTGACGACACGTGCGTCGAACATCGCTTGCTGCTCGGCTGGGCTCATCTTCTCGAGTTCGGCGGCAGTCACGACCTTCCCGGGCATCGATCAATTCTATCTCCCGAGCAGGTCTCGGCGAGTCGACCACGCGGTGTGCGAGTTGCGTTCAGCCAGATCGTCGGATCGATGTCGGGATCATCGAGCACGACACTTGAACCGCGATGCGGTGCGAGTCTCACGGACGAGTCAGGTGCCAATCTCATCGCCGATCGCCGACGGATTATCTCGGCCTTCCGTCGCGCTGTTCGACTGGGAATCGTCCGTCTCGCTCATCCCCGCAAAGGCAGCCGTCGGATTCGAAGGCGACCCCGGGCGAACACCGCAATCGCACCTGCCTCCAAGTCGTCGCTCATCGCATCGAGGTTCGCCACAATGAGGCGTGCCTGGTGGTCGACGTCGACCGGGTCCGATGACCGCACCAAGATGAACGACGGCTTGCTCAACTCCCGGTACGCCAGCAGCGTCCCGAAGTCGGTGTCGTGCGAGATGACGATCCGCTCGGTGCTGATTGCGTAGTCGATGATCTCATCGTCAGATGCGGTTCGCAGGCCGATGTCTCGAACGTGGACTGCGTCGTGACCGGCATCCCGCAGGAGCGCCGCCAGACGCGGACGAGAGGTTGGCGTCGACGACGTAGTTCACGCGAGTCGCGTGAGCGGTACTCGCGTCCCTGTACGGCCGCCGCGGCGTACTCCAGTGCAGCAGGAATGTCAGCCGGCTCGAGATCAGGGAAGTCGAGGAGAATCTGCTCAGAGGGCACGCCTGCCGCGAGTTGGCCGAGAACAGTCGCCACCGGGATGCGTAGCCCTCGAATGCACGGCGCGCCACGCATCTTGGAGGGATCAACCGTGATCCGTTCGAACTCGGATTCCATCCCGACACGGTACCCGCCCCGCTCGTACCGCCCGCACGTCACCGCGACGCAGCGACGGCCTGACTGGTCGACGGGATTATCGGGTGCTCGGCTTGGGCCGCGATGCGGCGGGCCAATGGATCGGTATCGTGTGATTCTGGGCGTGGAAGTGTGCGGCTCGGGGTCAGCGACTGGTTTGCGATCGAACGAACACTCGGAGGGAGTCTCGCCATGCCGGTGTTGCAGTGCCTGGAGCGCCAATCGGTCAACCTCGCCGTCGTTCGATCCACCGAAACAACTGGTACACGGCGCCCAGCGCCAGGGCAACGATCAGAAGTGGCGCGACGAAGGCCAGGACAAAGATCACAGGACTGGCACCTTCGTCGCCCTGGATCGTTACAGGGGCGGTGCTAGTGACGGGTTCCGGGGATGCGTCCGCTGCCAGCATCGCCGAGAACTTCTGCGTGACCCCAAACGGTTCGCCGAGAAGCGGCAGAGTGGAGTCTGGCCAGATCATGCCCATCGTGGACCCGACGTCAGCGGCTCGTGAAACTGGGACGGCACGCCGCAAGTCTGCACCCCCGGGTGGACATCAGCGATGACGCCTCCATCCAGTCCGCGGCTTGAACCGAATTGGGCGCAGGTCGGCGAATGACGACCAGCAATACGATTACCGAGCGCGAGACTTGGTCCGCGACGCGGCGCGAGTCCTCGCCCCGCCACCGGGCTACGGGGCGGACGTTATCGAGCGCACTCGACCGCCGGATCCTGGGCGGGTTCGTGGGGGCTCGACCGCGCGATGGGGTGCCTGTTGTCGTGCAGCGGTCAGCTGTCGGCGTCAGACGTCGAATTGTGGTTCCGGTGTTGGCGTGACCGTGAGCAGGTCGCCTGGTTGGCAGTCCAAGGCTGAGCAGATCGACTGGAGCGTGCTGAAGCGGATCGCTTTGGCCTTGCCAGTCTTGAGGATGGACAGGTTGGCGAGCGTGATTCCGACGTGTTCGGACAACTCGGTGAGCGTCATGTCTCGATCGCTGAGAAGCCGGTCGAGGTGCACTGCGACCGACATCAGATGGTTGCCTCGTCGAGTTCTTGGAGCGTCTCGCCATGGGCGAAGAGTTCGGCGATGGCAACAAGCAGGAGTCCGAACAACACCCATCCCCACCAGTCACCGACGCCGACGTTGACGGAGACTGGCGGGCCGGCGAGGTCGAGGGCGTCGACCATCTGCCGCAGGAGCAGTGTGCTGGGGAATGTCAGCGCTGGATAGGCGAGCGCGACCGCGCCGAGTCGGCGCACACGTTGGGCCGTTCTCTGTCGTGAACTTCTCGCCGGCTCGCATCGAACTCTACATAGCGATCATGTTGCTCAGTGCAATCCAAGCAAGGATCAGCCAGACAACGATCAGCATTCCGGCCACGGCGCGGACGGCGACAGCGTCGTCGTTTATGCCGATGTCGACTTTCGTGGTTCCGAACCCTCACCTCTCCGTCTTCGGATTCGAACACGGTGGTCTGTGCCACGTCAGCTCGCTGGCCGCCGCCGGTCTCGATCTGGTACTCGCCGGGCTCGAGTTGAACTGGTCGCACCGCATCGGTTGTTCCCCCGCGAGTTGGAGCGAAGCGACACCGATCACCATGAGGATGGTGAGGATCAGCACGATCGGGGTGGCGATGAGAAGGATCAGTCGTGTAAGTCGCAGGGCCCCGGTCGAGGACTCGGACCGGCAGGGTCCCGGAGCTGGGTGTCACATCGATAAACAATACGACATTGTTTATCCAAATTCAATATGAGCGCTGGTGATTGTGCCTGGCGAAGTGTGTGGGTCGTGACGTGATGCCAACGGCCAGAACCTGGGCATCTTCCTGGCGGTGACGGCCCGGACTATTGCGTCTTGGTCACTTCGTACATCCGGATCGTTCGTCCGCGAAGCCGCATGATCAGAACGTACGGCAGGCCGGGGATCATCCGCAGCAACTCGGTGCCTGTCGGTCGGAACGATGACACGGCCTTGTCGGTGTCGTCGAAGGGACGCAGCGTCAGCCCGGCAGCCTCGAGAGCCTCGATCAGTGTCTGTCGCCGGGTCGTGGTCTGCCACTCGAAGCTCACGGCGCGTCGATCGCTGCCCGGGGCCGCCAAGAGGCGATGCACGGTCTTGATGTCATCCACTGAGTCGACCCTGACGCACCGTCCCCAGTTGAGAACTGTGCCCCATGGGCTCTCCTCGAACTCTCCCGAGACGGACCGCATCATCGCCAGCTTCAACTTCGACGTGTGTTCCGGTGCCGGAGCATGAGCGAAACAACCACCACGGCGACGAGAACCAAGACAACCGAGACGACGATCAACAGCTGCACGAAATCGCCAGAATCCGGCGTGATCGGATTCGCACCACTCAGGACCACTGGGTGAAACTATCAGCGTCCTTCGAGCGGGATGAGCGTGCGGGAAAGGGGACTGTCAGATCCGCGGTGTAACTGGTCTGGCCTGAAACGCTGAGCGACCCGCTCGGCGAGAAGGACAGGCAACCATGACCAACCATGATGTGGCGGTGGCGACACCGTCGGACGACACGAACGAGGAGCGGCCGGATCGGTCGCTTGCGGAGCAGCTCGTCGACCAAGCACGAGCCGACGGCAAGGACCTTGTCGGCCCCGGCGGGCTGCTGTCGGAGTTGACCAAGCAGGTCCTCGAGACCGGCCTCGAGGTCGAGATGGAAGAACATCTCGGCTATGCCGAAGCACGCCGTCGAGGGCCGCAACCACGGCAACAGCCGTAACGGGACGCGGTCGAAGACGGTGATCACCGAGATCGGCCCGGTCGAGTATCGACGTGCCACGTGATCGTGACGGCAGCTTCGAACCGGCGACGGTGCGCAAGAACCAGCGCCGCCTCGACGGGGTCGACTCGATGGTGATCTCACTCACCGCGAAAGGGTTGACGACCGGTGAGGTCGAAGCCCACCTGGCCGAGGTGTACTCGACGAACATCTCCCGTGAGACGATCTCCAAGATCACCGACCGGGTCCTCGGCGAGCTCGCCGACTGGCAGAACCGGCCACTCGATCGCGTGTATCCGGTGATCTTCATCGACGCGATCGTGGTGAAGATCCGCGACGGCCAAGTCGCCAACCGGCCCGTCTATGCGGCGATCGGGGTGACCGTGGACGGCCAACGCGACATCCTCGGGCTGTGGATCGGCACCGGCGGCGAGGGCGCCAAGTACTGGTTGCAGGTGCTCACCGAGATCAAGAACCGTGGCGTCGACGACGTCTGCATCGTCGTGTGCGACGGCCTGAAAGGGCTGCCGGAGTCGATCGAGGCGACCTGGCCGTTGGCGATCGTGCAGACCTGTGTGCTGCACCTGATCCGCAACACCTTCCGCCTCGCCAGCCGCAAAGACTGGGACAAGATGGCCCGCGATCTGCGACCCGTCTACACCGCCGTCAACGAAGCCGACGCCGCCGCGAGACTGGATGAGTTCCACACGATCTGGGGCAACCGCTACCCGGCCATCAAGTCGTTGTGGACATCGGCGTGGTCGGAGTTCGTGCCGTTCTTGGACTACTCACCCGAGATCCGACGGGTGATCTACTCGACCAACGCGATCGAGTCGTTGAACGCCAGGTTCCGGCGAGCGACACGCGCCCGCGGGCACTTCCCCAACGAGCAGGCCGCCATGAAATGCCTCTACCTCGTCGTGCGTTCGCTCGACCCGAAAGGCACCGGCCAAGAACGCTGGATGAACCGCTGGAAGCCGGCGCTCAACGCGTTCGCGATCACCTTCGAAGGCCGCCTCTTCTGAGGCTCTACGATCCCCAACAACAATGACCAGCCAGATCAGTTACACCAACGATCTGACAGACCCGATCGACGATGTGGTTTCGACGGGATCTTCGCGGCGATCGGGTTGGCAGTTTCTGGTCGCTGCCCCGCAGGAACACAGCTACCGGCAGGTGATGTGGTGGTTGACCACCGACGGTCAGTGGCTGCAGTCGGATCAGTCGTTTCAACGCTCCGCGTTCCAGATGACGAACACGGCGCCATTCGAGTTGAACCCTGCACGGCTCGAACAGCTGCTCAGTTCACGGTCCTCTCGTGTCGACACATGGCTGACCAAACCGCGCGGACGCCTCAATGCCGGGGTCGAGTAGCCCTGGGAGGCACGGGAATGGTGGTCAGATCGCGAGTCACCAACACAACCATCATTACAACACCGCCAACGACGGACAACACGCCGACCCACTTCCCCTCCATGTTGAGCGAACGTTGAAGTACGTCGTCCGACGGGCGCTCGGTCCGGCGGACGCCATAGAGCATCGCTGCTCCGATCAGAATGGAGAGCAGCGCGACTGCGAACGGGAGCATGTGCTATCTCCTTGTGACTCGCCAGAAGCGGACTACCCCAAGTTCTTTCCCGTCTCCTGTCTCAAGAACCGAGATTCCGTAGGGCGCCTGGCCTGTCTGGATCGCTCAGCGGCCGAACCGACCCACCACACCTACCCAGCCACGTCCGGACCCCCACCTGGCAGAGTGTTGCACACATCACGCAGAGCGGTGGCAAGACACAGTCAAGAACCTCACACGTCGCGTGGTCGGCGCGTTCCAGATCGACGAACGTGAGCAACTGCCCGTAGGTGGACCACGACGCGGCATACACGACGAAGCGACGTGACGCCTCCGGCGAGGCAGGAAGATCTGTCGCCGTCAGATACGCCTCGAGATCGGGATCGCCCCAACGATCTCGAACCGTCGTCGACAACTCCGACACCGACGGCTCACCATCGGTGTCCGATGCCAGCAGGTCCGCTTCGACCGCCACTGCCATGTCCGCGTCGAATCCTCGCTTCTCCGACGAGTTCAGCGGCCCTCACCAGCCTCGGCGACGTCGACACCATGACAATCGTGTCCAGTGTGACGTCGTCGGCCCAGTCCGGACCGTTCACGCAGTACGTGGCCCCGCGCCGTGCGGTCCTCGACGACGAGATGACCTGACAATCTCTCCGCTAACGTCACGTCCTCGTTGACGAGCGGTCCATCGCGTTCGATGCGCATCACGACCTGGGGCCCGTCGACGAAGGTGCCGCCGCGGTCGGCCACGCAACCCGCAGTCAAAGCGACGAGCGCGAGCACCAACGGCAGCGTCAACCGCGAGTGCATGGTGGCCCCGGTGCGACGTAGCGATACTCCGGGACTGCTATCTGTTGGTCGTGTCGCGATGCGTGGATCCACCAGAGGATCGTTCCCAGCAGAAGCAGGGAGCCAGCAGCGACGAGCGGCATCGACCATGAGCTCGCTTCCCTGACGATCCGTTCGGTTCAACCGAGTGCTGTTCGCAGATCTCCACCACAACGCCGGTGCCGGCTCGACATGAGCGTTCACCCATCGTGTACGACGACGACGTTGCCGCACCGACTGCGAACCCACCGAACATCGGGAACGCCGCAACACTCAACAGCCCCATTCGTCCGCGAAATCGTTCGACCCGCAACCGAGGGGTGTCAACGACTGGGACCTGTCGGTCAGCAATGGAGACGGACCGCCATTGCAGCCAAGCCAGACCCGCAAGCGCCATCGTCGCCACGAGCGCAAGTGCGAGTACAGCGTCCCAGACGGGAGGCGATACGAATCGTTGTGTCTCAATGCACAGCTCGATGTCGGCCTGATCGGGTGACGGTGCGCACGTCCGCTCAGCCGCACGTGGACTCCAGAACGCCAACGCGAACACGGCCACCGACGCTGCGAAGTACAGCGCAACTACGAGCCCTCGAGAACCGGCATTCCCCGTTGCGCGCCCCGACGACAACACAACCGGTGCATCGGCAACGTGCAAGCCGCGCTTGAACCGACACCGCTGCGGTTGAATCGATCCTCACCCTCAATCGAGCCTTCGAATACACAGACCCGAGCGACAATCACGAGGCGGAACGCTCCGATCACCGCATGAGTTCCGGCGATATGTAGGTGTCGGCTGTCAAGGAAGAGTTGGCGGTCATTGTTCGTCTCCGATCTCGGCGAGCAGATTGGTGAAGAGTTCGGCTCGGGCGGTCTGGTTGTTGGCGGTGGCGTGGTCGCGTTGGCGGAGCACGACGGGTTGGAAGGTGTGGTCGGTGGTGAAGTGGACGCAGGTCTCGCAGATCGACTCGTAGCTGCAGTCGAGCTGCGCTGGTCGTTGGCACCAGCCGTTGCCCAAGAGTCGGTGGTGGACCTCGTCGCGGACGCGTCGCATCTTGGGTCCGATCGCGTCGGCGTCGAGTTCGTCGCCGGTGGTGTAGAGCGCTTCGACTTTGGCGGCGACGGCGGCGTATTCGGCGGCGACGACCTGGTTGGAGATCTGGGCGTAGCGGCGGGTCATGTCCAAGGATCGGTGCCCGAGCAGCACGGCGATGACGTCGATGGTCATGCCGCGGTTGATGGCTTGGGTGGCGAAGGTGTGCCGGAGCCGGTGGGGGTGGACGTTGGTGGTGAGCCCGGCGCGACGAGCAATGGTCTTGATCCAACGGTCGACGGCGTAGCGGTTCAACGGCCCCTCGGCGCCTGAGAGGAGCCGGCCGGGAGTGAACGGCCCGTCGCTTGCCTGATACTCGGCGATCAGGTCGACAAGGATCGGCTGCAACGGCACGTAGCGGTCGTTGTGGAGTTTGCCGACGGGGATCCGCAGCCATGGTTCGCCGTTCATGATCGTGACCGCGTCAGCCTCGAGGTCGCAGAGTTCACCGACGCGCATCCCGGTTCGTGCGAGCAGCTCGACACCGAGACGTCGGAACAGGGTGGGTTCGTCGGCGACGGCACGCATGAACTTGGCGTAGTCGCCGTCGTCGAGGAACTTCGGCAGTGACTCGTCGCGTTTGGGAACGTCACCGAACAGGATCGGCACCCTCGCTGGGGCGTCGTCCCAGTCCCACTCGACGATGCGGATGAAGAACATGCGCAGCATCGACATGCGCCGACGGAACGACGACTCCTTGAACGGTCGCCCCGGTGTTCCGGGCTGGGCGCGTTGCCAGAGCTTGAACGCCTCGATGTGCGATCGGTCGATGTCGCCCACGCCGCTCAGCGCGGGGTCATGATCGATGAGGAACCCGGCAAGGATCCGAAGATCGGTCTCGGTCGCGCGCACCGTCGAAGGTCGCATGGACACTGTGATCTGGGCCAGATAGGCCAACATCGTGGCGGCCAGCAACGGTGCTGCGGCATGAATCGTGACCCACTTGTCGGGGACCTCGGGCGAGTCGTCGGCGACATCGGGGGCGGGGATCAGCGATCACTTGAGCGCCTCGGCGTTGGCGGCATCGATGAGATCGGCGGCCTTGCGATACTCGCCGGCAAGCCACTCGTTCGTGAGGTGCAGATACACCTGCGTCGTCTCGATCGAGGCGTGACCGGCCTGGGCCTGCAACGCCTCGATCGACATGCCGGCCTCACGCAGCCGGGTGAAACAGGTGTGGCGCAGCTGATGGCATGACGCCTGAGCGAGACCCGCTCGGCGGCGAGCACCGCGCATGATCTCATCGAGCCCGAACGCCGACAACGGCGCCCCCGTCGTCGGGCCGCGCAGCACCACGAACACCGCATCCGTCGACGCGTCCGCTGGTCGTTCCTGGTCGAGATAGCGCGCCAGGGTCGTGAAGAACCGTGCCGACATCGGAATCAGGCGTTGCCGGCCGCCCTTGCCGTCGGCGATGAACACCTTGCGTTCGGCTGAGCGGACATCTTCGAGCCGCAACCCGAGCACCTCGCAACGACGCAACCCGCCGAGCAGCATCGCGTCGACCATCGCCCGATCACGCTCGGTCCGCAACACCGCCACCAACCGATCCACATCGCCCGGTGACAACACCTTCGGCAACGTCACCGGCGTGCGCACCAACGGTGCTCGACGACGAGGCCCCGAACGTTGATGACGAGTCACCAGACCCGCGCGGCACCGGGTTCCGCGTCACCGAGGTGTCATCGCGCACCATCAGATACGCATAGAACCCCGACACCGACGACAACCGCCGCCGGATCGTGCGCGGCGACAACCCCGCCGACCGGTCGATCGACACCACCTTGCCGCCACCATCACCGTTGCGTTGCGCGGTGATGAACGCCATCACATCCGCCGACGTCACCCGCGCCGGGGTCTTGTCGACGAAGCAGAAGAACACCTTCAAATCGAACGCCACCGCCCGGATCGTGTTCGGCCTCGCACGAGCCCGCAAGAACTCGAGATACGCGTCCACCAACGGATGACCCACCGTCACCACCAGCGACCCATCCGACCTCTCGGACTGCACCACAACCGGCTTCCAACGCATCACGAACCCCCCACGATCGAACCCCCGGCCAGGCACCCTACGGGCCTCGACGACACCCACATATCATGCGAACTGTGCGGCCTCGGAGCCCGATCGACCCACCGCATAATCACTGGTTTCGCGAGTCTGAGCTGGCGTGCCCTCAGAAGCCGATTTCGATGCCCATGGACGACCGAGTCGGCGTCGTTGGCGTCGGCGGTTCGCAGTTCGAGTCCTCGTCGCCGCGCCCACTGAGCGAGTGGTGCGGCGAGCTGGCTGATACCGGGCCGGTCGTCGTGGTCGCTGAGCGTGGCGGCGATCTCGGCCAGCGCGGCGTTGTCAAGGTTGCGTCCGTTGGCCCAGTGCTTCCATTGGTCGAGCGCGTGGCAGAGACGCCCGGCGTCGTAGGCGACGCCTTCAAGATCGTTGAAGTCGTCGAACATCTTTCGAGTCCAGTCCATGCGGTGGTGATCGTCGATGACGTTGCGGAGTTCGTTGACCCGGCGCCGGGTCGGCGTCGCGAGTTCCTCGGCTCGGGTGAGTCGGTCGGTCGCGACGGCGAGGACGTCGCTGGCCGCCTCGACGTCACGGCGAGCGGAGCGGCGGTGTATCCGTCCTGCACGCCGGAGGCCGGCTTGGGCGTCGCGTAGTGCCGACTGTGCCTGGTTCACGATTCGTCCGGCGGCGTCGACCTGCTCAGCAAACGGTTCATGCGCCGCCTCGGCACCGGGCAACTCACGCCTGGCCAACGCAACCTGCTCTCGGGCGGCAGCGCGCTCGGCATTGCGTTCGTCGAGCCGTTGCTGAGCGACGAGCCGATGCTCCTCGGCGTCGGCACGGACCTGGTCGAACCAGTCGGGGACCTGAATGCGCTTCTGCGGCAGGCTGGCAGGGACGGTCGCTGCAAGGGTGCGGCGTTGGACCACGGCGGGGATGTCGGCACGGTCGGCGATAAGGACGCCTTCGAGCACGCTGCGCGCTTCGGCCAGGTCATGGGATTGGGTGACGACGAGCGGCGAGGTTCTCACGTTCACCTCGGGTCATGGCCATGTACAAGCCACGCCGCGTCGTCGCCGTCGTCGCGAGCGTGACGCTGCACGTGGACGTGTCGCCTTGAGCGCCCGGTTCGGTGGTGGCATACGCGAGCTGTACGTGCTCGCGGACGTAGTCACGCGGCAGGGTGATGGTGCCGTGTCCGTCGAGTCGGGTCACGGTCACGTCGCCCTCCTCGATCGAGTCGGTCGCGGAGACGGTCCAGCGCTCACGATTGCGCACCGGCTCCCCCACACTCGTGCGCAGTCGGCGATCGTTCCGGCGTGTTGCGACGACATCGCCGACCATCACCCACGAATCAGCGACTGGCGTGAGTGTCGCCTCGTCGAGCTGGCCGGTGTCGAGGCGGCGTTGTTGGATGTGGTCGTTGATCGCGTTGACGTGTTCGGTGCGAGTTGTCGTGATCGACAACGACTCACCCGCGGCCTGGCACTCCTGCCAGAGGTCGGCGATCGTGTCGAGATGCTCGGCGAACGTGCCGGGTCGTATGCGGCCGTGGGCGCTGTAGGTGTCGAGCACGAACGGGTTGCCGTGCCGCAACTTCAGCGACGCGGCCGCCTCCCACCGGTTGGTGAACCGGTGGAGGTGTTCGAGCTCGACACGCCGCCCGGTGTCGCACAACTCGAGGAACATGCCGCCCCGCCCCACGGCTTGGAGCTGGTGGGGGTCACCGACGAGAGCGAGTCGCCATTGGCGTTGCTCGGCGTGGGTGACGAGGCGTGACAGGTCGGAGGTGTTCAACATGCCGGCCTCGTCCACGATCACCGTCATGCCCGGCCCGGCGTCCCACGAGGACTCGTCGCTGTCTGGTCGGTCGAGTTCGTAGAGGAGTTTGGCGACGGTGTCGGCGATCATGCCGGTCTCGGTTTCCAGGACACGGGCGGCTTTCGCCGTCGGCGCCAACCCCATCACGGCGCGCCGCTGTGCGTGCAGATCGGACACGGCGGCTTGCAGCATGCGGGTCTTGCCTGCCCCGGCCGGACCGACGACCAGCACGAGCCGGTCGTGACCAGCCACGGCGCTGGCCGAGGCGTGCTGGCCGTCATCCAACGCCGTGTCAGCGATTGTGGGTGACGGTGCCGGATCGTCGGCCTGGGCGTCGAGCGCCCACGTCACGATGTGCTCCTCCTGGGTCAAGATGTGCTCGCTGGTGGACTGGTTCGTGATCGGCTCGATCCACACCGACCGACCATCCGACCCCCGCCGAGACGTCGACTCGATGATCGGATCCAGATCGATGCACGACTCGAGCACCGTGTTCACCGACGCGTCGAGTGCGTTCGCCCAGCTGGTTCCGTCGTGTCCGGGTTGCGGGGTCACGGTGTCGCAGATGGTGCGCAGCACGTCCATCCGGTTCCACGTCGACTGCCGCAACGCCAACGCCTCCGATCACGTCCGACACGTCCAACGGCGATGCCTCCAACGGATGCGCCATGGCTGCCTCGGCGATCGACTCGGTCAACGTGGCAACATCGATGCCGAGGTTGGCGGCCTCGCGCTCCCACCGTGCCCGCAGATCCGACACACCCAACCCGGACTTCTTCGACCGCGTGTCGACTGCGGCTTCGCGTTCCATCGCCGCGTACTCGAACTCCGTCGGATCACGACCTTCACGCTGGGCGAAGTCGGCGAGCTTGTCACCCATCTCCGCATCGATCTCACGGGCCCGCTTCGAGAACTGATCCAACAGCTCCGTCGGGACGCCGGCGATCTCGGCTTGGCCGTTCACGATCGGATCGAACACCACCCCGTACCGGGCGGTCACCTCGGCGCGCAGGACCGACTGGTAGAGGTAGCCGAAGGCCTGCTGGTACTTCTTCAGCATCAACGCATCGAGCGCGTACCAGCGACCATCGGCCGTTTGGACCTTCGACGAAATCACCACATGGGTGTGCAACTGCGGATCATCGGCGCGGCTCGTCGACTGACGAAACACCCCCACCGTCAACCCCTGCGTCTCCGGATGCAAGCGGGAGCCGTTCGAGCGGATCCGTGTCGTCGAGCCGTACCGCTCGATCATCGCCACGACCGCGTTCACCGCGACGTCATGACACTCCGCGAACCCGTCGTCACCGGTCAGAGCCCACAGCACCGACAACGACTTCGGTGCTGACAAGGTGGCGTCGTACCCCGCCACCGCCTTGATCGTGTTCCCATGACGATCCACCCGATCCTCCAGCGCCCGGCCGAGCTGCATCCCGGTCGTCGGATGGTGCCCCGACAGGAGCGCTTCGAGGGCTTCGGTCGTCACCTCCCCTGACAAGCCGAGTCCTCGTGCTTGGGACCCGGCCCACACACCCGGTTGTTCACCGTCGGCCTTCGTGAGGTAGCCCGTGTAGTAGGCAGCGGACACTCCCGCTCCCGACGCATACAACGTCGTCACCCTGATCATGATCGCTCCCACCTGCGCGCGGGCACCTGTCTGAACTTTGAAGAACGAGCGAAGCGACGAGCAGACACGACAGGGGCTCTCAGACCTCGGAGAGCAGCGAGAGCTGACCGGACGAGCAGCGGGCCGACGAGCGCGAACTCGAGGGAGCGGCAGCCAGCTGCGACGGGCAGGCGACGGACACGAAGCTGGCGGGGACAGCGAGGCGATACGAGCCGGCCTCGAAGACTCCCGACGAGGCACGGACCTGGACCGCTTCGATCACGCCGAGATCGCTGAGCCGACGAAGGGCGCGAGCGACAGTGTCCTTCGCGAGTCCGAGGGAGGAGGCGAGCGAACGGATCGACACTTGGGCGACGACGTGATCGCCGTCGTCCGTCGAGCGCTCCATCATCTCTTCGAGAACCACCCACGACGTCGCACCGAGTTGCCGTCGCAGCTTCGCTGCATCGGGCCCAGTGGTCACCGGACGACGGGATGGTTCAGTCGCCACCCGCTGACCCCTGACGAGACTCGCCCGTCGCACAGGCGCACGACGTTGCCGGTCGACACCAGCTCGAGCAACGCCCAACGGGGCACGCGCAAGCACTTGACGCCGAAGCGGATCACCGGCAATCCCTGAGTTCCCCCGGACGCGAGGTAGTCGTTCGCCAGGTCGTACGCGAGCTGCCGACCGATGCGCATCACTTTCGACGCTTCCTCGACCGTCAGGAGCTCGGGCGGTGCCGGCTCCACGATGTCGTCCATCGGATCCATGGGACTGTCCTACTTACACCCATGAAATTCAGCTGACAAGCGGCCCAAATCTGCCGACGACGGACGCTTCGACACCAGCGGACACTCGTGAACACCAATGGACACCAGCGGACACTAGATGCCACGTCGACTGTGACGAATGTCACATCTTGCTCACCGTCCCGAAGATCAGGACACGGACGTCTACGCCGCGACGTCGGTACCGAGGTGCGAGTCCGAGTGACCTTCGCCGCGTACCCGAGCGCCGCGAGTACGTCGTCACGCGAGGTCGGCGTAGTCCGCCAGCACCTCGTCCGTCGTCATTCCGCTGGCCAGCAGGCCCAGGATCATGGACACGGGATAGCGGAGTCCGCTGATGGTCGGCGACCCGTGACAGATCTCCGGGTTCACGGTGATTCGGTCCAGCAACGTCACGACGCCGAAGCTAGCCCTTCGTCCACGCGACGTTCGGCGACGTTCAGAGATTGCGGGACGGCCGCTCCGAACGTGCTCCGACCCGCCGACCAACACCGAGTCACGACGTGATGTCTGGTGTCGACTCGTGCCGCCGCATCCGCTGCAAGGTGGTCCGTCACGACTGATGACGGGAAATCCTGTGCACCTGGTGTGCACCTGGCAGCTCTTCGCAACCGGCCCGGTCGAGCGATATGGCCTCTGACCAGGGCTTATAGGGTGGGCGATGGGAGTCTCGATCTCCCGACCTCCACGGTGTGAACGTGGCGCTCTTCCAACTGAGCTAATCGCCCGTACGGGAAGCCACAAGCTAGCAGTGCGCCGACGATTCACGACCGCTCCGACGACGAAATCGGGCTTCGGTGGGGTCCGATCAGTCCGAGCCGACGACGGCCGCACTCGGTTCTGCGACGCACGCGATGCCCATGCCCTGACGGTCTCGGTACGGGATCGTGCCTCCTGGGCATCTGCCCTGGAACGGGACGAATGCCTCGACGACCAGGTCGACCGACAGGTCACCCGTGCACGCCACCTCTCGCACGGAGGTGTCGGGCTGCACCTCGGCACACTCACCCACTCGGAAGATTCCGTCCGGGCCTCGTGGCACACCCGGTTCGACGAATTGCGCCAGCACGATCACGGCGATGGCACCGACGGTGGCGAGAACGAGCATGCTGCGCCACGGCACGCGAGCCGGTCCCAGGTGGCTCGGGTGCATCGGTGCGGTCGGCGTGGCGACGGTTGCGCCGACGGTCGACGAACGCTGCTCGGTCGGCTGGGCGTCCACGCTGGTGCGGAGGCCGGCGTCGTAGACCGCCCGCCTGGTCGGGTCGCCGAGCACGCGGTACGCCTCGTTGATCGCCGGCATCGAGATCGAACCGGCCGCCGAACCGGTCGCGACACGATGATCGGGATGGTGCTCGCGGGCGAGACGGCGATAGGCGTCGCGGATCTCCGCAGCGGAGGCGGAGGATGCAATGCGCAGCGTGTCGTAGTGAGTCGGTCCGGCCACGGTCGTCCCCACGCTACGGCGTGGATCCGCTTGCGCCTGGTGCCTCCGCGAGCGTGCGAACCGCGCCTGGCAGTGCGCTCAGTATCCGGCGTCGACGTCGACGAGGCCGATCAGTTCCTCGCCGCGGGCGAAGCGCCGGACGTTCTCGGTGACACGCTGCGCCAACAGCGGCTTGGCCATCTCCGGGGTGTTGCCCACGTGCGGCGTGATGATGCAGTTCGGCAACGACCACAAAGGATGGCCGGCGGGCAGCGGTTCGGGATCGGTGACATCGAGCGCCGCACCACCGATCACGCCGTCGCGCAGGGCGTCGACCAGATCATCGGTGACGATGTGGCGGCCCCGCGCCACGTTGACCAACCAGGCGTGATCCTCCATCAACCCGAACTCGTCGGCACTGAACATGCCCTCGGTTTCCGGGGTGAGCGCAAGCGCCAACACGACGAGGTCGGCGCCGGGCAGTGCGTCGGGGAACCGGTCCGCTTCGAGCACCTCGTCGACGCCGTCCATCGGTTCGGCACGGTTGCGCACCACCGTGATGTCGCAGTGCCAGGGCTGCAGGAGTCGCACGAGCGACTCGGTGATCCCGCCTCCGCCGAGGATGGTGACGCGCCCGTCGAGCAGGTTGTGCCCGTGGGGGCCCGACCACTCCGTGGCGCGTGTGTAGGGACCGATGTGGCGCAGGCCGGCGAGACCGAGGGCCAGCGCCATCTCGGCGACGGGCTCGGCGTAGACACCCTTGCCGCACGTCCAGGTCCGGTCGTGGTCGAGGTGGTCGACGAAGTTCTCGATGCCGGCGAACGGCAGCTGCACCCAGCGGATGTCGTCGGCGTCGTCGAGCGTGGTGCGCAGCGCGTCGACGGCTTTCGCATCGGCCCAGACGACACCTTCGGCCTCGCGTGGATCGACGAGTTCGCCGCCGCCGGCGATCACGGCGTCGGCGAGCCACTGTGGCCCGCCGGACGGACCGAGATGGATTCGAGGAGCTTCACTGTTCGTCATCTGTGCACGACGGTAGTGGCCGCGATCGGTCGAGATCGCGATCGGGCTCACGGCCGATGGGGCATGATGAGCACCATGCCAGCAGCACCCGCCATCCGTACCGTCGGCGTCCCACGCGAGGTGAAGACCGCCGAGCACCGAGTCGCGATGACCCCGGACGGCGTTCGCGAACTCGAACGGTTCGGCGTCGACGTCCTCGTCGAGACCGGTGCTGGCGAAGGCGCGTCGATCACGGACGCCGATTACGTGGCCGCCGGCGCCGACATCGTGCCGACGGCGGCCGATGCGTGGGCGCAGGAGATGGTCGTCAAGGTCAAGGAACCCAAGCCGGAGGAATTCGGCTTCCTGCGGCCCGACCTCACGTTGTTCACCTACCTCCATCTCGCTGCATATCCGGCGGTCGCCGAAGCCTTGATCGCCGCCGGCACGACCTCGGTCGCCTACGAAACGGTGCAGTCGGCCGACGGCTCACTCCCGCTCCTGGCGCCGATGAGCGAAGTCGCTGGTCGCCTCGCCCCGCAAATGGGAGCGCATTTCCTGGAACGCCACAACGGCGGGCGCGGCGTGCTGATGGGTGGCGCCCCCGGCGTGCGCCCTGCGAAGGTCGTCGTGCTCGGAGCCGGCAACGTCGGCTGGAACTCCGCCTGGATCGCTGCGGGGATGGAGGCCGAGGTGGTCCTGATCGACAAGAACCTCGACCGCCTGCGATTCGTCGACCAGATCCACCGGGGCCGGATCATGACCGCCGCCTCCAACCGGGGAGCGATCGAGCGAGCAGTCGCCGACGCCGACCTGGTGATCGGGGCGGTGCTCGTGGCCGGCGGTCGCGCCCCCGTGGTCGTGAGCGAGGAGATGGTCAGGTCGATGAAACCACGATCGGTGATCGTCGATGTGGCGGTCGACCAGGGGGGCTGCATCGCCACGACCCGCGAGACCACGCACGAAGAGCCGACGTACGTCGAGCACGGCGTCGTGCACTACGCCGTCGGCAACATGCCCGGAGCGGTTCCGCACACCAGTACCTACGCGTTGACGAACGCCACGCTGCCGTATCTGCTCGACGTCGCGGTCCACGGCGCGATCGGTGCCGCACGGCGCGATCCGGCGATCGCCCATGGCGTCAACACGGTCGCCGGGGCGTTTGCGAACGCGATCGTCGCCGAGTCGCTCGGCGCCACAGCGATCGACGCGCTCGCAGCCGGCTGAACGCCTCGGCCGCATCACCGGTGGTGTCCTACGGTGTGACGATGACCACCGAGGCGGCAATCCCCGTGACGGCACTCGACGTCCCGTCGATCGACGATCCGAAGCTGAGCGATGCCGAGCGCCAAGCGCTCGTTGCGTCCCTGGCGGAGGACCACTGGATCGTCAGCAACGCGATCGGGTACTCGATCCTGAAGTACGCCGACGTCGTTGCGGTGCTGCGCGACAAGCGCTGGCACAGCGCTACGTCGAAGATTCCCGAGATGATGGGTATCACCGATCCCGAGTTCCTCGCCAACCGGCGGACGTCCATCCTGTCGGCGGAGGGTGACGTGCACACACGTCTCCGTCGACTCGTGGCCAAGGCGTTCTCGCCGCGCTCGGCCGACCGGTTGCGTCCGTTCATGCGGGAGGTGATGAACGATCTGGTCGACCAGGTGGCTCCGACCGGTTGCGCCGACGTCGCCGTCGACATCTGCGAGCCCTACCCGATTCCGATCATCTGCGAGCTGCTCGGCGCTCCCCGAGACGACTGGCAACTCTTCTCCCGGCTGGCCGAGGACGTGTTGCGCATCTTCAACGGCAACGTCCTGGATGAACTCGATGTGATCAAGCGGGCGCAAGCGGAACTCGACGAGTACTCGCGGGGCCTGATCGCCGACCGCCGCAACGATCCACGCGACGACCTGATCACCGACCTCATCGCAGCCGAGGAGGAGGGCGACCGGCTCAGCACCGACGAGCTGGTGATGATGGTCGATGCGGTGATCGTCGGTGGCACGGACACGACGCGCAATCAGCTCGGCTGCGCCGTCGGCCTGCTCGCCGAACACCCGCAGCAGTGGAAAATGATCGCCGACGAGCCCGCCATTGCCTCGCGGGCCGTCGAAGAGGTGATGCGGTACTTCGGAGCCGTGCGCGGCACCGCCCGGTTCGCCAGCGAGGACATCGAGTACCGCGGCGTCGTGTTCCCAGCAGGCACCGTGGTGATGACGTCGGTGGCGATGGCCAATCGGGATGCGACCGTGTTCGAGCACCCCGCCACGTTCGACATCACCCGCGAGCCGTCGGGTCAGCCCCAGCTCACCTTCGGCTCGGGCATCCACTACTGCCTCGGGGCTGCGCTCGCGCGTGCCGAGCTCCAAGAAGCGCTGCCGATCCTCGCCCGACGGATGCCCGATCTCGCTCTCGACGGCCCGATCGAATGGAAGCCGGCGACCACAGCCATCTTCGGCCCGGTGCACCTCCCGGTCACCTTCACCCCCACCTGACCGGCGCCCCCACGTGTGCGATGAGCCAAGTGCCGCCGTCCGGGCGCTTTTGCTCATCGCTGATGTGAAGAGCTCGGTCAGTCATCGACGGTCGGCGGGCGGCGGTAGCGCTTGGTCTCGCCGCGCTGCTTCTTCGCCTCGACGCGTCGACGCTGGGAGCCGCGCGTCGGTTGGGTCGCGCGTCGGCGACGGGGCACGTGGAGCGCTCCACGCAGCTTCGCAGCGAGTCGTTCCTCGGCCAGCGCACGGTTGCGGAGCTGCGAACGCTCGTCGTCGGCGACGACGCGCACGACCGGGCCCAGCTTGGCGAGCACCCGTGCCCGCTGCGACTCGGAGAACGCGGAGGAGGTCTGGACGTCGAACGTCAATTCGGCGCGCGTTGCCGCCTTGTTGGCGTGCTGGCCTCCGGGACCACCCGAGGCGCTGAAGCTCACCGCAATTTCGTGGCGCGGGACGCGCACGGTGTCGGTCACGACGAGGCGGTCGTCGGCTGCTCCCACTCCCCCAGCATGCCCCCTGCAGTGTCCGTCGCGTACGGTGAGGCGATGGGAGACATCAAGCTCGGCTACAACACCGGTTACTGGTCGGCGGGCCCACCCGCCGGTGCGCTCGAGGCGGTGCAGGAGGCCGAGCGACTGGGGTTCAACTCGGTCTGGACGGCGGAGGCATACGGGTCCGATGCGCTGACGCCGCTCGCCTGGTGGGGAGCATCGACCCAACGCCTGCAGCTGGGAACGGCGATCATGCAGATGTCCGCTCGCACGCCGGCAGCCACGGCGATGGCGGCGATCACGATGGACCATCTGTCGAACGGACGGTTCATCCTCGGTCTGGGCGCATCGGGCCCGCAGGTCGTCGAGGGGTGGTACGGCCAGCCGTATCCGAAGCCGCTCGCTCGCACGCGCGAGTACGTCGAGATCGTGCGGTCGATCGTTGCGCGGGACAAGCCCGTCGAGTTCCACGGCGAGTTCTACGACATGCCGTTCGAAGGTGGCGCGGGCCTCGGCAAGGCGCTGAAGTCGACCGTCCATCCGCTGCGCAACGACATCCCCATCTATCTCGCCGCCGAGGGTCCGAAGAACGTCGCGTTGTCCGCGGAGATCTGCGATGGCTGGCTGCCGCTGTTCTTCTCGCCGAAGGAGGACGCGTTCTACCGCGACTGCCTCCAGCAGGGCTTCGATGCGTCGGGCGATCCGACCAAGAAGGACCGCTTCCAGGTCACCGCGACGGCGATGATCATCCCCGGCGACGACGCCGAGAAGTGCGCCGACCTGGTGCGTCCGTTCCTCGCCCTCTATGCCGGCGGCATGGGCGCGAAGGGCGCCAACTTCCACTACGAGGTGTTTGCCCGGATGGGCTACGGCGGTGTCGCCGACCGGGTGCAGGCCCTGTACCTCGACGGCAAGAAGGCCGAGGCAGCAGCGGCGATCCCGCTCGAGATGGTCGAAGACGTGGCGCTGGTCGGTCCCCCCGCCAAGATCCGCGACGAACTCGACATGTGGCGCGAAACGTGCATCACCGAATTCTTGGTGAGCGGTCCGGCCATGGCCCTACCGAGCTTCGCCGAGCTCGTCCTCGGCTAGGTCGCCACCCCCGGCGCTGCCACCGAACCGTCGGCTTCGCTCGTCGGCTGCGATGAGCCAAACACCGGTATTCGGTCCGTTGGCTCATCGTCGGCCGAAGCGTGCCGCATGCGATGAGCGAAACGCCGCCATGTTGTCGGTTCACTCATCGCAGCGCGGACGAGACCTCGACGAGCTCACCATCGCCGCGGGGTCCGGACGCATTCGGTTCGACCATGTCGGGGTTAGGCGCGGGACGAGAGTTCGAACGCAACGTGAGCAGCAGTGCACCTGCGGCCACGACCACGCCGACGGCGATCAGCACCCCGGCGCCGGTGCGCCAACCGTCACTGAGTGGCAGCGCCCGCAGCGGCATCGGCGCGAGCTGGCCGTCGTCACGATTGCGACGCAACATCGTCGGGTCGATGTCGACCGGCAGGTTGATCAGCGCCCACCAGCCCGCCATCACGACGAGTGCGAGCGGCGCCCACCGCGACCAGATGCGCTCCATGCCGATCACCAGCAGCACGGCAGCGACGCCGATCGCCGGCATCGCATAGCGCGCGTGTGCGTTACCTCCCCCGCTCGCGTGCTGGGCAATCGTGAGGGCGATCAGCCCGACGGTGACCACGCCCAGCGACAGCTGCCACCGCAGCGTGTGAACCTCGGCAGTCGAGCCATCGTCGCGCACCGCCGCACCGTCGGGTGACGTCCCGACACGTCGACCGATCCGTCCGGTGACGAACACGATGGTCACGCCGACTGCTGCGACCAACGTGATCACCGCCGAGCCGGGCGGCACGATGCGCTGCCTGGTCGTCGGCGACATCAATCCCTCGTAGACGTTCGACCACATCGACCACCGCAGGATCTGGTCGAACACCGATCCGTTCCGCTGGCGCCGGAACATGTCGAGCAGGTAGCGCGACGCGCCGATGTCGCCGTACAGCACGATGTTGCGCACGTAGAACCATCCGAACACGACGACGGCGGGGCCGAGACCGATGAGCGCAACGCGTGACGCCCGTCGTGCTTGCTCGCCGGCGGAGGGCGCAGGGCGGCTGAACCGGCGCAGCGCCACCATGCCGACCACGGCGACGGCGAGCAGCATCGTCGCCGCCCGAGAACCGAACGCGACGATGGTGGTCGTTGCGAGCGCCACGAGGTCGCGCCTGGTCAGCTCGTCGATACGGCGCAGGCAGCGGGCGCCGGCCCAGACGACGGCCGTGCCGGCGGCGAATCCCGATCCGTCGTTCAGGGCCTGGGAGAACACGGCGTGGCCTTGCGGGACCAGTGCCGCGAGTGCGGCCGCCAGCAGGGCGAGTCGGTGGTTGCGGCCGGTGAGCTCCGACGCCAGCAGGAACGTGAACACCACGCCGACGGCGGCGAACGCCACGTTGGCGAACCGCAGGAGGATCAGTCCGCCATCGGTGGCACCGGTGGCGCGACTGATCCAGATCAGTGGAGCGACCGCGACGTAGTGGAGTGGCGGATGGTTGGCGACCCAGACACCGCGGTAGCGGATGTCGTTCGCCGTCGACCGTTCTGCCTGCCACTGGCGCGCCTCGACGGGGACAACGGGAAACTCGCGGATCTCCGGCAGGTGCAGCGATGCGACCTCCTGCGCATAGCCGACATGTGCGGTCTCGTCGGTGGGAAAGAACGGCGGCTGCTGCAGTGCGTGCAGTGCGCCGACGCCGACGAACGCCACGACGATGGCGACGAGGCCGACGAACACCAATGCCGATGAGCGGCGCGACGCCGCAGCGGCGATGCCGCGATCCACTGCAACATCGCATCTCGGCACTCGGCGAACCTCTCCGCGGCGTCGTCGGAAGATTCGTCGGCCCGATGTGGTCGTCGACGCGTTCACGGACGTGCGATGATCGTGCCCACCTGGCCGGCGTCGACCCACGAACGAAGTCTTTCCCAGGCGTAGATGCCCGTCGAGTGGCCGTCGCTCCAGTCGAGGCTCAGACCCCATGCGCCCGACAGTTCGGCATCGGTGATCGTGATCGGTTCGCCACGTTCGACCGCCGGTTGGACCGCATGGCCCCGGGTACGTCGGGCGTTGCAGTCGGCGCACGGGCACGCCAGGCGGAGCGGACCGAGTTCGAAGCGCGCCTTGACGCCATCGTCGAACAGGACGTCGACGTGCGACGCCCGATCGACCTCGACGGACTCGATGTCGTGGGTGGGCACCTCGTCGAGCGTACCGACCCACCCGACGGACGCCGCCGTCCGGCACCGGCTCCGGCGTGCAACCGGCACGACGGTTTCCCCGTACCCTCGTCGACGTGTCCGAGCCGCCGCTGATCCGCCACCTGCCGGCCCGGTCGGTCGACGGCGACGTCGACGACGATGCGGTCCTGGCCGGATTCTCACGGTACGCCGACGAGCTCGGGCTGGAGCTGTATCCCGCCCAGGAGGAGGCGATCTTCGAGGTCGTCCTCGGCAACCACGTCATCCTCAACACGCCGACCGGCTCCGGCAAGTCGCTCGTCGCGGCGGCCGCACACTTCGCTGCGCTGGCCGCCGGCAGACGCAGTGTCTACACCGCCCCGATCAAGGCGCTGGTCAGCGAGAAGTTCTTCGCACTGTGCCGGGAGTTCGGCTCGGACCGCGTCGGCATGATCACCGGCGACGCATCGGTCAACCCCGACGCTCCGATCATCTGCTGCACGGCCGAGATCCTCGCCAACTGGGCGCTGCGCGACGGTGCGGCGACGCCGGTCGACGTGGCGATCGTCGACGAGTTCCACTACTACGGCGACCCTCAACGGGGCTGGGCATGGCAAGTGCCGCTGCTCGAACTCCCGCAGACGCAGTTCCTGCTGATGTCGGCCACGCTCGGCTCGGTCGTCGTTCTTCGCCGAGGACCTCACCCGCCGCACCGGCCGCGGAACCAGTGTGGTCAAGTCGGTGACGCGCCCGGTGCCGCTCGACTTCGAGTACCGCACCTCGACACTGCACCACAGCGTGACCGCCCTGTTGGAGTCGGAGAAGGCCCCGATCTACCTCGTGCACTTCACCCAGAAGGACGCGACCGAGGCAGCGCAGAACTACCTCGCACTCGATCCGCTGTCGAAGAGCGAGAAAGCTGCGGTGAAGGAGGCGCTCGCCGGGTTCCGGTTCGATTCGCCGATCGGCAAGGACCTGCGCCGGTTCATCACCGCCGGGGTCGGCGTCCACCACGCCGGACTGCTCCCGAAGTACCGGCTGCTCGTCGAGAAGCTCGCCCAGGACGGCCTGCTGAAGATCATCTGCGGCACGGACACGCTCGGCGTCGGGGTGAACGTGCCGATCCGGTCGGTGCTGTTCACCCAGCTCTGCAAGTACGACGGCACGACCGTACGTCTGCTGTCGAACCGCGAGTTCGCCCAGATCGCAGGACGGGCCGGCCGCAAGGGGTTCGACGACCGCGGCGACGTGTGGGTGCAGGCGCCGCCACACGTGGTGGAGAACCAGCGGCTGGAGGAGAAGTCGCGCGAGGGCGGCGGGAAGAAGAAGGTCGTCAAGAAGAAGCAGCCCGAGCGCGGCTACGCGCACTGGACGCAGGAGACGTTCGACAAGCTGGTCTCCGGCGAGCCCGAACCGCTGCGATCACACTTCCGGGTCAACCATCAGATGGTGATGAGCCTGCTCGACCGACCGATGCGGGACGGCGTCGACGGCTGCCGGGCGGTGCGCACACTGCTGACCGACAACCACGAGTCACGCAAACGCCAGCGCGAACACATCCGGCGCACGATCGCGATCTACCGTTCGCTGGTCGAGGCCGAGCTGTTGGAGTTCCCGGAGCATCCCGACGAGTGGGGCCGGCGGGTGCGGGTCAACTTCGACCTGCAGGACGAGTTCGCGCTCCATCAGCCGCTGTCGCTCTGGGCGGTCGAAGCGCTCGGTGCGTTGCCCCCACGCGACGCCGGCGACGAGATCGAGCACCTCTTCGACGTGCTGTCGGTGATCGAAGCAGTCCAGGAGAGTCCTGGCGTGATCCTGGCAGCTCAGACGAAACGGGCCAAGGACGATCTGATGGCCGAGATGAAGTCGAGCGGGGTCGAGTACGAAGAACGGATGGAGCGCCTGGCGCAGGTCGAGCATCCCAAGCCGAACCGCGACTGGATCTACGGGAACTTCAACGAGTTCCGCACCCGCCACCCGTGGGTCGGCTCCGACAACGTCGCACCGAAGTCGATCGTCCGGGAGATGTACGAGCGTGCGATGACGTTCGGCGAATACGTCCAGGACTACGGGTTGAAGCGCTCCGAAGGCGTCGTGCTGCGCTATCTGTCCGACGTCTACAAGGCGCTGATGCAGAACGTGCCGAGCGACCTCCGCACGCCCGAACTCGACGATGCGATCGTCTGGCTGGGGGCGTTGATCCGCCAGGTCGACTCCAGCCTGATCGACGAGTGGGAACGGCTGCTGCATCCCGACGAGATCGATCCCGCAGCGGCGGTGCGACCGACGCTGCCGGCGGGCGGCGAGCGCACGATCGTCGACGACCCGCGGGCGTTCCGGGTGATGGTGCGCAACAAGGTCTTCGACTGGGCCCAGCGACTCGCTCGACGCAACGGATACGACGAGATCGTCGCCGAGGCTCTCGATCGCGAGCGCTGGCGGTCCGGCGAGGACGTGATCGAGGCAATGGCGGCGTACCGCGAGGAATTCGGCGACGTCCTCGTCGATGCGGCAGCTCGATCCGGCGATCGCTTCCACTTCGACCGCGCCAGCGGGCGTGTCACCCAGATCCTGCACGACCCCGACGACGCCAACGAGTGGCGCATCGTCGCCGACGTCGACATCGAGGCGTCGCGCGCCGACGACCGGGTGGTCCTTCGGCTCGTCGACATCGGTCCCCTGCGGTGAGGAGAGTTCCATCAGGGGTCAGACCCAGGGTGTAACACTCACGACATGCGACGCAGTGCCGGCATCCTGCTGTACCGGATGGTCGATGGTGGCGCCGAGGCTCGGATCGAGGTGCTGCTCGGGCACATGGGCGGGCCGTTCTGGGCGCGCAAGGACGCGGGCGCGTGGACGATCCCGAAGGGCGAGCACGAACCCGACGAGGACCCGTTCGTCGCCGCCCGCCGGGAGTTCGAGGAGGAGACGGGCGTCCGGCTACCGGCGTCCGACTCCGTCGATCTCGGTGAGGTCCGGCAGTCGGGCGGCAAGGTGGTACAGGCCTGGGCGGTCGAAGGTGACGTCGACGCGGCGACGTTGGCCAGCAACACGTTCGAGCTGGAGTGGCCGCCGAAGTCCGGCCAGACGGTGACGCTTCCCGAATTGGATCGATTCGAATGGTTCGACCTCGAGACGGCACGCTCGAAGATCATCGCAGCCCAAGCCGGATTGCTGGATCGGCTGGCCCGCCAACTCTGGGGTACCCCTTCGTCATGATGGAGGCATGACTTCGGTTGACGTCGACGAGGTGGTGGGAACCACCGGCTCGGCTCGCGTGGAGGCGATCCGGTTGCGTCTCGTCAGCTCGATGATGGAGGTATCGGCGGCTGAATGCGCCCGTCTCGCAATCACGCGCGCATCGGCGGCGGCGGCTGGATTGTTCGATGTCGATGTGTCGGCGTTGGATGCGGTCGAGCTGCGCAGCTGGCTCGAGGAGGTCGAGACACTGCGGCGCACGGTCGAGGCTGCTGCAGTCGCGGCGGCTGGAGTGGTCGATCGGTCGAACCCGTTCCGGGCGCAGGGGTTCTTGTCCACGAAGACCGTCGTGAAGCACATGTGCAAGCTGTCCGGGCCCGAAGCGCACCGCCGGGTGCAGACCGCCCGCTTGCACGAGGCGCTACCCGAGTGGGCCGACGCCGAGACCGACGGTCGAGTCGGAGTCGCCCAGTCCGAGTTGATGGCACGCATCGCGGCCAACCCGCGCGTTCCGGCCGCGGTCTTGGAGCGTGACTCGCCGGCATTGTTGGACGACGCGATCAGCCAGTCGTTCGACGAGTTCGAACGCCGCGCGCGAACGTGGGAAGCGCTCGCGGATCCCGACGGCGACCGCGATCGCAACGAACGCCTGCACGCCAACCGCGACGTCCGGGTCCGGCCCCGACCGGAGGGTGGTTGGACCCTCACGGGCAACCTTGCCGAGCTGGCGGGCTGCGAGTTCAACGAGATCTTCTCGTGGTTCATCGAAGCCCAGTGGCAGACCGATTGGGCCGAAGCCCGCCGCCGTCTCGGCGACACCGCTACCGTCGCCGATCTGGTACGTACCGAAGCCCAACGACGAGCCGACGCGTTCGTCGCAATGGCAAAGGCAGCCGCATCAGCGGCGCCCGGGTCGCAGCAGCCGCGCACCACCGTCAACGTCCTGATCGACGACGAGACCTTCGACACCCATCTTCGTGGCGAGACCGTCGACCCGCGTCGCTACCGAGACGTCGTCGTGCGCACCCAGTCCGGCCGTCGTCTGCACCCCGACGACGCCGTCAACGCCGCGCTGATCGGTCACATCCGACGCGTCGTCTACGACGGCTCGGGCACCGTCATCGATCTCGGTCGACGACAACGCCTGTTCCGCGGCAGTTCGCGCGAGGCGGTGATGCTGTTGCTCATCACCTGCGTGTGGATCGGCTGCGACCGGCCCATCGTGTGGTGCGACGCCGATCACTCCGTCGGCTGGAAGGCTCACGGCGCCACCGTTCCCCGTAACGGTGGCGGGCTCTGCGACTGCCACAACCAGCTCAAGGAACAGGGCTTCCAGGTGTACCGCGACGACCACGGCACCTGGCACGTCATCGACCCCGACGGCAACGAAATCCGCTGACCCGCTCGCTGGACGTCAACGCTCGGCGGCCTGTGAGCCCGGCGCCGACCCGGCGACCGACCGCGGCACCGTGACGACGCGGGCTCGGAGCCACTCACCCAGGGCCTTGGCCTGCGCGTCCTGGCGGGTCGATGCGGCGACGCCCTCCTGGAGGAGCCCGCGCACCACGAAGTTCAGCGAGCGCAGGTTCGGGAATCGGTAGCGATCGACCGTGAGCGAGGCGGTCTCGGGAAGGAGCTGTTGCAGGCGCTCGACGGTCAGCTCGGCGTCGAGCCACGCCCAGCCGGCATCGGTGCGGGCGTACACGCCCGAGGTTCGCGTCGCCGCCCTTGTCGCCCGACCGCGTGCCGACGAACGATCCGAGCGGCACCTCGACGAGCTCGCCCGTCGGTGGCGCGGAACCCTGTCTTTTCGGGTCGGGTCCGGAAAGACGGGGTTCGGCGGGGGCGGGGGCGGGGGTGGGGGTGGGGGCGCCGGAGTCGATCTGGGTGGTGGTGCCGTTGACGTGGACGTACTGCGGGACCAGGTCGGCGGGGACGGTCGCCGGACGGTAAACCCCGAACGGCGACGCCGCACTCGGGCCGCCGCCGAGGCCGTACATGCCGGGGATGCCAGCGAGCACCGTGTGCACCATCGCATCGTTGAAGGCTCGCCCGACCTTGCGTTCGTCGGGGTCCTTCACGGTGACCCGCCAGATGGCGGTCGCCTCCTCCTGCGTTGCGGGATCGGGCTTCTCGGTGTGCACCACCTTGTTCTCGATGAACGCGAAGTCGTCCGGCCCGTAGGGGCACGCATCCCAGAACGCCGCCTCGGCGAACGCCGCCTTGTCGTCGATGTCGAGCCCCGTCAGCGCGACGGTGAACGAGTTCCGGTAGCCACCGAGTTCGTTCATCGCGACCTTCAGCGTCGAGGGAGGAGCCTCGCCGCGCGTGCCGGACACCCGCACCCGGTCGCGGCCGACCTGCTCGATCTGGATCGTGTCGAATCGTGCGGTCACGTCGGGGCCGAGGTACTCCGGGCCGCCGATCTCGTAGAGCAACTGCGACGTCACGGTCTCGAGGTTGACCACGCCGCCGGTGCCGTCGTGCTTGCCGATCACGCACGAGCCGTCGGCGGCCACCTCGGCCCACGGAAAGCCGAACCGGGCGCCGCCGCCGACGTCGTTGCGTCCCTCGATCTCGTGGAAGAACGAGTAGTTGCCGCCCGTGGCTTGCGCGCTGCACTCGATGATGTGCCCCGCCACGACGCCGCCTGCGAGCTGGTCGAGGTCGGTCCGTGACCATCCGTGATGCCACGCTGCTGGGCCGCAGGTGACTGCGGCGTCCGTCACACGTCCCGTGATCACGATGTCGGCACCCTTGGCGAGGGCGTCGACGATGCCGAAGCAGCCGAGGTAGGCGTTGGCGGTCAGGAATCGCGTCGGGTCACCGAGTTCGGTCGCCGAACCGAACGGTCGCAGCGCACCGGATTCGGCGAGTTCGACGATCCGCGGCATCAGATCGTCGCCGTCGATGTAGGCGATGGTCGGCGACAGTCCGAGCCGGTCGGCGACCTCGTGCACGGCATCGGCGCAACCGTCCGGGTCGAGGCCACCGGCATTGGACACGACCTTGATCCCCCGGTCGAGGCACGTTCCCATCACCTGCTCCATCTGGGCGACGAACGTGCGGGCGAACCCGCCCTTGGCCTGCTTGGCCCGGATCCGGCTCAGGATCAGCATCGTCAACTCGGCGAGCCAGTCGCCGGTGAGCACGTCGATGCGACCGCCCTCCACCATCTCGAGCGCTCCGCTCGGGCGGTCGCCGAAGAATCCGGAACAGTTGGCGATGCGGATCGGCTCGGTCATGACGTCGCTCCATCACCGTGATCGAGCGCCACCAGCAGATCGCCCTGATCGACGCGATCGCCCACAGCGAAACGGACCTCGCTCACCGTGGCATCACCGGCGGCGACGATCTTGTGTTCCATCTTCATCGCCTCCACCACCATCAACACCTGTCCGTCGGTCACGACGTCACCGGCCGTGACGTGCACTGCGATCACCGTGCCCGGCAGCGGACAGATCGGGCCGCCGCCCTCGGCCTGCGCATCGTGCAGTACGAAACGTGGTGCCCGTGTCAGCGTCAGGGCGCCGGCGGCGCTGCGGGTGTGTACGGTCACGGCGCCGACGCCGTCGTCGTCGAGCCCGAGCGAGTGGTGAACGATCTCGGTGCTGACGGAACTCCGGCGCCCGTCGATCTCGATCGCCACCCCGTCGGCCCGACGGTCGAGCAATCGCACGATCCGCTCGCGGCGATCGTCGGCAGCCAACGCACCGGTGTCGTCCGGCTCCGGCCACGGCCCGAGCCACACGGACGCCGTCCAGCGGGTCGATCCGTCTGCGAGTCGCTCCGGGCGCATCACGTACTCGACGTGGAGGTGCTCGCCGGTCGGCTCGAGCCAGATCTGACGTTGTCCCTGCGTGCGCAGGTTGCGCCAGCCCGACGGGGCGAACGGCGTGGCCCGATCGGTCGTGCGGTGTTCGGTCTCGAGCGCGAACACCGCACCGAGCAGGAGCGCCACCCGGTCGTCGCCGGCCGGACCGGTCGGCGTGAGCACGTCGGGGTGTTCGTCGAGATATGCGGTCGGGGTGTCGGCAGCCAGGTAGTCGGGTTCCCCGAGGATCGCCACCAGCGTGTCGATGTTCGTGCGGATGCCGGTGAGCTGCGACCCGCGCAGTGCTCGAGCCAGCCGCCGGGCGGCCTCGGCACGGGTCGGGGCGTGCGAGATGACCTTGGCGACGAGCGAGTCGTAGTCGGAGGAGATCACCGCACCGTCGCGCACGCCGGTGTCGACTCGCACGCCCTCGCCGATCGAGAACCGTCCGATGCGTCCGGTCGACGGCATCCAGCCGGCGGCCGGGTCCTCGGCGACGACGCGCACCTCGATCGCATGGCCGGCGATCGTGACGTCGTCCTGGCTGATCGGCAGCGCCTCGCCGGCGGCGACGCGGAGTTGCAGCTCGACGAGGTCGAGACCGGTCACCGCCTCGGTCACTGGATGCTCGACCTGCAGCCGGGTGTTGACCTCGAGGAACGTGATCGTCTCCCCACCGTCGCGATCGGTGCCGACCATGAACTCGACGGTGCCAGCGCCTTCGTAGCCGACGTGACGGGCCAGGGCGACGGCGCCCTCGCACAGCCTGGAGCGCACCGTCTCGGAGATTCCTGCCGATGGCGACTCCTCGACGATCTTCTGGTTGCGGCGCTGGATCGAGCACTCGCGCTCACCGAGGTGCACGACGTTGCCGTGGCGGTCGCCGAAGATCTGGACCTCGACGTGGCGACCTCGCTCGAGGTACGGCTCGATGAAGACCGCGCCGTCGCCGAAGGCGGCGAGCGCTTCGCGCGATGCGGCGGTCACGGCGTCGTCGAGTTCGTCGGCGCTGCGCACGACGCGCATGCCACGTCCGCCACCACCTGCGGCGGCCTTGACCAGTGCGGGATACGTCACTTCGGCGCCGTCGACGATCCGGCCGTCGACCACCTCGATCATCGACGTCGTCGGCACGCCGGCCTCGAGCGCCGCCCGCTTGGCGGCGACCTTGTCACCGAGCAGCGTCACCTGTTCGGGCGTGGGGCCGACCCAGATCAGCCCGGCATCGATCACCGCCTGGGCGAACGCTGCGTTCTCGGCCAGGAATCCGTAGCCCGGGTGGACCGCATCGGCACCGGTGGCGTGCGCGGCGTCGATGATCGCATCGCCGCGCAGGTACGACTCGGCGGGCGTCGATCCGCCGAGGGCGACCGCCACGTCGACCGCATCGACGTGCAGAGCGTTCGCATCGGGTTCGGAGTAGACACCCACCGTCGACAACCCGAGGCGGTGAGCGGTGAGCGCGATCCGTACGGCGATCTCGCCGCGGTTGGCGATCAACAAGCGGGAGATGTCCATCAGTGCCTCCACACGCCGTACTCGGTCGCGCCCTGCACGACGTTGCTGTGCACCGCCGACAGTGCCATGCCCATCACCGTGCGGCTGTCGGCGGGATGGATGATCCCGTCGTCCCAGAGGCGCCCGGTGGAGTACAGCGCCGTCGACTCGTGTTCGATCTGCGCCTCGAGACCGGCGGTCTGCGCAGCGAGTGCCTCCTCGTCGACGTCGACGCCACGGCCGGCGGCGGCGTTGCGGGCGACGATCTCCATCACACCGGCGAGCTGCTTCGGCCCCATCACCGCCACCCGATGATTCGGCCAGCTGAAGATGAATCTCGGATTGTAGGCCTTGCCCGCCATGCCGTAGTTGCCGGCGCCGTAGCTGGCACCGACCATCAGGTTGAAGTGGGGCACGGTCGAATTCGACACGGCGTTGATCAGCTTCGCGCCGTTGCGGATGATGCCGCCCTGCTCCGCTTTCGAGCCGACCATGAACCCCGTGATGTTGTGGAGGAAGGCGATCGGGATGTCGCGCTTGTTGCACAGCTGGATGAACTGTGCCCCCTTGGATGCTTCCTCGGAGAACAGGATCCCGTTGTTGCCGAGGATGGCGACGGGGAATCCGTGGATCGATCCCCACCCGCACACGAGCTTGTCGCCGTAGAGCGGCTTGAACTCCTCGAACCGGCTGCCGTCGAGCAAGCGGGCGAGCACCTCGCGGATGTCGAACGGGATGCGCACGTCGGCCGACGCACAACCGAGCAGCTCGGCGGGGTCGTAGAGCGGAGGATCGTCGGGCTCGGTCGCTCCGGGGCCGAGCTTGCTCCAACCGAGGTGGCGGACGATGCCGCGGGTGATGCGGATCGCATCGAGTTCGTCGACCGCGAGGTAGTCCGACAGGCCACTGGTGCGCGAGTGCATCTCGGCGCCACCGAGCGTCTCTTCGTCGACGATCTCGTCGATCGCCATCTTCACGAGCGGCGGCCCCCCGAGGTAGGCGGTGCCGCGCTCCTTGACGAAGACGGTGTAGTCGCTCATCCCCGGTGTGTAGGCACCGCCGGCGGTGTTCGGCCCGAACGCCATCGTGATCGACGGGATGCCGAGCTTGGAGAGCTGCGTCAGGTCCTTGAAGCTCGCACCGCCCTGGATGAACAGATCCGCCTGGCGAGGGAGGTCGGCGCCGGCAGACTCGTTGAGCACGATCACGGGCAGGCGGTTCTCCCGAGCGATCTCGTGGAACCGCGACCCCTTCTTCCAGGTGGTCGGGTTGCCCGATCCCCCGCGGTACGTCATGTCGGAACCGCTGATCGCACATTCGACGCCCTCGACGATCCCGATGCCGGTGACGCTGCCGACGCCGACCGGATCCTGGGTGCCCCAGCCGGCGAGCGGGCTCAGCTCGAGAAACGGTGTATCGGGGTCGACGAGAGCTTCGATGCGCTCGCGCACGAGCATCTTGCCGCGGCGGCGGTGGCGGTCGACGTATCGCTGACCACCGATCGTCGGAACACTCGCCATCTCGGCGGCGACGCCGTCCCAGAGCTGTTGCATCGCGGCGAGATTGTCCCGGTACTCGTCCGACCTGGTGTCGAGTCGACTGCGGATCACGGTGCCGATGGTCACGTCCGTCACCGTAGTGGAGCGACCGTGATCAGCTCCGAAGCGCACCTCCGAGGCGCACGCCGACGCAGCGATCGGATACACCGTGGCCATGGACGTCACCGAAGTACTCGAAGATCTCCTCGCCGAACAGCAGTCGCTCGACGACATCGTCGCCGGTCTGTCGCCCGAACAGTGGCAGCTGGCCACGCCGAGCCCCGGATGGACGGTGGCCGATCAGATCGGTCACCTGACGTACTTCGACGAGAACGCCGCACTGGCGATCACCGATCCGCCTGCGTTCCAGGAGGCGATGCACGCGTTGCTCGGCTCGGTACCGGCTCCACATCGGACGACGACATGACGCTCGGCGCCTCTCGGGCGATGTCGCCGGAGCATCTCCTCTCGGCGTGGCGAGCTGGCCGCCCGACGCTCGCGCCGCCGCAGCATCGACGTTCGACAACGACACCCGCATCGCGTGGTACGGGCCCTCGATGGGGTCGAAGTCCTTCCTCACCGCACGGCTGATGGAGGCATGGGCGCACGGCCAGGACATCGTCGACGCTGTCGGCGCCGATCGCATTGCGACCGATCGGCTGCGCCACATCGCGCAGCTGGGCTTCATCACCCGTGGCTGGACGTACATGAACCGGGGCCTCGAGGTGCCGTCGACGCCGGTGCGCGTGGAGCTGACGTCGCCGTCGCGCGAGACGTGGTCGTTCGGGCCCGACGATGCCCCCGAGTCGATTGTCGGCCCCGCGCTCGACTTCTGCCTCGTCACCACCCAGCGCCGCCACGTCGACGACACCGACCTCGTCGTCACCGGCGACTCCGCCCGCGAGTGGATGGAGAAGGCTCAGCTCTTCGCCGGGCCACCCTCCGACGGTCCCCGCCCGAGATGACCATGCCTCGATGACCATGCCGTCCGTTCTGGCGCGACCGTGTTGCGCTCAGCGCAACACTGGCGAGACTTTTCAGGGAAGAGCGTAGGGTCGTGCCGATGGGACACGTCACGCCGTTCACGATCGAAGTCGCCGAGGAGGTGCTCGACGACCTGCGCGCCAGGTTGCGCAACACCCGTTGGCCGGAGGCCGAGCTGGTCGACGACTGGTCGCAGGGCACGCCGCTCTCCTACGTGCAAGCGGTGTGCGAGTACTGGGCCAACGACTACGACTGGCGGGCGCGAGAAGCGCTGTTGAACCGCTTCGACCAGTTCACGACACCGGTCGAGGGGCTGACCGACCCGGGGCTGCACTTCGTCCACGTCCGCTCGCCGCATCCCGACGCGATGCCGCTCCTGATCAGCCACGGTTGGCCGGGATCGATCGTCGAGTTCCACAAGGTGATCGAACCGCTGACCGACCCGACCGCTCACGGCGGCGACGCTGCCGATGCGTTCCACGTGGTCGCTCCCTCGCTGCCGGGCTTCGGGTTCTCCGGCAAGCCAACCGCCACCGGTTGGGGCGTCCAGAAGATCGGCGAGGTGTTCGCCGGGCTGATGGCCGAACTCGGCTACGACCGCTACGTGGCCCAGGGCGGCGACTGGGGTTCCGCGATCACGACGGCGATCGGCGGCACCGACGTCGATCACTGCAGCGCGATCCACGTCACGCTGGCCATGGGAGCACGACCGAAGCTCGACGGCGCACCGACGCCCGAGGAGCAACGCGGCGCTCGACGGCCTGGCGTACTACGCGGAGTGGGACTCCGGGTACTCGAAGCAGCAGTCGACGCGTCCGCAGTCGATCGGCTACGGACTGGTCGACTCGCCGGCGGCCCAGGCGGCGTGGATCCTCGAGAAGTTCTGGGCCTGGACCGACTGCGACGGGCACCCCGAGAACGTACTGAGCCGCGACGAGCTCCTCGACAACGTGATGCTGTACTGGATCAACGCCAACGGCGCCTCGTCGGCTCGCATCTACTGGGAGAGTTTCGGCAAGGGACCGCGGCCGGCGCCGGTGACGATCCCGTCGGGATTCACGGCGTACCCGAAGGAGATCGCGCCGCCGGTGCGGGCATGGGTCGAGGACGCGTTCACCGACATCCGCTACTGGAACGAGCAGCCTCGCGGTGGCCACTTCAGCGCATTCGAGGTGCCGGACCTCTTCGTGGACGATCTGCGGGCCTGCTTCGGTCAGTTCCGCTGAGGTCCTGTCTCCGTCCGGTAACTTGACCCGCGGGTCGAGACGACAGGGCGTCCGCCGCGACGACGCTTCGACCCCTACGCCTCGATGACCGCTTCCGCCCAGACCGACACGCCTCCCGACCACCAGTACAAGCCCGGGACCGCCCGGGCCGCACTGTCGTACCGCGGGTTCCGGATCATCTTCTTCGGCCTGGCGCTGTCGAACATCGGCACGTGGATGCAGAACTTCACACTGCCGGCGTACATCGACGACCGCACCGGACGCCCGGCGCTCGTCGGCCTGATGGTGTTCGCCCAGCTCGGGCCGCTCCTGGTGTTGTCGATCCCCGGCGGCGTCATCGCCGACCGAGTGTCGAAACAGAAGTTGCAACTGACCATGCAGAGCGCGTCGGTCGTCCTGACGATCGCGATCGCGTACTTCGTCGCCGGCGACCACGCACTCTGGACGATCTTCGCTGCCCAGCTCGGCATCGGCATCGCCAATGCCCTCAACGCACCGGCGTTCCAGGCCTCGATGCCCTTGCTCGTGCACCGTCAAGACCTCCCCGGCGCGATCTCGCTCAACTCGGCGATGATCAACGGCACGCGTGTGGTCGGGCCGGTGCTCGCCGCCGTTCTGGCGGTCGCCGGGTTGAGCGTGTCGAGCATCTTCCTCGTCAACGCGGCGACGTACCTGTTCTTCATCGCTGCGCTGCTGATCGTGCGCATGCCCGACGTGCGCAGCGGCAACACCGCTCGGGGCTTCCGTTCGCTCACCGTGGGCCTGAAGATCGCCAAGCAGCGCCTCGTGCTGAACCGGCTACTGCTGGGCATGTTCCTGTTCTCGCTGTTCAGCCTCGTGTACATCGGGCTGTTCCCGTCGGTCGCCCGCCTCAACTTCGACATCGCCCCGTCGAGCGCCACCTACCGGTGGCTGTATGCGACGTGGGGCGCCGGGGCCTTCCTCGGCGCACTGTCGGTCGGGACGTTCCTGTCGTCGATCGATCGCAGAGTGCTGATCGTGCGTGGCTTCACCGGGTTCGCAGTCGCCCTCGCGCTGTTCTCGCAGATCCGGGGGCCGGAGCTGGCGTTTCCCGTCGGCTTCATCCTCGGCTTCTTCTACTTCATGACGGCCACCGCGATCACGACCACGTTCCAGCTGAACATGAAGAACACCGAACGCGCCACGGTGATGCCGTTGTGGTTCATGGTGTTCGGCGGCACCGTACCGATCGGCAACCTCCTGTTCGGTGTGGTGATCGAATGGATCGGCGCCAGGGCGGTGCTCGGCTTCGGCGCGGCCTTCGCGCTGTTCCTGGCGTGGTGGGTCGACCTGCGGCGGCTGCCGCCGTCGGCGTTCCTGTCGGTCGAGGACGGCGGCGAGCCGTTCACTCCGACGAACGCGTCACGTCTGGTCTGAGCAGGTCAGCGACCACACGCTCGAGGCCTGCCGCTCGGCTCGCCTTGACGAGTACGGCGTCACCAGGTCCCAGCGCGCCGAGCACAGCGCTGACGTCGTCAACCGGTTCCACGCCGTACAGGTCGGTGCCGACCACGACCAGATCCACGCCCAGTTCGGCCGCGCGCGCCGCGACCTCCCGGTGCGCCGGCCCAGGATCGTCGATCTCGCCCATCCGACCGAGCACGGCGATGCGACGATCGGCGTCCATCGCCGCAAGTGCAGCAAGCGCGGCGTGCATCGACGTCGGGTTGGCGTTGTAGGCGTCGTTGACGATCGTCGCACCGGTCGCCGCGGTGCTGACCTCCATGCGCATGCCCGACACCGTTGCGGTCGCCAGCGCGTCGAGTGCCGCCGAGAGGTCGACGCCGACCACGCCGGCGACGGCGATCGCAGCAGCGGCGTTGGTGACCATGTGGACGCCCGGCACCGCGAGTCGGGCCGTGCCACTCCCCCACGGCGTGTCGAGCCGGAAACGGGCTCGCGCCAGACTGTCGAGTTCGACGTCGCTGACTCGCACGTCACCGGCTCGCCCGAACGTGAGGACGTCGGCGCGAGTCCGCGCGCGCATCGCCGCGACCCGTTCGTCGTCGGCGTTCAACACGGCGGTCCCCGATGCGGGCAACGCCTCGACGAGTTCACCCTTCGCGCGAGCGACGCCGTCGATACCACCGACGAGTTCCGTGTGCGCGTGACCGACGACGGTGACGACTCCGATGTCGGGGCGGGCGATCTCGCACAACTGGCTGATGTGACCGAACCCCCGCATGCCCATCTCGAGGATCAGCACCTCGGTGTCGTCGGGCGCACCGAGGATCGTGACCGGAAGGCCCTGTTCGTTGTTGAAGCTGCGCTCGTTTGCCGTGGTGCGCCGTCCCGCCGCACACGCCGCCGCCATCAGGTCCTTCGCCGACGTCTTGCCGACGCTGCCGGTGACGCCGACGACTCGAGCATCGAGACGCCGCCGTGCCCACGCCGCGAGCGCCAGCAACGCGAGGGCGGTGTCGGCCACCTCGATCGCAGTGCCGTCACGCCGGTACGGGTCCGGCTCGCTCGTCAGGTGCACGGTCGCGCCGCGCTCACGAGCCGCACCGATGAACTCGTGCCCGTTGCGGTCGGCCACCAGCGGCACGAAGAGCTGACCCGGGGTCGTCGTGCGGGAATCGAAGGACGCTCCGTCGAATTCGACGTCCGGACCGATCAGCCGTCCCCCGACGCCGGCGGCAGCTTCGGATGCACGAATCCTCACAGGCGCCGACGGTACCGTGGACCGATGACCCCCACGCGGCACTCCGGCGAGCGCATTCATCTCGTGGTGTTGTTCGGCGGCGAATCGGCCGAGCACGACGTCTCGTGCACCACCGCCGCACACGTGCTGCGTGCCGCCGACCCGTCCCGATACCGGATCACACCCGTCGGCATCTCCACCGAGGGACAGTGGGCGCTGGCCCACGAAGCGATCGAGGCGCTGATCGAGGGTCCCCATGCGATCCCCGGACGGCTCAACCCGCTCGGCACCGACGTGTCGCCCACGCCGATGCTCGCCGACGCCTCCTCCTCCGACGAGACCACCGTCGTGCTCCCGCTCCTCCACGGCCCGATGGGCGAGGACGGCACGGTGCAGGGCATGCTCGACCTCGCCAACGTCGCCTACGTCGGCAGCGGCGTCCTCGGTTCCGCGGTGGCGATGGACAAGGCGATGGCCAAGCAGGTGCTCAGCGCGACCGGCATCCCCCAGGCGCGGCACCGGGCGTTCTGCGAACACGAGATCACGCCCGGCTCGGCGGCGTCGCTCGCGGCCGACCTCGGACTGCCGGTGTTCGTCAAGCCGGCCAACATGGGCTCGTCGGTCGGTGTGTCGAAGGCGGCGACGGTCGAGGCGCTGCGCGAGGCGATCGATCACGCGTTGACCTACGACGAGATGATCGTCGTCGAGGAAGCGATCGTCGGACGCGAGATCGAGGTGGCGGTGCTCGGCGGCACCGAGCCATCGGCGTCGCTGCCCGGCGAAATCGTGCCCGGCGACGAGTTCTACAGCTACGAGGACAAGTACGTCACCGACGGTGCCCAGTTGCTCGTCCCTGCACCGTTGCCCGACGACGAGGTCGAGCGCGTGCGCTCGCTGGCGATCGACACGTTCCGGGCGTTGCGCTGCGACGGGCTGGCAAGGGTCGATTTCTTCTACGAGATGGACGACGCCGGCAACGGCCGCGGGTTCTTGTGCAACGAGGTCAACACGATGCCCGGCTTCACGCCGATCTCGATGTTCCCGAAGCTCTGGATGCACTCGGGGATGACCTACAGCGAGCTGATCGACCGGCTCGTGGACCTCGCCCTCGAACGCCACACCCGCCGCCGGCGCAACACCAAGCGCTGATCGAAGTTCGATCAGGGCGGCGCAAGGGCGGAGCGGAGGAACGATCGGAGTTCGTCGCGCAGGCGGCGCAGACCGGCGGCGTTCGGCTCCCAGCCGACGGCGCGCAAGGCCTCCGGTTCGGTGGCGATACCGGTCACCGTGGCGTAACCGAGTGCGGCGACGAGGCGTGGATCACCCTGGCGGAGCCGCCCCGAGGCCATCTCGGCGCCGAGGTAGACGACGGCTCGATCGACGAGCGACTGGATCCGCGCGCGGAGGCGTTCGGCCTGCGCTGAGTCGAGGCGGCTGACTTCGCGGATCAGTCCGAGCAGTGCGGGTCGTCGGACCGCCGGCCGGAACACCGCTCGCACGACGGCGTCGATCCGGTCGAGCGGATCGTCGGGCGCTGCCCTCAGGGCAGCATCGATGACGATCACCAGCTCCGCCGCCGCAACTGCGAGCACCTCGTCGACGAGGTCGTCCTTCGACTCGAACCAGTACAGCACGGTCTGTTTGCGCACGCCGACGGCGCGTGCGATCTCGTCGAGCGACACGGCGTCGACGCCTCGCGTGCCGAACAGGTCGAGCGACACCTCCAGGATCCGGTCCCGGGTCGACCGGTCAGCCATGTGTGCTTCTTCTCTCCCGCAGCATCTCTCTACCAATTGGTAGACGATTGTGGTAGACACGTCAACCGTGATCGCCGAATCGCTCGACGGACAACGGATCGCCATCACCGGCGCCACCGGGTTCGTCGGCACCGCGCTCGTCGAGCGATTGCTCCGCTCGGTACCGGGTTGCGAGCTCGTGCTGCTCGTACGCGACGGCCAGCGCACCAGCGCCGCGCGGCGCACCGAGCGCGAGATCTTCAAGAACGACGCGTTCGACCGGCTGCGAGCCGAGTGCAACGACAAGGGAGTGGATTTCGCCGACGTCACCGGTCGGGTCAGCACGGTGTCGGGTGACGTCACCCGCGACGGGCTCGGGCTCGACGAAGCGGGCCGGGCGATCTTCGCCAGCTGTGACATCGTCATCCACTCCGCAGCAGCGGTGTCGTTCGATTCGCCGCTCGACTCCGCAGTCGAGATCAACCTGCTCGGTCCCTCGCGCATCGCCGACCTCTGCAACGACCTCGGCATCACGCCGCACCTCGTCGCCGTGTCGACCTGTTACGTCGCCGGCAACCGGCGCGGCAACGCTCCGGAGAAGCTGGTCAGCGACGGACCGTTCGACATCGGCATCGACTGGCGCAGCGAGGTCCAGGCGAGCCGCCGGTTGCGCTCCGACGCCGATGCGGCGAGTCGCGCCAAGGAACGCCTCGAACACTTCCGCAACGAGGCGCGCACCGAACTCGGTGCCGCGGGCGCACCTGCGCTTGCGTCCAAGACCGAGCAGCTGCGCGAGAAGTGGGTCAAGGATCAGCTCGTCGAAGCCGGCAGGGCCCGCGCCGCGAGCGTCGGCTGGCCGGACGCCTATGCGTTCACGAAGGCCCTCGGCGAGCAGGCGCTCACCGACGTCAAGGGTCCGGTGCCGGTGTCGATCGTGCGCCCCTCGATCATCGAGTCCGCTCTCGCCGAGCCCCGGCCGGGCTGGATCCGCGGGTTCCGGATGGCCGAGCCGGTGCTGATCTCCTACGCCCGCGGGCTGCTCGACGAGTTCCCCGGGGTGCCGGAGGGAACCGTCGACGTGATCCCGGTCGACATCGTCGTCGCCGCCATCATCGCAGTGGCGGCGCTCGGGCCCGAACGGGCACCCGAGATCACCCAGGTGGCGTCGGGTGGCATCAACCCGCTGAAGTACCGCATGCTCGTCGACAATGTGAGCGGCTGGTTCCTCGAGCACCCGATCTACGACGCCAAGGGCCAGCCGATCGTGGTGCCCGAGTTCCGCTTCCCGGGCCGCGGTCGCGTCCAGGGCCAGCTCAACCGGGCCAAGACGATCCTGACAGCGGGTGAGAAGGTGCTGCAGAACCTGCCGCTGCGGGGCCGCCAGGCCGAGTGGTCGGCACAGATCGAGATGAAGCGCACCGAGGTCGAGCGAGCGCTCACCTACGTCGAGCTGTACGGCCTGTACACGGAGTGCGAGGCGATCTACCAGGTCGACAACCTGATGCTGACCTGGGGCGAACTCGGCGACGACGACCGTGCGATCTTCAACTTCGATCCCCGGTCGGTCGACTGGCCGACCTACATCACACAGATCCATCTGCCCTCGATCGTGCAGCACGCCCGGGTGAAGACCACGCCCGGGGCCTCACAGTCGACCGACCGCATGGCCCGACTCCGCAAGCAGGTGCTCGACCCGAAGCGCCAGGTCGTGGCGTTCGACCTCGAGAACACCTTGATCTCGTCGAACGTGGTCGAGAGCTACTCGTGGCTCGCCACCCGTCGCCTCGACACGCCCGAACGGATCCGTTACGTCCTGCGCACCCTCGTGGAGGGGCCGGGTCTGCTGAAGCTCGACCGCGCCGACCGCAGCGACTTCCTCCGCTACTTCTACCGGCGCTACGAGGACGCCCCGGTCGAACAGATCGAACGAGATGCGCGTGAGATGTTCGGCCAGATCATCATGACCAAGTCGTTCCCCGAGGGGATGCGGCGTGTCCGTCAGCACCGGGCGATGGGTCACCGCACGATCCTGATCACCGGTGCCCTGAGTTTCAACGTCGAGGGGCTGCGCCCGTTGTTCGACGAGATCGTCGCCGCCGAGATGTCGATCCGTCCCGACAACACCTACTCCGGTGAGATGCACACGGTGCCACCGACGGGCGAGGCACGCGCCCAGGTGCTGGCCGACTACTGCGATGCCGAGGGATTCCACCTCGACGAGTGCGTCGCCTATGCCGACTCGTCGTCGGACCTGCCGCTGTTCGAAGCGGTCGGATTCCCGGTTGCGGTCAACCCCGAGACCCGGCTCGCGGCGATCGCCCGCAAACGCGGCTGGCTCGTCGAGCACTGGAGCAAGGCACCCGGTGGCCCCCGGCCGAAGCTGCCGATCGGGCCCCTGCTGTCCGAACGTCAGCGGCGCGAACGGTTCGGAGCACGCGCATGACTTCCCGTTTGCGTGACGCTTCCGGTGCGACGGTCCACCCGAACTGCCACACAAACGTGACGACTTCCCGTTTGCGTGACGCTTCCGGTGCGACGGTCCACCCGAACTGCCACACAAACGTGGTCGGGCTGGCTGGAGCGCTTCGATGAAGGCGCTGCAGGTGTCGCGCTCGATCCCGCGACTCGGCATGGCGCGGATCGCGTCGGCGATCTCGCCGGTGACCGCCACGAAGATCGGCCCGCTGGAGTACACCTCGGTCGACGAGCCGGAACTGCCAGGCACCGGATGGCTCCGCGTGCACACCCGGCTGGCGGGCATCTGCGGCTCGGACCTCTCGTTGGTCGAGGGGCATGCGTCGCTGTACTTCGAGGACTGGGTGTCGTTCCCGTTCGTGCCCGGCCACGAGGTGGTCGGCGAGCTCGACGACGGCACGCGAGTGATCCTCGAACCGGTGCTCGGCCACGAGGCCCGTGGCTTCGCCCCGCCGTTCGACGATGCTGCCCCGGGCGATGGCGACGATTACGCCCACCTCGCGACCGGGCGCCTCGAGCCGGGGATCCAGACCGGCTTCTGCTGCTCGACCGGCGGCGGTTGGGCACCGGAGTTCGTCGCCCACGATTCGCAGCTCCACCGCATCGCCGACGACATGCCCGACGAACGAGCCGTGCTCGTCGAGCCGTTCGCCGGCGGTATCCATGCCGCACTGCTCGCCGCACCGGTGGTCGCGGCCCGCCAGGACACGTCGACACCGGCGATCGTCGCCGTGCTCGGCGCCGGCACGATGGGCCTCGCTGCCGTCGCCGGCCTACGACGCTACGTGCCCGACGTGCGCATCATCGTCGGCGCCCGCTACCCGCACCAGCGCCAGTTCGCTAAGGAGTTCGGCGCCGACGTCGTCGTCGCCCCCGACGGGTTGCCGCGGGCGGTCCGCCGGGCGGCGGGCTGTCACATGGTCGGCGATCATCTGTCGTCCGGCGCCCATGTCACGATCGACGCTGTCGGAACGAGCGCTACCGTCGCCGACAGCCTCCGGATCACCCGCCCACGCGGTCGGGTGGTGCTGCTCGGCATGCCCGCCGACGTGACGCTCGACCTGACCGGGCTCTGGCACCGCGAGACCGAACTCAAGGGCGCCTACACCTACGGCACCGAGCACCTCCCCGACGGCCGCACCGTCCGCACGTTCGATCTGGCGATCGAGACAGCGAACGAACTGCGAGCCGAACGGCTGCTCTCGGCCACCTATTCCCTGTCCGACCACGTCGACGCGATCGCCCACGCTGCCACCGCCGGTCGCCGCGGCGCCGTGAAAGTGGCGTTCGAGGTCCGGCGATGACCTCGCTCACGCCCCGTTACACCTGGGGTCTGACCCCTGGCGTAACGCTCGTCCTTCTCGTTGGAGACTGCTGATGCCTCGCCCTGGATTCGTACTCGATGTCGACAAATCGACGCCGCCGACGCTGTTCTGGCACGGTGAGGGATTCCGCCTGGAGAAGCTGCCGGCCGACCGCAGCAGGGTGATCTACGCGCCCGAACCACACGACGCGATCGACGACATCGACGGGGCGATCCGAACGGCGCTGCTGAACCCGATCGACATGGACCCGTTGCCGTCGCTGCTGTTCGCCGGTATGAAGCTGACGATCGCCTTCGACGACGTGAGCCTGCCGTTGCCGAAGATGCGCCGCCCCGACCTGCGCCAACGGATCGTCGAACAGGTCCTGACGATGGCCGCCGACGCCGGCGTCGACGACGTGCACATCATCGCCGCGCTCGCCCTGCACCGGCGGATGCACGAGTTCGAGCTGCGCCACGCACTCGGCGACCGGGTCTACGACGCGTTCGAGCCCCGTGGACTCCTCTACCAGCACGACGCCGAGGACCCCGACAACCTCGCCTTCCTGGGCACCACCGACCAGGGCGAAGAGATCGAGATCAACAAACGGGCGGCCGAATCCGACCTGCTCGTGTACGTCAACATCAACCTCGTCGCCATGGACGGTGGGTGGAAGTCGACCGCCGTCGGACTCGCGAGTTATCGGTCGCTGCGCCATCACCACAACCCGACCACGATGGAGGCGTCGCACTCCTTCATGGACCAGCACGCCTCCGAGCTCCACAAGAGCACATGGCGCATGGGCAAGGTGATGCGCGACCACGGCCCGAAGGTCTTCCAGATCGAGACGACGCTCAACACCGACACGTTCCCGCAACCGTTCGAGTTCCTGTCCAAACGCGAGTGGGAGTGGACCGCCAAGGACCGTGCGCTCTACCTCGGCACGGCCAAGTCGCTGGCGAAGACGCCACCGCGGCTCGCTCGCAAGATCTTCCACGGCATCGAAGCGCCGCACCAGATGACGAGCGTCCAGGCCGGCGAGGTCGAAGCGGTGCACAAGATCACCACGCAGCACGTCTACGACCAGCAGCTCGTCGAGGTCGAGGGCCAGACCGACATCCTCACGATGGGGATTCCGTACATCTGTCCCTACAACGTCCACTCGATCATGAACCCGATCCTGGTGATGTGCACCGGGCTCGGCTACTTCTTCAACCTGTACCGGGGCAAGCCGCTGGTGCGTGAGGGCGGTGTGGTCATCCTCACCCACCCGACGACGAACGAATTCCACCCGGTGCACCACCCGAGCTACATCGACTTCTTCGAGGAGGTGCTCGCCGACACCCACGATCCGCACGTGATGTCGCAGAAGTGGGAGCAGCAGTACGCCGAGGACGACTGGTACCGACATCTGTACCGCACGACCAACGCCTACCACGGCGTCCACCCGTTCTACATGTGGTACTGGGGCAGCCACGGGATGAAGCACGTCGGCAAGGTGATCATCGTCGGCGGCGACGCGGCGACGGTCCGCAAGCTCGGCTTCACGCCGGCGTCGACGATGAACGACGCGCTGGAGATCGCCTCCGACACCGTCGGTCGCTCGCCGACGATCACCCACATCAAGACGCCGCCGCTGATGATCGCGGACGTGAAGTAGGACGCCGCCGATGGTCGACCGGAACCTCCAGCGGGCCCAGCGGGTCGCCGGCGTCGCGGAGGACGCCGTGCGCGGTGCGATGATGCCGTTGCGCAACTTCGGCTTCCCGTACCGCTCGCCGACCGTGCCCCGCGGTGTCGAGGTGCCACCAGAGGTGTCCGGGCTCGGGGCCCACTACGACACCGCGTGGGCTCGCCGCCCACTCGCTTCGTCGGTGCGTACCGTGATGGTGGAAGGCCCGGTCCGTCTCGCCGCCCGGATCCTTGCGGCGCCCGAGATCCTGGGAACCGACCGGCTCGCCGACCTCGCAGCGCTCGAGGAGCCGCCCGCACTGATCTTCACCCCCAACCATCACAGTCACCTCGACACCGGCTTGATGATCCGCGCGGTACCGGCGACGTGGCGCCACAAGCTGGTCGTCGCCGCTGCCGCCGACTACTTCTTCGACAAGAAGTGGAAGGCAGCACTGTCGGCGCTCTCGCTCAATGCCATCCCGATCGACCGGGAGCTGACGGGCCGCAGGTCGTCGGACATGATCAAGGACCTGATCGACGACGGCTACAGCCTCGTGATCTATCCGGAGGGCGGCCGCTCACCCGACGGCTGGGGGCAGGACTTCAAGGGTGGCGCCGCCTACCTGTCGGCGCGCACTGGCGCCGCGGTGGTGCCGGTCTTCATCGACGGCACCGGCGCAATCTTCGGCAAGGGGATGAAGCGCCCCAAGCCCGGCCGCACGAACGTCGTCTTCGGCGCACCGCTCACACCGCAGGACGGCGAGTCGACACGTCGGTTCAGCGCACGCATCGAAGCGGCGGTCACGGTGCTCGGCGACGAGGCGATCACCGACTTCTGGACCGCCCGCCAACGGGCCGCCGCCGGTACCAGCCCGGCGCTGACCGGCCCGGATCACACCGGGTGGCGCCGCGACTGGGCACTCGCCGAACGCCGCCGGCTCGGGACCGCCGGCCTGCGCCGCCGCCAGCACCGCCGCTGGCCCGACCTCGGCTGACCCGTCACACCCGACCCCAACCGCCCCAGCACCCCCACCAACCACGTTTGTGTTGCATTCCCGGTGGGACGGAGCACCGCAACCGTCACGCAGACGAGGGGGCCGTAGCCTGGCGGGGTGACCAGCGTGCAGTGGGTCGGCCATGCCTCGGTGCTCATCGAGGTCGGCTCCCAGCGAATACTCACCGACCCGCTGCTCACCCGACGCGTCGCCCACCTCCGACGGCGACGCTCGCTGCCCGGTCCCGGTGTCGCCGACGTCGACACCGTCCTGCTGTCGCATGCACACGTCGATCATCTGCACATGGCGTCGCTGCGACAGATCCGGCCCGACGCTCGGTTGATCACCCCGGTCGGCACCGGGCGGCTGCTCAGGTCCGCCGGCTTCCGCGACGTCACCGAGGTGCGTGTCGGCGACACCGTGCACCTCGACGGCTCGCTTGTCACCGCCGAGGTGGTGTCGGCCGCCCACAAGCACGGCCGCGGGCCGCACAGCCGTGTGTCGGCGCCGCCGGTCGGCTATGTGGTCAGCGGCGAAGGGCGGCGGGTGTACTTCCCCGGCGACACCGACCTGTTCGACGAGATGGCGCAGCTCGACGACATCGACGTCGCACTCCTGCCGATCTGGGGATGGGGTCCGTCGCTGGGCACCGGTCATCTGAACCCGGTGCGTGCGGCGACGGCGACCGGCATGATCCGTCCGGGCATCGTCGTTCCGATCCACTGGGGAACCTACGCTCCAGAGGATGGTCGACGTCGGCTCCCCCACTGGTTCGAGTCGCCGCCCGAACAGTTCCGAATGGCGCTCGCCGACGCCGGGCTGTCCTCTCATCTCCATGTCGTGCAGCCCGGGGAGTCGGTGACGATGCCGTGACGATGCGAGCTCGGCATTTCCGCCTGGTGGCCGTGGTTTCCTCGCTCGGAATGCTGGTCGCCGCCTGCACGACCGAGGAGACCTCGAATCCCGGCCCGACGCTCACGACGACGTCGAGCACGACCACGACGACCACGTCGACGACGACCACGATCGCTCCGGCGACGACCGAACCGGTCGACTCGACGACGGCACCGCCGACGACGTTGCCCACCGGGCCGGCCGACGCGTTGGTGCCGCTGCTCGTCGGCGGTGCCGACAGCGCCGGCTGGCTGTTCCTCGGAGCATGGCAACAGGACCGCTGGCAGCCATCGACCGATCCATCGGGCAACCCGATACGGCCCGGCATCGAGGCCGGCGCACCGTTCATCGTGAGCAACCTCTCCGGCGAGACGGCCGTCGTCATCGGCGAGAACACCGAGGGCTGCTCCGACGGACGTGTCGGTCCGGCGATCGACGTCGACATCGCCGCCCCCGAGCCGCCCGGCTTCGGCTACAGCGCCGTCGCCGTGTTCGAGCAGCCGTGGCCGCTCAAGCCCCGACCGGTCGCCGCCACCTCGACCTCACCGGCCGCCTACCAGGCCCTCGGCGAAGCCGCGTTCGCCGAGGAACCGGTCGACGCAACGCAGGGCGGCATCGAGCAACTGGTCGTCGCCGACCTCGACGGTGACGGCGACGACGAGGCACTCGCCGTCTTCGAGTTCGTACAGCCGGGCTCCGGACCGGGTACGCCGGGCGACCTCGCCGCGCTCCTGCTGATCGACACGACGACTCGTGCCGCCGACACCGTCGCGCTCTGGACGATCGACCAGGACGCCGAGGACGGCGCCTTCGACTTCATCGAGCGGTATCGGGTGCTCGACGTCGCCGACCTCAACGGTGACGGCCGCATGGAAGTTCTGGTGCACGCCTGGCACGACGAACGTGCGTCGGTGCTCGTCTACACCTACGACGGCACCGAACTCACCCGGGTCCTCACGACTGGCTGCGGCGCCTGACCCTCGATTCCCGGAATTTGCCGCTCCCGTCGCGCTGAGCGCGACGGGAGCGGCATTTTTCGGGGTGGGGCGCCGGGTTGAGGTTCAAGTCACCAGGTGTCGATGTTGGGGCGCCGCGGGGGCGCTGCGGGATCGATCGAGGCTCGGTGGGTGTCGGGGGCGGCGTCGAAGATCGTCGTGATCCAGCGCCGCGTGTCGACGGGATCGATCACGTCGTCGATCTCGAAGAACGACGCCACGCTGACCGCCTTGCCGTGGGCGTACATCCGGTCGACCATCTCGCGGAACAACACCTCGCGTTCGGCGTCGTCGGTGACCGATTCGAGTTCCTTGCGGTAGCCGAGGCGGACCGCCCCCTCGAGTCCCATCCCCCCGAACTCACCGGTCGGCCACGACAGACAGGCGATCGGTGCCTTGGTCGTGCCGCCCATCATCGCCTGGGCACCGAGGCCGTACGCCTTGCGGGTCACCACCGACACCATCGGCACCGACACGTTCGCTCCGGTGACGAACAGGCGGCTGCAGTGGCGTACGAGCGCCGTCGCCTCGACGTCGGGCCCGACCATCATCCCCGGCGTGTCGACGAGCGTGACGATCGGAAGTCCGAACGCGTCGCACAACTGCATGAAGCGAGCCGCCTTGTCGGCCCCATCGGAGTCGATCGCACCGGCGAGATGACCGGGATCGTTGGCGATCACACCGACCGGTCGGCCCTCGATCCGCGCCAGTGCCGTCACCATCCCGATCCCGAACTCGCGGCGCAATTCGAGCACCGAGTCGACGTCGAACAGCCCGTCGATCGCGCGACGGATGTCGTACGCGCGGAGCCGGTCGACCGGCACGACGTCGCGTAACGCCTCCTGATCGGGAGCCGACCACGACGAGACACTGCCCTGGAAGTAGGACAGGTACCGCTTGGCCACCTGCACCGCCTCGGCCTCGTCGGCGACGACGATGTCGACGACGCCGTTGCGGCGTTGCACGTCGATCGGGCCGATCTCGCTGGGTTGGAACACGCCGAGGCCACCGCCCTCGATCATCGCCGGACCACCCATGCCGATGTTCGAGTCCTCGGTGGCGATCACGACGTCGCAGCAGCCCAGGATGGCGGCGTTGCCGGCGAAGCAGTAGCCCGAGGTGACGCCGACGAGCGGGATCGTGCCCGAGAGTTCGGCGAACCAGCGGAACGCGAGACAGTCGAGACCGCTCACGCCGATGCCGTCGGTGTCACCGGGCCGGCCCCCGCCACCTTCGGTGAAGAACACGATCGGGACCCGCAACTGCTCGGCGACCTCGAACAGTCGGTCCTTCTTGCGGTGGTTCTGTGTGCCCTGGGTGCCGGCGAGGACCGTGTAGTCGTAGGAGACCGCGACCACCTTGGATGCCCGACTCGACGAACCGTCGCCGAACAGGTCGCCGTTCACGTCACCGATGCCGCCGACCAGACCATCGGCGGGCGTGGCAGCGATCAGGTCGTCGACCGACCGGCGGCGTCGCTGGGCGGCGATCACGAGCGGCCCGTACTCGACGAACGTGCCGTCGTCGACCAGGTCACCGACGTTCTCGCGCGCCGTGCGATGGCCCCGTGCCCGCCGTCGCTCGACGGCATCGGGACGGCGCTCGTCGAGGCCGATCGCATGACGCTCGATCACCTCGCGGAGGTCGTCGCGTTCCAGTCCGAGCGGGCCTGGGCGAGCTGTCGCCGTCTCGGCCGCTGCCGCCGCCGTGGCCACTCCCTCGGCGATCCGACCGAGCTCCTGGCCGATCACGACCGTGTCGCCCTGTGCGATCGCCAGCGAATCGATCACGCCGGCGACCGGCGCCACGACCTCGTGGTGCATCTTCATCGACTCGACGAGCGCCATCACGTCGCCGGCTCGCACGGACGCTCCGATCTCGACGAAGAGCCCGACGATCGTCCCCTGCAGCTCGGCGGACACCGCCACGTTGTTGGTCATCGACATCCCACTGGTCTAGCGCTAGCTGGACCGGTCGGGCGAGCGTTGGAACGTCGTGATCGACTGCTCGCCCATGACGAGCTCGGCTGCGACGGCGGCGAACAGCGCCGGCACGATGAAGCCGGGCTGACCGGTCGCTTCGGCCACGAACATCACGGCGGCCAACGGCACCCGGTAGCCGGCGCCGAGGAATGCGGCGATGCCGAGCAGGACGTACAGCGTCGGATCGAGCGGGTTGACGATGTCTCCGACACCGCGCCCGACGATCGCACCACCGACGACGAGCGGCACGAACAGGCCGCCGACGCCGCCGCCGGCCAGCGTCGTCGCCGTGGCGAGACAGCGAAGGAAGAACACGGCGACCAACAGCCAGAGCGCGTGCTCCTCGGCCAACCAGCGGATCACCTCGTACCCCGTGCCGATCGTGAGGCTCTCGCCGGTCAGCAGCCGGCTCATCACGAACAGGACGACCAACGTGACGCCCGCGAAGAACACCCTCGGCGCCTGCGGCCGATACGTGAATGCCTTGGCGTAGCGGATCAGGCGGGAGAAGAACCGGGCGCCGATCGCGCAGCAGATACCGATCAGGATCGCCCCCGCCAGGTCGCGGTACTGGAACGATGCCACGCGGTCGGCCTGGAACGAGAAGATCGGATCGGTATTGCTCAACGCGACGAACACGAGGTAGCCCGAGGCGCTCGCCACCAACGCCGGCAGCAGCATCCGCCGCGCCATCTGGTCGCGGAACGGCACCTCGAGCGCGAAGATGGCACCCGTTGCCGGCGCTTTGAAGATCGCGGCGACACCGGCGGCGGCACCGGCGACGAGCAGCGTGCGATGGTCGACGCCTCGGAACGCCTTCGGCAGGCGCCGCTGGATCATCGCCCCCAGCGCAGAGCCGCCGTACATCGAGGGGCCCTCCAGGCCCATGGCGCCGCCCGAGCCGAGCGTGGTGATCGCAGCAGCCATGCGCCCCATGAACGCACGCGGCCGCAACGGGTATTCCGGATCGTGGAACGCGCGCAGGTACTCGTCCGACGTCGCCGACGAGGCGCCGTTGCCGAGCGTCTGCAGCAGGATCGCCGACAACAGCAGGCCGACGCCCGGTGCGATCGCGCCGACCCACAGCGGTCCCTCGATGATCCGTTCGAACGTGACCTCGACGACGATGTACTCGAAGAACCGCACGAACAGCCCGGTGAGGCCCCCGGTGATCGCGGCCAGCAGCACGACCTCGCGGGAGCGTCGTACCAGGTCACGGAACTCTTCGCTGCGGATGTCGAAGGTGGATGGGCGCCATCCCATCGTCACCTTCCTGCTCCACACGACGGTTCAGTGTAGGCAGCAGCGATGGGCGCCACCCCACCGGTCCCCATCGGTCCCCATCGATGCGACCGGTGATCGTCTCGATCGCATGTCGTGCCCGTGCTCTGCGCCGCACTCGGCAAGAACCCGTACGATGCGGTCCATGGCGCGTGTGGTCGTGACGGGTGGAGCGGGATTCCTCGGTTCACATCTGTGTCGGGCGTTGCTCGAACGCGGTGACGAGGTCGTCGCACTCGACAACCTCGTGACCGGGTCGATCGGCAACATCGAGGAGCTCTTCGGCGCAGGTTTCAGCTTCGTCGAGCACGACGTCAGCAACTACGTCTGGGTTCCCGGACCGGTCGACGTCGTCATGCACCTCGCCAGTCCGGCGAGCCCCGCCGACTTCGAACGCATCCCGATCCAGATCCTCAAGGTCGGCAGTCTCGGCACGCACAACACGCTCGGCCTCGCCCTGGCGAAGGGCGCACGGTTCTTCCTGGCGTCGACGTCGGAGGTGTACGGCGATCCCCTCGTGCATCCACAGCCCGAGGAGTACTGGGGCAACGTCAACCCGATCGGGCCTCGCGGCGTCTACGACGAGGCCAAGCGGTTCGCCGAGGCGATGACGATGGCGTACCACCGCCATCACGGCGTCGACGTCCGCATCGTTCGCATCTTCAACACCTACGGGCCGCGCATGCGTCCCGACGACGGTCGAGCGGTCTCGAACTTCCTGGTCCAGGCGCTGCGCGGTGAGCCGATCACCATCTTCGGCGACGGTTCGCAGACCCGGTCGTTCACCTACGTCGACGACGAGATCCGTGGATTCCTCGCGCTGCTCGATTCCGACCAGACGTCCCCGATCAACATCGGCAACGACAACGAGTTCACGATCGCCCAACTCGCCGAGTTGATCGTCGAGGTCACCGGCTCGACGTCCGAACTCGTGTACCTGCCGTTGCCGGTCGACGATCCGATGCAGCGAAAGCCGGACCTGACGAAGGCGCGCAGCCTGCTCGGATGGGAACCGACCGTGCAGTTGCGAGAAGGCATCGAACGCACCGCTGCCTACTTCTCCTCACGCCTCGGCTGACCGGCCGCTGCCCGCTCGTTTCAGCGGCGGCCGACCCCGTCGTACTCCAGGCCCGCTTCGCGTACGAGCACGGGGTCGAGCAGGTTGCGGGTGTCGACGATCGTGACCGGACGTGGGAGACGTGCCGCCAGGGTCGGTAGGTCGATCTTCGCGAACTCGGGCCACTCGGTGAACAGCACGACGACGTCGGCATCGGCGGCGACGTCCAGCGGGTCGGCCACGACCTCGATCCCGTCGAGCACCACGGCCTGGTGTGCAGTGAGCACACCGGCGGTGGTCGGATCGAACGCCCGCACCTGCGCTCCGAGCGAGCGCAGCTCACCGATGATCGCCAGCGCCGGCGACTCGCGAAGATCGTCCGTGCCCGCCTTGAACGTGAGCCCCAGCGCGCCGACGATGACACCGCACAGGTCACCATCGGTGCGTCCGGTCGCGGCGCGGATCTTCGCCACCATCCGTTCGAGCTGTTCGTCGTTGACGTCGATGACGCCTCGCATCATCGCGAAGTTGTAGCCGTGATCCTCGGCGATCTTGACGAGCGCACGAGAATCCTTGGGGAAGCAACTGCCACCCCAGCCGGGACCGGGGCGCAGGAACTGACTGCCGATGCGACGGTCGGAACCGATTCCGTCGACGACCGCCGCGACGTCGGCGCCGACCGCCTCGCACATCGCGGCGACTGCGTTGACGAAGCTGATCTTCATCGCCAGGAACCCGTTGGCGGCGTACTTGATCGTCTCGGCCGACGCCGGGTCGGTGATCAAGATGGCGGTGTCGATCGTGTCGTACAGCTCGGCGACACGCTCGGCGGCCTCGCGGTCGGCGCTGCCGATCACCACACGATCGGGTTCGAGGAAGTCGTGAACGGCGGTGCCCTCGCGGAGGAACTCCGGATTGGACACGACGTGGACGTCGTTGCGTTGCAGCACCCGCTCGACCGCCAAGGTCGAGCCGACGGGCACGGTGGACTTGTTGACGACGATCGCTCCCGGCCGCAGCACCGGCGCGATCTGGGCTGCTGCGCGTTCGATGTAGCTCAGGTCGGCACTGCCGTCGTCGCCCTGCGGCGTGGGGACGCAGAGGAACACGATGTCGGCGCCCTCTGCGGCTGCCTCGGCGCCGAGTACGAACTCGAGACGGCCGGCCTGACGCGCCTCGTTGACGATCGTCTCGAGCCCCTCCTCGACGATGGGGATGTGGCCATCATTGAGCATCTCGACCTTGCGTTCGTCGACGTCACCGCAGACCACGTGGTGGCCGAGGTGAGCGAAGCACGCTCCGGTGGTGAGCCCGACGTAGCCGGTACCGACCACACCGAGGCGTATGTTGCTGCTCGACATCCCGCCGAGCGTATCCAGGCTTTGCGTCGCTAAACCGGCACATCTCCGCAAGACTCGCTCAAGAGCCTGGTGGCTCGCCCGCTGGCCGAGCACTGCCGGCCACCGTCGGTCCACCATGCCGTCCGCGCGAGCGAAGCTTGGGTACCGTCGCTGTCGTGGACCCCGAACTGGAGAACGCATGCGGAACGAATCCCAGCTGGATCTGCGAGAGCGTGTTCGACCTCACCGACGGCAACCGGTTCCTCGCCGAAACCGCCGACTGGTTGATCTCGGTCATCCTCATCCTCCTGGTGGCGTGGATACTCGCCCAGGTCGCGAAGCGGTACCTCGGCCGTGTCGTCGCACGGGTGGTCGCACCGGACACGGCAATCGCCGCGCGTCAGCTGCAGCGGCTGGGCGACCGGGCGACCACGTTCGTCGCCGAGCCGATCGGCATCACCGAGAACGATCCCCGACGCCAGGCTCGCCTGCAGTCGATCTCGCTCGTGGTGGGCAGCACCGCAGCGGTGATCATCTGGTCGATCGCGATCATCATGGCACTCGGCGAGGTGGGCGTCGACCTCGCCCCGCTCATCGCCGGCGCCGGCATCGCCGGTGTGGCACTCGGCTTCGGCGCACAGAGCCTGGTCAAGGACTGCATCTCGGGGCTGTTCATGCTGCTCGAGGACCAGTACGGCGTCGGTGACATCGTCGATCTCGACGAAGCGACCGGTGTCGTCGAGAAGATCTCGTTGCGCACGACGGTGCTACGCGGCCTCGACGGCACCGTCTGGCACGTCCCCAACGGCGAGGTCACCCGAGTCGGCAACAAGTCGCAGCTGTGGTCGGTGGCACTCGTCGACGTCAGCGTCGCCTACGACTCCGACCTGGCAACAGCCCGTCAGGTGATCCTCGACTGCGCCAGCGATCTGGCGCAGAACGACGAGTGGTCAGGGGTGGTCCTCGACCCACCACAACTGCTGGGCGTGGAAGCGCTGGCTGCCGACGGCATCACGATCAGGGTGACGATCAAGGTCGAGCCCGGTGCGCAGTGGGGTCTGCAACGGGCGCTGCGCGAGGCGCTCAAGGCCGCGCTCGACGACGCCGGCATCGAGATCCCCTTCCCGCAGCGCACGATCTGGGTTCGGCGCGAGGCGGGCGGCTCCGACGATGCGGTGTCGCAGGACGATCCCAACGGGGCCGGGGCGTGATGTCATGATGACGCCATGACGGTCGGCGTGCTGGGAGCAGGGTTCTTTGCGCCGTCGTTCACCGTTGGCTGGCTGTGGCTGACGGCACTGTGCGTGGCAGGCGCATGGCTGACGTTCACTCGCACACGAGATCGGCTCCTTCCTCCCCGTCCCGGCGCACAGGAGGTGGCGGGGGCGCTGCGAGCCGACGCACCGGCGGTCGTCAACCTCTTGACCAACGACGCCACGGTGACCGCCGCCGGGTTCCGTGCCACGATGATCGATCTGGCGGCGCGCGGATGGCTGCGGATACTCCCACCCGAGGACGACCTCGAGGAACTCGCCCGGGTCCGGCCGGCAGCGACCGCCTACCAGGGTGACGCATTGCGGCCCCACGAACGGTTGGTGCTGCAGCACGTGATGTCGCGCTTCACGACCGACCGTGCCATCCCGGCCCGATACCTCGCGGTCGACATCCGGGGCGCATGGTGGCGACGATTCACTGCGCTGGTCGTCGACGAGGCCGTCCAGGCGAACCTGATCCGCCGCCGTTGGGCCCCCGCCGACCTGTTGGTTCCGGCCGCGTTCTGGGCGGCTGGATTCCTCTTCTGGCTGCTCGCCCACGGCACCGGCAGCGACACCGTCGCCGTGATCGATTCCGTCGGCGTGCGGATCGCCGGATGGGCGTTGGCTGCGCTGCTGGTCGCCGGTGTGCTCTGTGTCGCCCGGCTCGGCCTGCGACCGTCGTACACCCACACCGACGACGGCGTCGAGGCGACGCGCCGCTGGCTCGCGATCCGAGAGCGGCTGGCCGCCACCGGCTTCGGCGATCTGGCGCCGAGCGCCGTCGACACCGGTGATCGCCGCCTCGCCTATGCGACCGCCATGTGCCTGGCCGAGGGCGCCGCGGTGGAACTTCCGCTGGCACGCGAGGACCACCGTCGAGCGTGGAGCAGCGTCGGTGGGCGGGCGAGGCTGGTGCGCGTGAGCTATCCGGCGCGGTTCGCGTACGGCATGGCGCCGTTCGCCGCCCTCGGTGTCGGGCTGGTGACGTGCTTCCTCGGATTGCGTTTGCGGTCATGGTCGAGCGACGTGGCCCGCGGCGATGCGTTCGACTGGATCTACGAGCAGTTCCCGGAGCAGGACTGGTTGATCGCCGATGTTGCCACCGCCGTGACGTTCCTGTCGTTCGTCCCCATCCTGCTCGGGCTCTGGACGGCGCTCGCCGGTGCGTTCGACGGATTCAACTCGGTCGAGCGGACCGGTGCGGTCCTGCGCACGCGCCGGCCGTCGGAGGTGTCGCCACTGCCGAGGCGGATCCAGCGAGCGCTCGAACGCGACCGCTACCGGGTCTATCTCGCCGTCGACGACGGGAGTTCCGACACCATCGTGGCCTGGAAGACCGGTGAACGCCACGCCGTTCCCCAGGGCGCCCGTGCGACCGTCGTGGCCAGCCCGTTGCTCGGCCACGTCCGGCGCACCAGCCCGGTTGGCCACGTCCTCGTCGAATGAACGCCGCCGGCTGCCGCTCAGCTGCGGTCGGCGTTGCGGCGGATCTCGGCGACGAGTTCGTCCCACCGCGACCGCGGGAGGTCGTGGCCCATCTCGGGATACATGATCAGGCGCGAACCGGAGATCGCCCGCGCCGTCGCCATGCCGCCGCTCGGCTTGACGAGCTGGTCGAGGAGACCATGGACGACCAGCGTGGGCACCGCGACGCCGGCCAGCGCGTCGGTGCGGTCCGGGCTGGCCATGATCGCCGCTGTCTGACGCGCGATGGCGTCGGGACGGAAGCTGCGTGCGACGTTGCGCTCGGAGACCGCCCGACGCTCGGCGGCGTCGAACTCCGGACCCGCGATGAGTTGGTTGACGGCAACCGACCGCTCGACGGCATCCTCGCGAGCGACCGGACGGACCAGCCGGGCCAGCTTGGCGAGCAGCGCCGGCGATACGACGCCATGGGTGCCGTCGCCGGTGTTCGACATGATCGAGACGAGCGAGCGGACGACCCGTGGGTGCTCGATCGCCATGGTCTGAGCGATCATGCCACCCATCGACACGCCGACGACGTGGGCTGGCGGTACATCCAACGCTCCGAGCAGGCCGGCAGCGTCGGCAGCCATGTCGCGGAGGTCGTAGTCGGCCGGCGGGGTGCGCCGGACGATCCGGCTCGCCACCGTGCGCACCGGCGACGGCGGGTCCCAGTCGCTCTGCGAGCTGAGGCCGATGTCGCGGTTGTCGAACCGGATGACCTGGAAGCCGGCGGCGACCAGCTTGCCGACGAACTCGTCGGGCCAGGTGGTCAGCTGCTCGCCGAGGCCCATGATCAACAACAGCGGGTCGCCGGCTCCGGTTACCTCGTACTCGATCGTGATGCCGTTCGCCCGAACCGATGCCATACCGGCGACGGTAACTGCTGATCTGTGGTGGCGTTCAGCGTCTGCTGCCGACGCGCCAGAACCCGGCTTTGAGGTAGGTGCCCTCCCGGAACGTCACCGGGTGGTCGATGTCGTGGCCGGTGCGGGCGATCTCGGTCAGCGAGCGGCCGGCCGCATCGGCCGCATCGAGGACCGCCGCGAAGAACTGCTCGTCGGTGACGCGGCTCGAACACGACGCCTGCACGAGCGTGCCGCCCGGTCGGACGAGGCGCAATGCCAGGTGCGTCAGACGGGTGTACGCGCGCAGGGCGCCGTCGACGTTGGCCTGGCGTTGGGCGAACGACGGGGGATCGACGACCACGAGGTCGTAGTCGTCGCCCGCCCTGGCGAGACGAACCAGCGCCTCGAACGCGTCGCCGCACTCGGTGGTGAACGCGCAGGCGGCGACGGCGGCGAGGTCGCGGTTGAGCGCCATGTTGTGCTCGGCAGCGGCCAGCGTCGGCTCGGACACGTCGACGGCGTGCACCGATCGCGCTCCCCCGGCTGCCGCATGGACGCTGAATCCTCCCGTCGAGGTGAACACGTCGAGCACGTCGCGCCCTTCCGACATCCGCCCCACACGAACGCGGTTGGCTCGCTGGTCGAGGAAGTGGCCGGTCTTCTGACCCGCTCGCACGTCGGCATCGAACTGCAGTCCTGCTTCGACGAACCGCACGGGTCCGTCCGGCACACGGCCGGCGATCACGTCACCGTCGGCGAGCCCGAACGTCTCACGGTCCTGCAGGTTGCGGGCCAGGCGCAGCACGACGCCCGAGCAACCGGTGAGATCGAGGAGCGCCTTGACGACCGTGACCAGCTGGGCAAACCAGACCGCCGAGTACAGCTTGACGACGAGCACGTCGGCGTACCTGTCGACGACGAGGCCCGAGACGCCGTCGTTCTCGCCGTTGAGTACCCGATAGGCGAGCCGGTCGGCATCGGGAGCGCTGGTGAACGGCGCGCGGATGTCGAGCGCTGCGCGAACCGTCGCCCGCCACCAGTCCTCGTCGATCGGTGTGGGCTTGCCGACGTGGAGGATGCGGAACTGGATCGGTGAGTCGGGGTCGTAGAGCGCGATCGCCACGAACTTGCGGTCGTTGTCGAAGATCACCGCCAGATCCCCGGCGCTCGCTTCGTGGCTGATCGACGTGACCGACTCCTCGAACACCCACGGATGGCCGGCTCGGATGTGGCGCAGCGCATCCGGCGTCACGCGGACCGCGAGGCGCTTGGCGCCCGGACGGGGCGTGCGCAGGAGGCGCTGGTGCAGGACCGGACGAGTCACGGGTGAAACGACGCGACGACGCCGACGTCGGGCCCGACTTTGCCGCCGTAGACCGATGCCCAGGCGGACGCGGGCCCCTCGGGGCCTCGCCGCTCGTCGATGGTCATCCAGGCGCGGCTTGCCTCGATGAACTCGTGGGTGGCCTCTGCGGTCCGGCGGCGGTACTCGGCTGCGCCCCAGCCGTCGACGAGACGGTCGAGTTCGGTGGGAGCGAAGAAGAACTGCGGTGATGCGCCAGGCAGTGCGCCCGCGGCCGCAGTCGCGACGGCGTCGTGGTGGCTCTTGCCGATCATCATCGAGTACCGGACGCGCTCGCCGAGACGGTGGTGCACGGCGGCGAGCACGTTCGGATTGCCCGCCATGTCGATCACGACACTGTCGACCAGTGCCACGCCGGTGCCGGGATGGTCGATCTCACCGTAGGCGACCACCGTGTCGTAGAAGCCGAGCGACCGCACGAAGTCGGCGTTTGCGGCCGAGGTGAGTCCGACGACCGCCAGACCGTCACGCTTTGCCGCTCGCTGGCTGAAACCGATCGCCGTCTTCGACGAGGCGGACAGCACGATGACCTGCTCAGCGCCGAAGAACGGCGCCGCACCGTCGGCGGTTGCGCCACCGGAGTCGGCGAAGAATTCGTCGGCGAGAAAGCCGGTGAGCAGCAGGACGCGCAGCACGGCGTGACGATCTTCGCCGTCGGGGGCGTCGTCGTGGAACGGATCGAGGTCGGTGCGCGTGTAGCTGCGATAGATCGGCGCATGCGTCCTGCGGTGGTCTCCGTCGTCGCGGAAGCCGTCGCGGGTGGCCGTGGCGGTGAACACGACGGTCTCGGCCATCGGGAACCAGCCGTGGAATCGGCCGCCGACGGGCAGATCGGCGTTGCGCGACTCGATGATCTCCGCGTAGCCGACGGCCGGCACCCGACCCCACGTCGACGGGTCCGACGAGGGGAAGAAATCCCAGTAGCCGAGCAGATCGCCGGCGCCTGCATAGCTCACGTTGTTGGCGGTCACGGCGAACCGATCGACGCACAGGCGGATCTGGCCGTCGTCGAGTTCGACGTGCGGCTCGTGGTGCACTTCGGCGTCGCCGATCGAGGTCCGGCGAATCTCGAGGACCCGATTGCTGCTGTCGTCGTACGCCATACTCCCAGCATGCCTGATTCCAACTCCCCCCTCGCACTCTCGAACCTGTTCGGACTCGACGGTAAGGTCGCCGTGGTCACCGGCGGCTCCCGGGGCATCGGATTCATGATCGCATCCGGTCTGGTCGCCAACGGTGTGCGGGTCTACATCACCGCACGCAAGGCCGACGCCTGCGACGCCGCTGCGGCCGAGTTGTCGCAGCACGGTGAGTGCATCTCGATCCCCGCCGACCTGTCGACCGCCGACGGGCTCACGTCGTTCGTAAAAGCGCTGACCGAGCGCGAGTCACAGATCGACATCCTGGTCAACAATGCGGGTGCCGCCTGGGGAGCGCCGCTCGGCGAGTTCCCGGAGATCGGCTTCGACAAGGTGATGGACATCAACGTCAAGGCGCCGTTCATGCTGACCCAGGCACTGCTCCCCCAGCTGAAGGCGGGGGCGACCGCCGAGGATCCGGCACGGGTGGTCATGATCGGCTCGATCGACGGCATCCGCGTGCCGATCGGCGACAACTACTCGTACTCGGCATCGAAGGCCGGCGTCCACATGATGGCGAGGCACATGGCAGCGCATCTGGTGCAGGACCACATCACGATCAACTCGATCGCACCGGGGCCGTTCGAGTCCAAGATGATGGCCTACCGCCTCGACGATCCGAACAGCCGGGCGATGGTGGAGGCGAGCGTCCCGCGCAAACGCATCGGCTCGCCCGAGGACATCGCCGGCACCGTGATCTTCCTCGCCAGCCGCGCCGGCGCGTTCACCACGGGCGCCGTCGTGCCCGTCGACGGCGGCATCTCGACGCTCTGATCCCGGACTGCCCGCCAGACCGCGATCGTTGCTCACCGAGCACATCCGGAGATCGTTCCAGAGACGAATATTTGTTCGTTTTTCGCTTGTATATCGTACTGCTGTTTGCTACCATGGCCTCATGTTGGCCACCGTTGTCGACACGCTGCGGGACTTGGACGACCCGACGCTGACGGAGGAGTTCCGCCGCCTCGAGCTGCAGCGTCGTCGGATCGCCGCCGAGATGGCTGCGGTCGTCGCCGAGGGGCAGCGTCGATCGATTCACGTGGTCGAACACCACCACTCGATGACCTGGTGGATCAAGGCGAATGCGAACTACTCGGGCGCCCAGTGCAGTCGGCTGCGCAAGCTCGCCCGGCTCGTCGATGACCTCGCCGAGGTCGGCGAAGCACTCCATTCGGGCCACATCGGCACCGCACAGGCCGACGAACTCGCCCGGGTGCGTGCCAATCCGCGCTGCGGCGACCAGCTCGTCGACTCGATCGACGTGTTGCTCGAGCAGGCCGAACAACTGAGCTTCGACGACGCTCGCACGTGCCTGCGCCGCTGGGAGGTGCTCGCCGACCTCGACGGCGCACACGCCGATCGCGAGGCGAATGTCGAGAACCGGCGGGCCTCGGTCGTCGATCTCGAGGGAGCGCTGCACATGCGAGCATCGGGAGGTGACGCCCTCGCCACTGCCGAGATGATCGCGATCTTCAACGCCGAAGTCGAGCGGCAGTTCCAGGCCGACGTCGCCGAACGCACCCGGCTACACGGGGCCGATGCCTCGGCGTCCCTGCTCCGCCGCACCGATGCACAGCGTCGCTACGACGCCCTGCAGGCGATCTTTCGCAAGTCGGTCACCGCTCCCGCCGACGGACGCATGCCGGCGACCCTGGTCAACGTCATCGTCGACCAGCGCACCCACGAGGAGGGCCTCGCTGCCCACGGCCTCGTCCCGTTCCCCGACGATCTGCCCGACGTCGACTTCTCGAAGCGACGCTGCGAGACCGACACGGGCATCACGCTGCTCCCCGACGACGTCGTGCGCGCCTCCTTGCAGGGCCACGTCCGACGGGTCGTGATGAACTCCGCCGGAGTCGTCATCGAGATGGGCCGCCGGCAGCGCCTGTTCACCGGCGCCGCCCGCGACGCCGCCAAGCTGATGGCGACCCACTGCGATCACCCCGGTTGTGGAGTCGCCGTCACGTTCGCCCAGGTCGACCACGTGATCGAGTGGTCCGAGAACGGCACGACCGATCCCGAGAACTCCTCGATCGCCTGCGATCGCCACAATCCGACGAAGCACCTCCACTACAAGGTCAAACGCACGAGTCGCGGGTACGTCATCTACCACCGGCGAGACGGCAGCCCGATGCTCGCCGCCGGACGCCGCCACCCCGACGAACTCCCGCTCGACGACCACCAGCTCGCCGAACTCGCCCGCCAGCGAGCACGAGCGCTGTGCGCCGCCTGACGATTCGTCCTCATTCGTCGAACCTGCTCACCATCCTCGCGACGGTGCCGAGCGTGCGCATCGTCATCTCGCCGAGCAGTGCTTCGATCCGGCCGACGGGCACCTTCGAGGCGCCGACGCCGGCGACGGGCAACCAGTACCACTCCCGCTCGATCACCGTCGCCCGGTCCTCGGACGGCACCAGCGACATCGCTTCGGCGATCGCATCGACCGGGGGCGTGTTCCGCAGGAACGCCACCTGCACCCTGCCCTCGGAGGCAGCGAGTTCGTCGGGCGTGAACGGGTGCCGAGCGGCGATCGACCGGAGCTCGATCGTGGAACGGACGAATGTCGGTGCATCGAACCCGTACGACTCGGCGACCGCCTCCTCGATCCGTTGCTCGTCGACCGAGGTCGTTGCTGCGGCCCGGAACGTCACGTTGCCGGCCGCCTGGTAGGCGGCGACGTCGGTGAAGCCCAGCCCGAGGAACGGCGCCAACAACTGCTGGTTCGTCAATCGCCGGTTGCCGGTGTTGATCGCGCGTAAGAAGGCGTAGTACCGGAGTTCGGTCATCCGCTCGACTCTGCCACACGGCGCTGCCACGATGCATAGGGGCATGGACCGCCGAGGCCGCGGGTACAGCTCAGCCCATGGCCAGTACCAGCACGCAGACGACGACGAACCCGGCCGACCACGACGGCGCAGGGCGTGATGCCAACGAGCCGACCGACATACCTGCACGGGGTTGGAAGGACATCGCCCTGCGGGTCAAGGACAACATGAAGACCGATCACGTCACGCTCGCATCGTCGGGTGTGGCGTTCCACGGCTTCCTCGCACTCGTGCCGATGCTCGTTGCCGCGGTGTCGATCTACGGTCTGGTGGCGGACCCGTCCAACGTCACGAACCTCGCCGATCGTCTCGGATCGAGCGTGCCGAGCGAACTCTCCGCACTGATCGAGCAGCAGCTGAGTTCGGTCGTCGAGGCGAACAACAGTGCACTCGGTCTCGGCGCCGTCCTCGGCATCTTCTTCGCACTCTGGGCGGCGTCGTCGGGGATGTTGAACCTCATGGAATCGATCAACATCGCCTACGACGAGGACCCCGACGATCGTCCGTTCTGGAAGAAGCGTGGGATCGCACTCGGCTTCACGTTGTTGTTCATCGCCTTCATCGCAGCAGTCGCCACGATCATGACGGTGGCCGGCGTGCTGTCGGGTGCTGCCGGAGTTGCGTTGTTCGTCGCCGGTGCGGTCGTGTCGGGGCTGCTGTTCGCTGCGCTGCTCGCTGTCTTCTACCGGTACGGACCCGACCGTGACTCGCCGGAATGGTCGTGGGCGTCGGCCGGGGCGATCTTCGCGGTCGTCGGCTGGCTCGTCGCTTCCGCGGCGTTCACGTTCTACGTGTCACGCTTCGGCAGCTACAACGAGACCTACGGGGCACTCGGCGGGATCGTCGTCGTCATGCTGTGGCTGTTCATCTCGGCGCTCGTCGTCATGCTCGGCGCCGAGATCAACGCGGAGATGGAGCATCAGACCACTCAGGACACGACCAGCGGCGCCGAGCGCCCCATGGGCGATCGCGATGCGACGGTGGCCGACACCGTCGGCCGCTCCGACGCCTGAGCCGACGGTGACCGCTGCGCCGCAGGTCAGTCCTGCGTGATCGAGGCCTCGAGCCGGTCGATCGTCGGCCGAACGATCATCGTGTAGGTATCGGCGATCGCGGGCTCGCGGTTGGCCTTCTGGGCCTCCAGGCGGGCGGGGTCCATCACGACGGCCATGAAGGCCGCCTTGCTGGGGAATGCGTTGAACCGGACCTGGTCCCAGCTGCGGCCGTCGCCGAGTATCGTGCCCTCGACGGCGAACCATCCCGCCACGCGCACTCCGTGCGGACCGGCGGTCTCGGCGGCAGCCCGTGAGTAGGCGTCCATCTGCTCGGGCGTCACTGCAGCGTCGGCTGCGTCGCGGTACTTCAGGACGTGGATGACCATGACCGGGCCGTCGTCGGCCGTCGGCGGGTGCGCCACGTCGGTCCACTCCGGCTGTTCGATGTCCGAGGGCCACGTGGGCACCTCGAACGGTCGGCAACCGATGACGATCGTCTCGGCCATGCCGGCGTCCTTGTGGGCGTGCTGGCGCTGGAAGTCAGGCCGCGACTGCATCTCGATGAACGACCGTCGCGTCGGGTACTTGACCACGCCGATGCGATCCCAGACCGGTGCATCGCCGAGCAACTGCTGGTCGACGTCGCCGGCGAAGGCGATCTCTGCACCGACGCCTGCGAGCGACTCGAGCGGGGTGTACAGGTCGTCGGCCTCGCGTCCGCTGATCGTCGACTCCCGCCCGTCGGTGTAGTCGGCCACCTCTCGGTACTTCATGAGGTTGACCATCCAGACAGGACCGTCCTCGTCCGCCGGTGTCGTGGCGAGCCGCATCCCGTAGTCGCGGTCGACGGTGCCGTAGCGGGGTGTGCGGGTGTCGGTCATGACGTGGCGCCTTCGGTGAGGATCTGCATCATCTCGCGGGCGACCATCGGCCCGGCGTTCTGGTTCTGGCCGGTGACGAGGTTGCCGTCGACGACCCAGTGGTTCGCGAGCGGATCGCGCCGGGCGCTCTCGCTCTCGAAGATCGCCCCCGCCGCCCGCAGCTCGGTCTCGGGGTGCTGCGGCGTCGATTCGATGCCGAGCTCGCGCACCTGTTTGTCGGTGACCGCCGAGACCCGACGGCCCTCGACGAGCGGACGTCCGTCCGTACCCGTCGCCTTCAGCAGACCGAGTGGACCGTGGCAGACACCGCCGATGATCTTGCCGAGCGCGTTCGCTTCGGTGATCTTCTCGGCGAGTGCGTCGGACGTCCCGAGGTCGAACGCCGCACCCCATCCGCCGGCGAGGAACACGATGTCGTAGGACGCGACATCGACGTCGGCGATCGCCAGCGAGTTCGAGACCTTGGCCCGCAGATCATCGTCGGCGAGGAACCGGTCGTCGTCGGCGCTGCGTATCACCGGCTTGATGCTCTGCGGATCGACGGGGATCACTCCCCCGTTGGGACTGGCGAGGTCGACGAACATACCTGCGTCGAGGAACGCGTAGTACGGCACGGTCATCTCGCTCGCGAACACACCGGTCGCCTTGCCGACGTCGAGCACAGCGTGGTTGGTGCACACGATCAGCGCACGCTTGCCCAGCAGCTCGAACTCACGGGCCTCCGGGTCGCTCGGATGCAAGCCGAGCCGCTGCAGACCCTTGCGCAGCAGCTTCGCCGGTGGCGGCACCCGTTTGGTCGCCGGATCACTCGGGCGACGGCGCACGTACGGCCACGGCACGTTTCGTTCGGGCACCGAGCGTGCCCGCTCCTGCTTCAGCACCGTCTTCAGGTGATCGAACACCGCTGCGCTGGCGTCGTGGCGCCAGCGGTTGACGTGCTCGATCGGGTCGGCCGTGAGGTCGTACAGCTCCCACTGGTCGGCCAACGGTTCGGTGCGGTATTCGTCACCCCGCAAGCCGTTGGCGGCCAGGTGGCGGACCCCGGGCTCGGTCCACGTCGCGGGGTCGTCGAAGGTCCGCACCAACTTCCACAGATGTCCCCCTCCCCCATCGGCATCGGAGTCGTCGACGCGCGCCACGACGCCTTCGAAGTTCGCGCCCACGTGGGCGGGCACCTTGATCCGCAGGGGCGCAGGCGGCTTCGTCGTCCGCCCGATCCGGCGGGCGAACCCGGAGGCTCCCGTGTCGCCTTCGAGCATGTTGTCCCTGGTCATCACATAGACCGGACGGTTGCGGTCGGGAGCCAAGGCTCCGTCGACGACGGGCATCAGGTTGCGACCCGGCAGGGGGTGCACCTCGCTGAACTCCGACTTCAACCGCTCGGCCGTCGATGCCTCGTCGATCCCTGCGGCGCCCAACAGCGTGGGGACGAGGTCGACATGAGACGTCGGTGCATCGTCGATCGTCCTCGGCCCGGTCGCGTTCGCACCGAGGCGCACGACCTCGAACGGCACCCGGGTGGCCTCGTCGTAGAGGTTGAACCACTTCTGGTGCAGACCTCCGTGAGCGCCGAGCAGTTCCCCGTGGTCGACCGTACGCACGATCACCGCCTCGTCGAATGCTCCGGCTTCATGACCGGCGGAGATCGCCCGACGTACCTGGTCCACCGGTCCGTCGACCTCGGCGTGCAGGCGGTAGTAGAGGTCGCGATACTCCTGAACATGATCGCGGTACGACTTGCCGACGAGCGCCACCGGCCCGTAGCCGGTCGGATACGACTCGCGGTAGGCGATCTGTGCGGCGGGCTTGGTGACGAGGTCCTCGTCGTCGGTCGGTGACGGCGGCACCGTCGGCGGATCGAGCGGGCTGGGCTCGATCGGAATCCCTTGGCGGATCCACGCAGGGAACAGCACGATGTCGTGGGGGTTGACGAAGCTGGCCACCAGCAGGAACGGCTTCGCTGCATCAGCGTCGCCGGCGCGGCGCCGGGCGTAGCGGTCCTCGAGCCAGGCGACGACGCGGGCAGCGATCAGCGGGTCGCGCCGCACTCCGGAGTTGGCGAGCGGAGCGCCGTGGGGCTCTGGCCCGACCCAGCCGGAGAACCCGTACGGCCCCAGCGGATCGGCGGCGAGATACCGCTGCACTGCGGCGGCGTCGACGTTGCCGTCGTCGTCGTTGGTGGCGACGATTTCGCCCGTCGCCGGTTCGGTCAGATCGGCGTGGCTGATGTGCCACTTTCCGTCGTAGTGGGTGTCGTAGCCGGCGGCCCGGAACCAGTTGCCGAGCGTCGGCACCTCACCCTTCGGGAGCCAGCGCAACCGCGAGTCGTCGTACTGTTTGCCGAGCCCGTCGGTCTGGGTCACGCCGTGCAGGTCCGGGTACTGGCCGGTGAAGAGCGTCGGCCGGCTCGGCACGCACGCGAGCGAGCCGGTGTAGTGCCGCTGGAACGACACGCCGTGCTCGGCGAACCACTTCCGACCGGTCAGCGTCTCGTCACGCCACGCCCGCAACTCGTCGGACTCGTACGGCGGCGCCGCCCGTTCCTGATCGGTCATGATCACGATCACATCGGGTCGGCTGTCGGGTCGGGTGTCACTCATGTCTGCATCCCCTTCGTCGAACTGTCATACCGTGCCGGGTCGAACGTGACCTTTCCAGCCGCTCGGGGCGCTCCGGAGGGCCCCAGATGTGCGGCCAGGCCGTCGAGCATCACATCGGATGCACCGGCGAGGCGGCGTGCGGCGACGCGGGCGACCAACCGCTGCGGTGGCCGGTGCCCGCAGTCGACGTGCGTCGCCAGCGTCACGACCGTTCGCTCGTCCTCGGACCGGTCGGCACGCAGGCGCCACTCGTTGACGGCGGACTTCACCACCTTCGGCAGGCCGCCGAGGTCGTAGGCGAGGCGAGCCGGTGGCTCCCAGACGGTGATCGTCTCGACCAGTACCACTCGACCTGCCTGGACCCGTCGTGCACGACCGACCATCTCTCCGTCCGGCAGTGGGTCGTCGAGCCAGCACGTGTGGTCGGCATTCGCAGCCCAGACGGCCAGCCGGTCGAAATCGGCGAGGACGTCCCACACCCTGGTGAGGTGCGCCGGGATCGTCCGGCTTCGTTCGACGGTGATCACGATCGGGGCTCCCGGTCTCGTGCGGCCGGCATCCAGTTGGTCCCGGCGGTGAGGTCGATGCGTTCGACGAGCCGCCCGCCGACCGGTTCGATCAGCCCGACGAATCGTCGGGTCGCATCGGCGCCGAGATGCCGCCACGCTTCGGCGGACACGTCGTCGAGTCGGTCCTCCAGCTCCTGGCGGTAGGCGACGCCCGCGTCGTTGACCACGCCGTCCGCTGCGAGCCCTCGCGCCTGCAGCTCGGCGAACCCGAGCTCGAGCGCCGCATCGTCGGCGCCGCGGCTGCGCGCGAGCCAGTCGCCGTCGTAGTTGCGCCAGGCCCCGTCGAGGATCCCCGCAGCGGTCCCGCTGATGCCCTCCGCGATCTGGATCGCCCAGTGGGTGTCGCCACGCCACTCGCGGATGCAGTTGACCGCCAGCCACGCTGACAGAAGAGGGTCGTCAGCGGGCCGCGGCCAGACACGGGTCGATGCGAACAGTGCTCGACCGGCCAACGGCAGCGCGTCCGCCGCAGCCCAGAGATCCGCGGCCATCGAAGCGAGGTCGTCGCAGATCTCCGGCACGTACTCCCGCAGCCCCTCGACGACCGCAGCGTCACGGGCAGCCGCCGCGGCCTCGAACGTCGTTGCGGCACGGCACCGGTCGAGGCCGAACGCGACGAAGTCCGGGTGGATCGAGTAGAACGCCGCCGTCACCACGTCGTTGCCGGCGTGGCCGAGCGTGGCCCCACGTGTCGCGATGTAGTAGCCGATCCCGTCGGGCACGCCGAGCGCCGCGTAGTTCGCGATGGCCCTCGGATCCCAGTAGATCCACCCGATCAGCCGGTGCGACTGCAGCGCTGCGCGGCGACTGAGGTCTCGCCACTCGAGATCCGGTGCCCGTGCGTCCATCAGGATCCGATGAAGCCGATCAACAGGTCGGCGAGCTCTGGCCCGCGATCCTCCTGGAGGAAGTGCCCGCCGCCTTCGATCGTCACGTGTGGCTGGCCCTGTGCGCCGGGGACCTTCGCGAGGAACGGGGCGTCGCCGCCCTTGGTGACGGGATCGCTGTCGCTGAAACACAGCAGGAACGGCCGGTCGAACGTGCTGAGCACCTCCCATGCAGCGATGTTGTCGGCGCTGGCGGGATCGTCGGGACTGGTCGGCACCAGCGTCGGGAAGATTCGAGCGCCGGCCTTGTAGCTGTCGTCGGGGAACGGAGCGTCGTAGCCGGCGATCACCTCGGGCGTCAGGTCGGTGGTGGTGGCAGCGTTGATCAGGAACCCGATGTCGAACACCGGCGTCTCCTGCGAGAACTTCTGCCAGGCCATGAACGCATCGCTCGCCGGACCGTGCCCGGTCGGCAGGCCGGTGTTGCCGATGGCGACCCGGGCGAACCGATCGGGATCGAGCGCCAGCACGCGCAACCCCACGAGACCGCCCCAGTCCTGGCCGAAGAACGTGATGTCGCGAAGGTCGAGACGGTCGAACAACAACTCACGCATCCACTCGACGTGGCGGGCGTAGGTGTAGTCGCTCTGCTCGGTCGGCTTGTCGCTGCGACCGAAGCCGACGAGATCGGGGGCGATCACGCGATGTCCAGCGGCGATCAGCGGCGGGATCATGTGCCGGTACAGGTAGCTCCACGACGGCTCGCCGTGCAGGAGGAGCACCGGCGCAGCATCGGCCGGACCCTCGTCGACGTAGTGCACGCGCAGCGTCCCACCGTCGCCATCGTCGATCTCTGCATAGTGCGGCTCGAACGGGTAGCCGTCGAGGCCGTCGAACCGATCGTCGGGGGTGCGCAGCGTCTGCATGTGGTGTCTCCTCGTCGTTGATGTCACGTTCGACCCGGCACGGGTGTGACAGTTCAGGTGATGGTGATGTGGTGGAGGTCGTCGCCGAGTTCGACGCGACCCGTGAAGTGTTGGGCGGCGAGTTCACGCCAGTCGTCGCCGCCGCCGGGAGGGATCGCCGGGACGTAGTGCGTGAGCACCAGGGTTCCCACGCGCGGCGTGCGGCGGTGTGGGCCGCCTCCTCGGGTGACGAGTGGTAGTCGAGCGTGTCCTGCAGGCGCGGGAGCGCGATGTTGGCGATGATGTCCTTGCGGATCACGGTGTGCACCAGCGCGCTCGCTCCGACACACAGCTGGTCCAACCCTGCGCACGGCACGGTGTCGCCGGCGACGACGACGCCGATCCCGTCGCTGTCGAACCGGAACGCGATGCTCGGCTCGACCGGGCGATGATCGGTGGGCGCCGCCGCGACGCGAACGCCGCCGACCGACACGTCGGGCTGTCCGACCCCGTCGGTCTCGGTGATCTCCAGGAGAGGCGGATCGGTCAGGTCGTGGTGATGGGCGAGGCGGTAGCCGATGTCGGGGCCGAGCGAGGCGAGGATGTGGCCGACGACCTCCTTCGTGCCGGGCGGGCCGATGATCCGCAGTGGCGTCGGCTCGAACGTGGTGATCCACATCGCGGTGATCACGTCGTTGAGGTCGGTGATGTGGTCGCTGTGCAGGTGCGTGATGCACACCGCAGTCAGCTGGCCGACGGGCACACCTGCCGCCGCCAAGCGCATCAGCACACCTCGGCCACAATCGACCAGGTAGTGCTCGCCGGCCGCCTGCACGAGCGTCGCAGGCCCGGCGCGGTTCGGATCCGCCATCGGGCTCCCGGTGCCGAGCAGCGTGATGTCGACACTCACTGGCGGCTCATCTCGGCACGAGCAACCGCATCGCGTGCTTCGGCATCCTCACGCGACAGCAGTTGGATCTCGACCCCGTGCAGCGTTCCGGTGAACGCGAAGGGCGCGTCGTAGCGTTGCGACACCGCCGACCCGTGGTCCTCGCCGATGCTCGGGCCGACCGACGACATCATCGACATGAACAGCGCGAGGTCGGCCGAACCGGCCGGTTTGCCGTCGATGGCGAGGTGCATCGTGCCCGTCCGCGAAGGTCCGCGGCGCACGCTGACGGTCACGGCAACGTCACCCTCGGGCAGCGTCACGTCCGACTCGAGGAGCGTGTGGTCGTCGAAGGCGTTGTAGTCGACCACGAGCCGGCCGTCCTGCACGAAGACCGCCACGCCGCTGTTCTCGGTGCCGGTGGCGTACAGCACACCCTCGTCGCCTGCGCGAAGTGCGAGCCGAGCGGTGAGGTCGAAACTCCGGCCACCGATGGCTGCGGCCGCTTGTCCGGGCAGCGGCGACATCGGCGGCCGATAGACGTATCTCCGGTCGGCGGGGTGCGGCGAGTGGTCACGGAACCGGGCCCCGAACAACTCGAACATCCGGTCGTCGAGCGGCAGCACGCCATGGCGCTCGGCCTCCTGCCACCACAGCGCCTGGAGCTCGGCCAACCGGTCGGGCTCGTCGGTGGCGAGGTCGTGGCACTCGGAGAAGTCGCTCGCGAGGTGGTACAGCTCCCACGGTTCGGTGTCGTAGTCGGCGCCGGCGGTGTGTTTACAGACCGCCTTCCACTCGCCGGCGACCAGCGCCCGGCTTCCACCCATCTCGAAGTACTGGAGCTGGTTCGCCGATGGGGTCGACCCATCGTCGATCGCCGCGGCAAAGGAGTGCCCGGTGACGGGCAACTGCTCGATCCCCCGGTACACCTCGGGCGGCGTGACGCCGACGAGGTCGTAGATCGTCGGCGCGATGTCGGCGACGAATGCGAACTGGTCGCGCAGCGTGCCCGCTGCGTCGCCCGAAATACGCTCGGGCCAGTGCACGATCATCGGGACGTGCACGCCACCTTCGTGGGTGTTCTGCTTGTACCACTTGAACGGCGTGTTGCCACACTGCGCCCAGCCCCACGGATAGTTGGTGTGGCTGTGCGGACCGCCGATGTCGTCGATGCGCTCGACGGCCTGGTCAGGTGTCTCGAAGATCCCGTTGAAGAACTTCATCTCGTGCATCACCCCGAACGGCCCGCCCTCCTGCGAGGCGCCGTTGTCCGCGAGCACGACGAGCACGGTGTTGTCGAGCTGCCCGAGCCGTCGTAGACCGTCGACCAGCCGGCCGATCTGGTCGTCGGTGTGGTCGAGGAATGCGGCGAACGCCTCCTGGAGCCGGCACGCCAACCGCTGCTGGTTGTCCGGCAGGTCGTCCCAGGCGTCGACGCCGGGATTGCGCGGCGCCAGTTCGGTCCCCTCGGGGATCACTCCCCGCTCCCGCTGGCGTTCGAACCAGCGTTGACGTACGACATCCCACCCCTCGTCGAACTTCCCGCGGTACTTCGCCAGGTACTCCGGCGGCGCCTGGTGCGGCGCATGTGTCGCGCCGAACGCGAGGTACGTGAAGAACGGCCGATCGGGGCGCACGCCGACGCTGTCGGAGATCATCCGCAACGCCTGATCGACGAGATCCTCCGACAGGTGGTAGCCATCTTCGGGGCCGGCAGGCGGCACGATCGGATGGTTGTCGGCGACCAGTTCGGGATGGAACTGGTCGGTCTCGCCCTCCATGAACCCGTAGAAGCGGTCGAACCCGCGCCCGAGCGGCCACTGATCGAACGGCCCGGCCGCCGAACACTGCTCCATCGGGGCGAGGTGCCACTTGCCGACGGCGAAGGTGGCGTAGCCGGCGTCGCGCAACACCTCCGCCATCGTCGCTGCATGGTTGGAGATGTGGCCGAGCATGTTGGGAAAGCCCGTGCGGAAGTTCGAGACGGCGCGCATCCCCACGGCGTGTTGCGACCGGCCGGTCAGCAACGACGCCCGGGTCGGCGAGCACAGGGGCGTGACGTGGAAGTTGGTGAACTGCAGCCCGCCGGCGGCGAGCGCATCGATGTTCGGCGTGTCGATGTCGGACCCGTAGCACCCGAACTGGGCGAACCCGGTGTCGTCGAGCAACACGACGACGACGTTGGGTGCATCGTCGCCCGGATGCGGCGCCTCGTCGTAGAACGGCGTCGACTCGGCGACCGTTCTGCCGATCGTCCCTTCGAATCGCGATGGTCTCATCGGTCCCCTCCCTGATCCCCTTCGTCGGGATGTGCCCACGTCATGATCATGGCTCCGATCCCCCGGCGCCAGGCGACGTCGATCTCGTTGCGTGAACGCGAATGCGTCTTGCGCAGCACGTCCCACGACTCCAACGACGTGAGCGCATCGATCACCGCAACCAGGTCGCTGCGCGTACCGTCGGCGGTGATGTCCTCGGCGAACGCCGAGCGCACCTGGGCAGCGAGGAGGCCACGCATCTCGGCCGATGCCGCCACGAGCGGTTCGTGTTCCAGTGCGCGCAGACGGCCGACGGCCATGATGGCACCGGCCTGCTCGTAGAGATCGAGCCGCGAGCGGACGAACGCGGCGATGCGCCCTTGCAGCGTGCCGGCACCGGCGTCGACGTCGAGCAGTGGTTCGAATCGCTCGCGGAACCGTTCGAACGTCTGCAGTTGCAGGTCGTCGAGCCCGTCGAAGTAGCGGAACACCGACGCCACCGAGACGCCCGCACGCTCGGCGACCATCTCGGCGCTGACCGGTACCTTGCCGTCCTGCAGCAGCGAGAACATCGCGTCGATCACGGCGAGCCGGCCGCGCTCGCGCCTCGCGCGGCGCCCGTCGGTCGGTGCGGTGGTGTCCCCCATCGACCACGACATTAACTATTGCGAGTTAGATTCGCAATAGTTGATCTCGCCCCGTCTGCGATGACGATTGCAGGAGGTGGTCAGCGGCGGAACCAGGAGCGTCCACCGGAGGAGGCGGTGTCTCTGCCACACTGGCAACGATCGCTCTGGGGGACGTGGCCGAGCACCTGCTCGACATGGGCTCCGCACCCGGCCCAACCCGGCCGGCCGCACTTCCTGCAGGTCGTTTGTCTACACATACCCCCGAGGGTACCAGGGCGACGACCGGTTCGCTACGTCGCCACCGGCAGGTCGACGACCACGGTCAAGCCACCACCGGCCGTGTCGAGCAACGTCGCGCCGCCCCCCGACGACGTGGCGAGTGTCTCGACGATCGCCAGGCCCAAGCCGGTCCCGGGACGCGAGGTGTCACCGCGCCAGAACCGCCGCATCGCATCGGCCTTTGCAGCGTCGGAGAGCCCCGGACCATGATCGACGACACGCAGCTCGATGATCCCGTCACGCCGTCCATCGATCTCCACCTCGATGCCCCCGCCGGGCGCGGTGACCGCCAGTGCGTTGTCGAACAGGTTGTCGAGGATCTGCTCGATGGCGCCGGGAATGCATCGGACCATCGTCGGTTCGTCCGTCGAATCGTGACGCAGTGCGACGCCCCGCTCGTCGGCGATCGCCGTCCACGTGTCGACGCGGTCACGCACGAGCACGCCGAGATCAGCGACCTCGGTGACGGGATGATCGTCGGCGCGAGCGAGCTGGAGCAGGCTCGACACCAGCTCGGTCAGCCGCTCCGTCTCGCCGATCGCCCGTTCCAGCGCATCGACCGCCGGCTGGTCGACCGCCGTACCGTCGGCCGATGCGAGGTCGATCTGCAGGTTCTCGAGCCGCAACCGCAGCGCCGTGAGCGGTGTACGCAACTGGTGCGATGCGTCGGCGACGAACCGGCGCTGGTCGCGCAGCACGGCGTCGAGCCGCTGCGCCATCGTCGACATCGTCTCGTCGAGGGCACGGATCTCCGGAGGCCCTTCCGGCACGTGGTCGGTCACCGTCAAGTCGCCGCTCGCGAACCGAGCCGCCGACGCCGTGAGCTCGCGCAACGGCCGTGTCACCGATCGGGCGATCACCCATCCGATCACCCCGACCGCCGACAACACGACCACGGCGATCGCGCCGAGCGACAGCCAGAAGTTCCGCACCCGTTCGGTGACGTCGCTCGTGTCGAGCGTGATGCGCAGCGCACCGTGCACCGTCCCACCGGACGCAACCGGCACGGCGACGTAGAGCAGATCGGTGCCCAGGGTGTCGGATCGCCGTGTTCCCGCCGTGCGAACGCCGTCGAGTGCGAACGCGATCTCCGGGCGCGTCGAGAAGTCCCGGTCGATGACGTCGGCCGTGTCGACCTGCGAGATCCCGGCGCTGTCGACGACGACGACTCGGCCACCGGTGCGGTCCTCGTACGTGTCCGCCGGCACCGGGTCGAGCGCCAACTGTGCTTCGAGGTCGTCCTCGTACAACGTGGCGATCACGTTCGCATCGTGTTCGACGGCAGACGCGAGGCGCTCGCGCTCGCGCTGGGAGTAGAAGATGCCCAGCGGCACCATGAGCAGGATCAACACGATCGCGGTGATCGTCAGGTAACTGGCGAGCAGGCGGCGGGTCATGGCGCTGTCAGCCGCGCTGCGGCGCGTCGGGCGCCTCGCCGGCGTTGTACCGGTAGCCCACCGACCGCACGGTCTCGATCACCTCCGGAGCGAGCTTGCGGCGCAACGACGCGATGTGCACGTCGAGCGTCTTCGTCGAGCCCCACCAGTGCTCGTCCCACACTTCGCGCATCAGTTGCTCACGCGTCTTGACGGCGCCGGCGTCGAGCGCAAGGCACAGCAGCAGGTCGTACTCCTTCGGCGTCAGTGCGATCGACTCGCCGTCGAAGTCGACGGTGTGACGGCGACGATCGATCAGCAGGGCACCCACGGCGACCGGCTCGGCTCCGTTCGAGTTCTCGGGTTGGCCGACCCGGCGCAACACTGCACGAATCCGTGCGACCAGCTCGCGGAAGCCGAACGGCTTGACGACGTAGTCATCCGCGCCGAGCTCCAACAACACGACGCGGTCGATCTCGTCGCTGCGTGCGGTGACGACGATGATCGGCACGTTGCTGGCCGCGCGCAGCTCCTGGCACACGACGCGTCCCTCCAGATCGGGCAGGCCGAGGTCGAGCAACACCAGATCGACCGGAGCAGCGGCCAACGCCGCCGCCCCGGTCGGGGCGAGCTCCACCTCGAACCCTTCACGGCGCAGCCCTTCCAACAGCGGATCGGAGATCGTGGAGTCGTCTTCGACGAGCAACAGGCGCACGCCGTCAGGTTCGCGCACTCCGACCAGGTGGTCTGGGATCGCTTACCCAACGTTTGCCTTGGTCTTGCCGCCTGCTGGAACGGCCGGGCGTACGGTCGCTCACATGACTTCGACACCCGCAAGTCCCGATCCCGAACAGCGCCGTCCGAGCAGGTCGTGGACGAACCGCACCTCACTCGTGACCGCAGCGGCAATCGCCGGCGTGCTGATCGCCGGCACCGCGGCGGTGGCAGCGAACATCGGCATCCTGAATGCGGCCGACGACAGCGCCATCGGCGACCTCGCCGCCACCGACGAGCTGCTGCCCGACCCCGCCGCGGGCGCCGACATCGAGACCGTCGCCGTCGACGTCCCGTCGACGCCGGCTGCGACCCCGACGACACCGACCACGGTCGCCGACAACGTTGCGCAGCAGTACGACATCGACGGCACCGGCACCGTGTGGGTGATGACGACCACCAGCGGGATCGCACTCGACCACGTGGTCGCCGAACCCGGCTGGATCCCGGTGTTGTCGCAGGGCGACCTGCGGTCGTTGCGTGTCGACTTCCTGAACGGCGACCGCACGATCGTGTTCACCGCGGCGATCGGTGACGACGGCGCCGTCATCGTCGACGTCACCGAGCCGACGACCGTCGTCGGTGCACCTGCGGCACCGGCAGCGGCACCGAGCGCCGGCACGCAGAGCTACTCCGACGACGACGACCACTACGAAGACGACGATCACTACTCCGACGATCACGAAGAGCACGAAGGCGCCGACGACGATGACTGACTTCGATCCCCTGCTCGGTCCCCGATCCGCCGACCGCCCACTCCCCCCGCCGGCGCCGGCGACCGCTCGTGCGGCGGCCCCTCGTGCGGACAGCCCGCGAGCGACCACACCCCGAGCGACTCCCGGCACTCGGCCACGTCGTCGCCATCCGGCACGACGGTCGCGCATCGCCGCTGCGGGAATCGGCGTGTCGACGATGTTCGGCCTGGTCGCCTCGATGGGCGTGGCCGGCGCCATCGCCGATGCATCAGCGGCCACGGCGCCACCGGCGACGCCACAGCCGACAGCTCCGTCGAACACCGCACCGCTCACTGCACCACCCGTCGCACCGCCGGTCACGGCGCCACCGACCGACGTGCCGGTGGCGCCGCAGGCGACCAACTCCCCAGCACCGGTGACGCTGACCGCACGACCCGAGGTCCGTGTGGTCGCCCCGCCGGTCGCCCAGGCACCCGCCCCCGCAGCGACGACCCGTGGCAGTCGCTGAACACCGAGGACGCGTGATGGCGAGCGAGCTGCAGCTCGTCACCATCTCGGACGACGACCGTGGCGATGACCGGTCGTGGGCGACCACGGTCGAGCTGCTCGAACATCTCGAGACGTGCTGGAGCCGATTCCTCCCCACGAGCGACGTGTCGAGATTGAACGTCGCATGCGGACACCCGGTGCAGGTCGATCCGTCGACGATCACGTTGGTGGCCACCATGCTCGGCGCCTGGCAGGCAACCGATCACCGCTTCGATCCGACGACGCTGCCGGCGCTGGTCGCCGCCGGCTACCGAGCGAGCGTCGAAGATCCCCATCGGGTGACGATCCTGGCGTCGGGTGCCGTCGTCGTGGGCGGGTTCGACGACGACGATCCGACGCTGGCCGACATCGACGTCGACGTCCGGACGAACACCGTCCGGCTCCCCGACGGGATCGCGATCGACGCCGGCGGCATCGGCAAGGGTCTCGCCGCCGATCTCGCCGTGACACATGCCCTCGCATCGGGTGCCACCGGCGCAATGGTCAGCATCGGCGGCGACATCTCGACGGGAGGGCTTGCACCGGAGGGTGGCTGGATCGTCCACGTCGAACACCCCGAGGTCGACCGTGGTGCGGTGGGCACGATCGCCCTCGCCGGCGGCGGTGTGGCGACGTCGAGCACGCGATCGCGGCGCTGGCACCACGACGGCGCCGAGCGTCACCACGTCATCGATCCGTGGACCGGCGCCCCGTCGACCACCGATCTGTGGTCGGTGACGGTCGTCGCTCGCTCGGGATGGCTCGCCGAGGCCCACGCCACGGCGGCGCTCCTCGCCGGCAGCACCCACGTCGTCGAGTACCTCGATCGTCACGAACTCAGCGGTGTGGCGGTGGCGGCCGACGGTCGCGTGCACGCCACCGACGACCTGGCCGCACTCGGTGGCCGCCTCGCAACCAGCTCGAACAACGGAGACCAGCGATGAATCCCCAGGTGTACCGGTGAACCCCCAGGTGTGGTGGTATCTGACCCGAGCATCCGGCGTCGTCGCCTGGCTGATGCTGACCGCATCGGTGATCTGGGGCGTCGTACTGGCGACCAAGGCATTCCCCGAACAACGGCGTCCCGCCTGGCTGCTCGACCTGCACCGGTGGCTCGGCGGACTCGCCGTGTCGTTCACGGCAATCCATCTCGGCGCCCTGGTCGCCGACAGCTACGTGCACTTCGGACTCGCCGATCTGACCGTTCCGTTCGCCTCGCAGTGGCGGCCCGGCGCTGTCGCGCTCGGCGTTGTCGCGATGTGGCTCCTGGCGGCCGTCGAGGCCACGTCGCTCGCCATGAAGAAACTTCCCCGCCGCGTCTGGCGCTGGATCCACCTGTCGAGCTATGCGGTGTTCCTCCTGGTCAGCCTCCACGCCGCCCTCGCCGGCACCGACCGCACGCATTGGCTCTACCAGAGCACCGCTGTCGCCTCGATCGTGGCCGTCGCCTGGGCAGCCGTGTACCGCCTCACCCATCGTCGCACGCCCCGTCCTGCGCCGGCATCTCGTTCCGGCGCCCGAGTGCGCCTCTAGCAACAGGAGACCCCATGGAGATCAACACGCTGTTCGGCCTGCCCGCGCACCCACTCGTCGTGCACGCCGCTGTCGTGCTCCTGCCGATCGCGGCGATCGGGTTGATCGTCGTCGCCCTGGTGCCGAAGAGCCGGCGCTACTACGGGCCGGTGGTCTTCGGACTCGCACTCGTGGCCACGATCGCCGTCGGCCTCGCGCAACAGTCGGGCGAATCGCTCGAGGGTCAGGTCAAGCGGACCGAGCAGGTGGAGGAACACACCGAACAGGGCGAGACGGTGCTCCCATGGGCAATCGCCCTCACGATCGTCAGTGGCCTCGTCGCCGCGGAACCGTATGCCCGTGACCGTCTCGGCAAGGTGCCGCCCAAGGCGGTCGCGGCCGTGCTGATCGGCGCATCGGTCATCACCGGCCTCGGCGCGACCTACACCGTGATCGAGGTCGGCCACTCCGGCGCCACGTCGGTCTGGCACGACACCGCCACGGAGCCATGAACGATGAGCGATCAGCGATGAGGTCGGTTCAGACGAGGATGAAGGTGACGCCGCCGATCTCGATGCGCTCGCCGGATCGCCACCGGTCGGCGGCGACGAGGCGGACCTCGTCGAGGCCGTCGCCTCGCGGCCCTGCGGCCGCGAACTCGACGTGTCGATCGAATCCGAGCTGCATCCATCGAGCGCGCATCGCCGCCGGATCCGACGCGGAGACCGTGACGCCTTCGATTGCGGTCACCATCGCATGCTTCAGCAGCTCGTGCGAGCGTTCCTGCCAGTCGGGGCCGCCCCAGCGCCAGCTGCCGTTGGGCACCGGCTGGTCGATCGACACCAGTGTGCCGCCGACGTCACGAGGGTGGAGATGGCGACCGCGGATGTCGGGGAGGTCGGCGGCCCACACGACGCGCACGTCGTTCGCCGCCAGCCGCTCGACGCGTTCGTCGAGGTCGTCGACCTCGAAGATCGCCATGTAGCCGCCGGCACCGTCGCGCCGGTCGAGCAGCCGCTGCACGGTCGTCCCCTCCCGTACGGGCGAGAGCACTTCGATGAACTGGTCGCCGACGAGCAACAGCGCATTGCGCAGACCGAACTCGGCGACGCCGGGATCGTTGAAGCACACCTCGAGCCCGAACGTCGAACGGAGTTCGTCGACCACCGGGTCGAGGTCGGGGGCGATCATCGCAACCTGGCGGAGCCGGATCACGAGTCGCCCCGTAGGAAGTCGACGATCGCCGGAAAGGTGCGACGGTCCTGGATCATGAAGATGTGTCCTCCTTCGAAGACCTGCAGTCTGGCATCGGGCAGGCGTTCGGCGAGGAGCTCGGAGTTCTCGACCGGAGCGATGCCGTCATAGCGGCCGGCACACACCAGTGTCGGCTGGGTGATCGACGGCAGGTCGGCGACCACGTCATGACCGGCGCGAGCTGCGAGTTGGCGGCGGAGTCCGGTGAGCTGATCGACGTCGACGCCGGCGGTGGACGCCGCCACCATCTGGTCGTAGTAGGCACCGAGCCCGGGGATCGGTTCATCGGCGTCGGGATCCCATCGGCGGTCGGTGAGCCGCATCCGCAGGGCGAACGCCTCCCGAGGATCGAGGGCGCCCAGTTCGTGGAGCGGGTACGACGGCGCCGAACCGCCGGGCGACGTGCAGCACAGCGCGAGCCGGTCGACGATGTCGGGATGCCGCACGGCCAGATTCAACGCGACCATGCCGCCGAAACTGGTGCCCAGCACGTGACAGCGCGCCCATCCCATCGAGTGGATCAGCGCCGCGGCGTCGTCGGCGTAGTCGGCCATCGTGTAGTCGCAGTCGGGTTTCGACGTCTGCCCGAGCCCGCGCTGGTCGAACGACAGCGTCTCGAACGCCTTGTTGACGGGCAGGACCGACGCCGGCGAGCGGCGCAGATCGTTGCCGCTGCCGCTGATGTTCAGCAGCGGCGGACCGGCACCGTGGAGCTCGAAGTAGACGTCGATTCCGTTGACGGCGGCGAAGGGCATCTCCGATCATCGCCGATCGTGTCGACGATGAGCGAACGGCCGGCATTCGGTCCGTTCACCCGTGGCACCGGGATCTACGCTGCGACCATGCCGCTCCACCACGTCGCCTACGCCACGCGGGACGTCGATGCGACGACCCACTTCTACGAGGACCTGATGGGGTTTCCGCTGGTCCACACCGAGGTCCAGGCGATGGGCGAGAGCTGGTTGCGTCACGTGTTCTACGACATCGGCCCGAACGACCGGGGCGAGGCGGAGTGCATCGCCTTCTTCCAGTTCCACCAGGTCGGCGAGCAGCCCGAGTGGACCACCGACGTGTCCGACGGCGTCGGGCTTCCGTTCTGGGTGAACCACTGCGCGTTCCGTGCCACCGCCGAACAGCAGGAGGCAGTGCGCACCCGGATGTCCGCCGAGGGCATCGAGCCGGCGATGGAGCAGGACCACGGCTGGTGCCACTCGCTGTACTACCTGGACCCGAACGGCATCATGGTCGAGTTGTGCCGCGACACGCCGGGCTTCGCGCCCGACCCGACCGAGGCGCACCGGCTGCTCGGCGTCGACCCGTTGGTCGAGACCTCCCGCGAGGCGGCGCAGAAGGTGTCGGTGCCCGGCCGGTCGGCCTCGGTGGAGGCCTGACATGCCCCGCCTCGCCCAGGTGCCCAAGGACGACGCCCACCCGCTCGCACAGGCCGTCTACCGGATGATCTTCGGCGACCGCGACCCGGTCGCCGAGCCCGGCACCGCATCGGGGACACCGGGGAACTGGTGGACGGTGTTCGCCCTGGTGCCCGACGCATTCGACCACACGACTGCGGGCTTCCAGTTCTACCGCGACCCCGGCCGCCACATCAGCGCCCGACTGCGCGAACTCGGCCAGACCCGCGCCGGATTCGCCGTCGGCAGCCAGTTCGTGTTCAGCCAACACTGCAAGGCGATGCGCGACGTCGGCTTCACCGACGAGCAGGTGACGGCGATCCCCGCCTGGTCGGTGGCCGATTGCTGGAGCCCGGCGGAGCGTGCCGTGCTGGCCTACACCGACTGCCTCGTGCTGCAGCGCGGGCGCGTTCCCGACAGCCTGTTCGCGCAATTGCAGAAGCACCTGTCCGACGAGGAGATCCTGGAGTTCACGTACATCACGTGCACGTATGCGATGCACGCGACGATGAGCAGGGCGCTGCGACTCGAATACGACGACGTCGACGACCGTGTCGTCGAGGTTGCCGACCCCTCCGGCACGTTCTCCGGCCTCGACGTGATGGTGGTCGTCGACGACTCGACGACGGACAAGAACGTCGGCGAGGATCCGGTGCCGCACCCGAGCCTCGACGACGTCGACGGCGGCTGACGTTCTCGCTGCGATGCTCGCTTGCCTGGGCGACCTCGTCGAGGACGTCATCGTGCGCCTCGACGGGCCCGTCAACGTCGCCTCCGACACCCATGCCCACATCTCGCGCCGGCGCGGTGGCAGTGCAGCGAACGTCGCGGCGCAGGCGGCAGCACTCGGCCACCGGGCCCGGTTCCTGGGGCAGGTCGGTGCCGACGCGATCGGCACCGCACTGGTCGCTGAACTCGCCGGCGACGGCGTCGACACGTCGATGGTCAGGACGGGCGGTTCGACGGGCACGATCGTGGCGCTCGTCGATCATCTCGGCGAGCGGACGATGCTGACCGATCGGCAGAGTTGCCTCGACCTCGACGATCCGGATCCGTCGTGGCTCGACGGCGTGGAGGTGCTCCACGTGCCGTTCTACTCACTCGCCGGCGGCGTCATCGCGGGCACGGCGACCACGGTGATCGGCTGGGCGCACCAGCGCGGTGTCGCCGTCTCGATCGACGTGTCGTCGACGGCGATCCTGTCCGAGGTCGGCATCGACGAGGCGATCCGACGGCTGGCCGACGCAGCGCCCGCCGTCGTGTTCGCCAACGCGGACGAGGCCGCGGCACTGGCCATCGACGGTCCCTTGGTCGGCGCACTCACCGTGGTCAAGCGGGGTCCGCTCCCAGCGCTGGTCCACCGGCTCGACGGCTCTGCGGCCGCCGTCGACGCGAGAGCGGTGCCCGGCGTCGACGACACGACGGGCGCGGGCGATGCGTTCGCCGCCGGATTTCTCACGTCGTCGCGTTGGATCGACGACCCGACCACCGCCTGTGAGGTGGGGCATCGCGCTGCGGCTCGACTGCTGGACGGTCGGCGGCGAGGCGCCGCTGGGTGATCAGAGACCGAGGAGACCGGTGAGGTCGACGACCTCGGAGTCGTCCGGCAGTTCCAGACCGGACGCATCGTCGGTGGCCGTCATGTCGAGCACCATGGCGATCGACTGACCGGCGATGTCGGTCTCGAAGGCGACGCGGCGCAACTGGTTGTCGGCGGTGACCCAGACGTCGTAGGTGACGGTGTCCGGTAGGGCGACGTCTCCGAGCGCCGTGTCGAGGTCGGCCTGTGGCACCGCTGCGAGCGCCTCGGCCAGGTCGACGCTGACCTGGTAGTGCCGGGTCTCGACGCCGTCGATCATGTCGGTGCCGACCTCCGTCGCGTTCTCCGAGTCGAGCAGCGTGTGCGCAACGTCGGTCGGGTCGAGAACGAACTGGTCCTGGAGGTCATCGAGCGGCTGTCCGCTCTGTTCGGCGAGGGCACCGGCGTCCACGGACACCCAGGCGGCTCCGGTCGGGAGGAACCCCCCGAGGGCGCTGGCGTCGAGATACACGACGCCGTTCGATCCGTCGACGAGCATCATCACGTCACCGCCGCCGAGCGGCAGTGGCGTGTCTCCGAGCGAGAGCAGCGAGGACAGGTCAGCGGTCACCGACAGAATGTCGGACTCGTTGTCGACGGCGCCCTGCACGGTGACGTCGGCGAGTTCGGCGGCCGACACGGTGAGATCGAACTCGACGGTGCGGGCGGCAATCGTGCTCTCGGCCGCAGCCAGTAGCGAGTACGGCTCGGCCACGTCAACCGAACGGCCAGCCGTGAGTGCGACGAACCCTGCGACACCGAGTGCCACTGCGGCGACGACCGCCACCACCAGCGCCACTGGTCGACGACGACCGTTGGCACCCGACGCCACCGGCGCCGGCTCGATCTCCGGGGGCGTGGCCCCAGGTGCTCCGGTCACGGGAGGACCGGTGGGTGGAGCGAACGTCGACGTCATGGAGTCAGGGTACGGCGCCGCGATCGCCGGGCGGCGTCACGGTCCCGTCAAGACCTTCCCAGCGACCGGCGGCGGATACGGTCGATCTCATGAGCGTTCCTCACGTCGACGTCCTCGTCATCGGTGCCGGCATCTCCGGCATCGACGCTGCCTACCACCTCCAGGTGGAGTCGCCGAACCGCACGTATCTGATCCTCGAGGGACGCAACGACATCGGCGGCACCTGGGATCTGTTCCGCTATCCGGGCATCCGCTCCGACAGCGACATGCACACGCTCGGCTTCGAGTTCAAGCCGTGGATCGCCGACAAGGCAATCGCCGACGGCCCCTCGATCATGGAGTACCTGCGCGAAACGGTCACCGAGTACGGCATCGACCGCCACATCCGCTTCGGCCACCTCGTGCACCGTGCCGAATGGTCGAGCGAGACCGCCACGTGGACGGTCGAGGCCGAACTCGTCGACGGCACCGGCACGGCGACCCTGACCTGCAACTACCTCTCGATGTGCTCGGGCTACTACTCCTACAAGGGCGGCTACACGCCCGAGTTCGTCGGCCGCGAGCGGTTCCAGGGCGAGATCGTGCACCCCCAGGAATGGCCGGACGACTTCGACGCCGCCGGCAAGCGGATCGTCGTGATCGGCTCCGGTGCGACGGCCATGACGCTCGTGCCGGCCCTGGCGGGTACTGCGGCCCACGTCACGATGCTGCAACGCTCGCCGACCTACGTCGCGGCCGGCCCCGACGTCGACGTGATCGCCAACGGCTTGCGCAAGGTCCTGCCCGACACGCTGGCCTACGAGATCACCCGCAGGAAGAACACCGCACTGCAACAGCTGATCTACAAGCGCATGCGGAAGAGCCCGGACAAGGCCAAGAGCTATCTGGTCAAGCGCGTCACCAAGGCGCTCGGCGCCGACTTCGACGTCGACACCCACTTCACGCCGACGTATGCGCCGTGGGATCAGCGCCTGTGTCTGGTGCCCAACGGCGACCTGTTCGAGGCGATCAAGGACGGCTCGGCGTCGGTGGTCACCGATCGCATCGCCAACTTCACCGAGACCGGCATCGCACTCCGATCCGGGGAGCACCTCGATGCCGACGTCATCGTGACGGCGACCGGCTTGCAGATGGTGACGCTCGGCGAGGTCGACATCGTCGTCGACGGCGAACCGGTCGACTTCGCCCAGACGATCGCCTACAAGGGATTCGCCTACTCCGACGTACCGAACCTGGCATCGACGTTCGGGTACGTCAACGCATCGTGGACCCTGCGAGCCGACCTGATCGCCCACTACGTGTGCCGCCTGCTCAATCACATGGATGCCACCGGGACGCAGATCTGCACGCCTCGGCTCCGGGCGTCGGACGCATCGATGGAGTTGCGCCCGCTGCTCGACCACTTGACGTCCGGCTACGTACAGCGCGCCGCCGACCGGTTCCCCAAGCAGGGCGACCGGGAGCCGTGGATCAACCCGCAGGACTACGCCAAGGACAGAAAGATGTTCCGCCGCTCCCCCGTCGACGACGGCGTCATGACGTTCACGAGGTCGTTACGCCAGGGGTCAGACCCCAGGCGTAACGATTCGCCGGGTGCCGTCGAGCGCCAGACTGTTACGCCTGGGGTCTGACCCCTGGCGTGACGTCACCAGTCGGTGGGGCGGTAGTCCTTCAGGAACTGGCCCCACACGTGGGTGCCGGTGTTCGTGCCGTCGATGATCGGATCGACGATGCGGGCGGCGCCGTCGACGATGTCGAGGGGCGGGTGGAAGCGGTGCTCGGCCTGCTTCTGCTCCGCGATCGCCACCGGGTCCTCGTCGCTCACCCAGCCGGTGTCGACGCTGTTCATGTTGATCCCAGATGCGCGGTAGTCCGTCGCCGACGTGCGCGTCATCATGTTGAGCGCCGCCTTCGCCATGTTCGTGTGCGGGTGGCGGGTGGTCTTGCACAACCGGTAGAACTGCCCTTCGACCGCCGACACGTTCACGACGTGCTTGTGGCGCCCGGGCGTGGCTTGCATCAGTGGCTTCAAGCGGGCGTTGAGCACGAACGGCGCCACCGCATTGACGAGCTGCGTCTCGAGCAACTCCACCGACGACACCTCGTGGAGCAACAGGCGCCATGAGTTGCGCTCGCGGAGGTCGATCTGCTGGAGATCCTGGTCGAGCCGGCCCTCGGGGAACAGCGCATGTCGGGCCTCGAGCTCGTCGGCGAGCAGCGGCGTCTGCGACAACGCTGCGGCCCTCGTCAGCCCCGCCAACGGAGCCGCCCCTCCGAGAGCGACGGCGCTGGCGTCTCGATCGTCACCGTCGCTGCCCGGCAGCAGGTGGTAGCCGCGCAGGCCCTCGTAGGCGCCGACGAGCCGCAACACGTCGGGACGCAACGTGTCGAGCGCCGCCTGTTCGGCATCCATCATGTGGCGGTAGAAGTCGGGCGGGCGCCGGACGGTCTGGCAGGCGTTGTTGACGACGAAGTCGAGGCGCTCACGCGTGGCGAGCACGTGCTGGGCGAACGCCTCCACGCTCGGCGTGTGCCGCAGGTCGAGACCGAAGACCTCGAGCCGGTGACCCCACTCGGCGAAGTCCGGTTCGGCCGCATACCGGGCTGCGGCGTCGCGGGGGAAGCGCGTCACGACGATCAACGATGCGCCGCAGCGCAGCAGTTTGATGCCGGCCTGATAGCCGATCTTGACGCGGCCGCCCGTGAGCAGCGCGACCGTGCCCGACAGGTCGGCGAGGTCACCGCGCTTGGCGTAGTTGAACTCCGCACACGACGGACAGAGCTGGTCGTAGAAGTGGTGGATCTCGCGGTACTTGAGCTTGCAGACGTAGCAGTGCTGCTCGTCGACGGTCTCGCGGAACATCGGATCGTCGGCGTCGCGCTGCTCGAAGCTCGCTGGCGGGATGACGTTCGGCGTCGTGAACACCGCCTGCTCACGCAGCGTCCGGATGCCGGTGTCCGACAGCAGTTCCTCGTCGCGACGCACGCGCGCCGACCGGCGTTGGCGCTTCAGCGCCTTGGTGCGGATGCGGCGCTCCTCGGGATCGGGGCAGAACACGTCGCCGGCGGCGTTGAGCAGGTCCTGTTTCTCGTGCGGCTGCAGCACGGTGAGCAGCGCCCGGTCCGACCCGACCCGTCGGAGGAGTTCCGTCGCCTCGATCAGGTCGGCACGGAGGGAATCACGGTCGTCGCCGCCGTGGTCAGCGTCCAAGGAGTTCGCCCGGCATCTGATCGCCGAAGTTGATGCCGAGGTCGCGAGCCGTGCGCATCGTGTCGCCCTCGAGCGGCACCAGCTTGAGCTGGCGCGTCGCCTCTTCGAGGGGCACGTACACGACCTCGGGCGGCTGGAGCCCCACCATGATCCCGTCCTGGCCCTCTTCGAGGGCACGCACCGCGGCGGCGCCGAAGCGCAGGCCGAGGAGTCGGTCGAGCGCGGTCGGCGAACCGCCGCGCAGCAGATGGCCCAACACGACCGTGCGGGTCTCCTTGCCCGTCAGCTCGGCGATCTGGGCGGCGACCTTGCCGCCGACGCCACCGAGTTGCACGGCCTGACCGACCGCGTGCCCGATGATCGACACCTCACCGTCGACCGGCTTGGCACCCTCGGCGACGACGACGATCGTGAAGCGAGCACCGTTGCGGTCGCGCTGCAGGATCGTCTCGGCGACCGGGGCCAGCTGGTACGGGATCTCGGGGATGAGGATGCAGTGCGCTCCCCCGGCCATGCCCGCGTGCAGGGCGATCCAGCCGGCGTCGCGCCCCATCACCTCGACCACCATCACCCGACCGTGCGACGTCGCCGTCGTGAAGAGACGGTCGATGCACTCGGTGGCGAAATCGACCGCCGTGTCGAAGCCGAACGTGGCGGTGGTCTTGTCGAGATCGTTGTCGATCGTCTTGGGCACACCGATCACGCGCAGCCCGTGCTGGTGCAGGTGGTTGCCGATGCGCAGCGACCCGTCGCCGCCGACGGTGATCAGCGCATCGATGCCTTGGTCGTGGAACCGCTGCACGAGTTCGGCGGTGCGGTCGACCTCGGTCCACGTTCCGTCGTCGCCGAGCACCGGATACGACGTCGGGTTGCCACGGTTCGTCGAGCCGAGGATCGTGCCGCCGGTGTGGGAGATCCCACGCACCGCCTGCCGGTCGAGGTCCATCAACCCGCCGTCCGCGTACTCCTCGGGGTACATCATCCCGTTGAAGCCGTCACGGATGCCGACGACCTCCCATCCCCTGTTGCGCGCCGCGACCGTCGCAGAGCGGATGACGGCATTGAGGCCGGGCGCGTCGCCGCCACCGGTGCTGATCGCGATCTTGGACACGTGTGACACGTCCGCCAGGGTACGCGCAGATCGACCCTCCGTTGTCGACCGATGTCAACGTCATCGTCCGTTCACCTTCGGACGGCACGGCGAGTTGTGCTTGCATGCCCTGATGGACGTCGCCACCAGCCCCGAACCGACCATCGACCTCGCCGGCCAGGTCGCCCTCGTCACCGGTGCATCCTCGGGTCTCGGGCGCCGCTTCGCCGTCCTGCTCGCCGCGAACGGCGCCCGGGTCGTCGCGACCGGACGACGGATGGACCGCCTCGACGACGTCGCGAAGGAGATCACCGACGCCGGTGGCACGTGTTTGCCGTTGCAGCTCGACGTCACCGACGCCGAACAGCTCGCCGAGGCGATCGTCACGATCGAACGGCACCTCGACCCGGTCCAGATCCTGGTCAACAACGCCGGGATACCCGATGCGCAGTACGCCACCAAGATGCCGATCGAGCTGATCGATCGCGTGCTCGACACCAACCTGCGCGCACCGTTCGTGCTGTCGTGCGAAGTTGCCCGCCGGCTGATCGAGCTGCAGCTCCCGGGTCGGATCGTCAACATCTCCTCGGTGGGCGGGTTCCACTACTCGGGCGGCGGTGCGGCGCTCTACTCGATCACCAAGGCCGGTGTGAACCGTCTGACCGAGACGTTGGCCGTCGAGTGGTCGAAGTTCGGCATCAACGTCAATGCGATCGCCCCCGGGCTCTTCGCCTCGGAGATGTCCGACGGCATGATCGAGCGGATGGGCGATCTCACCCGGATGTTCCCGCGCAAGCGGATCGGCCAGCCCGAACACCTCGACAGCACGCTGCTGTACCTCGTGTCGCCGGCATCGGAGATGGTGACCGGCACGGTGATCAAGGTCGACGACGGCCAGGGCGGTCGCTGAACGCGCCCGTTCGAGCCCGCCTCAGGCGTTCGGGGTCACCAGCGCCTTGTCACCGGTGGCCATGCGCGCATATCGCTTCACGTGCTCGGGGTCGACCGCATCGTCGAGCGACAGGCGGGTGCCGTAGCTGCTCGCGAACGTGGTGGTGATCTCGTCGGCCACACGCTGGCGCAGCCGGTCGGCCGCCTCCTGTCCGATCTTGACGAGGAACGGCGTCAGCAACCATCCGCCGAGGCCCCACGACATGCCGAAATCACGCCGCAACGTGGTCGGCCCGCGGTCGAGGCCACCGTAGATGTACACCTGCTTGTGGGTGTCGGAGCCGTAGCGACTGAACTCACCCGCTCGCTCGCTCGCCACCTTCTCCATTCGCGACAGCAGGATGCTCGCGAGGTCGCCGCCGCCGATTGCGTCGAACGCGATGGTCGCGCCGGTGGCGCGCAGTGCATCGGTCAGGTCGGACAGGAAGCTGTCGGCGCTCGAGTCGACGACGTGCTCGGCGCCGAGGTCGCGCAGTTGTTCGACGTGCTCGGGCTTGCGGACGATGTTGACCAGCCCGACGCCGTCGTCGAGACAGATCCGATTGAGCATCAGACCCAGGTTCGAGGCGCCGACCGTGTGAACCAGCGCAGTGTGGCCCTCGGACCGCATCGTCTCGACCATGCCGAGCGCGGTGAGTGGATTGACGAATGCGGCTGCGGCGTCGGCGGCATCGGTGCCGTCGGCCATCGGGAGGCACTGGCTGGCGTGCAGCGTGCGGTACTGCGCGTAGGCGTTGCCCGACAGGAACCCGACCGTCTTGCCGAGCAGCGCCTGGGCGGCCGGCGACGATCCCGCAGCGACGACGATCCCGCCACCCTCGTTGCCGACGGGCATCGGCGTGCCCAGGCGCGCGCGTTGCGCGGCGACGGCGGCCTCGGTGAGTGCGACGGCGACCGCATTGCGGAACCCATCACCGGCGGGCAGCGCTGCGGTGGTGTCGCCGCCGGCGAACATCATGCCCAGATCGGACGGATTGATCGGCGCCGCCTCGATGCGCACGACCACCTGTTCCTCGGTCGGCGCCACGACCTCGGTCTCACGGATGCCCAACGTGACGACGCCGTCGTCGGCGAGCGTCGACCGCAGCTCGAGGGCGGTCGCTGGAAGATCGGAATGGACGTCGGAAGCCATGCATCAACTCAATCACATCGGTGCGATCGGCCCCCATGCGGACGGCGTCGTAGGCTCGGGGATCCGATGGCTGCCAGACGACCGATCCCGATCCCCAGCTCGAAACGCAAGGCCGCACAGGGCGCACTGCTCCTCGCGATCTCGATGCTGCAGGACGAGCGGGTCCGCGAGCAGCTCCGCCGGGCGCCGGTCGCCGCTCGCGACTGGGCGGCCAACCGGCGCGACGCCGACACCAGCGCAGGCCCTGGCGCGGCCCGCCTCGATCGGCTCGACCCGACGCGGCGCTTCGGTCAGAAGGGCATCGAGCGACGACTCGCCGCCCTCGAGCGCAACGCCGATCTCGTGTTCGTCGAACGCACCGACGGCGCAGCGATCTTCCAGGCGATCGACGAACTGAGCCGTGCCGCGGCGATCTCGGCGACGATGCCGCTCAACGAGCGCCGCAAGGCCCGCGCCCGGATCACCTCGGAACTGACGCGGCTCGAGCGTGCCCTCGTCGACGCCGTCCTGCCTCCGCAGGCCTCCTGACCGTGACCGGCAACGAGCACCTGCGATGAGCGAAAAGCCGGCATGCGGTCGGTTCGCTCATCGCTCGGTGGGATGATCGGGGTAGGTCAGAACCGGCGGTCGTTGGTCTTCTTCTTCGGCGGCGCCTTGAACGGGGCCTCGATCAGTGCCTCGAACTCCTGGTCGTCGGGCTGCTTGGGCGCGTTGAGGTTCTGCAGGTACTTCTTGATCGCAGCGCGCGCCGGCGGCACGTGGGCACCCTTCAGTCCGACCGACCGGGACATTGCATCCTTGGCTTTCGCGGACGCGCTCCTTGCGCGTCGCCTTCTCCTCGTCGGAGTAGGTCTTCTGCGTCTTGTTGGTCCGTGCTTCCTCCGCCGCCTTGCGGTCGGCTTCGGCTTGCTGGAGCGGCGTGAGTTTCGCCTGGGCCATGGTCATGTTCCTTCTCGTCGGTGGGGACCGAGAGGGTACCGTCGGAACCGATCGGGTCGACCCCGCCTCGCGCGCTCGCCGCCGCACTCGGAGATGTCGAGATCGCTTCGCGCGGCCAGCACTGCGGCATCTACTCTCTGCGCCGATGCGCCGACTCCTGCCCGTTCTGCTCGCCACCGCCCTGCTCGCTGGGGCCTGCGGCTCCGACTCCGACTCCGACACCGCTGATACTGCCGACACCTCGTCCGCGACCGAATCGGTCGCCGAGACCACCGACGCAGCCACACCGCAGACCACCGAAGCGGCGGCGACCACGACGGAACCCGTCGACACCACGCCGCAGACCACCGAGGCGCCCGAGCCCGAGGTGACGCCCGCCGAACTCGCTGCGCGTGGGCCGTACGCCGTCGGTGTCACCACCCGCCAACTGCCCGAGGGCGGGCTCGTCGAGATCTGGTATCCAGCCGACGATTCCGCGGCCGGTGGCACCGTCACCTACAACGTGCGCGACTTCCTGCCGCCTGCAGTCGGAGACCTGATCGCCGCGGAGATCGACGACTCGTTCACCATCGAAGCGACGCGCGACGCACCGCCTGCGCCCGACGGGCCGTTCCCGGTCGTGCTGTTCAGCCACGGCGCGTCCGCGTTCCGCCTGCAGTCCAGCCACATCGCCGAGCACCTGGCGTCGTGGGGCATCGTGACCGCGTCGACCGACCATCCCAGCCGCGATCTCACGAATTCGCTCGGCGGCACGGCGGAGGGCCAGCCGCCGTCGGCCGACCAGATGCGCTCGGTGCGCACCTACCTCACCACCCTCGGGGCCGATCCGCTGCTCGGCGGAGCCCTGGACAACGATCGCGTCGCCCTCGGCGGTCACTCGGCCGGCGGCGGCACGATCGCCGACGTGGCCCTCGACGAGGGCATCTTGGGCTACGTGTCGTATGCATCCGGTCTGCGCGACAACGTGCCCGACGTGCCGTCGCTGTTCCTGGCGGGCGAACTCGACGGCATCATCGCGGCGGCCCGGACCGCGGAGGCGTTCGACCTGGCACCGTCGCCGTCGTGGCTCTGGGTGTTCGGTGACTCCGGCCACCTGGCATTCTCGGACCTCTGTGCGATCGGCCCCGGCGACTCGAATCTCATCGTGCTCGCCGAACAGGCCGGTCTCGGTGCCTTCATCGACGACCGCCTCCGCACGCTGGCAACCGACGGGTGCGACGAACCGAACCGCCCGGTTCAGGAGGTCTGGCCGGGCATCGACCAGGCGGCCACCGGTTTCTACCGGTGGGTGTTCGGCATCGACGCGGAGCCGGTCGGCCTCGACGAATCAGCCGTCACCGAGGGCGTCACGATCACCTCCAAGTGACGAGCGGGAACGTGACGAGCGGGGAACGTGACGAGCGGCAACGTGACGGGCGGTGACGTGACGGTCGTGTCGCCGTCCGGCCGTGGCACACTTCCAGCATGACCGATCGCTCGCCGGACGACGCTGACCGGCCCGTGTTCGACCCGCCGGATCCGGCCCTTCGTGCGGGCATCGAACCCCACGAGCGCGTGGTGTCGGATCCGGGCGCGCCGGTGATCATCGGCGTGTCGTTCACGCGGCCGGTGCTCGCCCAGCAGTACCTCCTCGCAATGGGGGGACTGAAGGAGTCCGGAGCGCTCGAGCTCCAGGACGCGGTCGTCGTCACCAAGACCGACGACGGCACGGTGAGGGTCGTCGAGACGATCGATCCGACGCCGGGACGTGCGGCGCTCAACGGTGCGATGTGGACGAGCCTGCTCGGCCTCGTGCTGGGCGGCCCGGTCGGCTGGATCGCAGGCCTGGGGATCGGTGCGGCGTCGGGAGCGGTCACGGCGAAGATCGTCGATCTCGGCATCCCCGACGAGTGGGTGGCCTGGTTCCGCGATGCGGTCGAGCCGGGGACGTCGACGGTGGTCATCCTGGCCGAGCACGTGCACGTGCCGGCGCTTGCGGCGGAGGCCCGACGCTTCGCCGGCGCAGAACTGCTGTACACCTCGATGCCCGACCATGCCGTCGGGCAACTGCGCGCCGCGTTCGAGTCCTGAGCCTCAGCGGGCCATCGGCGGGGGTTCGTATCCGCCGAGCACGTCGGCCATGCAACGGGCGAAGGCGAGCGACGTGCGGTCGTGGAGGTACGGGGCGACCACCTGGATGCCGACCGGCAGTCCGTCGGCGGTTCGCCCGATCGGCGGCACGGTCACCGGCAGGTAGGCACTGCCGGTCAGCGCACTCCACCCGATCAGCTCGCTGTAGTGACGGTTGTCGTGGTCGGCGAGCGTGGCGTGCATCCAGTTCGCTCCGTCCGCCGAGTGGACGTGGCGGAACGGTGGGACGACGATCACCGGACACAACAGCACGTCGACGTCGACGAAGAACTCCGCCCAGCGCCGTCGCAGCTCGCCGCGGCGCCGGTGCACGACATCCCACGCCCGATGGTCGAGCCCTCGCCCACCGCCGCTCGCCGCGGAGTTCTCGCCCTCGCTGTCGGAGATGGCGGTCGCCGACGAGATCAGGATCAGCCCCTCACGCGACGCCGCCGCCGGGTCGATGTCGGGCCGGCGGTCGTGGTCGATCCGTGCTCCGGCACGCTCGAGTGCGGCGACGGCGTCGACCATCACGGCGCCGACCGCCGGATCGACCGGTGCGAAGTCGTCGTCGAGCCACGCCGCCACCCTGAACTCACCCAGTTCGGTCGCTCGTGCCGGCGGCAGCTCCAGGCACCACGCCGCCGCATCGTCCGGGTTGGGACCTGCGACCAGGTCGAGCACGAGTTCGAGGTCGTCGACCGACCGGGCGATCGGGCCGAACACGTTGATGTCGGCGACGTTGCGATGCGACGATGGGTTGTCGAGGTAGCCGAACGTGGGGATGATCCCGAAGCTCGGCTTGTGTCCGTAGACGCCACAGAACGACGACGGCACGCGGATCGACCCGCCGATGTCGGTGCCGATCTCGAACCCGGTGAACCCCATCGCCACCGCCGCCGCCGGGCCACCGGATGATCCGCCGGGCGTCCGTTCGAGATCCCACGGGTTGTTCGTCGTGCCGAAGACCTCGTTGTACGTCTGATAGTCGCCGGACCAGCGCGGCACGTTGGTCTTGGCGAACACGACAGCGCCGGCGTCGCGAATCCCGGCGACGACGGTTGCGTCGTCGTCGGGGACGTGCGCTCGCAACTCGACCGCACCGCCGGTCGAGCGGATCGCCTCCGTGGCGATCGCATCCTTGATCGTGACCGGCACGCCGGCGAGCGGGCCGACCTCGCGACCGCCAGCACGGGTCTCGTCGACCATCGCCGCCTCGGTACGGGCCCGCTCGGGTTCGATCGTGACGACCGAGTTGATCGGACCGTCGAGCCGCTCGATCCGTTCGAGATGCAGTTCGAGCAGTTCGCGAGCGGACACCTCGCGTGAGTCGAGCGCAGCGACGAGTGTGTTCAGCGACGAGGTGAGATCGACCATCGCGCCATCAGACCACATGACGCCCGACGGCGCCCGATGGCACCGGGATCACCGAACGCCCATCGAGAGCGAGACCGCGACGAGGGTTCAGGCAGCGGTGCGGCGTACGGCGCCGTCGAGGACGTAGCGCGAGAACTTCGGGCACGTGTCGAGGACGGTGGCGAACTCGGAGCGGTTGAGCACGTACACGCTCGACTCGACCCGTGCGGTGACCGACGCAGTGCGCGGCTTGAGCGTGAGCAGGGCGAGTTCGCCGATGACCGCACCCGGGCCGACGGTGATCTGGGAGTCACCGAGCTGTACGGCGAACTCGCCGTCGATGACCACGAAACACTCGCGACCGAACTCGTCGACGTGCATGATCTCCTCGCCTGCGGCGATACGGATCGTCGTGGCGATGCGGTCGAGCTGTTCGAGTTCGTCGACGGGAACGGTGACGGCGAGATCGCTGGCGAGCAGTGCCGGATCGATGGTGCGCTTGCGGGTGAACATGGCGTTGGTGGTTCCTCTGCGGGGTGGGTGATCGTGCTGTCGACGACAGCGTTTCCTACAACCCCATGATCGACCGACCATTCCCATCGTCGACATAGATCACAGAGATATCCGTCATCGCCGAACACGATCAATGCGTTCGGTGACGAGCGCTCAAGGGGAGAGGAGGCGGCGGATCTCGGCCACCATCTCGACCTCCACCTCGGGGTTCGGCCCGCACGGCGTGAGGTTCAACGTCGTGGCACCGGCATGCACGTACGCGGCGAGCGCGTCGGCCACCTGTTCGGCGCTGCCGTACGGCGTGTACCGCTCGAACTGCTCGAAGCCGATGCCGTAGAAGTCCTCCATCGCACCGGCGACGTGCCGGCGCGCTGCGTCCGCGACGGCGTCGACACCGATCCAGACCTGCAGACCGTGCTGCCAGCTCACGTCACGGTCGGCGCCCACCTGCTCGGCCAGCGCCGTGGCGGCAGCGAACCGGCGCGGTGAACACCACGTGCCGAGCCAACCATCGCCGAGGCACCCCGCGCGGCGCACTGCGGCGTCGCTGCGGCCGCCGACCACGAACGGCACGCGACGCTCCGGGATCGGACGGACCACTCCCCCGACGAAGTCGAAGAACTCGCCGTCACCGTCGACGGACTCGCCGTCGAGCAGTGCGCGCACCAGCTCGAGCGCGACGTCGGTGCGACGACCCCGTCGCGCTGGGTCGACGCCGCACACCTCGATTTCGTGGCGGTCCTCACCGCCGACACCGACGCCGACGGTGAGCCGTCCCGGCGCCGCTTGCGCGAGCGACGAGATCTGTCGGGCGGCGATCATGGGGTGGCGCAACGCCAGGAGGTACACCCCGACGTGCAGGCCGAGTCGCGGCTCGATGCCGCTCATCGCCGCCAGGTGCATCAACCCGTCGATGCCGCTTCCGTCGCGGAAGCTCACGTGATCGGCGGTGAAGACGTGGTCGATCCCCGCATCGGCGATCATCGCGAGGCGTCGACGTCGATCGTCGTACGACAACCGCCACAGATCCCACGGCGTACTGATCCCGATCCGGACGGTCATGGTGCCCGTCGTAGCACGAGCGACCGACGACGGGCGGGGTCGGCGACGGCGTCAGCCGGCGACGGTGGAGTCGATCCAGTTGCCGTGGAACCCGAAGGGAATGCGGGGCAGGTCCACCGATGCGACCGGCGCGGGGTCCATCGTTGCCGCGTCGAGCACGATGAAGCTGCTCGAGTCGGTGTCGGCCTCGTAGACGAACGTCATCAGATACCCCTCGTCCTCGGACCCCGCACCGTCGGCGGGCACGAAGACGGGCTCGCCCGGGATGCGACCACGCCCGAGGACGTGTTCGACGCGTTCACCGGTGTCACGGTCGTACTTGATGATCTTGCCGGTCTGGCTGCCCGGATCGGTGTAGTCCGGGTTGTCGGGAATCCCCATCATGTAGCCATAGCGGTGCTTCAGCCCGACGACGGAGTCGGCGACACGCGGGAACTCGGCGGGCCGATCGTCGATCTGCTCCTCGCGCACGGCGCCGCTGACCGTGTCGATCGTCCAGCGCCACAGCTCCGGAGACGGGAAGTCCATCATCGAGTCGCGCCAGATGTGGCTGAGCCGAGCGACGTCGAGCACGATGGTGTCGCCGTCCTCGTAGGAGTTCATCGGGTGGAAGACGTAACACGGGTCGATGTCGTACCAGCGGACATCGGCGTCGGTCCCCGTGCGCGGCATCACGCCGAGACGAGCCGGATAGTCGTCGTCCCAGTGGATCGGCATCTCGCCGCGCATCGCCATCTCCAGGTCGAACACCGCAGGAAGGTCCATGAACACGACGTTGTTCCGGGTGACGTTGAAATCGTGCATCATCGTCGGGCCGCCGACGGTGATGTTCTCGGTCTGCACGAGCCGACCGTCGGCCGACACCCGCAGATACCGCAGGTACGGCTCGAACGCCGAGTACCCGAAGGCGAGGAGTTCGCCGGTGACGGGGCACACCTTCGGGTGGGCGGTGAACGACCCGGTGAGCGCACCGCCGAAGTCGAGCGGCCCGACGGTGTCGAGATCGCCATCGAGCACGTACGGGAAGTGCCCCTCCTCGAGTGCGAGGATGCGCCCGGCGTGACCGAACACGTGGGTGTTGGCCTTGGATGCGGTCATGTCCATCATCACGTTCGGATCGAGGATGTCGGTGCTCGGATCAGCGATGAACGGCGTGCGCACGTACCGGTTGCGGTACCACTCGGCGGCGCCGTCGCGCAGGCGCACGCCATGGACCATGCCGTCGCCGAAGAACGGATGGTCGCTCATCCCCGTCAAGGGATTGGCCCCGTTGCGCACGTAGCGTCCGTCCAACTCGGGCGGGAGCGTGCCGGTCACCTGGAGATCCGTGAGCGTCAGCTCCTCGGTCACCGGGCGGCCGTTGCCCTGGAGGTGTGTCGGTGTTGCGTCGTCGATCGTGGTCATCCTGGTCCCCTCGTTCGGATGGTTGTCCTGCGCGACAGTAGTCCGGTCGCCTGGAGTAAATCTACTCACAGTAAATTACCGACACCGAGCGTCGGAACGGCTACCGTCGCGCCATGACTCGAACGGGACGATGCCTCTGTGGCCAGATCACCTATGAACTCTCCGGCGATCTGATCGCCACAGCGGTGTGCCACTGCGACCACTGTCAACGCCAGAGTGGCGGCGCCTTCTCGGTGAACCTGATCGCACTGGAGCCGCAGATGGACGTGACCGGCACGCTGAGCACGTACGAGGATCGAGGCGAGCACGGCGACGCCGTCTACGTGTACCGCCGTTTCTGCGGCGACTGCGGTTCGCCGATCTACTCCGGACTCGTCGAGCCCGCCGGCGTGATCGCCGTCAAGGCCGGCACACTCGACGACCGTTCCGAGGTCGCCCCGACCGTCCAGGCGTGGTGCGAGCACAAGCAGCCCTGGGTCGACCTTGCGGGCATGGCGGTATCACTCGACCGGGAGTGACGCAGCGGCGACGTCGCTGCCTCGCGCGTCGACCAGCTCGCGCACGAGCGCCTCGGGGGGTCGGCGATCGAGCGGCCACTCCTGGGATCTCGTTCGCTCGATCCGCACAGCGCACGGCCTCTACCGTGCAGCCATGACCGATGATCGACGTGGACGCATGCAGATCGGGGTTCAGCTCCCCGAGGTCGAATGGGAGGTGCCCTTCGCCGAGTTGCTGCAGATGGCGCAGACCGCCGAGTCCGTCGGCTTCGACTCGCTGTGGCTCGGCGACCACCTGCTCTACGAACTCGAGGTCGGCGACCGCGGCCCGTGGGAGGTGTGGACGTCGCTGGCGGCCATCGCTGCGTCGACGACGACGATCCGGCTCGGGCCGCTCGTCGCGTCGACGAGCTTCCACGCCCCGGCGATGCTCGCCAAGCTCGCCACCACGGTCGACGCGGTATCGCAGGGCCGGCTGATCCTCGGCCTCGGTGCCGGATGGAACCGCCGCGAGTACGACGCCTTCGGATTCCCGTACGACCACCGGGTGAGCCGGTTCGAGGAGGCGTTCACGATCATCCGCACGCTGCTCCGAGAGGGCGAGATCGACGCGCACGGCGAGTTCTACGACGCGGACCGATGCGTGCTCTCACCGCGTTCGCGTGACTCGGGACCGCCGATCATGGTCGGCTCGATCGGTGACCGGATGCTCGACATCACACTCCCCCACGTCGACGCCTGGAACATGTGGTGGAGCCAGTACGGGAACTCCGTCGAGGGCTTCGCCCGCGAAAAGGAGCGCGTCGACCGCCTGATCGAGGCGGCGGGCCGGCAGCCCGGCGACGTCGAAGCGACCGCTGCGGTGCTCGTCCAGCTCGAAGGGGGCATCGGTCGACAGATGGGCGACTACGACGACTCGGGGACGGTCGCACCGCTCTCGGGGTCCGCCGAGGAACTCGCCGACCAGCTCCGGGCGTTCGAGTCGGCGGGCGCCGCCCACGTGCAGCTCGTCGTCGACCCGATCACCCGCACGTCGATCGAGTGGCTCGGCGGCGTCCTCACCGCATTCCGTCACTGAGGCCCCGCAAGGGTTAACGTTCGGCGGTGGACATCGACGCTCGAGAGCGTGGGTCGCGAGCGGCAGTCGCTGGTGTCGTGTTCTCGGCGTTGTTCGTGGCCGGCTGGTTGCTGCTCCAGAAGAGCCCGCCACTCGACGCCCCCGACGACGAGCTCGTCGCCTACTTCACCGACCCCGACCGTCGCCGGCCCTCGCTGATCGCCGGGCTGTACGTCGTCCCGTTCGGCGCCATTGCCTTCATCTGGTTCATGGCGGCACTGCGCGATCGATACGTCCGCAGGAGCTCCAAGGAGCACGTGCTGCTGTCGACGGTGCATCTCGTCGCCGGCACGCTGTTCGTCGTGTCGCTCTTCTCGATCGCTGCGGTCGAACTGGCATTGGTGTGGATGGCGGCGAACTCGCCGGAGGGCAGCTTCGACGCACAGTCGGCACGCACGATGGTGGCCTTCGGTACCGCGATGGCACAGATCGTCGCGTTGCGCAGCGGGGCGGTCTTCATCGCCGTCAGCACCACACGCGCAGTCCGGACCGGGCTGTTTCCGCGTTGGTACGGCATCACGAGTCTGATCGGTGCGGCGGTGCTGCTGTTCAGCTACACGGTGTGGCCGGCTGCGGTGTTGATGGTGCCGGTGTGGGTGCTGGCCTCGAGCGGGTTCGTGCTCGCCCGGCGATCGACCCGGGACATGCCGTCTGGCACGTGATCGCCGGAACGTGATCGCCGCTGGGCGGACGGGCTTCAGGATCCGAGGATGCGCGCCTTCTCGGCGGCGAACTCCTCGTCGGTGAGCACACCGGACGCATGGAGTTCACCGAGGTCCTTCAGTGCGGTGAGGCGGTCGGTGCTCGTCGCCTCCGGCGCAGGAGCGGGGGGCGGTGCGGGAGCAGGAGCCGGTTCCTGGTACTGCGGGGCCTGTGCTTCGGCCTGCTGCGCCCAGCGCTGGCCCTGGCGTCGCGAAACGCGGTTGGACACGCCGGTTGCGGTTCCGGCGATGACGGCAGTACGGGCGACTCCTCGAACGAGTCCGGGCATGTCATGTCTCCTTGTGGTTCGGTTCAGTCGTCGAGCGCATCGAGCGATGCGAGGACTGCTTGGATGGGAATGCGGCCGTTGGCCACGAGCTGTGCGCCGTTGCGTCGCAACGCAGTGGCGAACGGTGCCGCCCAGGTGTTCTCGTAGACCAGGATCGCGGCGGAACAGCCGGGCTCGAGCACCGAGCCCGCTTCGGCGATGTCGTCGTCGTCGAGGAGGCCCGTCGACGCACTGGCGAACAGGCTCACGTCGACGTCGCCGGTCATGCCCAGATCTGCCATCTCGACGCCGGCGACGTTGCCGTCGAGGTCGCGCTGCGCAAATGCGAAGTCGAGCACGCGGATGATGCCTCGGTCGACCATGTCGAGCAGATACGGCAGCGCCGAGCCGTCCGGTGGGCGATCGGCGGGGAACTCGATGACCAGGTAGTCGATCGGTCCGAGCTCTTCGATGTCGGCGTCGTTCACGGCAAGCCTCCTCGGGCAGATAGCTGACGGGCTGGATCGCCCCGTCGTGCGATGCACCAATCATGCTCGAGTCGTGCCGTGACCGCATTGCCCACATCGGGTGATTGAAGCGACCGGTGCGCGCCTCGGGAACTCAGGACACCGGCGCACTGGGCAGGTGCACGCTCGCCTCGTCGTCGTGTTCGACGTCCCACGGGGCCGGCGCATCACCAGCGGCGACGGCAGCCAGCCAGTGCTTGAACACGCCGTGGACGCTGGTGGCGCCGACGATCGGCTCCTCGGGCAGCTCGAAGCCTCGCGGGAACAGCAGGAACGGTTCGGTCTGCTTGCCGCCGACGCCGCCGTGGAATCCGATCAGCTCCTCGAACGCTGCGCCCTCCTCCGTCTCGGGATCGTAGAAGCTGTTGACCAGGATGTCGGGTGCGTTGGTGAACGCATCGGTACGCCGCAGGTGGTGGGTGATGTTGGCGCCGAAATCGGCGAGCGGATCATCGCCTTCGATGCGCCCGTCGTCGAGGTAGTGGATCCCGTGGCGCCCGATCGCCATCGGGCCGAAGGCCTCGGATCGCACGAGCGCGAACCCGATGCCGGGGTGCGATGCCAACCCGAGGAGGAGTCCCGGATACCGCTCGGCGAGCTGCTCGACGGTCGCTCGACCCGGGATGTCGGTGAACGAGACGAGGCCCAGGTTCCCCGATGCCAGAACGACGACGTCGGCGGCCGCCGCAGCCTCGTCCGGCTGGCGGTCGGCGGGTCCGAGCACCACCTCACCGTCGACGGTCCGGCGCTTGACGACCGTCCCGATCAATGCAGCGAGCCGGCTGTCCTCGCTCTGCACCGAATCGGTCAGCGCACCATTCAGGTTGCCCCACCCCTCCGAGGAGAGTTCGGGGGTGTGCACGGTGTCGTCGCGCTCGACGAGCGACGACACCAGATCGCCCAGCGTCATGCCGTAGCGCTGCAGGAACGTCGATCCCTGGCTCTGGCCGTGGTCGGACAGCACGACGACGTGGTAGGGCCTCGGCGCCTCGGTGATCGCCCGCTGCAGCCGGCCGAACTGCTGGTCGAGCCGGTCGAGCACGTCCAACGCGTCGCGCGCTGCGATGCCGGAATGGTGAGCGACCTCGTCGTAGCCCACGAAGTCGACGTAGGCGACGGGCACCCCGCGATAGATGTCGCTGATCAGGGTCGACACCGTGAGGTCACGCAACATCACCGTGGTCGCGGCCCGCAGGACGGGATAGATGCCGCGGCGCTCGAGCCTCGGCTCGACGTCACGCCGACGCGCCCGTCGGCGAGCGGCGATCTCGTGGCCGATGTCCGCGACGCCGAGTACCAGCAGGCGCGCGAGGAAGTACGGGTCGGAGAACACGTACGTGAGTCCGTTGCGGCCAGCTCTCGACCGGTCCTTGACCGTGCTGAACGTGAACATCGAGTCGGCGCTGTCTCCGGAGAACACGTTCGCCCGCGAGGCGCCGCCGCCCACCAGCAGCCCGTCCCCGTCGGAATGCAGGTGTTCCAGTTCGGCGGCGTCGTTGGGCCGATTGGTGGTGATCACGCGGCCCGACGACTTGTCGTACCAGCGGAATGCGGGCATGTCGGTGTTGTTGCCGTGCAGGATGCCGGCCTGGCTCGCGCCGGTCTGCGACGACAGATCGCACTCCCAGCGCACGATCCGGTGACTTCCGGACCGCACCCAGTGCGCCAGCGTCGACGCATGGCCGTCGCGCATCGCCTGGCGCAGTACCGGCTCCGACAACCCGTCGATCTGGAGGAACAGCACGCCGGGGACATCGGTGACCTCGGGAGGCTCCAGCCGCCCCACCATCCGGCGAACCACGTTGCGCCGCCACACGTCGTCGTCGTCGATCGAGAACACGACGGAGAGGACGACCGAGATCGCGGTCATCACGAGCGCGGCCAGCAGTGCCCACCAGAATCCGTCGACCTCGAACCCGTCGACGATGTCGGCGGTGAGCAGCAGGATCAGCGCGTTGCCGATCAGGCCGATCAGACCGACGGTCCACAGGATGAGCGGCGCTGCGAAGCGAAGGACGATCGGCCACAGAACCGCGTTCAGCAGTGCCAGTGTGATCAGTGCGAGAAGGCCGACCTCCCAGTCGGTCACCGAGAGGCCCGGCAGCAGCCAGATTGCGCCGGCAAGGCTCAATGCACTGACCGCGAACACGGTGACCGCTCGGCGCAGGCGGCTCCGGACCGTCGTGCCCGGAGGCGTGTTCGTCCCGTTCGTCAATCGGTGATTCGAATGCGCTGGCATCATGTCAAGACTGCGCAGCAACCGACGCAGTTTGCGTCATCCAGATCGGACGATGTGGGCGACGACTGCAGACCGCGTCGAATCACCCGCAGTGGATGAAGCACACCGGTCGAGCGCCTGGTTGGCTGAGAAGGCGAGTCGCCCGACACGTTCGGTGTGCGGGGTTCGTGTGCACGAAACGGAGAACACCATGGTGGACACAGCGAACCGCGTCGACGACGACCTGGGTGTACCGGTCGGTCCCCGTCAGGTGATTCCCCACCTCACGGTCGACGAACGCATCGCACGCGGCAGAGCGGCGCGTCGGGAGGTACCGAGGTCGAGTCACGCCGACCTGCATCTCGGCGCCGGGCGTCCCGACCCGGTGGCACTGCTGCAGCGCCAGGCCGAGTCTCGGGTAGCCGATCTGGTGCCGATCCGGTACGGGCGGATGCTCGTCTCGCCGTTCACGTTCTTCCGTGGTGCCGCGCTGATCATGGCGTCGGACCTCGCCGGAACGCCGCGGTCGGGACTGGTCGCCCAGCTCTGCGGTGACGCACACCTGATGAACTTCGGCGTGTTCGGGTCGCCCGAGCGCAAGTTGGTGTTCGACATCAACGACTTCGACGAGACCGCGCAGGGCCCGTGGGAGTGGGACGTGAAGCGGCTCGCCGCCAGCTTCGCCATCGCTGGACGCGACAACGGGTATTCGGCCAAGCAGCGCTCGAAGATCCTGCTGGCGCTCGTGGCCCAGTACCGCGAAGCGATGCGTGAGTTCGCCGGCATGAAGAACCTCGACGTCTGGTATGCCCGCCTCGAAGTCGAGCCGCTCCTCGCACAGCTGCGCGACTCGGTGAGCCGTTCGGAGCGCAAACGGGCGGAGGCCAACGTGGCCAAGGCACGGACCCGCGACAGCTCGCACGCCCTCGACAAGCTCACCGAGTTCGTCGACGGCACACGTCGGATCATCAGCGAGCCGCCCCTCATCCAACCGATCGAGGAACTGTTCGATGCGGCGCATCAGGCGGACCTCCACGACGAGCTGCGAAACCTGGTCGCGTCGTATCGAGACACGCTGCAGCCGGACCGACGGCACCTACTGGCGGAATACCAGCTCAGCCAGGTCGCACGCAAGGTCGTCGGTGTCGGCAGCGTCGGCATGCGTTCGTGGATCCTGCTGCTCTTCGGTCGCAACGGCGACGATGCGCTGTTCCTGCAGGCGAAGGAGGCACAGGCCTCGGTCCTCGAACAGTTCGCCGGCTCCAGTACCGAACGTTCGAACGGTGAGCGCATCGTGCACGGTCAGCACCTCATGCAGGCGACGAGCGACATCTTCCTCGGCTGGCAGGTGGTCGAGGGCGTCGACGGCGTACGGCGCGACTACTTCATCCGCCAGCTCAAGGACTGGAAGGGCTCGGCGGCGGTCGAGTCGATGACGCCGGCCGCCATGAACATCTATGCCCGGATGTGCGGCTGGACGCTCGCCCGTGCGCACGCCCGCTCGGGCGATCGCATCGCCATCGCGTCGTACCTCGGCGGCAGCGACCCATTCGACCGTGCGATCGGCGAATTCGCCGAGGTGTACGCCGACCAGAACGAACGCGACTACGACGCGCTCGTGCAGGCCGAACGCGACGAGCGCATCGAGGTACAGCGAGGACTCTGAGTGCACCTGGCGTTCCCCGTCCTGCGGCCGCGTTCGTTGTTCCACCGCGAACATGCACGCGACGACGCGATGGCGGGCCTCGTGCTCGGCATCGAGAGCGTCCCCGACGGCCTCGCCAGCGGGCTGCTCGCCGGTGTCAACCCGGTCGCCGGCCTCTATGCGTACCTCTACGGCATGGTGGGCGCCACGTTGTTCACCAGCACCGCCTTCATGGCGGTCCAGGGCACCGGCGCGATGGCGATCATCGTCGCCGACGTCGATCTCGCGGCCCGCACCGATCCGGCACGCTCGTTGTACACGCTGTCGGTCGTCACCGGCGTCGTGATGATCCTCGCCGGCGTGCTGCACTTCGGGTCATTCCTGCGGTTCGTGTCGAACTCGGTGATGACCGGGTTCATCACGGCCGTCGGCGTCAACATCGTGCTCGGACAGCTCGACAACTTCACCGGCTATGCCGCGAACGGTGCCAACCGGGTGGCGCGGGCGTTCAATCTGCTGTTCAACCTCGATCAGGTCGATCCCGCGACGATCACGGTCGGGGCGACCACCGTCGCCCTGATCGTCGTCCTCCAGCGGACCCGCCTCGGCGCCCTGGGACTCGTCGTCGCGATCGCCGTCGCATCAGCGGTCGCTGCGGTGCTCTCGTCGGCGGGCCACGACGTGACGCTCGTCGGCGACATCGCCGACGTACCCGGCACGCTGCCGTTCATCACCATGCCCGCATTCGGTGAGATCCCCTCGCTCCTCATCCCGGCGGCGTCGCTGGCGTTCGTCGGCCTCGTGCAGGGCGCCGGCGTTGCGGCGGCGGTCCCCAACGAGGACGGCAGCGCATCGGACGAGGCGTCGGACTTCATCGGCCAGGGTGCCGGCAACGTCGTCGCCGGTCTCTTCCAGGGCATGCCGGTCGGCGGCTCGATGTCGGCCAGCTCGCTCGCCGTAACGGCGGGGGCCCGCACCCGGACGTCGCTGCTCCTGGCCGGTCTCACGATGACGGTGGTCATCTTGTTGTTCAGCGGCCTCGTCGCGCTGATCGCCATGCCGGCACTCGCGGGTCTGCTGATGGTGGTCGGTGTCAGCACGATCAAGCCGTCACAGGTCGTCGCCGTGGCGAAGACCGGCCTGGTGTCGCTGACCGTGATGTCGACGACGTTCGTGCTGACCTTGATCATCCCGCTGCAGTACGCAGTGCTCGTCGGCGTCGGCATGTCGATCGTGCTCTTCGTCGTCAACCAGTCGACGCAGCTCGTGACGAAGCGGATGATCTTCACCGACGACGGTCGCGTCGAGGAGGTCGACCCGCCCGAGGTGGTTCCCGCGGACGAGGTCGTGCTGCTCCAGCCCTACGGTGCGATCTTCTTCGCTTCGGTACCCCAGCTGATGGCGCAGATGCCCACCGTGGCGGACGATTCCAGAGATGCCGTGGTGATCCTGAGGATGCGCGGTGCCGACGATGCTGGATCGACGATGCTCGACATGCTCGCCGACTACGCCCAGGAGCTCGCAGCGGTCGGGAGCAAACTGATCATCGTGACCGACAACGATCGGGTGATCCGCCAGCTCCGCGTGACCGGGATCACCGACATCATCGGCGACGACAACGTCTACAAGGGCACCACCTTCGTCGGCGAGGCATCACGGCGCGCATACGCCGATGCCTCGCACTGGATCGCCGAGCGTCGCTCCGGTGGCACCGGTGGCGAGCAGCCGGTGGTCGATCAGGCCTGATGGCAGTGCTTGGCCTTGCGACCGCTGCCGCACGGGCACGGTTCGTTGCGGCCTGCCGAGGCGAAGCGGCCCATGATCTCGTCGGCGTACCTGCCCTCGCGTAGCAGCTCGGCCATCAGCCGCATCGGTCCGTCGATGTGATTGAAGAACGATCGATACCCCGCACACAGGTAGTTGAGGCCCGCCTCGCCGTCGGGCGTCAGCGTGAAACGATTCTTGGGACACTCGCCGTTGCACGCAAAGCGCACCTCGCAGCTGCGGCAGTACTCCGGCAGCGTGTCGAGCTTCGCCTGCCCGAAGCTGCGTTGGCGTGGCGACGCCACGAGCTCGACCATGTGCGTCTCGGCGATGTTGCCCAGGAGGTGATCGGGTTCCACGAAGTGGTCGCAGGAGTAGACGTCGCCGTTGTGTTCCAGCGCCAGCGCATCACCGCACGTCGGGCGGAAGATGCACATGCTCGACGGCAACTCGAGCCACGAGGCGAGGGCAGCGTCGAACATCTGCACGTACACCTCGCCGACGTCGTGGCGCACCCACTCGTCGAACACGGCGACGAGGAACGCTCCCCACGCCTGCGGGTCGACCGATCGGTCGGTGACGGTGTCGCCCTCCTGGAATCCGGTGTCGTTCTCGCGCTCGACGATGGGGATGAACTGGATGTGGCGGAGACCCAGGTCGTCACGGAAGTAGCGGTACACGTCGAGCGGCCGGTCCTGGTTGGCGGCGTTCACGGTGCAGAGGACGTTGACGTCGACGCCGTGCGCCTCGAGGCGCGCGAACCCCTGGAGCACCCGCTGTGAACTCGGCCGGCCCTTCTTGTCGACGCGGTAGCGGTCGTGCAGGTCCGGTGGCCCGTCGATGCTGAGCCCGACGAGGAATCGGTGCTCGGCGAGGAACTGTGCCCACTCGTCGGTGAGCAGCGTGCCGTTGGTCTGGATGGTGTGCAGCAGTTGTTGACCCGGACGGCGGACCTGTTCGGCCAGCGCCACGGCGCGCCGGAAGAAGTCGACTCCCATCAGCGTCGGTTCGCCGCCCTGCCACGCGACGTTCACCTCGCCGTCGGGCTGCGACTCGAGCAACTGGCGGATGTAGATCTCGAGGAGATCGTCGGTCATCCGGAACCGATCACCCGGGTACAGCGCCTCCTTGGTCAGGAAGAAGCAGTACTCACAGTCGAGGTTGCAGATGGGCCCGGTCGGCTTGGCGAGGAGGTGGAACGGGGTCAAGCCAACATCCTGTCCGACCGGCTCGGCGATGTCGTCATCCCAATCGGGCGACTTCACCGATCCGGTCCACCCAGCCAGTTCACCCACCTGGGATGATTCGCCCGGAGTGTCGATGCGATTTGATCTGATCTCGTGACGAACGAATCGGACATCATCGAGGATTCCACGAGCCAGGATCCCAGCGGCGAGCCGCCGGAACCGTATGTCTCGACGCGGGAGAAGCGATTCGAGGTGGTCGCGACCATCATCCTCGCATCGGCGGCGTTGCTGACCGCATGGGCCGGCTACCAGTCGTCGCTGTGGGGCGGGATCCAGTCGAGCTACTACACGCAGGCCTCCGCCGCGCGAACCGAAGCTGCCCAGTTGCGCACCGAGTCGAACCAACTGCGCATCGTCGATCTCAGCCTGTTCGAGAACTTCGTCGATGCCCGCATCTCGGGCGACGAGGAACTCGCCGACTTCTACAGCGAGCGGTTCCGACCGGAGTTCGACGCCGCGTTCGGGGCCTGGATGGCACTCGACCCGTTCGACAACGTCGATGCGCCCAACAGCCCACTGGCCATGCCGGAGTACCAGTTGGCCTCCGAGGCGCAGGCCGACGCACTCGACGCCACCGCCGCCACCAAGTTCACCGACGGCGAGGACGCGAACACGTACTCCGACTTCTTCACGCTGTCGACGGTGATGTTCGCGACGGCGCTGTTCTTCGCGGCGATCTCGGAACGCTTCTCCTACGTTCGCCTGCGCGTGATGCTGTTGACGTTCGCCGCGGTCGGGTTGGTCGGCGGGATCATCGTGGCCCTCGGCCAGCCGATCACCACCGGGTGATCACAGGTAGCGCTGGCGCTGCAACCAGCGGAATGCGCCGAAGCCGATGATCGGCGGCGTGTAGTACGTGAGCACCCGGTAGGTGATGGCGGCAGCGAGTGCCGTCGACTGGTCGACGCCGATGGCGACGAACCCAGCGGTCAACGCCGCTTCGGTGACGCCGACGCCGCCGGGCACGGGCATCAGCCCGGCGAAGAGTGCGACGCACTCGTTGACGAGCACGACGTCGGCGTAGCCGACGTCCTGGCCGAACGCCCGCAGCACCGTGTACATGCAGAGACTGAACAGCAGCTCGGCGACGATGTTGGCGGTGAACGACTGCACCAGTCGGGCGGGCGACGAGAGCACGGGACCGACGAGCACCCACACCCGGTGGAGGGCTGCTCGAACCGCACTGCGCCACTTCGGGATCGCCAGGACGAGCGACACGCCGGCCATCAGGACCACGGCCAACAGCACCAGCAGATTGCGCAACGTGTCCTCGTCGACCTGACCGGACACGTCGAGGTCGAGCGATCCGAGACCGAACGCCACGATCGTGACGATCAGGGTGATCTGGGCGACGAAGCCCATCACGCTGTCGAGCACACCGAGCGACACCGCTGAGTCGGCGGGCACGCCACTGCGCTGGAAGAACCGGATGTTGACCGCTGCCCTCGCCGCCGTCGACGGCATCGCCAGGTTGACGAACGTGATCGCGAACTGGAGCGCCGAGAGGCGTCCGAGCGGAATCTTCGACGGCGCCACGGCGCCGAGCCCGACCGCATTCGCCACACGCGGGGTCAAGCCGATGAAGAACGCCAGCACCAGCAAGGGGCCGCTCGCGGCGCGCATCGAGTCGACGATCGTGTCGAGCCCGATGTCAGCGATGTTGGAGATCAATGCGGACGTTGCGACGAGCACGAGGAGGATCATCAGCACCCGGCCGACGCTGATGCGCCGGAGGCGTTGCAGTTCTGGTGGATCCTGACCGGTGCGAGCCACCATCGTGGCGCGCATGTCGTCGATGTCGACACCGGCGGCGCCGGCCGCCGAGCGCAGCGACACCGTGAGCGCAGCCGGCTGCACGAACGACGACACCGCCGCCAAGCCGTCGATCCCCACGGCGGCCTCCGCTGCCGCAATGGCGCGGTCGGCCCCGACGGCGATGGCCGTCGTGACGAGGAGCTGGGCCTCGTCGATCAGTCGGAGGTCGCCGATGGCCGACACCTCCGCTCGTGCGAAGTCGCTCAGGCGCACCTCGTGATCGAGCACCCGCACCCGTTCGGGGCTGATGCCACCGTGGCTGATGCCAGCGGCGTGGAGCCGCGCGACCGCATCCCACGCACCCGCCAGCTGCGCATCGGTCGCAGCAGCACCGATCTCGCCGAGGCCGCGGCCGACGTGTTCGGTGACGAGCAGCGCGTCGCCGCCGGCGTCGAGACCTGCGGCGACCGTGGCGGCCACGGGTGTGTCCTGGCGTTCGGCGAGCAGCGTCAGGAACGCTTCGTGCTCGACCTGCTGCAGCCTCGTCAGCGACAGCGTCGGACCGCCGTCGCGATACCAGAGGAACCGCCACACCGAAACGATCAGCTGACCGTCCCAGGCGTCACGTCCGTACACCTTGACGTCGAGCGGACGACCGCCTACTTCGCGGGCACGAGCCCACACGACGCCTCGACGACTCTCGATGTCGAGCACTTCGGCATCGACACCGAGGCCCAGGAGCCCGGCCTCGATTCGAGCCGCTGTCGGTAGCCCTCCGGGCGAACCCATCGCCAGGTGGACGCCGGCAGCGACCGCCCAGCCGAGAGCCAGCGCCCCGCCGGTGTGACCGGGTTCGGCCACCTGCAGCATGGTGGTCGACAGCGCTCCGAGCACGACGAGCCAGCGGCCGGCGTAACGATACGGGCGGGTCAGGTGCGGCGCAGCGACGCCGACCACGGCGGCGGCGATCGCGATCAGAAATGGCGGGAAGTCGACCGGCGTCTCCTGATGGAGCACTCCCGACCACAGGTCCGGCCAGTCGCCGGTGGCCAGCTTGCCGACCACCGGTGCGGCGACCACGACCCCGGCGATGGCGATCAGGAGGTCACGCGCCAGTGCGAGATGTCGGCGCACGACGACCAGGACGAGGACGAACACCGCCCACACGACGACCAGGTCGTGCAACACCTGCCAGACCGGATCGAGCAGGCCCGGCACCGTGTCGACCAGTTCGGCGAGCGCACCGAGGAACCCGGATTCGTGTTCATCGGCACTGCGCACCGACCACAACAGCAGCACCAGCGTGAACGCCAGGAGCACGAGGTCGGTCGGCCGGCGGACCCGTTGGGCATCGGGCGGCACGGCGAACGCCTGCGATGGCATGCGCGGAACGAACGTGGCCACGCGTGGAGCGGGACGGGGCCGGGTGAGCGTGTCGATCAACCCGACGTCGTCGGGTGTCTCGGTCGCCGCCGCCTCACCCGGTGGGTGCATACCGGCGTCCTGCGAGACCGGCGGTGGCCCCGTGGAGCACCACGCTGAACGCCACCGTCATGGCGATGACACCGACCGCTTCGTCGACGAGCAGGGAGCTGCCGAGGCTCTCGACGGTCAGGGTGGCGAACACGACCGACGCCAGGCCCCTCGGGCCGAACCAGGCGACGAACGCGACGTCGCCGCGTGACAGGTCCGAGCCGATCATGCTCAGTGCGACCGGCACCGCTCTGACGAGCGTCAGGCTCAGCAGCGCATAGACCACCACGTCGACGCCGACATGGTCGAAGGCGATCGGAAGCAGTGCGGCCCCGAACACGAACCACACGACGAGCGCAGCTATCTCACCGCCGAGTTCGGTGAGTTCACCGGCGCGTTCGGTGCCGGCGGCGTCGGCGTGCAGCACGGCACCGAAGGCGATCCCCGCCACGAATGCAGCGATGAAACCATTGCCCTCCACCGCGACCGCACCCTCGAATGCGCCGAGGGCAATGGCGAGGGTGGCGATGCGCTTGCCCCCGTGGGCGATCCAGCCGCGCTCGCCCGTGACGTTGATCAGCACAGCGCCGCCGACGCCGAAGACCAATCCGGCGACGATGCCGAGTCCGAGTTCCGTGAGCGCCTGGCCCGCCTCGGCGGACGAACTCTCGGTCACCAGCCCGAGCTGGCTCGCCGCGATCGCCACCATGAACGTCACGATGGGTGTGGCGATGCCGTCGTTGAGTCCGCTCTCGACGTTGAGACTGCGCCGGAGGTGCAAGGGGACTCGCGAGTCGTTGATCACCTGCACGCTCAGCGCTGCGTCGGTGGGAGCCAGCGCGGCGCCGATCACCCCAGCGAGCGCCCACGGGAGCGAGTCGAACATCCACGCCGCGAGGAACCCGCCGAGCGCGATCGACAGTGGCAGACCGATGGCGAGGAGCCGGGTCGGCAACGACAGGTCGTGGCGCAGCTTGGCCAGGCTGACGCGCGATGCGTCCGAGAACAGCACGAGCGCCAGCGTCACCTCGGCGATCACACGGATCACGCCGACGTCGAGGTCCACCTCCACCGAGCCCCAGTCTGGATTGGCGGCCGCATAACCGACCACGACGAAGACGAGTGGGCCGGTGACGCTGTGGCGACCGAGCACACCGGAGAACGACGCCCAGACGAGGATCAGCAGTGCAATGACGAGCGCCGCGGACTCCGACAAGGTTCCTCCTCAGTGCGAGTGCGAGTGCAAGTGCGCGAGGCGGCGCACGCACACCATCTTGCACGATCGGTCCGCGTGTTCGACGGATGGCGCACCCGCCCGACACGTCATCGGGCGGGTGGTCGACCGGTTGATCGGCGTGGTGATCGGATCAGCGACGGTCGCGACGGTCGTCGCGTCGATCCTGACGCCGGTTGACGCCGTGAGAGACCACGGCGGCGGTACCGACGACGGCGGCGGTCCTGGCAACGGGTGCGCCGACGACACCGCGTCGTACCGCTCTTGCTGGTCGCAGAGGCATGTCAGACTCCTTCGGTGATCGAGGCTGCTTCGGCCTCGAGGGATGCGATGAGGGCCTGGATCGGAACCCGGCCGGATGCGATCAATTGTCCGCCGGCGCGCCGTGCCGCCGAGGCGAACGGTGCGGCCCACCGGTTCTCCCAGACGATGACGCCCGCCGTCGTGCCGTTCTCCATCGCCGCGGCGAGGTGCTCGACGTCGTCGACCGCCAGGATCTCGGCGATCTCGGCTTCGAGTGCAACCAGTTCGTCGACCGCGTCGAGGTCGTCGATCTCGAAGGCGTCGACGGTCCCGTCGTCGTTCTTGTGCAGGATCAGTACATCGAGCAGGCGGATCGTGCCGGCCTCGGCCAGCGCTGCGAGTTCGGCAGCCATCTCGCCGGTGAAGTTCGCCGTGTCCGGCGGAAACTCCACGACGAGGTAGTCCACAGGACCGAGTTCATCGAGTTCGTCCATGAGGGCGGTTCCTTTCCGGGCGATCAGCCCGACAGCGGATGAGCCAGACGGCTCGATCCGAGACTGCGCCGATCGGGGCCGACGATCATCACCCAACGAGGGTGATTGCCGGTGACGCACGCTCGATCGTCGATGAGCCGGGCGCTTGCGAATCGCCCGGATTGGGCGATGTGGGTTCTGCGCACCGGCCGCAGAATCGTGACCGGCTCGCAATTCCGCGTTCCACGTATCGCGGCCGGTGACGTGTCGGCCGCTCTTCAGGAAGGTGACATCATGCTCGCAACATGGCAAGTCGGCGAGGTGTTCTGGTCGATGCTCTGGTTCACAATGTTCTTCATCTGGATCTGGCTGCTGATCTCGGTGTTCGCCGACATCTTCCGCAGCGACGACCTCGGCGGTTGGGGCAAGGCGCTGTGGAGCATCTTCGTCATCGTGCTCCCCTACCTCGGCGTGTTCGTCTACCTGATCGCCCGCGGTCACTCGATGGGTGAGCGCACGGCCAAGCAGATGCAGGCCCAGGAGGCGGCGAATCGCCAGTACATCCAGAGCGTGGCCGGCTCGTCCGGCGGTGCGGCGGACGAGATCGCGAAGGCGGCGGCACTTCGCGACAACGGAACGATCACGGACGCCGAGTTCGCTGCGGTCAAGGCCAAGGCACTGGCCTGACGGGTGGCACCCGGGTGGATGTTCCCGTGACGGTGTCGTCACGGGAACATCATCCAGACCGGGTGATGACCCCACTACCAGGCCATCGGTACCGTCGACGTCATGGTGATCACCAGCGTTCAGCCCAGCGAACCACACACGAATGGTGCTGGCGACACCGACACCATGACCGTCGCCACGGGCCGGCACTGGGTGCCGGTCACGCTGGTGGTGATCGCCACGGTGATCGCCGTCATCAGCGCGATGACCACGTGGGTCAAGACCCAGGCCCTCGACACCGACCAGTGGGTGTCGGTCAGCAGCGACCTGCTCGACGAGCCCGAGGTCACCGAGGCGTTGTCGCTCTACATCGTCGACCAACTGTTCACCCAGGTCGACGTCGCCGCCGAATTCCAGTCACTTCTCCCGGCCGACTTCTCCGGTCTGGCCGGCCCCCTCGCCGGCGCACTGCGAGGCCCGGCAACCGACGGCGTCGAGCGTGTGCTGCGTTCCGATCGGTTCGCAGCGCTGTGGGAGAACGCGAACCGTGCGGCCCACGAGACGCTCGTGAGGATCCTGCGCGACGAGGCTCGGCTCGCGTCCGCCTCGACCGCCGACGGTGCGGTGACGCTCGACCTCCGTGAGATCGTCACGAACGTCGGCGAGACGATCGGTATCCCACAGGCGGCGCTCGACCGGCTCCCGGCGGACGTGGGCAGCGTCACCGTCTTCCAGTCCGACGAGTTGTCCTCGGTCCAAGAGACCGTGCAGGTGCTCGACTTCCTCTCGTGGTTCCTGTTCCTGCTCGTCGTCGTGCTGTACGCCCTGGCGGTCTACCTCGCACGCGAACGACGCCGCCAGATGCTCCGCAACGTCGGCATCGCGCTGCTCGCGGGATCGGTGACATTGCTGCTCCTGCGCACCATCGGCATCCGCGTCGGCGTCAGCACGCTCGTCGAAGATGCGGCCAATCGGGGGCTGGCCACACTGGTGGCCGGCGTCGCCACCGAACTGCTGCGCCAGATGGCTTGGACCGGAATCGTCTACGGGCTGCTGATCATCGGATTCGCAGCGTTGCTGGGTGAGCACCGGTGGGCGGTCGCCGTGCGACGCACGCTCGCACGGGCCTCGACCGGCGTGATCGTCGGCGGAACCGCCGCCATGCTGTTGGTGCTGCTGTGGTGGAGCCCGGGCCGAGCGTTCGACCGTTGGGTGACCGCGCTGACCCTGATCGCGCTGCTCGTCGCTGCCGGCATCGCACTCGCCAGGGCCGTCCGCGAAGAACTCCCGGCCGGCACCGGCGAGATCCCCGTCGACACCACCGAGATCCCCGTCGGCGCCAGCGAGAGCTGACGTCCTGTCGCTCCGAACGCCCACCGTGTAGGGTGCATGCCCGTGCAGCAGCGGCTGCACATTCCCTGGTCGACCCCCGGCCCCGCCACGGAAGCAGGCATGAACTCCGCCAGCCGATCGAACGTCGAGACCACACGGTCCACCGATCCGCCGGCCACCGCCGAGGTCAAGCTGTGCGAGCCGGTCGCCGAACGTCTGGCAGATGTCGCCGGACGTGTCGTCGTGGTGCACGCTCCGGCCGGCTACGGCAAGACGGTCAACATCGCTGCGTGGGCACGTACCGACCTCCGCCCCACGAGCTGGCTCGAACTCGACGCCGGCGACGACGATCCGAGTGCGTTGTTGGCCGTGCTCGTGCATGCGCTCGAGGCGGTCACCGACCTCGACTCGGATTCGCTGCCGTCCGTGCAGGGCTCGCCCGAACAGTACGCCACGACGGTTGCGCCGCTGTTCGGCCGTGTCGTCGGTCGGTGTCGCCGACCGTTCGTCATCGTTCTCGACGACGTGCACGTCATCGAGAACCAGTCGGCGCTCGATCTGATCGATGCGTTGGTGCGTCACGTGCCCGCCGAGTCCACGGTCGTGCTGATCGGCCGCTTCGAACCCAGGGTGCCGTTGGCTCGACTGCGCGCCGAGGACGGCGTCGTCGACATCACGTCGCTGGACCTTGCGCTCGATCTGCCGGCGGCGACCGAGCTGCTGGAGACGATGGGCGTGCTGCTCGACGACGACGACGTGGAGCGGATCCGGTCGGCCACCGAGGGCTGGGCGGTCGGGATTCGTCTCGCCGGGCTGGCGCTGCTCGACGACGAAGAGGATCCCCGGACGCTGGGCCTGAGCCAACTCGGCGACGACGACACCGCCGGTGACTACGTCAGCGAAGAGTGGATCAGGGGACTCGACGACGACGAGGTCGACTTCCTTCTGCAGGCGAGCTGGTTCGACACGCTCTCGGCTGCCTTCTGCGACGATGTGCTCGATCGGACCGACTCCGCTGCGCTGCTCCACCGGTTGCATCTCGACCGCCTGCTGGTGATCCCCCTGCTCAAACGCGGTGACCAGTACCGGATGCATCGGCTGCTCCGCACGGTGCTGCTCGCGGAATCGGAGCGCATGCCGGTCGACCGCCGCCGACGTGCCGAGCGACGAGCGAGCGTCTGGCTGGAGCGCACCGGCGACGTCGACGCTGCGATCCGCTACGCCGTCCACGCCGGCGACACCGCTCGCGCGGAGTTGCTGACGGTGCGCCACGGCACTGAACACCTGACGACCGGGCGACACGCGACGGTACAGCGATGGCTCGATCTGTTCCCCCGCGAGCACGTGCTGACCAGTGCTCCGCTGTGTCTGATGTCCGCTGCTGCCACCGTCGCGCTCGGCAACGCCGATACCACCCAGACCTGGCTGAGATTCGCCCGAGCCGCCGACAGCGCAGCGGGCCCCGAGGACGATCCGTTCCACACCGCACACAAGATCAGTGCACTCTGGTCGGTGACGGCGACCACCGTCGACGCCGATGTCCTCGCCGACGTCGCCACGGCGTACGAGGAACTGGCGCCGGGCCAGTGGCACGCCCTTGCATGCCTCGGATACGGACAGCTCAGCTTCGGGGTGGGCGACCGTGACCGCGCTCTGGCGCTGTTCGAAGAGGGCGTCGCGGAAAGTCGGGTCGCCGGAGGGCTGACGATCGAGGTGCAGTGCCGATGCAGCTCGGCCCTGGCATGGTGGGAGACGGGCGACACCGCTCGCGCGACGGGCCTGGCACGCTCGGCACGAGCGCTCATGCGTGAGCAACGATTCGACGACCTTCCGACGTTGGTGCTGGCGACGGCGATGAGCGCACTGGTCGAGGCGACCGATGGGAACCCGCAAGCAGCGATCGCCGACATCGCGCTCACCCGGCGGAATCTCGTGTACATCACCGCAGTGGCGAGCTGGGCCAACATCCAGGCACGTCTGGTACTCGCCCGAGCGAGCCTGTTGCTCGGTGATCGTGTCGGTGCACGCACCTACGCCGACGAGGCCGGGGCGGTGCTGCGACACGCATCGGGTCTGGTGACGCCGGAGGCGCAGCTCACCGATCTCGTCGAGCAGCTGAACGCCGGCCAGTCGTCACTGCCGTACGGTCCGTCGTCGTTGACCACCGCAGAGCTGCGAGTCCTGCACTACCTGCCGACGAATTTGACGCTGACCGAGATCGCCCAACGGCTCTACGTCTCGCGCAACACCGCCAAGAGCCACGCCGCTGCGGTCTACCGCAAACTCGGGGTGTCCTCACGCGGCGAAGCCGTCGAACTGGCCCGCTCGGTCGGCCTGCTGGCCACAGGCGTCGCCGAATCGAACCGCCACTGAGCGCTGTCTGCTCAGACTGCGGACACGAGTTGTTCGAGCAGCGCGAGGTCGTCGTAGTAACAGTGCGCGGCGACGAGGAGGTCGTCCACGAACGTTGCGACCAGGACGCCGGCGGTCTCGACCAGACGCCCGGTCGGTTCGACGAGCAGGTCGTCGTCGATGAAGCAGGGCCGAGAGAATCTCGCCGCAAGACGCCACTCGAGGTGGACGCGATGTTCCGTGACGTCCACGTCGACGACGTCGATCACCACCTCGGTCAGGGTGTCGTCGCCGCCGTCTGCGTCGTGCAGCCCCAGCATCAGCTCGGCTCGCGACGAGGCGAAACACATCGGGCTCCACACCACCACGTCCGGCGAGATCCACCGCTCCCACGGCCCGAGATCGGCCGCCTCATTGGTGAGCATCGCCTTCAACAGCTCCGTGCAGCGCACCACGGTCTCCGACGACGCAGCCCCCGCGAGACCGAGCGCCGTGTCGCTCGCTGCGACCGCAGGAGGAACATAGGGGCTGCGGCGGGAACTCTGCTGGCGGACCTGACCGGACAGGGCACCGACGACGAGACGCGAGATCGGACGCCCGGGAGAAACCTCGAGACCCACGGAGACCTCCTCTCGAAATGAACGAACACACGGTCGAAGGTCGGATTGGCACCCTCGCGGCGACCCTACGACCAGCCGGCCCTCTGGTCATCACCCACTTCGAACGAGAGGACGTGCGTTCGCCCTCGACTGCGCGAGCGGTGTGAGATTCGTCCGAACCGGGTGAGGCTGCACGCCACGACCGAGCACATGATGGTGACGTCTCGAGGAGGGAGCACCCATGGGTGACGTATTCGGCAGCCTGCTACCCACCGCCGTCGGCATCGCGATCAGCCCGGTTCCGATCATTGCGATCATCCTGATGCTCAGGACGCCCAAGGCGAAGACCAACGGGCCGGCGTTCGCCCTCGGTTGGATCGTCGCCCTGGTGATCGTCACCACCGTGGCAGTGGTGCTCAGCAGCGGCGCCGACGACACCGATTCCGGTGCGTCGACCACGGTCGGGTGGCTGCAGATTGCCATCGGCATGCTGTTCGCACTGATGGCTGCACGCCAGTGGAGGTCGCGCCCGCGACCCGGCGAGCCCGCGGTCACGCCATCGTGGATGTCGGCGATCGATGCGTTCGCCGCCGGCAAGTCGCTCGGGCTCGGCGCGGCGCTGGCGGGCGTCAACCCGAAGAATTTGGCGCTGAGCCTCGCCGCCGGCGCCACGATCTCGCAGGCGGGCCTCTCGACGAGCGACGACGTGATCGCCGTCGGGTTCTTCGTGCTCGTCGCATCGCTCACGGTCGCCGGACCGGTCGCTGTGTACCTCATCGCTCCTCGCAAGTCCGACGCCCTGCTCGCCGACGTGGAGGAGTTCATGGTGGAGCACAATGCGGTGATCATGATGGTGGTGCTCCTGCTGCTCGGCGCCAAGCTCCTGGGCGACGGCATCCAGACGCTGTCGATCTGAACCCGACTGCCGATCGGCCGACATCATGTGGCTAGGATCACGCCACAACAGTGCGGTTTCCCAGGGGCGTGGATGACCAAGTCGGCCGAGGTCGAACTCGAGGCGGTGAAGAACGACGTACGCGCACTGCGCGATGCGCTCGAAGCCGCCGGCCGGGAAGCCGCTGCTGCCGAGCGGCGCACCGATGCCGAACGCAGCCGAGAGATCGGCGAACTCCAGGCCACGATCGCCTCACTGCGCGACGAGATGATCCGCCAGCGAGAGCAGCTCCTCGCCACAGTGCACGCGACCGAGCGCGACGGCGCAGCGCAAGCGGACGAGCTGCGGGCGGCCATCGTGGCGGCCAGGCGCCATGCCGACGAACTGCAACAGCACCACGATTCCGTGCTCGCTGACCAGACGCAGCGGTTCGAGTCCGAGCGCCGCGAGCTGCACGACACGATCTCGGAGCTGCGCCGCCGGCTCGAGCTCGCCACCGCAGGCGACCGTCGATGACCACCGATCCGACCACGATCACGAGTGCCAGCACGAGCGTCGACGCACTGCTCGATCAGGCGAAGCGCCTCCACCTCGCCGAGACACTCGTCGAGGTGTCACGAACCGTCGCCGCGCTCGACACGCTCGACGAGATCCTCGCCAGTCTCGTCACGATGACGGCGACCGCACTGCGCGCCGAGCGGGCGACGCTGTTCCTCGACGACCCTCAGACCCGGGAGCTGTACTCGCGCTCGATGACCGAGCACGGCCCCCGCGAGATCCGCATGCTGAACGACAAGGGCATCGCCGGCAAGGTGTTCCGGACCGGACGGGGAATGGTCGTCAACGACGCCTACGCCCATGCGGACTTCAACGCCGAGGTCGACGAGACGACCGGTTACGCAACCCGCCAGATCCTGTGTGCCCCCATCCGCACGGGCCGCGGTGAACTGATCGGCGTCGCACAGGTCCTCAATCGCCTCGACGGCGAATTCGACGACACCGACCTGCAACTGCTCGAAGCGATGACCTCACAGGCCGCCTTGGCGCTGACGAGCGGTCAACGCGACGAGCGTTGGCGTGCGCAAGCGGCCAAGGAGATGGAGTTCGTCGATCTCGTCGCGGACATCACCTCGGAGATCGACCTCGACGCGCTGTTGCTGCGTGTGATGGCGGAAGCCACGGCGATGCTCGATGCGGAACGCTCCACGCTCTTCCTGCACGACGCCCGCTCGTCGGAGCTGCTCGCGCGGGTCGCCGAGGGCAACGACGGCGTCGGCGAGATCCGGTTCCCCGATTCGGTCGGCATCGCCGGCACGGTGTTCACGAGCGGCGAAACCATCAACATCCCCCACGCCTATGCCGACCTCCGGTTCAACCCGTCGTTCGACGCCCAGACCGGCTTCTTCACCCGATCGATCCTCTGCGTGCCGCTCGTCAACAAGGCGGGCGCCACCATCGGGGCGACCCAGGCGCTCAACAAGCGGGGCGGCCCGTTCACCGCCGAGGACGAGCAGCGACTCCGCGCGTTCACCGCCCAGGTCGCCATCGCCCTCGAGAACGCCAAGCTGTTCGACGACGTGCAGCGGGTGAAGAACTACAACGACGCCGTGCTCGAGTCGATGACCAATGGAGTCGTCACGCTGGACGACGAGGGGCACGTCGTCACCTGCAACGCCGCCGGTGCGGCGATCCTGAGGCACCCGGAGGAGGAGATCGTCGGCCGGTCCGTCGACGACCTGTTCGCCGAGAATCCCGGGATGGTGGCCCTCGTCGAGGAGGTGATGGCGACCAACGAATCGGTGTCGCTCATGGACGTCGACCTCCACGTCGGCGCCGACGTGGGCACCGAGTCCGTCTCGGTCAACGTCACCGGCGTGCCATTGCGGATCGATGCGGACGACAGGGGAATCATCCTCCTGCTCGAGAACATCTCGAGTGAGAAGCGGATTCGCTCGACGATGGCTCGGTACATGGACCCGGCGCTGGCGGATCGGCTCGTGCGCGGCGGCGAGGACATTCTCGGCGGGACCAGCGCCGAGGTCACCCTGCTCTTCACCGACATCCGCGGCTTCACGACGCTGACCGAGCAGCTCGGCCCGCAGGCGACCGTCAGCATGCTCAACGAGTACTTCACGCTGATGGTCGACTGCATCCAACACGAGAGCGGCATGCTCGACAAGTTCATCGGTGATGCGATCATGGCCGCGTTCGGCCTCCCCCATCCTGAACCCGACGATGCCGACCGAGCCGTTCGCACGGCGATCGCCATGATCCGTTCACTCAACCAGTGGAACGCCGTTCGGTCGGCCGACGGCAAACCGCCGATCGGCATGGGCATCGGCGTCAACACCGACGCCGTGATCGTCGGCAACATCGGTTCACCGAAGCGGATGGACTTCACGATGATCGGCGACGGCGTGAACCTCGCCGCCCGACTCGAGAGTGCCTGCAAGGAGTACCACGCCCGGATCCTGATCAGCGACCTGACGCATCGACAGCTCAACGGGGTGTACCGCACGAGGGAAGTCGACCGTGTGGTCGTGAAGGGCAAGACCGAACCGGTCGCAGTCCACGAGGTACTCGACTACCACACCGACGAGACGTTCCCGAATCTGATGGACGTGGTCAACGACTTCCGCGACGGCGTCACCAGTTATCGCAGCGGCGCCTGGGAACCGGCGATCGCATCGTTCGAGCGGTGCCTGCGTGCGCATCCGGCGGACACGCTGTCGGCCACCTACGTCGAACGCTGCAAGGCGTTACGCGCCAACCCGCCCCAGCGCTGGGACGGGGTGTGGGTGATGACGTCGAAATAGGCATGGGCCGAGGAGCACGCATCGACATTCGGGTCCGCCGTGTTCCGGAACTTCGAACTCGTCGGCACGTACGAGATCACCCGGATTCGTGAGAACCGGCTCGACCTGGTCAGACCAGGTCGTGGGCGAGGGCGTCGATCGCGACCGTGATCGCCAGGAGGAGCGGTGTGGCGGTCTCGTCGAACACCTCGATGCCGTAGGTGTCGCGCACTCGGAACCAGCGCTTGGAGATCTCGGCGACCGTGTCACCCTGGCGCTCGATCTTGTACTCGTGGTCGAGGACGTTGCCGTGGGCTTTCATGTCGTGTCCGTGGTCGACGTCGATCTCGAACCGATCACGGATGCCGACGAGCGCCTTCTTCACGGTTGCGTCGCCGCCGTCGAGTTCGATCTTGATCTTGTCGCGGACCGACAGCTTCTTCTCCTGGATCTTGGCGACGGTGTGCCCGTGTTCGTCCTCGAGCTTCCAGGTCTCGCGGACGAGGTGAGCAGCCTTGCCGTTGACCTTGTAGGCCCGGTGGCCGCCGTCGTCCTCGATCCAGTAGTCGTCGCCGATCGAGATCAGCTTCTGCTGCATCCGATAGCGGTGATGCGCTTCGTCGTCATGTCGTCGCAGTCCCATGGTCACCTCCGTGTCACGATTGGACGGTACGGCAGGTGCGCACCGGTGCACCAGGGCACGAGTTCCCATGACGGTGTCACGACGACGCCGTCCGCGAACCACCCGCCGAGCTCTACCGGGAGATCGCGCTGGTCGTCCCAGACGGCTCTACATCGCCGTGATCGAGGTGTCTGCGCACCCCCACGGACGTTGTCCACATGTCCTGAGCAGGGACAATACGGCGTCGTTGTGTCGGAGGATCGGAACACAGATTCTCGTACCGGTCACCGGCGGCTCGCATCGAACTCGTGAACTCGTGGCGGAACTCTTCCCGTACGAGTTCACGAGAACGGCGACAGCCTGGTGTCGGAGGGGTGGAATTGAACTCCGGTATCTGGACATCACGTCAAGTACCGTCTCGTCGCGTTTAGCCTGGTCAGGCAACGTATTCAGCCGGCCGCCGGTGCGGGCGTTGGACGCAGCCGCCGAGCAGATCTGCTCCCACCCCTTCACAGCGTCATTGGTTGCGAACCGGAGGTCCCAGCCGCCCTTGGCCGGTGGCACTCGCGGAGCAGTTGCCCAACAGGTGCGTAGTTCTCGAGACCGGCAACCGCCATCAACGTCGTCGTCAACTCGTCGACGAACACACGTCGATCGCCCTTCGGGAGCAACGTCGCCCACGGAAACACGTCGGCAACCGTCTGCTCCAAGCCGCCTGGACTGTGCATCATCATGTTGCGCAGCAGTCGAGCCAGCGCCTCGAATGCCTCGGACCGTTCGTCATCTCGATCGGCTTCGCTCAGTCTCAGCGACGGCCCAAGGCGATGATGGCTGGCGGCTGGCTCCCCCGATCGCCCTGTCATTCGGCTTGCTGAGCGTCGAACGATTCGCGGGCCGCCTGGATGTCGGCGAGGATCTCCTCGATCGGCTTGGTCTGGTCGGCCCAGTCGATCATCCCCTGCCAGAACGGGCCGGGGACGTACTCGTCGGTCCACGTCGAGAACTCGAGCGGCATCAGATCGGAGGCGCCGATGCGCCACCTACCGTCGTTCAGAGCCTGGATGTTCTCCTCGTGGATTCGCACCCGAACGTCGACGTTCGGCTGCGCTCGCTGCCCGTTGTACGCCGCCGTATCGAACCGACGGTTCAACGAGAAGAACGTCTCTCCGATCGAGTCGACGCCCGCCCAGACTTCTCCCCAACTGGGGCTCGCGATGAACGCTATCAAGGCCCGAACCTCGGGCCGGTCGGTCAACATCGTCGCTCGGATGATGCCGGCGCTGATCGGTGGCGTGTCGCCGGCTTCGAGCGGTGGGAGCACGAAGTAATCGACGTCTTCACCCAACTCACCAGAACGCGGATCCTCGGGCGGACCGAGGATGTCGACGAGCTGTGACGAACCGTGCGAGAGCCAGCACGGGGGGCCGATGTCGTCGGGAAGTGGGTTCTCGTCCAGCATCCGAAGCGTCGCAAACTGCCAGGGTGACGATCTGATCGAGTCGGTTCCGCCAGCGACGAAGCCTGGGCCGAAGAGCAGCTCCTCGCCGAGCTGAGCGGCTTCCACGATGCGCGGATCGTCGAACGTGATCTCGCCGGCGGCCCATCCGTCGAAGACCTCCGTGCCGGCGACGCGGAGGATGAGTTCATCGAGGAAGTCCCCGCCGGCGAACCCGCTGGCAAACCCCGCCTCCCAGTTGAAGCACCAGGGCTCATGACCGTCGGCGACCATCTGGCTCGACAGTTCGACGAGCTCGTCCCAGGTCGACGGCACCGTGTAGCCGGCTGCATCGAACCGTTGCTTGGGGTAGAACACGAGCCCGGTCGGGTTCGTCTGCATCACGACGCTCTCGAGCTCGCCTGCATCGGACGTCGCTGCATCGACGAGGTGGTCGCCGAAGTCGGAGCGGAGGGTCTCGACGTCGAGGTAGGTGGACAGGTCGACCGCACGACCTTCCGCCCACGGCGGCGGCGGCGAGAAGAAGCCGACGACATCGGGAGCCGAGGTCAGCCCACCCGTGGCGATGAGCCGAGTGATGTCGAAACCGAGGTTGGGCACCAGCTCCACCTCGATGCCCGTGATCTCGGTGAACCGGTCGACCTCGGCCTGGACCCCTTCGTTGAGCCCGACGGTCGACGCGATGGCGAGGGTCACTCGCGTGCCGGCGAGCTCGCCCTCACCGAACGCCGGTACACCAGGGAGTACTTCGGGAATATTGACGACGTAGTTCTCCAGCCCGAATCGGAGTGGGAGGTCGGGATCGATCGGCGCGGGTTCGGGGCAGCCGAGCTCACTCCCGAGCAGACACTCCTCGGGCGTCAGGCGCCGCGCGGTGGACGACTCGGCCAGTGTGACCAGCTCGGCGGGAGGGAGTGGAAACACGCCGGTCAGCCCGGTGGGCCCGGATCGGATGGTGGCTGTGGCGTCGGCCCCGACGGGGTACGCCACCCCTTGTTGTTGGAGCGCCCAGTGCAGCGAGTCGACGGATTCTTCGGTGGCATAGCCGAGGTCGGTGGTGGAGCGAACAGCTTCTATGGCGAAGAGCAGTGCGAGTTCCGGGTCGCGTGTGAGTGCGGCTTCGGACGCAGTTCGGAACTGTTCGGACACGACGATGCTCTGATTCGCGTCGCGAGCTGCCTCCGCTTCGTCGCGAGCGTCCGACGCCTCGTCGCGCGCATCGGAGGCGGCGAGCCACTGGCTGATGCTGAACACGGCGAGCGCCGCGACAAGCAATCCGAGAGCACCGGCGCCGATGAGTTGTCGGCGCCGCTTGCCCGCTTCGCGCTCGGCCTCCGCGACGCGTTGCTCCCGAGCCAACTCTTCGTTTGCGTTCCGGTCGCGCGCTTCTCGGCTCCGGTCGAGGAATGCTTGCTCGGGTGCCGAGAGTGAGAGCGTGGTGGCGCGGGCCCATGCGTCGAGCTGGTCGAGTCGGCCATCGCGCAGCAGATAGCCGTCGCTCTCCCCGGCCGTCTGCCACTCGCGCATCGCTTCTGCGAGCCTGCGCTGCTTGCGCACGTCGTCGCGGGCCGCTTCGATCCAGTCGTGGAGTTGCGTCCACTCGGTGAGCAGTGCCTCGTGGGAGATCTCGACGGTCGGCCCACGGGTGACCGGGTCGCGATCGAAGCTGAGGAGCCGGTGTCGGCCGAAAGTGTCGCGAACGGCTCGGAGGTCGTTGCGGTCGAGCCCAAGGTCGTCGAGCTCACTCTGCAGGATGCGCCGGCGCGTGTCGTTCTGGCCGTCGCCGTCGCCGAGGGTGACGAGACGGAGGAACACCTGGCGGGCCGCGTCGGCAGCGCTCGGGTCCAGCCCGGCGAGCAGCCCGTCGGCCCGCTGCACGAGCGCGCCTGACACACCGCCGAGCTCCGCGTAGGCGGTGCTGGTGATGCGGTTGCCCTGACGCCGGTCGAACAGCTCGGTCAACGTGTACTGCAGCAGCGGCAGCGCACCGGCACGGTCCACCATCTCGCGGACGAGTTCGGCCACCACGGCCGGTTCGAACACCACACCCATCCGCTCGACCGGGCCCGTGACGGCACGCTCCAACTGCTCGGGGGTCATCGGCGTGATCACCTGCGTGCCGTCGTGCAACAGTTCGCCGATGCCGCTGTGGCCGAGCGGCCGGTCGTAGAAATCGGCGCGCAGCGTCAGCACCACCCGCAGGCGGCTGTGTGGTGCGCTCACCGCGTGGGCGAGGGTGTCGAGGAACTGCTTGGCGATCGCAGGCGACACCTGGGTGAACAGCTCCTCGAACTGGTCGATGACGAGCAGGACCTGAGAACCATCGACAGGGAGGACTGCGTCGACGGCCTTCTCGAGCCCTGACTCGCCACCGACGAGCAACTCCAACAGCGATGCCGGCGGGTTGACCGCCACGCTGAGGAGGGCGTCTTCGAGCGATTCGAACGGATGTGGCGCCGGCGTCATCTCCACGACGAACCAGCGCTGCGAGTCGGGCAGTGCGCCGCCTCGCAGCGCAGGGAGCAGCCCCGCCTTCACGGCGCTCGACTTGCCGGCACCACTGGGGCCGACCACGGCCACGAACCGGCCGCGAACGCCACTGGACCCGAGTTGCGCGATGAGCCGATCGATCAGGCGCTCGCGCCCGAAGAAGTCGCCGGCGTCCGAGCCACCGAAGGCGCGGAGTCCCTTGTACGGGTTGACGAGCTCGATTCGTTCGTTGCTCGGCGCGGGGTTCTCGCCGGTGAGCGAACGCTGCAGGTCGACTGCGAACGACACGACGTCACCTCGCTCGGCCGATTCGGTTGCCGTGGCTCGGTCGATCACCGGTCGTGCCTCCGCCGACAGGGCCCCTCGAATCTGTTCGACGTCGCCGTGCAGGCCGGTGAGTGCCTGCGCCATCACCACGCCGAGACTGAATACATCCGACGACGACTCGACCAGCCCACCATCGAGCTGTTCGGGTGATGCATAGGGGGCACTGAGCGACATCGAGCGCAGCACGTCGCCGGAAGGGCCGGCGTCGTCACCGACTGCGATACCGAAGTCGGAGAGGTACGCATTGCCGTCATCGTCGATCAAGACGTTCGTCGGTTTGAGATCGCGGTGGATCACGCCGCTGCGATGTGCCGTGTGGAGCGCACCGGCGAGTTGATCGACGATCGCTGACGCCTGTACCGGCGAGAGGGCGCCGACCTCGAGGCGATCGGCGAGCGTGCCACCCTTCATCAACCGCATCACCAGATACGCCGCATCGGGCTCGCGCCAGAAGTCGTAGAGCGGCACGATGTGCGGATGCTCCAACCGGGCGACGAGACGGGCTTCGGCCTCGAACCGGCGAATGAACGTCGGGTCGTTCGCGAGTTCCGGGCGGATCACCTTGATCGCCACCTCACGACCGACCGCTGGCTGATACGCCCGATACGCCACGCCGAAGTCGCCGGCACCGAGCTCCTCACGCAGTTCGTACCCACGCACCGACAAACCCGGCGACACGCCCGTCGATGCCTCCGCAAGGCGGGGCGCATCGAGCGACTCGTCGCCCGAGATCATCTGATCGTTCAGGCGCCGAAGTGCCGCCGACGGGTCGACGCCCAGCTCCTCGACGAGTCGCGCCTTGAGCGACGTGTACGAGCGCAGTGCCTCGGCCTGTCGACCCGACCGATACAACGCGAGCATCAGCTGCCCTGTCAGTTCCTCGCGCAGCGGATGCTGACGGACGAGCGACTCCAGCTCCGACACCAGCTCACGGGATCGGCCACACGCCAAGTCAGCACCGAGACGGGCACTCACCGCCTCGAGCCGCAGCTCTTCGAGCCGGGTGATCTCGGTCTGGGCGAACGGCTCATACGTGAAGTCCTCGAACGCCCGCCCCCGCCACAACGCCAGTGCTTCACTGAGCACGATCGACGCTGCCGCCGGATCGGTCTCGACAAGCGCCCGGCCTTCCATGAAGAGCCGCTCGAAACGAATCGAGTCGAGCGACTCCGGGGCGATCTCGGCCAGGTAGCCCGGCGCCCTCGTCAGAATCACCGAGCCGTCGGTGCGCTTCGGCCGATCCGGTTCCAACGCCTTGCGTAGCCCGGACACGTACACCCAGAGCGCATTCTGCTTGTCGCCGGTGGCTTCGTCACCCCAGAGGCCGTCGATGATCTGATCGGTGGACCACACCTGGTTCGGTGCGCTGAGGAGCAGACCGAGCAGGGCTCGCTGGCGGAACGCTCCGAGATCGACCACGACCCCGTCACGCTCGACCGTCAACTTGCCCAGTACTCGAAACTCCATCAGATCTCTCCCTGCCTCCAGTCCAGACGATTCGCCGACCGGGCACAGACTCCCACGTTTGACTTAGGAGCGACATAAGTCCACATCGCCCCTGTTCAGCTCGCACTTCGGAAGCCGGTGGTCTCAGTTGGCGGACGTCTCGGTGCGTGCCGCCAGTGCGGCATCGATCTCGTCCTGCACGATGAGATAGGCGGGCCGCAGATCGTCGGTCTCCACAGTCACAGCAGCCTCGGCGAGTGCCGCGTCGATCTCGTCCTGGACGATCTGCGCTGTCGGCCGCTGCTCGTCGATCTCGCCATCGAGTTCCGCCATCGCGGCGTCGATCTCGTTCTGGACGATGAGATACGCCGGCTGCTGAACGACCATGGCGTCGGCGGGGTTGCGCTCGGCGAGCGCAGCGTCGATCTCACCCTGGATGATCGCTGAAGCTGATCGCTGGTTGGTTGCCGGCTCGACGGTGTCGGAGGTGTCGTTGCCGGCGACGACGACCCCGACGGCAGCGGTCGCTGCCAAGGCGATGCCGCCGACGACGAGCATCCAACGACGTCCCTTCCCGGCGGGCCGCTCCGGCTGTTCGCCGTTCACGAACGGACTCGTCGGGAGCGGCAACGGCGTCCGAGTAAGCGTCGTGGTGGTGTCGATGTCGGTGTGTGTCAGTTGGTTTGTCATGTCGCCAACCTCGACGAGCCGACTTCGCGGCAACTTCGACGGACCTCGGTGGGGCTTACGTGCACTGAAGCGCGGCCGAATCGGTCGACCAAGGTCAGGCAGAAGTGGATGGGTCCAGAGTGACAACATGACCAACCGAGCCACCCGAACCACCCCTGCCAAGCGGACGCGACTCCACCGGCGGACACCCCGAGCGACGCTGCTGTCGACCGCTGCGATGATCCTCGCAGCGTGTGGCAGCGGCGGTGGCGTCACGTCGTCCGACGAATCGGCGACCGTCGAGTCGAGCGCTGACCCCATGCACCAAACCACGGACGCCTCGCCACCCGAATCGAGCACCGCACGCACCGGGCAGCGAGTCGCGACGCCGACGGTCTCGATGACGACCATTCGCGGCGAGCACACGCAGGACATCTCGGTCTTCTCACCGAGCGACGCAGCGGGCCTCCCGGTCGTCTACGTCTTGCACGGCCTCGCGAACGACCGCCACGACATGGACGGCTTCGCGAACGCACTCGCACGAGAGGGTCTCGTCGTCTTCGTGCCCGACATTCGCACGAGCACGCCCGAGACCTCCGTGAACGACGTGGAGTGCGGATACGACCACGCGATGACGAACGCCGCCGACTTCGGAGGTGACGTCGACCGGCCGGTGACGGTGATCGGCTGGTCGTACGGTGCAGTGACGGCGTTCTTCTCGGGTCTCGACGAGCAAGCGACAGGACTGCGGGCGCTCGCACAGGGCTGTGCGCTCGACGCGGAGCGACCCGACGTGATCGTATCGATCGCAGGTTGCTACACGAGCTGGGACGGCGACTCCGCGCCGATCGACCCCTCCGGGATGGGTTGGGACAACACGGAGGCTTCTCTCCTTCTCGTCGCTGGAGAACTCGACACGGCGTGCGACCCCTCGGAATCGGTTGACGCGATCGCTCCGTTCGAGGACGCTGGCTACGAGGTGCGCTACACAGAGGTCGCCGACGCCGACCACGGAGCGATGGTCTTCTTCCCACCCGAGCGATACGGAACGGTCGAACAACCGACCGGACGAGCGGGTGAGCAGACCATCGGGTTGGTGATCGACGCAATACGCGACGCAACCGAGTAGCCACCATCACAGCAGACGAGGGCCAGTCCCGGGATGGGCCGCTGGCACCCGCACAGAATCGGTCGACTCGATGAGGGCGTTGGAGAGCCCCGAGTCGAGGGCGTGATCGATCGCCGCGCGGTGCTTCACGATCTTGCGGGCGAGCTCGACGAAGGCCGGCATGCGGGATCGGCGTGCCCATGACAACCACCGATCCAGAGCCTGTTTGCCAGCATCGGCCTTGACGGCGAACACGAACCTCGGTCCCTACTCGAGGAGGTAGGCGCGATGCCGTCGTGCCCGCATCCAGCGCACGCCACCGACGCCGACCATCGCCACGGTCAGAGCGGGGCGCTCGACGATTGCAGTGCCCGCACCGGCCACGAGCCCTCGCGTTCGGTCGCACCGGCACCACGATCGAGCCGTCGGTGTCATCAACGCGGACCCCTTCAACGACCGTGCGCGCCAGTCCGCACGCCCGCTCCCATACCTTGGTGTTCAGCACCCCGTCTGCCTTCCTACTTGTTTCGAGCCTTCGACAGCGCGAAACCCAGGAATCAGACGGGGTGCACCCGCGGATAGGCCATCAACTCACCCACGGATCCAGCAGAAGAGCGACATAACTCCGCACCGTGATCCGGTCGACGCCCGAGCTGCTGCGCCGCATTGCGCACGAGTTGACCGTCCGCCCCCACGGACCGGCAACGAGATCAACACGGAGCGTGGCCGCCCGAGACGCTGCCCCGACTACGGCCGATTCGCAATCGAGCCCCTCCGGCCGCAGGCGGCTCGACGCGACCGGATCACTCCGAGGAAGACCCCGAAATTTCAAGCTGCTGACAAATCGCGGACAAACGGCCGATCTCCACGTTTCGACGCTCCCGAAAAGCCAACAACCAGGGCCTTTGTCCTGATTGTGTGGTGTCGGAGGGATGAGTTGCACCATCACCCGACGACATGATTGAGCGACTTCCGGCGGAGACCGACCTCAGCAGCGGACCCAACGACGGACCCGGCGCGACACTGAGTTCCTGGGCTTCCGCGGACGCGCACGGTCGCCGCTCTGGGTCAGAGTCCGAGCAAGTCGGCGATGAGCTTTCGGATCTGTTGGAGCATCACGGGCCCGACGTTCGTGTCCGTCGTTTCGACGATGCGGTCCACGCTGATCGTCGTGGGGAGATGCGTCTGAGCGACACCGAATGAGGCGATGTCGACCTCGCTCAACCATCCTCGCTTGACCGTCGTGCAGGGGACGACCACGATTGCGTGTTGGCGGAACTCGAGCACATCGTCGGACGTGACCACGATCGCCGGACGGATGAACCCGGGCTCACCACGTGCGGGGGTACCGAAGTCGCAGCGGACGATGTCACCGGCTCGCATCAGCGACGTCACTTGCCGACGCTTCGAGTACGGCCACGTCGTCGTCATCGAGCGGAGCGCTGGAGAGCTGAGCACCGATGATGCGACGACGTTCTCGTCGGATCAGCTTCTCGACCTGTGCGTCGAGCGTGAGCCCGTCGCGGTCGGCGAGCTGCCGCAGCGCATCACGGGTCTGGACCGACACCTTGATGGTAGTCGTTTCCGGCATACTCCCAAGTATACCGTTGTCTCCTCACCGGACGGAACGACCTTGCGGCTGGAGACAAGAACCTGCGGGCTGTCGTCGGCCAGATGTCGAACCATGCGACCCGCAGACCCCGCATCTCAACTCGTGAACTGGTTGCGGATCTATTCCGCAACGAGTTCACGAGAAGGCGAAAAGCACAATGACCAGGGCGAATGCCCTGGTCACCTGGTGTCGGAGGGGGGACTTGAACTCCGGTATCTGGACATCACGTCGAGTACCGTCTCGTCGCATTTAGCCTGGTCAGAGCACGTTTTCAGACCGACTCAATGTCGGCTGGTGTTGTCTGATTCCCGCTAGTTTCGTCCAGTCCGCGGACATTCTGCTGACAAATTGCTGACAAGCGACACCTCGTCTGAGCGCCCCAGCCGGCCGCCATCCGGCGGAGGTGCGATCGAGCAGATGACGGCTTCTTGGCCACCGAGCCGAGTCGGTCATCGTCCTCGGCGTAGATCTGCGATCACATCGAGTTCGAGTCGCTCTTTGGCCGTCCGCCTACTCCGTTGCCTTTGGGTGACCAACGCTGGCGTCTGTCATCCACACGGTGTGGCGGTCGTCGTCGATGCAGTACCAGATCCGCCCGCCGGCGGTGACCTCGTATTGCCACTGCTCCATCTCGACGCCGTTGACGGCACGTTCGCCCAGCGAGCCCCGGAGACGATGCTGCCTCGTGCCCGTGTGCCGCGGCTCGCTCGTGATTCGCTCCCAAGCGGTGCGGGCGTTGGACGCAGCCGCCGAGCAGATCTGCTCCCACCCCTTCACAGCGTCATTGGTTGCGAATCGGAAGTCCCAGCCGCCCTTGGCCGGTGGTGGGGCCACACGTTCCTTGCGCTTCGCCATTCACCTACTCCGGAGCCGACACTGCGTCACCATCGGCATCGATTGAGCGACGGAGACGCCGGGCCAGGCGTCGGGTCTGCGTGGATCTCGGCTGTTGCCTTCCACTCGCGGAGCAGTTGACCAACAGGTGCGTAGTTCTCGAGACCGGCAACCGCCATCAACGTCGTCGTCAACTCGTCGACGAACACACGTCGATCCCCCTTCGGGAGCAACGTCGCCCACGGAAACACGTCGGCAACCGTCTGCTCCAAGTCCGCCTGGACTGTGCATCATCATGTTGCGCAGCAGTCGAGCCAGCGCCTCGAATGCCTCGGACCGTTCGTCATCTCGATCGGCTTCGCTCAGTCTCAGCGACGGCGCATTTCGGCGACGCAGCACCACGTCGTGATCTGCGAGCTCCGCGACGACATCGTTCGGCTGACGGAGGAACTCAGAGAACGGTCGCTCGATCACTCGCATGTCGACACGATATCTGAACTACATCAGAAGTCAATCCGAACCCGTCGCGCTCGAACTACTCCTCCGGTGATTCGCAGCACTCCCCCGATGACGTCGACGGCGTTACTCCGTTGCGGCTCGATGAGCCTCCCAGATTTCCGGCCGAAGGCGTCCTCGATCGCTCACGTCCAGGCCGACGCGATCGCCCAGGCGTGAACCTCGGCGGTCGTGGGTTCGTGTGCCGGCACCGGTCCGCCGATGGGCAAGGCGTTGAAGCGGTCCGAACCGGCTGCATCGTTGGCTCGGTGCTCGATCGCAGCACCAAAGAATCGATACGTCCACTCCTGTGCGAGCTGGCGGGTTTCGGCGAACACGATCGGCACCGTCGGGTACCTCACCGCCGCCTCTGCGATCTGCTCTGCCACCGAGGCCGGGCGAACGTAGGTGAGCTTGAACAATGATGAGTACCGGTCATCGACGACCACAGCGGCATGAGAGTTGGCGGCCATCGCAGCGAGCAAGGCCCAGAGCTTTCCGCTGACGATCGTCGACACGAGATCTTCGATGCTCTTGCGTTCGACGACTGCCACGACCTCACCATCCGCTTCGACCGAGTAGTCCCCCACCGGCAACGCCCGCTTCGAGGTCGTCGCCTGCTGGTCGGAAAACTTCCAGGCGTACCGCTCACGCGTGTCCACCACGATGTCGAGGCGACGACCCGACGTGCGGCCGTCGCAGCGCAACGTTCGGCCGAGCCTGCTTGCGGGTTCGTGCCGACTGCCAGAACACCACCTCGCGACCCCGAGCCTTCGTGAACACGAACTGCGACCGGTTCTCCCGTGCTCGATCCAGCACCAGATCGATCGCGAGACCGCGACGCACACATGAGGTCACCGGCACCCGCTCCACGATCTCGAGATCCTCGAGATCTGGCCACTCAGTCGCCGGATGGCAGAACACCTTGGCAGTGCGAGGCCACGTTCTTGACCTTGAGAACGACCGGACGCGATCCCACCGGCAAGCGAACCAGGAACGGCAGCGTCGACGCTGGGTCAGGGTTCCGGGCGATGACGAACTCCACGACCCAACCGTAGATCGGCGAGCGAAGGCGCCCGGGCTACGGCGCTCACATCATGAGTGGCAGTCCATGGCCGATAACCGATCGAAATGCCGATTCCAGGACGATTCTGAAGTCGTCGCGGCGCCGCGATTATCGAGCACTGCAGTAGGGCCGTGATGCGGCGCATGATCGACAATCCGGCCCGGATTATCGGGTGCCAGTTATCGAGTGCTCGCCACCCATTGTGAGAGGGCCACCTAGGGGGACACATGGCCCGTACGGGCCGACGGTGCAGGTGATCGACTCCGACGCTGGCTACGCGGGTCGTGTCCTGCCGTGCGGGCGTCTCCCCGAACCGCCATGGCCTCATGATCGTTGTCGCAGACCGGCGCGTCAAGCGGTGAAACCGCAAACATCATCCTTGTCGCAATGTCTGAATGACCCGTCAGTGTGCCCTCCTTCATGCCGGGCCGACGTCGCTATTTCTTGGCACCACATAGGGGCCGAACCCGAGTGCCTTCGGACGGCCGATCCCGGGATTCTGCGTGTGGAGTGTGCGCCCGCCAGCGGGTGCGCCCTGCGGTAGGATCCTGCCGCGGCGAGATCTGCGATGATTCGACGGTGAGGCAGCGGGTGAGACGGTCGTGCATCAGGAGGTGTCGGATGGTCGCCTCTGGGCGGCCGGCCGCTGATCGTTGTGGAGGACACCTCACAGCGGACGTTGAGGATTTCTCATGGCACGGTTCGCAAGGTTCCGATCACCCCTCCGACCGTCCTGATCCGGGCGATGTCATCTCGGACCATCGCCAGCCTCGAGTACCGGGACCGGATGCTGGGTGAGCACGTGTTGGAGTGTCGAGTCTGTGGATCGTGCGGCCCGGTGACTGGTACACGATCCTGGTTTCTTGGCGTCCCGACGGCAGTCACCTCGGCTCGTACGTCAACCTGCAGGAGCCGATGCGCCGGAACCCGATCGGTTCGAAGCGATGGACCTCATGCTCGACATCGTCGTCGAGCCGGACCTGTCGTGGCGTTGGAAAGACCCACAAGGAGTTCGACGAGATCGTCGAACGCGGCATCTTCGCTCCCGACTTGGGCGAACAGGTTCAAGCGACTGCGTTGTCGGTGATCGAGACATCGACAGGGCCGGGCTCCGTTCTTCGATCCGTCGCCGTCGTGGACACCGGATCGATCATGGCCGGCTCCACAACTGCCCGCCGACTGGACCAGTGTGCACCGTTGAACTCGACTGAGCACGACGTCATCGAGCGACAGGCGGGACGCGTCGTGCTGCTCGACGCCGACGATGCATTCCTGCTGATCGAGGTCATCCCGGCCGCGCTGCGCCGTTCTGGTTGACGCCGGGCGGTGCCATCGAACCCGGCGAGACAACTCGCGAAGCTGCAGCACGCGACTGCACGAGGAAACCGGCATCACGGTGATGCCAGCGAGCTTGCTGGGCCCGGTGTGGCGACGGGAGCATCGCTTCGAGTGGGACGGAATGCTGATCCACCGCAGGAGGAGTTCTACCTTGCACGTCACGACGGCGCCGTCGAGGCAGCCTCGACAACGTCGACTCGGTCGAGGCCGCCACGAACCGCAGTCTTCGATGGTGGTCGATCGAAGAAGCCGCGTCAGCGGATACCGAACGATTCGTGCCTGCCTCGCTCGCTCACCATCTCCGACTGCTACTCCTAGAAGGTGTCCCGATGAGCCACACGATGTTGGAGCGTGACACGTCGGTCGTGCGACGTGGGCGTGGGCACGGCGGTCTCCGCATCGTCGTACTGGGCCCTGACCCGTCAATTCCGAGTGCTCGGCTTGGGCTGCGGTGCGGCGCGAAAAGTTCCTGCGGCGCCACCGAGTTACGGGGCGGGTGTTATCGAGTGCCCTCGACCGGCACTTCGGAGGCGGTCCTACTGCTCCGGGAGGTCGTAGCGTCAGCTGGATGGTCGAGTCGGTGAACCCCGATTCCGCAGTTGGGATAGAGAGTTAGGCCGATATGACCGAGCTCGGCGGTGAGAGATCACCGGTGACGTTGTTCGACGAAGCAGTCGTGCTCAGACCTTGGATCTCCTCCGATGCCACTTTCATGGTTGAAGCGTCGAGGGACCCGGCAATCGAGCGCTACAACGGCCCGGCGCCAGCCTCGGCGGCGGACGCGATCTCGGTCATCGAACGCATTGAGGAGAGCTGGCGTTCCTGGAGGTCGACGGGGATCCGACGGGGGCCGCCTTCGCGATAGTTGACGCTGCCTTGGGTGAGCCGGTCGGCATGTGTGGCATCGACGACTGGTCGAGCACAGACGTAGCCCAGTTCGGCTACTGGCGGGCGGCAGGTGCGAGAGGCCGAAGTCTTGCGACTCGGGCCGTCACGCTGATGACGGCCTGGTTGTTCCATCTCGGAGCGGCTCGCGTTCCTGACGATTCAGTCCGACAACGCAGCTTCGGCCGCGGTCGTATGCCGCGCCGGGTTCACCTATGAGGGCACGCTTCGGGCCGACGGGGTCTGGCAGGGGCAACGTAAGGACGTGGATGTCTTCGCTGTGCTTCCCAATGAGTGGCCGTTGGGTAGGAACCTCGACCGTCAGCTCGTGCTGCGCTGTCGAACCTAAGTTCAGTCAAGTGATCCATGACGTCGAGGTGCGCGACGCTGGTTCGAAGGGCTGCGGGGTGTACGCACCCCGGCGCTTCGCCGAAGGCGAGTTCATCTTCCGACGCAAACACATCCGGGTCGTGTCGACCGACAACTCGACGCGTGACGAATGGGACCGCATGCACCTCTGCGAACTCGGTTTCGATCGCTTCGCCGTGCTCGCTGCACCCGGCTGCTTCCTCAACCATTCCGCAGCCGAACGCTATGCGTCACGGCGTCAAGTGTTCGCCTGGAAACCGATCGAGCGCGACGAGGAGATCACGATCGACTACCGATTGAACGCCTTCGACGGTGACTCGTGGCCATGCGAGTGCGGTGCGCCTTCGTGCACTGGCACCGTCGTCGGCAGCTTCTTCGCGATGGAGCCGGAGCGCCAGGAGCTGCTCGCTCCCCATGCGCCGACCTCATCCGCCGCGAGACAACCGGCGTCGCACCCACTGATCACAGCCGCAACCCGAGTCGCTCGAAGCTCGCTGCATGACACTTTCCACGTCTTCGCTGGTGTCACCGACCGTCGGCTGGGCCTGCAGTTCAATGAATCCAGTATCGACGTAGCGGGACACCATCGATGTGGATGATGTTCTCGAGGAGCCCGCCACTGGCCTCGATCGCTTTCGCAGACCCAACGTTGTGGTCGTCGCACGTCACCAAGACCTGTTCAACACCGCCGGCTCGAGCCACAACGAGACTCTGGCGCAAGATCTCGGTGGCGTACCCGAGGCGACGATGACCGGGCCGAACGGCGTAGCCGACATGGCCACCCTCATTCAGCAAGTGTTCGTTGAGTTCGAAGCGAATCGACGATCGCCCGACCACGACTCCGTCGACTTCGGCCAGCAACCATGTCGACTCCACCCAGTCGAGGTCGATCGAACGACCGTGGCGCTGATCATCGACCATCCTCACGAACTCACCAAACGTCTGGCCCGGCCGCAAGAATGCAAACACGAAATCCTCGACTTCGAGCTCGCGCTGCGCTGTCAGGACGTCCTCTTCATCGCCCAGGTGCGGCGGACGGAGGCGAAGCGATGACACCTCACCATCTTCCCCTCAATGGGGTAGTCGCCGGCAAGTAGGTATCGCGCAGCGACGGGGGACAGAGACGAAGCGTCCCCGAAGCCGGATGGGTAGATCCGGGAAAGCGGACGGCTCAGGTCGATGGGTCGCTAGATCATGAGGGAGCTAGGACCGCTCGCAGCGCTTCGATTGGCGCGCCAGGTCAACATCATCGAGACGCCTCGACGGAGCCCACGCTTCCGTGGGCAGAGGCATCGAGGGGGCTGGATCGGGGTCGTGGCGCGGAACGATGTGCACGTGGACGTGAGGATCCTGATTGCCGAGGATCTGGAAGTTCAGGTGGATTGGTTGGTACACGGCTTCGATCGCTTCGGCTACGACTCCGACCTCGGCCCAGAACGCTGCGGCCCGTCACCGTTCATCTCTTGCGGGGCCCCGACATGACGACCGCGAAAGATCACCACCGAGTAGCCAGCGGTCGGGCCGACTTCTGCAGATATCCGTCAGCGATGCTCCCTGCGAAGTACCGGACACCGTGTTCGGTCTCGTCGACTCGCCCGACTTCACACTGCGGGCAGCCAACGCCTGCGTTCTTCGTCACGAAATCTGCAGGCCAAGGTTTCAGCTCCATCCGGCACAGCATCTCATGACCCCGGTCGTGGCCCTCGCCACCACGTGGTCCAAGCTGTCTCCAAACGC
>CAVSIX010000007.1:0-426410 GCA_963728195.1 Ilumatobacteraceae bacterium | reverse complement strand
TCCTCGAGCGGCTCGCCTCCCCAGCGTGGCTCGCCGGTGACGAGCAGTCGGGCGCCGGTGTCTGCCGTCGGCGTGTACTCCGAGATCGGACCTTGTTCATATTGGACCGTGATCTCGTCGCCGCTACCGCCCTTGTACCAGCGGTTCACCGTGAAGCTCGCGGTCGGAACGTCACCAAGTTGGCTGTCGGTGCCGGTCGACAACGCGGTGAGCGTGCCGTCGAAGGCCCAGCTTCGCTCCGCAAGTGTCCCTCCGTCGAACGCGAGCGCACAAGCGGCTTCGGCTGTGACGGTCTCGGTCGTCGCATCATCGGCGGACTCTCCACAGGCGGCGCCCACCACGAGCAACGAGGCGAGTCCAAGCTTCCAGAACTCCTGCATACGTCGCTGAGACGACGGCATTCGATCGGAAGGTCCCACCAGCGCAGAATGCCCAGAATCGGCGCTCGACGCAAGTGCCGGCCGTTGCCGGGAGACCGCTCGATATCGCTCCGGATAGTCACCGGCGATCGCGCATGGCCCGCGCCGCAGTGCGGACCTGGAATCCGTGACACGAGCCGGAATCGACGGTTCGCGAATGGCCTGATCACGGCCACTTCGCCGTGCGAGGTGGAAAATCCGAACTCCGAGAGCGTGGTCCACACAATTTTCGAAGGGACCAGCGAAACCCAGCAGCTGGTCATCTCCCGAGCCATCCCGGGCATGCGAATCGAGTGACTCGAGCTCCGGGCGCGCCCGCGGCTTGCGTTCACCCCAGGATTGCGAGGTCCCGACGGACGTAGCGCAGGTGCGCCCACTCCTCTTCGAGTATCACGCGCACGCAGTCGCCGACACTGGGATGCCAGTCGTCGCCTCCCCACGGGTTGTCGCGCTCCTCGGCGAGCAGCTCTGGCGTGACCGTGGCCAGGAAGTCGGTCACCAGCTGCTGCCGCTCGGCCCGCACTGCGAGGATCTCCTCGAGTGCCGGCTCACCGACTCGGAAGATCGACATGTCGAAGCCCATCTCCGACGCACCGGTGAAGATCAGGCCGATCTCGTGGAACGGTTGCTCCATGCCCATGATCCCGCCGCCCAGCCAGGCGTCGGTGGCCAGCACCAGGTGACGCAGGGTCTGCGACATCGACCACTCGTTCTCGACGTGGGCGTCGAACAGTTCCGGCGGCGTGTCCGTCACCGTTGTGGCCCACGCGACTCGTACCGCGGCCCAACCGTCGCACAGACCCTCGGGTGTCTGCGCCTTCTGCAGTTCGCGTCCGGGGAACTGCCGGTTGAGCTCGGCGTCCACGAGCGGCACCACGTCGACGCCGTTGACGATGAGGGTGCCGAAGAGCAGGTCATGGCCGTCGATGTCGAGTCCGTCCACGTCGACGCTGCGCATCGTCACCCCGCTGACGTCGCACGATCTCAGCGTGGCGCCCCGAAAGCTCGTCCTGAAGAAGGTTGCGTTCTCGAATCCCTGGCTGCCCGAAGAGGTCGTCATCCCGGCATTCTGCCCGGCGGGGCGGCAGCCGATGCGCGGCAGCGGTTTCCCGAAACGTCGCGAGAGGCCGGGGACGACCCCCGGCCTCTCGTCGTGATCGCGGCCTTCCCGTCCGCCCGCCCACAGCGGGCCGAAGACTACGACTCGACCGTCAGCTCCGCGACCATGCCTTGCATCGCGTGCGGGCCGGCCTCGCCCTCCGGTGGCGGACCGTCGGACTCGAGGATCGAGTTGTCGGAGCCGACCGGCAAGAAGCACACGATGGCGTAACGGCCCGGCTCGGTCAGCGTGCCGTCACCGACCACGGGTCCCGGGACATCGGTCTCGCCGGAAGCCGCGAGGATGACCGTGGCCGGCTCGCTCGCACCGAAGACTGCAGCCGCCTCCTCCTCGGGCAGTTGCACCAGTTCCTCGACCGAACGGGTCTCGTCGTCCGGGATGCGGATGGCGACGAACTCGTGGGGTTCGTTGCCTGCGTTGACGAGTGAGATCTTCGTGCCGGCCGGCACGGTCTCCGGTAGGCCCTCGAAGCCGTAGTCGACCGCAGTGACGACCACGGTCTCGCCTGCTGCGTCGTCGTTGGCGACCGTCGTGGCGGTCGTCTCGTCGGGTGTGGTGGCCGTCGTCTCGTCCGGTGTGTCGGTGGCGGTGTCAGCGTCACTGCCGCAGGCGCTGAAGCTCACGGCGGTGGCGAGGCACGCAGCGACCAAGGCGATGCGGCGGCGGTTGGTGGTGTGCATTTGTGTAGCTCCTTCAGGTGGTTGGTTCGGTGGGTGTGGCGTTGCGCGTCCAGCGCTGCACGATCAGGCGGACGACGTCGCCATCGACCGGCTCGAGTTCGTGCCGCTGACCGGCGGTGACGATGGCGCTCTCTCCGGTGCGGTACACGCGGTGCGACGTCCCGATCCGGATTCGCATCTGCCCTTCGAGAACCTCCAACCGGACGTCGCCGGGCCGATACGAGCCGAATGACAACACCGGCCAGCCCGGGGCGAGTAGCCACTCCTCCTCGGTCAGTTCGGTACCGTCCGGTTCGATGCGCTGCACGCAGCGGAGGATCTCTCGGGGCATGTTGCCCACCATGCCGAAGGCGACTTGGAGACGACTTGTGAGTCACTGGTGCCGTCACTGTTCGACGGCGCGGGCGGGCGGTAGCGATCAGTCGCCAGGAGGCCGGAGTCGCTCCTCGAGCACCCGAAGGTGGTGGTCGTAGAAGCACTCCTCGCTCGTGGCCGAGGCTGCGTGCGCATCGGACAGCGTGACCAGCGCCTCGTCCACTCGCCCGGCGGCGGCCAAGGCCTCGGCCCGCAACGTCAGGTTGTGGACCAGGCGCACCGAGTTCTCGTGGGTGGCGAAGTATGCGAGGCCTTCGTCGATCGAGTCCACACCTCCATCGGGGTGACCCGAAAGCGCCAACGCCCACCCGTGCATGACTCGAGCGTGCGCGGCGAGGTGGCGGAACTCCATCTCGCCGCAGACCGACAACATTCGGTCGGTGTCGTCGAGTACCTGATCCAGCGACCTGCGCAGTACGCCGAGCTGTGCGCTGACCATGCGGACGAACACCTCGTCGTATCCGCCTCTCACCGTTGCGAGATCGATTGCTCGTTGACGGCACTCCTCGGCCGCAGCATCGTCGGTCAGCGCCCATTGCGCCCAGGCGAGGAAGGCCATCGCACCCGAATGCAGGTCCTGGGGAAACCGCTCGAATGCCTCGAACGGTGCCGTGGTGATCAGTGCGATCGCCGCGCGCAGATGACCGGCAGCGTCCGCCGGACGATCGAGGTAGAGCAGCGGGATGCCGGTCGTCATGTGACCTGCGACCTCGGTGACGATCGAGCCCTCCGCCCGGCCCGTCACGAGCAGCGACTCGCCGATGGCGATCGCCGCAGCGTGCTCTCCCCGCACGAGGTGGTGCGCCGCGAGGCCCCAGCTCGCGACGAGCCACTGGTCGGGCGACGAGGTACGGATGGCGAGTTGTCGCACCCGTTCGCACGCCGTGCCAACCGCATCGACGGCGTAACCGTGGGCACGCATGGCGTGGAAGGCAGTCTGCATCCGCACCGCCAGCTCGGCTCGATCGCGTTGCGCCCCTGCCGGGAGATCGTCGATCAGTGCAAGCGACCGGTCGAGGTGACGCTCGGCGTCCTCGTAGGCAAACCGGGCGATGGCGGCAGCAGCGGCGGCCGTGTTGGCCTCGAGCGCTGCGGCGGACCATCCGAGCGACGACGCTTCCCAGTAGTGGTGCGCAATGGCCGGCAGCGATTCCGAATCCAACCCTCGGTCCGAGAGCGCATCGCCGACCAACCCGTGGACTCGCGCGGCTCGCGCACGACCGAGCCCGGCGACGATTGCTTCACGCATCAGGGCGTGGGTGAACGAGTACGAACCGGGATCGTCTGCTTCGACCACCAGCCCTGTCGCGATCGCCTCGTCCATGGCTTCGAGTGCGTCATCGAACGACATGGCGTGGACCTGCACGAGGAGTCGCAGATCGAAGTCGCGGCCCACGATCGATGCCACCTCGAGCAGCTGGCGTGTCGGTGCGGTGAGCGTCGAAACTCGCAACTCGATCAGGTCAGCCATCGCTGGTGGGACGTGGTCGCGGACGATCGATCTCATCTCGTGCGGCCGCTCCAGTGCCGGGCGCAACAGCCGAGCCAGGTGGATGGTGAACAGGGGGTTGCCGCCGGTCCGCGCCAGGATCTGGTCGACCAGCTCGTCGGTTGTTGCGCCGCCGAGGACGTCGGATACCAGTGCCGCACAGTCGTCACGGTCGAGGCTCGGCAGCAGCAACCGCTCCACGACCGGCTCTCGTACCAGCGCCCCCAACGTCCGGGAAAGGAGTGCTCGGTCGGCGACTGCGACGCTGCGGTACGTGCCGATCAGGAGCATCCCGCTTCGGCGCACTGCGCTGGTGACGAAGCGAAGCAGGGCCATCGACGATTCGTCCGCCCAGTGAAGATCCTCGAGGACCACGACCAGCGGCCGCTCGGCGGCGGCGGCGACGAGGAGCCGAGTCGCGGCGTCGAAGAAGTGAAAGCGGGCCGCTTGCGCATCGGCGGGCCGAGGTGCGTGGGAGACGTCGAGGCGTGTCGCGAGCTCGGGGACCACGTCGGCAACCACGCCGGCGTCGATGCCGAGCACCGCCTGCAGCCAGGTGTCGTCGACCTCGTCGATCACGTCACGAAGAACCTGACGCCAGGGCCAGAACGGCGGCGAGCCCTCGGTCTCGTGGCACGAGCCCCAGACGACACGGTCTCCGGCCGCCTCCGAGAACGCCTCGGCCAATCGGGTCTTGCCGATGCCGGGTTCGCCGCCGATCAGCACCACCCTCCCGAGGTGATCGGACGCAGCTGCCAGTGCGCGGTCGAGGACGTCTCGTTCCTCGGAGCGCCCGACGAGCTGGACTGCGGTGACCGCTGATCTGGACCCGTCGTGACTCGAGCTCGTTCGTGACGGCGCTGCGTCCGGTGTCGTCGCGGTCAACGTGGGATCCTGGCGGAGGATCGCAACTTCGAGTTGTCGCAGGGCGGGGTCCGGATCGAGGCCCAACTCGTCGGCGAGTGTGCGGCGCCCGATTCGTGCGACCTCGAGTGCATTCGGCCTGGCGACCGGATCGATACAGGGCCAACATCAGCTGACCGCGCAGTCGCTCGCGTAGCGGATTCGCGGCCACGAGCCGTTCGAGGTCGGCGATGACGTCGCCGTGGCGGCCGGCGGCCAGTTCGGCCTCCATCAGTAGTTCGGTCACCTGCAACCGGGTTTCCTCCCAGCGGCGGATCTCCGGCTCGGCGAAGGGCTCGTCGGCGAAGTCCGCGAGGACCGGACCGCGCCACTGGGCGAGCGCTGCTCGCGCGGCGCTCGCCGCAGCGGACGGATCTCCGGCGCCGAGTAACCGTCGGGCGGCGGCGAGCGACGCCTCGACCCGATCGACATCGCGACCGAGGTCGGGTACGAGCAGGGCGTAGCCGTTGGGCCGACTCACCAGCACCCCGGAAGCGGCTCGCGGCGCGCGATCGGGCTCGAGCTGCCTGCGCAACGACGAGACGTATGCGTGCAGCGTTGCGGTGGCGCTCGGGGGTGGGTCGCCGGCCCACAGTCGGTCGATCAGCGCATCGACGGAAACCTGCTCGTTGGCGGCGACGGCGAGAATCGCAAGTACCGCTCGCTGGCGGCGTCCGCCGAGCGCCAGTGCATGACCGCCGGCACCACGAACCTCGAAATGTCCGAGCAGGCGGACGTCGAGCTCCGCAGCATCGGCGTGCGACGGCTCGTTGTCGTTCACAAGTGGAGTGTGGCCTGTCCGTGCATCGCAGCGAGAAGCGTCGCCGAACGAGTCGGCGTGGATGACAGTTCGATGTTCCGGCCGTGAGTGCGGACAGAACTCCTCGCGGTGACGTCTCGGCTGGTCGAGCGTTGCGGTCGTACAGTCGTCGGCATGTCGGAGATCGAGACCAGCACCATCGTCGACCTGGATCGCCGTCACCTCCTGCATCCGTACCAGGGCTTCGACACCTTCCGGACCGACGACGTATTGCCGATCGCGCGCGGGTCGGGAGCTCGACTCGTCGACAACGACGGCCGCGAGTACCTCGATGCTGTCGGGGGCATGTGGTGTACGAACATCGGGCTCGGACGCGACGAGATGGCCGACGCAATCGCCGACCAGGTGCGCGATCTCGCATACGCCAACCCGTTCGTCGACATGACCAACGTGCCGTCGGTGCAACTCGCGGCTCGGCTCGCCGAGCTCGCCCCCGGCGACTTGGACCACGTCTTCTTCACGTGCGGAGGCTCGACTGCGATCGATGCGACGTTCAGGCTCGTGCAGTTCTACCAACATGCGCTGGGGCGACCGGACAAGCGCGGGATCCTCAGCAGGATCGATGCGTATCACGGCACGACGTTCGCCTCGGTCTCGATCGGCGGTAAGCCGGGCGATCGGATCCCGGGCTTCGACTATCTCGACGACCGCATCCATCATCTGTCGTCGCCGAACCACTACCGGTTCGGCGCCGGACGCAGCGAGCAGGAGTTCGCCGACGATCTGGTCGCCGAGTTCGAGGCGGCGATCGATCGGATGGGCGGACCCGACCGGGTGGCGGCGTTCTTCGGGGAGCCGATCATGGGTTCAGGTGGGGTGATCGTCCCGCCGGCCGACTATCTCCAGCGGATCTGGCAGCTCTGTCGGGACAACGACATCCTCTACGTCTCCGACGAGGTGGTCACCGCGTTCGGTCGCCTCGGGGAATGGTTCGCCTCCGAGTCGATGTTCGGCATCCGTCCCGACGTGATCACCGTCGCGAAGGGGCTGACGTCGGGGTACCTGCCACTCGGAGCGTCGATCTTCAGCGATGCCATCTTCGACGTCATCGCCGAGGAGGGGCACGGTCGCTACTTCGCTGTGGGCTACACCTACTCCGGACATCCCGTTTCATGTGCAGCGGCGCTGAAGAACATCGAGATCATCGAACGCGAACATCTGCTCGACCACGTCAAGCGGATCGGCCCGTACTTCATGGAGCGGCTCCAGGACCTCCGGGACCTGCCGATGGTCGGTGACGTGCGCGGCTCACACCTGATGGCGTGTGTCGAATTCGTCGCCGATCGGGAGACCAAGGAGCCGTACCCCGACGAAGTCGACGTCGGCAAGCTGGTCGCCAACGCCTGTGAGCCGAGGGGGCTGATCGTGCGGCCGATGGTGAACCTCAACGTGATGTCGCCACCGCTGATCATCGACGAGTCCGACGTCGACACGATCGTGGCCACCCTTCGCGAGGCCATCGTTGCCGTGCGGGCCGAGCTCGACGGACGCTGACCTCGACGCACGGAAACGGTCGACCGCGTCTGCATCTTGAACACTCTCGGTGCTCTTCGCTCCGTCCAGCACTGATTCCGGCGCGCTCTGTGAGGGCCTGACCGCTGACCGGGTGGTTCTGGGCGGCAGGGGTGTTCCAATGGTGTCGGCCCGGAGTGAAAACCTCCGAGTTGTGTGAATGCGCCCACGCAGCGTCGGGTACAGCCTCTGCGAATTGTCTGGTGGGCGGTCGTGCGCGCCCCGAATTTTCAGGCGGATGCTACGTAGGGTGGCCGACGGACCCGCTCCGCGTTGACATCGGCGATCTTTCAAGCTATCTTCTGGGTCGTCTCAAGGATCTGACAAGCGCCCAACAGCACTCGGATGATTCACCACAGCTCCGCCGGAGCACCTAGAACGGAGTAACCGCCATGAACAAGTCAACCGTCTCCACCCAGCCCAAGGCCCGCCGGGGCGTTATCTGGGGCTGACGCTCTGCGCTCGTCCTTGATCGTTCAAGGTCGGCGTCTACGCGGTCGATAAACCACGGGAACGCCGCCTGGCGTTCCTGCGTTTGGAGCGCCGCGTGACGACCACCCGATCGAAGTCGAGCACCGACAACAGCAGTACGCGACGCAGCGAGCACTTCGACGCGCTTCTCACGGCGATTTGGCCCTGAGCGACGTGTTGAGGTGCTCGCTCTGTTTTTCGCTGGCCTTGCCGCCGGCTGATCCTGACGCTTCCGGACCTCGCCGAGTCCACGCGCGCCTCGCCCCCCTTCGTCACGTGGCGATCATCGCTTTCGGCTTCGCCGGGACAGACCTCTCCGTCTTCAAGTTCACATTTCGACGCGAGTCAAGCCGGTTCTCGGTCTCCGAGATCCCGTTGGCATTCAGCCTGGTATTTCTCGCACCAGTGCCGGCTCTCGTGGGACGCATGCTCGGCTTTCTTCGCAGTCGACGTCCTCACGCTCCGGCTTGCCGCGCTACAAGATGGCGCTGAATGCAGCCATGCTCGACCCTGGAGGTTGCGCTCGCTTTCGTCGTGTTCCGCGGAATCATCGGGGTCGCTCGGTTCTGGCGACACTCAGACTGATTGTCGCTGCGATCGTGGCGACCGCCGTTTGCGGCCTCGTGTCATCGGTGATCGTGTCGTCCGCGATCGCCCAATTCGAGGGCGGGTTCTGGAACCGCATCGGCGACCGAACTGCGCATCACCTGGTGGCTCTTCATCGTCAACGCGGCACTCGCCGGCATGGTGCTCGGCCTCGTCCTCATCTCGCCATGGCTCCTCGTGGTTGCGGCCATTCCGGTGGCGCTGCTGTGGTACATCATCAAGGCATACGGTGCGATCGATCAGCGTCTGCGCGACCTCAAGGCCGTCCACGGGTTCACCGGACGGGTCGGCCAGTCGCTCCAGCCTGAGGAGATCGGGCGCGCTGCGATCGTCGAAGCAGCGTCGCTGCTGCGGACCGAAGGCGCAGCGCTCGTGCTCTTCGATCACGGCGAGGGTGACGTGACGCTGGTGCACGGCACGGTCGACGTACGGCTGCCGGCGGTGGCAGACGATCCTGAGTGGTCGGCGTTGATCGCACCGGAGGCGCGCATCGTCAGCGGGAAGAAGCTGGACAGGGTCCGCATCCCTGGGGGAAGCACTCGGGAGGTGATGGTGGCGCCGATCAGCGACGAATCGGGTCTGATCGGCATGATCGTGATCGCCGGCCGGCAGGGTGCCGGCAGCCGATTCGTTGCCGAGGACGCCGTGCGCCTGCAGAACCTGACCGAGCAGCTGGCGGCGAGCCTGCGGCGTGGGCTGCTGCACCAGAGGATGGAGCGTGAAGCTCGGCACGACGCGTTGACCGATCTGCCCAACCGGGTCTCGTTCGAGCTCTCACTGGCCGAGGCGTCGGCGCAGCGCGACGCTGACGGCCTGTTGTTCGTCATCATGATCGACCTCGATCGGTTCAAGGAGGTCAACGACACGCTCGGGCATCACGCCGGCGACCAGCTCCTGATCGAGGTCGCGCAGCGGCTGAAGGGCTTGCTGCCGCCCGGTGACGTGCTCGCTCGGCTGGCGAGTGACGAGTTCGCGATCGTCGGGTTGCGCCGACAGCGCGAAGAGATGCTGGAGCTGGCATGGGCGTGCGTCCGTGAGGTCGGCCGTCCCGTCACCCTCGACGAACTCGAGATCGTGGTGACTGCAAGTGCCGGCCTGGCCGTGGTCGAGGACCATGTCGACGCAGACGACGGGGCGCCGCTCCGATTCGCCGACATCGCCATGTTCAACGCCAAGACGCAACGACTCGGTGTCGAGGTCTACCGCGACGAAATCGATCGGCGAACCCCTGCGCGTCTGTCGATGCTCGGCGATCTCCGAACCGCGATCGAGGAGCAACAGTTGCACCTCAACCTGCAGCCGAAGCTCGACCTCAACACCGGGACCGTGGTCGGGGCCGAAGCCCTCGTTCGCTGGACGCACCCGGTGCGTGGTGTCGTCTCGCCGGCGCGTTTCGTCCGTATCGCCGAGGACACCGGCCTGATCAAACAGCTCACCGACCTGATGTTGAAGAGCGGCATCGCGGCATTGCGCGAGATCCACAATCGGGGCCATCACCTCAGCCTTTCGGTCAATCTCTCGACGCACGACCTGCTCGACAGCCGTCTCGCCGACCGCGTCCAGGAGCATCTGCTGGCGAACCAGGTCGATCCGTCGATGCTCACCCTGGAGATCACCGAGTCGTCGTTGCTCATCGACGCTCCGCGCACTCGGTCGACCATCAACGAACTGCACGAGATCGGAGTGCAGCTGTCGATCGACGACTTCGGGACGGGCTACTCCTCGCTGAGCTACCTGCGGCACTTGCCCGTGGGCGAACTGAAGATCGATCAGAGCTTCGTCGCCAACGTCCTGCTCGACGAACAGGACGAGGTGATCGTGCGGTCGACGATCGATCTCGGTCACAACCTCGGCTTGGTGGTCGTCGCCGAGGGGGTGGAGAACAACGAGGTGCTCGAACGGCTTCGCAACCTCGGCTGTGACGTTGCTCAGGGTTTCTGCATCTCGCGGCCGCTCGATCCGGCACGTTTCCTGCTCTGGCTGAGCACCACTGCGCACCCGAGCCGTCGGATCGACCCGCTCGACTTCTCCCGGTGGATCGACGTCGGCAGCAGCGAGCCGTCTGCGGCCGACACGGCTCACGACTGACAGTACGAGCGGCAACGTCCGTTCGGCCCTGCACGCACGCCACGGTGGTCGGTGATACTGAAACCGTGAGTTCGCGACTTCCGCTCCAGCACGTGTCGATCCATGGCCACTCGGTCGGCTTCCGACGTGGAGGCGAGGGTCAGAAGGTCCTGCTGATCCACGGGCTCGCGGGCAGTTCCAAGACGTGGGACGACGTCATTCCGCTCCTGACACCGTCTGCGGATGTCATCGCCGTCGACCTGCTCGGGCATGGCGAATCGGCCAAGCCGATGGGCGACTACTCGCTCGGCGCATTCGCCAGTGGCCTGCGCGACTTCCTGTCGATCCTGGGGATCGAGAGCGTGACCATCGTCGGTCACTCCTTCGGTGGTGGCGTCGCCATGCAGCTCGCCTACCAACACCCACACCTCGTCGACCGTCTCGTCCTCGTCGGCAGTGGAGGCCTGGGACGCGAGGTGTCGTGGCTACTGCGCCTCCTGACGCTGCCCGGCGCCGAATACGTGATGCCGTTCGCCTTCCCGAAGCCACTCGTCGACCGGGCCACCGACGTCGGCCGCCAACTCGGTCGGCGCAACATCCGCTCGCCGAAGCTGGCCGAGATGTGGCGGGCGTACAGTTCGCTCGCCGGGGCGACGAACCGCAAGGCATTCGTCCGCACGATGCGTGGGGTGATCGAGCCGACGGGGCAGACCGTGAACGCCAGCGACCGCCTGTATCTCGCAGCCCACGTACCGACGATGATCGTGTGGGGCGATCAGGACGGGATCATCCCGGTCGGACATGCTCGCGCCGCACACGAGCTGATTCCGTCGAGTCGCCTCGAGATCATCGAAGGCGTCGGGCACTTCCCCCACGTCGAGCAGCCCGGCACCTTCGCCGATCTCCTCGTCGACTTCATCCTGACGACCGACGTGGCATCGACCCGCCACGAGGCTCTCCGCAACGTGTTGCTCGAAGGCGCCTGATCAGGTTCGACGTCGACGGACCACCACGTGGGACACGCCGTCGCCCTCCCAGGAGCGCAGCATCTCACAGCGTTCGTCGGCACCGAAGAGCGCTGACAGTTCGCCCGCCGGAGCATGGAATGGCCCGGGGTCGCTGCTGCCGACGCGGGACAGCACGGTGACGATCGCGATCCCATCGGGGGCGAGCCGACCGATCATCGGCGCATGGATTCGCGGATCGCGAAACCGTTGACACACGATCAGGTCGAAGTCGCCGAGGTCGTCGGGCAGCCCGTCGTCGAGATCGACCGTGCGGGCATCGATCCGATCATCGAGGCTGGCCACTGCGGCAGCGCTCTTCAGCAGGGTGATCGCCACCGCCGACACATCCAGGGCAACGACGTCGAGTCCCCGTTGCGCCAGCCAGAGCGTGACGGCGCCGGGTCCGCTCGCGAGGTCCAGACACCGTCCGGTCTCGGGCAGCACGGCGGCGAGTTCGGGCCACCGCTCGAGTGCCTCGGGCGCACGCGCTTCGGCCATGGCGGCCGTCGCATAGCGGTCGTCCCAGCGTCGTCGGTCGTCGTGCACGCGTGCATCCTCGCACCTTGCGACGGACGGGGACCGACGTCACAGCGCCGGTGGATGGACGAATGCGTGGGAGGCGGTGGTCCGCGTGCGAACATCGAGACCGTGACGGACATCGACGAAGGCGCCAGCACCCAGACCTCGACGGGTTGGCTGTCACCCGAGGACCTGGAACTCGTGCGTGCGCACGTCCCGATCGTGTACGTCGACGCCGTACCGGTGCGGGTCGATGCGCTCGGCAATGTCACCAAGGTCGGCATGTTGCTGCGCGTCGCCTCCGACGGATCGATCAGCAGGATGGTCGTCACCGGTCGCGTCCTGTTCGGCGAGCGGGTCCGCGAGGCGCTGATGCGTCACTGCGAGAAGGATCTCGGTCCGCTGGCTCTGCCTCGCGTGCCGGCGAACCCGACACCGTTCACGGTGGTCGAGTACTTCCCGAATCCCGAGCGATCCGGTTTCTACGACCCCCGACACCATGCGGTCAGCCTGGCGTACGTCGTGCCGGTCGACGGCGAGTGCGAGCCGACGCAGGAGGCGCTCGACCTGTCGTGGTTCACGCCCGAGGAAGCGGTGGGCCCCGGTGTGATCGCGCAGATGACCAGCGGCCACGACCGCTTGATCCGCTTGGCACTCGCCCACGTCGGCAAACTCCCCTGACGGTGACGCGGTGCCCTGGCACCTCGTAACCGGGTCAGGTGAGCCAGAGCAGGAGCCACAGCGTGGCCATGCCGACGGCCAGGGAGGCGATGAGGTTGCGGGTGACGGCGGCGACCACGATCGCCGCGGCGACCGCCGCCACCTCGACGGATTCGACGCCGTCGATGCCCTGTCCGCCGGCGATCAGGTTGACCGACAGCGCCGACAGGACCGCCGGTCCGACGTAGCGCAGTGCCCGAGTGATGTTCGTAGGCAGCGCCCGGTCGGCGAGGAACACGATCAGTCCTGCACGAGAGGCGTACGTGATCACCCCGACCGCCAGCACGGCGCTCACCGCCGCGGGCGTGTTCACGAGGTCTCCGTCGCCGCGCCGCGGCGCCGGTCGTTCCGCCGGCCTTCGGCGGCGTCGGCGAGATAGCCGGCCACGACGCCGCTGATGGCGCCGATGAGGATTCCGCCGTTGTTCGGCACGTCGAGCGCCAGCAGACACACCGTGGCGCCGACGACGGCGGCGACGATCCCGGGCCGATTCGCCAAACCCAGCACGACGAGGCCGGCGAACATGATCGCGGGCGCCACGTCCAGTCGCCATTCGGTCGGTATCGACGACCCGACGACCAATCCGAGCGACACGGTGACGATCCACGATGCGAAGTAGAAGATGCCGGCGCTCAGGTAGAAGCGCCGCCAGTGCGGCGCAGTCATGTGGATCCTGACGCTGGTCAGTGCGAAGAGCTGGTCGATCAGCAGGAACGGTCCTGCCCAGCGGAACCATCGTGGCTGATCGGTGAAGCGCGGCGCCAGCGCCGCGCTGTACATCACGTGGCGCAGGTTGATCACCGCCGCCGTCGCCACCAGGGTGAGCCAGGTGGCGGTCGCCGCCAGGCTCACCGTCGCCAGCTGGGCCGCACCGGCGAAGATCACCACGTTGGTCGACCACGCCACCGTCGTCGGCATCGCCGAGTCGGTGATCGCCACACCCAGGACGAGTGCGAACGGGATCGCCGGGATGAACAGCGGGATCGCCGCTCGCACCGCATCGGCGGTGATGCCGGCATTCGATCGTTCCTCGAGCGTGTGATCGGAGGCGGGCATCGCCCGTCGAGGCTACGGGTCCCCGGTAGGCATCCCGGCAGCGACCCTGGTGCCTGGCGTACCATGGTCCCTCGATGCCCGAAGGCGACACGATCCATCGATCGGCCAGCGCCATGCGTACTGCGCTGGCCGGTAAGACGATGCTGCGTTTCGATGCGCCCCGACTCGTCGGTCCCGTGCCACGTGCCGGACGGGTGATCGAAACCGTCGAGAGCCACGGCAAGCATCTCGAGGTCGAGTGGGACGACGGTCTCGTGCTCGACACCCACATGCGCATGACCGGGTCATGGCATCTCTACCGCCGTGGCGACAACTGGCGTCGGCCCTACACCCAGATGCGCGCCGCGATCGAGGTCGAGGACTGGGTGGCGGTGTGCTTCGAGCGCGCCTCACGTCGAGACCTACCGCAAGGCCGACAAGCGTCGTCATCCCGGCTCGGGCCGTCTCGGACCCGACCTGTGCAAGTCGGACACCGATCTGGGCACGGTCGTCAACCTGCTCCTCACCGCCCCGGATCCGAACGCCCGGCTCGCCGAGGTGTTGCTCGACCAGCGCGTGATGTGCGGCGTCGGCAACGTGTACCGGTGCGAGGTGCTCTGGGCCACCGAGCTCAGCCCGTACGCCCACGTCGGAGCGCTCAGCGAACGTGACGCCATCCGCGTCGTCAACACCGCGGCCCGGATGCTGCGTGCGAACCTCCATCACGCGAAGCGGATCACGACGCCGGGCGTCCGCAGCGGTCTCGCCGTCTACGGCCGCAACGGACAGCGATGCCCACGTTGCACCGACACGATCGAATGCCGTCGCCTCGGCGAACATCGCCGGATCCTGTACTGGTGCCCGGGCTGCCAGACGCATCTCGACCCGCGGCTGGAACGTTCGAGCGACGACACGCCGATGGATCCCCATCCGGCGGCGCAACGGTGGCTGGCCGACCTGCCCTGGAACCGCGACGTCAGCTGACGTCGGACCGATTCGACATCACGCGCGGCCGAGAACTCGTTCGACGGCGATCTCGATCACGACCCGATCGTCGCGCTCCTTGGGCTGGCGATAGCGCGCGGCGTAGGCGTCCACGCCGGTGCGGACGCCGTGGGCGTCGGTCACCAACCGCACCGGGCCCTCGAGACTCAACCAGCGTCCGCCGTCGACCTGGCACACCGCAGCGCGTTGCCCGTCGGACTCCATCCGGGCGACGTTCGTCGCCTTCTGGGAACCGGCGAAGGTGATCACGCGCGCGACGCGGGCCGCAGCGTCGAACGTGAAGCCGACGGCGACGACGTGGGGTGACAGGTCGGGGCGCAACGTCGTCAACGTGGCGAGGTGACGTTCGCCGAGGAACGCCAGGACCTCGGAGGGCAGGTCAGCGGGATCGAGCGCCATGGACGATGTCTTCCCCTTCACTCGGTGGCGATCGCTTCGAGCACGTTCATGTTCGACGCCTTGTACGAGGGGTAGAGCGCAGCCACGAGCCCGGCGATCACGGCGCCGACCAGGATGGCGACGATGATCGCCGGGTTGAAGGCGAGCTGGCTGATCACGTCGTCGGGCACCGCCAGCGACAGGATCACTCCCAGGAACGTGCCGACGACGATGCCGACCAGTGCGCCGAAGATCGACACGATCACCGCTTCCCAGCGAACCGATCGCCGGGTCTGGCGCCGGTTCATGCCGACGGCGCGCAGCAGCCCGATCTCACGGGTTCGCTCGAACACGCCGAGCGCCAACGTGATCGAGATGCCGAGGATCGCGATGAGGATGGCGAACGCCAGCAGCAGCGTGATGATCACCAGCAGCTGGTTGATCTGTGCCTCCTGGGAATCGAGGAACTCGGCATTGGTCTGCACGTTCGCCTGCGGGAACGGCGCCATCGCGGCCTCGACGGCCGCGTCGCCGGTGGCAGCGTCGACGCCGTCGGCCAGTTTGGCGATCACGAAGAAATCGCGTGCCGGGGCGTCGCTGATCTCGGCCAGCGTGTCGAGGCTGATCAGCCAGTTGCCGAACGTCGCTTCGCCGTAGATGCCCGCAACGGTCAGTGACCGCTCGACGCCGTTCTGGAACGTGACGTCGACGGTCGAGCCGACGGTGGCACCGAGGTCGGCCGCCGGGTCTCGGTGGAGCAGCAGTTCGTTCGGGCCGAGTTCGGCGACGGTGCCGTCGATCAGATCGGGGTCGACCAGCTTGTCGAAGGCGACGGGATCGACCGCGCCGAAGTCCTTCCTGCTGCCGTTCACCTGTCCACTGATGCCGCGGATCGGAGTGACCGCGTCGAGTTCGGGGAGCCCGGCGAGCGTCTCGCTGATCACCGGCGAGAGTCCCTGGAAGCTGGCGTCGGTCACGATGTAATCGGCGGAGATCGCACTCTCGAGCGTCTCGACGAGGCTCGCCCGCAACGACGACGCGAACACCGCCGTGCTGCTGACGAGTGCGACGCCGATCATCAGCGCCGATGCACTCGACGACGTGCGCCGCGGTGCCCGTGCGACGTTCTGGCGCGCGAGTGCGCCCGGCACCTTGAACAGCCGCTCGATCGGCCAGCCGATCACGCGTGTCACCGGCGTGGCGACCGTCGACGAGAGGCTGGCGATGCCGAGGAACAGCAGCAGTGCTCCGATACCGGCGAGCGTGACCAGTCCGACGGTGCCGCCCGGGCGCACGAAGAGTCCCGTCAGGAACATGGCGACGCCGATGACGGTGACGACCACACCGGCGACGAGCCGTCGTGCACGCATTGCGGCGAACCCGAGTTCCGGTCGCATGGCGGCGACCGGGGGGATCCTCGACGCCCGTCGCGACGGGACGATGACCGACACCATCGTGATGCCGATGCCGACGAGGGCTGCGATCAGGATCGTGCGTGCCCGCAGCACGGTCTGGGTGTCGGGGAAACCCGCACCGGCGGCGTCGAATGCGGCGATCAGCCCTCGGGCGACGAGGAGCCCGCCGGCCACGCCGAGCACAGTGGCGAGCACGCCGAGGACGAACGCCTCCAGGGTGATCATCCATCGGACCTGACGGCCCGACGCACCGACGGCGCGCAGGAGTGCCAGTTCGCGAAGGCGTTGACCGATCGTGATCTGGAACACGTTGTTGATGATGAAGGCGCTGACGAAGGCGGTGATGAACGCGAAGATCAGCAGGCCCGTGCCGAAGACGTCGACGAACTGGTTGATCTGGTCGGCGGTCTCCTGTGCGACCTCCTCGCCGGTGACCACTTCGGTCTGAGGCGGCAGGATCGACTCGATCTCCTGCTGCACCGCAGCGACGTCGGCGTCGTCGGCGATCGCGATGTCGATCGCATCCACCTTGCCATCGGCGCCGAAGCGCTCGAGCGCCGTCTCCAGGTCGAGCGCCACGAGCTGGGCGCCGCCGAAGCTGTCGGCGCTACCGAGGCCGACCGTGGCGGTGATCGTGCCCTCGAACGTTCCGACGTCGGTCAGGTACGACACGGTGTCGCCGACGGCGAAATCCTCGGCGTCCGCTGTCGCCTTGTCGATCGCGAGTTCGTCGGGACCCTGCGGCGGTCGGCCCTGCTTGATCGTGACGCCCTGGATGCCGTCGTCGGCTTCCCACGAGACACCGATCGTCGGGCCACCCGGCGGGCTGATCGCCTCACCGTCGGCGTCGAGCAGCTGCGCGTACCGCTGCAGGATCGGTTCGACGGCCACGACACCGTCGACCTGGCGGATCGAATCGGCGATCGTGACATCGATCGGGTCGCGGGCGTCGTTGCTCTCGAACGCCTGGGCGGCGCGCACCTCGAGATCGACCTGTTCGTTGAGCTCCTGGAAGAGGTTGTCGAACGTGGCCCGGAGGCTGTCCGCGAGAACGAACGAACCGACGACGAACGACACGCTGGCGGTGATCGCGAAGAGGATCGCGAGCGTGCGCCCCCAGCGGGCACGGATGCTCTTGCGAGCGATGAGCGTTCCGGCGCTCATGTCACTCCCAGCTCCGCAGGTGGTCGATCACCTGATCGACGGTCGGGTCGAGGATCTCACCGTTGATCTTGCCGTCACCGACGAAGACCACCCGGTCGGCGTACGACGACGCCACCGGGTCGTGGGTGACCATCACGATCGTCTGGCCGAACTCGCGTACCGCATCACGCATGAACGACAGGATCTCGGCGCCGGTGACCGAGTCGAGGTTGCCGGTGGGCTCGTCGGCGAAGATGATCTGTGGCCGAGAAGCGAGTGCACGGGCCACGGCGACACGCTGTTGCTGGCCTCCCGACAGCTCGCTGGGACGGTGGCGCAACCGGTCGCCCAATCCGACCGTGGTCACCACGTGGTCGATCCATTCCTTGTCACCCGTCTCGCCTCCCAGCATCATCGGCAGCCGAATGTTCTCGTCGGCGGTCAGCGTCGGGATCAGGTTGAAGGCCTGGAAGATGAAGCCGACCTTGGTGCGGCGAAGCTCGGTGAGCGCTTTGTCGTCGAGCGACGCCAGGTAGGTGTCGCCGATGAACGTCGCACCCGACGTCAGCGTGTCGAGGCCGGCGAGACAGTGCAGCAGCGTCGACTTCCCGGATCCGGACGGGCCCATGATCGCGCTGAACTTCCCGGTCGCGAACGAGACGGTGATGCCGTCGAGCGCATGCACCTGGGCGTCGCCGACGCCGTAGGTCTTGCGGGCATCGACGGCGCCGGCAGCGGCGGTGGCACCCGATGGAGTCGGCGGTGGTGAAGCGGGGGTCGCAGTGGTCGACATGGTGACAGGTCTACTGCAACAGCGCCGACTTCGCATCCCCACTTCCGCGCGATCGTGTACAAGCAGGTCGACCCGGCCGAATCTCTGCGGACATGCCGATTGGGGCGGTGGTCCGCCCGAGGGCGGGGGTGCCGTACGATCGTCGGTTGATGCCCACTTGCGCGTCCTGCGACGCACCGCTGCCCGATGGCGCACGCTTCTGCCCTGCGTGCGGCCACGAGGTCGCACCCTCCGTCGCCGAAGAGCGGCGGTTCGTCACCGTTGTCTTCGCAGATCTGGTGGGCTACACCGCCTTGTCGGAACATCTCGATCCCGAGCGCGTCAAGCGACTGATCGACGCCAGCTTCGAGCGCCTGATCGCCGACATCTCGGCGTTCGGCGGCCGCGTGGACAAGGTCCTCGGCGACGGCATCCTCGCGCTGTTCGGTGCGCCGGTCGCACACGAAGACGACGCCGACCGCGCGATCCGCGCAGCCATCCAGATGCACGAATCACTCGCTCGTTTCGTCGCCGAGCAGCCGGATCTCGACGTGCCCCTCCAGTTGCGCATCGGGGTCAACACCGGCGAGGTGGTCGTCGGCAACGTGTCCGGCACGACGGAGTACACAGCGATGGGTGACGTCGTCAACGTGGCCTCGCGGTTGCAGGGGTTGGCGCAACCGGGTGGCATCCTGATCGGTGACTCGACCGCTTCGCTCGCCTCCGAGGAGATCCTGCGTGAGCCCGTCGATTCGATCGAGGTCCGTGGGCGCGTGCAGGCCGAACGGGTGTGGCGGGTGCTCGGTCGCCAACGCCGGGTGCCGACGATCGGGCCCCGGTTCCACGACGTGCCCTTCGTCGGACGCTCCACGCAGTGGGAGCTGCTCGCGTCCATCATGGCCATGGTGGCGAACGGCCGCAGCGCGATCGTGTCGGTCACCGGCGAGGCCGGCGCCGGCAAGACCCGCCTCGTGTCCGAAGCGCTCGACGCCTTTCCCAGCCGGGCGGTCACGATCTTCTCGGGGGCCTGCGCGCCGTACGGTGAGACCAACGTCTGGGCGCCGGTCGCGACTGCGCTGTTCCGTCGCCTCGAACTCGATCAAGAGGCACCTCCGCATCTCCTGCGCGAGATCAGCCGGGCCAAAGGCGTCGAGCTGTACGGGTTCGAGGCCGACGATCCCGTGCTCGACCGTTTCGTCGAGGGCGTGTTACACCTGCTCGGACACCCCTCCGAGCTCGACGACGTCCAACCGGCACAGGCCCGAGAGATCCTGTTCGCCCTGATCGTCGAGGGGCTTCGACGGCGCACCAGGACGGGGCCCGTCGTGCTGTGGATCGACGATCTGCAGTGGGCGGACGTGCTGATCATCGAGTTGCTGCAGCGCGTCGCACGGTCGCTGGTCGACCGCCCGTTGCTGATCATCACCGCCCAACGCGACGACGCCGAGATCGACTGGCCGCCCGTCAGCGACCACCCGGTCACGGTGCGCATGCCACTCGACCCGCTGACGCGTGACGAGGCCTCGCGCCTGGTCGGCGCCGTGCTCGGACCGTCGGCGAGCGAGGCATTCGTCGCCAGGCTCTTCGAACGCAGTGGCGGCAATCCGCTGTTCCTGATCGAACTCGCCGAGCTCGCGAAGGCCAACCCGACGAGCACGGCGCTGCCAGGTTCTCTGCGGGCGCTGATCTCGGCGCGTCTCGACCAACTCGCGCCGGCCGAGCGATCGATCATCGACAATGCGGCGGTGCTCGGAACCTCGGGACTCGTCGAATCGTTGGAGAAGTTCGCGGTCGAGATGGGCCAGGCCTTCGACCCCGCCGACGTCGACGCGCTCAACCAACACGGCCTGCTCGAGGTCGATCACTCCGGTTGGCGGTTCCGTAGCGATGTCGTACGTGACGTCGCCTATCAGACCCTCACCAAGCTGGTGCGGGCGCAACGCCACGGCGGCACGGCGGCGGTGATGAGCCGGGATCCGCGCGTGCCGATCGACCAGGTGGCGCACCATGCCGCCTGCGCCGCCGAGCTGGCCGCCGAGATCGGTCCGGTTCCGGGCGTTCCCGTCGACATCGCCGACCGGGCGGTCGGCTTGCTGTTCGAAGCGGCCAAGCGCTCGATGGACGTCGGAGCGTTCAACCAGGTGCGTCGTCAGGCGACGCGTGCGCTCGACCTCGGCCCGAGCGATCCCGCCATCGCTCGCGAGTTGCTGCTGTTGCGTGCACAAGCGCAGGCCGAGCGCCGGGTGGTTGCCGCAGCTCGCGCCGACGCCGAGGATGCCCTCGACGCCGCCGCCGCGGCCGGCGACCGGCGTCAGGAGGGCATCGCTCGCCGGCTCCTCGGCGTCTTGCACCAACGCGACGGCGACCTCGCCGGTGCCCGCCGCGAACTCGGTGCGAGCGTCGACATCTTCCGGGAACTGGAGGACGACACCGAACTCGCGTCGTCGTTGCGTGAACGCGGTCTCGCCGAGGTGTTCGGCGGGTCGCTGAGCGAGGCCGAGTGGTTGCTCGGTGAGGCCGAAGCGCTCACCGAGCGGATGCGCGACCTGCGCGGCCGAGCCTGGGTTCGCCAGCATCAGGCGTGGGTGGCGTTCCTGTCCGGCGACGCTGATCTGGCCGAGACGCGGCTCCTGACGGCGGCTCAGGAGTTCGACCTGCTGGGTGATCGCTTCGGTCGCGGCTGGGCCATGGGGCTGCTGGCGTACGTGCGGTACTACCAGCGGCGGTTCGAGGAGGCCGAGGCACTCGCCGGCGAGGTCCGCCGCGACTCGATGGAGCTGGGTGATCCGTGGGCGCCCGCGATGATGGACTCGCTGGTCGCCGGCATCCGCCTGTGGTCGTCGAACTTCGTCGAGGCGGAGGAGCTGTCGCGTCGAGCGCTCAGCAGCTTCCGCGAGATCGGCGACAAGTTCGGCGTCGCCCAGGCGTTGGCGCCGAGGATGCGCGCGCTCGTGGCGCTCGGACGCACGCACGAGGCCCAGCGCGGGGTGGAGGAGTTGCTCACGATGAGCGACTCGTTCGGCAACCTGTCGTTCCCGATGATGGCGGCGGCGGGCACGGCGGTGCATCTCGGTCTCGGCGAGCGGGCGCAGGTGATCAGTGCGCAGGCGCTCGATCGGTCGTTGGAGATGGGCGCGGACGGCTCGGAGTCGCGCATCACGTTCGCTCTGGCGCTGTGCCAGGTCGGTCGTCCCGATGACGCCCTGGGCTCGCTCGAGCAGGTCGTCAACGTGACGCCGTACCTGTGCTCGGTCCGAGCGCTCGCGCGGGCGATGACGGCCGACCCGTCGGGCGCGTTCGACGATGCCGAGTGCGTCGCCGCAGACCCAGGGGCGAGCTACCTCGATCGTGTGATCGGCGGCACGGCGGGCGCCGCAGCGCTGATGCAGCTCGGCAGCCGCGAGGCGGCGGTCGAATGTTTCGAACGGGTGCAGGCCGTCGCCGCCGGTTCTGGAGATGTCGTCGCTCGTGAACTGGTGGCGCTGACCCGCTCGGCGGTGTTGTCCGAGGAACGCCATCAAGACGTCGGCCATCTCGGCTCCGGCTGGCGGATCGTGGCCGAACTGCTCGCGACGCTGGTCGTCGACGTCTCCGGCGAGCCGGTGTGACACCGGCGGACCGATGACCGACCGATCGTCGCATGCGACGGGGCTGATCGTCGGTCGCTTCGACCCTCCCCACCTCGGGCACTCGCACATGATCGACTGGGCCGCACAGCGTTGCGTGGAGCTCGTCGTGTTCGTCAACACCTCACCGGATCGCGACACTGCCCCTGGTGGGCTGCGCGCCCGCTGGCTGGCGGAGTTGCATCCGGACGTGACCGTGATCGAGGTCCGGCATCGGCTGGGCACCGATTTCGACGACGAGGAACTGTGGGCTCGGTGGATGGCGCTGTTCACCGAGATGTGGCCGCACGACACCGGGCCCCATGCCGTGTTCTCGTCGGATGCCTACGTCGTCGAACTGGCGAGCCGGTTCGGCGCCGACCACGTCGTCGTCGACGCCGACCGCGTGACGGTGCCGATCTCGGCCACCCAGGTCCGCGAGGACCCCGCGCGCCACCTCGACCGCCTCGCAGCGCCCGTCCGTGCCTGGGTCGAGGCCAACTGGCTCTGACGCTTCAACCCGAAATTTGCCCGGTTTGTCGCGCTGAGCGCGACGAACCAGGCAAATTTCGGTCCGGATCGGTCCGGATCGATCCGGATCGGTCCGGTCGGTGAGGAGGATCGCGGTCAGCGGTTGGGCTGCTTGGTGATGCGCAGGTAGGGCTTCACCGGATCCCAGCCGGCGGGGAACAGGTCCTTGGCTTCGTCGTCGGAGAGCGCCGGCACGATGATCACGTCCTCGCCGTCGTGCCAGTTGGCCGGGGTGGCCACCTTGTAGTCGGCGGTGAGCTGCAGGCTGTCGATCACGCGGAGGATCTCGTCGAAGTTGCGGCCGGTCGACGCCGGATAGGTCAGCGTCAGCTTGACCTTCTTGTCGGGGCCGATCACGAAGACCGAGCGGACGGTGAGCGTGTCGCTTGCGTTCTCGTGGATCATGTCGTACAGGTCGGCGACCTTGCGGTCGGGGTCACCGATCATCGGGAAGTTGACCGCGGTGCCCTGGGTCTCCTCGATGTCGCCTTCCCACTGGACGTGGCTGTCGACCGGGTCGACCGACAGGCCGATCACCTTGACGTTGCGCTTGTCGAACTCCGGCTTGATCTTCGCCACGTAACCGAGCTCGGTCGTGCAGACCGGAGTGAAGTCCTTGGGATGGCTGAACAGTACGCCCCACGAGTCGCCGAGCCACTCGTGGAAGCTGATGTCCCCTTGGGTGGTGGGGGCGGTGAAGTCGGGGGCGATGTCGCCGAGGCGGACGGTCATGGTGCTTGCTCCTCGTGGAAGGGGATCCCGGTCGGGACGGACGTCCACCGACCCTAGCGCTATTCCCGACAAAACCGATCGGGATTAACCAACATCCGCTGAGAACAACCCCGTTTGCGTGCGGTTTCTGGTGGACCGGTCCACCCGGAATGCAACACAAACGTGGGGGAGGCGGGGGTGGGTACGCTCGGAGCATGAGCATCCCGGTGGCCATCGACGACCTCGCCGCAGCGACCGGTGGGTACGGCTGGGCGTACCTGCTCACCGTGCGCGACGACCTGCGTCCGCACATCGTGGCGGTCACGCCGGACTGGGACGGCGACGAACTCGTCATGGCGGTCGGCCGGGGCACGGCGCGCAACGCAGCGGTGCGCCCGTCGATCTCGCTGTGCTATCCGCCGGTCGAGGAGGGTGGCTACAGCCTGATCGTCGACGGCGACGCCAGCGTGTCGGCGGAGGAGACCGTGCGAATCGCTCCGACCGGTGCGGTGCTGCATCGTCCCGCGCCCGCAGGCTTCACCGGGTCGGCGACGGGGTGCGGAAACGACTGCGAGCCGGTCGGTCCATCGGGGGGCTGAGGACCGACCGGCTGCGTTCGGGGGGCCGGTGCGGTCAGGCACCCATCTGGGTGGTGTGCGACACCTCGACGACCATGATCACGCGCTCGTCGCCGGGCTGGTGGAACGGGTACTCGTCGGCGCCCATGTACTTCTTGGCCATCGAGTCGATGAACTGGTTGGACGAATCGTCGTCGATGCTGACCACGGCACCACGCATCTCGAGGTAGCGGTAGGGGTTGGCGGGGTCCGTCCCGGAGATGGCGATCGTCGGGTTGCGAACGAGGTTCTCGTACTTCTGGCGCCCCTTGGTGAGGGAGAACACGAAGTGGCCGTCGCGCCAGCCGCCCCAGACGGGACTGGACTGCAGCTCACCATCGGGTCCCATCGTGGCGATGTGCCAGAAGGTGGTCGTGTCGAGCAGGTCGGCGTAGCCGTCGGGGATCGTTGCCATGCCGTTCGGAACCGCAGCCGCTGGCCCACTATTCCCATCCCGTCGACGTCGGAGCCACGGCCGGGTGCCCGGGTGATGGTGGTCGTCACGCCGATGCCTACTGTCACCGCATGGCCTTCTCCTTCGAATCCACCACCGACGACGTCTTGGAGGGCATCGACCTGTCGGGCCGGCGGTTCATGATCACCGGTGCGGCGAGTGGACTCGGAGAGGAGTCGGCCAGAGCGCTCGCCGCGCACGGTGCATCCATCGTGATGCTGGCCCGCGACCCGCAGAAGAACGCCGACGCCGCCGACCGCATCCGTGCGGTGGTGCCCGACGCCGACCTGTCGCTCGACACCGTCGACCTCGCCGATCTCGCCAGCATCCGCGGCTTCGCGGCCCGTTACCTCGAATCCGGTCGACCGATCGACGTGCTGATCGACAATGCCGGGGTGATGGCCTGTCCGTTCGGCCACACCGCGAACGGCTTCGAGATGCAGTTCGGAACGAACCACCTCGGTCACTTCGAACTGACGCGACTCCTCGAGCCGGCGGTCCTGGCCGGCGACGATCCCCGCATCGTCATCCTGTCGTCGGCGGCACACGGCATCGCCGACGTCGATCTCGACGATCCGGGTTTCGAACGAACCGACTACGACGCCTGGGTCGCGTACGGCCGATCGAAGTCGGCCAACGCCCTGCATGCGCTCGCGCTCTCGAAGCGCCTCGAGGGGGTGGTGTCGTTCTCGGTGCATCCCGGAGGGATCATGACCAACCTGGGACGGCACCTCGACGACGACTTGATGCAGCAGATGCTCGAACGAGCGAAGGAGCGTGCCGAAGCGGCAGGTGAATCCGGCGGCATGCAGTTCAAGTCGATTCCGCAGGGCGCGGCGACGCAGGTGTGGGCGGCAACGTCGGCCGACCTGGCCGACCACAACGGTGCCTACCTCGCCGACTGTGGCGTCGGAGTGGTGGGCGCCAACATCGGCCGCAACGGCGTCGCAGCACACATCACCGATGCCGACACCGCGGCGCGCCTGTGGGACCTCAGCGAGCAGTTGCTCGACCGTTGAGAGAGCTGCCCGCCGACGCTCCTCGGCGGTGACGCGCGGGCGCCGATCGCGACTGGGTCATGCCGACAGGGTCGTCCATGCACCGTCGTTCGCCGACGACGTGATCGCTGCATCGACGAACGCGACGCCGCGCACACCGTCGAGCGCGTTCGGGAACACGAGCGCCAACGGGTCGGGCTCGACGCCGGCTCGCCGGGCAGCGATCGCCTCGGCGGCGTCGCTGTAGATGTTCGCGAAGCCCTCGTGGAACCCTTCGGGGTGGCCGGCGACGATCCGGCTCGCCCGTCTCGCGAGCGCCGAGGTGCCAGGGCCGTTGGGCGTCCGGATCTCCGCGGGTGCGCCCAATGGCTTGAACGTCAACTGTGTCGGCACCTCCTGCATCCACTCCAGGGTGCCCTTCGTGCCCGACACCCGCAGGCGCAGGCCGTTCTCGACGCCGGCCGCGGCTTGTGTGACCCAGAACGATCCCCGTGCACCGTTGTCGAATCGCAGGAGTGCACCGGCGTAGTCGTCGACGAGGCGGTTGGCGACGATGTGGCCGACGTCGGCGGCGACGGCGGCCACCTCGAGGCCCGTGACGAACCGCACGAGGTTGTGGGCGTGGGTGCCGATGTCGCCGAGGACGAGCGACGGCCCGCCACGCACGGGGTCGTAACGCCACGGCAACGGTCCGTCGCGGTCGGGATCCTGTTCGCCCGCCTTGCCGCCCTGCACGTACTCGACCTGGATCAGCTGGATCGTTCCCAGCAGGCCGTCGGCGACCATGGCGCGCGCCTGGCGGACCATCGGGTAGCCGGTGTAGTTGTGCGTGAGACAGAAGACGAGCCCGGTGTCCTCGACGGTGGCCAGCACATCGACCGCTTCGGCCAGGGTGTTGGTGATCGGCTTGTCGCAGATCACGTCGAAACCGTGACGCAATGCGCCGATCGCATACGCATGGTGGCTGTCGTTCGGCGTCATGATGGCGACGACGTCTGCGCCGTCAGGGCGCGCCGCCTCCGTCTCGAACAGTGCCTCGGCGGTCGCTCCGGCGCGATCGGGAGCGATCCCGAGCGCCACTGCGGCGGCCGTCGATCTGGCCGGGTCCGATGACAGGACACCGGCGACGATCTCGTAGCGATCGTCGAGTCGTGCAGCCGCTCGGTGCATCGATCCGATGAAGCTGCCCGGCCCTCCTCCGATCACCGCGAGCCGGAGCCGTCGACCGAGCGTCCCGATCACCGGATTCGTTTCCACATCTTCCTCCCCGTTCGATTCGACCGCGACGCTAATCGGTAGCCGCTCCGGCTGACCCTCCCACCCCGCCGTCGTGGAGACTGGCCACCGTGACCTACGACGACATCGCCGCCATCTTCCTCCGGCCGCTCACCGAACCGGTCGCCGAACCCGACGTCGAGGCCACCCCAGCGCGCCGGTTGCGCGATGCGCTCGAACCGATCGCCACGCAGGGGTGGTGGTCGCGCCCGGCCGGTGAACGTCTGACAGCACTCGGCGTCGACTTCCTCCCGGGCTACGTCTGGGGTCGGGCGGCCGGCCTCGGAACACCGACCGCCGCGGTCGTCGCCTCGACGTTCGGCGTGTTCGATCCCGACCTCATCGCAGCGGTCTACGAGTCGGGCCGCGCCATCGTCGCTCGCGAGGACATCCTCGCGGCCCGGGCCGAGGGTGCGGCGGCGAGCGTCGCCTCCGTCGCCACGGATCCGGAGTGTGCGGCCACCGCCGACGCGCTGCTGGCCGCACTCGACGACCTCGATGCGCTCGGGCGCCCGCTGTTCGGCGGACTGCGCTCGCTGCCGGTGCCGTCGTCGCCGCCCGGACGCCTGTGGCGCGCCGCCGAACTCGTACGCGAACACCGCGGTGACGGCCACCTCGCCGTCCTCGTCGGCGCCGGCATCGATGCGGTGGAGGCCAACGTGCTCACCGAACTGTGGTTGGGCTACGGGATCGGCGAGTACAGCGCAACGAGAGGGTTCGGTCCCGATGCGCTCGCCGCCGCCGTCGTGAGCCTCGAAGCACGGGGTTGGACGACGGGAGCCGTTCTCACCGACGCCGGTCGCGCTGCACGGGCCGCGCTCGAGGAGGCCACCGATGTGAGCCAGGCATCATTGATCGCTGCCGTCGGAGCCGACCTCGAGCCGATCGTCGACGCAGCACGACGCATCTCGGCGCGGTTGATCGAGGCGCGATCGTTCCCGGCCGACCCGAGGAAGCGTGCCGGCGGCTGACGGCGGGTCACGGCATGTCGGAGACCGAGACCGTGTTGGAGGGTGATGTCGCCTCCTGGATCCGCGACCGGGCGGCGCCGGTCGACCGGTATCTCTTCGGCATCGCCGGACCGCCCGGCAGTGGCAAGTCGACGTTGGCGACGCGGCTCGGCGCCGAACTCGACGCACCGGTGGTGCCGATGGACGGCTTCCACCTGCGAAATTCCGAGCTGGGTCGCCGCGGCCGTCTCGGCGTGAAAGGCGCACCCGAGACGTTCGCTGCGGCCGACTTCGTCGCGCTCGTGCGATCGCTGCGCGAACCGCACCGGTCGGTCTCGTGCCCGGTGTTCGATCGGACGATCGACGAACCGATCCCCGACCGGATCCGGGTGTGCGCCGATGACGTCGTCGTCATCGTCGAAGGGAACTACCTGCTGCTCGATCGGTCGCCCTGGGAACCGTTGGTGTCGCTGCTCGACGCAACGGCCTACCTGGACGTTCCCGCAGAGGTCCGCCTGCAGCGGCTCGTCGATCGTCACGTCGCCTTCGGCAAGAGCCGTCAGGAGGCGACGGCGTTCGTCCATCGATCCGATACGGCCAACGCCGCCCTCGTCGAGGCGAGCCGGTCACGAGCGGATCTGGTCATCGCGTACGACGTCGCCGGGCCCGACGAGGGCCGCGGTCGCTGAGCTAGGTTCTGCGTTCCGCGAGCGAACCCTGGGGAGGGCCGAGCATGGAACGTTGGATCACTGACTGGAAGATCGGCGACCGGTTCCGGCACTTCACGCGGGCGAACGCCGGCGAGGTGATCGCAACACCGGCGAGCCCCCTCGGCCAGGAGTACAGCTGGGACCACGCCATGATCCCCGGATGGAAGGACGGTTACGTCCGCCAGGGCTCCTACGACGCCGACGAGTTCGACGCCGACTACCCCGAGACGAGCGGATTCTTCGGGGGGTACTTCTACATCAACCTGTCGAACGTGCGCTTGCAGGGCGCTCGCAGTCCGATCCTGACCGTCGAGCAACTCGACCTTGCGTTCTTCGGTGATCACCCCGACGTGCCGCCCTACGTCGCCCACCCCGCCGACGACCGCCCCGACCTCGAGCCGGCGATCATGGGGCACCTCGGCTGGGTGATGTCGACGACCGAATGGCCCGAACTCGACGAGGAGAAAGCGGAGGTGGCAGCCCTACGCGCGGGCCGTCCCGATCTCACCGCCCTGTCCGACGCCGAGCTGGTCGGGCGTGCTCGCGAGATCCAGCCGCTGCTGCGAAAGCTCTTCGACAGCCACACCGTCACGTCGAGCAGCTCGGGCGTGGCGCCCGGGATCCTGTTCGCCGTGGGTGAGGCGATCGGTGACACGACCGTGCCGATGAAGCTCGTTTCCGGCATCGGCGAGGTCGACTCGGCCGAGCCGAGTTACGCGATGTGGCGTCTCTCGCGTGCGATCCGGTCGTCGGACGAGTTGACGGCGATCTTCGACGCTGGTGTCGACGGCGTGCTCGATCGGCTTCGGGCGAGCGACTCCGACGATGCCGCCGACTTCCTGACGGCGTTCGACCGGTTCCTTTTCGAGCACGGCTCACGCGGCCCCAACGAGTGGGAGCTCTCCGCAGAGGTGTGGGAGACCCGGCCCACGCTGGCGTTGTCGATGATCGACCGGGTACGGATGCAGTCCGATGACGAGTCGCCCGAGAAACGCAATGCGAGCAAGGCGGCCGAGCGTCAGGAGGTGACCGCCGAGGTGCGTCGCAAGGTCGGCGACCTCGGACCGGAGCTGGCCGCACAGTTCGAAGGTGCCATGGTGGCGGCGAACATGCTGGCGTTCCGTGAACGGACCAAGACGACCAACATCCGCGCCGTTCACGAGGCGCGCATGACGTTCCGGGAGCTCGCCCGCCGACACGTCGAGTCGCACGATCTCGCCGACGCCCGCCATCTGTTCATGCTGCGTGACGACGAGGTGGAGGCGTTCGTCGCCGAGCCGAGCTCGTTCACCGACACGCTCGCGGATCGCTACGAGCAGTGGTTGACGCTCTGGGATCTCGAGCCGCCGTTCTTCATCATCGACGGCAACGTTCCGCCGATCTCGCAGTGGCCGCACCGTGGCCATGCGCCCGTGGCGCTGTGCGGTGTCGGCGAATCGATCCAGGGTGTCCCTGGATGCGCCGGCGTGGCCCGCGGCCGGGCACGGGTGATCCTCGATCCGTCAGACCCGGGTCTGATGGAGGCCGGCGACATCCTGATCGCTCCATCGACCGATCCGGCGTGGACGCCGTTGTTCATGCCGGCGTCGGCCGTCGTCGTCAACGTCGGCGGCCAGATCAGCCACTCGATCATCGTGTCGCGGGAACTGGGCCTGCCCTGCGTGGTGTCGGCCACCGACGCAACGAGGCGCATCCCCGACGGGGCGACGGTGGAGGTCGACGGCAGTACGGGCACCGTCACCGTCGTGGAACTCCCCGGCTGACGCTCGCACCTCCTCGCCGACTCGATCGACGGTGCTCCACGGCGCGGCGCACCGCTTCGAGGTAGTTCTGACGTTGCACGTCCGCCCCGAGGCGATCGGTGAGGGCGCGTCCCCGTGCAGCCATCTCGGCGCGGCGGTCGGGCGAACCGGCGAGGTCGAGCAGGACCTTGGCCAACTCGACGTCGTCGTCGGAGTCGAAGTAGGCGACGACGCCGTCGCGTTCGGGGATCAGCGACTCGGTGGCGCGCAGCCGGGTGCACACCGCCGGTACGCCCATCATGAGGAACTCGAACATCTTGTTCGTGTTGACGAGGTGGGAGTATGCGTTCGCCCGTTGGGCGACGATGCCGACGTCGGAACGCTCGAGCAGCGTCACCAGTTCGGGGAACGACAGCCACAGGTGGTGCTCGCAGATGTCGGCGATCTCCAGCTCGTCGATCAGCGATTCGACGTGGGGCCGGTGCGGGCCGTCGCCGGTGAGGACGAGCCGGATTCCCGGCACCGACGGCCGCACCAGCGCAACCGCTCGGACGATCGTGTCGTGGCCGTAGCGCTCGAAGATCGAGCCGTGACTGATCACGGTGAAACGATCGGGATCGGGGGTGGCGCCGGTGCCGGCCGACGCCATCGAGGGTGCCGGCACGTTGAGGACGACGCTGATCTTCGAACGGTCGACGCCCCGCGCCGCGAGATCGTCGGCCAGGTCGCCGGTCACCGTGAACACATGGTCCGCTCGGCGGGCCGACCAGATCTGGAGCCATCCGAGCAGCCGTTGGAGCCATTCCGGCTGGTCGAGGGACTGGCTCAGCTGGGGGGTCGGCTCGGACACCTTCATGAGCACGGCGGCGCCGAACAACCTCGGAATCAGCCCCACGACCACGAGCGGGTCGGGCAACGACATCGCCTGGACGAGCCGGTAGCGGTGGCGCAGGTGCCGGATGGCGACGACGATCGTCGCCATCGCGAGGAACACGAAGTAGTCCAGGAGATAGCTGGCGATCCCTCCTCGGCGCCGTCGCACCGGCAGGGTGACGACGTCGACGCCGTCGGGGAGATCGGCCCAATGGTGCACGTCGTCGATACGCATCACGACGAGGTCGACGTCGTAACCGGCGTCGACGAGCACCTCGCAGTCGCGCACGAGCGGCACCTCGATGCGATCGACCTGGCGCACGAGGCACGCCCGTGGTCGATCGGACGACTGCGGCGCGGACCTGGGCGTCGCCGTGGTCGTCGTCGTGGAACTCGGCTTCGATGTGGACGATCGGGTGTCGGTCATCGGCTCATCTCCTCGGATTCGTGTCGGACAGCAAGGGGAACATGGGGTCGGTTCGGTCACGCCGCGGCAGGCGGTGGTCGCACGAGACCCCGTGCGGTCAGCAGCAGCGCCTTGATCTGGCTCCGCCCGGGCCCCGACAGCGCTGCGATCGCGGCCGGAAGCACGAGCAGGAAACGCCAGGGTGACGGAACAACCGGGGCGAACAGCACCGGTCCGAAGCCGAGGATCCAGGCGATCGACGACCCCCACGAGAGCGAGGCGTACTCCCGAACGGCCCGCACGAGCAGCAACGTCGGTGCGACGGCGACCAGGCTGGCGACGCCGAAGCCCGTCGCCCCCATCGTCGCGACGAGCGGCACGGCGGCTGCCAGCAGGACCAGCACCCGCAGCAGTTCGACGGTGCCGACCAGACTGGTGCGGTCGATCACCGTCAACCCGTGGGCCAGCGTGGCCGAGATGCCCATCACGAGCGCTGCGAGCGAGAGCCAGGGCAGCACGTCGAGCACCTCGGTCCACTCCTCGCCGAACAGGACCGGCACGAACGTCGGCGCCGCGAGCGAGAGTGCGCCGAGCAGCAGGCCGAGCACGAGCGTCTGCAGGCCCATCGCCTCCGACAGCATCGAACCGAACCGCCGCGGATTCTCCTGGACCCGGGACAAGCCGGCGAACACCACCCGCGAGCCTGCGCGCAGTACGGCGAGTGCCGTCTCGACGAGACGCAGGGCGAGCGCAACGATGCCGACGACGACCGCACCGGCGAGTGCGCCGACGACGACGGGGTTGACGAGTTCCCTCGACCGTCGGAGGCCCTCGGCGAACGTGATTCCAGCGCCGAAGCGGACAATGTCGCGGTTGACCGACGACGACCAGCGCCAGCGCGGAAGATAGCGGGCGAGCACACAGCTCCCGATCAGGAGATACACCTGCCACGCGACGTAGCCGATGGCAGCGCCGACCGCACCGAGGCCGGCGGCGGCGAGTGGGAGTGCCACCGCATACAACACGACGTCGCCGGCGAGTTCCAGTGCGCCGAGCCGTCCGAAGCGGAACGACCGTTCGAGCGTCGCCTGAGCCGGAGCCCACAGGGCGCTGACCGGGACCGACAGCAACAGCACTTGCAGCGGGGCAACCGGGATCCCCGTCGCCCGGCCCACCAGTTCGGTCACTGCGAGGGCGACGACCGTCGTCGCCAGCGTGACCACGACCAGGAACGTGAACACCTCGTCGCAGCGTTCGTGTTCGAGATCGTCGACCTGACGGACGAGGAACAGCTCGGTGCTCATCTGTGCGAGCACGGTCACGATGAAGACGATCGCCACCGACCCGGCGTAGATGCCGTAGTCGGCCGGCCCGATGATCCGGGTGAGTGCGACGACACCGACCAGGCGGATCACCATGCCGAGGCCCTCGCGTGACGACAGCAGAACTCCGCCGCGCACCCCCTCGTCGCGGAAGCGCTTGTCGGGTGACGCCGGTGGCTCGGCCGCTGGCGGACCGCCGGCTGCGGTGCCGGGTCCGATCTGGGTCATGGCCGCTCCGCGACCGCTCGCACCGCCGGGAGCCACTGGTCTATCTGTCGGCGCCAGTCGCCGGGCACTGCGCTCGACCGGCGGTGGCGATCGAGTCGGCGCACGGCACGGGGACTGATCAGCAGCGCGCCCGCCCGGATTGCGCTCTTCACACTGTGGTGCTGTATCGCCAAGCGCGAGGCGAGCTGCGCTGCCTCGCCTCGACGGCCGGCGTTGGTCAGCTTCCACATGACGTACCACTCGAGGTCGTAGGCGACCCGTGGCGCAGGAGGCCAGTGGGCGTGGCGTTCGAGGATCGAACGCGCCGAGCGACGCATGCCCTCGACGCCCGACGACTTGCTGCCGGGCCAGAGCCGGTAGGCGACGAGTGGACGGTCCACCGATGCCAACGGTCCCTCATCCGCCAAGCGGATCCAGAGCTCCCAGTCCTCCATGTTCGAGAGCGACTCGTCGAACCCGCCGAGGCGGCGCAGGACGTCGGTCGCCGCCATCACGCTCGATCCTCCACCGGGTATCAAATTCCAGTCCCGCATCGTGCGGGCGTCGTCCGGGTCGAGCCGCTCGTGGCCGATGGGGTGCAGATCCGGCCCGACGGTGACCGCTCCGGTACACGACCAGATCGCGTCGGTCCGGTGGAGTTCGTCGAGCTGGCGGCGGAGCTTGTCGGGAGCCCAGAGGTCGTCGTCGTCGCAGAAGGCAACCCAGGAACCCGATGCGTGGGCGAGCCCGACGTTGCGGCTGGATGCGGCGCTCCCACCGCCCGTGTTGTCGATCACCTTCAGCCGGTCGGCGCCGATCCCGTTCGCCACGTCGTGAGTGCGCGGATCGTCGGCGTCGTCGACGACGATGATCTCGACGTCGACGCCGCGCTGCGCGGCGACGCTGCGCAGCGTCTGGCGCAGCGTGGTCGGGCGCTCGTGTGTCGGCACGACGGCGGTCACGAGCTCGCTCATCGCGATGGGCTCTGCTCGGTGACCTCGGCGTACAGGGCGTCGTAGCGCTCGACCATCGTCGCCATGTCGAAGTCCCGCGCCTTCGTCGACGCATCACGTCCCATCTGCTGTGCCGTCTCCCCGTCGGCGAGCAGGTCGACGATCGCCGCGGCGAGCGCGTCGATGTCCTCCACCGGCACCGTGCGACCGCGACCGGCATCGTCGGCGTCGGTCCCGACGAGGAGATGGGTCACGGCGCCCACATCGGTGGCGACCGACGGGAGGCCTGCCGCCATCGCCTCGAGCAGTGCCAACGGCATGCCCTCGCTCCGCGACGGCAGCACGAACACCGCCGCCGTGGCCAGGAGGTCGCGGATCGCGACCGGATCGAGAGGTCCGGTGATCGCGACGGATCCTCGGGGAAGGGTCTGCTGCGACATCGCCTCCAACTCCTCGCGGCGCTCACCGTCGCCGACGATGAGCAGCTGTGCGTCGGGCACGTGTTCGATGACGTGCTGCATCGATTCGAGCAGGACGTCGTGGCCCTTGACATCGGTGAGCCGCCCCACGCTCACGATGGTCGGTCGGCTGGCAGGTCGCCGATCGCTCGCCGACCAGAACTTCCAGTCGATGCCGTTGGGGATGAAGCGGACGAAGTCCGCACGCATCTTCGGGTACTCGGCGAGACGTTCCCGTAACGGTTCGGACACCGCGGTGACGGCATCGGCCCGGGTGACGGCGCGACGGGCCCAGCGTTGTGTGCGTCCTCCGGTCGGCGCCATGACGTCACTGCCGTGCGCCGACAGCACCAAGCGGTAACGGAAGATCGGGCGCAGGGCCAGGAAGTGGAGCACCTCCGGACTGATGTAGTGGACGTTGACGACGTCGGGTCGCAGCCGGGAGATCTCGCGCGCGAGACGGAGGAACGATCGCATCGTCGCAGCGACGCTCGAGGGGAGGGCCGAACGTCGTGCGAGTTCGGGGAGGTGGAGACGCAAGGCGTCGCCGGCATGTGTCTCGGACCAGCGTTGCGTCACGTCGTGGCCACGGGCCCGGAGCCCGTCTGCGAGCACGCGGCCGGTGGCTTGCACGCCGCCCGGCTCGTTCTCGGGGGTGGGGGAGTAGAGCAGGATCCGGCGCTGTCGAGAGGACCGTGTCGGATGCACGGCTTCGGGTCGCCCGCGCAGCATCCGCCGCAACCACGGCAGCCAGGTGCGAGCAACGATCCGGTAGCCGGTCGGTGACCACGGCGCCGACCACCATGACCGCAACGCCACACGTCGCGCCGCCCTGCGGTCGTCGGCGTCGCCACCGATCAGCCGACGAGCACTGTCGGCGAGGAACAGGTGCTCGACGCCGGCGCGGCGCATCTGTCGGCGGTGCTTGTGGTGGAACTGCACCCGCGCGGCGTGGTTCGACGACTGGTGCAGCGACTTGCGCTCGGCGCCTGCAGGGTCCTCGTACCGCATGACCACGGCGTCGACGAAGTCGATGTCGTGGCCACGTGAGATGCGCAACCAATAGTCGTAGTCCTCGATCGCAGGGAGCGATTCGTCGAAGAAGCCGACGCGCGCGACGACGTGGCGCGGGATCATCACGTTCGAGCCGCCTCCGTGGATCACGTTGCGCCGCAGGAGTTCGCGGTGGAGGCGGCCACGGTGGCTCGGCCGTGTGGTCTCGGTGTTGCCGTGCCCGTCGTGCTGCTCGACGCCGCCGTACACGAGCCCGATGTCTTCGCCGAGCTGCTCGAATCGTTCGAGCTGGCGGGCGATCTTGTCGGGGAACCAGATGTCGTCGGAGTCGAGGAATGCGACGTAGCGGCCTCGACTCTCGCGGATCCCGCGATTGCGGGCGGCCGCGACGCCCGAGTTCTGTGGCAGGCGGACGTAGCGGACCCGCGGATCGTCGATCGACATCACCCGTTCATCGGTGCCGTCGGTCGACCCGTCGTCGATCACGAGCACTTCGAGGTCCGAGAACGTCTGGCTGAGTGCACTGTCGATCGAACGCCCGACCGAATGCGCGCGCTGGTAGGTCGGGATGATGACCGAGACCGTCGGTCGGTCGACACGCTCGCCGTCATGATCGGTCACGCCCGTGTCCGCGCGTGATGCGGCGGATGCGGTGAGCTCGCCCCAGGAGATCGTCGTTCCGTCGTCGCATGGCCGGTTCGGCTCGGTGGTGCGGTGTCGGAGCCGGCGTTCACCGAGGCGCATGATGCCGAGGTCCCAACGGCGTCCGAGCGGTCGCAGCGGTCGCGGGGTCGACGGCCTCGCGACGGCATCGGCGCGCTCGACCAGTTCGGGTGCGACCGTGCGAGCGTCCTGGGCGATCCGAGCCGCTGCGACACGCAGCGCAGATCGACGCGGCGGCGTCGATCCTCCGGACTCCTCGAGCCACCAGGCGATCTTCTCGACGACGTGGAGTCGGGCGTCGAGGCCGTCTGCGCTCGACCGCCGGTCGCTCAGCGAGGTCGTACCCTGCGGTGAGCGGCGATAGTACGACGCACCGTCCCCGGTCAGCGCCAGGCGGGTGCCGAGCACCAGCGCCCTCATCGTGAGGTCGCCGTCCTGGTTCAAGCCGAGACCTTCTTCCCAGCGGCCTGCGCGCTCGAAGGCCTCCCGGCTCCACAGCACCGAGCACGGCGGGTGATACCAGCCGGTGAGCCAGGCGGCCAGCGGATCGTCGTCGGGCAGTCGGGGCCGGCACGACGGAGGTGCTGTTCGCCATTGCCCGTCGATGGGCTCGAGCCGGAACCAGGGGCCGAGAGCGAGCCCGTCCGGCGCCGTCCGGAGGGCCGCGGTCAGGGCCTCGATCGTGCCCGGTGCGATGACGTCGTCGGCGTCGAGGAACATGAGCCGGTCGGCGTCGGTGGCGAGTGCACCGATGTTCCGCGCAGTGGCGGCATTGCGGGCCGACGCCCGTACGAGACGGATGCGGTGAGGGAACTGATCGATGAGCCCGCGCACCAAGTCGGCGGTCGCGTCCGTCGAACCGTCGTCGACCACGACGATCTCGGGGGTGTCGTTCGAGGGCAGGTGGCCCTGCTCGAGCACCGAGCCGATCGACTGTGCGATGTAGGCCTCGGCGTCGTGCGCCGGGATGATCACTGCGACGGCGTCGGCGCGGGCGTGAACGCTCACGATGCCTCCGTGCGGGCGAGTGCACCAGCGACGGTGTCGACGGCGGCCGACGTGTCGACGACCAGGTCTCGGAACAGGGGCGGTCCGTCGCCGACCGACCTGGCCGCGACGATCGAGTAGCGATGATCGAGCGCACTGGCGAGCGCATAGAAGTTCGGATTGGGAAACGAGGGGTCGGCGATTTCGACCACGCCGGTGCCCGGATGGCAGGCGACCATGTTCGTGAGCCCTGCGCCGTGCGGGCCCACGATCAGCGACGCGTCGTTCATGAGGTCGACCTGCTCGTCGAAGCTGAGCTCTTCCATCACGACCGCTTCGACGCCGAGCGGTCGGAGCCGTTCGAGCAGTTCCGCCTCGTCGACGAGGCGCCGCGACGGTGCTTGGCGCCGGCTGATGAAGATGGCGCGCCCGCAGGGACCGTCGGATGCCGACGTGAGTGCTCGCCGTGTGAGCCGGGCCAGTTCCGGACGGAATCGGTCGGTGACCACCAGCCGGAGGTCGTCGACGTCGATCCGGCGATCCAGGTCCACCCGGCCGAAGCGGTCGGGGTCGATGCCGACTCGCCGGATCGAGTCGAGGATCGCCGGAGAGAGCTCGTCGGGCAGCACGACGTCGTCGAGTTCGCCGCGCTCGCGCAGGAGCAGGAGCTTCGGCAGGTGGGCCGTCAGCCAGTGTGAGTGATTGTGGTACACGCGCTCGAGGATCCAGGTCGCTCGGTCCAGATGCTGCGTCGTCGCCTCCGCCGACGCTCGCATCGCACGTGCGTGCCCAGGTCGGAAGCGCAGTTCGCGCGCTTCGACCGTGCGCCCGCCGGAGGCGACGACGGCGGGTACGTAGTTGCCGCTGTTCCCAGCTCGGTATCCCACGATCGTGGCACGGCCGACCGAGACGATCGCAGTGGGATCGCTGTGGCGTTCGGGCACGTCGCGCATCGAGTAGCCCCACCAGCCGGCGTCGTCGGGAAGGTCGTTGCGGTCGGCGACATTGCGGGGCAGCGGGTTCGAGACCCGGGTCGCGGGGTGGACGACCTCCACCTGCTCGAGATCGAGCGCCGAGATGCGCGGCAGTGCGCGATAGCCGGTCAGCCGTGGCGGGAGACCGCGAGTGACCGCAGCGCGCGCAAGGCGTGCCGCAACTCGTCGCCCGTGGGCGAGCACGTGATCTGGAGTCGGTCGAGCCATGTCACACGGCGCCGCTCTGTCGCTGGGTGAGTTCGATCGCGTCCCGGTAGTACGGGTTCGACTCGCGGAGGTGTTCGGGTGTGTCGAGTGCGTCGAGTGCCCCGTCGACGACGACCATCACCCGGTCGCAGATGAACAGCGTCGACATCCGGTGTGCGACCATGAACATCGTCACGTGTCCCTTGAGCGACTCGAGTGATCGCTGGACGAGCATCTCCGATCGCACGTCGAGTGCACTCGTCGGTTCGTCGAGGACCAGCACCGACGGGCGTGCGGCGAGGGCGCGCGCAAGGCACAGGCGTTGCTTCTGGCCGCCCGACACCGGGGCGGTGCGGTCGTCGAGCACCGTGTCGTACCCGTCGGGCAGGGCGATGATGTCCTGGTGCACGTGGGCCAGATGCGCAGCGTGTACGACGTCGTCGAACGTCACGTGGGGACGGTGGTACCGGATGTTGTCGGTGACCGTTCCGTGCATCAGCTGCGGCGCCTGGGGCACGTAGGCGACGGCGCGCTGCCAGTCCGCCAGCGAGACGTCGCGCACGTCGACGTCGTCGTTCACCACGAGCGCCCCGACATCGGGTTCGCGCAGCCGCAGGAGGATCTGAACCAGCGTCGACTTGCCCGCACCCGATGGGCCGACGATGCCGATCGCCTCTCCGGCCTCGATCTCGAAATCGATGTGGCGGAGCACCGGTGTGCCGGTGTAGGAGAAGCCGACGTCGGACATGCCGATCCGGCGGATCGCCGGCAGCGGCCCCGGGCCGGTCTGGCGGGGGGTGGCCCGGTAGCGGTCGATCGTCTCTCGAACCCGGTCCATGAAAGGCATCAGTTCGTGCATCTTCGTGAACGAGGCCTGCAGCTCCTGGCCGTAGGCGAGCGACCGGACGAGGAGGAGCACGACTGCGGTCAGCGAAGCGAGCGGCGCATCTGTCGCGCGGGACACGACGAAGAGTGCGAGCAACAGGATCGTCAGCGCCAAGCTCTGGTAGAGGACCGGCACGAGGCGCGAGAGGTATCGGGTACGAAGCAGCGGCAGCCTGACCCGCTCGATCCGGTCGGTGAAGCGTCGACGGTAGGCCTCGGAGGCACCGAAGACCTGGGTCTCCTCGGCGAGGCGGACGATCTCCTGTGAGATCTGCGTGTACTCGGTCGCCTGCGCACTGAGTTCGTGCGAGTGGCCGCCGGTCCGGCGCGACAGCGGGCGCATGACGACGAACAGCGACATCGACAGGAGTCCGAGCAGGATCGCGGTGGGCGGGCTGATCGTGAGGGCCATCACCAGGAGCGCAACGAACATGGCCAACGAGCTGAGCGCCTGGCCGAGTGCCACGACGGCCATCGACGCATTGCCGACGTGGCCGGTCATGACGGTCTCGAAGTGGCCGAGGCGATCGGTCGCCTGCACTCGCCATGACGTCCCGAGGAAGGCCTCGAAGAGCTGCCCGCGCAGCGACGCCATCGCATTGGCGCTCATGGCCGCCGGCAGATAGGCGGCGATGGCGTTGAGGACGGCTCGCGCTGCGGCGAGGGCGAAGCCGGCGATGAACGCACCGTTCAGGCTGATGTGCATGTCGACGAGGCCGAGATCGATGCTCAGCTGGTCCTCACCGGTGCCGAGCGCCGTCCCGACCGTGGCGATCAGGGCGAGCAGAGATGCCTCGACGAGGCCGGCGGCGAGTGACGCGATCACCAGCGCAGCGAGCTGCAGCCGGGAGATGCCGACGAAGGGTCGCATCCGTCGCCAACCGTCGACCAGCCGCTTCACGGCAGCCAGTGCACTGGTGCGGCGCAAGAGTGTGAGAGCAGGCGCGTTCACGAGACCACCGGGGCGTCGTGCAGGGGGGTCGCGGTCGCCGGCTCACGATCGAGTTCAGCCTTCTTGTCGCCGCGGGGTGCCCGGTCGGTCAGCAGCAGCCACGTCGGCCCGAGATCGAGCTGCCGGAGTGCCGACGTCGCCTCGTCGACGTTGCGCAGGCGCGTGCCACGGGGCACGACCAGCACGGTGACCGTGCAGTCGGTGGCGACCCATTCGCCCGATTCCACCGTGCCTGGTGCCCCACCGACGCGGATGACGAGATTCGGGTCCTGCCGGCTCGTTTTTGCGTTGGGTCGTTCTCCGGCTCGACGGCTCTTCCCCATCGCACTCTGCTGCACGCGCTCGAGGCGTCGAGCGGCCGAGGTGGTCGTGGCGTGGCTGTCGCGTTCGACGCCCAAGAGGGCGGTGTCGACCTGATTCGTCGAACCGTGATCGGCCCAGTGTCGCAGGAGGACGGCGACCGACTGATCCGGCATGTCGTCGAGGTCCGAACCCGGCACGCCGGTGCGACGCACCGCGAGTTCGATGTCGTCGACGCGCACGTCGGTGCGTTCGAGCGCGATCGCTCCGGCGACGCCGATGACGATGCCGCCGATCAGGGCGGCGACGGCGAGCGCCACGGATCCGGACGTCCCTTCCGTCGCGGAGACGTCACGGCTGATGACCTGCAGGAAGTCGGGCGGGATGGCGTTGCGGTCGGTCGGCGTCGCGCCTGCGAGAGCGGGTCCGTTCGTCACCGGGCCGACGAGCGGCGGGTTCGTCAGCGGATCGTTCGTGGCCAGGGGTTCGTCGACCACGCCTTCGGTGACGGCATCGACGAGGGCATCGCGCCCGGCGATCGCTTCGGCTTCGGTGTCGCCGGAGAAGCTGACCTCGATGAGCGACGAGTCCGGGATCACCCGCAACTGCAGGTCGGCGTGTGCGGTCGCGAGGTCGACGTCCAAGGATTCCGCGACGCTGCGCATGATGCGCTGGTCAGCAGGAATCAACTGGGTGTACTGCTGAGCGAGACGGCCGGCCTCGTTGGCGCCGCCGGGACCGTCCTGTCCGGCGCCCGAGGGAACGAAGAGGATCGCCGTCGCCTGGTACTCGGCGGTCGGTTCGGGAAGCACGAACAGTGTTGCGCCGAGCGTGAGGGCCGGGGCGAGCACGAGCAACCACCAGCGGCGGCCCAGGGTGTGTCGAATTGACTTCATGATCTGCCTCGGTTTCGTCGAGTGTGGACTCGGTCGGTGCAGGGCGTCTGGCCTCGCGGTCGCAGAGTTACCCGACGTCTCCGGTGACCAATCCTGATGGTGACGCTCGTCATGACGGCTCCGATCGGCTCATCAGCAGGTCGATGATCCGGTTGCCGAAGGACGTGAGCGTCACGCTGTCCGACTCGGTCATCGAGTTCTCGTCCTGCCAGCGCCATGTGAAGGCCAACACTCCGTTGAGTCCGCTGTCGATCCCGTCGGTGACGAGGTGTTCGACGAACTGATCGACCCACTGCGGCTGCGGCGGGAACCCTTCGTTGACGTTGCCGACCTCGGTGACGACGATCGGGTAGTCGTCGACGTGCTGACCGACGGTGCGTTCCCACTGTGCGAGTTCGTCGTCGCAGAAGCAGGTCCGGTCGTTGGCATAGCGATGGATCGCGAACATCAGGTTCGGCTCGCCGAGCAGCTCGGCGTCCAGGTCGAGCAGTTCGTCGGCGACGTCGGGGTCGAACGACCACGACCAGTCGATCGTGTCGAGCACGAGGACGCCTTCGTAGCCGAGCTCCTCGCGCCAGAACCGCACGGTCGCCGACGTGGCGTCGACCCACTCGTCCCAGGTGATCTGGCGCGGTTCGTTCATCGGCTCGATCATCACGTTGGACTCGTCGCCGACCCGTTCGTGGACCGCGCGCATGAACCGGAACGACTCCTCGTACCGCTGCGGCCATTCACTTCCCCTGGTGAGTGCATCCCACCAGGTGAACATCACGTAGATGTTGCGCTCGGCGGCTTCGGCGACGATGCGTTCGACTCGCTCGAGCCACTCCTCGGTCGTCAACGGATAGATGTACTCGGTCCAGGCTTCGGTGCCGAGCGGAACCCGGATGGTGTCGAAACCCAGTTCTGCCATGCGGTCGAGGATGGCGTCGAGTTGCTCGATGTTCCGGCGCGACTCGACCATCACCGGCCAGTCGATCCATCCGTCGGACAGATAGAACGGCAACAGGTAGAGCGTCGAGCCCAACAGCACGACGCGCTCGCCGCTGTTGTCCACCAGTTGGTTGCCCTCGACGCGCACCTGAGCCTCGATGTCGTCGGGCATCGGGATGGTGGCGACGCCGGTGTCGCTGGGGGCGGTGTTTCCGGGGCCGTCGACGGCGCGACCCTCGTCCCCGCTCGGGACGGTGCCGTCGTCGGCGTGTGTCTCTGCGAGCGGCGGCGCAGTGGAATCGTCATCGCCCTCGGAGCAGGCGGCAGCGATCATCGTCAAGGCGACGAGGAGTGCTGCGATGCGGCGGTCAGTGCCCATGGCCGCGACCCTTGCGTGCGTCATGCGCGCGGTGACGGGCGCCGATGCGCAGCTCGATTCGCCGCATCAGTCGCGCCGTACGGTCGGCCAGCCGGTTCCAACCGGCTCGGTCGGCCAGCTCGGCGGCCCGCTCGAGCAGTGCGGTCAGCACCTCGGCGCCGGGTAGATCGCCGAGCCGGACGACCCATCGCACGGGCAGGGCGAGGTCCTCGACCCACTCTGCTGGGTCGTACGGCCCGAGAAGATCGGGATGGCGTTCGTGGAGTAGGCGGTCGCCGTAGCCCATCGAGCGTGCGTTGCGGCGGAAGCTGCCCAGGTCGGCGGCGTGGCGGTGGTATGCCTTGAGCTCACGATCGAACCGGCCGACGAGGCCGAGGCGGTGGAGTTGCAACCCGAGGTGGCGATCTTCGAAGAACGCTTCCCGAGGCCATGTGTCGTCACCGTCGCGAGCGCGCAGATACGCGTCTCGTGGCAGTGAGACATGACCGTTCCAGAGGTCGAAGAGAATTCGTCGTGGGTCGCGTTCGTAGCGCGTCATGACGCTCTCGTAGTCGAGCGCATAGGCGGCCGTGGCCAGGTTCAGTCCGCTGTGGGCGCTGTCACCGATCGGCATGTAGCCGACGACCACGACGTCGTCGACGTCACCCTGATCGTGTTGACGGACGTGTTGGGTGATCATCGACTCGGTGGGCTCGACGTCGTCGTCCATCAACACGAGGAGGTCCCCCGTGGCGCGGTCGACACCGGTGCGACGGGCGTTGTCCATGCCACCGTTCGGGATGTTGACGGCAATCAGGTGCGGATGGTGGTTCGCCAACTCCGAGAGGAACGCAGCGGTGCCGTCGCGTGAGCCGTCGTTGACGACGATCACCTCGGTGGCGGCCGGGTCGCGCAACAGGATCGGCAGGTGTCGCTCGAGGAGGTGCCGCCGATTGTGCGTGATCATCACGACCGACGTCCGCAGTGGCCGGTGGCGGAACGCGGGACGACCCGGTGTTCGGTCGGTGTCCTCTCCGTCGGAGACGGTGTCGGCTCGGAGGGAGACGGTGTCGGTGACGTGCTCGTCGGTCTGGCTCATCTGAGTTGCTCCTGTTCTGCCCATCGACCGCCGAGTGCGACGCCGGCGAGAAGCCACACGAGGTGGGGCAGGCCCGGGCTCGCGAAGTAGGGGAAGATGGCGTGCATGGGAATGAGGACGATCGTCACGGCGATCACGGCGCGCGCCGGTGCCTGCACCGATGGATCAGCCGACCGTTGACCCGGCGCCATCGACGCGAAGAACGTCCACACGAGTGCGCCGAAGGCCAGCACGAGCGGCAGGCCGCCGAGCAGTTGCAGGCTGAGGTACATCGATTCGCTGTACACCCACGTGATCGAGTCGGGAAGCTCCGGCCCATAGCCGAGCACCGGGCTCTCGGCGACGGCAGGAAGGTACTCGTCCTGCCACACTTCGAAGCGGTAGTCGAGCGTCTCGGGCACGAACGACGCGCGGTCGCGGCCGGCGCGCGAGTCGAACTGTTCGGAGACCCGCTCGCCGATCGACGGCCCGAGGAATCCGCCGAGCACCACTGCGGCGATGGCGACGATCTTGAGCAGTCCGCCGAGTCGCCCGGCCCGGGCGGCGATGAGCGAGACGCCGGCGAGCAGGCCGAACGCCGTCGTGAACGTGAACGTGAGCGTCATGGCGACGACCGATGCACCGACACAGACGGCGATGCCCGCCGTCGACATGATCTGCTGGGTGCGGTCGAAGAGCAACGCCACACCGAGGAGGACGACGGGAAGCAGGTACCCCGCCAGCACGTGCCAGTGGTCGAACGGGCCGGTCGCCCGTGCTGCGAAGCCGAGTTCCTGGGCTCGGGCGAAGTTCTCGGATCCGGTGAGCTCGACGATCATGCTGCGGACGGGACCGACGTCGAGGTACTGCAAGAGGGCGATCAGACTGACCGGCACGCTCGCCGTCAAGATGAGGCGCAAGGCGGTACGGCGCAGCGCATAGGTGGTCAGCGTGACGCTCGTGACGCGACTCAGGAGCAGGAACTGCACCGGGAGCAGCAAGGCGAACAACGTGCCCGGTCCCACGCTCATCGCGTTGGCCGCCGCCCCGGCCGAGGCGAACACGACGGTGGCGACGGTGTAGCCGAGCGTGCCCCATTCGAGTGCCGACCACCGTGGACGCCATCCGTTCCATCCGGTCACCAGGACGGTTCCGAGCACGGCGACGACCAGCACCTCGGACACCCGGAGGCCGGGCACCGGGTAGCCGCGCGCGATACCCGACGTCACCGGAACCAGCGCCGTCACCACCAACACCGCAGTGGCCGGTCGCGTCAGGACGACGAGGGCGACCCCGCCGAGGACGGCGAGGGCGACTCCCGTGACCGGTCCGATCACCATGGCGGCCGAGACGATCAGTGTCAGGACGGCGACGCCGGCGACCACCAGCGCCGGGTGTGGCGGGCGCGAGGTGTCGTGGGTGTCTCCGTGCGACGTGGTCGCCGCACGTGGCAGATCGGTCTCGGTGGTCATCACCCCGTGCGGCCCCCGTCGATGAGATCGCACAGCTCCGCCAACTGGCGGTCCCAACGCTCAGCATGGTGGCGATGGGCGAGCTCGGTGGTCGTCCTGGCGGTGTCGAGGTCGTCGACGACGCGGCTCACCGCTGTTGCGATCGATGGGCCGTCGTTGGCGGTGGGCGTGGCATACGGGAACGTGTCCGTCACGGCGGAGTAGTCGCTGACCACCAGGGGACGGCGGGCGTCGACCGCTTCGAAGGCGGCGCGCATCACCGACGTGGGCTCGGTGGTCAATGCGAGTACGACGTCGGCGCGAGCCAGTGCGGCGTCGAACTCCTCGGGGCCGAGGTAGCCGGTCAGACGGACGTTGGACGGGGCGCCGGCCAACACGTCTGCGGGCGCTTTGGAGGGGTCACCGGTGATCCACCAGTCGCAGTCCGGGCGCGAGCGGGCCGCTTCGAGCACTCGGCGACCGGCTCGTCCGGTGCGAAGATGCACACGAACAGCACCACCGGTCGTCGGGCGTCCTCCGTCGACGGACGATCGCCGACGACGATCCCCCGGTCGCGCGGCGGCTCGTGCACCACGCGTGCCCGGCCACCCCACGACTCGACGACGTCGACCCAGGGTGGACTCGCGACCAGGACGCCGTCGGATCGCTCGACGAGGAAGCGGTGCAACCATTGGAAACGTTGCTCGACCGTGTGGCCCTGGGCGCCGAAACCGCCCGGATGGCTGTCGAGGAGGAAGCGGGCACGTGTGAGGCGGGCGTACGCCCAGCCGATCACGCCCGGCCACAGTGGCGGATTGACCACCACGACGATGCGCGGCCGGTCCCGCGCCAGGTGGGCGATCATCAGCGCAGCGCACGACAGATACCGCAGGGCGATCAGGGGACGCGCCGCCAGTCGCGGCGTGAAGATCACCCGCGCCTCGCCTCCGATCTCCTCGGCCAACTCGACGAGACGGTCGCCTCGACGGGTCCAGCCGACCACCATGACGTCGCGCCGCGACGTCATGACGCTCTCCGACGCATCGGGCACGGCGGCGGCGACCATCAGCTCGCACCCTTGCGTTTGAGCACGGCCGGAATCGTTCGAAGGAGGATCTCGGCGTCCAGGCGCAGACTGCGGCGGCGGGCGTACTCGACGTCGAGCGCGAGCATCTCGCGCGGCGACAGGTCGCCGCGTCCGGAGACTTGCCACAGACCGGTGAGGCCCGGTCGTACCGAGAAGCGCTCGTGCTGCCACGGCTCGTACGCCTCGAGCGCATAGGGCACTTCCGGTCGGGGCCCGACCAGGCTCATCTCCCCGCGCACGACGTTGACGAACTGTGGCAGCTCGTCGAGCGTCGTCGCCCGGATCCATCGACCGACCCGAGTCACACGGGGGTCGTCGTGCAGCTTGAAGGCCACCACGTTGTCGTCCGGTTCCGGTTCGGTGGCAGGTGGCTCGTTCTCCTCCGAGCGCAGCAGCCCGAGGACGTAGCGGCGGTGCAGCTCGTCGTCGGTGTCGGTGCGCATCGAGCGGAACTTGAAGACCGTGAACGGTCGGCCACCGAGGCCGAGCCGGCGCCCGCGGTAGATGACGGGGCCAGGGCTCTCCGCTCGGATCAGCAGCGCGACGAGCGCCATGACCGGGGCGGTCACGACCAGCAGCACGCCGGCTGCGGCGATGTCGAATGCCCGTAGTGTGCGCTCGAAGCGGATCCGTTTCGGCCGGGCCAGTTCGTCGATCTCGGGCGGCGCAGGCTGATCGGCGAAGGCGCTACTGAACTCGAGCATGGTCAGCTCCTCCCGGCCGAGACGGCCCACCGTTCGGAGATGGGGGTGCGGTCGGCGACCGGACCGTGGGGGCGCGCAGGGTTGCCGTAGGCGATGACGCCGGCGGGGAGGTCTCGGGTGACGACCGACCCGGCTCCCACCATCGTGCCCTCACCGATGCGGACCTTCGGCAGCACGGTGACGTTGACGCCGAGTTGCACGCCGGCGCCGATCGACGGACCGCGCATGAGCGCCGCCGACTCCTCGTCGCCCGGATACAGGTCGTTGGCGAACGACACACCGGGTGCGAGGAAGGCTCCGGCGCCGATGTCCGAGTGCTGGGCGACGTAGCAGTTGGTGTGGATCTTGACGCCGTCGCCGATCGTGACGCCGTAGTCGACCACCGAATTCGACCAGACCGACACGTCGTCGCCGATGTCGACCTCTTCGCGGATCACCACGTGATGGCCGGTCTGGAATCCCTCACCGATCGACGAGCCTTCGTAGATGATCGTGCCGCTGCGGAGGTGGTGACGCGCTCCGATCGTCAGTCGACGCTCGACGGGCCGACCGGTGCGGTAGCCCACGACGACGCCGGGGTCGCGATGGCCGTCGGGGCCGAGTTCCAGCTCGGAGGCATGCTCAGCCACGGGCGGCTCCCACGCGGTTCGGTGTGTCGGCCGCCGTATCGACGGCGGACAGCACGGCATCGACCACGGTCGAAGCGTCGGCGGGATCCAACTGCGGGTACATCGGCAAGCTGAGGATCTCTGCGGCTGCGGACTCGGCGTTCGGGTGGACCCCTCGGGCCGATGCGTCGAACGGCGGAAGCTGGTGGCAGGGCACCGGGTAGTGGATGCCGGTGCCGATCCGTTCCGCAGCGAGCAGCTCTCGAACACGGTCGCGCTCGGGAACTCGAACGACGGCGAGGTGGTGCACGCTGGTTGCGTCGGCGGCGACCTCGACCGTGCGTACCGCCGTGCCCTCGAAGCCCTCGTCGTAGATCTTCCAGAGCGCCCGACGTTGCTCGTTCCAGGCGTCGAGCCGCGGCAACTTGCGTGCCAGGACGCCGGCTTGAAGGCCGTCGAGACGGCTGTTGCGGCCGACGCGGCCGTGGCCGGACGGCACCGTCGCGTCGCGACCGTGGTTCGCCAGCGACCGGATGGTGTCGGCGAGCTGCGTGTCGTCGGTGACCACCGCGCCTCCATCACCGACGGCACCGAGGTTCTTGCCGGGGTAGAAGCTGAAGCAGCCGGCGATGCCGACCGAGCCGGCGCGACGGCCGTTCCAGGTCGCTCCGTGAGCCTGGGCTGCGTCCTCGATCATCGGGACGCCGGTGCGGCGACCGAGTTCCTCGAATCCATCGAGATCGACCGTCTGCCCGAAGAGGTGGACCGGGATCATCGCCGCAGTCCGCGGCCCGATCGCCTGTTCGACCAACGCCGGGGTGGTGAGCAACGTGTCCGGGTCCACGTCGACGAAGATCGGTGTCGCCCCCACGATCAGCACGGCCTCGGCCGTGGCGTAGAACGTGTTGGTCGGCACGATCACCTCGTCGCCGGCCCCGACGCCGAGCGCTCTCAGCACCAGTTCCAACGCATCGGTGCCGTTCGCCACGCCGATGGCGTGCTGTCGACCGCAGTAGGAGGCGAAGTCCTCCTCGAACGTCTCGACGAAGGCGCCGCCGACGAAGGACGCAGTATCGAGGACATGGGCCCACACCTCGTCGAGTTCGTCACGCAGTTCGTCATGGAGGACGACGAGATCCAGGAAGGGAATCGGCCGCGTCATGAGCTCGACACCGAGGGTTCTCGGACGGGCAGCTCGTCGAGGATCTCGGCGAGTTCCACCGGGCGGCGCTCGGCCAGCGACCGCTGGGCGGCCTCGAGCGTCGCCGTCACCGCGAGCCCGTTGCGCGCCCCCGTCTGGGGTGTCTCACCCGTCAGCGCACAGTGGACGAAGTGTTGATCCTCGGTCACGAGTGCTTCGCGAGAGCCGACGAGCGGCATGCGGACGTCGCCGTCCCAGTACGAGACCGGCTTGGCCGGCCCGTTGATCGCTGCACCCTTGTCGTGGACACGGATCGGGTGGCCGGGTGCGAGGTCGTCGTACACCGCCATCGCGTTCGAGCCGACGGCGGTGATCTGACGCTCCTTGGTCGGGTGCAGCCAGCTCACCTGGACCAGCGCATTCAGACCCTTGCTGTACGTCAGGTCCAGGTAGGCGACGTCCTCGACCTCCTGGTCGAGGTTCTTCCAGCCCCAGCAGTTCACCGACACCGGCGCTTCGCCGAGCAGGAAGTTCATGATCGACACGTCGTGAGGCGCAAGGTCCCAGACGACGTTGACGTCGGTCTGGTAGAGACCCAGGTTCAACCGGCTCGAGGTGAGGTACCGCAGGTCGCCCAGCTCGCCCGACTGGACGATCGACCGCAGCGTCTGCACGGCTTCGTGGTGCTCGAACGTGTGGCCGACCATCAGTGTCAGGCCGCGCTCGTCGGCGAGCTGCGCGAGGCTGACGGCGTCTCGCGCCGACGTGGCCATCGGCTTCTCGACGAGCGCGTGCTTGCCCGCATCGAGGACGATGTGCGTCAGCGTCGAGTGTGTCCGTGCCGGTGTCGCGATCACCACGGCATCGACCATCGGAAGGCCCTCCGACAGCGACGTCGCCGTCGAAGTGGTCGGGTGGGCGTGGTGCAGTTGCTCCCGACGCTCGCGATCGGGCTCGATGATGACGACCTGTTCGACCTGGGGAAGACCACTCAACACGCGAACGTGCTTGGCTCCCCAGTATCCGCATCCAACGACGCCTACTCTCATGGAATCTCCTTCACTCAACAGATGGGGACCGGGGTCCAAAGCTCGCCGTCCCTCGGCTCTGGTGAGGCTCGTACCCCCCCCTCGTCGACTTCATGCGCGTGAAGTCGTGTTGAAGGTCACATCGTCGTCACGGCCCCGTCCAGCTACGGTCGGCCGGTCCTGTTTCCGGGCGTGACGGACGATCGACCGGCGTCGCGACGACCCCCTCGGTGACCCGATGACCGCCTCGCGCATAAGTGGCCCGGCCATCGGGTAGGGGCGACGTCGTGAACGAGGGCGCTCAGGGCCAACCACCGCGAGTCAGCATCGGTCTTCCGGTGTACAACGGCGAGAACTACCTCGCCGAGGCGCTGGAGTCGCTCCTTGCGCAGACGTTCACCGACTTCGAGGTGATCATCTCCGACAACGGCTCGACCGATGCCACGCCGGCGATCTGTCAGGAGTTCGCCGCGCGCGACCCGAGGGTGCGCATCCACCGCTCGGACGACAACCACGGCGGCACCTGGAACTTCAACCGGGTGTTGGACCTGGCGCGCGGCGAGTACTTCCGTTGGGCCGCCCACGACGACGTGGTTGCGCCTCGGTATCTGGAGCGGTGTGTCGATGAGCTCGACGCACGGCCGGATGCGGTGCTCTGCCACAGTGCGGTCGAGATCATCGATGGCGACGGGGTCAACGCCGGCCGGTACGAACCGCCTCCCTGGCGGTTCGATGCCGAGGAGCCGCACCTGCGGTTCCACGACGCCGTCCTGTACAAGGGTCGTTGCCATCTGATCTTCGCACTCATGCGACGCGAGGCGCTGTTGCGTGTCCCGGCCTACGGCGACTACTCCCACGCCGACGGTGTGCTGCTCGCTCGACTGAGCCTGCTCGGCCCGTTCCTCCACGTCGATGCGCCGCTGCAACGCATGCGCGAACACCCCGCACAGATCTCCACGACGTGTGGCGTCAAGAGCGAGTCGGGAATGGTCGACTACCTCGCATGGCGGTCGTGGTTCGACCCCAAGTACGCGGACCGCATCGGCTTCCCGTACTGGCGCATCCTCGGCGAGTACGCCCGGAGTGTCGCCGTCGTTCCCGGCGTCGAGATGTCCGAACGGCTGCGCTGTGTCGGCGGGGTCTGGGCGTCGGCCTGGGCCTCCAAGGGGCAGTTGCGTCGTGACTTCGCTCGGGCGATTCGCCACGTGGTCGGCGATCGCGCGGCCGAGTCTCAGTCGACGGAGTCGGGCTTGCTGAACGCCTGACGCACGAGTCGGGCCACGTGCGGCAGCTTCAACGGTTCGTTGTGCGGACCGCCCACGATGTGGGCGTCGAAGTGTCGCTCGGCCAGTTCCGCGAAGCCCATGTTGACGTCGTCCCACCATCCTTCGAGCGCCATCTCCCTGCCCTCGAATGTCGCCGTGCGGAAGTAGAGCACGTCACCTGACCACGGGGTTGCCCGGTGCGCAGCGGCGGCGTGCTCCATCGTGCCGGTGCAGTAGTCGAGCCGCCACCGCATCGGCACGCTCCGTCCCGTCGCGAGGAGCAACTGCGCGAGTACACGGCGGATCCGGACGCGCCCCCAGCGCAGGAGTGCCGCGAGCCGAGGGCTGCGCCCGACGAGCGCGCGCAGGCGCGAGTGGGCGGGTGGATCGGAGTGGGCCGCGGCGGGCGCAGGGGTGCGGGTGTAGCCGCGCCAGCCGTCGGTGCGGAGCTCGGGTGGCACGGCGTCGAGCAACTCGGTGGCCATGGCCTCGAACCGTTCGTGCGACGTGGGTGTCGCACGTGGATCCTCGCGATGGTAGGAACGTGCGCCGAGGTTCGGGGCGTCCGACACGATGATCGGCCCGTCGATCTCGGCGCCCCGCGCAACCAGCCGCTGTGCGAGTTCGATCGCGATCAGCCCACCGATGCAGTGGCCGCCGAGCCGGTATGGCCCCGTCGGAGCGACGCGCAGGATTTCGCGCTCGTAGGCAGCGGCCATCTCGGGCACCGTGCGTTCCCCGCGTCGTCCGTCCCAACCGGACCACTGCAGTCCGTAGACGGTCTGCTCGGGGCCGAGTCTCGCCGCGAGTTCGGAGAAGACCAACACGTTGCCCCCTCCGCCGTGAACGAGGAACAGCGGTGGAACGTCGGGCTGCCCGGCCTGGAGCAGCTGCAGCGAACGAGTGTCGTCTGCGCGAAGCCGTGCGTGTTCGTCGATGCGGTCGGCCAGCGCGGCAATGGTCGGCGACTGAGCGAGCGTCGCCAGCGGCAGTTCGTGGCCGAACTCCTCGGCGATCCGCAGGAACAGCGTGACCGCAGCGAGCGAGTCGCCGCCCAGATCGAAGAAGCTGGCGTCGCGCGGGATCGTCGGGAACTCCAGCACGTCGCTCCAGATCGATGCCAGGCGCCGTTCGGTGGTGGTCTCGTACACGGCTCCCTCGAACGAACCTGCAGTCCGGGGATCGGGGAGGGCGGTCAGGTCGGCCTTGCCACTGGGACCGAGGGTGATGTCGTCGAGTTCGATCACGAACGCCGGGACCATGTAGTCGGGCAACCGCTCGCGGAGGTGGGCGTGGACGTCGCCGGGTTCGACGCTGCGGCCATCGACCGTCGTGTAGTACGTCACGAGGTACGGCGCACCGGACGGTCTACGGAACGTGTGGGTGAGACACTGCGCCACTCCATCGAGCCGGCTGGCCACGGCGTTCACCTCGCCGGGTTCGATGCGGTGGCCGCGAATCTTGACCTGGTGGTCGCTGCGGCCGAGGAAGTGGAGGTCGCCCTCTGCATCGATCCGTGCCAGGTCGCCCGTGCGGTAGAGGCGTGCGCGTCCATCGGGTTCACGCGGATCGACGACGAAGGATTCCCTGGTCCGGTCCTCGCGAGCGAAGTAGCCGTGCGCCAGATTCCGGCCTCCCAGGAACAGCTCTCCCACCTCGCCGTCCGGTACCGGATGCATGTCCTCGTCGAGCAGCAGGGCGAAACAGTTGTCGACCACGCGCCCGATCGGCGGAAGGTCCGGCCAGTCGTGCGGGTCGCCGTCGAGCAGGTGCGCGGTGATGACGTGGGTCTCCGCCGGTCCGTACTGGTTGTCGAGAGAGCGGTGACCCGTGCGTGCGAAGACGTCGCGCATCGCATCGTCGATGCGGAGCTGTTCACCGGCGGTGATGATCTCGGTCAGCTCGGATGGCAATCCGTCGGTGGCCGCTGCGACCTCGACGAGGCCGCGCAGGGCGACGAACGGAAGGAACAGCCGCTCGATCCGCCACGTCGTCAGGAGTGCCAGTAGCTCTCGGGAGTCGCGCCGTCGGTCGTCGGGGACCATGAAGAGGTGGCCACCGGATGCGATGGTCGTGGCGATCTCCTGGAACGACACGTCGAAGCTGATGCTCGAATACTGCAGCACACGCGCCCGCGGCCGGAACGTCGCTCGCTCCAGCTGCCACTCGATCAGATTGGCGAGCGCGCGATGGGGCATCTCGATGCCCTTGGGCCGACCCGTCGAGCCGGAGGTGAAGATCACGTAGGCGACATCGTCGGGCTGCACGTCGCCGGCCGGCGTCGTCGACGGGAAGGCATCGAGCGTGCTCGCGATCGACTCCCAGGTCAGCAGCGTCGGGGCCCGTCCCCTGTCGGGACGAATCGACGCCGAGTTCAACGTCGACGTGTGCGCATCGTTGGCGACGATCGCTCGGAGGTGGGCCTCCTCCTGCATGATCCGCAGGCGCTCGGGCGGGTAGTTGGGATCGAGTGGCACGTATGCCGCACCGGATTTCAAGATGCCGACGAGGCACGCGACCAGCTCGACGGAACGGTCGACGCAGAGGCCCACCCGATCGCCCCGTCCCATGCCCTCGGCCTGCAGGCGGTGGGCGATCCGGTTGCTGAGTGCGTCGAGTTCCCAGTGGCTCAGCTGTGCCTCACCGTCCTGCACGGCGGGTGCGTCGGCGTGCACGTCGGCGCCGCGCCGTAGCCATGCGGTGACGGTGGACATCGCCCACTGCGCCGGACGGTCGATGGCGCCCGCGGTTTCGACCGGATGGGACGGACGGTGCCGAGCGTCGGAGTCCTGGGAGTACGAGTCGAGGCTCACGACGCACTGGTACCCCGGCGAGGCCCGATCGAACGCCAGAAAATTTCATCAGTGGTGAATATGTCGGAGCTGATGTGGGCAGACGTCGCCCCATGAAGACACTGATACTTGCGGGCGGCCTCGGGTCACGACTTGCGGAGGAAACCGAGATCCGTCCGAAGCCGATGGTCCAGATCGGCGACCAACCGATCCTCCACCACATCATGAAGTCGTATGCGTTCCACGGCTTCACGGACTTCGTCATCGCACTCGGCTACAAGGGCGAGCAGATCAAGAAGTACTTCTCGGACTACGGCTCGCTGTCGGGGAATCTCACCGTGGAACTCGGCAAGGGCGCGGTTCGACGTCACGACGTGCACGACGACGCGTGGTCGATCGACCTGATCGAAACCGGCCAGACCTCCGAGACGGCGGGGCGCATGATGCGTGCACGCAAGTTCCTCGGCGACGGCACGTTCATGATGACGTACGGCGACGGCGTGGCCGACATCCCGCTGGACGACTTGTTGCGGTTCCATCGAGCGCACGGCCGCCTCGCCACCGTGACCGCCGTGCACCCCGTCGCCCGCTTCGGACAGATGGACCTCGACGGACAACGGGTCCGTTCGTTCATCGAGAAGCCACAGCTGGACTCGGGGTGGGTCAACGGCGGGTTCTTCGTCCTCGAGCCCGGCGTCTTCGACTTCATCCCCGGAGACTGCGACTGGTCACGTGCCCCGATGGAAGCCCTTGCCGCCGCCGACCAGCTACGCGCCTACCGCCACGAAGGCTTCTGGCAGTGCATGGACACGGTCCGGGACCGCATGTACCTGCAGAGCCTGTGGGACAGCGGCGAACGGCCATGGGCGCTGTGGAATCGCAGCGAAGCCGGACTGTCCGCGTGAGCGCAACGAGCGAGGGAGGCCAGACGGCATGAGGATCGCACTGACCGGCGCTGACGGGTACATCGGCACGCGTCTGGCGCAGGTGCTGCATGAGCGAGGTCATGACATCGTCGGCTTCGACTCCGGCCTGCACACCGTGAGCCGGTTCTATCCGTGTCGCGACCACCGGCCGCCGGTGTTCTACGTCGACACCCGTGACCTCACCGTCGACCACCTGCGTGGCTTCGACGCCGTGGTGCATCTGGCGGAGATCTCCAACGATCCTGTCGGTGAACTCGACGCCGGTGTCACCGAGTGCGTGAACCATGCCGGGTCGGTGCGCCTCGCCACGATCGCGAAGGCGGCCGGTGTCCGTCGCTTCGTCCACATGTCGAGTTGCTCGGTGTACGGCGCCAACAGCTCGGAGGCGAGTTCGGAGACGAGTCCCACCGATCCGCTCACCGCGTATGCGCGAGCGAAACTCGCCACCGAGCGCGACGTCGCCGAGTTGGCCGACGAGGGGTTCGCACCGACGTTCCTGCGCAATGCAACGGCGTACGGTGCGTCGCCCAACCAACGGCTCGATCTCGTCGTCAACGACCTCACCGCACTCGCGTACCTGACCTCGAGGATCTCGATGACCAGCGACGGCACGCCGTGGCGGCCGTTCGTGCACATCCTCGACATCGCCAAGGCGGTCGCCTGTGTGCTCGACGCCCCGGAGGACACGGTGCGCGCCGAAGTGCTGAACGTCGGCTCGGACGACCAGAACCTGCAGGTCCGGTCGGTGGCGGAACTCGTTGCCGAACGTGTACCGGGATGTGACCTGGAGTTCGGACCGCCAGGGGCCGACTCGCGCGACTATCGCGCCGACTTCACCAAGATCCACACGCTCTTGCCGGACTTCTCGTGCGACTGGGACGTGGGTCGCGGCATCGACGAGCTGTTGAGCGTGTTCGGCCGCATCGGTTTGACCAGCTGCGACACGCAGGAGCGCGGCCGTATCCGCCTTGCGCAGATCCGCCATCTGCGTGCGACCGAACAGGTGGACGACATGCTGCGTTGGACGTGGTGAGATGCGGCTCACCGCCTGCTCCGTCCCCGGTCCGTACCTCGTCGACATCGACGAGCTGAGCGACGACCGAGGGTTCTTCGCCCGTTCGTTCTGCGCCAAGGAGTTCGCCGACGCCGGTCTGGAATCCGTGGTCGCACAGTGCAACGTCTCGTACAACCACGTCGCCGGCACCCTGCGCGGACTGCACTACCAGACCGCCGATGCGCCCGAGGCCAAGCTCGTTCGGTGCACCCGCGGATCGATCGTCGACGTCGTCGTCGACATGCGGCCGTCGTCGCCGACGCTGGGCCAGCACGTCGCAGTCGAGCTGACGCAGGACAATCATCGGGCGCTCTACGTGCCGGCACTGTTCGCGCACGCCTACATGACGCTGCAGGACGGCACCGAGGTCCACTACCAGGTCAGCCAGCCGTACACGCCGAACACCGAACGGGGACTGCGGTTCGACGATCCGGTCCTCGGGATCGAGTGGCCTCGGAGTGTGCAGGTGATCAGCGACAAGGACAGATCCTGGCCGCTCGCCGGATCGATCGAAGGACTCGCCGCGATGGCGAACGACGACCGGAGAGGAGCCCGATGATCATCGTCGACGATCTGCTGCGCGCTCGCGAGGAGGAGCAGCGTCCGATCCGTGTGGCGCTGGTCGGCGCCGGCTTCATGGGCAGAGGTCTGGCCAACCAGATCATCAACTCCGTACCCGGCATGCGGTTGGCGGCCGTCGTCAACCGCACCGTCGCGAACGGCGTGCGCGCCTACGACGAAGCGGGCGCGTCGGACGTGGTCACCGCCGAGGGGCGGAGGTCGGTCGGCGCCGCGCTCGAGCACGGTCGCGCCGTGGTCACCGACGACGTCGAGTCGGTCTGCGCCTCCGAGCACGTCGACGTGATCGTCGAGGCGACCGGGGCCGTCGAATATGGATGCCAGGTCACCGAGCACGCCATCGCCGGCGGCAAGCACGTCGTGCTGATGAATGCCGAAGTCGACGGTACGGTCGGGTGGGCGCTCGCCCGCCAGGCGAAGTCGGCTGGCGTGGTCTACACCGGATGCGACGGTGACCAGCCCGGCGTGCAGATGAACCTGGTCCGCTTCGTGCGCGGAATCGGCCTGCAGCCGCTGGTGGCGGGCAACGTGAAGGGGCTGCACGATCCGTATCGGAACCCCACGACCCAGCGGGGCTTCGCCGAGCAGTGGGGTCAGGACCCGGCGATGGTCACCAGCTTCGCCGACGGTACGAAGATCTCGTTCGAGCAGGCGATCGTCGCCAACGCCACCGGGATGACCGTGGAGTGCCGTGGGATGCGCGGGAGTCATCACGACGGCCATGTCGACGATCTCACCGACGAGTACGACATCGACGAACTCGAGCGCCTCGGCGGCGTCGTCGACTACGTCGTCGGCAGCCGGCCGAGCCCCGGCGTGTTCGTGTTGGCCAGCCATCACGACGCGAGACAGCGTCACTACCTCAACCTCTACAAGCTCGGCGAGGGACCGCTGTACTCCTTCTACACGCCGTACCACCTCTGCCACTTCGAGGTGCCGAACTCGATCGCTCGCGCCGCGCTGCTGGGCGACGCCACGCTGGAGCCGCTGGGGCCACCGAGCGTCGAGGTGGTCGCGACGGCGAAGATCGACCTCCGTGCCGGTGAGACGATCGACGGTCTCGGTGGCTACCTGACGTACGGGCTCGCCGAGCGGGCCGATGTGACCGCTGCCGAGCGGCTCCTGCCGATGGGCGTCGCCGAAGGGTGTCGATTGCTGCGCGACGTCGCTGCCGACAGTGTGCTGACCTACGCCGACGTCGCCGTGCCGGAGGGTCGCACCGTCGACCGTTTGCGCCGGGCTCAGGCCGTGGAGCGGCAGGGTGCGCCGCTGCGGGAGCCGGCGACCGCCATCTGAACCGACGCCTGGTTGTCGCGCCGCCGATCCTCGGGGGCGGTCGTCAACCCACCGGTGCGATGGTGAGCAGGATGCCGGTCAGCGCCGTATTGGTGTCGAAGGTGACGCGGCGGGTGCCGGTGTCGCCGGTGTTGACGGTTTGGTCGGCGAGGGCGACGGCGAGCCAGGACAGGTTTTCCTTGGCGGCTTGTTCGGTCATGCCGGCTGGTGGGCTGAACCCGGCGGGGGTGGAGTGGTTCTGGGCGCCGAAGATGCCGATGAGTCGTGTGCCGTTGGCCGGTGCGGTCATCGAGGGCAGGGTCAGTGCGGTGGTGTCGCGGGAGAGTCCTGCGCCGGCGGTGATGGGCCATTGGGCGCCGCGATAGACGGCGATGGCGCCGGATTTGCCGACCCATCCCATGGCGAGGCGTACTGATGTTTCGTCGCCGGTGGCTTGTTTGGCGAACACCGAGATGCGTGCGTGCCATGGTGCCGAGGGGATGACGTCGGCGATCATCGAGAACCCGGAGGGGGTTGGAACGGTGATGTCGCTGGCGGTTTGCACGCCGACGACGATGACGTCTCCGGCCACGACGCCGGCGGGCACGGGCAGTGACAGTGAGCTGCGGTTGCCGTTGTCGCCGGCGGCGTCGGCGCCGACGAGCACGACGTCGCCGAGGCCGCCGGTGGTGTCGGTGACCGTGACCGACACCGGTGTCGAGGTGACCGTGGCGCCACGATCGTCGGTGGCGCGTGCGCTCACCGACACGACCGCTGCGGTCGCGGGTGTCCACGTCGTGGACCATGGCGCTGCGTTCGCGGAACCGACCACGACATCGTCGACCAGGAACTCGACCGACGTGACGGTGCCATCACCGTCAGAGGCCTGCGCCGACAACACGACCGGTGCACCGACGCTCACCGTCGCACCATCAGCCGGCGACACCACCGACACCACCGGCTCCACATTCGGTTGGGGCTCGGGGTCGGGGTCCGGCTCGGGGTCGGGTCGGGTGCCGGTCGGGGCGATGGTGAGCAGCAGCCCGGTGAGCGCGGCGGAGGTGTCGAAGGTGACGCGGCGGGTGCCGGTGTCGCCGGTGTTGACGGTTTGGTCGGCGAGGGCGACGGCGAGCCAGGACAGGTTTTCCTTGGCGGCTTGTTCGGTCATGCCGGCTGGTGGGCTGAACCCGGCGGGGGTGGAGTGGTTCTGGGCGCCGAAGATGCCGATGAGTCGTGTGCCGTTGGCCGGTGCGGTCATCGAGGGCAGGGTCAGTGCGGTGGTGTCGCGGGAGAGTCCTGCGCCGGCGGTGATGGGCCATTGGGCGCCGCGATAGACGGCGATGGCGCCGGATTTGCCGACCCATCCCATGGCGAGGCGTACTGATGTTTCGTCGCCGGTGGCTTGTTTGGCGAACACCGAGATGCGTGCGTGCCATGGTGCCGAGGGGATGACGTCGGCGATCATCGAGAACCCGGAGGGGGTTGGAACGGTGATGTCGCTGGCGGTTTGCACGCCGACGACGATGACGTCTCCGGCCACGACGCCGGCGGGCACGGGCAGTGACAGTGAGCTGCGGTTGCCGTTGTCGCCGGCGGCGTCGGCGCCGACGAGCACGACGTCGCCGAGGCCGCCGGTGGTGTCGGTGACCGTGACCGACACCGGTGTCGAGGTGACCGTGGCGCCACGATCGTCGGTGGCGCGTGCGCTCACCGACACGACCGCCGCGGTCGCGGGTGTCCACGTCGTGGACCATGGCGCTGCGTTCGCGGAACCGACCACGACATCGTCGACCAGGAACTCGACCGACGTGACGGTGCCATCACCGTCAGAGGCCTGCGCCGACAACACGACCGGTGCACCGACGCTCACCGTCGCACCATCAGCCGGCGACACCACCGACACCACCGGCTCCACATTCGGTTGGGGCTCGGGGTCGGGGTCCGGCTCGGGGTCGGGTCGGGTGCCGGTCGGGGCGATGGTGAGCAGCAGCCCGGTGAGCGCGGCGGAGGTGTCGAAGGTGACGCGGCGGGTGCCGGTGTCGCCGGTGTTGACGGTTTGGTCGGCGAGGGCGACGGCGAGCCAGGACAGGTTTTCCTTGGCGGCTTGTTCGGTCATGCCGGCTGGTGGGCTGAACCCGGCGGGGGTGGAGTGGTTCTGGGCGCCGAAGATGCCGATGAGTCGTGTGCCGTTGGCCGGTGCGGTCATCGAGGGCAGGGTCAGTGCGGTGGTGTCGCGGGAGAGTCCTGCGCCGGCGGTGATGGGCCATTGGGCGCCGCGATAGACGGCGATGGCGCCGGATTTGCCGACCCATCCCATGGCGAGGCGTACTGATGTTTCGTCGCCGGTGGCTTGTTTGGCGAACACCGAGATGCGTGCGTGCCATGGTGCCGAGGGGATGACGTCGGCGATCATCGAGAACCCGGAGGGGGTTGGAACGGTGATGTCGCTGGCGGTTTGCACGCCGACGACGATGACGTCTCCGGCCACGACGCCGGCGGGCACGGGCAGTGACAGTGAGCTGCGGTTGCCGTTGTCGCCGGCGGCGTCGGCGCCGACGAGCACGACGTCGCCGAGGCCGCCGGTGGTGTCGGTGACCGTGACCGAGACCGGTGTCGAGGTGACCGTGGCGCCACGATCGTCGGTGGCGCGTGCGCTCACCGACACGACCGCCGCGGTCGCGGGTGTCCACGTCGTGGACCATGGCGCTGCGTTCGCGGAACCGACCACGACATCGTCGACCAGGAACTCGACCGACGTGACGGTGCCATCACCGTCAGAGGCCTGCGCCGACAACACGACCGGTGCACCGACGCTCACCGTCGCACCATCAGCCGGCGACACCACCGACACCACCGGCTCCACATTCGGGGCGCTCACCGAGCCGGCGAACAGGGCGTCGACGGCATTGCGCGTGAACGTCGCAACGCGCGCATCGCTGCGCATCACGATCGGCCACTGCATGGTTCCGGTGGCGAACACGATCGCCCCCGACGGGTGGACGTAGCGGGTGCAGTGACCTGCTGGTAGCTCCTCGGCCGGACTCCCCGGATACGAGAAGAACACCGTGATCGGCGACGGCGATGACGGTGCGCGGGTGTCGTATTCGTAGCCGACCACCTTCGAGATCGAGTCTCCCGGCATGAAGCCGGTGTCGGCGAACCAGGGGTCTGCCAGCGACGCCTCCTCGACCACGAAGTCCCGGTACCCGTCGGGCATGCCCCACATGAACTGCACGCCGAGCAGCGCTGCCTCCGGGCGCGGCACGTCGAGGTCCTGGAACCGAACCGTCTTCTGGGCCGGATCGGTCACCGGGTCCGCACTCTTCGACTTGTAACAGACGATCGTCTGTTCCGCATCCTCGAGCCGGATCTGCCAGTAGGCGATGTTCGCACCGAAGAATCCGAGGTCGACCCCCGAGTCGCGAGCGGCATCGAACGCACCGCGGATCGTGCTCGACCAGTACTCGTCGTGGCCGTTGACGAGCACCACATCGTACTGGCCGGGAAGCGACGGGTTCCGGTGCGTGTCGATGTCGGTGGCGTAGGCGACGTCGTAGCCGTGGCGCTCCAGCCACTGCGCGAACGGCACCTCCCAATCGAAGATGTTCTGGTTGCCGGCCACGTTGTACGGACGGTGGAACGAGACCTTCCGGGCGCGTCCGCCCGGACTGTTGTAGTCGTAGAGGCTCTTGCCCGGTCGGGACGGACGGGGCCAGTCGTTGTACGCCTGCCACGTCGTCGCAGCCGCGTGCACCAGTCCGACCCGTTGGCGCGACGGTGGAGCGGTGACGACGAAGGGGTACACGCTGTTCATCCCCGCAGCCGGCCCGGACACGATCTCGAACAGTGCGATGTAGTACCCCGACATCCAGTCGTCCGGAATGGTCAGCGTCGTCGTGACCGGCCAGTCGAGCGCGACGAGGCCCGTCACGGGATCGGGTGCGGGTACCGGCTGGGCGGCACCTGTGAACGTTCCCGACGCCGGCAACCGGTCCATCAATCGGGATCCGTCACCGCCGTAGTGGCCGATGCGGTAGATCTCGATGCGGAACTCGGCGACCGGCGCCGTGCTGACGTGAAACGAGACCGATCCGCCCGGCGCCACGGTGGTCGTGGACGCGTAGCCCTCGATCTCGCCCTGCTGGGACTGGTTGCTGAACACCTTGTACCAGCCGGTCGATCCGCTGCGCTGGTTCTCGACGACGACCGGGCTGGAAGCCGCGAGCGCGCGCTGCGCGCCGAAGATGTCGGTGAGCAGATCGGCCACCTGTTGGTTCTGGGCTCCGACGACCGTCGATGCACCCATCACTTTGAGGAAATGGCGGCGACTGATTGCCAGCCTCGCCCTCCATTGTTCTGACGTCATTCGTTCCTCGCGTGTTGCGCCGCCCGCCCGGACTCGAGCGCAACCATGGTTCCCGCTGAACGCGGGGGAGGAAATGACCCAGAAGAGTGATTCTCGTCGACGTCAGGAGCCGCGTAGCGGGTCGAGGTAGTAGCGCTTCCAGTCGTTGCCCATCGACGACAGCGTGGTCATCGTGGTGGCATTCACGGGCTGACCACCGGTCCACGCCGTCGTGAGGTTGTTGGGATCCCACGACCATGCCCACGCTGCGCCGCCGTTGTGTCCGCGTGGGATCTCCGTGCGGGCGAGGAAGTCGGCGAACTCGCTGAACCACCTCGGCTGCGGCGTGGTGCCGGAGTCGATCACGCCGTACTCGCCGACGACCACGGCGTGACCGTTGGTGATCGCAACACCGACACTCTTCATGTAGCTGGCGTAGTCAGACGTGTAGAAGTCGGGTTTCGAGTTCGGACCCGGATAGCGATGGTGCGACCAGGCGATCTTGCCGAACTCACCGTGGGCAGTGTCGTACGCCTCGATCGAGTCGAGCGCCGCCTCGTTGTTGAGGTTGTGCGCCCAGCCCTGGCCGTCGAAGATGATCATGCGGTCGTAGCCGACGACATTGCGGTAGTGGTCGATGAAGGCTCGGTACCAGCGTTCGAGATCGGCCCATGTCGTGTTCCCGTCGCCGGGCTCGTTCATTGCGTTCAGCAGGACGTACTCGTTGTCGACCACGTCCGGATGCGTCAGGATCGCATCGAGCATGGGCCATGCTGCCTGGTAGTTGGCATCCACGAATGCGGTGGTATGGGATTGCAGGCCATGGGCCTGGATCCACACGTACATCCCGCGTGATGTGGCTTCGATGATCATGTCGACCGCCCGCTGGATCTGCTGCGCTTTGCTGTATCCCTCGTTGCGGTTGTCGGCGGAATTGTCAGCGGCCTCGTAGTGCGCATGGTGCAACCCGAAGCGAACTGCGTTCACCCCGAGTGCGGCCATCTTGTCGAACACCGCAACTCGGTTCGTGTACATCGCATCGGTCATCTCGGGCCACTTCGCCGGGTTCGCATAGGGCAGGTTCACTCCTTTGAACACGACCCGGCTTCCCGCGCCATCGGCGTTCTTGATCAATCCACCGTCGACGGCGAGGCGCGCCACGGGAGCGATCGAATCGAGCGGCGGTGCAGTGGTGGAGGTCGTCGACGTGGAGGGGCTGGTCGTCGAGGTTGCAGCAATGGTGGTCGACGTTGCAGCGATGGTGGTCGGCGCAGAGCTGCTCGTCGTCGTCGAGCTGGTGGTCGACGTGGAGCTGCTCGTCGTCGTCGAGCTGGTGGTCGTGGTGGAGCTGCTCGTCGTCGTCGAACTGGTGCTCGAGGACGTCGTCGGGAAAGTCGGCGCAGCGGCGCTACTGGTCGTGGACGGCGTTGTCGTCGTGGTGGTGGTCGTCTTGTTTCGACCGGGAGGCGGCTTGGAAGGGCCCCGACCGGCCGAGGCCGACGCTCCACCGAGTGTGGTCGCCGTCAGCAACGCGAGCACGAGAAGCAGTGCCGCCGCGGCGACACGTCGATGGATACTTGGACTGGACGTGGCGGAAACTTGCACAAGGAACCATCGACGGCCACTCAGTGTGGAGAAGTTCAGGTTTCGTCAAGAAGTGCAAGAATCACTCAAGTCTCCGACACGCACGTTTCTCCCGCGGCCGACCCGGTGGAAACAGCGCTGAAGGAGTTCGCTCACCCATCGGTGCAGCGATCGCCCTACGTTCCTATGCTGCTGCGATCAAGGGAGCGCGGGCGCCGGCACCGCATCCAACCCTCCGCCTCTGTAGCTCAGTGGATAGAGCATCGGTTTCCTAAACCGTGTGTCGCAGGTTCGATCCCTGCCAGGGGCGCTGCAACACCTGTTGGGTCGTTTGCGGCTCGCAACGATTGACCCGAGAACACCGGGGATTCGTCACTCCCATGGCCAGACCCTCGGGCGACAATCTGTGAGGCAGCTGCTGGCCTGAGGTGAATATGCGGCGGTGTGGTGGGACGTGGGCCCCGCACATATCGCGCCGGTTCTCGGGCGGTTGAGCGCAGCTTCTGGTTCGCGACCATGAGCGGGTCAGATCGTGTGCGGCAGGCCGGGCAGTTATGCGGCGAGGATCGAAGTGTTCGGACGGACGTCCGCCCCCGCAGTTCGGTCGTTCAAGTGTCGTCAGTGGGCCTTGCGACTGCCTGGTCTGACAACTACCCTTGTCGGGGCGGAGATCCTGGCGAGCGCTCGCAGGCACGGGATTTCTGATGATGACATTCGACACGCCGTTGAGAACTCACTCGCCGGTGGCCGCTCAGACGACCAGACGGACTTCGTGATGTTGGTAGGCCCGGACCAGTCCGGAAACCTGGAGGTTGGCATCGTCGTCACCGACGACATCGAATATGCAGTCCGTGCAATGCGAGCACGAAACCAATACCTGGATTGGCTGTGATTGAGATGGCAACCACGAAAATGCATCCCCGCGACGTGTCCGACGCCGACGTCGACGCCCTCGTCGCTGCCTTTGACGATGCGGTCGAACAAGGTCGCGTCCGACCGGTCGATGGTGCAGTGTTCCGCGAGTTGCGTGCTGCCGCAGCGGGACGTCGCGCCGCAGAAGAACGACTCGAGGCGTCCGTCATCGCAGCGAAAGCCGCTGGTCTGTCATGGGGCACGATTGGCGCGCAGCTCGGCGTCACGCGTCAGGGTGCGAGACAGCGCTACGAACGCCTCATCGACGGGTGACCGACTCGGCTCCAGCCGCCCAAGCAGTTGCCGACTGGCGGTAACCGATGGCGACACGACCGTGACGCTCGTCTCCGTCGCCAAGACTGCAGGAACCGTCGATGTCCACAGCACGTCAGACTGAGGTGAGAAACCTCAGGATCAGTAGCTGTCGAGAAGAGGACTGGGTCACCGTGCAACAAGACAAGTCCGCTCAGTGGTGCCAGCCGGCGCTCGCCGAGTTCGGGCGACCGTCCCCACGCTTCGTCACAGGGTCGACCGTGACCGATGCCGCACACTTCAACACGCGAAATGACGGCTGCACGCCCAGTCGAGGTGTGCGCGTGCGGCCCCACTGCGGCACCGCGTTATCACGGGCAGAGCGACCAAGCAGCGCACCCGGTAGTGACGTTGCCACAGAGCACGTGTTTGGCAACTACCTCGCTTTCTGCGCCGTCTCCCAGTCCGATCCGCTTGCCGCACCGACAGGAATCAGATAATCTGATAATCTGATCTCGTGTCGGAAGTGACCGCAACGGACGCTGCTCGAAGGTTCGCGGATCTGCTCGATTCAGTCGAACATGACGGCGAGCGCTACACGATCATCCGGCACGGTCGCGCAGTCGCACAGATCGAGCCCGTCTCTCGTGGCCGCGGATCCGACACGAAAGACCTGCTGCGACGAAATGGCCCCGACCGGGAGTGGGCGACGTCGCTCGACGAGGTCCGCGCGCTCGTCGAACTCGATGAGCGACGATGACCCTGCTGCTGCTCGACACCACATTCCTCATCGACGCCGAACGGTCCGACGCTCAGCTCGACCAGGCAATCGGCGACGACGACGACGTCGCAATCGCGGCGATCACCGTCGCCGAGCTCCAAGTCGGTGCGCGCTTGGCGACCGGGCGACGACGAACACAACGCCAGCGGTTCGTCGACGACGTGTGCGAGGTCATCCCGATCCTCTCCTACGACCGATCCGTCGCTGCCGAACACGCCGAACTGCTCGTCGCCGTACGTCAGGCCGGCCGCCCACGCGGTGCCCACGACCTCATCATTGCTGCGACAGCACGCGCATCGAAGCGCTCCGTCGTGACCAGCGATCTCACAGTGTTCGACGATCTGCCTGGTGTGACGGTCCTCCACCATCGGTAGTCCGACCCCGACAGCACAGTTCGTCACGCAGAATCGCAACTTGCCGAGCCCACGGCGTGCCGCATCGAAGCCCCTTACGGGACACGAGATGATCCCGCCCGTGGATGGGGTTGAATCTATTGGAGAATTGGCCAATGCCATCCGACCTGGTGTCACTTGCGGATGCGTCGAGCATCCTGGGGGTGTCGTCGGAGCGCGTCCGTCAGCTCGTCGTGGCCGGCGATCTGCCGGCGCAGCGGTTCGGAAACGCGTGGGCCGTCCCGATGGATGCAATCGTTGCTCGCCGGCACTCGGCTCGGTCTGGTGGCCGACCGCTGGGGGCTGTTCGGGCGTGGCGCGAGCTCGTTGACGGTGACATCGATCTGGGTCGGCCGGGTCGCTACCAGCGACGAGCAGAGGTCGTGCGCTGCGAGATGGGTGCGGCCGACTTCGAGTCACTTCCTGGTGCGGTGGGAGCGCTGATGGGTGGCGTTCGTGCGGCCATCGAGTTCGGGGCGTCGCTGATCGCCGCTGACGATCGCGATCTCTATCTCTCGCGCAGTGCGTTCGGTCAGCTGGATTCGCTCGTGGCAGCGGTTCCAGATCCGCTCGGCCAGATCCGTCTGCGAGTCGTCGATGACGACGCGTGGGGGATCATCTCTGGCGGGGAGTTCGCTCCACGTGGTGCCGTCGCCCTCGACCTTTTGGACTCATCTGATCCACGGCACTGGATTGCAGCCGAGGGCCTGGTTGCCGATGCCTGACGACGTGGCGGTTCGACTTCCACCGCTCGCCGGTCGACAGCAGGAGTCGTGGCGCGCCTTCATCGAGCTCACACCACGACTCGGGGACCACTGTCTGCTGGTCGGCGGACAGATGGTCTTTCTGCTCGAGGTCGAACGAGGCTCACTTGACACACGACCCACCGATGATGTCGACATCGTGGTCGATCTGCGGGTGGAACCGGCGGGCCTCGCCCGAGTTCATCAGACACTCATCGACGCAGGCTTCGGCCAAGTGCTCCCCAGCGCCGACGGCATCGCTCATCGCTACACGCGCGCCGGCGCGACGATCGATGTGCTGGCACCGGACCGGCTCGGAAGTCGAGCCCGTTTGGCGCTCGGCGGTGGCCGCACGATCGAGGCGCCCGGTGGCAGCCAGGCTCTCGTTCGCAGCAGTGTGGTCAAGGTCGAGCTCACCGACGGCTCGACGGGTCGGGTGCGTCGTCCAACCGTGGTGGGCGCACTCCTCGGCAAGGTCGCCGCGGTGACGCAGATCGTTGCCCAGACCTCGGCCGAACGAGCGAAGCACGTGCGAGATGTCGACTCACTTGCGCGCTTGCTCGGCCCGACGGATCGCGAACAGGCGCACCTCACCCGTAAGGAACGGTCCGTGCTCGAACGAATGGCCGAGTTGCCCGACCTCAGCGCGCTCGCGCAACGTTCGATCGTGTTGCTCACGGGCCCGCCCGCCCACTCCGGCTGATGCTGTTCGGCGTGCCGCCAGACACCCGCGAACATTCGCCCCGGAGTTCAAGTCAACGTCGGCGGGATCCGGTGACGCTGATTTGAGTAGCGTTTGGGTGGCAAACGCAGCGGAACTACCCGGATTTGACGTCACTCGGCGCACGGCCGGACACCGCAAACCCTGTATCCACGAGCTTTCACGGATCCGTCGGCACCAGCCGGACGGGCACGGGACGATTCCTGAGCCGTGTGTCGCAGGTTCGATCCCTGCCAGGCGCGCAACGAGATGGCCTTCTGGCTACATCCACCGGCTTGCTCATTGCCGGTTGTCTCATATGTGTCCCATATCGGCTGGCGTGGCGAACGTGGTACGAGGGGGCATGCGCCTCGAGCGAGATCCCGACGGAACCGCTTGGGCCGTTACCGCGTGGGTGCGGCGCCAGCTACCGTGCGGGCGGGGCGATGCTGGTACGGGATGCTGATCTTGCTGATGTCGACGGACTTGCGTCGTGCATCGTTGCGTCGTGGCTCCAGGCGCATCAACACCAGGTTCCACGCAAACTCTGGGAACGCCGTCGCGAGAACTGGACAGTCGAGGTGTCTGCCGCAGCCTGGAAGCGGACTCTCCTGGAGATCGCCACTGAAGCAGCCGTCCGGTCCCACGTGCTCGTGGCGACGGAGTCGGAGATGATCGTCGGCCTGGTGATGGGCACCGTGAATGAGCGTGGCGAGGGTGAGGTGGACGCGCTGTACGTGGCGCCGGGGCATCAGGGTCGTGGCGTTGGACGGCGATTGCTGTCGGCGAGCTTCGAGCGGTTCCGGGCTGCGGGAGCCGGGAACGCCAGAGTCGTGGTGCTCGCGGCGAATGCGCCGGCCCGGCAGTTCTACGAACACATGGGGGGCAGCGAGGCTGGGTCGGTCGAGCTCGACGAGGACCACGAACTCCTTCCGGCGACCGCCTACTTGTGGCCCCTGCACCCATGACCGGCGAACTCCGGCGGTGCGGCGCCGTGGTTATCGGGGGTACTGCAGCAGGTCGGACGCTCACGACCGTGTGATTCTGGGCGCGGAAGTGTGCGGTGACCGTGGCCGGCGCATCCGTCCCGATGGGCGATTCAGGTGTTGCTGTCGTCGCCTATCGCGGTCGGGATGTCCCGGCGGGTGTGAAGAATTCGCCAGACATCCACAACCTCATCGCCGACGACGTAGAACACCAGATACGGGAAGCGAGCCAGGGGGCGGACGCGGAGGCCAGGAATCTCGAGCTCGTAGGAGAATCGCAGACTGCCCGATTGCGGCGAACGACCGATCTGACCGACGGCGCGTTCGACGGCATCGACGATACGCACGGCAACGTCAGTGTCCGCCTCAGCGAGGGAGTAGTCGACCGCTTGATCGATGTCGACAGCAGCCCGCTCACGAAGTCGGACCGGCCGAGCGGGCACGGCAATCAGGCGTCGGACCGGGTGCGGTCACGTAGGGACGAGAAGTACGAAGCATCTGCAACGGTGCCCGGCGATGATGTCGCTCCGTCGAGCAGGGCGCGTCGAAGCTGTTGGCGGTCCTTGTCGCGACGGATGAGATCGCGGACGTACTCGCTCGTGGACCCGTAGCCGCCGTCGCCGACCTGCTCGTCGACGTACGACTTGAGTTCGTCCGGCAGCGACACGTTCATCGTCGACATCGCTACAGGCTACCGAACCTTGGCAAAGCTTGCTAAGGCTTCCTGTCCGACCCAGCGAACGTGTGGTACCGCAATTGGGCCGAAGTTGCGATCACCGCCACGGACGCGTCGATGATGTCAGCGGTGCCGGCCGGTCCGCACAGCAGCCCCGTGGCGCGGGCGAGCGGTCCGTCGAGAGGGACCTCATCGCAGTGTGCGGTGCTCGCGCGAGGAGCGCTTGGCGGCTCACGTTGCCCCACGCTTGTGCGATAACGCCCGCGGGCACCGACACCTCAGCGGAGTCGTCGGCTGCGTTGCGCAGCATCGCCCAGACCGAGCGATCGTTGCGATCCAGTGCGATCAGCGCACCGGCGTCGAGGACGAGTGTGGTCATCCGTCGACGAGCGCGCGAACGGCAGCGAGCTCGTCAGCGCTGAAGGCGCCGTGCTCGCGTTCCCAGCTGCGACGATGTCACGAAGCCCTCGGTTGCGCACGCCTCGGCCCAACTGCGACGCCGCAGGCTGACGGGCGCAGTGGCTTGTCTGATGTGGTCCGGATGTTGCCCAGCGATCGCGATGCAATGGCCCGGCGTGCGCCCAGGTGTTGCAGGAAGCGATCCCCAGCGCCACGTTCTACAGTACAGTCCATACTGTATGATCACTGAATGACTGTTGTGGGTGTTCGGGTGAACGAGGCAGCGTTGGAACGTCTCGGTCGTGCGTTGGCAGACAACTCTCGGCGGCGGATCCTGATGGAGTTGCTGAACGGGCCGGCCTATCCGGCCGAGTTGGCAGAGGCGTTGGGGTTGGGCAAGGCGAACACGAGCAATCACCTGTCGTGTCTGCGCGGCTGCGGTCTGGTGGTGGCTGAGCCGGAGGGGCGGCGTGTCCGCTACGAACTCGCCGACGAACGACTCGCTGTCGCGCTCCGCTCGCTCGCTGACGTGGTGCTGTCCATCGATCCGGATTGTTCACACGGGCGATGAGCACGATGACCCCCGAGCTTCGCGATCGACTCCGCAGCGATCTTCTCGCAGCTCGTCACGCGCGCCGTGCGGGTGATCATCGCCGGGGTTGGCGGTTGCTCGAGGACGCTCACGTGCTGAGCCAACCATGGGCGTGGTGGCATGTCCGGGTGCACGGCGCGATGTTCGCCGCCGGTGTGCGTCAGCGCGACGCCCACGAGATGTCGGGACAACTCGCGCGGTTGGTGGTCGCCGGGCCGGGCTCGATCAGCCGGCGCTACCCGCTGGGTAACACCGGCCGAGCCCGTGTACCAGCGACGCAGCCAATGCCGATCCGACACGATCTCGCCGAATTACTGGAGCGGGCCGGACGATGACGACACAGATCACCGATCACCGCGCGGCGTTGTTGCGCCGGGCGTGGTGGCTCGCAGTGTTCACTGTCGTCTGGAACCTTGCCGAGGGAGCGGTCGCCATCACCGCTGCGGCACTGGCGGAGAGTCGCGCCTTGATCGGTTTCGGTGTCGACTCCTTCGTCGAGTCTGCGTCAGCAGCAGTGTTGATCTGGCGGCTGAGTGTCGAGCAACGATCTCCCGAGCGCGCCGAGCACGTCGAACAGCGAGCGTTGCGGATCATCGGTGTCACGTTCCTCGCGTTGGCGGCGCTCGTGGGCATCGAATCGGTCCGGTCGCTCATCGCCGTCGAGCAACCCGACGTCAGCTGGATCGGGATCGCACTCACGATCGTCTCGCTGATCGTGATGCCGGTGCTCGCCCGCGAGAAGCGACGAGTCGGCCGCGAGCTCGACTCACGATCGGTCGAGGCCGACAGTCAGCAGACCCAAGCGTGCGTCTACCTGTCCGCCGTCGTGCTCGCCGGGCTCGCCGCGAACGCGGCGTTCGGTTGGTGGTGGGCCGACCCCGTCGCCGCACTCGGCGTCGTGGTCTTCCTCGTGCGTGAGGGCCGCGAGGCGCTCGAGGCCGAACACGTCGACGACTGCTGCTGACACCGCATCCCGCACAGTTCCCTGCGGTACTCGCTGATGTAGGGCCCGCGATGGTGAGGCCTCTGGAGCCATCGTCGTCGACGACGCTGTGCGCTTCTGATTCTGGTCAGTCCGTCAGCACCTCGCGCACCAGGCACCTGGGTCGATCACCCGGATGACCACGTCCCCGAGGTGCCCGCGGATTTTTCGGAGTAGGTGTCCGGATCTCGTTCTGCCGTTCGTCGGGTCTGTGACAATCACCAAAGATCACCGACACAAAGGACGTCACGACATGAAGTACATGCTCCTCCTCGCAAGCGATCCCGCCGACGAACCGGCACCCGACAGCGCAACGTTCGGCCCCTACATGGGTGAATGGGCCGCCTACAGCCAAGCTCTCGCCGAGGCGGGGGCCATGGTCGCTGGCGAAGCACTGCAGGGCGCGGACACCGCAAGTACCGTTCGGGTTCGCGATGGCAAGCGCATCGTGACCGACGGGCCGTTCATCGAGTCCAAGGAAGTGATCGGCGGCTACTACGTGATCGACGTCGCCGATCTCGACGAGGCGCTCGACTGGGCCGCCAGAATTCCGAACTCCCACTTCGGCACGATCGAGGTTCGTCCGGTCATGGAGTTCGACAGCTGACCAGGTTGTCCGATTCGGTCTGGTTGATTCGATGGGTGTCGCCGACGTCTTCCGAGCTGAGTGGCCACGGCTGGTGGCCACGCTCATGCGCGACGTCGGCGACCTCACGATCGCCGAAGACGCGGCACAAGACGCCTTCATCGAGGCGTCGACACGATGGCCCGCCGATGGGGTGCCTGACCGACCGGGCGCCTGGTTGCTCACGACTGGCCGACGCAAAGCCATCGATCAGATTCGCAGAATGCGCCGATTCCAGGACCGTCTCCCAGTGTTGGCCGCCGATGCCACAACCGCCATCTCCCACAGCGGGGAGTGGGCTCACGTCGACCTCGACGGCGAACAGGCCCTCGACGACCAACTCGCGCTCCTGGTCGGATGCTGCCATCCCGCGCTCGCCCCGGAGGCGCAGGTCGCCTTGACCTTACGAATCGTCGCCGGGCTCTCCACGCCGCAGATCGCCCGTGCCTTCCTCGTGTCCGAAGACACGATGACGCGCAGACTCACCCGGGCCAAGTCGAAGGTCCGAGCTGCGAGAATTCCCTTCGATCCACCAACGCTTGACACTCTCACCGAGCGCGTCAGTGCCGTGTGCGAAGTGATCTCGTCGATCTTCACCGAGGGCCACGCCAGCGCGACCGACACCGCGCTCATACGCGGAGATCTCTGCGAGGAGGCCATCTGGCTCGCCGAGCTCCTGAGCAAGCTCGTGCCGACTGATCCGGAAGTCGCAGGACTCCATGCGCTGCTGCTGCTGACCGATGCACGACGATCCAGCCGTCTCGACACCCATGGCAGTCCGATCCTGCTCGCCGCCCAGGACCGGACTCTGTGGGATCAACCGATGATCGCTCGCGGTCTCGCCGAACTGGCGAGAGCACACTCGTTCCACCGCGGTGGGCCCTTTCAGTTCCAAGCGGCAATCGCCGCCCTGCACGCGACAGCGCCCACCTTCGAGGCCACCGATTGGCGAGCCGTCCTGCGCCTCTACGACGTGCTCCTGCAGCGCCAGCCGAGCGTGCTGGTCGCGCTGAACCGGGCGATCGCCGTCGACCACGTGCACGGACCCGCCGCTGCGCTCGTCGCGCTCGACTCGATTCCCCACGCGGACGACCTCACCGGTGACATCAACGGCTACCTGTACTTCCACACCGCTCGAGCCGACGTCCTGGCCCGGCTCGATCGTCCCGACGACGCAGCCGCCGCGCTGGACCGTGCGATCGCATGCAGCACCAACGAATCGGAACGGTCGTTCCTCCGGCGCCGACAGCAGGATCTGAACGAGACGGTTGGTTCGCGTAGCCACCGAGACTGATGCGACAACTCGTCGCCCGTGCGCTCAACATCACGTTCCCGCACTCAACGGACAGCTGGGCAGCACAGCGACGGCCGGGCTGCCCAGACAGTGATCGAGCCGTCCGGACGATGTCGCTGTGCGTCGACGACGGCGACCATGGCGGCATCATGCAGTCGCTCGAGTGCGCCGTACAGCGTTGCCGTGCCGAGCTCGATTGCTCCGTCGGACATCGACCTGGGGCCCCGGTCCTACCGGGCAATTGCGAGGTGCGCTTTCACGTCCATGCGAGAGCCGGCGTCAGAGCATGCCGAGGTCTCGGGCCGCCTGGACGGCGGCTTTGCGGTCGCCGACACCGAGTTTGCGGTAGATGGCAGCGCAGTGGGTCTTCACCGTGTTGGGTGACACGTACAGCTCCGAGGCGATCTCGCGTTGCGACAGCTTGGTCGGAAGGTATCTCAGCACGGCGGTCTCTCGTTCGGTCAGGTGCTCGACCAATGCGTCGGTGTCTCGGGCTGTCTCTCTGCTCACCGATCGCGTTCGGCCGCCGACGCCGTGCCGTGATTCGATGCGAGCCAGGTAGCGGCCGGCGATCCCTGGGTCGGGACAGCGATCGATGATCGATCGTGCCTCGGTCAGCAGCCCTCGTCCCGTGAGGTCGTCTGCATCGATCAGTGTGTCGCCGCAGATGGTGAGGGTGTAGGCGAGCGCGAGGTCACCGGGGATCTGCCGGGCCAGGTCGACCGCCTTCGTGGCATCGGCCCGAGCCGAGGCAGGGTCGGCGGTGCCCCGCGCTCTGAGGGCATGGGCGGGGCCGATCCGGTAGTAGGAGCCCATCGCCAACTCCTCGGCGGTGTCGAGTGCCCGTTGGCCTCCCGAAGTATCCCCGCGGTCGTCGAAGTCGTTGATTGCCTGATAGATCCGGCTCAGGACATGGGTGGCTCGGAAGTCGGCGGCCGCCGACTGCTGCTCGGCGATCGCGAGCACCTCTCGTGCCTCGGCGGCCTGGCCGGCCCACATGAAGACGCCGCCGGCGGACGTTGCGAGCTCGGGGCGCTGTGTCGTGAACTGGTCGGCGGCCTTGATCTCCCGGGCAAGCTCCAGCGCGGTGCCGACGTCGCCGTGGGCGACGGCGAGATTCATGCGCAGTGGCGCCGTGATGATGGGATCGAAACCGCCTGGTGCGACGCGGTGGGTGGTGTCGACCCACTCCTGGGCTCGGGCGTAGTGACCGCCGATGTAGTCGCACCAGCCCAACGTCAGTGCGCACGCCGGGTCGTTCGTTGCCGGTTCACCGATCCGTTCGAGCAGTTTGCGAAGCGTGTCGATCTGGCCGTCGGAGATCAGCTGCGGGCCGAGCACGTACATCAGCCGGACCGCTGCGTCGTGTTGACCTGCGGCGAGACGGTGTCCGATCGCTCGCAGTGGATCGCGCTCGGACTCGAACCAGACCGCCGCTCGTCCGTGGAGCTCGTCGAGATGCTCGCCGGTCAGCAGCTGTCCGGCTTCGAGCCTGAGGAGATCTCGCAAGAGGTGGTGGTAGCGATACCACGAGCCGGTGCGGTCGAGCCCGATCAGGAGCTGGTTGCTCCTCGCCGTCTCGGTGAGCCACACTGCACCGCCCGTGCTGTCGGTCACCGCGTCGACGAGTGCGCCGTTGAACTGTTCCAGCACGGACGTCTCGAGCAGGCGTCGGCGTTGCTCGTCGCTCTCCCCCGCGAGGAACTCCTCGGTCATGTAGTCGACCACGAGCTGATCGTCGCCCTGGAACGACTCGACGAATCGCTCCGGGTCGGCAGCACGTTGCAGCGACAACCCGGCGAGCACCAGGCCGGCCGCCCACCCTTCCGTCCGACGGCACAGCCGCTCGACGACGCGCTCGTCGAGGATCTGGTCGTCGTGATGGAGGAGGAGGCCGGTCGCCTCCGCTGCCCCGAAGCGAAAATCTTCGCCCCGGAGCTCGGTCATCTGACCTCTGACGCGGAGTCGCCCGAGCCGAAACGGCGGATCGACCCGTGTCGACAGACGATCGTGACGGTCGGTGGACAGAGGTCGATCAGGCGCTCCATGCCCCGATGCACCGACGCATGGTCGATCAGGTGGTAGTCGTCGATCACGACGACCAGCGGCTCGGCGAGCTCGGCGAGGACGTTCACGATCGCCGAGATCAACGTCAGCTCGTCGCTGTCCGAACTGCTGACGAGCTGTCTCAGCGAGCCCGTCGACGATGGAAGCACTTCGCCGATGGAAGCGATGAGGTAGGCCCAGAATCGCGCCGGATCCGAGTCGTTGTCCTCGACCTGCAGCCAGGCGGAGGCCACTCGGTGTTCGGCCAGCCACGATGCCAGCAGCGTCGACTTGCCAGAACCGGCCGGGGCGCTGGCGAGTACCAGCCGGACGTGGCCGGCGAGGCCGGCGTCGAGCCGATCGGTGAGTCGTGATCGCCGCACGAGCCGGTCGGGCAGCGTCGGCGGCACCAGTTTCGTCGCTGCCACACCGCTGTCCGGGTTCCCGGTCATGGGCCGACCCTAACGTCGTGGGCAAACGGCAAGCCTGCGGGCGATCTCACCCGGGTGAGATCTCCGATCGTACGAGGCCGCCTGGTACCGGCCGTCTCCAGCATGGGGACATGCCCGAACCGACCACCTACGAGATCGTGCTGCGAGGCCGACCCAGCCGTCGTCTCCTGCGGCCGCTCCTCGACGACTTCACGATCGAGGCCTCACCTGACGGTGGGGCTGGCTGCCGGACCCGCCTCGTCGGCGACATCGGAGACCCCGCCCATCTCCACGGAATCGTGGCGCACCTCACCTCGGTGAACCTCGAGATCATCTCGATCGCGCCGGCTCATCCACCGCAGAACCACACCACCTCCAAAGGAGTGACATGAGCACCACCAACGAACAGACGACCGCACTTCGCCCCGCCGAAGCCGTCACGGACGGGCAGATGCACGCCATCGTCCAGGACCGATACGGCTCGGCCGACGTCCTCGAGTTCACGACCCTGCCCCGACCCACCCCGAAGGCCGACGAGGTCCTGATCGAGGTCGTCGCCGCAGGAGTGGACCGCGGCACGTGCCACCTCATGACCGGCACCCCGTATCTGATCCGCCTCGTCGGCTACGGGCTCACCAGACCGAAGCGCAACATCCCCGGTTCGGACGTCGCCGGGCGCGTCGTCGCCGTCGGAGCCGACGTCACCCGGTTCGCGCCCGGCGACCACGTGTTCGGGATTTCCAAGGGCTCGCTGGCCGAGTTCGCCGTGGCCAACGAGGGCAACCTCGTGGTCAAGCCGGCTGACGTCTCGTTCGAGTGCGCCGCAGCCTCGCCCGTCTCCGGCGTCACAGCGCTCCAAGCGCTGGTCGATGTCGGCGGCGCCCGGCCAGGTCAGCGAGTCCTGATCGTCGGAGCCTCCGGCGGTGTCGGCAGTTTCGCGGTTCAGCTGGCCAAGGCCCTCGGCGCCGTGGTGACAGCGGTTGCCAGCGCCCGAAACGTCGATTTCGTGCGCTCACTCGGCGCCGATCACGTCGTCGACTACACCTCGCAGGACTTCACCGAGATCGACGAACCGTTCGATCTCATCGTCGACATCGGAGGCCGCAACAGCATCCGCCGCCTCCGCAGCGTGCTGACCCCCACCGGCACGCTCGTCATCGTCGGGGGAGAAGGCGGCAACCGCATCACCGGGGGCGTCGGACGTCAACTCCGAGCGATGGTGCTCTCGCGATTCGTGAAGCAGCGTCTGACGACGTTCATCAGCAGCGGGCATCACTCCCTCATCGAGCGGCTCGCGGCCCACATCGAATCCGGAGCGGTCACACCCGCAGTGCAAGCACGCTTCCCACTTGCCGATGCGCCTCGGGCCATCGAGCAACTCGACACCGGCAAGGCCACCGGCAAGACCGTCGTCATCGTCGGCAACAACGGAGCGAACCGTGGCGAATGAACCGACGGCGTCGAATCGACCGACTGCCGGCGTCGCGGTGCGTCGTACCCGACTCCGGAAGGCCGTGCCGTGGCTGTGGCTCGGGCTCTCCGCCACGTGGGCCGTCGTCATCTTCGTCACCGACCAGTTGGCGTGGCCGCTGGCCCTGTGGATCGCAACCACCGTCGGCCCGCTCACCGCCCTGACGACCCGCCTCGACTCGAACGAACCAACCACCGAAGGAGCAAGCCAATGATCGCCACCACCCTCGGCCCCACGAAGGCGCCAGACGCCCCGACGACCAGAGAGATCTCGCCACGACGAGCCGCGCTGATCGCCGGCGTCGGCTACGTGCTGTTGTTCGGCCTTGCCATGTTCGCCAACTTCTTCGTCCGAGAAGGGTTGGTCGTGGCCGACGACGCCCAGGCCACTGCGGCGAACATCGCCGAATCAGAGACGCTGTTCCGGCTGGGACTCGTGGCGTTCCTGGCCATCTTCCTCATCGACATCGTCGTCGCCTGGGCGCTCCACATCGTGTTCCGAACCCAGCACCGGGACCTGTCGCTCGTCGCAGCGTGGTCGCGACTCGTCTACACCGTGTTCCTCGGTGTCGCCGCGATCTTCTTCTTCCAGGCCCTCGCCTTCTACGACTCCGCAGCAGTGGCCGACGTGATGGGCGCCGCTGAACGCAACGCCCAGGCGCTCATCGGACTCGAGCTCTTCAACTCCGCCTGGCTCATCGGCCTCGCCGCATTCGGGCTCCACCTGATCGTGCTCGGCTACCTCGTCGCCCGATCGGCCGAGACGCCACGATGGCTCGGACAGCTGATGATCGTGGCCGGCGTCGCCTACATCATCGACACCACGGCCCACACCGTCCTCGCCAACTACGCCGATCACGCCGACGCATTCCTGGTGATGGTCGCCGTGCCATCCGTCGTCGCCGAAGGATGGTTCGGGCTCTGGCTCCTCACGCGGGCCCGCCGTCGCCTGGCCGCCTGAGCGGCTGCACTCCTGATCCCAGAACGAAGGAAGTCCATGATGTCCCATCCAGTTCACACCCATCGTCGGCCGGACGATCAGCACGCCGAACAGCAAGGCGTCGAGGCGGCACGGCGGTACGTGCAGCAATTGCAGGCGTTCTACGTCCACGCCGGAGTGTTCGTCGGCGGAATGCTCATCATCTTGCTCGTCAACCTGGCCACCAACGCCGCTGCCGGCATCACCCGCGAGTGGTCCGCATGGTGGTCAGCCTGGGCCCTCCTCGGCTGGGGCTCCGGAATTGTCGTCCACGGACTCGTCGTCCGATTGAACCGACCGGCGCGTTCTTCATCGAGCTGGATGCAGCAACGAGTCGACACGGAACTTGCGAGATGAGCACACTGCTCCAAGACGCGACACGCTCTGGGACCAGGCGGGTTGTGTTCGTGGATGCAGGAACGTCACCCGGCTGGCGCCTGCGCCGGAGCGGTCCGTCGGGCACGGTCGCTGGGATTGGTTCCCTGACGCCATGGCGATCAGTGGTCGGGGCGCGGTACGGTCGTCTTCCTCGTCGGCCGGCTCCGGTCTTCGTGAGCGTGAGGAGACTCCATGCCTGAGACCGATGAGGCACCGCTCGAGCGGCCAGGTGCGCTCGCTGCGATCGGACGGACACCGGCCGTCAGGTTGTCGACCCTCCATGGGTCGCAGAGCGCCGACGTCTGGGTGAAGCTCGAGAGCGCCAATCCGACCGGCTCCTACAAGGACCGCATGGCGCTTGCAATGATCGAGGGTGCCGAACGGAGCGGAGCACTCGCGCCCGGGCAGACGGTCGTCGAGTACACCGGTGGATCGACCGGAAGCTCGCTCGCATTCGTGTGTGCAATCAAGGGCTACCCGCTCAAGATCGTCTCGTCGAACGCGTTCGCTGAGGAAAAGATCGCCACGATGCGAGCGTTCGGTGCCGATGTCGAGCTGATCCACAGCGACGACGGCATCCATCCGCAGCTGATACCCCAGATGATGGAGCGCGTCGCGGAGATCGTGCAGCAGGACGGCGCCTTTCCCACCGATCAGTTCAACAATCTCGACGTCCTCGACGGCTACCTCGGCATTGGACGAGAACTGGTCGAGCAGATCGAGGGTCCCATCGACGGTCTCGCCGTCTACGTCGGTGTCGGTGGCGCATTCACCGGGACGTGGCGACCGATCCGCGAACGCTGGCCCGACGCGGTTCGGACCGTCGTGGAGCCGGCGGAATCGGCGGTGATCTCCGGTGAGCCGGCCGGCTCCCACCGGATCGAGGGCGGCGGCGTCGGCTTCGTGCCGCCGCTGATCACACCGGACAGCTACGACCGGGTCGAGCGGGTCAGTACCGGCGAAGCGTTCGACTGCGCCCGGCGACTCGCACGATCGGAGGGCGTGTGGACCGGACCCAGCGGCGGAGCGAGCGTGTTGGCGGCGCTGCGACTGGCCGCCGACCTCGGGCCCGGGCACACCGTGGTCACACTGCAGCCGGACTCCGGCCTCAAGTACCTGAGCGGCGACCTCTACCGCTGAAGGGCGCCGTCGACGATCACCCGACGTCTCGATGGGTGGAGGAACTCGACGACATCGCACCGCACCCGGTATCGGGCCGACTTCGCGAGCGCGCTGCTACCGACATCGAACAAGCAGTTGGCTACGACCTCGCCGAGGCGGACACCGAAGTCGCCCTACGGCGTCGGCGTCGGCGACGACGTCGATGTCGTGGATGTCTGGCGCATCCTCCATGACCGCCGAGACATTCCGTCTGCGACGGACGACGAGATCGGCACCTGACTCGTCCCAGAAGACGCCAGCCAGCCACGGTTGCCGCGCACTTCCGCGCCCAGACCACGCTGTTCTCGAGCGGCGACCCACTGCATCGCGATGCTTCTTCGTGACGCTCCGCTGTCTGTCAAGTGGTCCGTTCGAGTTGTGTGAAGAGTTCGCGGGCGACGTAGCGCTTCGAGCATCTGGTGATCTCGCGACGCACGGCGCGTCCGCGGACGCGTCAGGGAACGTCATTGATCACGCCGAGACAGCAGAGGGGCGAGGCCATTCGGGTCGGCTTGCTCATTCGGTGGTGGGCCAGATCGCGCTCGCGCGATCGAGCCTACTGAGTGGGTGTCGCAGGGTTCGCCGAAGCAAACGCTCCGACGCGTCCGCAGACGCGCCGCTGCGCCGACGCGGCGTTGCTCGGCCCGAGGAAGTCGACGGCGAAATGCCGGGCGATGCGAGCAGCCACACCGCCGGTACCGCCAACGCCGTACCGGCCACGACTTGGACGAATCCGACGGCCGGGCGACCGATCGAGCCCTCGCGCGCGAGTCCACCGAAGACCTCGGCGACGGCAGCAACAGCGGAATCGAGCGCCGCCCCATCGCACTGACGACTGCCGTTCGCTCGAGGCCAGATGGAGGAGGAGACAGCAGTCGGGAGCTCCCGCATGTCGCTCCCGAGTACGATGCCCAGCCTGATGGCTGTCGCCGTACCGCAACGGCGCATGCCCTTAGCCGTTTGTCAGATGTCGACCGTGACGACCGATCCGCTGTCGGTGAAGACGCCGACAGCGGCGTAGACCGTCCCGTCGCGACCGATTTCGACCGCCCCGGGCGAGTCAGCGAACACCGACGCCTCGACCGTCCCATTCCGGACGCGGCTGATCTGATATGCGAACAGCTCCGCAACGATGATCGATCCGTCACGGTCCACAGCAATGTCGACTGCGCCGGCGAAGCCGGTGGCGACCATCGTCGTGGCCCCCGATGCCGGGTCGACCCGCCACACCGAACCGGCGCCGAATTCCTCTGGGAACCCTGGTAGCGACGAGACGTACCACGCCCCGTCGGGACCGACCTCGACATCGGTCGGAACCGGCTCACCGCGGAACTGTTCCCCCTCGCACTCCGAGACGTCGATGCCCTCCTCGGCGAGCTGTGCGACCGCGTCCGATGTGATCGTCTGCTCCACGGGCGGCAGCACCGCGACCGTCGAGACCTGACCCGACTTGCCCACCCGGAGCACCGAGTTTCCGGCGGCGTCGGCGATGGCGTAGCCGCCCGGCACGATCGCGACGGCGTAGGGATGCGACTCGACGATGCCGCTGTATGTCCCAGCGCCGAGCACCGGCCCCACCTGGGAGAGGCACTCGTCCGACGGGTTGACGAGGCCGTAGGTGTTGATGGCATCCGGGTTGGCGGCCACCTCGTAGGTCTGGGTCGATGCGATCTGGCGTGTGCGTCCGTTCGGTTGCACTCGTGCGAGCAGCGAGTCAAGCGGGGGCGCCTCCTCGCCGGCGTTGCCGTCGAAGAGCGTCTGGGTGAACACGGTTGTGCCCTTGCCGCGTGCATCGACGCCCGCGATCTCCTCGCCGGGTGCGTCGACGAGGACCGTCTTCGTGCCGTTGTGGTCGACGGAGGTCAGGCGGCCACCGAATGCCTCAGCGACATAGATGGTCCCGTCGTCGCCGACGGCCAGACCGAGCGGCCCGGCGAGACCATCGATGATCGGGCCGGAATCGGCGGCTGCGTGCACCACAGGCATCGCAGCGACGGTCAGGACGGCCGACACGGTCGTCGCGCGCAAACACAAAGTGGAACGAGACATCTTCACTCCCTGATGACAAGGCTCTGACGAGCCGGGCGATGTCCCGCCGCAAGGAACGATACGCCGACGCAGGAAGCGAGTCCAGAGGTGATGGTCGACGCGCGCCACGACCATCCGGCGCGCCGGTCATGGCAGATTGAGTTGCCACGTGATTCCATGTGGGTCGCCGACCCAACCGAAGCGGCTGCTGAAGCCGTAGTCGTCGAGCGGCATGAACACCTGACCGTCAGCAGCGAGCCGGTCGAAGATGCGTGTCTGCTCCTCGGTGTTGTCACAGTCGATCCACAGCGAGATGGCGGGCGTGAAACCCTATTCGTGATCGACGCGGCTGTCGGCGCAGCTGGACTCGCCGCCGGCCAGTCGGAACTGCGCCGACATCACGGTGCCCTCAGCCCCTGGTCCATCGGGTCCGTAGTGGGCGATGGTGATGACTTCGAAGTCGTCCAACACGTCGGCGAACAAGTCGAGCGCGGCGGTGGCTGCGCCGTCCTGAAACGTGAGAAAGGTTCGAAGCGCCTGAGTCATTCGGCCGACGCTAGATCACGGTCTCCGAGTCGCCCGGCGGTTCGTTCGGTGGGATGACGACGCTGAGAGGGGACAGCTCTCGGTCAGCTCGCATCGATGAGGGCGCCGTCTCGCTGTTGGACAGCTCGTGCTGACGTGCCGAGCAGGCTTCCGATTTCCTGCCACGAGGCCTCACAGCTTTCACCGATCTGGGGGGCGTGGGTTCCCGGCCTCCGACGGCGAGCCGAAGACCTCGGTCGTGAAGTGGTCGCGGTCGTCGACGGTGTCGAAGCCGACCACAGCCCAGGCCTTCTCGACGCCGGCACGCCGCAGCGCCTCGACCCGGTGGTTTCCGTCCTCCAGTACGAGTTGGTCGTTGCGGTAGACCACGACGACGGGCGCCGGCTCCCACCCCTCGTCGTCGACCTTCTCGGCCATGTCGTCGACGCCGTCGCTCCACTCCTCGTCCTGCATCGGAACGAGCACCGGGTCGCCTGGGGGCCCGGCCAGCCGGTGGAGCGAGCCGATCGGCAGGAGGAGCGGTCCGAGCCACCACCGCTCGCCTCGCGTCAGCTCGTCGCCCAGGTCGGCGTTGTCGCTTCCCGGGCTCGACAGAAACCATCGCACCCAGGTGTCGAGGGTGTCGTACTCGGCGGCTCGACGGGCGCCGTCCACGGTGAACTCGAAATGGTCGATGACAACTCCAGTACCCGCGATCGCGAGCGCTCCACACCTCGACTCGTCAGGTGTCGAGCCCGACGAGGTGGGGGGTGGCGTTGAAGCAATGGAGCGTCCATCGAGCCCCGTCAGGTTCGTACGACCACTCGGTCAGCCCGGTGTTGGTCGGCCGGAGCTGTGCTCCGGCGCCTCGGTGAGGGATCGCGAGCAGGATCCGCATGGATGCCATGATCACGCCGGCGTGGCAGACCGCCATCACGGTCTCGCCGGTGTGATCGGTCACCAGCCGGTCCAGCATCCGCCGCACACGGTCGTGGAAGCTGTTCCAGCTCTCTCCCCCGGGAGCGAACACCCGGTCCGGTTCGGCCTCCATGTCGAAGCCGCCGTGGTGGACGTCGTACTCCGCCCACGTCAAGCCGTCGGCGTCGCCCGGGTCGAGTTCGATCAGGTCGTCGTGCTGCGTCGCGATCTGCAGTCCGACCCCCGGCCCGATGATCTGGGCGGTCTCGATCGCGCGGGGAAGCGTGCTCGACACCACGACGTCGGGCTGGACCCACTTCGTCGCAGCGAGGTGGTCACGCAGCGCTTCGGCCTGCCGCCGCCCGAGGTCCGTGAGCCCGGCACATCCACGGCGGCCGCCGATCACCCCGTGGAAGCCGGCGTGAGCATCGCCATGACGGACGAGAAACAGTCGCATGCCATCAGCGGTACCCGTCTACCCGGTTACTCGACACCGGTGCCGCCGGATCACGGCGCAGGAATTCCATTCTGAAGTGCCTCGGCGGGCGCACCCGCTCCGACCAGCGCTCGCGCGCGAGCCCGACTCAACCGGGAGCGAGGTCGGGCGACTGGACGGCGGCGGCGGCGGTCTCGCTCGCTCGATGCATGGCCGCCGAGAGCCCCTCGCCGTGCGACCACGCCGTAGCAAACCCGGCGAAGAAGGCGTCGCCGGCACCGTTGGTGTCGACCACCGTCTCGACCGGCAGTGCCGGCACGTCGACCCAGCCCTCGTCGGCGGTGAGTCCGGACGCGCCCGCTGCGCCGTGAGTGCACACCGCGGTCGTCGCTCCGGCGGCGATGCGGGCTTCCAGGAAGGGCCGCCAGTCGTCCATCGCGATCGAACTCATCAGGAGATGATCGGCGGCTTCGATGAAGTCGCCGTGGTACGGATTGCGTCCGTCGTAATCGTGGATGTCGACCCAGACGTCGCTGCCGATCCGCTCCAGCATCGGCAGGAACTGTCGACAGTGGGGAAGGATCGTGACTGCAACGAGGTCGGCGGCGGCGGCCACCTGTTCGACGACTTCGACGTCGACCGTCGAGTCCTGCGAGCCTGCGTTGGCGAAGATCGACAACCGGTCGCCGTGCGAGTCCATCAAGTTGACGTGTCGCATCGTGCCGGCCGGATCGTGGGCGGTGACCAGCTCGATGCGGGCGTCGGCCATGACCCTGCGGATCCGGTCGCCCCACTCGTCGTCGCCCAGTAGTGACCACAGCGTCACGTCCACACCCAACGCACGGAGGTTCAGCGCCTTGCCGGCCCCACTCGAGCCGACGGCGTCCCGAGTGCCACGAGCGAACACCGTGGCCGGCCGAGCCGGAGGCAACTCGTCGAGGTACACCATCGTGTTCCAGGCGACCCCGCCGACGACGAGCGCTCGGATCCGACGATCGGTCACCACCGCCAGCACTGTATTGCAGACGTCGTCAGGCGGTCTGCGGGCGCCGACCGCGGGCGATGGCGACGCCCACCACCGTGCCGGCGGCGGCCGGTACGACCGCGGCCAGCGTCAGGATCCGCCGGCGCCGGATCGAGAATGCGATGGAGATCAGCACGTCGGAGGCGTCCGCGGCAGCGGCCGCAATGACCCACGCCGTGCGGTGGGAACGATCGAGTGCGTAGCCGACGGGGACGACCACATCACGCATCCCCACTGCGCGGACGAGCCAGCGCGATCGCTCCGCGGCGGCGGTGCCGAGCCACGTCCGACCGACGAGACCGGGTGCGAGCAGCATCGTCACACCCAGGACCGCCCGGCCGGTGATGTAGATCGTCGGTACCGATCCGGACGCCACGTCGCTCGAGACCCCTGTCCGGCGCAATCGGATCATGCCGTCGTGCGACCTGCGCCCCGTCAGCTGCCGACCAGATCGCGGATGCGATCGGTGACGCTGGCGAGCGGTCCGGCCAGCAGCTGGGCGGTGGAGGTGCCGGGCACCAGCGGATGGGGACGGGTGGGCAGCAGTGGCTTGATGTCCTCGAACAGCTCGCCCATGCGCTCGAGGCGCTCGGGATCGGTGCCACCTCGCAACGCCGGCAGGACGACGGACTCCTCCTCTTGGACGTGATGAGAGACCGCGCGCTCCAGCTCGGCGATCTTCGAGCTCTGCGCAGGGTCATCGGCGGAGAGGTCGTCGACGTCGGCGAGCAGCCGCTTGATCTCCTGGTGCTCGTCGATGGAGTGATCGGCCTGCTGGTCGCCGGCGCCGGTCGCACGGCGGACGGCGGGGTACACGAGGATCTCCTCGGCGGCCGCATGATGCGACAGCGTGACCCGGAGTTGGTCGACGACGCCCTGCTGGTCCGCTGCTGGTCCGGTCCGATAGGCGTCGAACAGCCGCTCGACCTCGCGGTGGTCGTTCTCGATGATGGTCGTGATGTCGGGCATGGGATCTCTGTTCCCGACGCAGACGCGTCCGATACGCCCGATCAGCTGTGTTGTTCGATGAACCGGTCGGGATCCTTGGACTCCGAGCGGATGCCGCCCGCATGGCTGGCCTCGTATGCCGCGAATGCGATCCCGAGTTCGCGGCGTGTGTCGTCGTCGGCGTGACGGCGGAAGTCGGCGAGCGCCTGGCGTTCCTCTTCGGCCATGTGGTTGCTGTTCTCCTCACGCGTGTTCGCGACGCCCTGCCACCACCCCGGTGATCCGACGTCGTGCCGTTCGACTTCGGCGATGCCCTTGCGAATGTCGTTGTGGTCGCTGATCGCGTCCTCGGTCTCCTCCTCGGCATCGGAGGCGTCGGTGGCGCCGTCGCCGACTTCGAGGAGCTTCGGGTAGAAGAGCTGTTCCTCCGCCTCGGCGTGCACTTCGAGCAGGATCCGGAGCCGACTCCAGATCGCTTCGAGCGACTCGGTGTCGTCGCGGTGCACCTCGTCGAGCAGGGCGAACATCTTTCGCTGCTCGTGGTGGTCGTCGAGGATCAACTGGGTGATGTCCATCGGGGGCTCCTGTCGTAGCGGATTGCCGTTGCCGCCGAGCTACCCACGGTCCCGGCGACCGAAACGACCCGCGGCCGGCGGTGTGGTCACCGCTCCGCGACGCCGGGACCTCGACGGTCAGCGCGGCGGTTGCGTCATCCGGGTTCGTTCGGTTCGGCGGGTGCTGCGTCGTCGATCGTCGCGCCGGGGCTGTCCGGATCCTGCTCGACGGCGCGATCGGCCGGCGACGTTCGATCGGCTTGCTCGTCGGTGTATGCCGAGCGACCCTGGTCGGGGTCGACGTGGTCGCCGTGGCGGGATTGCTGTTCGGATTCGCCGGTCGCCTGCTCCTCGAACTTGCGCTCGACCTCGTTCTCGTCGAGCCCTTCGCGGTCGGTCAGCTCGTCGGCGAGTTCGGCGTCGCGTTCGACGCTCTGGCCGAACCAGTCCTCCACACGACTGTCGGTTCCGCTCGGTTGCTGTTCGCTGGGCATGGCACTCCTCTCGACGTGACCGGCACGGTCTGTGCTCGACGGAGCTGCCGTACCCCTCGGCGGTCGCTTCCATGCATCGTCCGGTCACGCCCCGGTGAAGGCGATCGCTGCTGCTCGGGCCGTGAACTCGTCGAGAGCTTGCACCTGGGAGTCGGCTCGTTCGATCAGCCGCGAGACGTCGACGACGTCGGCGGCCGGGTGATCCGCCGGGAGCGCGGCAATCGTCAGCCACAGCTGCCGCTTGCCGAACACCCCGACACTCAACGTCTCGAACTCGATCAGGCGACTCAGCGGTGAGTACTCGGTCAGGCGGCCGTTCAGCTTCAGCCGCCCGAGGACGTCGCCGAGACGAGCGGCCATGAGCTTCGGGCGGTTGGTGGAGACCGAACACCACTCGAACAGGCTGTCGAGCTGGCCGATGTCCTCCTCGAGGTCGGCGATGAAGCCCTCGAGGAAGTCGCCGAACTCCGTTCCCCGATTGGCGTGGTTCGAGCGAATGGCGAGCCGATGTGCGGCGATCGCTCCCGTCCGATGGTCGTTCAGGTAGATGTGGAACAGCTGATCGGCTGTGGCGGACGTGAAGCGCTCGAACACGGTGAACCTTCCTGGTGAACGGCGTCCTGCGGCGCCGGACGAGGTGGGCGGTGGTGGACATCTCGTACCCCGACTCGCTGGATCGCAACGGACCCGATCGCGTCCTCGCCGCAGCGACGGAGCCGACCGAGTGGCAGACTGAACGCGATGAGCGACGACCCGCCCCGGGACGAGCCGATCACGGTGGTCGGCGTGGGAGCGTCCGCAGGTGGCCTGCAGGCGCTTCGCGAGTTTCTCGGACTCATGCCCGACGACACCGGCCTGGCATTCGTGATCGTGATGCATCTCGCGCCCGACCACGACAGCCACCTGGCCGACATCCTGCAGCTCCACTGCAAGATGCCGATCGGGCAGGTGTCCGAGTCGATTCCGGTCGCTGCCGACCACGTCTACGTCATTCCGCCGAACCGCAACCTGTCGGCGATCGACAGTCATCTGCGTGTCACCGAGCTGGAGCACAAGGTCGACCGCCGTCACTCGATCGACCACTTCTTCCGCACGCTCGCCGAGGTCCACGACGGCCACTCGATCGGCATCGTCCTGAGCGGCACCGGCTCGGACGGCACGGTGGGTCTCTCGATGATCCGCGCCCACGGAGGGCTGACGATCGCACAGGATCCGGCCGAGGCGGAGTACGACGGCATGCCTCGCAGCGCAATCCGCGCGGGTGTGGTCGACCTCGTGTTGCCCGTGGCGGAGATGGTCGAGCGCCTCGCAGAGCTCGCCAAGACCGATTTGCCGGCGGTGTCCGAGCAGGCCGACTCCGGGCACGCGCATTCTGCGATGAGCGACGTGCTCGGCGTTGTGCACGAACGATGTGGCCACGATCTGTCGGGCTACAAGGAGTCGACGATCCTGCGCCGGATGCAGCGGCGGGCCCAGCTCCACCGGATGACCGAGTTGGCCGACTACGCCGAGTTCGTGCGCGAGTCACCCGACGAGGCCGAGTTGCTGTTCAACGACCTGCTGATCCCGGTCACCAATTTCTTCCGCGATCCCGAAGTGTTCCAGGAGCTGGAGCGCACCATCATCCCGCGGCTCTTCGACGGCAAGGGTCGTGACGACCGGGTCCGTGTGTGGTCGGCCGGTTGCTCCACCGGTGAGGAGGCGTACAGCCTCGCGATCCTGCTGCTCGAACACGCCGAGACACTCAGGGACCGCCCGCACATCCAGATCTTCGCCAGCGATCTCCACGACGCCTCGCTCGAGCGCGCCCGGCAGGGCTCGTATCCCTCGACGATCGAGTCCGACGTGTCTCCGGAGCGTCTCCGTCGGTACTTCGTGCAGCAGGGCGACGACTACGTCGTCAAGCAGGACGTGCGTGAACTCGTCGTGTTCGCGAAGCACGACCTGCTCAGCGACCCACCGTTCTCGCACACCGATCTCATCTCGTGTCGAAATCTGCTGATCTACCTCAAGCGCGAGGTGCAGCGTGACGCGATCGCCCTCTTCCACTACGCCCTCGAGCCGGGTGGCGTGTTGTTCCTGGGAACGTCCGAGTCGCTCGACCGACCGGACCTGTTCAGCGTCATCGACAAGAAGTTCGGGTTGTTCGAACGGCGTGACGTCGTACTGCGCGAGCCGCCGCGCACTGCCTTCAAGAACGCCAGCTTCCGTGCTCGAGCCGGCAGGTCGCCCGGCACGGTGCCGAACGAGGTCGGCTACCAGCGGCTCCACCGCTCGTTGCTCGAACGCTACGGAAACCCGAGCATGCTGCTCGACGCCAACAACAACGTCGTGCAGTTCTCCTCTCGCGTCGGTCAGTACCTGTCGCATCCAGGAGGGGCGCCGACGAACGACGCATTCCAGCTCGTCGACGACGGGCTCCGGTTGGAGATGCGCGCCGCCGTGTACGCCGCCCGCAGCGAGCAGTCGATCATCGACAGCCGACCGATCACCACGATGATCGACGGGACGATGCAGACCGTCGTGATCCGCGTCGTCCCCGTCGTCGACGACGACGTCGTGCTCGTGATGTTCGAACAGGTCGTCGGGCTGTCGTCGGCGCCGTCCGACGTCACCGCGTCGAGCGGCGACCTCGCGGAGCAGCTCGATCAGGCCAATCGGCGGCTCGAAGCGGTGATCGAGCAATACGAGGTCGGCCAGGAGGAGATGAGGGCCTTCAACGAAGAGCTGCAGTCGACCAACGAGGAACTCCGTTCCACGATGGAGGAGCTGGAGACGTCGAAGGAGGAACTCCAATCGACGAACGAGGAACTGGCCACACTCAACCAGGAGAACCGTCACAAGGTCGAAGAGCTCGCGATGTTGTCGAGTGACCTGCAGAACCTGCTGACGGCGACCGACATCGCCACGCTCTTCCTCGACCGCCAGTTGCGCATCGTGCGGTTCACTCCGCCGATCACCCGCATCTTCAACATCGTCCACGACGACCGCGGCCGCCCCCTCACCGACTTCACGAACCGTCTCGGCGGGCACCAGTTGGCTGCCGAGGCCGAAAGCGTGCTGAGTCATCTGATCCCGATGGAGTACGAGGTGCGCAGCGACGACGGCCGCTGGTTGATCACGCGGATCCTGCCGTACCGGACGTCGGACGACCGGATCGAAGGGGTGGTGATCACCTTCGTCGACATCACCCGGCGATGGGAGGCCGAGTCGTCGCTGCGTTCGAGCGAACACGGGTTACGCATGGCACTCGACGCGGCCGAGATGGGCACGTGGTGGTGGGACGAGGCCAGCGGTGCGTCGGACGGTGATGCGCGCGCCTTCGAGATCCTGATGGCGACGCCCGACGAAGGCCGGTTCGTCGACGTCCTCGCTGAACGACTGGCCGAGGACGACCGGCAACGTTGGTGGGACTACGTGGGACACGGCCACGAGCGCGACGTCTCCTTCGAACTGTCGCAGGGCGGCCGCACGATCCACCTCCAGCTCAACGCGCGCGATGTCGACGAGACGGGCGCCGGGGACCATGCATCTCGCAGAGGCACGATCCGCGACGTCACCGCCGACGTCCGGGTGATCGAATCGCTCGCCGAACGCACGAGGCGCCTGACGCTGCTGTCCGATGCTGCTGCGCAGCTGCTGCGCGGTTCGGCACCCGATGCGCTGCTCACCGACCTGCTCGGCGAGATGTCCGAGATCCTCGGATTCGAGATCTACGAGCGATTCGAGATCGACGGTGACGGTTCGGCTCGGCGAGTCGCCGGCAACGTCGACTGGCTGGAGCCGAACGGAGATGGTCCGGGTGGCGCCGACATCGGAGTGATCCACTGCGCCCTGGCCTTCGCGAGTCGGGCGCCGGTCGTGCATTCCGACATCGATCAGACGACGGGAGTCGACCACGAGGTCGAGCGCAGGGAGGGACTCACCGCATACGGATGCTTCCCGCTGATCGCCGGGGAGGAGCTGCTCGGAGCACTGTCGTTGGCGACGCGCGGATCTGCACGCTTCGAACGCGACTCGGTGGAATTCATCCGCACGATCGTCGACTACCTCGCAGTGGCCGAACTCCGCTTGCGTACCGAGGCCCAACTTCGCGAGATGAACCGCACCCTCGAGTCGAGCGTCCTCGATGCGACGTCGGACCTGAGGGAGAGCGAAGCGCAGCTGCGTCTGCTCGCATCCGACCTCGTTCGAGCCGAGCACGCCGAACGGCGTCGCATCGCCGACATGCTCCACGACGACGTCCAGCAGTTGCTCTTCGGCGCACAGATGCGTCTCGAACTGCTCCGTGAGGACGTGTCGGAGGGGCGGCTCGACGATATCGGTACACATGTCGAGGAAACCGACCGCTACCTCACCGAGTCGATCGAGAAGACCCGTCACCTCACCGTCGAGCTCGCTCCGCCGTCGCTCGACGAGGACGACCTGGCGGAGATGATCAAATCGCTCGTCGTCCAGATGCGTGAGATCCACGGTCTGCACGTCGACGCCCGGATCGACGCACCGATGCACGTGCCCGACCGCACGATTCGTGTGGTCGTGCATCAGACGATTCGTGAGCTCCTGTTCAACATCGTCAAGCACGCCGACGTGCGCCAGGCCACCGTCGAGGTGACCTACGTCGACGGTGAGCTCGACGTCCACGTCTCCGACGACGGCTGCGGATTCGATCTCGACGAGGTGTTGAACGATCCCACACACACCGGCAGAGGACTCGCCACCCTGCGTCAGCGCTTGAGCGTCGTCGGGGGATCGCTCACCGTCGAATCGGTGCCCGGCGACGGAACCAAGGCCCGTGTGCGCCTGCCGACCGGGGTCGGTGAGGACGTGTCGAGTCATGCCTGAAGGTGACGGTGCTTCGTTACGGCTCGGCATCGTCGAGGACCACATTCGCTATCGCGAGGCGCTCCAGGCGACGATCGCCGTCATGCCCGGCCTCACGGTGGCGTGGCTCGCCGACGACAGCGCAGACGCCGTCGACAAGATGGCCGACGACGTCGTCGATCTCGTCATCGTCGATCTGTCGATTCCCGGCGAGAGCGGGATCTGGTTGATCGGCAGCCTGCTCGAGTCATGGCCCGACACCAGGTGCGTCGTCGTGTCCGGGCACACCGAGGCCTCGTATGTGCGCCGATCGTTCGAGGCCGGTGCAACCGCCTACGTGCTCAAGGGCCGCCCGGCGGATCTCCGTGCCGGCATCGCCGCCGGCCGGTCGGGTCGGCGCTTCGTGTCGCCGGTGCTGAACGTCGACGGCCTGGAGTTGCGCGCCGATCCCGAGCCGATGACCTGACGTCCGGTCACCGCCGGAGCCGACTCACGCGGCGTGGGTCTGGCCGGAGTCGGCTGCGGCTCGCAGCCGCTCCAGTGCCGCGCGGAGTCGGCGGGAGACCTGGACCTGGCCGAGGCCGAGACGGGTCCCGATCTCGCGCTGCGTCCATCCTTCGAAGTAGGTGAGATAGACGATCTGGCGATCGCAGTCGTCGAGTTCCGACAGCAGTCCACGAGCGATCAACGACGTCTCGCGCGAGTCCGGCTCGGCCCGTGCGCTCGATTCGAAGGCACGCCCGGAGATCTCGAACGGCACGGGGCGATAGACGCGCTCCGCTTCCAGCGCCTCGATCACGTGCTCCTTGGGCATCGAGGCGAAGTCGGCGAGTTCATCGACGGTCGGCGAACGCCCCAGGCTGTGCCGCAGCGCCTCGTTGGCCGTGCTGACCCGCGTGCGCAGCTCCTTGGGTCGACGTGGAACGGCGACGGCCCACGTGGCGTCGCGGAAGTGCCGTTTGAGTTCGCCCATGATCGTCGGGGTGGCGAAGGCGACGAACGGGCCACGTTCGGGGTCGTACCGCTCGACGGCCTTCACGAGACCGAGACTCGCCACCTGCACCAGGTCGTCGAGTGGCTCTCCCCGATCGCGGTACCGTCGAGCACAGCGCTCGGCAAGCCAGACGTGCCGGCGGACGAGCTCGTTGCGCATGCGGCGATCGGCGCATTCCCGATAGCGCTCGAAGAGCCGTGCGAGATCGTCGGCGTTGTCGTCGTGCATCATGGTCACAGAGGTCTCCCAACGTCAGGTGACTCGGGCCCGGGTCAGCAGCCGGGCCGGCGTGTGCGGTGCAGGTTCGTGCACCCGTTCGTCACCGTACGGAGACCAGCGCCGGCTTCGAACCCCCATCACCGGGGTCGCCTCCACCCCAACTGTGGCCCGACGTGTCTCAGCCTCGGGGGTGATGGGTATGTCGAATCACATCTACGATCGACGGAGGCAGTTCGATGGGAACTGCATCGTGAACCGATGCGACAACCTGCCAGTGCGGCCGCAAGGAGCCATGCAATGAGCAACGCAACGCGAGCGGCTGAGCCATGGGATGATCACATCGGTCCGCTGACCCACGAGCTTCGCCAGGAGGTGAGCGCTGTGCTGCACCAGATGGAGCTGTTGAGGACACCGGCGCTCGACGACGTGACCCGGCGACGCAGCCTCGGGGCGATCGAGGGCAACGCCGAAAATCTGATGGTTTTCGTCGACGATCTCGCTCGGCTGGACCGGTTGACGCGTGGGGACGTGGTCGCGAGCTGCCGCCCGATCGACGTCGCAGAACTGGTGGGGGCTGCGACCTCAGATCGAAGTCGGCGGATCGACTGGGTACCGTCGAGCAACGGTCCCGCGAAGTGTTGGTCGGCGTTCACCGACCCCCAGCTCATCGAGCAGGTCGTCACCGGTGTCCTCGCGCGGTGCGACCGTGCGCTCCTCGCGGCTGACACCGCGGTCATCGCCTTCGTGGCCGGTTCGACGGAGTGGTACATCGACGTGGTCTTCACCGTCGATCCGGCAGTCTTGACCGATCCCGATCTGTTCCGACCGGTGACGCTCGACGACGGGTTGTCGCTGTACCTCGCGCATCGGACGGCGCAACTCGCAGGCGCCGAGTTGTTGGTGCAGCGCTCGGGGCGGTGCGACGCACATCTGTTGCGGCTGCCCGATGCGCGGACCGCCGCAACTCCCTGATCGCTGCGCACCGACGTTTCAGTCAGGTGGTACGTCCAGGTCGATCACGCCGACGCGGTGAGCGAGCACGACTGCCTCGAGCGCGCTGTGGGCACCCAACTTCTGGAAGATCGCCTTGATGTAACCGCGGCAGGTCGTCAACGTGATGCCGAGCTGCCGAGCGATCTGTTTGGGCTGGTGTCCTTCGGCGAGCAAACCGAGCACCTCGAGTTCGCGCTGCGTGAGCTCGGAGACGCCCGGGGGTACCGAGCTGTCGTCGAGGAGCGACGAGAGCGCATCCGGGTCGATCTGGAGTCGACGCGTCGACGGTTGCCTGACCGCATCGAGGATCTCCTCGATCGAAGAACTCTTCATCATGAACCCCGTCGCTCCCGCAGTGGCGGCGCGGGCCAGCGCCGTTGCATCGGGGCGAGCGGTGAGGATCAGGACCCGGGTGTCAGGGTTGTGCTGTGTGATCTTCGTGGTCGCCTCGATGCCGCCGAAGTCGGGCAGCATCAGGTCCATGATGACGACGTCAGGTCGGAGGCGTGCGGCCTCCGTGACGCCGTCGGCTGCGCACGTGGTCACGCCGACGCACTGGAGGTCGGGTTGCGCGTCGATCACGATGGCGATCGACTCGACGAAGGCACGTTGGTCGTCGACCAGCAGGACGGTCAGAGGATCGTCGCCCGGATCATCGTCCACCAGGCTGAGATTGCGCGTTCCGGACGACGGTCGGCTCATCCGAGCTCTCGAGATCGTCCGATACTCGTCAACGTTCACAGTCCAGGGTTGTCCGTCCGGGTGACATCGTAATCATCGCGTGACGTGCGGGCCGCGAAGTGGCCGCACGCCAGAGGCGCCACGCCAGAGGGGGAGGCACTTCCCTCAAGGTTGGGGGGTCCGCCGGTGTTGCGGGATTCCTACCATCTCCGGCCGGGCACTGACGAGGAGGACACATGGCTACCGACACCATCACGGCGACCATCACGGCACCACAACGGCGCACCGGCTCGGCGATCGGCGTTCGAACGCCCATCGACACGTCGCTGTGCCAGCACCGTGAATCGTCGGCGAGGCCGCGACGCCTGTGCGTCTCCAAGCAGCGCGAGATCCAGCGCCGGACCCCACGGACCATCGACCTCGGTTCGCCGCTCGACGTCCACGTCGTCGCATGCACACGTGGCAGCGATGACATGCCGGCGTCGGCGCTGATCCTGATGGCGGGAGAGCTGTCGGCGAGGACGATCGACGACGTCGTGTGGAACTCCGTCCTCGAGTTCGCTGCGTTTGCTCATTCGGTGGTCCTCGATCTCAGCGACGTGAACCGGGTCGACGAGCGCGGCTCTGCGATGGTCGAGGCGCTGCATCGCGTGGTCAGCGGCGTCGACGGCCAGCTGAGCGTCCACGGTCCGAACTGGATGGTCGAACACATCCTGCGCTCCTGCGGTATCAGCGACCAGATCCTCATCTGCCACGCGCCGTGACGACTGGCCGCCCGGGCCGGCACCGTTGAGGGGTCGCTGGCCCCACATCGGGAGGGTCTGTCCGGGGAGCCACTCCCGTACCGTCATGTGGCGGGCGGGACCGACACTATTCACGACAAAAGGGGTGCGGAATGCCAGCGAGATCGAGAACGCTCGACAGAATGACCGTGGCACCGATTGCCGGTGGCTGGCAGGTCGGGGGTGAGATCGACGCCAACACCGCACCGGCGCTCGCCGACGTGTTGTCGACGCACCGCCCCGACATTTCGCGACGAGAACTCGTCATCGACGTGTCGGGCGTCGACTTCATGGATTCGAGCGGGCTCGACGTGCTGCTCGACGTCCGTGGACGCCTCGCCGTCAACGGTGGGTTGCTGGTGCTCCGTCAACCGTCGCGTTGCGTCGTCAGGTTGCTCGAGGTCGCTCGGATGCGTTCGGCGTTCCCCGTCGAGCGATCGCGCGTGTCTTGTCGGCATCGCCCGCGGAGGCGGGTGCAGATCCAGCGGCGGCGCCCGTCGAGGCGGTGACCACCCCGGTGCTCCGGCACTCCGGCGGGGCCGCTCAGCTGAACGCGTCGAAGAGTTCGGCGACCGCTCTGGCCTGGCCGCCGGTGGTCGACGACGGCACGACGATCGGAGTGACGCCCGCATCGAACCACGCCTCGACACCGTCACGCACACGGCCGGCGGGGCCCGACAACGTGCAGTCGTCGAGCCAGGCATCGCTCATTGCGGCCATCGTGGCGTCAGCGTCGCCGGCCTCGATCGCGGCCTTGGCCGCATGCATCTCCGCTTCGTAACCGGCCTCGATCCAGTAGTTCCGGTAGTTGGGGAGCGCGACGTAGCCCTGCAGGGTCTTGCGGTTGCGGGCTCGCGCTGCCTCCAGGTCGTCGTCGATCACCGTCGGGATCATGTTGCCGATCCAGAAGCCGGCGGCCCGCCGCTCGCCGGGGATCGTGCCGAGCGAGTGCTCCATCCGGCTCAGCGAGCCGTTCGCCCAGACCGCTCCGTCACCGACCTCCGCAGCGAGGGCGACCATCTTGTCGCGCAGTGTGGCCAGGACGATCGGCGGGAGTCCGCCCATCGTCTCGGCGGCCGTACGCATCGTCCGGACGTAGTCGCGCATGTCGGAGAGCGGCTTGCCGGTCTCGACGCCGAGGCGCCGGATCACCGGGCCGTGCGTGACACCGACTCCGAGTCGGAAGCGCCCTTCGGCGATCTCGTGCAGGTAGCTCGCCGTCGTGGCGAGCGCGACCGGGTGCTGGAGGTAGATCGGTTGGATCGACGTGCCGAACTCGAGCGTGGTGGTCGCATGGGCGATCGAGAGACACAGCCCGAGAGCGTCGCCGAAGCTCGGGCAGTACACGCCCGGGAATCCCCTCGATTCGATCTCCTGGGCGAGTTCGATCGTGCGGGTCCGACGGCCCGGGGACGCAGCGAGCGAGAGGGCGGGCAGGCGTGAGGTCATCGCTGTTTGCGTCATCGCTCGTTCCGTGTTCTCAGTCCAGCGAGTCGACGAACGCATCGAGCGCGGCATTGGTGGACTCGGGTGCTTCCTGCTGGACCCAGTGGCCGACCCCCGAGATGATCGTCGAGCCGCGGAAGTCCGAGCAGAACGTGCTCGCGAGGTCGAACAAGTCGAGCCCGGGAACGAAGTTGCGGACGCCGTCGAGCTCGCCGGCGACGAACGCAGCGGGCTGGCGCAGCTCGCCGTCCGGAAGCGATCCGAGCTCGTCGGCATCGAGTCCCTGCGCCCGGTAGCGGTTGAACGGCCCGATCCATCCGCTCGTTTCGAACGCCTCGACGTAGACGGCGAGGTCGGCGGGCGACAGCCACGACGGGAAGGGATCGGGATCGATCATCCCGTCGAGCAGCCCCGCATCGGGGCCCTTCTCGACGAACAACGAGCGGTCGGCGTCGCCGCTCGCCCCGTAGTAGATCATCCGGAGTGCCTTGGCGGTGTCGGCGCCGACCTCTCGCTCGACGACCCCGGGCTGCTGGATGTACAGCTGGTAGAAGAACTTGCCCTCGTAGCGCTCGCGCCAGAGATCGAGCGACGACACCGGCCCCACCGGCGTGTACGGCACGCTCAACCCTGCGACCGCGCGCACCCGGTCCGGATGGAGGCGAGCGGTGTTCCAGGCGATCGGTGCGCCCCAGTCGTGGCCGAACACGATCGCCTGGCCGTCGCCGAGCTGATCGATGACCGCTGCGGCGTCGGCGCACAGCTCGCTCAATCGGTACGCCTCGACCTCGGGCGGGTTGGAGCTGCCGCCGTACCCGCGCACGTCCATTGCCGCGACCGTGAATCCCCGTGCGGCGAAGTGAGCCATCTGGTGGCGCCACGAGTACCAGAGCTCCGGCCAACCGTGGATGCACAGGATCAGCGGTCCGGTGCCCGCCACTGCGATGCGCAGCTCGATGTCGCCGTTGTGCGCCGTGACGAACGAGGGGTCGGACATCCGACGATCGTAGGTCGCCGTCGAGTCGCTGCGTCGAGCCGTCAGACGGTCTCGCTCCAGTGCTCGCGGGTCTGTACGAGCCAGAACACGGCGAACAGGGCGATCTCGGTCGCTTCGAGCACCAGGACCATGTGGTCCCAGCGCGGGCCCAGCGGGAACATGATCGCCGGCGCGATCACCATCGCCGCAGCGACGGCGGCGTAGAGCCAGAAGTAGGTGCGCGGTGCGGGGTCCCGGCGCCGATCCCATGCGTTGCCGCCTACGGCAAGTGCGAGGAACGAGAACATCAGCACCGCGGCGATCGCGTGGGCTCGCGTGGTGAAGCCGTCCCACCAGACGAACAACCCGGCGCCGACCAGGAGGAACACCATCGCTGCGAGCAGCCCCAGTCGCATCCCGACGTCACCGACCTCGGCGACCGCCTTGACGTTGCTCGTCGCGATGCTGGCGATCACCCCAGCGACCAGCAGTCCGACGATCCCCGTGATCAGCAGTGCGGTGATGTTGTTGTCGATGTTCGCGACGACCCAGGCAGCCAGGTTTCCCTCGTCGTCGACCGGCAGGCGCCCCGGGCTCTGTGACCAGCACTGCCCGACGTCGGTCGTCGGCACCACGGCGACGACCGGCGACAGCATCCCTGCAGCGTTGAGCGTGGCGTCCTCCCACGCCGAGCTGCCCTTGATGACGATGAGGCACAGCCCGATCGCGAGCAGGACGCCCACGAGGATCGCCCGCACCGGCGTGTAGTAGTACGCCGACACCGACGTCTGCCAGCAGTCGACCTGCGACCGCTCGATCAGGATCGACACGCCGAGCAGCCCGACCGCACCCACCATGCTGATGCGCAGGTAGCGGTAGGTCTTGACCGCTGCTGTGTCGGCGGCGGTGTCGGTCATTCGTGCCAGTCGAGCGTGTCGCGCATGACCCTCTCGAACTCCTCGAACGGCATCGACGATTTGACCGAGTGGATCAGCTGGGCGTCGTTGCCGACGAAGTTCCTGAACGGTGCCGAGGGATCCAGTGCTGCACGCACGATCGCGTCGGCGACGTCCTGCGGATCGGGTGCAGGTCCGTCGGCCGACAGCGCCGATTGGGACTCACGGAACCTGGCCGCTCGATCGAAGTAGTCCGACTCCTCCCATCCGTCGACGGTGACGATGTTGTCGTGGAATCCGGTGTCGAATCGACCGGGCTCCACCAGCCGTACCCGGATGCCGGATGCCGAGGTCTCGAAGTGGAGCACCTCGCTGAGGCCTTCGAGGGCGTGTTTCGACGCCGAGTACACGCCACCGAACGGCGAACCGACGACGCCTGCGATGCTCGACACGTTGACGATCGTGCCGCTGCCCCGATCGCGCCAGGCGGGCAGGACCGCACGGACCACCCGCATCGGACCGAGGACGTTGGTGTCGAGCTGGCGCATCCAGAGTTCGTCGTCGACGAGCTCGAGTGCACCGGACACCTCGAAGCCGGCGTTGTTGACCACGACGTCGATGGCCGCCGGGTCGCCGACGGCCTCGGCGACCGAGCCGGCGTCGCACACATCGAGCCGTCGGATCTCGATCGGCAGATGTTCGGCCTCGGCGGTCGCCCGAAGCTCCTCGCCACGCGAGACGGTCCGCATCGTCGCGACGACGTCGTGGCCCTGCCGCGCGAAGGTGAGTGCGGCCAGCTTGCCGAATCCGCTGTTGCTGCCGGTGATGAGAATGCGGGTCATGGGTCTCCTGTCGAGATGTCAGGTGCTTGCGACGACGGCATCGCGCAGCTCGCGTTTGAGGATCTTGCCCGACGCATTGCGGGGCAGCTGTTCGGTCACGATCGTCACCCTCGTCGGCACCTTGAAGTTGGCCAGTCGCTCACCGACGAAACGTTGCAGCTCGTCCGCGTCGAGCTGCTCTCCGGGCTTGACCATCACATGACAGGCGAGTTCCTCGCCAAGGCGTTCGTGGGGGACGCCGTAGACCGCGGCCTCGTACACGCTGGGGTGTTCGTAGATCGCCGCTTCGACCTCGGCGGAGTAGATGTTCTCGCCGCCGCGCAGCACCATGTCCTTCGCCCGGTCGCTGACGTACACGAACCCCTCCTCGTCGATGCGGCCGATGTCGCCCGTGCGCAGCCAGCCGTCGACGATCGTGTCGGCGGTCGCATCCGGACGGTTCCAGTAGCCGCGGATGAGCATCGGGCCGCGGAACCAGATCTCGCCGGTCTCGCCGACGCCCAACACGTTGCCGAGCGGATCGGTGACCCGGAGATCCATCAGCGCGACGGCACGCCCCGTCGAGGTGGGATGGGCGATGAAGTCGTCACCGGCGTTGCCGGGGCCGTACGCGTTTGTCTCGGTCATGCCGTAGCCGAGGCTCGGGCGGCCCTTGGAGAAGTTGTCCTCGATCCGCTTGACCAACTCGGGCGGCATCGGGGCGCCCCCGCCGCCGACCGACAGCAGGCTCGACGTGTCGCGCTCGGCGAACGACGGCGCCTCGAGCAGATCCCAGCTCATCGTCGGCACGCCGACGAAGTTGGTGACCTGTTCGCGTTCGATCAGTTCGAGCGCGCGCTCGGGATCCCACTTGTAGGTCATCACGAGCTTGGAGCCGCCGACGAAGGCCCCGAGCATCACCGGCACGAGGCCGGTCACGTGGAACAACGGGACGCACAGCATGAGCGCGGGCTGCGGCTTGTCCGGGTCTGGATCGGCCGGGTCGCGGAGGGCGTTGACGGCGCCGCGGGCGGCGAACGCCATCAGCGCGCTCAGGATCGCCCGGTGGGTGGAGACGGCACCCTTCGGGTTGCCGGTCGTCCCGGAGGTGTAGAGGATGGTCGCATCGTCGTCGGGGTCGATGTCGACGTCGGGCATCGTGGCGCCCGGGGTGAGCACGTCCTCCAGCGCCAAGACGGAAAACGGGTCGTCGGAGCGTGGCTCCGCATGCTCGCGCACGGTGACGACCGTCGCCGTGATCGATCCCGGGTCGGCGGCGCGCATCCGGTTCAACCGGTCGGCATCTGCAATCACGATCGTCGAGCCGGAGTCAGCGAGGGCGAACACCATCTCGTCGGTCTGCCACCAGGCGTTCATCGGCACGGCGACCGCACCGACCGAGGTGATCGCTGCGAACGCCGCGATCCACTCCGGGTAGTTGCGCATGGCGATCGCCACCCGATCGCCCTTCGACACGCCGAGCCTGTCGACGAGTGCGTCGCCGATCTGGCCGATCAGCTCGGTCACCTCGGGCATCGGCCAGCGTTCGTCCTCGAACACGATGAAGTCGTCGGTACGGGCGGCCGCCGCAGCGAACAGGTGGCGCAGGTTCGGAGGGGTCCCGGCGAACACCTTGGTCGGCACGCCCCGAACGTCGATCTCTCGTATCTCGAACCTGGTACCCGGCGCACACACAGCGGCGCACGCCTCCTGGAATGTCATCGTCATGGCTGCCCGTCGTACCACACCTCCCGGCTGTCACACGGTGCCGGGTCGAACGTGACGGTTGTCCTGGCGGAATCGGCACACGCTGCCGGGTCAACCGTGACAGTTCGCCGCACCGGTGTCGCCGGAGATGCGACGTGAGCGTTGGCGTGGGGTGCGACGGGCAGTTGTAGCGTCGGCGGCGTGTGCGACACGCTCGTCTCGATGACGCCCGACGGCGTGCTGTTCGCGAAGAACAGCGACCGTGACGCCAACGAGGCGCAGATCCCGCACTGGTATGCGGCAGCCGACCACGGGGCTGCGGGCGGCGACGTCATGTGCACCTGGGTCTCGATCCCGCAGGTCGAACACACCAATGCGGTGCTGCTGTCACAGCCCTGGTGGATGTGGGGCGCCGAGATGGGCGCCAACGAACACGGCGTCGTCATCGGCAACGAGGCGGTGTTCACGAACCAGCCACTCGGCGAACCGGCGCTGCTCGGTATGGACCTGCTCCGACTGGCGCTGGAGCGCGCAGCGACCGCACATGACGCGGTCGGCGTGATCGTCGATCTGCTCGAACGCCACGGCCAGGGTGGACCGTGCAGTCACGAGCGGCCGGGATTCTCGTACCACAACAGCTTCCTCGTCGCCGACGCGACGGGCGCGATCGTGCTGGAGACCGCCGGCTTGAACTGGGCGGTCGAACACGTCACCGGACGCGGACGCTCCATCTCGAATGGACTGTCGATCGCCGGCTTCGCCGAAGAGTTCACTGCGACGACGCCGGCGCGCTCGACGTCGTGCACGTCCCGGCTCGCGCGCACCCGGCCCGCTGCCGCCGCAGCGGTGGGTGTCGGCGACCTGTTCACCGCATTGCGCGACCACGGCGGGGGAGCTGCGCCGGTGTGGTCGCCGACCGATGGTGCGATGGGCGCACCGTGTGTGCACGCAGGCGGCGCGGTGTCGTCGTCACAGAGCACCGCGTCGTGGGTCAGCGATCTTCGTGCCGAGCCGTTGCACTGGGTGACCGCCACCTCGGCGCCGTGCACGTCGACGTTTCATCCGGCGCGCGTCCATCAGCCCGTCGAGGACCGGCTCGCGACGTTCGGTCCAGAGCCGACGAACCGCTTCGATGCCGCGAGTCGATGGTGGCGGCACGAGCTGCTCCATCGCCTGGTACTCCGCGACCACGCGACCTCGGTCGCCGCATTCGCAGCGGAACGCGACGCACTCGAGCGCGAGTGGATCGCTGCGCCGCCGGGCACCGCCGAGGCGTTTGCTCGATCGGCGGACCAGGAACAGCGGTGGCTCGACGCCCTGCTGGCGGCGGATCGACCCGACGTCCGCCCGACGTGGCTGTGCGATCTGTGGCGCGAACTCGACGAGGCTGCCGGGAGGCCTCACATGGGTGAGCCGGACGCCATGGGGGTACTGCCGGACGCATGAACTCCAAGAACCTCCGCATCCAAGCCGGCGGTGATCCCGCACAGGGCCCGCACCCTGACGTCGCCAACCCCACTCCGACTCCGGCGGCCGGAGAGGACTTCCCCGATCAGCCCGACGAGCAGCCGGCCGCTCATCCGCAGGACCAGCCCGATCTCGATGCCTTTGCGGCACGGATGGGCACCGATCGTCTCGGCGACCGCTCGCCGACACGTGGACGAACCGGCGACGGCGGTCGCGATTGGCGTGCACCGGTGGCGACGGCGCTCGGTGGAGTGGCGTCGGGTGCGCGAGCGGTGGGTGAACGCCTCAAGGGCGTGTCCGAGCGACTGCTTCCCGACGAGGATCCCGAGCAGCTCGATCTCGCTGCCCTGCGCGATCGGGTCGACAAGATCCGCACCGTGATGCTCACCACGATCGACGAGCGCGGCACGCTGTCGTCACGCCCCTTGACCGTCGTGCACGTCTCCAAGGCGGGCGACGTGCTCTTCGTCGTCGATCGCGACGCCGACTGGGTGTCGCCGAACATGGAAGCGGTCAACGTGGCGTTCGTCGACGGCTCGTCGACCTGGATCTCCGTCGCCGGTCGTGCGGTCGTCGCCGACGACAGCCAACTGCTCGACGACCTGTGGAACCCGGTGCTCGAGACGTACTTCCCCGACGGGCGTGCGAACGCCGTGGTGCTGCGGGTGGAATCGGACCGCTGGGAGTACTGGACGGCGCCGAACAGGTTCACCCAGCTGGTCGATCTCGCCAAGGCGCAGGTGGCAGAGGATCGACCCGACCTCGGCCACTCCGGCGCCGTCGAAACCTGATCTCCTCCGCTCGTCCCGCCACGATGCCCCGTGGGATGAGCGAAGCGCCGGTATCTGGTCGGTTCGCTCATCGGAAAGGAGAGGATCCAGCGTGCGATGAGCGAAGCGCCGGTATCTGGTCGGTTCGCTCATCGGAAAGGAGAGGATCCAGCGTGCGATGAGCGAAGCGCCGGTATCTGGTCGGTTCGCTCATCGGAGCGCAGGCGGCGGGGAGATTCAGACGTCGTCGGGCAGTTCGTCGGGGAGATCGTCGAGCAGTGACCGGCCGAGCCAGAGCGGCACGATCTGGCCGAGCAGGAGCGTGATGCCACCGACGACGAGCAGCAGACGCATCATCGTCACGCTGTTGTCGAGGTCGTTCTTCGTCCCGACGGCGAGCTGGCGTGCGTCCTCGACGCTCGTGCGGTATTGGTCGACCAGGTCGCTCGTGTCGGCGAGATCGGTGGCGATCGACCCGACGGACGTGGCGAACCGGTCGAGTTCGGCCTGCAGCGAACCGGCGTTCTCGGTGAAGTCGGTCAGGCTGCCCGACGTCGACTCGAGTTGTGCCGGCAGGCCCTCGAGCGTGTCGGCAAGCCGGCCGAACGTGTCGCCGAGGCCGTTGTCCGGGTTGTAGTCGGGGCCGAGTGGCACACGTGACAGCGCGCCGAGTACCCCGTCGATCTGGTCGCCGACCGTTTCGAGCGTGCGTACGGTGTCGCCGGCGTCTGCGAGCGATGGCCCCAACGTGTCCGCGAGCGACGCGACCTCGTCGATCGCCGCGGTGCCGGTCTCGAAGGATCCCGAAACCGCCTCGAGCGTGCCGGCGAGTGCGTCGACGGCGTCGACGGTGGACGTCAGCACCTCTTCTGCGAGGTCGATGGTGTCGTCGACGGCATTCAGGGCCTGCACGGTGACGTCGAGGCTGTCGTCGGAAGCGTTCGCGACCTGACCGACGAAGATCCAGCCACCGATCGTGCCGAACACCGCAACGAGTGCGCCGACCACGCCGAGGGCGATCATCAACTGACCGGCTCGCCGTTGATCGTGTGGCGAGCGCCACAACGTCGACATCCGGGCGAAGGCCCGATTTCGTGGGATCGTTTCGGATCGGTCGTTCATCGCACTCTCAACTGACGGTACAGGAGCCACCACGCAGCGGACGCGAATGCGACCGTCGCTGGCCGCCAACCCGAACAGATCGAACTCACTCGGCTCGACGCCTCTCAGCAGCACGTCGCGGAGCAGCCTGGTCGCATAGGTGACCGGCATGATCCACGACAGCAGCTTGACCGGATAGCTGAAGGCATCGAGGTCGAGGAAGAAGCCGCCGAAGAAGAGCCCGGCGAGCAGGGCGAGCATGGCGAACTGGACGGCTTGGACGTCGGAGCGTGCGAGCAGTGCGAGCGTCAGCCCCAGTCCGATCGACGCAGCGAGGAGTCCTCCGAGTCCGATGGCCACCCACGTGACGTCACCGCGTATCGGTAGGTCGAGCGCGAACACCATCAGGCCGACGAGTGCCGCAGCGACGGCGCCACCGACGAGCATGAACGACAGGTACTTACCCGCCATGATCCGCGGTGCATTGACCGGCCCGACCCGGAACACCTCGAACATGCCGAGCGTGCGGTCCGACACGAGGCTCATTGCGGCGAACGTGAGGACCATGTGCTGCAGCAGCAGCGCGATCGCCGCCGGCGCGAAGTAGTCGGCGACGGCGATCGGCTCGCGCTGCAGGCTGGCGGTGTCGGCGGTGAAGGGTCGCACGACGACATTGGGATCGATCGTCGCCGCAGAGGCGGCGGTCTCGGTGACCTGGTCGAGCTGTTCTCGTACCGTGGTGGCGTTCTCCACCGACACGCGGTCACCGCTCGCTGCCAGATCGATGGTGGACCGCAGATCGGCGGCCGACACGCGGAACTCGGCGAGTGCGTCCAGAGTGGCCTCGTCGGCGCCCAACGCCCGCGCCAGTTCCGACGACGCCGACCCGACCGTTTCGATCGATGTGGTCGCCGAATCGAGGTCGCCGAGCGCATCCGACGCAGCCTGATCGTCGCCGCGCTCGACCGCTGCCAGCAGTTCGTCGGCGACCGAGTTCGCGGTCGCCAGCGAGTCGTTCACCGGCACCAGGGTCTCCTGCGCCCGACCGACGATCTCCTCGAGCACGCGTGCGTTCAACTCCATCACCGCCACCTGTGACGACACCTCGACCGCGACCTGCTGGATCGGGTCGATCTTGTCGTGCAGCACCGTGATCTGGGCCTGTTCACCGCTCAAGACGCTGTCGAGCGGGTCGGCCGGGAACACGACGATCGCGTCGATGTCGCCGTCGCGCAGTCGAGATTCGGCGGCGACGAGGTCGTTGGAGTACCCGGCGTTGCGGACGTACTTCTGGAGTCCTTCGGCGAACTGGTCGATCGACTGCTCGTACACGGAGTCCTCCGGGCCGACGAATGCGGTGCGTAGCACCGCCTGCTGGTCGTTGTAGCCGACGGCGAAGAGCAGCAGGATCAGGAACGGTCCGGAGACGAGCACGAGTAGCAGTCGTGGCTGGCGGGCGACCGAGGCGGTCTCCTTGCGCAGGAATCCGCCGACCTGGACGAGACGTCGTGCCTTGCGGACCGGCGCCGTCGACGTGACGCCCGCCGGGTGCGGCCCGGTGCTCACGGATCCTGCTTCGGTCCGACGAGGGCGATGAAGACCTCGTCCCAGTCGACGGGGACGTCCGTCGATTCCTCGACGGCGATGCCGGCGCCCTCGAGTTCTCGCAGCAGGCGGGGCACGTCGGACGACGACTGATCGACGACGATGCGCACCTGGGTGTGGTCGATGCGATCCACCGAGCGGCAGCCCCGTCGTTCGAGCTCGGAGACGATGCGGTCGTCGACACGTTCGCCGAAGCGGACGAGGACGGCGTCACCGCCGATCGCTTCGCGACGAAGCTCGTCCGGCGGGCCGATCGCGATCACGTGGCCCTCGTCGAGCACGACGACGACGTCGCAGTGCGCGGCCTCGTCGACGTGTTGGGTGGTGACGACGACGGTGCGGTCCTGCGTGCCGAGCAGGCGGAAGTGATCCCAGATCTGCCGGCGCAGCAGAGGATCGATGCCGGCGGTCGGTTCGTCGAGGATCAGCAGAGCGGGGTCGTGCACCAGCGTGGCCGCCAACGCGAGGCGGCGGCGCATGCCACCGGAGGCGTTGCGGACGAGCTTGCGTTCCTCGCCGTCGAGCGAGACGAGCTCGAGCACCTCGTGGAGCCGCTGACGTCGGCGCCAGGGCACGCCGTTGAGCGATGCGTGGAAGTTGAGGTTCTCCCACAGTGAGAGGTCGTCGAAGAGGACGGGCGACTGCGGGAGATATCCGATCGCCGTGCGTTGGCCGGTGGGTCGGGCCGCAGGGTCCGAGCCGAGAACGACCACCTCACCTTCGTCGGGGCGGTAGACGCCCGTCGCCAGTCGAACGGTCGTCGTCTTGCCGCACCCCGACGGGCCGACCAGACCGAGGATCGTGCCGCTCGGGACGTCGACGTCGAGGCCGCGCACGATCCATCGGTCGTCGAACTGCTTGCCGACCTCGCGGAACCGGAGTGCCGAGGGTCGTCCGGCACTGTCGTCGGGGCCCGGGCCGTCGTCATCAGGTGCATCGGACCGACTGCGGGTGGCGACGGGTCCCGCACCCGTCACGGCGTTCACGGAAGGAGCAGTCCGTCCACGACGTGGATGACGCCGCCCGCGACTTCGATGTCCGTCGTGACGACCGTGACGCCGCCGACGGTCACCTGACCACCGTCGCTCGTCACCTCGAGCGTCTCGCCGGCCTCGGTCTCGACGGACTCCATCGTGGCGAGTTCCTCGGCGGTCACGGTCTCCGCGAGCGTGTGGTTGCGCAGCACGTCCGCGATCTGGGCGGGGTCGGTCAGCAGATCGGCCGTCTGGTCGGCGTCGAGCCCGAGGAACGCCTCGTTGTTGGGCGCGAAGAACGTGAAGTCACCCTCGCCGAGCCACTGTGAGACATCGACCTGGTCGACGACTCCGGCGATGCTGTCGAGGCCGTTGTCGCGCAAGGTCTGTGCCAGTTCGTCGCTGGTCTGGTCGACCTCCGACACCGCCGAATCCACCACGTTCTCGACGTCGCTGGCGTCGACGTCGGCGACCGCATCGTTCGCCGCCTCGTCAGAGCCGCATGCCGTCGTCGCCAGCAGCAGCGTCGCCGCCGCCAACGTCGGCAGTGCGAAGCTCCGGTGTACTCGCCGAGTGGAGTGAGGTGCAGTCATGGATGGATCCTTTCGACAGCGCACCCGCGGTCGGGTGCTTGCTGTCGTGCGCTCTACCCGTCGACTGCGTGGGACCAAACGCCGGCGGTCACGGCGAACGGTGGCTCGCGGTGACCGATGCGACCATCTTCAGTTGCTGTACTGGTGCAGCGCTCCACCGTCGGTGGCGAGCCGCTCCAGCAGCGGCGACAGGCCCCAGTGGCTGCCACCGAGCGTGTCGCCGTAGTGCTTGATCCTGTCGACGATCTCCGCCAGTCCGACCGAGTCGGCCCAGTACATGGGGCCGCCGCGATAGACGGGCCAGCCGTAGCCGTTCACCCAGACGACGTCGATGTCGCTGCCGCGGATCGCGATGCCCTCGTCGAGGATCTTCGCGCCCTCGTTGACCATCGGGTACAGCAGGCGCTCGAGCACCTCCTGGTCGGTGACCTGGCGCTGTTCGATTCCTTTGCCGACCGCGAAGTTCCTGATCAGCTCGACCACCTCGGGATCGGGCGTGGCCGCACGGGTGTCGGGATCGTAGGTGTAGTAGCCGCGGCCGTTCTTCTGGCCCCGTCGACCGTTCTCGCAGAGCACCTCGCGAACCGTGGAGCTCGACGAGGTCTCCTCCTTCCAGCCGATGTCGAGGCCGGCGAGATCGCTCATTGCGAACGGGCCCATCGGGAAGCCGAACTCGTAGAGCACGTTGTCGACCTGAGCCGGCGTTGCTCCTTCGAGGATCATCCGCTCGGCTTCGGCGCCGCGCATGAACAGCATGCGGTTTCCGACGAAACCGCGGCACACACCGACCATCACCGGAACCTTGCCGATCTTCTTGCCGATCGCCATCGTGGTGGCCACGACCGAGTCGGACGACTTGTCGCCGCGGACGTTCTCCAGCAGCTTCATCACGTTGGCGGGGGAGAAGAAGTGCATCCCGATCACGCTCTCGGGCCGGGTCGTGGCGGCGGCGATCTCGTTGATGTCGAGCGCCGACGTGTTCGAGGCGAGAACCGCCCCCGGCTTGCAGATCCCGTCGAGCTCGCGGAAGATCGACTTCTTCAGCTCCATGTCCTCGAACACGGCTTCGATCACCATGTCGCAGTCGGCGAAGTCGGCCTTGTCGGTACTTCCGGTGATCAGCGCCATGCGCTGCTCGACCGCATCGGCAGGGATCGAACCGCGCGAGGCCGAGCGCTCGTAGTTCTTGCGGACGACACCGAGCCCGCGGTCGAGCGCCGCCTGGTCGCGCTCGACGACGGTGACCGGGATGCCGACGTTCGCGAAGTTCATCGCGATGCCGCCGCCCATCGTGCCGGCGCCGAGCACGCCGCACTTCTGGACGTCGATGATCGGGGTGTCCTTGGGGATGTCGGGGATCTTGTTGGCGGCGCGTTCGGCGAAGAAGGCGTAGCGCTGGGCGCCGGACTGCGGCCCGGTCATCAACTCCATGAAGAGCTTGCCCTCGACCTTCAGGCCCTCGTCGAATGGCAAGTTGGCGGCGGCTTCGATGCACCGGATGTTGTACTCGGGGGCGAGGAAGCCACGTGCCTTGCGGGCGATCGAGGCGCGGAAGTCGGCGAAGAGCTGGTCGTTGCCACGCGCCTCGAGGACCTTCTCGTCGCGGTCGCGCACCCGTGCGAGCGGCAGATTCTCCGCGACCGCCCGGTTTGCGAACGCGACCGCCGCCTCGCGCAGCTCGGCTGGGCCGCCGGCCGTGACGTCGTCGATCAGACCTGCGCCGAGCGCTTCGTCGGTGCCGATGTGGCGACCCGACGTCATCATCTCGAGCGCCTTGGGGACGCCGACGAGTCGGGGCAGCCGTTGCGTGCCGCCGGCGCCGGGCAACAGTCCGAGGTTCACCTCGGGGAGTCCGAACTTCGCCGAGTCGACGGCGACTCGGTAATGGGCACAGAGGGCGACCTCGAGTCCGCCGCCGAGCGCCGTGCCGTGGATGGCGGCGATCACCGGGACCGGCGCATTCTCCATCGCGGCCTGCACCTCGTGGAGGCCGGCGGCCTGGGGCACGTTGCCACCGAACTCGCTGATGTCGGCACCGGCGATGAACGTGCGGCCGTCGCAGATGATCACGACCGCCTTGGCGCCGTCTTCGACCGCCTTGTTGATGCCGTCGAACAGGCCCTGGCGCACGTGCCAGCTCAGTGCGTTGACGGGCGGGTTGTCGACGACGACGAGGGCGATGTCGCCGACGTCGGCGGTGACGGTCTCGAGGCGGACGGATTCGGAGATCGCGGTCATGGCGTCAGTCAAGCACCCGGCCCGGCCACCCTCCGATTCCGAGCGTTACGCCAGGGGTCAGACCCCAGGCGTAACGGTCAGACCTCTGGTGCAATCGCGTTGCCGGGGAGGTCGCCGTCGGGGTGGAGGGCCGCCTGGAAGCGGCGCATGCCGGCGAGCCAGCGGTCGCAGTCGGTCGCCTTGCGCTCGACGTAGGTGGCGACCTCCGGATGCGGCAGGATCAGGAACTGCTCGTCGCGGATCGCCTGCAGGCACAGCTGGGCGACGTCGGCCGGATCGAGCACGCCGTCGGCGCTCGCCACTCCGCCTTCGAAGCCCTTGTCGTCGTCGGCCGCCGCGGCCCGCGCCGCCATCGCATTCTGCGGGCTGTTGCGCACGATGTTGGTCGCCACTGCCTGCGGGCACAACACCGAGAACCGGATGCCCTGGTGATGATGGCTGATCGACAGCCATTCGGCGAGCGAGATCGCCGCCGCCTTGGTCATCGAGTACGCCATCGAGCCGATCTGCGTCAGGAGACCCGCTGCCGATGCGGTGCTCAGCACGTAGCCCTCGCCGCGAGCGATCATCGACGGCAGCACCGCCCGAGCGGCGTAGATGTGCGCCATGCAGTGCACCTCCCACATCGTCTGGATCGCCTCGTTGCTGTCCTCGAGCCCGGCGGCGGTGACGAACCCGGCGTTCGAGACGAACAGGTCGATCGGGCCGTGAGCATCGAGCGTCGACTCGACCATCGCCCGGATCGCGGCTTCGTCTCGGACGTCGATCTGGACGGCGGTACCGCCGATGTCGCCGGCCACGCGCGCGGCCTGGGCCCCGTCGAGGTCGGCAACGACGACATGGCGGGCGCTCGCGGCGTGCGACGCCCGTGCGATCGCCTCGCCGATGCCCGATCCTGCTCCGGTGACGACGACGACTCGATCCTGAAGTTCCATGCGCCGAACGGTAGACGGCACGGGGCGTCGTGAAGGAAGGCGACGCCGACGGATCATGTACCCCGGGGGGTATACTCCGGACCATGCGATTCCTCAACTTCATGAACACGCCCACTGGACGCACGATCCGGATCGGCGGCGGGTTCGTACTGTTCGCGCTCGGTCTGGTGGTCGGTGGCGGTCTCGGCGTGGCGCTCGCCGTGTTCGCCATCGCCCCAATCGCTACCGGCGTGTTCGGCGTGTGTCCGGTCAACCCGTTGTTCGGACAGTCGATGCGGGCGTGTTCGGTGCCGACGAAGCGCCGAGCTCATCAGATGTGATGTAGTTGCACCATCGGGCGGTCGACGTCGCCCGACGCTGCCCACCTACCATGCGCTGATGGCGATCGAGTACGGGCACGTCGGCGTGATCGGCGCGATGGCCGACGAGGTCGAGCGGGTCCACCACCACCTCGAGCGCGAGGCCGTCACCGAGCACGCCGGGCGCACGTACCGGTCCGGATTCCTCGCCGGCCAGCGCATCACGATCGTCCAGTCGCGGATCGGCAAGGTCGCCGCGGCACTCACCGCGGCGTCGCTCGTCCGTGACCACGGCGTCGACGCCGTCATCTTCACCGGCATCGCCGGCGCACTCCACGACGACCTCGCGATCGGCGACGTCGTCATCGCCACCGAGCTGGTCCAGCACGATCTCGCCGGGCCGCCGGCGATGTTCGTGCGAGGCGAGATCCCGCTGCTCGGCGTGGTCGAGCTCCCGACGGATGCCGGAATGACAGCCGCTGCGGTCGCCGCTGCCCTCGACTTCGTCAACGGCGGCCTGTCGGCCATCGCCACGCAGCAGGTACTCGACGAGTTCGGTCTCGTTCGCCCGAGCGTGCACACCGGGCAGGTGGCGACCGGCGACGAATTCATCGAGGGGGAACTCAAGGAGACGGTTCGCCGCCGGACGCCCGATGCTCTCTGTGTCGACATGGAGGGCGCTGCCGTCGCACAGGTCTGTCACGAACTGGGCGGTGTTCCGCTGTGCGTCATCCGGGCGATCTCGGATCTTGCGAGCGGCACGGCGTCCGTCGACTTCCCGAGGTTCCTCGATCAGCTCGCATCGCACTACTCCTATGAAATCCTCAGGAGGATGTTCGCCTGATCTGTCACGTTGGACCCGGCACGGTGTGACGGTGTGCCAGTCCGCGTTGTCACAGGCAGGGGGACAGTTGGCGGATCAGACGGGGATGGGGGCGCCGGATGCGTCGGCGGAGGCGTAGATCGCATCGACGATGTGGTGCGCCGGCACTGCTTCGCGCAACGGGAGTGGGGATGGTGCGCCGGCCGCGATCGCGTCGAGGAACGGCGTCAGCGGGTTGAACATCGCGCCGCCGGGAACGGGGGCGAGGTCGCGGTCGCGTGCGCGGCCCGCATCGATGCAGGCACGTGCCAGGGCGTCGTCGCCGAGCGTCTGGAGCGGTTCACCCGTGTACTGCCAGGTGACGGGCGTCGTGGCCTCGCCGTCGAGATGCATGTACAGGTTCTCGCAGAAGATCTCCACGCTACGCAGGCTCGGCCGGTCGACGATGTCGTGCCAGATCGACGTCAGCGATGCCACTGCGCCGCTGTCGAACTCGAGCCGGGCGACGGTGACGTCGTCGATGTGGGCGTGGCCGTGCACCTCCCGCACGGTCCCGCTGACCGAGCCGACCGGTCCACACAACCAGTGCATGATGTCGACGTCGTGGATCGAATGTTCGAGCAGCGTGCCACGGCCGCATCGTTCGGGATCGATCCGCCACGTCGATCCGTAGTGGCTCTGGATCGGGATGAACTGGTCGTCGCGGAACGACACGGCCAGCACCCGACCCGCGCGTTCGTCGGCGAGGAGCGTCCGTGCGTGGATGAACTGCGGCATGTATCGCAGGACCAGCCCGACCTGGTTGACGACGCCGGCCGTCTCGACGGCGTCGACCATCCGCTGGGCTGCGGCAGCGTCGAACGCCAGTGGCTTCTCGCAGAACACGGCCACGCCACGTTCGGCGGCCGCCGCCACGAGGCGTTCGTGCTGCGATGTCCACGTGGTGACGAACACGGCGTCGACCCGGTCGAACAGCTCGTCGGCGCCGACGACCTCTGCGCCGACGCGGCCGGCGAATGCCTGCGCCCGGTCGACGTCGACATCGTGGACCGCCACGATCGCCCCGTCGGCCGCTGTGTGCTTGAGGAACCAGCTGTGGGTGCGAGCGATGAACCCCGTCCCGATGAACCCGATGCGAACCGTCATCGCCGGAGTCTCGCAGTCGGGCCCGGCGGCGGGTGTTACGCCTGGGGTCTGACCCCTGGCGTAACGGTCAGTCGTAGGTCAGGCAGCCGTCGTCGAGATCGACGATCGGCAGCGCGTCCTTCTCGGCCCAGTAGTCCTGCGTGTGCTGCCACTCGGGCTTGTCGCCACGCTTGGGCATCAGGTGCTGACTGCGGGTGAGGTAGCCCGGATTGAAGTTCTCGGGGTCGATCCACGAGCCCAGCTCCATGCCGGCATCCTCCGGACGAAGCTGCGGCACGACCTTGTGTGCGCCGATCTTGTCCATGTGATGCAGCAGCCGGCACACGAAGTCGCCGAGCAGGTCGGCTCGCAGCGTCCAGCTCGCACGGAAGTACCCGAACACCCACAGCAGGTTGGGCACGCCGGTGAACATCATCCCGCGGTAGGTGACCGTGTCGGCGAAGTTGACCGGGGCCCCGTCGACGGTGAACTGGATGTCGCCGAGCACGCTCAGGTCGAAGCCGGTCGCCGTCACGATCACGTCGGCGTCGAGCTGGCGTCCCGACGTGGTCAGGATGCCCGTCTCGTTGAACGTGTCGATCTCGTCGGTGACGACCGACGCGAGCCCGGCGCTGATGCCCTTGAACAGGTCGCCGTCGGGCACCATCGCCAAGCGCTGCTGCCAGGGCCGGTACTTCGGTGTGAAGTGCGTGTCGACGTCGTAGCCCTCGGGCAATTCGGCACGGACACCGTTGAGGAGTTCCGTGCGGACCCACTCGGGTTCCTCGAACGACAGCTTGGTGACCAGTGCCTGGTCCTGGAGGGCCTTGCGGCGCACGATCTCGTGCGTCCACTCCTCGGGGATGTCGAGGCTGCGCAGCGTGTCGGCCAACTCGTTCACGTTGGGGCGCGAAACGAAGTAGGTCGGCGATCGCTGGAGCATCGTGACGTGTTTGCACTCGCCTGCGATCGCCGGCACGAGCGTTGCCGCCGTTGCTCCCGAGCCGATCACCAGCACCTGCTTGTCCGAGAGGTCGATGTCGGTCGGCCAGGTCTGCGGATGCACGATCTGCCCTTGGTAGTCGTCCATGCGCGGCCAGTCGGGGGTGTAGCCCTTCTCGTGGCGGTAGTACCCCTGGCACATCCACAGGAAGTTCGTCGTGAAGGTCACCGGCGTCGCATCGCCGGTCGTCGGGTCGGTTCGTGTGCCGTGAAGCGTCCAGACGTTGTCGGCGCTCGACCATTCGGCCGACGTGATCGCGTGGTGGTAGCGGATGTGTCGCTCGAGGTCGTTTTCCTCGATCACCTCGCCCATGTAGGCGAGGATCTCGTCGGCGGTGGCGATCGGAGGACCGATCCACGGCTTGAACCGGTAGCCGAACGTGTAGAGGTCGCTGTCGGAGCGGATGCCGGGGTACTTGTGGGTCAGCCAGGTGCCGCCGAAGCTCTCGAACTTCTCGAGGATGACGAACGACTTCTCCGGATACTGGTCGCGAAGGTGATAACCGGCGCCGATGCCGGAGATGCCCGCCCCGACGATCAGGACGTCGAAGTGCTCCAACACGGGCGAGTCGGATCGCTCGAGTGTCTCGGTCGTCTGGCTCATGTCGATCCCCTTCTCACGACGTGAGCTTCGCGCGGCGAGGTGGCGTGCCCACAACCCGCAGAACCGTGCAAGGATCCACGAGGTGGGAGCGTGGAACTGTCCCGAGTGCGGCCGGTTGTTCGGACGTGCGGGGCAGTCACACGACTGCGCTCCAGGCCTCACGTTGGAGGAGTACTTCTCGACGGGCCCACCGCACGAGCGACCGATCTTCGAGGCGGTGATGCGACACGTCGACACGCTGGGGCCGGTGCACGCCGATGTCGTGTCGGTCGGCATCTTCCTCAAGAATCCCCGTAAGTTCGCCGAACTCCGCCCGAAGGATCGCTGGGTCGCCATCGCGTTCTCGCTGCGTCGCGCAGCGCAGCACCCGACGATCACGCGCAAGGTCGTCCACTACGGTTCGCGCTACTGGCACGTCGCCAATGTCCGCGAACCCGTCGACGTCGACGCGGATCTCCTGGACCTGCTGACCGAGGCCTATCACGACGAACCTCGGTGACATCGCCGCAGGGATGGCGCCGAGCGACGACACTGATGGGGTGATGATCGATTGCGCCGCCTACGTCGACGGCCGCCGCCGGGACTTCGATCCCGCCACGATGACGCTCGACGACGCCGTCGTCGGCGACGGGTTCGTCTGGCTCGGTCTGCGAATGCCCGATGATGCCGAGTTGCGCCAGGCGATGACTGCCCTCGGCCTCGGCGGCGTGTCGGCCGCCGAGGTGCTCACCCCGCATGCCCGACCCGTGTTGACCGTCGACGGCTCGATCGTCCAGCTCGTGTTGCGCACGGCCGCCTACGAGGATCGCAACGAGACGATCGCGCTCGGCGAGATGACGTTGCTGATCGGCCCTCGCTCCGTCATCTCGATCCGTCACGGCCAGGCCAGCCAGCTGTCGTCGGCGCGCGCTGCACTCGAAGCGGATCCCGACCGGCTCCGCCTCGGACCCGCTGCGGTCGTCGCTGCGGTCGTGAACGTCGTCATCGATGGCTACGCCCCCGCACTCGACGGGTTCGAGAACGACGTGATCGAGGTCGAGCGTGACGTCTTCTCCGACGACAACCGCCAGCCGGTGCAGCGGCTGTACAAGCTCAAGCGCGAGGTTCGCCGGATGATCGTGGCGATCGACTCGCTCGACGACCCTCTCGCCCGGTTGCTGCGTGTGCGGGGGGCGCACATGCCCCCGGCGATCCTGCACGATCTCAACGAGGCGGCCGACCAGCTCGACCGCGCAGTCACTCGAGCTCATTCGCTGTCAGGCCTGCTCGACGCCGCCCTCACGGCGAGCCTGACGCAGATCTCGGTGCGCCAGAACGACGACATGCGCAAGATCAGCGCCTGGGTTGCGATGGCGGCGGTCCCCACGATGGTCGCAGGGATCTACGGCATGAACTTCGAGCACATGCCGGAGTTGGAATGGACGATCGGCTACCCCGTCGTGCTGTCGGCCACCGCAACCGCCGTTGCGCTGCTCTACCGGATGTTCAAGAAGTCCGGCTGGCTCTGAGCCCCCTGCTCGACGCGTGCCGGTGCGAGAGCCCTGCGGTGACGATCAGACGAGTGATCGGTTGGTCCGCGCGATCAGCCGTCCGAGCACCCATTGGGCACCGCGTGGCGAGATGCGTGCGGCGGCGTCGAACAGGTGGGCGTCGGGTCCGATCAGCGCGCGGCGCTTGTTCTTCTCGACGGCGCCGATGATCAGCTTCGCCGCCTTCTGTGGCGTCGTGCGCGTCAGCCGCTCGAAGTCGGCAGCAGCCTGTTCGGCGTCGACGGCCTCCTCGTGGCCGGCGGACTCGAAGCGCGCGTTGCGGGCGATGTTGGTGCGCACGCCGCCGGGATGGATCGTGGTGGCCGACACCCCGCAGCGTTCGATGTCGAGTTCGGTACGCAGCGCATCGGTGAACCCGCGCACCGCGAACTTGGCCGAGTTGTAGGCGGACTGGCTCGGGATGCCGAGGAGCCCGAACACGCTCGAGATGTTGATCACGTGGCCGTCGCCGCTCGCGCGGAGGTACGGGAGAAACGCCAGCGTGCCGTGGACGACACCCCAGAAGTTGACGTCCATCAACCAGCGGAAGCTCTCGTAGCTCATCGCGTCGACGTTCGCCGCCAGTGCGACGCCGGCGTTGTTGAAGATCAGGTTGACCTCGCCGAACTCGTCGGCCACGCTCGCCGCCCACGCCTCGACGCCGTCGCGGTCGGTGACGTCGACGTGGGCGCTCACCACGACCGTGTTGCTGCCGTGAGCGTGGCCGGGGCGCTCGAGCAGTGTCACTGTCTCGGCGAGTCCTCGGTCGTCGACATCGCACAGCGCCAGGCGACAACCTCGACCGGCGAGCTCCAGTGCGAGGGCTCGCCCGATGCCGGATCCGGCACCCGTGATCGCGGCGACCTTTCCCTCGAACTGCTGCACGGCGACGACTCTACGGAGTGTCGTCGCCGCAGTGTCGCCGACGGGTGGAGCCGACGGATCGAGCCGGCGTCAGGCGGCGACGGTGAATTCGAAGCGCGTGCGGCGACCGGAGACGATCTGCATGGCGAGCAGACCGAAGGCGCGCTCGCGAACGGGCGCCGGCTCGTGCTCGTCGGCGAACACCTCGGCGAGTACCGCAGAGGCACCAGCTGCGGTGGCGAGAGCGAGCACGTCGTCGATGACGTGGCGGTCGAGGGCATCGAATCCCTCGCGGTCGATCGCGAACGCAATGCGATCCAGCGAAGTGGTGGAGGAGGTCATGCCATCACGGTACGGCCGTCGGAGCGACATCTACGGCGATGATCTGCACTCCTTGTGATCAGTTATGCTGATGTTCGTGGCGGCACTCCGCGATCTCGATCTCCGGCATCTCGTGGCGCTCGATGCGGTCGCTGTCGAGGGGACGTTCGCGCGTGCCGCAGAACGGCTCGGCTACACCCAGTCGGCGGTCAGCCAGCAGATCGCCGCACTGGAACGGGCCGTCGGCGAACGTGTCTTCGACCGACCCGGCGGCCCTCGGGCAGTGGAACTGACCCCGTTCGGCGCCGAGCTGTTGCGCGGCGGTCGCGACCTGTTGGGCCGGGTGGCCGCACTCGCCGACGACCTCGACCGCTTCCGGGCCGGGCACTCCGGGCGGCTCACCGTCGGCACGTTCCAGAGCGTGTCGTCGGCCGTGTTGCCGATGGTGCTCGGCCGATTCCGAGCGGAGCATCCCGACGTCGAGGTGCACCTGTTCGAGACCGACGTCGACGAGGAACTCGAAGCGCATCTCGAACGCGGCCAGACCGAGGTGTCGTTCCTCGTCGGCCGCGTGGACGATGGGTCGGCGTCGGGTTTCGAGTCGCGACTCCTGCTCACCGATCCCTTCGTGCTGATCGCCCGACCCGGCCAGTTCCCGCCCGGCCCGGTCTCGATCGACGTGATCGCGGACGAACCGTTGATCGGCCAACCCCCCAACTCCTGCTCGTTGCTCAACGAGGCGGGGCTGCGGTCCGCCGGTCTCGACCCGACCTACGTGTTCCGCTCGCACGACAACGGCACGGTTGCCGCGATGGTGCGCGCCGGCATGGGCGTCGCGGTGATGCCGCTGTTGTGCACCGAACCCGAGGACCCCCGCACCTCGCTGCACCCGCTCGACCCACCGATCCCGGGTCGTCAGGTGTCGATCGCCTGGCGTTGCGGGCGCACACTGTCGCCCGCAGCACGCGCCTTCGTCGAACTGACCACGGCGGTGTGTGCAGAGCTGTCCGAACCGGACGAGCGCTTCGATCTCGCCGAGGCTACGGTCGCGCCATGAGCGAGGCCCATGACATCACGGTCCGCAAGGTGAAGTTCGAGTTCCCCGATGCGCTCGACGACGTGCTGCCGGGCAACGACGTCGTGCGAGAGACCTATCTGGTGGCGTTCTCGCTCACCATGCCGTACCTCGAGCCGTACCTGATCCGCACGTTCCGGTCGGTCGCCGACGACATCACCGACGCCGGCCTGGCCGCCGATGTCCGTGAATTCATCGGGCAGGAGGCGCAGCACTTCCAGAACCACCGCCGCATCAACGAGATCATCAAAGCTCAGCTCGGTCCTGCGGTCGCCACCGACCTGCAGACCGTCGAAGATCAGCTCGACGCCGACTACCGGCGGTTCAACACCTCGAAGTCACGGCGGTTCAATCTCGTGTACGCCGAGGGGTTCGAGGCGATGACCTGCGCGATGGCGCTGACATCGATCGCCGAGGCGGAAGCCGGCAGCAGCACGATCTCGTCGGGCCCGTGGGGTCAGCTGTGGGCGTGGCACCTCGCCGAGGAGATGGAGCACCGCACCGTTGCGTTCGACCTCTACGAGCACCTCGAGGGGAGCTATCCGTACCGGGTCATCGGATCCTTGCGATCGCAGTGGCATTTCCAGCGCACGATCGATCGCCTCCAGCGCATCCTGCTCGCCTCGCAAGGCGCACCTGCGCGGCCTCATGTACCGCCGTGGTTCCGCACCGGACGATCGCGCTATGCGGCCACCTTCGAGCCCGGCTACGACCCCGGCGACCTCGATCCCGGTCCTCTCCCGGCGCTCATCCTCTCGCAGTACACACCCTGACCCAGCCGCTTCACGTTCGCGTTGCAGAACGGGTGACCCGGTCCACCCGAAACGCCACACGAACGGAAGGCGGAGTGGTCAGGGTGCCGGCTGCCAACCCGGTTTGTCGAACACGTAGCGCAGCTTGTTGCGCACACCGTCGGCACGTCGAACGTCGCGGGCGATGTCGACGAACTCGTGGTAGGCGATCCGAATCGGGTTGTACGTGTGGATGTTCTTGGTCAGGCCGTACTTGATGCGGCGCACCTCGGGCTCGAACGTGCCGAACAGCTTGTCCCACACGATGAGGATCCCGCCGTAGTTCTTGTCGAGATACTGCGGATTGGCGCCGTGGTGCACCCGGTGGTGCGACGGCGTGTTGAACACCGCTTCGACCGGCGCCGGCAGACGATCGATCGCCTCGGTGTGGATCCAGTACTGGTACAGGAGGTTCAGCTGGCCGGCCTTGGCCACGTGGTGAGCCGGGATGCCGAGCAGCGGCATCGGCAGGAAGACCCACGACGTCAGGATTCCCGACCACGGCTGGCGCAGCGCCGTCGACAGGTTGTAGCGCTCGCTCGAGTGATGCGTCACGTGGTTGGCCCAGAACAATCGGACCTCGTGCATCCACCGGTGATCCCAGTAGTAGAGGAAGTCCCAGGCCACCATCGCCACCGGCAGCGACCACTTCGTCACGCCGAGATCGACGATGCGCCGCTTGAACACGGCACGACCCATCGCCCCGACCACGCCGGCGAGCGCCAGATTGACCGCCACGTTGCCCGCCAGCATCGCCAGGCTCGCCGTGGTGTCACGGCGTTCGTAGCCGACCGGTACCAGTGGGTCGGGCGGCAGCCGGGGGTCGGACAATTCCTCGGACGTGGCCTCGTCGAGGTCGCCGAACTCGCGCAGTTCGCGCTGTGCGAGCACCCGCGACTCCCACACCATCGTGCCGATGAAGGCAGGGAGCGACAGCAGGTCGACCGTGTCGATCGGACGCGAGTTGAGCCGTTTCACGCACCCAGTCTGGCCCCCGCCACCCCCCGTTTGTGTGCAGATTCCGGCGACCGGGCCCACCAGAAGTGTCACGCAAACGTGCACGGGCCCGTGGCGTGATGTCTGTGTGCGGATTCCGGTGACCCGGCCCACCAGAAGTGTCACGCAAACGGGGTGGTGGCTATGTTCCGGAGATGGCCGACAGCGTTTCGGAGACCCGGAAGTTCCCCCAGTCGCGGTTCGCGCCGCCGCCGGGCGCCACCGAGATCCTGCTGGTGCGTCACGGGGAATCGGCGCCGCACGTCGAGGGCGAGTCGTTCGCACTCGTCGACGGCCACGGTGACCCACCGCTCGCCCCCGAGGGTCGCCAACAGGCCGAGCTGGCGGCGCAGCGCCTGATCGACACGGGCGAGCGGATCGCTGCGGTGTACGTCACCACGTTGCAGCGCACGCATCAGACCGCCGAACCGCTGCTCGACCACCTCGCGATGGAGGCCACCGAGGTTGCCGATCTGCGCGAGGTGTTCCTGGGCGATTGGGAAGGCGGCGAGTTCCGCCGGCGTGTCGCCGACGGCGACCCGATCGCACAGCGGATGTACCTCGAGCAGCGCTGGGACGTGATCCCCGGCGGCGAACCCGCCCACCAGTTCGAGAACCGTGTCCGTCGCGGGATCGAGCGCATCGCCGCCGACCATCCCGACGAACTCGTCGTTGCGGTCGTGCACGGCGGCGTGATCGGTCAGATCATGAACATCGCCACCGGTTCCACCGGGTTCGCATTCAGCGGATCGGACAACGCCTCGATCTCACATCTCGTCGTCGACGGCGATCGCTGGGTGGTGCGCTGTTGGAACGACACGTCGCACCTCAGCCCGACGTTCAGCACCGCCTCGCAGCCGCTGATCTGATCACCGCTCGTCGCGGTGAGCGGACCGTCGGCACGGAGCTGGCGGACGTTGTCGTACAGCTCGGCGTCGAGGCGCCCCTCGCCGTGGACGACGCTGACGTCGCCCGTCGTCTCGAGCACGACGGCGATCACCTCCTCCATCCGGTGCACGTTGGCTTGTCGCAGTCGGGCGTACACGTCCGAGCGGGTCACGCGGGCCTCGGTCAACGCCTCGTCGATGAACTGTCCGTCTCGGACGAGGAGGATCGGCGTGTTGTCGACGACGTGGGATCCGAACGAACGGCGGCGGAACTGGGCGATCAGCCACTGGACGCCGAGCAGCGTCGCGACTGCGACGGCGCCCTGGGAGATCGGTGATCCCGATGCGACGACCGAACCGAGGATCGACCCGATCGCAACGGTGACGGTGAAGTCGAATGACGACATCTTGGCGAGCGATCGCAACCCTGTTATCCGCACGACCGCGACCACGGTCAGCAACATCAAGACACCGGACAGCATGATCCACCCCACGGTCGACCATGAGGTGAACAACCAGGATTCGGCGTCGGCGCCGCTCGCGGCTTGCACGTGTCCCAGCACGCCCGGATCCGATCAGGCGGCGATGCCTGGCGGCGTCTCGCCGGTCATCTTCTCCCAACCCGTGGCGGCTCCGCGCAGTGCGATGACCCGGGCGACGCCGGCTCCGACGGCGGTGGCGAGGCCCCATGCGAGCGCCTCTTGCCACGAGGTGCGTCGATCGGCGGGGTTCAGCGGCGTCTCGGTGTCGCTGCGCCAGAGCGCGGACACGATCTTGCGAGCGGCAACGGCGGCGCCGATACCGACGATCGTCGACAGTGCGTTGTAGGTCAGCTTCTTCATCGGCCCTCCGGACGTGTGGTCGTGGGGGAGCCCTGCCCATGGCGGCGATCTGCCAAACGCCGAGTGAATGCTAGGACTTCTCGGGGCGCCAGAACGCGGCGAGCAGCGCTGCTCCACCTCCGAGGCCGCCGAGCGCTGCGATCAGCAGGCCGGTCCATCCGCGGAAGTCGTCGATCAGGTCGAACGCCTCGTCGAGCGACCAGGTGCCGGGGCCGATCGTGGCGATCGCCAACCCGACGATGCCGAGCGTCATCACGTATTCCCAACCCTCACCGGGTCGGAAGATGAAGAATCCGTTGCCACGGTGGTTGATCGCCCAGGCGACGAACATCACGCCGACGACGCCGGCTGCCGCGAACGGCGTCAGCAGTCCGAGGAGGAGCAGCAGACCGCCGCCGATCTCGGTGACGCTCGCCAGCCAGGCGTGGAGTCTGGGCGGCTTCATGCCCATCGAGCCGAACCATCCTGCGGTGCCGTCGATGTTCGGACGGATGTGGTTGATGCCGTGGGCGAGCATGACGGCGCCGGCGCCGCAGCGCAGGAGGAGGAGTGCGAAGTCGATGGCGTCGGCGTCGGACATCGCCCAAGCCTGTCACGCGAGGTCGGGCGTCTCCGACCTCGCGGCGCCGGTGGCCACACCGCCGTCCGACTCGTACGTGCGACGCGAACGTGCAGCCGACTCTTCGTACAGCGCCAGCAGTTCGCCTCGGCGACCGGGAGCGAGCTGATCGAGCGACGTGTGGTCACCGCGTTCGCACGCACGCGCCACATCGAGGGCCTCACCGACCGGTCCCGTGCCGTAGAGCAGGGCGTCGACCACGACGTCGCTCATCGGCAGTTCGTCGAGGAGCTCGCCGAGCGACGCCTCGTACAGTCGATCGACGACCGACAACACCGCAGCGGTGACGCCACAGCGAACCAGGTCGGAACCGTCGAGCAGCGTCATCACCATGTCGGCTCGTGTGGCGCCACGGAGCAGGTCGTCGACGTGGTCGTCGACAGCGTCGATCGACGTCGCGAGCAGATCGGCGAGCCGGCGTAGCTTGCCGATGCCGAGCAGCACGATCGCTTCGTCGAGTGTCGTCACCCGCCGGTCGAGACCGAATGCGTTCGCGTTCACCGCTGCGAGGAGCCGGAACGTCAGCGACGCGTCGCTCGCCACGATCGCCTCCACCTGCGCCACGTCGATGTCGTCGCGCAACGCCGCATGGAGCGCCACGGCGGCTCGTCGGCCGACGTGGCGGGCGGGGCGCCGCAGCACCTCGGGTTCGCAGAGGTGGTACCCCTGGAACAGGTCGAATCCGTGGTCGACGCAGCGGTTGAAGTCGTCGTGCGACTCGACCTTCTCGGCGACGACCAGCACGCCGGGCGAGCGGTCGCGGGCAACGGTGATCAGGCGGTCGATTTCGGCATGGTGCGCCGTCGTGAGCTCGATCTTGACGATGCTCGCAAGTGGCAGCAGCTCGGAGTATTCGAGGTCGCCGAGCCGGCTGACGTTGTCGAGCGCGAAGTGGTATCCGTTCATCCGGGCCCGGCGCAGTGCATCCACCGTCTCGGCCGCAAAGGGTGCTGGCTCGCGAACCTCGATGATCATTCCCTCGGGTGGCATCGCTTCGTGGAGGCCGTTGATGATCGACTCGGCGGTCGCGTTCATGAGGCCGAACCGATCGCCGACCACGTGCTCCATCCCCCACTGCAGGAAGACGCGTTCCATCACGCAGCGCGTGGCGATCTCCGGGTCGTCGGACGCGGGCATCTCGTCGGGACCGCGGTACAACAGCTCGTACCCGAAGATCTCGCGTTCCGCATCGACGATCTGTTGTCGCCCGAGGAACACCTCTGAGGTCATGCGGCCGCTGCCTCCCGCCGGTTCGGTACTGCTCCCGATGGAACAGCGTCGAGATGTCATCGGTCGCCGGCCGGCGCAACTCAAGGACTTGCGGTGACCTTGCCGATCATCCAGGTCGAGCACGATTGCGCTGCGGTCAGGTCGCGAGCGCCGTGCATCAGGTTCACGCCGGGGATCGGGCGGCTGCGTAACCTGCCTGCATGACCCGTCGGATCCTGGTGCTCAACGGCCCGAACCTCAACCTGCTCGGCACTCGCGAGGTCGACGTGTACGGCTCGGCGACGCTCGGCGACATCGTCGCCGCAGTTCGCGCTGCTGCCGCCGAGCGCGACGTCGAGATCGACGATGTGCAGAGCAATGCCGAGGGTGCGCTGATCGATGCGCTGCAGGAGGCGCGCACCCGCGCGGACGGCGTGATCTTCAATCCCGGTGCGTTCACCCACTACAGCATCGCGTTGCGCGACGCGATCGCCTCGATCGATGTGCCGGTGGTCGAGACGCACCTCTCGAACGTGCACGCCCGTGAGGACTTCCGCCACACGTCGGTCGTCACCGGCGTGTGCGTCGGCGTGGTCGCCGGGTTCGGCGCCGACAGCTACCTGCTCGCACTTGACGCGCTGTTACGTCATCTCGAACCCTGAGCGGCGACGCCGGGGGTCAAGCGAGCGTGTTGACGAGTACGGCGAAGTGGTTCGAGCTCGCATCATGGCGTTTGCCGACGATCGCCTGGTAGTCGCCGGAGTCGTAGATCTCGCGAGCCTTGTCCATCGATTCGAACTTCAGCACGACGGTCTGGCGGCCGGTGCGCTCTCCCTCGACGTGCTGTGAGTCGCCGTCGAAGACGACCACCTCGCACTCACTGCCGATGCGCAGCGCTGAGATCGCACCGGCCTGGTATTCGCCGTACAGCTCGGGGTCGTCGATGTCGTAGTTGACGATCATGAATGCGCTCATGCGGTGACTCTTGCAGAGTCGCTGTGGCCACTCTGTGTCGGACGGCACCGGGCATCCTGATCGATCGCCGTGGAGATCGTCGCCGGGCGGCCGATACTCCGGTGTGAGTTCCGTCGTCGTCGACCAGTCGAGCCCGGATGTCGCGGTCGCGCACACCGCTGCGGCCCGGTCGCGCCTCGGCGCATGGAGCCGTGCCGGTGCCATCGCAGCCGTGCTCGCCACCGGGCCGACGCCGCGGCTGCTGCGCAACTCGGCTCGGATCGGACTGTTGGTGTGGGGTTCGCTGGTCATCGGCGCCGGCGTCTCGGTGATGTTGTGGAGCGGTCTCGGACCGGGACCGCTCGACGTGTTCATCGGTGCCGTCCGCATGCGCACGGGGCTTCCGCTGACCCTGGCGGTCTGGCTCGTGATCGCTGCGATGATCGCAGCTGCGTGGTTGATGGGCCGGCGCCCCGGCCCCGGCACGCTGGTCACGCCGCTGATCGCGGGACCGAGCATGCAGGCGGGTCTGGCGGCGCTCGACCGTGTCCAGCCACCCGGCTCATTGGCTGTCGTGCTGGTGCTCCATGTCGCGGCCGTGTTCGTCGTGGGTGTGGGAGCCGGCGCGCTGATCGTGTCGGGCCTCGGTGCCGGTTCGGGCGAACTGCTCGCAACTGCGGCGTCCGATCGCTCGGGTCGACCGGAGCCACGACTCCGCATGGCGTTCGAACTGACGTGGCTGGCGGCGGGAGCTGCGCTCGGCGGGCCGATCGGCCTGGGAACCGTCGTCGTCGCACTCACGATCGGCCCGGCCGTGCTGGTGGGGCATCGCGCCATGGATGCCGCCGCCGTCAGCTGTCGGACGAGGCTTGCAGGTGTCCGCGCGGATCGGTGTGACAACTCGGTGTCTGCGTTCGGGAACCGCGTGGCAGAATATTGCGATGTCAAGCAATGAGCTCCACTTCGGATCCGCCCACGACGGCGACCATCCCGACCGCGGTGACGAATGGGCTCGAATGCGAGCGAAACACCTGCTCGCCCCCGAGGATCGTCCGTTGTCGTCGGCGCGCGGGGTGCACCATCAAGCGCTGATCTCCTCCGACGTCGAACGGACGATCGCCTTCTATCAGGGGCTCCTCGAGTTCCCGCTGACCGAGCTGTTCCAGAATCGCGACTACGTCGGCTCGACGCACTTCTTCTTCGACATCGGCAACGGCAATGCGCTGGCGTTCTTCGACTTTCCCGGTCTCGGGCTCGGCGAGTACGCCGAAGTGCTCGGCGGTCACCATCACCTGGCGATCTCGGTGTCGAGGGAGAACTGGGAGCGCCTGAAGGGCAAGCTCGATGACGCCGACGTGCCGTACCACCTCGTCGGCGACACCTCGATCTACTTCATGGGCCCCGACGGCGAACGCCTCGAACTGATCAGCGACCCCCTCGGCGAGATGTACGGCATGAAGGTCGTCTGACCCCGGGGCTGGGACTCGGCGCACCAAGTGAACTCGGTGGGTGAGGGGAAGCCCGCCAGGGCGTCCGGGCCCGAACAGTACGTCCGAGCCCGAGGGTCACGGCGCGATCAGCTGGACGTCGAGTTCGAGAGAGACCTTGTCGGAGATCATCACCTTGTCGGCGCCGACCGGTGCGTTGAAGTTGATGCCGAAGTCCTTGCGTGAGATCGTGCCGGTTGCGCTGAAGCCGGCCCGGGTCGACTGATCGCCCGGGAACACCGAGGTGCCGAAGAACTCGACGTCGAGTTCGACCTGCTTGGTGACCCCATTGATGGTCAGGTCGCCCGTCATCGAGTACTCCTCACCCTCGCCGGTGATCGCCGTCGAGCGGAACGTCATCGTGGGGTTGACTTCGGCGTTGAAGAAGTCGCTCGAGGCCAGGTGCGCGTCGCGGTCGGCGTTGCCGGTCTTCACGGTGCCCATCTCGATCTCGGCGCTCACCGAGCTGTTGGCGAGATCGTCGCCGACGACCAGCTGGGCCGTGGCGCCGTCGAAGCGGCCCCGCACCTTCGAGAGCCCGAGGTGGCGGACGACGAAGCCGACCGTCGTGTGCGAGGGATCGGTGGTCCACGTGCCGGAAGCGAGGGGGAGGGTGGTGGTGTTCGGAATAGTTGTCATAGCAAGCATTGTATCCAAGAATGTTGCGCACGCAACCAAATGCTCGTCCGAAAGATGCACCGCTCGTTGCGCTCAGCGCGACAATCCGGGCATTTTTCGGCGTTCAGGGGCGCGAGTCGGGCGTTCGGGGGACGGCCACACGGGTCTGCCACAGGGCGCCGGTCGCAGTGCCGGCGACGACGTCGGGATGCGAACCGGCGGCCGTGAGGGCGAACAGCGTGTGGCCGTCGGGGCCGCCGAGCATGCAGGCGTACACGTTGTCGGGTGTCCGCAGTCCATCGGTGATCTCGCCGCCCTCGAGGACGCGGACCACCTGCGAGCCGAGTGCGTCCGCGAACCAGATCGCCCCGTCGGCGTCGAGCGTGCAGCCGTCGGGCGCCATGCCAGGCACCGCTGCCCAGACGCGGCGGTCGGTCAGACCTCGGTCGCGGGTGATCGTGAAGGCGGTGAAGCGTGCTGCCATCGATTCGCCGACGATCAACGTCGTCGCATCGTCGCTGATCACGGCCCCGTTCGGGAACGACAGGCCGTCGGCAGCAGCGGTGACGGTGCCGTCGGCCCACACGATCGCGAGCGTCGCCGGTGCCGGTGTTCCACCGGCTTCGAAGTCGAACCCGAAGTTCCCTACGTAGGCGTTTCCCCGAGGGCCGACCACCATGTCGTTGCAGTAGCCCGTCGCGATCCCGTCGAGGTCGGCGTGCTCCACGATGGTCCCGTCAGGTTCGCGACGCATCACCCGCCGGTCGAGCATCGACACGAACAGCAGCCTGCCGTCCGGCAACCAGCCGAGGCCCGACGGCCGACCGTCCCACTCCACCTCGACGCGCCGCCGACGGTCGTGTCCCACCGACGAGATCGTCCCTTGGTAGAAGTCGCTGAACCACAACCGTCCGAGGTGCCAGCGCGGGCCTTCTCCGAAGTCGATCCCGTCGACGAGGAGGTCCCAGTCGTCACCTGTGCCGGCGCTGCTCACCCCGCCAATCTGGCATGCGCGACGGTGAAGCGATGCAGCGGGGGATAGCCGATCGCCGTTGCCCGTTCGGCGAGCACGAGCGACAACTCGTCGGCGATGCCTCGCCGGCGGAACTCCGGCACGACCGCCAGAGCCACCGCCCCGTCGTTGGCGACGGCGGCGACGGCGATCAGGCGTCGTTCGTGCAGCACGCCGAGCCGCATCATCTGCGCCGCGCCGAGCCGCTCGATCAACTCGGGAAAGGGCGTCCGCCCCCGAGCGGACCCGTGGCCCCGGCAGCCACGCTCCGAGCGCAGCTCGTCGATGAAGTCACCCAGCACACCGTGCAAGCTCGGGTGGTCGACGGCGATCACGAGAAACTGATCTGGCAGCATGCCTCCATCATCGGCAACGTGCGTGACGGGCATGTTTCCGCTGGATCAGCGGTTCGTGACCGCAATCGGACGTTCCGTCGGAGCACCGATGGGCCGCCCCTGCCGCGGCGTCGACCGGTCAGCCGACCGGCCGCATCACCCCGACGAGCGGCGCCATCTCGTCGAGCGCACTCAGGACCTCGTCGCGCGGGCCCTGCGGCAACCCGAAGACCGCGCGGCGCACGCCTCGTGCAGCGAGGTCGTTCAGCTTGGCCTCGTCCGGCGGCGCTGCGAAGACGCCGACTTCGATCGTGGCGGGGTCGCGCCCGATCCGTTCGCACGCCGTGCGGACCTCGTCCCACTTGTCGATCGCATGTCGTCCGCCGATCGGCATCCACCCGTCACAGAACTCCGCGATGTCCGCCGCCGTCTTCGGTCCGGCGTCGCCGCCGAGAATGATCGGCGGATGCGGCTGCTGGGCCGGCTTCGGCCAGGACCAGCTCGGCTCGATCTGCACGTGGTCGCCTCGGAACGATGCCTCGTCGTTGGTCCACAGTTCCTTCATCGCCAGCAGGTTCTCTCGCAGGATCGCCCGGCGCTGCGAGTACTCGGTGCCGTGCTGCGCCATCTCCTCCTTGTTCCACCCGTAGCCGACGCCGAACAGGAACCGGCCGCCCGACAGCGCGTCGACGCTGGCGACCTCCTTGGCGGTGTGGATCGGATCGCGCTGGGCGACGAGGCAGATGCCCGTCGCCAGCTTCAGGGTGGTGGTCACCGCTGCGCATGCGCCGAGGGCGACGAACGGATCGAAGGTCCGCCAGTAGAACTCCGGCAGTGGCGGTGCACCTTCGCGCCCTCCCCAGGGTGTCGCTCGGCGTGTGGGAATGTGCGAGTGCTCCGGGAACCAGAGCGACTCGAATCCTCGGGCCTCGACTTCGCGGGCCAGTTCGATCGCCCCGATCGTCTGGTCGGTGGGGAAGATCTCGACGCCGATGTGCATGGCCGTCGACCGTAATCGGGTGATGGTTCCCGATCCCCGCTCAAAGGGCCGAAAGTCCCTAGGGTCTCGCCCGGTGCGCTGCGAGGCTGCGCATCAACTTTCTCACGACGATTGGAGTTTGCGTGACCGTTCTGGAAGATTCCCCTGCCACTGCTGCGCCCGATGGCGACGACAAGGGCGGTGGCGGGCTGGTGTTCATCGCCATGGCCGGATTGCTGATCGCACTGGTCGCCACGGTCGTGGTGATCGGTCTGATCGGGCTGCTGCGCGACGAGGGCACCAGCGACGGGGGCGCGGGCGGCGACGGTGCCTCGGCCGGCCCCACGACCGTCGGCGTGACGCTGTCGGAGTTCAAGATCGAAGGCGACCTGCAGGCCGCACCGGGCGAGGTCCAGCTCCTCGTGAACAACACCGGCACCCAGCAGCACAACCTCGTGCTGGTCGAGACGGGGACCGAGACGCCGCTGCTGAATGCCGGCGACAACGCCACGCTCGATCTCGGTTCGCTCGACGTCGGCACCTACGAGCTGATCTGCAGCGTCCCCGGTCACAAGGAATCGGGCATGGACGCCCAGCTCGAGATCACCACCACGCCGGCGCCGACCGGTGAGGCCGCCGCCGGCGGTTCGCACGATCACAACTCGCCGGACTTCAACGCCGACGAGATGGATGCGATCATGATCAACTCGATGCTCGAGTTCCCCGCCGAGACCGAGGGCAAGGGCAACCAGATCCTCGAACCCGAGATCCTCCCCGACGGCACGAAGAAGTTCACGCTCGAGGCATCGATCATCGACTGGGAGGTCGCCCCGGGCCAGATCGTCGAAGCGTGGGCGTACAACGGTCAGGTTCCCGGTCCGCAGATCATCGTCGACGTCGGCGACAACGTGCAGGTCGAGTTGACCAACAACACGCCGATGGGAACCGACATCCACTGGCACGGCATCCACACGCCGAACGACCAGGACGGCGTGTCGCCGTTCACCCAGGATCCGATCAAGACCGGCGAGACGTTCACGTACGAGTTCGTCGCCGACGAGCCGGCGATCGGTATGTACCACGCTCACCTGCACTCACAGATCTCGGTGGTCAACGGGATGTTCGCCGCCTTCCGGATCGGCGAGCGTCCGTATCCCCGTGGCCAGACGATCAGTGGCGTGACGATCCCCGAGGACTTCGAGCCCGACGTCGAGATGCCGATGGTGCTCAACGACGCCGGCACGATCGGGCTGAGCCTGAACGGCAAGAGCTTCCCCGGCACCGAGCCGCTCGTGCTCGAGACCGGCGACTGGGTGGCCGCCGACTACTACAACGAGGGCCTGACGGCGCACCCGATGCACCAGCACCAGTTCCCGCAGCTGGTGTACGCCAAGGACGGCATCCCGCTCGACTACCCGTACTGGGCCGACACGGTCAACGTCGCTCCGGGCGAGCGGTACTCGGTGATCTACCAGGCGACCGATCCCGGCGTGTGGGTCTGGCACTGCCACATCCTCACCCACGTCGAGCGTGACACCGGGATGTTCGGCATGGTGACCGCGCTCGTGGTCAACGACCCCGAGGCCACCGCCGACGAGGCCGCCGCCGACGAACCGGTCACCGAGGACACCACCGCCGACGGCTGAGATCACTCCCTGCGTTGGGAACCGCCACCCGTGGTCGATGACACCACGGGTGGCGGTTCCTTCGCGTCCGGGGAACATTCGGAGGTTGCAGGCGGGTTGGCGACGGGTATGTCCGCAGCCGTGTCCGCTCCACACGCCGATGACCTGTTCGGGAGGTTCCGCGAGGTCCGCTCCCGAACCGACCGGCTGACCGCACCGCTCAGTGCCGAGGACCAGGTGGTGCAGTCGATGCCCGACGCCAGTCCCACCAAGTGGCACCGGGCCCACACCACGTGGTTCTTCGCCGAGTTCGTGCTCGGCGCCGACGGATCCTGTGCCCGGGTCTGGGATCGTCCCGAGTACCGGTTCCTCTACAACAGCTACTACGAGGCGGTGGGCGAGCGGCATCCGAGGCCGCAACGCGGTTTCGTCACCCGCCCGTCGCTCGCCGAGGTCGCCGACTACCGAGACCAGGTCGACAAGGCGATCGAGCAGTTGCTCGTTCACGGCATCGCCGCAGATCACGCAGCGACGCTCGTGCTCGGAACCCACCACGAGGAGCAACACCAGGAGCTGTTGCTGCTCGACGTCAAGCACCTGCTCTCGATGAATCCGGCAGTCGGCCCTGCCTACGTCGACGTCGTCGGCCCCGCTGCGGACGATCCGGGACCGCTCGGTTGGGTCGAGTGCTCCGGAGGACTCGTCGAGGTCGGCCACGACGCCGGTGACGGCGACCACGGCGCCGTCGATCCTGTCGCCGGCTTCACGTTCGACAACGAGGGACCCCGCCATGAGGTCCGCCTCTACGACTATGCACTTGCCGATCGGCTGGTGACGGCAGGCGAATGGCTGGCATTCATCGGCGACGGCGGATACCGGAGGCCCGAGCTGTGGAAGTCCGACGGTTGGTACCGAGCGCAGGCCGAAGGCTGGGAGGCGCCGCTGTACTGGCGTCGACATCCCGACCGCCCCGAGCGATGGTGGATCCACACGCTGAGCGGTCTGCGCGACGTCGACCCCCACGAACCGGTCGTGCACGTGTCGCAGTACGAAGCCGACGCCTACGCGACATGGGCCGACGCCCGCCTGCCCACCGAATTCGAGTGGGAGGCCGCGGCGTCGCAGCGTCCGGTCGCCGGCGTGCAGCTCGACGAGTGCGATCCGACGTTCTCGTTCCATCCACGTGCGGCCCCACCGTCGGCCGGCGCAGGGGACCTGCGACAGCTGTACGGCGACTGCTGGGAGTGGACCTCGTCGGCCTATCAGCCGTACCCGGGATTCCGTCCCGTTGCCGGTGCGATCGGTGAGTACAACGGCAAGTTCATGTCGGGCCAGTACGTGCTGCGCGGCGGGTCGGTCTACACGCCGCCCGGCCACGTCCGAGCGACGTACCGGAACTTCTTCCACCCCCACACCCGCTGGCACGCCGCCGGCGTTCGTCTGGCCGCCGACCGGACGGACTGACGAGGAGCCCCATGCACCCCCGCACCGAAATCGGGACCGATCGCAGCGAGGCCGACCATCTCGCCGAGCTGCGCCGAGCGCTGCAGTCACGCCCGCGGACGATCCCGCCGCGTTGGCTCTACGACGATCGGGGCAGCGAGCTGTTCGACGAAATCACCCGCCTCGGCGAGTACTACCCGACCGAAGCGGAACGCGAGATCCTGAGCGCCCATTCCGTGATGCTCGCCGAGGTGACGTCCGCGACCACGGTCGTCGAGCTCGGCTCGGGCACGAGCGACAAGACGAGGACGCTGCTCGATGCGTTCGTCGCCCACGGCGTGATCGAGCGGTTCGTGCCACTCGACGTGAGCGAGGCCACTCTCGTCCATGCGGCCGAGGTCCTCGGTCAGCGATATCCCGACCTCGTCGTCGAGCCCGTGGTCGGCGACTTCACCCGGCATCTGTCGGGGCTGCCGACCGGTGGGACCCGGCTCGTGGCGTTCCTCGGCGGCACCATCGGCAACTTCTATCTCGAGGAGCGACGGGCGTTCCTCGGTGCGCTGTGCGACACGCTCGAGCCGGGCGACTGGTTCCTACTGGGCATCGACCTCGTCAAGCCGATCGACCGGATCATCGGCGCCTACGACGACCGCCACGGGCTGACCGATGCGTTCATCCGGAACTCGTTGCACGCGATCAATCGCGAACTCGAGGCCGATTTCGACGTCGGCAACTTCGATTACGTGCCGCTGTGGGACAGCCGTGAACACCGCGTCGACATGCGGCTGCGGGCGTGCGAACCCGAGTCGGCGCACATCGGTGCGTTGGGTCTCGACGTCGAGTTCGAGCCGGGCGAAGAGCTGCGCGTCGAGATCTCCACGAAGTTCAGGCCCGAGGATCTCACCGAGGAACTGCTCGACGCCGGATTCGTCGACCCCGAGTTCCTCACCGACACCAACGGCGACTTCGCCCTGGTCCTCACCCGCCGGGCTTGACCCCGTCCTCCCGACCCGACCCCGATGGACCGCTCCCGGGTTCGATCCCGCGGTTGCGTTCAGGCGATGCCGAGCCGGACGAGCTGCTCGTCCGGCGCCTCCACCTCGACGAGCGCGGCGCGCAGCAGGTCGATCATGTCGGCCTCGGTCGCCTCGCCGTGTCGGTTCTCGCGTTCGTCGGGATCCACGCCGAGGTCGTACAGGTGATGGCGTCCGACGTTGCGTGATCCGTTCACCCAGAACGGCACGGTGTCGCCGAGTTCGAACGGTTGTCGGATCACCGGCACGTCGGACCCGGGCATGAACGCGAGCGTCGCCCGTCGGTCCGGCTTCGGGAACTGCATGTAGCCCTCGAGGCCGCGGTGGACCGGCATCGTCGACCAGCGGTTCGACCACATCGACAACGGCACGTTGCCGTCGACCGGTGCCCGTGCGTACTTGCGGCGGCCGTCGGTGATCTGCACCCAGTTGCCGTAGACGCCACCGATCGCCCAGTCGCGGATCGAGTCGCGCTCGCCGTTGAGCAGCGGGACCATCGACCGACCGTGCGTTCGGTGCGTCGCCTCGACGCCGAAGATGTCGGCGATCGTCGCGTTGATGTCGACGTTCGTGGTGAGCGCATCGAGGGTTCGCGTCACATCTGGGGTCTGACCCCTGACGTAACGCCCCGGCCAGTGGATCATCAGCGGGGTGTGGCCGAGCGGCTCGAACTGGGGGATCGCCGGTTTGCCCCAGATGTCGGATGCGTCGTCGCCCGGCGCACCGGCCGCTCGGAGGTCGCCGAGGTAGTGCCCGTGGTCGGTACACACGATCACGGCGGTCGTGTCCCACAGGTCCTGGGCGTCGAGTTCGTCGAGCAGCTTGCCGAAGTGATGGTCGATCATCGAGAGCTTGGCGCCGTAGTTGTTGCGGATCTGGCGCGCCTGGCGCTCGGTGATCGCACCCTTCGACACGCCGCCGACGAGGTACGGCGGCCACACGAGACGCCCGGTCTCGAGCTCCTCCGGGGTGAGCGGTTCGTCGTCGTACATCGACGCCCACGGCTCGGGCGTGTCGAACGGTTCGTGCGGGTCGAACTCGTCGACGAACAGCATCCACCGCTCGTGCGCCTGCGATGCGTGGCGCAGCCAGCTGGTCGCCGTCGCCATCGTGCGGGGACCGGGGAAGTCCTCCTCGGCGCGGAACCAGGTCCGACTGTCGTCGTAGTGACGGTGTCCGAACGAGCGATCGGCGATGCCCAACTGGTCACGCAGGAACCATCCCCCGTCGGCGGCGTTGGTGATCAGCGGCCGGACGTCGGGTGTCAGCGTGGGCGCCCCGTACGCGCTCGGGTCGGCGTAGGTCTTCCACGGGTCGCCCTCATGGCCGCGCACGTAGTCCCAACCGCTGAAGTCGACGTGATAGTTCTCGCCGCCGGTCTCGAACAGGTGCGGGTGGTCCGAGACCAGCATTGTCGTCACGTCGGCTCGCCGCAGGGTGGCGGTGATCGATTCCTCCCACAGCTCGATCGACCCCCACGGTTTCCACAGGAAATCGAGCGCTCCCACCAGGATGTCGTGCCGTGCCGGCATGCACGGCAGCGACCCGGTGACGTGGTTCGTGAACTGCGTCGACCGGGCCGCGAACCGGTCGAGGTTCGGGGTGGCGAACTCGGTGCCGCCATACGACCCGAGCATGTGCCGGTTGAGCGAGTCGAGTAACACGACGACGACGTTCTGCGGGCGAACCATCGAGCCGACCGTAGCCCTGCTGGTCCGTCGCCTCCGGCGTCCTGACGCGACGATGCGGCCCGAGCCGGAGTTCGGACCGCATCGGCACCGAAGGTGGACGATCTACTTCTTCACGGGGGCGGTGAGAACGAACGAGTACTCCCACGTGTTCGGATCGATCTGGACGTACGAGCCCATGCCGGAGATCCCCTCGAAGTCGCCGGTGCCCCCGCTGATGCCGCCGCTCGACACGGAGCCGTCGGCCCCGGAGCTGACGGTTGCTCCGATCGTCATCGAACCCGTGCCGAGCCCATCGATCGTGCCGGTGAACTCGGTCGCGTTCGAACCGATCGTCGTCGTTCCCGTGTCAAAGACAATGCTCGTGCTCGGGCCCCCTCCGACCATCGAGCCAGTGAATGTGCGCGTCCCGCTGCTCTCGGTCCCGTCGAGTGGCACGCTCGCGACATCGGACGCCACCACGGTGCCGGTCGCCGTGACGGTCTGGAGCGACCCCTTCGGCGGCACGGTGATGGTCCATTCGAAGGTACCCGTGCTGCTGTCGGTCGGAGTGGCCGGGTCGGGCGTCAGGACCCACGTACCCGACGCACCCTCGAGGGCGGCCGTCCCGCCGGCGATCACGCCCTCGGCACTCCAGACACCGTCGATGGTCCGTGATGCGCCACCGTAGGTCAGCGTTCCGATGCCGAGGCCGTCGATCGAGGCGGTGAGTTCGCTCTCGATGTACGTGTACGACGTTCCGTCGGGAAGGTTCCATGCCTGACCGGTGTCGTATGCCGTTCCGGAGACCTGCCCCTCGAACCGGGTCTTTCCCACCCACGTCTGATCACCGACGAGACCGCTCCTGCTGGGCACGGTCTTGAATTCCTTCGTCGTCGAGAAGATGCCGGTCAGCGTCACCGTCACCGGCTCGGGTGCCACCTCGGCGGCGGTGGTCGGGTCCGGCGCGGGAACCACGACAGCCTCCGCGTCGGGGTCGACCTCGGCGTCGGGTGCGGGTTCGGCAGGAAGCGTCGCCGTCGGCGTGTCCACCGGCACCGTGTCGTCGCCGGAGTTCGAGACGACGAGCGCCAGACCTCCGACGAGTGCAAGTGCAGCGACCGCGGCAGCGGCCAGCATCCATCCCCTCTTGGATCGGTCGTTGCGGTCGGGACTGAGCATGATGACCTCCGTGGTCGGTTGGTCGGCCTGCTCGTCGATCCGGGTTCGGATCGACTCCCAGGCCGTCGACGATGGAGTCGAGCGGTCCGCGATCTGGTGCAGGTCTCGCGTCACGCGATCGGTGAAGCGGGTCATGAGTCCAGTTCCTCTCTCAGTGCCTTCAGCCCCCGGCGAAGATGCGACCGGACGGTCGCACCGGGCATGTCGACGATCGATGCGATCTCCGACGCCCTGTATCCCCCGTAGTACTTGAGGACCACCACGATGCGCTGGTCCTCCGGCAGTCGGCCGAGCACGTCCCAGAGTTCACCCGCGTCGCTGGCCAGGCCCGCGGGTGGCTCCGGTGGGTGCAGTGCGATCACCCTGCGCCGTCGGAGCACCGATCTGCATCGGCTGACGACGGCACTGCGCAGGTAGGCGCCGGGCTGTCGGATGTCGTCCAACCGTCGAGCAACCTCGACGAAACTGTCTTGGACGAGATCTTCCGCTTCGGCATTGCTGCCCACGAGGGTGAACGCAAGGCGAACCATGCCGGTGTACTCGTTCCGGTAGAGCCGGTCGAGAACATCGGCGTGCTCGATCACCTTTGTGGTGTCGCTCGAGATCGCCACTTCCTCCATCATCACCTACGGCGCATGAAGTGGCCGAAGTGTTGCAACAAGTTTCGTGAACGCGGTCGGGGTCACCTCATCGAGAGAGGGGTTCGGGGTGTCGTCGATCGATGGCGTGCCACGAACCGTTCCTGGCGACCGATGCGGAACCGTGCCCGACCCCGATCATCGAGTCGCCGTCGATGAGCACGCCGCCGCACTCGGGCAGGCCCCACCAGAGCGCATCGGGGAGCGCCCAACGGCGCTCGGCGCCGGGCGTCCAATGGGGGATCGCCACCCCGGGAACGAGGCCGAGACCGATCGCGAGACCACCGGAGCGACCGGGGGTGGCGGTCTGGGCGCAGAGGACCATGGCGCCGGCGGACGCACCCGACACCGCCGCACCTGCCGACCACAGCGCAACCAGCCGTTCGGCGATCGAGGAGTCCGAACCCGGCGGCCGGTCGTTCAACACGTCGAGCAGTTCGGCGGGTGACCCGCCCGGCAGCACGATCAACCCGATGCCGTCGTCCAGGGCGGAGAGCGCGGCAACGTGGTCGTCGCGAGGGTCGGTGACGACGTGGACCTCGGCGCCGAGGCGTCCGTAGTGGGCCACGGTGCGCGCTGAGGCTCCTGCGTAGTCGCTGCCTCGTCGAGCAGCTCCGGCGATGACGACGACGGTGCCGCGGCATCGCTCGAGGACCGTCCGGTCCATCTCGTCGCACGGCGGGGTCAGCTCGCGGCCACCCTGGAGACAGATGACGCCCGCGTTCACGGTGCCGGCGTCCAACGGGCGGCAGTCAGCACCGCGTCACCGACGCCGAGCCACGACGAGCGCACCCCGCGTGGATCACACGACGTGCGCAGCTCGCACGAGTCGTCGACGGGCACGGCATGCTCGATCTCGGCGACGCCTCGACGCGACCGTTCGGCCGGCAGCGTCTCTTCGACGATCGCCCACTGGGCGGCGTTGTTGACGTGGCCGAGCGGGTCGACGTCCACGCGCCGGATCGTCCACGGCCGACGTTCGGCGTCGGGCGGTGGCGGAGCGAGTTGGAGGCGCGATGACACGCGGCGCTCGTTCGCCGCCGTGCCGTACACGGAGGCGAAGTCGTCGCCGAGAGCCGTCGGACGACCCGACGACGGGTCGATGCGGATCCACAGGCTGACGGCCTCGATCGAGCCGCCCCGTTCGCCGGAGATCGACGTGCGCCGCTCGGCCCAGCTCCGACCGGTACCGGAGCAGAACGTCGACAGCTCCAGCGACTCGCCCAACCCGGCCGCCCGGCGGACGTCGATCATCGTGCGGCGCACCACCCAACCGAAGGCGTCGTCGAGTTGGGCGTCGGTGGCGTCGTCGGTGGCGATGTCCTGCAGGTACCGGGCGATCGCGTCGAGCCGGAGCCGGGCGCGAGCGTCGACGTCGCCGAGGCGTACAGGCCGGCATCGACTGAAGACGCGCCCGACCTCGGGCCGGTCGACGAGTTCGCTGGCAGGGAGGTGGGCCATGTCGCCCCCGAACGTATCGGCCGCACACGTCGCCACGCCGACCCGCCGCATAGGGTCGGGCGATGGCGTACGAGACCGTGAACGGGTACTGCTGGCCGCAATCGGTGGCGCCGGGCGAGGTGGTGGGTGTGCATCTCTCGTCAGCGGGTGGTCGCCCGGTGCGGATCGAGGTCGCCCGGATCGGGGCGACTCGCGACGTCGTGTTCGACGAGACCGACATCCCCGCTGGCGACCATCCGACGCCTCCCGACGCATCCGAGCACGGGTGCGACTGGCCGGTTGCGGCGGAGGTCGGCGTCGACATCGACTGGGCGTCGGGGTACTACGAGGTGCTGCTGGCGATCGACGTCGACGGCAAACGGCGCACGAGCCGGGCATTCTTCGTGGTGCGGCCCGACCTGTCGACGACGACCTCGTCGGTGCTGTGGGCGATCGACACCAACACGTGGCACGCCTACAACGACTTCGGCGGGCGAAATCTCTACACCGGCGCCACTCAGGTCTCGCTGCTGCGCCCGATGGCGTCTGGATATTTGTACAAGCCGCCCGGTGCCGGCCAGCGGGTGACGTCGCTGCATCCGCCCGACCATCAGAGCGCGAGTCACGTCGGCTATCTGCGCATGAACCATCTGTCGCCGTGGGGCGGCTCGGCCGGATGGCCGAACTGGAGCGGGCCGTTCATCGAATGGGCCGAGCGCGAGGGCTACGACATCGACGTCGTCACCAACGCCGACCTGGAGGAGCATCCCGAGCTCCTCGGGCCCGACTCGCCGTACTCGCTGTATCTGTCGGTCGGCCACGACGAGTACTGGTCGGCGCCGATGCGCGACACCGTCGAGGGGTTCATCGGCCGTGGCGGGCACGCCGTGTTCTTCTCGGGCAACACCGCGTTCTGGCAGGTGCGCCTCGAGAACCGCACGGGGGACGGGAGTGTGGGACCAGCCGCGACGATGGTCGGCTTCAAGGGCATGTTCAAACGCGATCCCGTGTTCGGCACCGATCGCCAGGCCGAACTCACGACGATCTGGAGCGATCACCTCCTCGAGCGCCCGGAGAACCACATGACCGGCGTGAGCTTCAGCCGTGGCGGCTACCACCGCATCGGCAAGCGGGTCACCCGCGGCGCCGGCGGGTACACGCTGCACCGCCCGGGGCACTGGATCTTCGAGGGCACCGGTTTGGACTACGGCGACGTGCTCGGGTCGGCGGCCACGGTCGTCGGCTACGAGTGCGACGGCTGCGACTTCACCTACCGAGACGGACTGCCGTATCCGACCGGTGCGGACGGAACGCCGGCAGATTTCGAGATCCTCGGAACTGCGCCCGCTGCCCACTTCACCCGGACCACCGCCTCTCGCCCTCCGGCTCCGCACGAACCGTCGGAGATCGAGTTCATCGCCTCGCGCCTGTTCGACGATCGCAGTGAGGAATCCGTCGAGCGGATCGCTCACGGCCATGCGGTGCTCGGCTCGTACGTGTCCGCGGCGGGTGGCACGGTGATCACGTCGGGTTCGACCGACTGGGTGTGGGGCCTGGCCGAACGCGACTGCGACGTCGAGCAGATCACCCGCAACATCCTCGATCGCCTCGGCTGACGGCGCCACTAGCAACGCCAGCGCCCGAGCGACCCCGCCTCTGCCCGAATTCGGGCTGGTTCGGTCAGGCAGACGGCGCGAGGGCTTCGAGCACGGCCCAGTCGAGGACGCGGGGGCCCTCGGTCGACACGGGCTGGATGCAGACGTGGTCGGCGCCGGCGTCGTAATGGGCCTGGATGCCGGCTCGGACCCGCTCCTCGTCTCCCCACACGATGACGTGGTCGACGAAGCGATGGTCGCGCTGCTCGATCTCGTCTTCGCTGAAGCCGATGCGCTTCCAGTTGTTCCGGTAGTTCGGCAGGCCGGCGTAGCGATCGATCTGTACGTTCGCGGCGGCCCGGGCCGCTTCTGCGTCGGTGGAGAGGATCACCTTCTGTTCGACGCACAGCAGCTTGTCGGGACCGATCGCAGCGCGCGCCTCGGCGGTGTGCTCGGGGGTCACGAAGTAGGGATGGGCGCCGTCGGCGGCGGTCGCCGACAGCTCGAGCATCTTCGGCCCGAGCGCCGCGAGCAGCCGGATGAACGGTTCGGCCGGTGGCAGCGCCATGTAGGGCGACGCATCCATCGCCTCGAGGTAGGCGCGCATCTGCGTGAGGGGCTTGGAGTAGTCGAGCTTGCGCAGGCCGGCGACCATCGGCTCGTGGCTCACGCCGAGGCCGAGCACGAACCGGCCGCCGGTCTGCTCGGCGAGCGTGTTGGCCGCCTGCAGCATCGGGCCGGGATGTCGGGAGAAGATGCTGGCGATGCCGGTGGCGAACTGCAGCGTCTCGGTCTGCGATCCGAGCCAGGCGAGGTGGGCGAAGGGGTCGCGGCCCACCGTGTCCGGCACCCACAGCGTCGAGTACCCGAGCGACTCGATCCGCCCGGCGGTGTCGGCGGCCTGGCCGGCCGACATCCCGTCGGTGAAATACCACACACCGGTGTTGGACGGACCGATCAATCGTTCGCGAGCGCTCATCGCTGTGAACCTACCGAACGGCTACGCAGTGCCTGGCACCGCGTCACCAATCGCTCCATCAGTCAGGGAGCATCGGGAGTTGCATGCCGGGGTCGCCGCGCATCGTCGTCGCGCGCTGCAACGCGGTTCGTCCGAAGCGTTCCCTGACGGCATCGACGACGGTGTCGAGCTGTTCGGACTCGCAACGTTCGAACGGCAGCAGGAGCTGGACGGCGTTGCGATCGGCGAGGTTGCCGACGGAGAGACCGAGCAGGCTGATGCCTCGGGCCTCGATCAGTGGCCATGATGTATCGAGGATCGCCATCGCCGTCGCATGGATCACCGCAGTTGCGGAGGTCGAGTCGGGGAGAGATCGAGATCGCGTGGCGCGGGTCAGGTCGTCGAAACGCAGACGGAGCGTGATCGTGCGTCCTACTCGGTCGGCGCGGCGCATCCGGCCGGCGACCCGATCGACGAGCCGCCACAGCACGACGTCGATCTCGTCACGCGATCGACGGCGCCGTCCGAGCGCCTGCTGCGAGCCGATCGAACCCCTGCGCTTGCCCGTCGTCACGCGGCGGGCGTCGCGGTTGTGTGCCAGTGCGTGGAGCTGGTGGCCCATCGACCGGCCGACGATCGCCACCAGTGCCTCTGGCGACATCGCTGCGACGTCGGCCACGGTGTGCACGCCCCGCTCGTGCAACTTGGTGGCCGTCACCGCCCCGACGCCCCACAACCGCTGCACCGCCAGCGGGTGGAGGAAGTCCAGCTCGCCGTCCGGTTCGACGACGAGCAACCCGTCGGGCTTCGACACGGCGCTCGCCACCTTCGCCAGGAACTTGGTGCGCGCCACCCCGACGCTGAGCGGCAGCCCGACCTCGTCGGCGACGCGACGGCGCAACTGCGCAGCGATGTCGGTGGGCGTGCCGGCGAGGCGCCACAGCCCGGCGACGTCGATGAAGGCCTCGTCGATCGACATCGGCTCGACGATCGGGGACGTGTCGCGGAAGATCTCGAAGACCGCCCTGCTGGCCTCGCTGTAGGCCTCGAAGCGCGGCGGCACCTCGACGAGGTTCGGGCAGGCGCGTCGTGCTGCACCACCGGACATCGCCGTTCGGACGCCGAACGCCTTGGCTTCGTAGCTGGCGGCGAGCACCACACCCCCGCCGACCACGACGGGGCGCCCTCGCAGTGCCGGATCGTCGCGCTGCTCGACGGACGCATAGAACGAGTCGAGGTCGGCGTGCAGGATCGTCGCCGCCGAGCGGGGAGAGACGGGCATCGAACACATGTTCGCACGGCGACGGCGGGATGCGCAACCAGCGCAACCGAACCCTCACGATTGACCCGGCACGGTGTGACAGTTCAGGGCGGGGGGCGGTGGAGGAACCAGTCGCCGGAGGTGATCGGGGTGAGGTCGAGGCCCTGGCCGCTGGCGTAGGCCCATGCGTCGACGCCGCGCCCGGTGCGCACGATCACCCGTGAGTACTCGCCGTCGACGATGCCCTCGACCTCGTCGAGTACCTCCAGCGCCCGAACCGCGGACACCTCGAGCAGTGTGAACGTGTGGCCGTGGACGGTGCTCGTGGCCACCTCGTCGAACATGGCGGCGGGGTAGTCGAGGCCGGTGTCGTACAACTCTCCGGTCACGGTGTCGTGCCAGCCGTCGTCGACGACGAATGGCTCGAGGAAATGCCACCGAACGTCCCCCGGCCGCAGCGTGCCGTACACGAAGAGGTGGCGGATCACGCCGTGGACTTGCGGCGCCCCCGGGCGCCCCAGACCGTCCCACCGAGCATCAGCGCGACGCTGACCAACAAAATCACCGAGGCGAGCACGTTGACCTCCGGCGGGAACTTCACCCGGAAGCTGCTGTTGATGTACAGCGGGAACGTCACCAGCGAACCGGCGTTGAACAGCGTGATGATGAAGTCGTCGAGCGAGAGCGCGAACGACAGCAGTGCCGCAGCCAGGATGCCCGGCAGGATCAACGGGAACGTCACCTTCCAGAACGTCCGCAGCGGCGAGGCGCCGAGGTCCTGGGCAGCCTCCTCGAGCGTCCAGTCGAACCCGCGGACACGCGCTCGCACGGTCAGCGCGACGAAGCTCACCTGGAACATCACGTGCGCGATCACGACGGTGTTGAAGTCGCGGGTGACGTCCCAGTCGAGGAACAGGGTGGCGAGCGACGAGCCCAGCACGATCTCCGGTGTGGTCAGGGGGAGCACGAGGAAGAAGTTCAGCCCGCCGCTGCCACGGAACCGGTAGCGCGCCAGTGCGATGGCGATCATCGAGCCGAGCACGGTGGCGATCAACGTGGAGATCGTGGCGATCTTCAGGCTCTCGACGAAGGCGTTGGTCAGCGACTCGTCGGCGAACGGATTCGCCCAGTTGTCGAGCGTGAACTGCTGCCACTCGACGTTGTAGTTGCCCTTCGGCTCGTTGAACGAGAAGACGACGATCCAGATGATCGGTACGAACAGGTACAGCAGCCCGAGGCCGGCGTAGGCGTTCAACGCGAATCGGGCGATGCGCCCGCCGGTGGATGACGGCGCACTCACGACGGGCACCTCATGCGAGGTCCTCGGTCCCGAAGAACCTGCTGTAGATGATCACGAACACGGTGATGATGAACATGAGCACGAACGACATCGCCGATGCGAGCGGCACGTTGTTCTGCACGAGGAACTGGTCCTGGATCGAGTTGCCGATCATCGTCGTGTTCGGGCTGCCGAGGTACAGCGAGTTGACGAAGTCGCCCGCGGCGGGGATGAACGTCAGCAGCGTGCCGGCGAAGATGCCGGGAATCGACAGCGGGATCACGATCTTCGCGAACGCCGACGTCGACGTGGAGTACAGGTCCTTCGCGGCGTCGAGCAGGCGGATGTCGATCTTCTCGAGGCTGACGTAGATCGGCAGGATCATGAACGGCAGGAAGTTGTACGTCAGTCCGAAGATCACGGCCGCGGGCGTGTTGATCAGGCGTCCGTCGTCCATGATCTGCAGCGACTCGAGCAACCAGTCGAGGCGAAACGTCTGGACGGCGCCGACGAAGGCGCCCTGGTCGGACAGCAGGCTGCGCCACGCGATCGTGCGGATCAGATACGACGTGAAGAACGGGATGACCACCAGTCCGAGCAGCAGCGTGCGGTACTTGCCTCCCCGGAACGCGATCACGTAGGCGAGCGGGTAGCCGATCGCGATCGTGAGCACGGTGGCGATGGCGGCGTACGTGAACGCCCGCTGGAACTGCGGGCCGAAGTCGGTGAATGCGGTGCTGTAGTTCGAGAAGTTCCAGTCGAACTCGGCCTCGACCGCGAAGCGGCTGGGCAGCGTGGACAGCGACAGCCGTAGCAGCGTGAACAGTGGCGCAAGGTAGAACAGCGCCAGCCACAGCATGCCCGGCTTGAGCAGCCCGTACGGGGCGATCTTGCGACGGGTCTGCGGCGTTCCCGTGATGGCGACGACCACCAGCGTCAACACGCTGGCGAGCACCAGCGACAGCGCGACCACGGCGAGTGGACCCGTCAGCAACCGGGTGCCGACCGCCGCGAGGAGCGCGCCGGCGCCGACGAGCGCCCCGAGCCCGATGAGCTCGGGGCGCTTGACGCCGGTCCGGGCGGCGCGAGTCTCCTCGACGGCGGTGGTCACCCGACGTTGATCCTCAGGCTCCGGTGATCGCCGAGAACGCTGCGTCGTACTCGGCCTCGACCGCCTCGGACAACGATGCGAAGCCCTTGGTGTTCGCGAGGGTGGCGTCGTCGGGGAAGACCAGCGGGTCGTTGGCGAGATCCGGATCGAGCTTCTCGACCTCGTCGCGGACGCCGGCGACCGGTGACACGTAGCCGACCCACGCCGTGATCTGCGCGGCCTGCACCGGGTCGTAGACGAAGTTCATCCACTGCGCAGCCGCATCGACGTTGGGTGCGCCCTTCGGGAGCACCATCGAGTCCGCCCACGACGTCGCACCGCTCTCGGGGAACACGAACTTGACGGCGGGGTTGTCGCGTGCGATGGCAGCGACGTCGCCGGACCAGCCGATCGTGATCGCGAGGTTGCCGTTGGACAGGTCGTCGAAGTAGTCGTTGCCGTGGAAGCGACGGATCTGGCCGGAGTCCTTGGCCTCCTGCAGCTTGTCGAAGGCCGGGGCGGCGTCGGCGTACGTCTCGAGCGTCGAGATGTCGATGCCGAGGCTCATCGCGATGACCCCGATCGTGTCACGCATCTCGGTGAGCGCACCGACCTTGCCGGCGAACTCGGGATCGAAGAGGTCGTCGACACTCGTGATCTCGCGGCCGGTGACGTCGGAGTTGTAGGCGATGCCGGCGAAGCCGGTCTGCCACGGCAGGCTGTACTCGCCGGTCGGATCCCACGACGGGTTCTGCAGGTCGGCGCGCAGGTTGGCGGCGTTCGGCACCTGGTCGAGCGGGAGCTTGTCGAGCCAGTCGAGCACGATCAGCCGGTTCACCAGCCAGCTGGTGGGGGCGATGATGTCCGGGTCGATCGGCTCGCCGCGGCCGAGCAGCGGCTGAATCTTCGCGAAGTACTCGTTGTTGTCGTTGTACGCCTCGGTGTAGCGCATGTCGATGCCGGTCGCTTCCATGAAGCGGTCGACCGTTCCGGTGGCGCCGTCCTCGGTGGGATCGATGTAGGCGGGCCAGTTCTCGAAGAACAGGCTCCCGTCGCCACCGCCGGTGGTGCCCCCGGTGGTTCCGCCCGACGTGCCCGGCGTCGTTCCGGCCGAGCCCGACTCGCCGTCGCTGTCGCTGCCACAGGCGGCGAGGAGCGCTGGCAGCGAGATGCCGGCTGCTCCGAGGGCGCCGGCGCGCGTCAGGAGCTGGCGCCGGGTGAGGCCCGAGCGGCCGAGGCCGAACGGTGAGCGGAACGGGTTGGGTCGTTGCGTGGTCATGATGTCCTTCTGTCTCGTGTTCGATCGGTCTCGTGTCAGTGGGTCGCTGTGTCAGTGGGTCGGATCGGTGTCAGTGGGGTCGCTGTGGCTCGCCGTCGAATGAGGACGGACTTGCGGGAGCGGTGTCAGGAGTCGGCGTGTGCCTCCAAGGTGTCGATGTCGCTCGCGGTCGCGCCGGGACGGCGGGGCCATCCGGACAGCAGCACGGCGCTGCCAGGATCCCACGTCAGGTGCACGGTGTTGCCGGGCATCAGGAACGGGAGGTCGGTGCCGGTGATGACGCTGGCGATGACCTCGCTGTCGTCCTTCAGGTGCACGACGACCCGAGCGGTCGCGCCCTGGAAGACGACGTCGGACACGGTGCCCTCGATCGACCGGCCCTCGTCGCCGGTGCTTGCGGTCGCAGTCAGGCGCTCGGGACGCAACATCACCGACACCGGCGTGCCGACGGGACGTTCGCGGTCGGTGCGCGCCCTGACCGTGTGGCCCGCGGTCAGCCCGACGACCGTGTCGTCGCCGTCGAATGCGATGACCTCGCCCGGAAGCAGGTTGGCCGATCCGATGAAGCCGGCGACGAACAGTGACGCCGGACTGTTGTAGATCTCCTGGGGCGTGCCGATCTGCTCGACGCGACCGTCGCTCATCACGGCGATGCGATCGCTCATCGTGAGCGCTTCGCCCTGGTCGTGGGTGACGAACACGAACGTGATGCCGACCTCTCGTTGGATCCGCTTCAGTTCGAACTGCATCGCCTCGCGCAGCTTGAGGTCGAGCGCAGCCAGCGGCTCGTCGAGCAGCAGCGCGCTCGGGAAGTTGACCAACGCCCGGGCGAGGGCGACACGCTGTTGCTGACCGCCCGACAGTTGCGAGGGGCGACGATCGGCGAACTCGGAGAGACGTACGACCTCGAGCATCTGCGAGACGTTCGGTTCGTACTCGCTCTTGGGCAGCTTCTTGGACTTCGGGCCGAACCGGACGTTGTCGGCCACCGACATGTGTGGAAACAGCGCGTACTGCTGGAACACGGTGTTGACGTTGCGCTTGTACGGCGGGATCCGGCTCACGTCGGCGCCGTTGAGCAACACCTTGCCCGACGTCGGTTGTTCGAACCCGGCGATCATCTTCAAGGTCGTCGTCTTGCCGCAGCCCGAGGGCCCCAGCATGGCGAAGAACTCGCCTTGGCGAATCCCGAAGTCGGCGTGTTCGACCGCGACGAAGTCGCCGAACGACTTGCGGACGTGGTCGAGTTGTATGACGGTGTCGGTCAACGGTGCTCCTGCCCACGCCGGCGGGTGCCATGACGCCAGCTACTCATGTGCCCGGCACAATACCGCTCGGGTGGGCTCGCGTTGGCAGCGCCGGTGACGACATTCATCCGCCCGCAACAATCACCCTGCCGACGACGCCCGGTCGCTCGACTCCTGGGGGTGTGCGACGTGGCATTCTGTGCACATGGCAACGACGCTGTCCTCACTCGATTCCAACTTCATCGGCGGCGCATGGCGCGCAGCTGCCGACGGGGCCACCGACGAGGTGGTCAACCCCGCGACCGGCGAGGTCATCGGCACGGTGCCGTCGTCGTCGGCAGCCGACGTCGACGCCGCCGTGTCTGCGGCTGCCGATGCGTTCCCTGCCTGGGCCGCCCTGACGCCGCGCGAGCGCAGCGAGACGCTGCACCGCGTGGCGGACATCATCGACGACAACATCGACGAGCTGTCGAACATCGAGTGCGAGAACGTCGGCAAACCTGTCGGGATCGTCGAGTTCGAGATGGATCTCACCAAGGACAACTGGCGCTTCTTCGCCTCGGCCTGCCGGTTCCTCGAGGGCAAGGCCGCCGGGGAGTACATGGCCGGCTACACGTCGATGGTGCGTCGCGATCCGCTCGGCGTCGTGGCGTCGATCACCCCGTGGAACTATCCGCTGAACATGGCGACCTGGAAGCTCGGCCCTGCGCTCGCCGCCGGGAACACCGTCGTGCTCAAGCCGTCGGAGCTCACCCCGTACTCGGTGCTGCGTCTGGCCGAGCTGACCGCCGACGTGCTGCCGCCGGGCGTCTTCAACGTCGTGTGCGGGCAGGGCCAGGTCGCCGGTGCGGCGATGAGCGAGCATCCGGGCATCGCCATGATCTCGATCACCGGCAGCGTCGGCGCCGGCAAGGCGGTGGCTCGATCCTCGGCCGACACGCTCAAGCGGGTCCATCTCGAACTGGGCGGTAAGGCGCCCGTGATCATCTTCGACGACGCCGACATCGACGCAGCCGTCGAGATGCTCAAGGGCATGGCGTTCTACAACTCGGGCCAGGACTGCACGGCACCGTGTCGGGTGATCGCCGGGTCGAAGGTGCACGACGACTTCGTCAACCAGCTCACCGACGCCGTCGGCAGCATCAGTGTCGGCGATCCGATGTCGGACGACACCGAGATGGGCCCGGTGATCTCCGACGTCCACCGCAGCCGCGTCGCCGGCTACGTCGACCGGGCCCGCGAGGCGGGCGCCGAGGTGACCGTCGGCGGGTCGGCACGCTCCGGCGCTGGCTTCTTCTACGAGCCCACGGTGGTGGTCGGGCCGGGCCAGGCGTCGGAGATCGTCCAGCGTGAGGTGTTCGGTCCCGTCGTCACCGTGCAGTCGGCCGCCGACGAAGCCGCCGCACTCGAGATGGCCAACGACGTCGACTATGGCCTCGCCGCGAGCGTCTGGACGTCCGACGTCGGCCGGGCGATGCGCATGAGCAAGGCGCTGCAGTTCGGCGCGGTGTGGGTCAACGACCACATCCCGATCATCTCCGAGATGCCACACGGCGGGTTCAAGCAGTCCGGCTACGGCAAGGACATGTCGATGTACGCCGTCGAGGCCTACACCGAGGTCAAGCACGTCATGATCAAGCACTGACGCGCGGCTTCCTTCGGCTCGCATTGCTCCGACGCGGGTTTGTGCTCTGGCCTGCGGCTTGCGTCACGCGGTGGTCTGGCCTTCGGCGGTTTCGTCGTCGAGTTGTCGCTGGATGGATGGGGCGGCGAGGCCGATCACTTCACCGGTGGTGGGCACCGGGTCGTTGCGACAGAGAAACGCCAGCTTGTCGTCGACGATGCGCAGCACCGGCAGGAACAGCTTCTCGTCGACGGCCTCCTGGACCGCTTCGCCGCCGCGCGCCGAGCGGACACGCCAACCCTGGCGTGAGCGTTCGTCGAGCGTCGCATAGGTGATGCCTTCGATGCCGACGATCCGGCCGAGATGCTCCTCGGGCACCGACGGGTCGCCACTGCGGCGGGCGGTCGGCGCCAGCTGGAACACTTCACGGCGCCCGAAGATCCGGGCGAATCGGGCCGTCGCCAGGGCATTCACCTCGTCATTCGACGTGAACGCGAGCAGCCGCCCGATACCGCGCAGATCCAGGTCGTGGTTCGCCTCCTCGGCGAGCACGCTCATGCGTCGGGCGCGCAGGCCGGCGGCGATCGCCCGGGTGACGTTGTACGGGTCGGTGTCGACCAGAAGCGTCTTGACGTTGCGCTTGTCGAGTTCGGTTGCGAGACCCCGGGCGACGGCGTGCGAGCCGGCGATCAGGACACCGTCGGCCTGGGCCTCGGCGAGGCCGAGCGCGCGAGCAGCGGGACCGGCGAGAAATCCGTACACGACGATCGTGCCGATGATCACGAGGAACACGATCGGCACGATCTTGGCGGCGTCGGGTACGCCCTCCTCCTCGAGCCGGATCGCGAAGATCGCCGACACCGCAGCCGCAACGATGCCGCGTGGCGCCATCGTCATCAAGAAGACCCGCTCGCGCCAGCTGAGCGCCGTGCGCACGGTCGAGACCAGCACCGACAGCGGTCGTGCCAGCAGCACCAACACGGCGAGGAACGCGAGCGACGGCAGGGCGACGTCGCGCAGCGCATCGGGTTCGATGCGGGCCGCGAGCAGGATGAACAGGAACGAGATCAGCAGTGTCCGCACGCTCTCGTTGAACTCGAGCACCTGACGGATCGTCGAGCTCTCGCGTCGGGCCAGGTACATGCCCATCACGGTCACCGCGAGCAGGCCTGCTTCCTCCTGCACTTCGTTGGTGGCGACAAAGGCGCCGACGACGAACGCGAACGTGATCGGCACGGTGAGCTGGTCGGGGATCAAGAAGCGACGCAGTGCGACGTCGAGCACGGCGGCCGACGCAAGTCCGATCCCGGCACCCGCCACGATCGTCTTCAGCACCACGCCGACCACGGTCGCGACGGCCTCGTCGGGTGCTTCGGTCAGGACGATCTCGAACGCGATCAGGGCGGCGGTGGCACCGATCGGGTCGATCAGGACGCCCTCGGCGCGCAGGATCGGCCCGGTGCGGCCGGCGGGCCGCACGAAACGCAGGAGCGGGCCGACGACGGTCGGGCCGGTCACCACGAGGACGGCGCCGAGCACGATCGCTGCCTGATTCGAGATCCCGAACACCTCCCGAGCCCCGTACCAGCCGACGAGGAACGTGACCACGGCACCGATCGAGATCAGGCGGCGTACGACCACGCCGGTGTTGCGCAGCTCCCGTGGTGGCAGGTCGAGCCCGCCTTCGAACAGGATGAGCGCCACCGCCAACGACACGAGTGGGAACAGCGTGCCGCCCAGCAGTTCGTCGGGCTCGACGACGCCGGTCACCGGGCCGAGCAGCAGACCGGCGATCAGCAGGGCGATGATCGAGGGGACCTGGATACGCCAGGCGATCCACTGGGCGAGCATCCCCGCCCCGAGGATGAGCGCGAGCGTCGGACCGATGGTCGACTCCGTCGCTGCCCACACCGCTGCCGTCATGTCAGCACCTTCAGCAGGCGCACGGACGGAGGACGGCGGTCATCCGATTCGAGCGTAGTCGCACTACGGTCCGGGCATGGCCGCACGCGTCGAACGAGTCACCTTCCCCGGCAGTCAAGGTGCTGATCTCGCCGCCCGGCTCGACCTGCCGGCGGGCCCCGCTCGTGCGTTTGCGCTGTTCGCCCACTGCTTCACCTGCAGCAAGGACATCGCCGCGGCATCACGTATAGCGAGTGCGCTGACCGACGTGGGCTTCGGAGTCCTGCGGTTCGACTTCACGGGCCTCGGGATGAGTGGTGGCGAGTTCGAGAACACCAACTTCACCTCGAACACCGGCGATCTCGTCGCTGCCGCCGACTGGTTGCGCACTGCGCACCGCGCCCCGCAGCTGCTGGTCGGCCACTCGCTCGGCGGGTCGGCCGTGCTCGCGGTGGCCGGTGACATCGCCGAGGTGCGCGCCGTCGCCACGATCGGCGCACCCGCGAGCCCCGATCACGTCACCGACGTCTTCCGGTCGTCGCTCGACGAGATCGCTGCCACCGGCGTCGCCCAGGTGCAGCTCGCCGGGCGCGAGTTCACCATCCGCCAGCAGCTCGTCGACGACTTGCGCAGCCACCTGATCACCGATCGGGTGAAGACGATGAAGCGGGCGCTGTTGGTGCTGCATTCGCCGATCGACAACACGGTGTCGATCGAACACGCAGCGGAGATCTTCGCGGCCGCCCGCCACCCCAAGAGTTTCGTCTCGCTCGACGGCGCCGACCACATGCTGAGCGGGCGCAGCGACGCGAAGTTCGCGGCCGACATGATCGGCACGTTCGCCGATCGGTACATCGTCGACGAGAGCGGGGCGGCGGATGCTCCTCGAGCGTCGGCACCCGTGGTGGTCGCCGAGACGACCCAGGGCCCATTCCTCAATCACGTCGTCGTCGGACGTCACCGGCTGCTGGCCGACGAGCCGGAGTCGGTCGGCGGATTCGATGCCGGGCCGTCGCCGTACGACCTGCTCGGCGCGGCACTCGGCGCGTGCACGTCGATGACGCTGCGCATGTACGCCGACCGCAAGGGCTTGCCGCTCGACCGGGTGACCGTTGCGGTGACGCACGGCAAGGTGCACGCGAACGATTGCGCAGAGTGCTCGGAGAACGAGGTGCTGTCGGGGCGCTCGGGGATGATCGACCGGTTCGAACGGGCGGTCACCGTCGCCGGCGACGACCTCACCGACGAGCACCGTGCCAAGCTGCTCGAGATCGCCGACAAGTGCCCGGTCCACCGCACCCTCGAGTCGGCCAGCGCCATCGTCACCCACCTCACCTGAGCCGACCTCGTCCCCGCCGCGATGAGCGAACCGACCAGATCCCGTCTGTTCGCTCATCGCACGGCGTGTCGGAGGCGCTCGATCAGGCGGTGGCGGACTGCGGTCGGTCGACGGGTTCGTCGCCGGCGGACCCATCGTCGCCGTCGACGGCGACCGTCTGCACGTGGTCGAGCGATCCTTCGCGGTGGCGCACCAGTGCGGCGTTGAATTCGGCGCTCATCAGTGCCGAGATCGACAGCAAGCTCAACCACGTGACCAGCCCGAGGACCACCGCGAACTGCTGATAGGTGTCGCCGGCGTTCTGCATGACCTGCCGTACGATTCCCGTGCCGAAGTACTGCAGCGCGGAGTACACCACGCCGGCGATCACGGCGCCTGGCCACACGTCGCGCCACGTCGGCTCCGCTGCGGTCAGATGGCGGAACATCGCTCCGAGCACCGTGATGTTGATGGCGACGGTGGCGGCCAGCAGGGCGATGCGGCCGCCGACGGGCAGTCCCGCAGCATTCACGAGTGCGGTGATCGCGACGCTCCCGACCTGCGCGGCACCGATGAAGATCATGCCGAGCAGCGCCTTGCCGCGTTGCTCCGGGATGGCGTCGCGGTGGTCGACGCTGATCTCCCAGATGTCGTCCTGGGCGCCCTGCAGGGCGACGAACGCCTTCGTCGCCGACCAGAGGGCACCGCCGAGCCCGATGATCAGCGCCCACCAGCTTCCGTTCAGCGAATCCGGGTCCGTCTCGAGCTGCTGGCCGACCACCGGGATGTCCGCCAGTGCGCCGTCGATGATGCGCTGCTGGAGCTCCTGGTTCCCCTGCAACACGAAGCCGAGGATCGTCGTGGCCGCGAGCAGGAGCGGGAAGATCGAGAGGAAGCCGAAGAAGGCGAGCACCCAGGCGTTGCGTCCGGAGATGTGGCGACGCCAGCCGTCGAGGGTGTCGACGAACACGTCGATCGCGACGTGTCGCTCACGCCACTTCATCACTCGGTCACTCGTCGTCCAGGCCATCAGGTCACCGACCTCCTCCCTCGTGCGTTCCCGTGTACGTCAGATCCCAATCGACAGGCTCTCGTCCCGCTGCGACCAGCGCTGCGTTCGTCCGGCTGAAGGGTCGGCTGCCGAAGAAGCCGTTGTGCGCCGACAGCGGCGACGGATGCGCCGACTCGATGATCGTGTGCCGGTCGGTGTCGATCAGTGCCCGCTTGCGGCGCGCCGCCGACCCCCAGAGGATGAACACGACGGGTTCCGTCTTGGCGTCGACCGCGCTGATGACCCGATCGGTGAACGCCTCCCAGCCATGCTTCTGGTGTGATGCCGCGGCGCCGCCGCGCACGGTGAGCGTGGCGTTCAGCAGCAGCACGCCGCGCTGCGCCCATGCCTCCAGATTGCCGTGGTCGGGGATCGCCAACCCCAGATCGGCATGCAACTCCTTGTGGATGTTGACGAGCGACGGCGGGACCCGAACCCCGCGGCGAACCGAGAAGCACAACCCGTGCGCTTGCCCTGGCCCGTGGTACGGGTCCTGGCCGAGGATCATCACCTTCACGTCGGCGTGTGGCGTGAGATGCAGTGCCGCGAAGACCTCGTCGGCGGGCGGATACACCGGATGCTTGCTGCGCTCCTCGGCGACGAACGCCTGCAGTTCGTTCCAGTACGGCAGCTCGAACTGGTCGCGCAGCAACGGGTTCCAGTCGGTGACCATCGGTCACATTGCCTAGCATGAGTGCGGTGTTCGATCATCTCGAACGAGCCGCGCTCGCCACGTTGCCCACTGCGCTCGAGGCCGGGCCGACGCTCGAAGGCGGCGTTCGGCTCTGGGTCAAACGCGACGATCTGACCGGCCTCGGTGGCGGCGGCAACAAGGCACGCAAACTCGAGTTCCTCTGCGGTGAGGCGGTGGCGACCGGTGCCGGTTCGCTGGTCACCGTCGGCGCCGCTCAGTCGAACCACTGCCGGATGACGGCGGCGGCGGGCGCTCGTCTCGGCCTCGAGACCCATCTCGTGCTGTCGGGCGACCGACCGGCCGAGGCGACCGGCAACCAGTTGCTGTCGATGCTGTTCGGTGCGCAGTTGCACTTCACGGGCGCCGAGGAGAGCCACTGGGGAGAACTCGAGGTCGCCCGGGAGGCGGTCACCGATCAGCTCGTCGGCGAAGGGCTGGCCCCGTATGCGATCCCCATCGGGGGGAGTACGGCCGTCGGTGCGCTCGGGTACGCAGCGGCCTTCATCGAGCTGCTCGACCAGTGCGAGGCCACCGGCGTGGCGCCCTCTCACGTCGTGTTCACGTCGTCGAGCGGTGGTACCCATGCCGGCCTGCTCGCCGGTCGAGCGGCCGCCGCACACGCCGGCCGTGACGTGCCCGACGTCGTCGCGATCGGCGTGGCGAAGGGGGTCAACATCGGGCGCCCCGACGTCGCCGGGCTCGCCAACCAGACGCTCACGCTGATGGGGTCCACTGCGATCGTCGCCGACGAGGACGTCGAGGTCGACATCCGATGGATCGGCGACGACTATGCCGTGCCGACGGCTGCGGGAGATGCAGCGATCAGGTGGGCCGCCCGCCATGGTGGCTGGTTGCTGGACCGGACCTATTCGGGCAAGGGCTGCTCGGGCCTGCTCGGCCTCGCCGGCGAGGGCCGCTTCGGGTCCGACGTCGTGTTCATCCACACCGGTGGCTGGCCGGCCCTGTTCGCCCCCGACGGACTCCCCACCTGACGCCCTCCCCATCCTCCGTTTGCGTGACGGTTTCGGTGACCCGTCCCACCAGGAATGCAACACAAACGGAAAGGGGGATGGAGGGGAGGGATAGCGTCATGGGGATGACCGATCAGATCCTGGACGTCGACCTGCTGGCGTTCGAATCGAGCACCGGAGAGCGACGTCGTGCGGTGGTCGACGGTGTCCGGCGCAGCCTCGAGACCGGCTTCGTGTACACGAGCCACGACCTGTCCGACGATCTCCTCGACACCACGTACGGCATGCTGCGCGAGTTCTTCGAGCTCGACGAGGCGACCAAGCGCCAGTTCGTCGCCCCCGGCGCCCACGGCCAGACCGGCTACACCGGCCTGCTCGTCGAGACGGCGGCGTCGAGCGACAAGCCCGACTGGAAGGAGATGCTCAACTGGTCGGCGCCGCTCGCTGGCGGACATCCGCTGAAGTCGAAGTTCCCCACGGCGTATCCCGACCAGTTGCTGCCCGAGTCGGCCGTGCCCGGCATCACCGAGGTGCTGTACCGCTTCCACGAGTCGATCGCCGACCTGCAACGCCGATTCCTCCGGGTGATCGCCGAAGGCATCGGCTGCCACGAGACCTTCTTCGACGAGATGGTCGCGGACGGCCCGACGCTCACCCGGGCGATCCGCTATCCGGCGATGTCCGAGCTCGGCGAGGACGGCCACGAATGGGCCGGCCAGCACGGCGACATCAATCTCATCACCGCGCTCCCGCGCGACGGCGCCGGGTCTGCAGGTGCGAGTCGGCGACGACTGGGTCGATGCGACGCCGCCCGACGACGCGGTGATCATCAACACCGGAATCATGCTCGAGCGGCTGACCAACGGGATCATCCCGATCGGTTGGCACCGGGTGGTGGCCGCACCGGGATACGAGGGCGAGCGCTACAGCGTGGTGCAGTTCTGCCATCCCCGGCCGTGGACGATCCTGTCGCCCGTGCCGTCGTGCTGCACACCCGAGCATCCGCAGCGATTCTCGGCGATCAGCGCCGAGCATGCCCTCGACGAGGTGCTCTACCAGATCAACCTGGTCGAAGACGCCCGCCGCGTCGGCTGAGCGGCCCCGCGGGATCGGTCGGACCGCGCACCGATCAGTTCGGAGCAATCCGGTCAGGCCGGATCACGGCCGCATCATCGGCACGGCGAGCGTCGTGTCGCTGCGGACTGCCAGATCGACCCAGATCGAGGTCGGCAGATCGAGGGGCGTCATCCATTCGACCGGCACCGACGTGGGGCCGCCGGCTCCGGGACCGCGCTTGTCCGGCGGTGCCCATCCGCAGCTCTCGCTCGGGTAGATCATCGCCGCCCAACCCGATGCGATCACCTGACCGGTCGACGTGATCTCCCACTCGGAGTCGATGTCACGGCGGTCATCGGTGGTCTCGGTGACGACCGGGTCGAGACCGAGCCCCGACTGCAATCCCGACCACGGCCCGATGCCCACCGAACACACCTGACGGAACAGCGCATCGATCACGGGGCCGTACGCATCGACCGGGGTGCCGTCGAGATCGTTGATCGTGAGGCGGATGTGCGGCGCGACCTGATCGGTGGGGATCTGCACCGTGGCATCGGTCGGGACGTCGGAGCGGATGCCGACCGGGAGCGGATCGGTGTCACCCATGTAACCGATGACCTGGCCGGCCCGCACGCTCTGGCCGACGACGGCCAGGCTGCTCAAGCGGAGGTGAGCGGGAGCGGCCCCGTCGTCGGTGCCCGGTGTGTCGTCGTTGAAGCCGGCGAGTTCGTAGCTGCGCCCGACGACATCGGTGATCGTCACCGAAATCGTGTCGCCCGGCTCGTCGTGCACGTCGGTGACCACCCCGTCGGCGACGGCCAGCACGGGCTGCAGCTTGACGCCGAAGATGATGCCGGGTGCCTCCTCGGCGCAGAGCCCGGCCGCCTCGATGTCGGCGGGCGACCCGCTGCCGCCAGCGTTCTGGGCGACGTCCTGTGCGTCACCGCATTCGGGCGCTGCGAGTCGCGTCGGTCCGAGGACCGGGAACACGATCGTGGCGGTGCGCTCGACGGCGGGCGTGGCGGGATCGATCGCCGTGGGTGGTGGGAGTTGGGGGGCGAATCCGACGCGTGCGATCTGATCCGCGAACGTCACCGGCCGGGGAACGGGTTGGCCGGAGAGGAAGGCCCACACGGCGAGCCATCGCTGCTGGTATTCGCGAACGGTCAGCACGTTGCCGGCCGTGGGAACCGGCACGACGTCCATCAGGGCGAGGTCGTTCGCAGCGCGCGGGTAGTACCACATCACCGGGATCATCGAGACGTCGTTGTCCCACTGGGCGAGGAACCGGTAGACGTCGGCGGCGGCGCGTTCGTCCTGGACCTCCGGCGGCGCGAGGTAGGCCTCGGCGTACCCGCCGTAGTCGTTCCACGTCGAGGTGATGAACTGATAGGCGCCCGAAGCGCGGCCCTTGTTCAACGGTGCGGTGTAATCGCCGCGGGATTCGAGATAGCGGATCGTCGCCAGGATGTGAGCGATCTGACTCGGATAGGCGATGACGTTCTTGGCCGCGGGCGCCGGCGCTGTGGTGGTCGACGATGTGGTCGGCGCCAGCGTGGTCGACGTCTCGGCGGGCCCGGTCCTCGTCGGCACCGTGCCGGCCACCACGCTGGTGGTCGTGTCGTTCGTCGGCGCGGTCACCGATGGCGCGGTGACGACCGGCAGCGACGTGTCGATCGGTGCGATCGTCGTGGGCGCCGTCGGTGTCGTCGTGGCGATCGACGACGGCGGAGCGGGAGCTTCGGGCGTGACGTCATCGGCATGGGCCACCGGTGCCACCAGTGCGCCGATCACGCTCGTCACCGCCAACACGACTGCGAGTCGCGATGGATGCGATCGGCCCGACCGGCACTCGTCGCGGCGGCGCTGATGGCGTGGAGCAGCGCGCCCGGGAATGGATTCGGTCGAGTTCATGGGCATGGGTGGTATCGGCACGCGCTCCCGCTGGGTCAAGTGCGTTCTGTGGACAGTAGTCGCGCGCCGAGTGCGCGCTACCGAGTACCGCTACCGTTTGGTGGCCGATGTCCGATGCCGCCACCGATCCGGTCGATCCCGCCGCCGAAGCCGCTGCGAGCGGTGACGAAACAGAACCGCTGCGCGACGTGGTGCTCGCCGCCGATGTCGGTGCCACCCATTTCCAGACCGGGCTCGTCACGTCGCGCGGTGTACTGATCGATCGTGCCCGCGCCCGGATCGAGCCCGATGTCGGGCCGGAGTCGCACTACACCGCACTCGCGCTGATCGTGACCGAGATGCTCGAACGGGCCGGTTCCCGACACCCGGTCGCCGTGCGGGGGATCGGGCTCACCACGGGCGGCCATGCGAGCCGTGGACTGGAGCAGGTGTCGCCACTCAGTGTGCCGACGTGGCGGGACTTCCCGCTTCGGGGCCGGCTGGAGGAACTGTCGGGGCTCGCCGTCCACGGTGAGCTCGACGCAAAGGCCTTGGCGCTGGCGGAGGGCTGGCTCGGCGCTGCGCGTGGCCAGCCGAACTTCTGTGCGATCACGGTGTCCGCCGGCGTGTCGGGCGCGATCATCCTCGACGGCGACCTGCTCGACGGCGAATCGGGCTACGCCGGTCAGATCGGTCACTTCATCGTCGAGCCCGGTGGTCGGCGCTGCACGTGCGGTACGCAGGGATGCCTGGAGGCCGAAGCGTCCGGGCAGGCGATCGACTCGATCACGGGGCGACCGTTCAGCGAACCGTCGTACCAGATCATGCAACGCACCGGCGGCCTCGTCGGCCGGGCGGCCGCATCCATGTGCAATGCGTTCGATCTGTCGCTCGTCGTGGTCGGCGGCAGTGTGGCGCTCGGCTTCGGGTCGACGTTCTTCCATGCGGCCCAGGTGGCGCTCGACGACCACGCCCGTCAGCCCTACAGCCGTGGCGCCCGCATCACCCCGTCGAGGCTCGGCGACCAGGGTCCGCTCGTCGGAGCCGGCGCCGTCGGGTGGCGTGGGCTGCGCCGGGCGGCGCGCCGCCGACCGGTCGCGTCGTAGCGTCAGCCCCCGAACGCCCGGTAGACGTACTCGGCCGGCCCGCGCCCGAACCGCCGCTGCCACCACGTCGCAGCGGCGATCGCGGCGACCCAGAACGCCCCGGCGAAGAGCACTGCCGCTCCGGTGCCGGCCGGCTCCACCCAGCCCAGCCAGTCGACGACGAGGTTGAACACGACGATGTGCGCGAGATAGATCGACAAGGTGAGCTGACCGGCGCATCGCAGCGGATCGGTTGCCGACGCGAAGCGTTCGGCCAGCCAGTCGATGACGACGTAGGCGAGCAGAGCCGTGCCCAGCGCGCTGGCGACGTAGACGATGCTGCGGTCGAGCGGATTCACCGAAGTCGCGACCTCCTGCAGTTCGCTCGCGGCGAGCACCGAGACCAGCCATGACCCGGCCAGGAGTGCCAGACCGCCGCCGGCGGCAGCGGATCGCCACCACGACACGGTGAGCAGCCGACCGAGCACGATGCCGGCGCACAGAAAGGCGAACCAGGGCAGGAGCGGGTGGGTCCCGTTGACGAACACGTCGAACACGTAGCGCCGGATCGAGTCCTGGCCGGGTGACGTCAGCCAGTCGGTGCGATGACCGTCTCGGTCGCGGTCGAACCTCCACGTGCGCAGCGCCGTCCCGGCGACCGCTGCCACGATCCCCGTGACGACGATCCAACGTGATCGCCACGTGAAGATCGCTGCAGCGAGCACGAACATCGCGCCGTAGTACACGATGATCGTGCCCGGCCAGATCTCGTCGAGCGCAAGTCCGACCGCGTACAGCAGCACCCCTCGCCGGGCGAGCCGCCACCGCATCTCGGTCACGCGGCCGGCGTCACCTGTGGCGCGGCGAGTGAGCAGCGTGATGCCGACGCCCGCAACGAGCACGAACGTGGCGGCGAACCGGGTCGACAGCGGGCCGTCCCACGGGTCGAACAGCTCGTCGAGCCAGTCGGCCGGACCCGGAGGTGACTCTCGTCGCAAGATCAGGTAGCCGTGATAGTTCATCACGACGACGCCGATCAGTGCGACGGCTCGGACGACGTCGGGCCCGCGCAACCTGGCGGATGGAGCGGTGTCGACGAACGTCGTGGTCGGAACGCGCAGGTCCACTCGATCAGACCCGCCCGATCAGATCCACTCGACCACGTCGACGGTCGTCATCGTCAGCGGACGCTGCAGGTCGATGCGCCGGCCGATCTCGGGCACGGCGTCTCCGTCGGGGACGAACGCCATCGCCGTGTGCATGTGGGGCGCCTCGTGGAGTGCCAACCGTCGGCGCTCGAAGTGGAACGGGCTGCGCCCGTCGGGCAGGGTCGTGACACCGTTGGCGGTGCCGGCGCCGATCATGACGAGGTGGCCGTCGCCGACGACGGCGCCCTGGTGATACCCGGCACGTTCGCCCGCTCGGATCGGGCGGACGTCGAGCACATCGGCGCCGAGGTGGAGGTACGACTTGTCGCCGTGCCACAGCGACGTGCCGAGGCGTAAGCGGTAGGGGTGTGTCGTCGGCAGCGAGGCATACGTCGGCGGATCGAGGTGGCTCAGCCACACCGCGAGGTCGACGTCGACGTGAGCGAGTACGCGCCGGATCTCGGTTGCGTGTTCGTCCGGCGATCCTGCGAGTGGCAGGTGGACGCTGACGCCCACCACGTCGAGGTCCAGCCGCCGCGCCCGGTCGACGAGGTCGGTACCACCGCCGTAGCGGTGCATCGACGACTCGAGCTTCACGAGCACGCGCCCGCCCCATCCAGCGAGGGCGTCGACGTGAGCGACGTTCCCGACGGTGAGGATCGCGGCCGTTGACGTGGGCGGCGAGAGCGTCGGCGTCAGGACCACCGCATCGAGTTCGCGGGGAAGCCCGGCGAGCTCGTGGACGGTGCCGACGGCGACCGTGTCACAGAACTCCGCTGCCAACTGGGCCAACTCGGTGCGCCCGAAGCCGTACCCGTTGCCCTTGACCACCGGTACCAGGCCGTCGACGGCGCTCGCCAACTGCGCGACATGGGCGCGCCACGGACCGGTGCGGACGGTGAGCGTGATCGTCACCCCGGCGACGCTACTGCGGGGCCATGTGGTGCGGGCCTCGCCGCCGATGTGTTCGCCGTCGGGCACGATCGGTCAGGCAATCCCGACCTTGTTGATCGGCTTTGTCAGCGATATCGTTGCGCAGGTGAGCCTGCGAAACCTGGTGCGCTTTCCCGATCCGGTCAACGAGACATCGGCGCGGCTCGTCGCCGCCGGTGTGGTCGCCCAGGCAGTCCTCTTCATCGCAGTGCGCGAGTGGTGGGTGCTCGTACCGCTCACGTACGGGTTCCTCGCCCGTGTCGCCACGGGCCCGACACTCTCGCCGCTCGGTCAGTTCGTCACCCGGGTGGCGACCCCCGCGGTCGAGACGGCGCTGCTCCGGCGTCGAGCTGACTTCCGTTCGCGTCAGGTCCCGGGACCGCCCAAGCGGTTTGCCCAGGCCATCGGGCTCGGCTTCACCGTCGCTGCCAGCAGCGCCTGGATGCTCGGCGCCGAGGCGTTCGCCGTCGTGTTGATCGCGTTGCTCGCCGTCGCCGCCACGCTCGAGGCGGCGTTCGCGATCTGTCTCGGGTGCATTGCCTACAGCGCGATCTGGGGCTGCGCCGACTGCGACGACATCAGCGATCGCCTCCGACGCGCATTGGCCGAAGCACGCGAGGAGTTCCCAGTGGAACCCGACGTCCCGACGTTCAGCCAGGCGGGGACCGACGTCCCGACGTTCAACTCGGCCGGGACGGACGTCCCGGCCATGCGCTGAGGCGCGGGAGGAGCGGCGCCGGCGTCCGCAGCCGGAACATCCCCGCCCACACCCCCCAGCCGTAGGCCAGATCGGTGGGGGTCGCCCGCACGTCGCTCAGCACCGCCAGTGCGCTCCACCAGCGCACTCGCCGCGACGCCAGGGCGACGACGGCGAGGATCGGCCACCACACGCGCCGCGCCGCGGCGGCGAACTGCCGGCCGGCGAGCAGATGACCCCGAAGCGCCAACTCCAGTGATGCACGCGTCGGCACGTCGGGCAACTTGCCGACCAACGCTGCCGAACTGCCCGCCGCCAACGCCACGGCGGCAACCGAATGCCCGAGCAACGCCATCGACCACGCCGCTGCGGTCCACCCGTTGACGTGGACGGGTGACAGTGCACCGGGATGTCGCAATGCCAGGGGCGCAGCCGACGTCCCGTAACCGGCATGCTGGCGCAGCCGCTCGCTCCAGGAACCACGCGGCTCGTGCCAGACCGCCACCGACGGGTCGTAACGGCAGTGCCAGCCCGCCTCGTCGAGCCGCCACACGAGGTCGACGTCCTCACCGAATCGCAGCCGCTCGTCGAATCCACCGATCGCGTCGAGCGCCTCGATGCGCACGACGACCGCAGCGCCGGGGACGTAGCTCACGCGGGTGCCGGCACGAACGCGCGCCGGTTGGTCGCCGAGGTCGAGTGGCGACCCCGCCTCGCCCTGAACGCGTGGAGCGACCAGCCCCACCCGCGGATCGTCGAAGTGCCACAGCAGGCCCGCCCACCAGCGCACGTCCGGCGTGGTGACATCCGCGTCGAGGAAGGCGACGAGTGGCGTCGAGACCGATGAGCGAGCGGCATTGCGCGCCGCCGCCGGACCGCTGTTCGCGTCGAGTCGCACCGTGGCGCCCTCGATCGGCGGGACCGATCCGTCGTCGACGGTCACGCGCCCATCGCCGTGTGCGTGACCGCCGAGCTGAGGAGTCACCACCGTCACGTCGTCGACGGTGAAGCGCCGGGCGCCCTCGGCGGTAGATGTCGGGTGCACGGCGCCGGCGTCGGACAACCGATCGGTCAGCACCGATCGATCGACGTCGACGCCCTCCTCGATTCGTTCGACGATCGCCACACCTCCGGACGTCAACCGGAACAGCCGCAGTGGCGAACCGGCCACGACGACGGTGGCGAAGCGCTGCCACGACGGATCGATGCGATAGCGCACTCAGCCGTCCGATGTGTCCGGGCCGAGCGGTCGCCAGCGCTCGATCTCGTGGACGAGGTCGTCGACGAAGGCGGTGATGAACCGCTCACCCTCCCGACCCGATGCCCCTTCGGGATCGCCGAGGACGCCGGTGCTGCTCACTGCGCGCACGCCCCGGTTGCGCAGGTCGTCGATCGAGGCGTCCGCACCGGCGGCCGCCAACTCGAGGCGCACCAGTCCGGGGTCGATCGCGAGCATCATCGACGTCTCGATGCGTCCGGCGTGCAGGTCGGCGGGGCCGCCATCGCGGCGCCGCGGCCACTTCGGCCACCATGCGAGCGTTTCGCGTCCCTCGGCGGTGAGCGTCGAGACCGCCGCGGTGACCGAGTCGTGGTTGCCGCCGTGCCCGTTGACCAGTACGACGCCGGCTGCCCAGTCCGCGCTGCGGACCAGCTCGACGATCACCGACGTCATCACGGCCGAGCCGATCGACAGCGTGCCCGGGAAGCCGGCGTGTTCACCCGAGGCGCTCACGCTGATCGTCGGTCCGATCATCAGGCCGTCGGTGTGATGGACGGCGCGTCCGGCGAGTTCCTCGGCGACGATCGTGTCGGTCGACAGCGGGAGGTGAGGGCCGTGCTGTTCGGTCGATCCGACGGGGACGAGCACGATCGGTGCCGGAGCGCCACCGTCACCACGTCGACGGGCGATGCCGTCGACCTCCGGCCAGGTCGCATCGCCCAAGCGCATCGTCGAACGTCACTCCGACCCGGGGCCGGCCGACACCGCAGCGTCGAGGTAGCCCCAGTCGCGGAGCTGGTCGAGGATCTTCGATGCCGCCGCAGCAGGGTCGAGCGTGACCAGCTCGGCGTGGATGTCGCCGCCGCCGATGTCGAGGATCTGGCGGACACGGTCCAGCGAACCGCCCGCCGGCGCCGGCACCACCCTCGCCCTCGGCCGGTACGGATGGATCTCCGCTTCGGGGAGCCGCCCGTGCGGTCCGCGGACGGTCTCGATCGGCGCCGTGCGGGCCGCCAGCGAGGCGGCCAGTGACGCCCGCCGCAGGGTGGCGGTCGATCCCTCGACCGACAGGACGGCGGGCGGCGTGACGTCGAGGATCTCTCGCCGACCACCGTCGAGACGCCGTACGACGCGAAGTGAACCGGGTGGTTGATCGGGACCGGCGGTGCGGATCTCGAGCAGGCCGAGCGCCTGTGCGCTCGACAGTTCGTCGGCCAGGAACGCCGGCACCGAACCCGTGCCGCGGTCGAGCGAGTAGTCACCGCACAGTACGAGGTCACGGCCGACGAGGTGCTCGGCCAGCGCGACCGCCACGACGCGACTGTCGAGTTCGGTCGACGCATCGACGCGGACGGCCTTCGTCGCACCGGCGGCGAGCGCCTCGCGCAGCACGTCGTCGGCGCTGGCGGGTCCGAGACAGATGACGGTGACGTCGCACGGTCCGCCGGTCGCCCTCGTCGCGTCGGCGATCGTCAGTGCCTCCTCCAGCGCGGCCTCGTCGGCGGCGGACACCCCCGACCATCGGCGGTCGGCCTCGCGCTCGCGATCGAGCGAGACCCACTTCCAGCACACGGCGATCTGCACGACGTCGACCCCTGCTGCTCGGTCAGGTGCGCTTGAAGACGACGCCGTGGCCGCCTTCGGGATAGGTCCAGGTGATCGCGCCCTCCTCGTTGCACACGAGGTAGCACGTGCCGCACTCGAAGCACTGTTCGTAGTTGAACAGGATGCCGCCGTCGCTCGTCGGCACGAAGAGGTTCGCCGGGCAGGCGACGATGCAGCCGCGGGTGGAGCAGTCGGCGCAGATCTCGTCGTCGACGGTGATGTGGGCGCGTTCGTGGACGTCGAACCGGGTCGTACCGATCAGGTCCTCGAACGACAGCTCCGGCCAGCGCTCGGTCATCCGAAGCTCCGCAGGCCCGTCAGCGTGTCGCTCGCAAGGTCTCTCAGCTTCACACCGGCGCGTTTGCGCTCCTCGCGCAGGACCCGCCGCAGCCCCGGCTTCGGCGTGGGATTGTCGACACGGAACATGCGCTCCACCGTATTGGCGATCATGTGCGGATACAGATGCTGGACCCGATCTGACAGCACGAGCGACGGGGCCCGCCGCAGCTTGCGGTGATCGCGCAACACGAACGTGTCGTTCAGCCGGCGCTCGTACCCCGCGAGCCCGGCGGCGGTCGTGTCGTTCGCCGTCAGCGCTTCGGCGGCGGCTTCGGCGGCGTACATCCCGCTGGCCATGGCGAAGTTCACGCCCTCGAGCCAGATGCCGGCGGCGAGACACATCGCTGCGGCGTCGCCGGCGACCAGCATTCCGTCACCGGTCATCTTCGGCATCATCGCCAGGCCGGCCTCGGGGATGACGTGGGCCGAGTACTCCTTGATTTCGCCACCTTCCACGAGCGGAGCGATGCCGGGGTGTGCCTTGAGGTTGGCGATGATCTCCTCGGGGCGCAGCTGCTGTGCCGCCAGTTTCGGGAGCTTCAACACGACCCCGACGGCCAACGTGTCGAGGTTGGTGTAGACGAATCCGCCGCCGTTCACGCCCGACGTGCCACCGAGGATCTCGATGTCGACACCTTCGCGATCACGGACGCCGAACCGCTCGTCGATCACGTCCTTGGGCAGGGCGATGGTCTCCTTGACGCCGACGGTGTAGTTGGCCGCGTCGACGTCGCCGTAGAGGCCGGCCTCCTTCGCCAGGAAGCTGTTGACGCCATCGCAGGCGATCACGAGGCGAGCGTGCAGGTCGCCGTCGGGTCGGTCGGTGGTGACCCCGATGACGTGGCCGCGCTCGTCGCGCAGCAGGCCGGTCGCGGTCGTCGACACCACGAGTTGGACACCGTCGGCTTCTGCCTTGCTCGCCAGCCAGTGATCCCAGTCGGGCCGGAAGGCGGTCGCTCCGTTGTACGGCGGCTTGCCCCAGTTCGCCGAGCGGAAGTCGACGGTGAGCGCCTGGGTGTCGGTGAGCACCATCGTGGAGCGACGGGTGATCCAGCGTTGGATCGGCGCCTCGTTCCACCACTGCGGGTGCAACTGGTCGAGGATGCGCGGGTACACGACGCCGCCGTACATGTTCTTCGACCCCGGGAACGAGCCGCGTTCGAGCAGGATCACCGAATGTCCCTTGCGGGCGAGCACGGTCGCCGCCGCAGAGCCGGCGGGTCCGGCACCGACGACGATCACGTCGACCGACGGCACGTCGGCGGCGACGATCACGACGCTTCCTGCACGGGTGGTGCGGCGGCGCCGCTCGTCACTTCGAGCTGCCGCAGCAGCTCGTCGAGCGTCTCGTTGGCGTCGGCGACGATCGCCAGGTCGGACATCGACATCATCGGACAGTGCGGATCGGTGTTGACGCTGATGATGTGATCGGGATGGCCGAGGCCGCTCGTGTGCTGCACGGCGCCGCTGACTCCGAACGACAGGTACAGCTCGGGATCGACGACCACGCCGGTCGTGCCGATCTGGCGGTCGTGGTGCACCCACGAGCGGTCGGTGATCACGCGGGTCGCGCCCATCACGCCGCCGATCGCGCCGGCGAACCGGTCGAGTTGGGCGAAGCGGTCGTCGCTCTCGAGGCCGGCGCCACCGCCGACGATCCTGCTGGCCTCGGTGAGGTCCATCGTGTGGACGTCGGGTGGCAACACCTCGACCACACGGGCATCGCATGCACCGGCGGCCACCGGGGATGTGTCGACGTCGAGCTGGTGCACGGCGGGCGGCGTGTCGAGCACCAACCCGCCTCGTGTCCCCGGCTGCAGCGTGGCGACGAACGGCCCGGTGGGGCGCAGCTCGTGCAGTTCCAGGCCGCCACGCCGAGCGACGCGGACCCGGTGCGCGCTGACCTCGGTGGCGCCGGCGAGGAGCGGCCGATCGAGCACCGCCGCCAGTCGCGGCGCGAGGTCGCGGCCGTCGGGTGCATGGGGCAGCACGACGATGTCGCTGTCGGCGAGCGTCGCGAGGAGGGGTGCCAGCGTGGCGGCCCAGCGCCCGATCTCGACCGGACCGATCTCTGCCAGGTATGCCTCGGAAGCGATTCCGTCGAGGTGGGTGTTGGTCGTGCCCGTCCCCACGACCAACACCCGACCACCTGCCTCGGCGATCGCATCGGGTGCGCCGGCCGGCAACACGCCGTCGCGAACCGGGACCAGAGCGATCATCCGTCCAGCGTACGGTCGCCGTCGTCGGCGTGCGCAATCACCGTCGCGGTGGCCCCGGCGGGTGCGATGGTGCGCCGGTCCTTCACCCAACGGATCACCTCGACGAGCGCCGTGATCGACAAGGCGGTGCCGAAGGCCAGCCAGAACGCGATCGCGTGATCGTCCTCGAACGCCTGACCGAACAGGTAGCCCAGCCCGGCGGCATAGGTGGCCCAGATCGTCGCGGCGACGGCGACCCAGGCGGCGAACCACAGACGTGGCTGCTGGGTGATGCCCGATGACACGGTCAGGATCGTGCGTCCGCCGGGGATGAACCGGGCGGTGATCAACAGGAGCCCGCCGCGCTTCTTGATCTGGAGACCGGCCGAGTCGAGCCGGGCGCCCCGATTGGGTTTGCGCGCCGCCCAGGCGCGCACCCGCGGTTCGAAGCGGTTGCCGATCGCATAGGCGAGGTTGTCGCCGAGGAACGCACCGACGGCGCCGGCGAGGATGACGAGAGCCAGCGTCTGGTTGCCGGCGCCGGCGGCGACGCCACCGGCGATGACGGTGGTCTCTCCGGGGACGATCGGCAGGATCGAATCGAGCAGCGCCACCGAGAAGATGATCAGCAGGAACCACTGGCTGGACGAGAACTCGTCGAGCCAGTCCGTGACGTCGGTGATGATGTTCGCGACGATCACGGCCATGCCGGCCTGAGATTACCGCCGGTCGGGATCGACCTGCCCTCGGCGCGTACGTCCCGCCTGCGATGAGCGAAGAGCCGGCATGTGGTCGGTTCGCTCATCGACGGTGGCGCGTCAGGGTGTGCGATGAGCGAAAAGCCGGCATGTGGTCGGTTCGCTCATCGGTGGGGCGCGTCGGGGCCGGGTCAGGTGATCGTGATGCGCAGGCGGGCTCGCTCGTCGGTGGCGGAGGCGGCGATCACGAGGTCGTACTCGCCGGGCTCGACGATCCAGTCGTTCGTCGCAGTGTCCCAGCGGTGGAACGCGTCGGCGCCGAAGTCGAGCGTCACCTCGGCGGTGGAACTGGCGGCGACGATCCGCTTCGACCACGTCTTGAGTTCCTTCGGAGGGCGAACCGCCGCCGGAGCGACCGGTGCGACATAGCCCTGTACGACCACGGTCGCGTCGCGGTCGCCCGTGGCGGTCACCGGCACGGTCACCGTCACCGCACCGTCGCGTGGCATCGAGACGGAAGAGACCGTGGCATCGCCCCACTCTGTGGTGCCGTAGCTGAGACCGTGACCGAACGCGAAGCGCGGCGCGAGCTGACGGGCGTCGTAGCCGCGGTACCCCATGAACAGGCCTTCGCCGTAGCGCTGGGTGCCGGCTCCGGTGCTGTCGTGGTCGGGCCGATGATGGACGTGGGCGGGATGATCGGCGAGGCGCTTCGGGATGGTCGTCGGCAGACGTCCGCCGGGATCGGCGACGCCGAGCAGCACGTCGACGAGCCCTTCGGCCTGTTCCTGGCCGGCGAAGAACGACGTCAGGACCGCAGGGGCGCGGCCCGGGTCGTCGTCGGCGGCCCAGTCCATCGTCACGGGGGACCCGGCATTCACGACCACGGCGGTGCGCGGGTTGGCGGCGACCACCCGACGTACGAGTTCGTCCTGGCGGCCGGGGAGGTCCATCGACGTGCGGTCGTGGCCCTCGGTCTCCCACTCGTCGTTGGTGCCGACCATCACGACCGCGATGTCGGCGGCCGCAGCGGCGGCGACGGCCCGGTCCATCAGATCGGCCGGCTCCGGTGAACGGATGCCGACGCGGATCGCGGCGAAACCGTTGCCGGCGGCGGTCGACCACTTGACCGCAATCGGCACGGGCACACCGGCGCGGCACTCGATGGTGCTGGCCACTTCGATGCTGCCGTAGCCGAAGAACTCCTCGCTTCGGGGGAGTTCCATGTGCGGGTCGTCGACCAACGTCGTCATGCCCGATCCGTCGTCGACCGCCATGGTGACCGGACCGGTCGACACGACGCCGACCGTGTGCGGACCGTCGGCGTCGGGCACGAACTCGCCGTCGATGCGTGCGGAGAACGCCCGAGGATCGATGCCGCTCGGTGTCGACCCGAAGAAGCGGACCAGCGTGGTACTTGCGGTCTCCTCGGCGGCGACGTCACCGTCCCAGTCGATACCGTTCACGTACGAGATGCGCAGGCCCGGTTCGCCGTCGGGCCGCCGCAGCTGGCCCTTGCGGATCACGGGCGTGAGGCGGTCGATGCGCACGCCTGGTTCGTACGTGACGGTGGCCCCGACATCGCTGTCCGGACCCACCCGGTCGGTGATCGCCGAGAGCAGGGTCCGGTGGCCGAACGGCGTCAGGCTCGCCGAGCCGCCTCCCATGCAGCGGTCGATCGAGGCGTTGGGTCCGATGACGGCGACCGATTGCAGGGTGGTGGCGTCGAACGGCAGCACCGTGGTGCCGTCGGCTCCGGCGTCGTTGCGCAGCAGCACGGTGCCGGCGATCGCCGCTCGGCGGGTCAGTGCCCGCTCGGCAGGGTCGTCGACCGACATCTCGTCGTCGTCGGCCGACCGTTCGTCGGCGCGCACGCGGTTGGCGAGCACGAGCAGGTTGCGCACGAGGCGGTCGACCTCCGCCTCGGTGACGTCGCCGCGCTCGACCGCATCGGCGAGCTTCCCGCCGTAGATGCGAACCGGGCCCGGCATCTCGAGGTCCAGGCCGGCGTGGGCGGCCGGGACGGCGTCGTGGACACCGAACCAGTCGGACACGACGAAACCGTCGAATCCCCACTCGTCGCGCAGGACGTCGGTGAGCAGGCGCCGGTTGTGGGCGCAGAATTCGCCGTCGAGGCGGTTGTACGCGCTCATGATGCCCCAGGCATCGGCCTCCTTCACCGTGCGTTCGAAGGGACGTAGGTACAGCTCGCGCAGGGTGCGCTCGTCGATGCGCACGTCGACGGACATCCGCTCGATCTCGGTGTCGTTGCCGACGAAGTGCTTCACGGTGACCGCCACGTCGTGGGACTGGACGCCGCGGACGTAGGCCACGGCGAGTGCGCCGGTGAGTTCGGGGTCTTCGCTGTAGCACTCGAACGTCCTGCCGCCGACCGGGGTGCGGTGGAGGTTGACCGTCGGGCCGAGCACGATGTGGGAACGCTTGCGCAGCGCCTCGGTGCCGACGAGCGAACCGATCTCGCCGACGAGGTGCGGATCCCACGTGGCGCCCAGCGTGATCCCGGCGGGAACGACGACGCCGGGCGTCGCCGAGCCGCCGTGGCCCTCGCCGCGGACGCCGTTCGGGCCGTCGGACATCTTCAGCTGCGGGACGCCGGCGTCGGGAAAGCCGTGCGTGCGCCACGTGGAACGCCCGGCGACGAGTTGGCACTTGTCGTGGAGAGTGAGGGCGGCCAACGCCGCATCGATGTCGATCACGCCGTCGAGTGTTGCAGGTGTCACGCCAGGGGTCTGACCCCAGGTGTGACGGTCACACGGTGGCGCCGGCCCGTTCCCCTTCGACGACGGCGGCGTGGGCGCGACGTGGGGCGACGCAGTCGCCGACGCGCTCGACGCTGACGCCGGCATTCTTCAGGTCGTGGTACAGCCATTCGACGGGATGGGCGTGCACCGCCAGCACGACCCAGTCAGGAGTCCTCGTCACGTTCGTGCCGGTCGGGTGGTGCAGCAGGTTCAGCGTGCGCCCGTCCATCCCCATCGGCACGAGGTCGGTCGTCTGCACGATCCCCTTCTCGCCGGCACGGATCCACCAGTTCTCCATGTCGAGCGTGATGCCGAGATCCTGGCCGACGACCATGCCGGGCGTGATGATCTCGACGTTGCAGCCGCGGTCGGCCAGTACCTCGGCGGTCGAGGTGGCATGGTGGAAGCCGATCTCGTCGAAGACGACGACGTCACCGAACGGATGGACCGACCCGTCGAGCACCTGGCGGACGTCGACGACGTTGTCGGCGTCGGCGGGCACCCAGTACGGCAGTGCGGCCTCGGCGCCGGTGGCGACGATCACGTGGTCGGGCCGCTTCTCCTCGACGAGGCCGGGCCAGACGCCGACGCCGTACTCGATCTCGACGCCGAGGCGACGGCACTCGGTGAGCTGGTTGCGGACCATGTCGCCGAACTCGGCCCGGTTGGGCACCGATGCGGCGAGACGGACCTGCCCACCGGCGATCGGCTCCTTCTCGTACACCGTCACCGTGTGACCGTTGCGACGTGCGGCGATCGCGGCCTGCAGGCCGGCCGGTCCGGCACCGACGACCATCACCGACTTCGGTTCGGCGGCGAGACGGACGGCGCCCACGCCCTCGGACTCGCGGCCGGTGCGTGGGTTCTCGATGCAGCCGAGCCACCGGTTGAGTCCCATGCGTCCGACGCACTCCTGGTTGCACGACAGGCACAGCCGGGTCTCGTCGGTGGCGCCGGCGCGTGCCTTGGCGACGAAGTCGGCGTCGGCGATCTGGCCCCGTACGACCCCGACGAGGTCGCAGTGGCCCTCCGACAGTGCTCGCTCGGCCTGGAGGGGATCCTTGAAGCGGCCGACGCCGACCACCGGCAGGTCGACTGCCTTGCGGATGGCGGAGGGGATGAACATCGCGTAGCCGGGCGGGACGTGCATCGACGCCTCGATCATGAACAGGCTCGCCGTGGCGACACCGATCGAGGTGTTGATGTAGTCGACCTGGCCGGTCGCCTCGACGATCTGCGCGATGCGGACTGCGTCGTCGATCGTGGTGCCGTGCTCGATCAGCTCGTCGCCGCAGATGCGCACGCCGAGCGCCATGCCGCGGCCGATCTCCTTGCGGACCGCGGCGACGATCTCGACGAGCAACCGGGTCCGATTCTCGAGCGAGCCGCCGTAGTCGTCGGTGCGGTGATTGGTGGCGGGGGAGAGGAACCCGCGCACGATCGAGCTGTGCGAGCACTGCAGCTCGATGCCGTCGAATCCGCCCTCGGCACAGTGCTCGGCGACCAGCGCGTAGCCGGCGACGACCTCGTCGATCTCGGCCTGCGTGACCGCTTTGGGGACCTCGCGGAAGAGCGGGTCGGCGATCGCCGACGGGCCCCACACCGGCAGGCGCGAGTACATCGACGAGGCCTGCCCGCCGTTGTGGTTGATCTGGGCGAAGATCGGCACACGGTGGCGGTGCACCGCCTCGGTGATCTTGCGGTACCCGGGGATCACCTCACGGTGGAAGCCGTGGATCAGCTTCTCGTACGGCCAGTCGGTCGGGTGCGTCGAGTGCTCCTCGGTGATGATCAGACCGGTGCCTCCCGCAGCTCGCGCGGCGTAGTACGCGGCGTGCTGCTCGGTCGGCAGGCCGTCGCGGGCGTAGTTCGTGAGGTGCGCCGAGAACACGATGCGGTTGCGCACCTCGACCGGACCGAGCTGGAGAGGAGACCACAAGAAGCGGTAGGCCATGACTCGTGTAACGGTACCCGTGCCACTTCGGCGGTGCGCTACCCCACGTTCGTGGAGAGATTCGGGTGGACCGCCCCACCCGAATCCGCACACGAACGTGGTGGGGCTCGCCGTCGTGGGTCCATCCCGTCGGCGGCGGGGTCGGGCGTCCTAGATTTGGGCGATGTCCGCGCAGCAGACCGACACCGTCGCCTCGACGCGCCCGCCCGCCGTCGCGCCGGGCAACGTCGCCGTGATCACGGGAGGCGCCAGCGGCATCGGTCTCGCCGTCGCCGAGGCGATGATCGCGGAGGGGATGAGCGTCGTGCTCGCCGACATCGACGCCCCGAAGCTGCGCGACGTCGAGGCCCGGCTCAGCGAGGACGGCGCATCGGTTGCCACGATGGTGTGCAACACCACGGTCGAAGCCGAGGTCGACGCACTCGTCGAGTACGCCCTCGAGCAGTTCGGTGCGATCCACGTGATGTTCAACAACGCCGGGATCGCCGGTGTCGGCGACGCATGGAGCGATCCGGTCGATCTCTGGAAGCGGGTGCTCGACGTCAACGTGCTCGGCGTCGTGTACGGCATCCGGGCTGCGCTGCCGATCATGCAGCAGCAAGGGGTCGGCCACATCGTCAGCACGGCGTCACATGCGGGCCTCAACGGTGCGCCGGGCATCGCCCCCTACGTGGCGAGCAAGCACGCCGTGGTCGGCTTGAGCGAGAGCTTGTTCCTCGAACTGGAGTTGACGGGATCGCCCGTCGGCGCCAGCGTGCTGTGTCCCGAGTTCGTCCGGACCGATTTGATGGGCAAGGAGCCCGACGCGGTCGCGTCGCCGGTGGCGCAGTTCGTCAACCAAGCCCTCGTCGCCGGTGTCGACGGCGGCATCCCGGCGAGTGACGTGGCTGCGGCCGTCGTCGCTGCCATCAAGGCAGGCCGCTTCTGGATCCTCACGCACGATTCCACCCGCGAGGCGTCGGTGGCGCGAGTTCAACGCGCGGCCGATGGCGTCAATCCGCCGATCACCGTCCCGGAGAGCTGAGCGAGCAGTGGGTACCTCGACCTCGTCGTTCGGCGTCGGCAAGCGCGAGTCGCACGACTCGACCGACTTCTACGCGCGATTCGCGCCGCCCGAGGTCAGCGACGACGACCGGCTCGGCGAGCCCGGAGAGCTCGACGTCATCCACGTCGGCGACGCCCGCGACATGTCCGCCGTGCCCGACGCCAGCGTTGCGCTGGTCGTCACGTCGCCGCCGTACTTCGCCGGCAAGGAGTACGAGACCGCGCTGGGCGAAGGGCACGTGCCCGGTGACTATCTCGACTACCTCTCGATGCTGCGCGACGTGTTCGCCGAGTGTGTTCGCACGCTGGAACCGGGCGGGCGCATCGCCGTCAACGTCGCCAACCTCGGCCGGCGGCCGTATCGCAGCCTGGCCGCCGACGTCACCACGATCCTGCAGGACGACCTGCGACTGCTGCTGCGCGGCGAAGTCGTGTGGCAGAAGCAGCGAGGCGCCAGTGGATCGTGCGCGTGGGGGTCGTACCAGTCGCCCGCGAACCCGGTGCTGCGCGACACCACCGAACGCGTGATCATCGCCAGCAAGGGTCGCTTCGATCGCGTCGGTCGCGGCGCGGCGCCGGCGGGCGAACCGGGTGTGGCGACCATCCCCGGCGACGAGTTCATGGAGGCCACGCTCGACGTGTGGGAGATCCCCGCCGAGAGCGCCACACGCGTCGGGCACCCTGCGCCGTTCCCGGTCGCACTGGTCGAACGCTGCATCCAGCTCTTCACCTACGACGGCGACGTCGTCCTCGACCCGTTCATGGGCTCGGGTACCACGGCCGTCGCCGCCGTCAACACGAACCGTCGATACATCGGTTTCGACACCGATGGCGGCTACGTCCGCCAGGCTCTGGCCCGAGTCGCATCGCTGGCGCCGCACGTGGCGGTCGAGCGCCGCACACTCAAGGAGATCGCCCGCACGCTGCTCGACGAGGCGGGGTTCGTCGACATCGAGGAGAACGTGCGTGTCTCACCGGGGGTGACGGTCAGCTTCCGCGGCGTGGGTCCCGATGGGGCCGTGCAGCTGTTCGAGCTCGGCGGCGTTCACACACCAGCGCGATCGGGTCTCGCCCGCATCGACGCCGTGTGGCGAACGATCGCCAAGGCGGCGATCGCACACGAAGTGGCGCCCGACGTCGAGTTCGTCGTGTTGACATCGGGGACGGTCCGGGGAGGGCCGATGGCTGCGGTGTCGGGCCGTGGGCGCCCGATCGCCCGGGTCGTCGACGCCACCTCCCCGGATGCGCTCGACCGTCTCACCACCAACGACGGGTCGTGAGCCGCCCACGCCCCGGCTGCGTGCACCGCTCGGCCAGGGTGGCGCCGTGACGGACGCGGCGGCCATCGACCGGCGAGCGCTGCGTTCGGTCGCGATGCAGTTCTTCGCCAACGGCACCGTCTACGCGACGGTCATCCCGCGGCTTCCCGACATCCGTGAGCGCGTCGACATCTCGATCGGTGCGCTCGGTGTGGTGCTCACGATCGGCAGCGTCGCCGGTCTCATCGGATCGCTGCTCACCGGCCGGGTCATCGCCCGGTTCGGCAGCCGACGGGTGATGATCTACGGCGCGATCTGCTCGATCGTGTTCCTGCCGGTGATCGGCTTCGCGACCGCACCGGCGGTGCTGGTGGTGGCGCTGTTCGGACTGCTGTTCTTCGATGTGTTCATCGACGTCGCGATGAACGTCCAGGGTTCGGCGCTGAGCCATCGGCGTCACGCGCCGGTGATCAACCGGCTGCACGGGTTGTGGAGCCTCGGATCCGTCGCCGGCGGCGTCGTCACGGTGCTGACGCTGCGACTGGGAGTGAGTACGCCGGTCCATCTCACCGCCGTTGCCGTCATGCTGCTCGGTGCGCTGCTGTTCGTGGCTCCGGGACTTCTCCATCGCGACGAGGCACCAGAACTGCTCGAGGCAGCGGTGTCGGCTCAGCCTCGCCGGCGGCCGCTCGGAGCGGCGTCGTTGCTGCTCGGCGCCGGCGGAGCGATGGCGATGGCGATCGAGATCACGAACGGCGACTGGGCGTCGTTCCGACTCGGCGAGGACCTCGGTGCGCCACCAGGTCTCGCCGGACTCGCCTTCCTCACGTTCACCGCCGGGATGACGATCGGCCGCCTGGGTGGCGACTGGTTGCAGGTACGGCTGGGGCCGAACGGTCTCTTCCGCGTGGCGGCGGTCGTCGCAGGCGCGGGGTCGGTGCTGGCGACGCTCGTTCCCGTCACGGCCGTGTCGATCGTCGGGTTCCTGATCGCCGGACTCGGCACGTCGGTGCTGTTCCCGCAGCTGTACGACCGTGCCGCCCGGTCTCCCGGCCCTCCCGGCTCCGGGTTCGCCTCGATGTTGATCGGACAACGCGGCGCCGGGCTCGTCGCCCCGCTCGTGGTCGGCTGGCTCGCCGACACGGAGGCACTCGGCGTGGGCCAGGCAATGGCGATCGTCACCGTGCCCGCGGCCGTGATCGTCTTCGTCGGCACCCTGCGACCGGCGCCCCGCTCGGCACGCCGGACGCCGCAAGATCCGGGCTGAGCCACGGCGGTGAGGGGCCTGTGTACAGGCCCGGCCGGTACCCTGCTCGGGTGCGCATCGGGATCCTGACCCGCGAGTATCCGCCCGACGTCTACGGTGGCGCCGGCGTCCACGTCGACTTCCTCGTCCGTGAGCTCGTGCAGCTCGCCGATGTCGAGGTGCACTGCATGGGCGAGCCCCGCCCGGGTGCCATCGCCCACTCCGAACGCAACCCACTGCTCGTCGACGCCAACGCTGCGCTGCGGACATTGGCGGCAGATCTGGCCATGGCCGATCAGACAGCGGATTGCGACATCGTCCACTCCCACACGTGGTACGCGAACATGGGTGGCCACTGGGCGAAGCTGCTCCACGACATTCCCCACGTCGTGACCTCGCATTCGCTCGAGCCCCACCGGCCGTGGAAGGCCGAACAGCTCGGCGGTGGTTACCGGGTGTCGTCGTGGGCCGAACGCACCGCCTACGAGGGCGCCGACGCGGTGATCGCCGTGAGCCACGGATCCAAGCGCGACGTCCTCTCGGCCTATCCGACCCTGGACGAGGCCAAGGTGCACGTCGTCCACAACGGGATCGACACCGACTTCTACCGGCCCGATCCCGAGACGGACGTCCTCGAACGGCTGGGTGTCGACCCCGACCGGCCGTCAGCCGTTTTCGTCGGCCGCATCACGCGCCAGAAGGGCGTTCCCCACCTGCTGCGAGCGGCACTGGACTTCGACGAGTCGGTCCAGCTCGTGCTGCTGGCCGGCGCAGCAGACACACCCGAGCTCGCCGCCGAGACCGACGACCTCGTGGCCACGTTGCGCGCCGAACGCGACGGCGTTCACCTCGTGTCGGAGATGCTGCCGCGCGAGCAGGTGCGCCAGGTGCTCACACACGGCACCGTCTTCGTCTGCCCGTCGGTCTATGAACCGCTCGGCATCGTGAACCTCGAGGCGATGGCGTGCGAGACCGCAGTCGTCGCGAGCGACGTCGGTGGGATCCCCGACGTCGTCGTCGACGGGGACACGGGCCGCCTCGTGCACTACGACGCCAGCGAGCCCGAGGCCTTCGAGGCGGGACTCGCCGATGCGGTCAACGACGTCGTCCGCGCCCCCGACCGGGCGCAGGCGATGGGCGTCGCAGGGCGTCGCCGGGCGGTCGCCGACTTCGGCTGGGACGTCGCGGCCCGACGGACGATGGCGATCTACGAGTCCCTCGTCTGACTCCCTCGTCTGACTCTTCGAGAGCACACCCACGATCTCGCCGGTCTCACGTACCCATTTGGTCTCCGTTCCCTGTCGAACTCAGAGCGGTGTGACGGACAGCTCGAAGCGGGGGTGTTCCCACGTGGCGAGCGCATCGAGACCATCGGTCAGGATTGCGCGGGCGAGTTCGCCCTTGGCCGCCTTTGCGAAGTGACCGCCGGGCTTCCCACTCGGATCGACGAGCGTGATCGAGACGCCGTCCAGCCCGCCGAGCTCCAACGCGCCACGATGCTCCTGGGGGAGCAGGTCGACCACGACGCGCCGCCGAGCGACCCGAGCGAGTTCCGCCGAGATCGACGCCCGCCACCATCTCGACAGCTTGCCGATCGGCGCCAGCGTCGCCCCCATCTTGAGCCGGTAGTCGGGGACCGGGTCGTCGCCGCGCGCGAGACCCAGCAACCCCGACACGATCACGATCTGCTTGCGTGCGGGCGGCGGGAGCGTCGCCGGGTCGAGGTGATCCCACACCACCCCGGTGTACCGCTGCCAGGCGGGAAGCACCGGCGCACCGACGAGGGAGGTGTTCGCCGATTGCGCCCGCAGCAGGTGGTCGCCGGTGACGCCGAGGAGTTTCTCGTCGCCGCCGTGCAGCGCGGCGAGCGCCGCCACGACTTCGCCTCGCCGATCGCCGAGTGCCGCTCCGAAGGAACCGGCGTCGGGGGCCCATCGCTGACGGCGGCGATTGCCGCCCTCAGCCTTGCCCTCCGAGGGCGGCAGCAGCAGTATTGGAACGTTGTTCGAAAAAGTTGCCGTGGCGCTGGTCACCGGCCCACTCTGGCCTCTACAGTCGAAAATATGCGTGTACACCTCGATGCAGAGAAGTGCCAGGGTCACAACCGTTGCTACGCGTTGGCGCCGGAATTGTTCGACGTCGACGACTACGGCCAGGCGATCTTGCTCGTCGAGGGGGACATTCCGGAGGAGCTGCAGGACAAGGCTCGTCTGGCCGCATCCAACTGCCCCGAATATGCGATCACGATCACGGAGAACGGCTGACCATGACCGACATCCTCGACGAGAACACGACGGGACCGGACGTCCGGATCGACCCCGAGACCGGCAACAAGATCATCACCTGGGATCGCAACGGCGAGACGTTGGAGTTCATCATCGGCAGCCGCCCCGAAGGCACCGATGTCTGGCAGCGGGTGCCGTACGACGCCGCCGACTACGGCCCCGTGGCCGACTTCGCGGCCGACTTCGACCACGCCGACCCTGCCTACAACCCCAACGCACCCGAGGTGTGGAAGGCGTTGCGCGAGGGTGGGTGCCCGATCGCTCACTCCGACCGATACGGCGGCATGTGGGTGCCATTGACTCACGACACCGTCCACGACATCGCCTACGACACCGAGCATTTCTCGAGCCGTGCGGTCGTACCCGGCGTGGGGCGACCCGGTGACCGGGCGTTGCCCGCCCCGATCGGCCTCGCCCCGCCGATCACCAGCGATCCTCCTTTCCACTCCGTCGCCCGTCGACTGCTCCTGCCGGCGTTCGCGCCGAAGATGATCGAGCCGTGGGAGTCCGAGGTCCGGCTGCTCTGCGAGAGGTTGCTGGATGACATGGGCGAGATCACGGCCGGTGAAACCGTCATCGACGCCGCTGTCCAGTACGCGCAGCACATCCCGGTGAACGTGATCGGTCGGATGCTCGGCTTCCCCGAGAAGGACGAGGCGATGTTCCGCGACATGGTCCACGAGGTCCTCGAGCGCATCAACGAAGAGCCGGGGACGCGTCAGAGCGACAACGACTTCGGCGCCTACGTCCAGGAGCAGATCGCCGACCATCGTGAGAATCCTCGCGACGACCTCACGAACTTCCTGATGAACGTCGAACTCGATGGCAACAAGCTCGACGACCAGGTCGTCGAGGGCATGATCATCCTGCTGCTCGTCGCCGGCGTCGACACGACGTGGTCGGCGATCGGGTCCTCGCTGTGGCACCTCGCCCAGCATCCGGAGGATCACCAGCGCCTGCTGGACGACCCCGAGGTGATGACGTTCGCGCTCGAGGAGTTCCTCCGGGCGTACGCGCCCGTCACGATGGGCCGACTGGTCACGAAGGATCTCGACTTCCACGGCTGTCCGATGAAGAAGGACGACTGGGTGCTGCTGCCGTTCCCGGCGGCCAACCGCGATCCGCTGAAGTTCGAGGATCCCGACACGTTCGTCATCGATCGTGAGGAGAACCGGCACGCGGCCTTCGGCCTCGGCATCCACCGTTGCGTGGGCTCGAACCTCGCCCGCCTCGAGCTCAAGGTCGCCATCGAGGAGTTCATCAAGCGCTTCCCGCGTTTCGAGCTCGCCGGCGACACCAGGTGGAGCGTCGGGATGGTCCGCGGTCCTCGCGAGATCCCGGTCCGCATCCTCGAAGTCGCCGACTGATTCACACTCGAGGCGATCACGTCCCCGGGAACACATCGCTGGGGTGAATCAGACGAGTGAGGCACCGACCGAGGCAGCGGCGCAGGCCGATGCGACGGTGGCGAGCGCATAGATCGTTCCCCAGCGACGACCGAGCGCACGCGTCTCCAGCGCGAACGACGAGAACGTCGTCAGCGCCCCACAGAAACCGACCCCGAGTATCGTTCGCGCGTCGGGCGAGAACCCGGATGCGGCGATCAGCCCGAGGAGCCCCGCGCCGATCGAGTTGACCCACAGCAGCGACGCCCACGAGCACACATACTGCGCAACGAGGTGTCGGCCGACGGCGCCGAGCCCGGCGGCGAGGACGAACAGTGCGGGTGTCACCGGTCGACGCTCGCTTGCCGGCGATGGTCGGCCGTCACTCGCCGACCTCGGCCGGTCGGTGGGCCATGAACGTCGCTCCGATGCCGGCGGCGAGCGTGACCGTTCCGTAGAGCAGCGCCATCGGGAGGCGTTCGGCCTCGGCGAAGTCGTTCAGTTCGACCGCGAAGGCCGAGAACGTGGTGAACCCGCCGAGCACGCCGGCGACCACGAAGATCCAGGCGATCGTTTCGCGCCCGACGTTCCGGGCGGCGAGTCCGATCAGCAGACAACCGACGACGTTGGCGACGAGGGTCGCCCAGGGCCACACACCCGGCTGGTGGGTGACGTCGAACGCATCGAGCACCCAGGCGACGAACCAGCGGCCCGACGACCCGATCGCCCCGCCGATGGCCACCGTCGCGATCACGGCGGGGGCGAACGGTGACGGGGGATCGATGCGTTGCACATCTGCGTTCGTAGCAAACATCGCAGGCCGCGCAGCTCTTTTCGGATCGAGAACGGACCACAGGACGAGGGGTACGGGAGCGGTTCACACCGCGTTCTCACTCCCAGCGGCCAGACTGTGGCGCGTGACGGACACGCAGAGCGCCCGCATCCTCGTCGCGGAGGACGACCGGGCGGTCCGCGATTCGCTCGTGCGAGCACTGCAACTCGAGGGCTACACGGTGGCGTCGGCGAACAACGGGGCCGAGGCGCTCGAGGCGATCCGCCAATCGGAACCCGACGTGCTGCTGCTCGACGTGTCGATGCCGGTCGTCGACGGCCTCACCGTGTGCCGCGTCATCCGTTCCGAGGGCAATCGGCTGCCGGTGCTGATGCTGACCGCACGCACCGAGACCAGCGACCGCGTCGCCGGCCTCGACGCCGGTGCCGACGACTACCTCCCCAAGCCCTACGACCTCGACGAGCTGCTCGCTCGGATCCGCGCGTTGCTGCGGCGCTCGGGCTTCGGATCCGACGACACCGAACAGCCCGCCGGCGAGTTGGTGCTCGGCGACCTGCGACTCGACACGTCAGGGCGACGCGCCTTTCGCGGCGATCGCGAGATCCAGCTGTCGAAGACGGAGTTCGACCTGCTCGCACTCCTGGTCGCCAACCGTGGCATCGTGCTCGATCACTCGACGATCTACGACCGCATCTGGCACTACGACTTCGGTCCCGACTCGAAGAACCTTGCGGTCTACATCGGCTATCTGCGCCGCAAGACCGAGTCGGAGGGCGAGCCGAGGATCGTGCACACCGTGCGCGGCGTCGGCTACACCGCCCGGATCGACGGCTGATGGGCCTGCGCTGGAAGATCGCATTGTCGCTTGCGACGGTTGCGCTCATCGCCACCGCCGCTGTGGGCGTGATCAGCTACCGGACCACGAGCGGCCGCCTGCTCGACGAGGTCGACCGTTCGATCACGCAGGCGACACAGCAGATGGTCGGCCGCTCCGACGACGGTCGCATCGGCGTGCCGACGCGCGGGCTGCTCGAGGTGTACTCGGTCCGCATCCTCGCCGCCGACGGTTCGGTCGTTGCGTCGTCGTTCGCCCACGACGTCGGCGTGGGCGACGATGCCCTCGCCGTCCTCGGCTATCCGGGGGTCGTCGACCGCGCCACGGTCGGTGTGGACGGCGAGAACCTCCGGGTGCACACGATCGGTCTGCGCAACGGTGGCGTGCAGGTGGCGCGGTCGCTCGACGAGGTCGAGAGCGTGCTGGAAGACCTTCGCCGGCGCACGTTGCTGCTCGTGGCGATCGTGTCGGTCGCCGCCGCACTCGTCGGCTGGCTGATCGCCGGGACGGTCGCCGCGCCCGTCGGACGTCTCACACGAGCCGCCGAAGAGGTCGGGTCGTCGGGCCGCCTCGACGTCGACGTCCCGGGAACCGGTGGCGACGAGGTCGGCCGTCTCGGTGCTGCTTTTCGCAACATGCTCGGCGCGCTCGCCGTGTCGCGGGCCGAACAGCAGCGGCTCGTGCAGGATGCGGGCCACGAGCTGCGCACCCCCCTGACCAGCCTGAAGACGAATCTGTCGGTGCTGCGGCGTCATCCCGAGATGTCGCCCGACATGCGCGACGGGGTCTTGGACGATCTCGACAGCGAGATCACCGAGCTGACCGACCTCGTCAACGAACTGGTCGCGGTGGCGTCGGGTCAACTGGAGCAACAGCCGCCTGAACGCATCGAACTGGTTTCGCTCGCCCAGGACGTCGCCGAGCGCGTGGGGCGTCGGCGTTCGCGTGACGTGGTCGTGGAGGTGGTGAGCCGGGCGTCGGTCGATGCGCCGAGGGCAGCGCTCGACCGCGCAGTGACCAATCTCGTCGACAACGCCTGCAAGTTCGACCAGAGCGGTGGTCCGATCGTGGTCGTCGTCGACGGCGGATCGCTGACCGTCCTCGACCGCGGTCCGGGCATCCCACCGGGCGAGGAGCAACAGATCTTCGATCGGTTCCATCGGTCGGATGCCGCTCGATCGATGCCGGGGTCCGGCCTCGGTCTGTCGATCGTGCGCGATGTGATCATGAGCGGGAACGGCACCGTGTCTGCCGGCTCTCGTGAGGGCGGCGGCGCTGCGATCGGCTTCGAGTTGCCCGTGTCGCCGGAGTGGCCCAACGATGGCTCAGCGGGGCAACCCGGTGGTGCGGGCGGCGCGGGTAGAGCTCGCGAGGCGAGCGACGTCGCCGGCACCGTGAACGGGTGAGCGGATGAGCGATCCGGACGTCGTCGTCGTCGGGGCAGGTCCCAATGGCCTGATGGCGGCGGTGGTGCTCGCACGGGCCGGGCGTCGCGTCGCAGTGCTCGAAGCGGCCGACACGCCCGGTGGTGGCACCCGGTCGAGTGCGTTGCTGCGACCCGACGTGATCCATGACGTGTGCTCCGCGATCCATCCGTTGGCGCTGGCATCGCCGGCGTTCCGCCTGCTGGCCGACGATGGCCTGCTCGGCGCCCACGGGCTCGAGTGGGTGCATCCCCCGGTGCCGTTGGCGCATCCGCTCGACCACGGCGGCGCCGCCGTATTGCATCGTTCGCTCGACGACACCGCCCGATCGCTCGGTGCCGACGGCGACGCCTACCGCCGACTGATGGCTCCGTTCGTCGACGCCGGTTTCGATCTGACCGACGGGCTGCTGTCGCCGCTCGCCATTCCGCCGGCGCACCCACTGCTCCTCGGTCGATTCGGCTGGAGTGGTGTCCGGTCGGCCTGGGGACTGGCGCATTCTCGCTTCGACACCACCGAGGCCCGGGCGCTGTTCGCCGGCCTCGCCGCTCATTCGGTGCTGTCGCTGCGGTCGCCGGCGACGGCTGCGTACGGATTGATCCTCGGTGTGCTGGGACACGTGGTCGGGTGGCCGATGGCGCGCGGTGGGTCCCAACGGATCGCTGATGCACTGACCGGGATCATCGAGTCGGCCGGCGGGACGATCGAATGCGGCCGGCGGGTGTCCTCCCTGCGCGAGTTGCCGTCGTCCAGCGACGTCGTGCTCGACCTGACGCCTCGCCAGATGCTCGAGGTCCTCGGCGATCGCGCTGGCGCCCGGTACACCCGAGCGCTGCGGCGCTATCGGTACGGACCCGGCGTGGTGAAGGTCGACTGGGTCCTCGACGGTCCGATCCCCTGGACGAACCCTTGGTGTACGCAAGCGGCGACGGTCCACGTCGGGGGCACACTCGACGAGATCGCCCGCTCGGAGGACGACGTGCTGCACGGCCGTCATCCCGAGTCGCCCTACGTGCTGCTCGCCCAGCAGACGCTCTTCGACCCGACGAGGGCCCCGGCCGGGGTCCATGCGGTGTGGGCGTACTGTCACGTCCCCAATGGCTCGACCGTCGACATGAGCGGACGTATCGAGGCGCAGGTCGAACGGTTCGCCCCCGGATTCCGTGATCGCATCGTCGATCGCCACGTGGTGACCGCCGCGTCGATGCCCGATCACAACGAGAACTACGTCGGTGGCGACATCAACGGTGGAGCCGGAGACCTCGCCCAGTTCGTGGCCCGCCCGACGTGGAGCCTGCACCCGTGGCGCACCCCGATCGACGGCGTGTGGGTGTGCTCGGCTTCGACGCCGCCCGGCGGGGGCGTGCACGGCATGGGCGGATTCCACGCGGCGAACGACCTGCTCGAACACCGTCGATGAGCGATCGGCACGGTGCTCCACGTCTCACCGAGGGCTTACATTGCTCCCTCCTGACGTTCACCGTGTCGGTTCATGATCACAATGTCGCCGAGGCACCTCGCCGACGCCATCGAACCGAAGGGAACCACCGTCATGACCAACCAGGACACCCCCACCAAGAGCCCGACGGGCAGGCCGAACACGCGCCGCGGCATCACGATCGGCGTCGCCGGGGGACTGCTCGCCGGCACCGCCGCCGGACTCGTGTTCGGCGTGCCGGGCCTGACGAGCGCCGCATCGAGCGATGTCACCGTGACGCCCGCCGCCGTCGTCCAACAGGTCGACGAGGGTGACACGACGACCCCGCCCGATGCCCCCGCCGACATGGGAACGCACCTGCGCGACACGCTCCAGGCGCTCGTCGACGACGGCACGATCACGCCTGAACAGGCCGATGCCGTGGCGACCTACCTCGTCGAGAACCGCCCCGAACGCGGTCCCGGCGGGCCTGGTGAGTTCGGTGACGGCCCGGGGTCGGGCGGGCGTCACGGTGGGCCGGGCATGTTCGGGCGTGGAGTCGCCTCGGAGGCACTGACCGACCTGCTCGGCATCGATGCGCAGGACCTGCACCAGCAGCTCCACGACGGCGCGACGTTGGCCGAGATCGCCACTGCGCAGGGCGTCGATCCGCAAGATGTCGTCGACGAGTTGGTCGGCGAGGTCGAGGAGCGCGTGAACAACGCCGTCGAGAACGGCCGCATCGACCAAGCGACGGCCGACGAGAAGCTCGCCGACGTCGAAGCGAGGATCACCGACATGGTCGACAACGGTCGCCCCGACCGTGACATGGCCGACACCGAGCAGGCCGACTGAACACCACCACCTGATTGCGTCCGGCGTCACGCCCGGGGTCTGACCCCAGGCGTGACGCCGTAGCGTCGTTGTCGTGATCTGTGTCGACCTCGCAGGCGTGGCGCTCGCCCAGCCCGACAAGGTGCTGTTCGCCGATCTCGCGGTCACGGTGTCGACGGGCGACCGGGTGGCGGTCGTCGGCGTCAATGGCTCGGGCAAGACGACCCTGCTCGAGATCATGACCGGGGTCCTGCAGCCCGACGACGGCGACGTCCGCTTCGGCCGCGGCGTGCGGATCGCTTCGCTCGAACAGGACCCGGTGCTCCCGGCGGGCACGGTGCGCGAGTTCCTCGGCGACTCCTGGGAGGTCGCTGCGGTCGCGACGAAACTCGGTGTTCAGCCGCTGTTCGATCGGAGCACCGACGAACTGTCCGGCGGCCAGGCGAAGCGCGTTGCGCTCGCCAAGGTGCTCGCCGACGACGAGCACGGCGACCACGACATGGTCGTGCTCGACGAGCCCACCAACCATCTCGACCTCGAGGCGATCGAATGGCTCGAGTCCCGGCTGGTGAAGATGAAGTCGGCGCTCGTGCTGGTCACCCACGATCGCCACGCCCTCGATCGGCTGACCACCGACGTCGGTCCGAGCAAGGTGGTCGAACTCGACGGTGGCCGCAGCTTCGTCCATCAGGCGGCGGCGGGCTCCAGTGCGTATGCCACGTATCTCGATGCCCGTGCCGAACGCATCGACCGAGAGGCGCACGAGGAGTCGACCCGCAAGATCCTCGCCCGCAAGGAGCTCGCCTGGCTGCGGCGGGGTGCGCCCGCCCGATCGACCAAGCCGAAGGCGCGGCTGCGGTCGGCGAACGAGATCGTGTCCGGCGGTCCTGCGCCCGCGGGCGTGCGAGGCGGTGACCTGCAGCTCGGCGCGGGAACCGCTCGTCTCGGCAATCAGGTCGTCGAGCTCGAGGAAGTCGCCCAGCGCTTCAACGCCGGTACCGACGACGAGCTGACCGTGTTCGAGCACGTCGACCTCCTGATCGAACCGGGCGCGCGTCTCGCCGTCGTCGGTCCGAACGGGTCCGGCAAGTCGACGCTGCTCGACATCATCGCCGGTCGTACCGAGCCGGCCGCTGGCACGGTGAAGCGGGGCAAGACCGTCGTCGTCGGCTTCGCCGACCAGCACTCGTCGGACCTCGACCCTGATGCAGTCGTGCGCAAGCTGGTCGCCGGTCCCCACCGTGAACCGGATTTCCGCGACCGTGCGTTGCTCGAGCGGTTCTGGTTCGACACGACCGCGCAGTACGCACCGGTGCGCATGCTGTCTGGCGGCGAACGGCGCCGGTTGCAGCTCGTGATGGTGCTCGCCACCGAACCGAACCTGCTGATCCTGGACGAACCGACCAACGACCTCGATCTCGACACGCTGCGGTCGCTGGAGGCCTTCCTCGACGACTGGCCCGGTGCACTGGTCGTCGCCAGCCACGACCGAGCGTTCCTCGACCGCGTTGCCGACCACGTACTGGCGATCGATCCGGGCGGCACGGTCCGGCGCGTCCCGGGCGGAGTCGCAGGATGGCTCGCGGAGCGATCGAACGGCCCCACGTCCGCGCCCACGGCGTCGGGCAAGGCCACCACGAAGTCGGCCCCGGTGGCGAAGGCGAACAGCGGACCGAGCCAGTACACGCTCGGGCGTCAGCTACGCGAGACCGAGCAGGCGATGGTCAAGGCCCAGAAGCGGGTGGACCAACTCACCGAACGCCTCGGTGGGGCGATCGACCACACCGAACTGCACGCACTCGGTTCGCAACTCGCAGACGCCCAGGCCGAACTCGACGAGCTGGAATCCCGCTGGCTCGAGCTCGCCGAACTCCAGACCGGCTGACCGCACACCACCACCCAACCCACCGATGAGCGAACCGACCGGATACCGGCGTTTGGCTCATCGCAGCGGCTGTGTTCGCCGTACCGATGAGCGAACCGACCGGATACCGGCATTTGGCTCATCAGTGGGCGACGGCGGCGAGCACGGCGACGTTGGCCACGGTGACGGCGACGAGACCGGGGTGGATCGACCGGGTTCGGTAGGCCGCCACACCGCCGACGACGCCGACCGCGAGTACGGCGTCGATCAGCAGGAATCCCATCGCCGCAGGGAGCGACAGCAGCGCTGACGGCAATGCCTGTATCGCCGCGAACGCCACCGTCGTGCCGGCGACGGCGACCCGGGCGCCACGCCGTCGCAGCCGGTTCATCAAGGCGCCTCGGAAGACGATCTCCTCGGCGAAGATCGTCACGAACGCGCCGTAGACGGCGAAGCCGACGAGACCCCACCCACGACCGTGTTCGACCACCCAAGCGAACGTGCTGTCCGGCGACGACTCGTCGCTGATCAGGTCGAGGAGTTCACGGTACGGGTGGGTCATCGCCTCGGCGATCCCGAACAGCACGGTCATCGCAACGGTCGCCGCGACGGTCACCCGTGCGAACTCACGGCCCGGTACCCGGACCAGTCCCAACGCCGCCGGTGTCCCCGTGCGCCGCAGGACGAGAGCGCCGATCGCGAGCCAGACCAGTGTGAGCACGGGCAGGCTGGCACCGATCAGGAGCGGTACGGCGACGGCGGCCACCGCTGCGGCGCCGAGCCATCCGATCGCCAGGGCCTGCGAGGACGGTTGAACCGGAACCTCGGTTCCGGCTTCGACGGCCATGTCAGAGCTCGCGACGGTCGAATCGACGCGCCGCGACGGCGAGGAGCGTGATCGTCGCAACGGCGGTGACGAGCAGTGACGCTGCGAAGTCGCCGATGGATCCGCCGTCGACCATCGCCGCCAGGCCCCCGACGAGCTCGCTCGGCAGCCACTGCCTGATCGGTTCGAACAGCCCGATGATCGGCAGGGCGAGCAGCACACCCAGGGCGCCGAACACCGTCGTCGCTTGTCCATGCGTGAACCCGGCGACCGCTGCGACCACCGCGATCGCGAAGGGGAGGTAGCACGCCCCGAGCACGGTGCCCACCACCAGTCGCCACAGCGGGAGCGGACCGATGAGCGCCTCGGTCAGCAGCGCAACGACGACGGTGCCGGCGATCATGGCTGCGCTCGCAGCGGCGACGTTCACCGTGTACGGAGCGACGAGGAGGTGGGCCGGTCTGGTGACCTTCGTGCGCAGGAACGCCGCCTGTTCCGGTTTGGCGTCGATCGTCAGCGACGATGCGGCGACAACGACCACGGCGAGCACGCCGATCTGGCTCGTGTTGCTGACGAACTGGATGATCGCATCGACGGGCTGTGGCTCGGTCGCGGTGAACTCGACGGCCTCGCCGAAGCGCTCCATGATCTCGTTGAAGTACCGGGCCGTGAGCGCGCTCAGCACTGCGAGCGCCGTGTAGACGCCGAACAGGATCATCCAGCGGTGTGTCCGTACCAGCCGCAGCCACTCCAGACGCCACAGGCTCATCGGGCGGCGGCGGGGAGCAGTGTCGGTCACCGAGGTCATGACGTGAGCTCCAGGAATGCGGTTTCCAGGTCGGTGGCCGGATTGAACGAGACGAGGCGAGCGTCGTGCTCCGCGAGGATGGCGGCCACCTGCCGCTCGGCCGCCGCCGGATCGGAGACGACGAGATGGATCCTGCCGGGCGCATGTTCGGTGACCTCGACGGTCCAGGCGCAACGGCGGAGGTGTTCGAGGATCGCCTCGGCGGGCGGCCGAACGTGGATGCTGTATGTCGCGCTCGTGCGCGCCAGCAGCTCGGTCAGCGGTCCCTGGAACTGCAGGCGCCCCCGGTCGATCACCCCGACGACGTCGGCGACCTGCTGGACGTCGGAGAGGATGTGGGTCGACAGGATCACCGTCTTGGTGTGCGCCAGGCGCCCGACCAGGTCGAGCACTTCACGCCGTCCCGCCGGATCCAACGCGGACGACGGCTCGTCGAGCAGCAGGATCTCGGGATCGCCCACGAGGCATCCGGCGAGGCCGAGGCGCTGGAGCATCCCACGGGAGAAGCCGCCGACCCGTCGATCGATCGCCTGCTGGAGGCCCACTTCGACCAGGACCTCGTCGACGCGCGAGCTCGACGACGCCGGCGCAGTCAGGTGCCGGGCGAGGTCGACCGCCTCCCAGGCGGTGAGCCACGGCTCGAACTGCGGGGTGTCGACCAGCACCCCCATCGAGGTGCGTGGCACGGCGATCTCCACGCTGCCCTCGGTCGGCCGTCGCAGACCGGCGAGGATCGACAGCAACGTGGTCTTGCCGGCGCCGTTCGGGCCGATCAGTCCATAGGTGACCCCGCGAGGAACGGCGAGTTCGACGTCGTCGAGCGCCGCCGTCGTGCCGTACCGCTTGGTCAGCGCCCGCGTCGCCACCACGATGTCGCCGGTGTCGACCGGTCGTCGCTGCGGTCGGGCACCGGGATCGTCGTCGATCGTCGGCAGTGGTGTGGTGGCGCTCGCTCGGTCGTGACGCTGTCGATCCCCGGCAAGGCCGTCCAGGTCGGTTTCCCCCTCGCCGTTCGCTCGTCGACCGACGACGAAGTAGGCGATCGCTCCGAGTGGAAAGTTGCCGAGCACGATCAGCAGTGCCCACGCCCACTTCGGAAGGTGCTCGACGTCATGGCGGTACAGATCGACGAGCACGACGACCATCGCCACGAGAGCGAGTGCGCCCAGCACGAGCAGCACCGCCGGTATCGACTGTCCTCCGATGTCGATCACGTCAGCTCCTCGGCCGGGTCCCTGTTGGCCACGAATTCATTCTGGCCCCTGATTGCGATCGGAGCGGGCTTCGGGTGGGGTACGCCCTACCGGCAAGACACCGGTGCGCCCCATCGAACCCCAGCCGTCGGGGGTTCACCATGGAGGCATGCACACCACCACGCTCGCGCCTCCCCAGGGCGCCACCCACTCCGCGGCTCAAGCCGTCGCTGCCAGAACCACCGCCGCCGTCAAGACCTACGGACGCGGTGGGACCGAGGTGACGGCACTTGCGGGTGTCGACGTCTCGATCGTCGCCGGGCAGTTCACCGCCGTCATGGGACCCTCGGGTTCCGGCAAGAGCACGCTGATGCACTGCCTTGCGGGCCTGGACACCTTGACGTCGGGCAGCGTTCACATCGGAGACGTCGAACTCGGCTCGCTCTCGGACGCCCAGCTCACCCGTCTGCGACGCGAGCGCATCGGATTCGTGTTCCAGGCGTTCAACCTGCTGCCGATGCTGACCGCCGAGGAGAACATCACGCTGCCGATGGACCTCGCCGGGACCAGGCCGGACAAGGAGTGGCTCCGCACGGTGATCGACACCGTCGGGCTCTCGGGCCGTCTCGGCCACCGACCGAGCGAGCTGTCCGGCGGACAGCAGCAACGTGTGGCCGTCGCTCGAGCGCTCGCCAACAAGCCGGAGTTGATCTTCGCCGACGAGCCGACCGGCAATCTCGACAGCCGCACGGGCGCCGAGATCCTCGGGTTCATGCGCTTCGCCGTGGATCGGTACGCCCAGACCGTCGTGATGGTCACCCACGACCCGGTTGCGGCGGCCTACGCCGACCGGGTGCTGTTCCTCGCCGACGGCCGCATCGTCGACTCGATGGCGGCACCGAGTGCGGGCCAGGTGCTCGACCGCATCAAGGCGTTCGGGGCCTGACATGTGGCGCACCACCTGGAAGGGAATCGCGAGACACAAACGCCGGCTCGTCGGCACCACCATGGCGGTGGTGCTCGGCGTCGCATTTCTCGCTGCGGCGCTCATCACCGGCGACACGATGACCGCAGGGTTCGACCGCCTCTTCGCCGACGCCAACTCGGGGACTGACGTCGTCGTCCGCGACGCCGATCAGATCGGTCGTGGCGACATCGCAACCCGTGGAACCATCGACCGGACGGTGTCCGACGTCGTCGCGGCGACCGAGGGCGTCTCGTCCGTCGCTGCGGTCGTCGAGGGATCAGGACGACTGGTCGGCGCCGACGGAGATCCGATCGGCGGGAACGGTCCGCCGACCGTCGCCACCAACTGGCTCGGCGACTCCGAGCTGAACCCCTGGGCGCTGGGGTCGGGTCGCGCCCCACGCGACGTCGTCACCGGCGAGCCTGTCGAAGTCGTCGTCGACCAGGCGTCTGCCGACATCGGACAGCTCGGCATCGGCGATCGCACCGTCGTCCTGGCGCCGGAGCCGGTCGACGTGGTCGTCGTCGGGCTGGCGACGTTCGGTGGGGCGGACAGCCTCGGCCCGACCACGTTCGTGGCATTCACCGATGGCGTCGCCACCGAGCTGGTCGCCCGACCCGGTGACATCACGGCGGTTCGGGTCGCAGCGGCCGACGGCGTCAGCCAGTCGGAACTCCGTGATCGCATCGACGCGGCCCTTCCTTCGGGCATCGAGTCGATCACCGGCACCGAGTTGACCGCCGAGATGCTCGCCGACATCCAAGGCGACTTCCTCGGAATGTTCCGGACCATCCTGCTCGCGTTTTCGGTGGTCGCGCTCGTCGTGGCGGCGTTCAGCATCAACAACACGTTCTCGATCCTGATCGCCCAGCGCAGCCGTGAGTCGGCGCTGCTCAGGGCGCTCGGGGCGTCACGCCGACAGGTGCTGACGTCCGTGGTCGTCGAAGCTCTGATGATCGGTGCGATCGCCTCCGCGATCGGCCTCGCCGCCGGCTACCTCCTCGCCGTCGGGCTGAAGACGTTGATGGATGCGAACGGACTCGACCTCGGATTCGACGGTGTCGTCGTGACCAGCTCGACCGCCGTCGTGGCGATGGTCGTCGGCGTGGGCGCCACGCTGGTCGCCAGCATCTTCCCGGCCGTACGGGCGTCGCGTGTCGCCCCGTTGGCCGCGCTGCGAGACGCCGCCGTCGACGCCACCGACGTCACCCGACGCCGCGTGGCCGCCGGCATTGTCGTCACTGCGATCGGTGTGGCCACCACGGTCACGGCGACGTCGGGCGACCGCGCCCTGCTCCAGGCCGGGCTGGGGGCGTTGATCACCCTCGCCGGCGCCGTCGCGCTCGGTCCGATCGTCGCCCGGCCCGCCGCAGCGTTGCTCGGCCTGCTGCCCCGCAGCCTTCGGGGTCAGACCGGCCGGCTCGCCCGACGCAACGCGATGCGCAACCCGAACAGGACGGCGTCGAGCGCATCCGCGCTGATGGTCGGCACCGCGGTGGTTGCCTTGTTCACCACGTTCGGAGCGTCGATCAAGGCGACGATCGAGCAGACCGTCGACCAGGACTTCGGCGGCGATCTCGTCGTGGTGACCGACGACTTCAGCGGCGCCGGGATCAGTCGCGATGTTGCGGCCGAGATCCGGGACCTCGACGAGGTCTCGCTCGTCGCCGGCGTCGGCAACGCGGTCATGTTCGCCGACGGCAGGACGGTCGAACCGTCGGTCGCAGACCCGGCGACACTCGATGCGCTCCTGGATCTCGATGTCTCCGCCGGGTCGATCGACGACGTCGTCACCGGTCACGTCGCGGTCGGCGAGCGCTACGCGACCGACCACGGCCTCTCGGTCGGAAGCACGATCACGGCGGAGTTCGCCGACGGCGCAACATCCGAACTCATCGTGAGTGCTCTGTACCGCAACACGATGAACGTCGGCGACGTGCTGCTGACGTCTGCCGACTGGGCACCACACGCCGACCAGCTCGGCGACGTGGTCGTGCTGATCGACCTGGCCGACGGCGTCTCCGAGGACGATGGTGCTGCGGCGGTCACCTCGATCACCCGACGCAACGGTGCGCCCGAACCGCAGACCCGCTCGGAGTACATCGACAGCATCGGCTCGGAGGTCGACCAGATGCTGCTGTTCGTCTACGCGATGTTGGCCCTGGCGATCGTCATCGCACTGATGGGTATCGCGAACACGCTGTCGCTGTCGATCCACGAGCGCACCCGGGAACTCGGTCTGCTGCGTGCGATCGGGCAGACACGTCGAGACGTGCGCTCGACGGTGCGGTGGGAATCGGTGATCGTCGCCGTGTTCGGCACGCTCGGCGGGATCGGTCTCGGCGGCTTCCTCGGCTGGGGCCTGCTGCGGGCGCTGGCAGCGCAGGAGGGCTTCGGCACCTTCGAGCTGCCCGTCGGCTCGCTGGCCGTCGTACTGGGCCTGGCAGCGATGGCCGGCGTGGTGGCCGCATGGCGGCCAGCTGCGCGTGCTGGACGGCTCGACATCCTCGACGCCATTGCAGCGGACTGAATTATCGTGCGTCGAGTCATGGGAAATCTCTTCCGCCCGTGGAGCCATCCCGGACGTCTCCTCCGTGCGGCCGCGCACGTGGCGCTCGGGCTGCCGATCGCGATCATCACGTTCGTCATCGTCGTCGTGATGGCCGCACTGTCGGTGAGCCTTCTGCCATTCTTCCTCGTGGGTGTGCCGCTCGCCTGGCTGACCTCGATCGTGTCGCACGGCCTCGCCCGCCTCGAGCGATCGCGAGCGGGCTTGATCGGTGAACCGATCGCCGAGTCGGTCCCACCGTTTCGTGCGACCAGCCGGTGGCGGCGCCTCGGCGAGCGGTTGCGGTCCGGCGCTCGATGGCGGGAATTCGGCCACCACATGGCGATCCTGCCGGTGAGCGTCGTGGGCTACCTGGTGGCGACCGTCGCCTGGTGCGGATCGTTGGCGATGCTGACGCTGCCGTTGTTCATCGGCACGATGCCCGACGACAGCGCCAAGTTCTTCCTGTTCGACGTGGAGGCGTCGGACCCCGCACGATGGCTGGCGCCGGTCGTCGGCATGATCGGCGTGGCGCTCGTGGCGCCGTGGGTGACCCTCGGCGTCGCCGAGCTGCAGTGGCGTATGGCCAACCGGTTGCTCGGTCCGACCGATCAGGAGCGACTCGGCGCGCAGGTCGTCGAAGCGCAGACCCGGCGGACCGCAGCCGTGGACTCGGCCGAGGCCGAGCGTCGACGGATCGAGCGCGATCTCCACGACGGCGCACAGCAACGCCTCGTGGCCCTCGCCGCCACACTCGGCGCCGCCCGCGAGCAACTCGACGACGATCCGGAGGCCGGCAAGGCGATGGTGGCCGCCGCCCACGGCGAGGCCAAGGCGGCGTTGAGCGAGATCCGAGACCTCGTGCGCGGGATCCACCCGGTGATCCTCGAGGACCGCGGCATCGACGCAGCACTCTCCGCAGTGGTGGCGCGGTCACCGGTGCCGGTCGTCCTCGACGTGCAGGTCGCCGAACGGCCGCCGGCTGCCGTCGAGAGCGCAGCGTACTTCGTCGTCACCGAGGCGTTGACCAACGTCGCCCGGCACAGTGGTGCAACGCGGGCCCATGTCACCATCGCGCGCACGGCCGACCGCTTGGTCGTCGAAGTCCGCGACAACGGTTGCGGAGGAGCCGATGCGTCGAAGGGCAGCGGACTCGCTGGGCTGCGCGAGCGGGTGGCCGGGCTGGGCGGCGCGACGTACGTGATCAGTCCTGACGGCGGCCCGACGACGATCATGGTGGAGTTGCCGTGCGGATCGTGATCGCCGAGGATTCGGTGTTGTTGCGCGCCGGACTCACGCGCATCCTCGCCGATGCCGGCGAGGAGGTGGTGGCGACGGTCGGGGATGCCGACGAACTGATCCGTGTCGTCCACCTGCACCATCCCGATCTGGCGATCGTCGACGTGCGCATGCCCCCGACCCACACCGACGACGGTCTGCGTGCCGCACTCCGGATCCGCACCGAGCTGCCCGAGATCGGTCTCCTGGTGCTCTCGCAGTACGTCGAAGCGCAGTACGCCACCGACCTGCTCGGCGCCAACACGTCGTCGATCGGCTACCTGCTGAAGGACCGCATCGCCGAGATCAGCGAGTTCCTCGGAGCGGTCCGTCGAGTGGCGGACGGCGCGACCGTGCTCGACCCCGAGGTGGTGGCGCAACTGCTCGCGAGGAGCCGTCAGCTCGACCCGCTCGAGCGGCTGACCCCACGTGAACGTGAAGTCCTCGAACTGATGGCCGAGGGACGTTCCAACACGGCGATCGCCCGCACGCTCGTCGTCAGCGACAAGGCCGTCGAGAAGCACGTCGGCAACATCTTCACCAAGCTCGACCTGCCACCTGCGCCCGACGATCACCGCCGCGTGCTCGCGGTGCTCCAGTGGCTGAAGGACTGACCGACCAGATGGGACTGCGACCATGACCGACACATCGACACTGCCCCCGCCCACGCCCGACCTGTCGACCCCGCCGGCGCGCCCCCCGTCGAGGGCGGTGCGGACGGCCTGGCTGATCCCGGGCGCCATGCTCGCGATCGCGACACTCGGGTGGGGCACCTACAACGTCCTCAGCCTGCTCGCGCGCTCGCAGTACACGACCACGGAGACCTTCGTCGCCGCTGAAGTCGTGTCGGTGGATCTCCGCAACGAGAACGGCTCGATCACGATCGATGCGACCGATGGCGAAGAGATCACCGTCGTCGCCGATGTGACCAACGGCTGGCAGTCGACCCGGATCTCGAGCAGGATCGTCGGTGACCAGCTCGTCGTCCGAGGGAGTTGTCCCGCCTTCGGGTCGCCGTGGTGCTCGGTCGACTACACGTTGCGGGTCCCGGCCGACCGACCGCTCGTCGTGGACGCGTCGAACGGATCGGTTCGTCTCCGTGGTGCGAGCGGCCCGATCGACGTCGACAACGACAACGGGTCGATCGATCTGGAAGACGTCAGCGGCGACATCCGCGTCTCCAACGACAACGGCGCCATCACGGGGCGACGACTGTCGGCGGCCGTGGTGACGGCCGACACCGACAACGGCAGCATCGAGCTGTCGTTCGTCGACCCACCGACGTCGGTGTCGGCGCAGACGAGCAACGGGCGCATCGACGTCGTCGTGCCCGACGCCGACGTCCTGTACCGCGTGGACCTTCGATCCGACAACGGATCGACCGACAACTTCGTACGAACCGATCCGTCCAGCGAGTTCGTGATCGATCTCTCCAGCACGAACGGCTCGGTCACGCTCCGCCCGCCCGGCTGATCGAGCTCGGCGCGAGCGATGAGCGAACCGACCAGATACCGGCGTCTCGCTCATCGGAACGAGTGTGGCCACGGCAACGATGAGCGAACCGACCAGATACCGGCGTCTCGCTCATCGGAGCGCGTGTCAGAGTCAGCGGTCCTGCCAGGTGCAGACGCAGGCTTCGTTGCCGTCGGCGTCGGCGAGGACCCACCACGATGGTGCATGGTCGTCGGAGACCATGACGCCGCCGGCGCCGAGTGCGTCTTGCACCCGTTGCCGGGCTTCGTCGTGGGGCACGCTGACGTCGATGTGGATGCGGTTGCGCTGGGTACGTGGCTCGGCCATCTGTTGGAACCAGATCGCCGGTCCGTTGCCCGTCGGGTCGACCAGGTTTCCACTGCGGTCGCGGTAGCCGAGCACGGCGGCCCAGAACGGCCGGATCCGGTCGGCATCCATCGTGTCGATGCCGATCTCCAACGCCTGAGTGTCGGACGGATCGGACGTGGCGTCGATCTCTGCCGCTGCTGCGGAGATGGCGCGGGCGACGTCGACGTCCGACGTCGTGAGCGTTCCGGTCGCATGCGTCGTCAGCAGGACGTGCACCCGACCCGGGTAGCGGAGCTCGACGTCGGGATGATGCGCGTGGGCTTCGGCGATCTCGGCGATCGTCCCGATCAGTCCAGCGCCGCCGGGGAAGCTCGGCGCACTGAACGTGGCGTGGATCGAACCGAGGACGAACCTCCAGTCGCCGAGTCCCTCGAGCTCAGCGAATTCCCCGGGTGTGACGACGGTGTACTCCATGACGCAAGTGAATCACGATGCGACGGTCGAGGCGATCTGCGCCGTGACACCCGCTCTCTAGAGTGGTCGCCGACATGACTGACGACGAGCTGTTCGCCGACGACATCCCCCATCCCGCCGACGGTGCGTCGCCCGATGCATTCGTCGATCGCGGCCCGTCGCCGTTCGCCGAAGGTCTGAATCCGGACCAGCTCGATGCGGTCGCCCACGAGTCCGGCCCGCTGTTGGTGATCGCCGGCGCCGGCTCGGGCAAGACACGGGTGCTGACCCATCGCATCGCCCACCTGGTCCACAACGGCGTGCACCCCTCGAAGATCCTCGCGATCACGTTCACGAACAAGGCCGCCGCCGAGATGCGCGAGCGGGTCGGAGCCCTGGTCGGGCCCGTGGTGAAGACGATGTGGGTGTCCACGTTCCACTCGGCGTGCGTGCGCATCCTGCGGGCCAACGCCGACGTGCTCGGCTATCCGCGTCAGTTCTCGATCTACGACGCCGCCGACTCCAACCGGCTGACCAGCTACGTCATCCGCGATCTGGGCCTCGACCCGAAACGGTTCACGCCGCGCGGGGTGCACGCGATCATCAGTCTCTGGAAGAACGAGCTGATCGACCCCGACGAAGCCCAGCGGCGGGCCCAGAACATCTTCGACCGCAAGCACGCCGACGTCTACGCCGAGTACCAGGCCCGCCTCCACAAGGCGGGCGCGATGGACTTCGACGACCTGTTGACCAACACGGTCAAGCTGTTCCGCGAGCACGGCGACGTGCTCGAGCACTACCGCCAGCGGTTCCAGCACATCCTGGTCGACGAGTACCAGGACACGAACCAGGCGCAGAACGAACTGGTGCTGCTGCTCGCCGACGGCCACCGCAACGTCTGCGTCGTGGGTGACACCGATCAGAGCGTGTACAAGTTTCGCGGGGCGGATTTTCGCAACATCCTCGAGTTCGAGGAGGCGTTCCCCGACGTCACCACCGTGATCCTCGATCAGAACTACCGCAGTACGCAGACGATCCTCGATGCGGCCAACGCGGTGATCGACAACAACGTCGAACGCAAGCCCAAGTCGCTGTGGACCGACAGCGGCACGGGGGAGCGCATCGTGCGCTACCACGCCGAGGACGAAGGCGACGAGGCCACGTGGGTCGCCGGCACCGCCCGCCAGCTGCACGCCGACGATGCCACCAACTTCCGCGAGATGGCCGTGCTCTACCGCACCAACGCACAGAGCCGGGTGATCGAGGAGGCGTTCATGCGCCTCGGCGTTCCGTACAAGGTCGTCGGCGGGACGCGCTTCTACGACCGGCGCGAGATCAAGGATGCAATGGCCTATCTCCGCGCCGTCATCAACCCGGCCGACGAGGTCAGCGTCAAACGGGTGCTCAACGTGCCCAAGCGCGGCATCGGTGACGCCAGCGTCGCCAAGCTCGACTCGTTCGCCGCCGGCGAGGGCATCGCGTTCGCCGGGGCACTGCGCCGCGCCGACGAGGCGGGCATCACGGGGCCGGCGGTCCGTGGCATCGCCTCGTTCGTCGATCTACTCGACGCAATGGCCGCGGTCGTCGCCGACCCCGATCAGGGTCCCGGCGACGTGCTGCAGGCCGCACTCGACGGCTCGGGGTATCTCGCCGAGCTCGAAGCCGAGGACACGATCGAGGCGCACACCCGCATCGAGAACCTCGGCGAGCTGGTCGGTTCGGCCCGCGAGTTCACGGTGATGGACGAGTTCCTCGAGCAGGTCGCGCTCGTCGCCGACACGGACGATCTGCCCGACGGCGAGATCGAGGATCAAGTCGTGCTGATGACGCTCCATTCCGCCAAGGGCCTGGAGTTCCCCGTCGTGTTCCTCGTCGGGTGCGAGGAGGGCATCTTCCCGCACATCCGGGCGCTGACCGAACCCGCCGAGATGGAGGAGGAACGCCGCCTCGCCTACGTGGGCATCACCCGCGCCATGAAGCGGCTGTACATGTCGCACGCCTGGAGCCGTCAGCTGTTCGGCTCGACGCAGTACAACCCGCCGTCACGGTTCTTCGACGAGATCCCGCCGAGCCTGATCGAGTCGAAGGGCAACGTCACGGGTCGCTCGAGCTATGGCCGCCAGAGCTATCGACGCCGTGACTCCGGCTACGGCGACCCGCCGCCCTACCGCCGGGGGAGCGGTGGCGGCGGTCGCGACATCAACGCCGACATCCTCGACGCGAAGGCGGCCCAGGAGGAGCACCGAGATCGTGTGGTCGAAGCGGCGATCCGGTCGGGCTCGAAGCCGGCGCCGACACCGTCGAACAGCCAGGACCTCGGGCTCCGCATCGGCGACGACGTCGAGCATCCTGCCTTCGGCGCCGGTGTCATCATCGACATCTCCGGCACCGGCGAGAAGGCCGAGGCGACGATCAACTTCCCCGGCACGGGCACCAAGCACCTCGCCCTCGCCTGGGCCCCCCTCAAGAAGCTCTGACCCGACCCGATTTCGCCATCTCGTGAACTTCTTCACCTCTCAGGGGTGACGAAGTTCACGAGAACGCGAGTGGGCCGCGTGGCCGGAGGTCGAGTTGGCGCCCGGGTCAGGTGAGGCCGAGGCGCTCCATCGCGCGCTGGTACTCGACCACCTCGATGCGCTGATTGCGCGAGACGGCTTCTGCGAACTCGGTGATCTCTTCGCGAGCCCCGTTGGCAGCCGCATGGTCGGCCATGTGGACCCCGCCGAGGTGATGGTCGCTCATGATCTCGAAGAACAGGCGGTCGGCTCGGGTGCCGCGCGCGTCGGACAGCTGCTGCAGTCGCTCGGGCGTCTGCATTCCGGTCATGTCGGCCACCGGTGTCGGCTCGTCCATCCACGTCATCGCCATGCGCCCCGGCGCCCCGCGCGAGTAGCCCTCCTCGGCGAGCCAGTCCTCCATCCAGCCGATGTCGCGGGTCTGGAACATGATCACTTCTCGGGCGTACGGAGCGGCATCGCCCTGCGGCTGGCCGTCGAGGTACAGGTTCGAGATCAGCAATGCCTGATCGTGGTGGTCGAGCATGTCCTGCAGGAACCCGACGTCGACGGCGTTCATCGGTGCGGCGGGCTCATCGTCAGCACCGAGGGCCCAGATGGCCGCACCGGCGAACAGACCGGTGACGACGGCGGTGACCAACACGACCAGGACCAGTCGCAACAAGCGCTGCGCGGCGGCGTCGGAGAGTGAGTCGTCGGCGGCTGGCGCATCGACGTCGACGGCGTCGGAATCGTCGACTCGCAGCGAGGAACGCATCGTCACAGTGTACGGAGCGGCCTGTACGGGTGAACCGCACACAGGCCCGTAACCTTGCGGCGCCATGATCCGTCGACTCGCCCTCGCTGCCGCCGTCAGTTCGACGGTCCTTTTCGCCACCGGTGGTGTCGCATCGGCACACATCGATCCCGATCCGGCCCAGGCGCAAGCGGGCTCGCGCCAGACGGTCGGGTTCACGGTCGAACACGGTTGCACCGGTTCGCCCACCGTGCAGCTCGACATGCGATTGCCCGAGGGCGTCACCGACCCGATTGCCGAGGCCGTCGACGGCTGGGAGGGTTCGGTCGACGTCGTCGACGGCGACACGATCGTGACGTTCGCCGGTGGACCGCTGGCCGACGACGTCGAGGGAACATTTTCCGTGACGATGACCCTGCCGCCGACGCCTGATGCGACGATCTACTTCCCGTTCGTGCAGCGTTGCGAAGTCGGCGAGATCCGCTGGATCGGGATTCCCGCCGAGCCGGGTGACGAGCTCGACGAGCCGGCACCCGCAATGGAACTGACGGGACCGGTCGCCGCGCCGCCCGCCGAGCCGGAGGCGACCGAAGCACCGGTCACCGAGCCCGAACTCACCGAGCCCGAAGTCACCGAAGCGACGACCACCGAAGCGCCGACCTCCACCGTGCCGGCCGCGACAACCGACCCGACGACCGAGCCGAGTGCCGTGCCAGGCACCAGCGAACCCGCGCTCATCGCAACCAGCGAGGAGGAGACGGGCAACTCCGGCACCGGCACCGTCATCTTCATCGCATCGATCGCCGCTGTGCTCGCCCTGGGTGCGTACGTCGTCTTCCGCTCCCGCCAGGCACGGGCCGACACGCCCCCCGACGCCAGCTGACGAGACTCCCGTGCTGGTGACCGCCGAGAACTCGCCCCTCCGCAGCCGCGCCGCCGCCCTCGTCGGGATGGTCGTCGTCGTGCTGGGCATCCTCGCTGCTGCCGGTACGGCTTGGGCTCACGCCGAGCTGCTGTCGTCGTTTCCCGCCAATCAGCAACTCCTCGAGGTCTCACCGACCGAGATCGCGCTGCAGTTCACCGAAGGGGTCGACCCGATCGAGCCCGGCATCCGGCTGGTCGACTCGAACGGCAACGACGTCGCGCTCGGAGATGTCGACCAGTCGGCCGGATCGGACCGCATGCGGGCATCGATCCCGTCGACACTCGACGACGGCTCCTACGTCGTTGCGTGGCAGGCGGTGTCCGCCGACTCCCATCGGGTTCGCGGTTCGTTCACGTTCTCGGTCGGCGTGCCGTCGTCGGTCACCCCGGGCGTCCTCGACGGGCTGTTCGACGGCGGTTCGAGCAGCAGTTCCGAGGACTTCCTGCTCGGTGTCGGACGGTTCGTCAGTTACGCCGGGGTCGCGATTCTGGTCGGCGGCCTGGTGCTCGCCATCGCGCTGACCCCGTCGGTGATCGGTGCCCGTCGAGTCGGTGCCCTGCTCGTCATCGCCGCCGAACTGGCCTTCGTCGGCACGCTGTGGATGATCGCCGCCCAGGCGAACCTCATCGGTGGTTCGTTCGTCGCGTGGGGATCGGTGGCGGACACCCAGTCAGGTCAGTGGTGGATCGCAAGGCTCGTGGCGATCGCCATGTTCAGCATCCTGATCCCGCTGCGATCCCGGCTGGTGGTGCGTGGCGGGGCGGTCGTGGCCGGTGCACTCGGGCTCGGCGTGCTCGGCGTGGTCGCTGCCGGTGGCCATGCGATCTCGGGCGACGCGATCGTGATCGCATTCATCGCGACGCTCGTGCACCTCGCCGCGATGTCGATCTGGGTCGGAGGGCTCGCGCTCGTCCTCGTCGCCCCGGCAGCCGGGCAGTTCTGGGCGACGGTGGGACGGTTCTCGCCCTGGGCGCTGGGAGCGGTGGTGGCACTGGCCGTCACCGGCACCGTCAACGCATGGCGGCAGCTCGGGTCGCTCGCCGGGTTGACCGACTCGAGCTACGGCCGCTGGTTGGTGATCAAGCTGGTGATCGTCGCGGTCGTCGTCGCCCTGGCGGCGTTCAACCGTCGGACGATCCACACTCGTGACGACGATGCCAGCGGCATCCTGCGGCGTTCGATGGCGTTCGAGGTCGCCGGCATGGTGCTGATCCTCGGGGCGACCGCCGGATTGGTGAACTCACCGCCACCGCTCGACATCGCCGAGATCGCCTCGGCGTCGGCGGTGGTGGGCGAACGCGTCGCCCAGGTCGAACTCGACCCGGCGGTGACCGGCGGTACCGAGATGCACATCTATGTCACCTCGCCGTCCGGAGCGCTCGACCGGGCCGACGAGATCACGGTGACGGCCGAACTGCCCGCAGACGACATCCCTCCGTTCGACATCGAGACGTTCCCGGCCGGGGTGAACCACGTGGTCGGCACCGCTGTCGACCTACCGGTGGCCGGCCTCTGGACCTTCGAGGTCACCGCTCGCTACGGCGAGTTCGACGAGGTGGTCTTCAGCGTGCAGATCCCGGTGTCGGGCTGAATCGGACACTCGCCGCCGCTGCGACTGCGTCGGTGGTGACGAGATCTGCTGCGCGGGTCACCGACCTGCAAGAATCGTCGCCGTGAAGGCAGCATTGTTGGTCGAGAGCTTGACGGGGAACACGTGGCACGCCGCCGAGATGGTGGCCGATCTCCTGGCGCAGGAGCGCTGGACGATCACCGGGCTCTCCAAGGTGAAGCAACCCGACCATGCGTCGATCCAACAGGCCGACCTGATCCTCGTCGGCACCTGGGTGCACGGAGCGTTCCTCTTCGGTCAGGCGCCGTGGGCGGCGTCGAACATCGCCAACCTGCCGACCATGCGCGGCAAACGTGCCGCCGGGTTCTGCACGTTCGCACTCGATCCGGGCAAGTCGCTCGACAAGCTCGACCGGGCACTCGGCGACACCGGCGCCTACGTGATCGGTGGCTTCGCCATGAGCCGCAGCAAGCTCCGGCGCCACACCGAGATCTTCGCCGAGCGCCTCGTCGACGCCATGGCCGTCGGCTGAACCACGCACCACCACCCCGTTTGCGTGACACATCCGGTGGGGCGGCCCACCAGGAATGCAACGCGAACGTGGGTTGGTTGGAAGGTCAGTCGGGCTGGGGCGTGGTGACGCCGGCGAGGTCGATGTAGAGCACGCGTTGGTTCTCGACCACCGGGAACACGCCGGAGTCGGGAGGCGAGAGATCGGCGACCGTGATCGTCGCACCGTCGCAGTCGATGAAGTTGCGCGTGCCGACCACCTGCTCGACGGTGCAACCGGGTCGACCGGCCGGGTAGGCGTAGTAGATGCGCCAGCCCCGCGTCGGGTCGGTGCCTTCGTGGTCGAGCACGAGCGTGCGTTCGCCAGTGGTGGTGTTGAGACCGGGGAAGATGATCGGGCCGTCCTCCTCGACGATCTGCGCTGCGCTCTGCACGGTTGCCACCTCGAAGCGGCTCGGTGTCAGGCGGTCGGAGACGTCCGCGCCGCCACCGGAGATCCATGCGGCGATGCCCCACATCACGAGTGCGAGCACGACGAAGAACGCGATGCCACCGAGCACCGGGACGACCGCTCTCGCGAACGGTGATCTCAGTTGGAACGGTCCGGCTTTCGACATCGTTCCCAGTCTGCCGGGCGTCGTCGCGTTCTGTGGGGCGCAGAGTGCGTTGCGCCGATGGCCTGCGGACGGGCGTCAGCAGATGTCGGTGCCGTCGGGGCCGGTGATGTGCCAGTGGCCGTTGTGGTCTCGGTGGATGGTGAAGCCGGTTTCTTTGAGGTAGTTGTGGCGGGGGCACAGTGGTGCGCCGTTGTCGGGGTTGGTGGGGCCTCGGGTGGACCAGCTGGTGAGGTGGTCGGCGTGGCACCAGGTGTGGGGTTGGTCGCAGCCGGGCCAGATGCAGGTGGGTTCGAGCAGCATGACGGCTTCGCGGGCGGCGCCGGTGAAGAGTCGGGTCGTGCGGCCGAGTTCGATGATGACGCCTTTGGTGTTGGTGATGACCCGGCGGAGTAGCGACCACATGGACACTGCGATGATGGCGTTGGGGTCGACGCGGTGGCCGCGTGAGGTGCGTGAGGTGATGTCGCGGTAGCGGGTGGGGTCGATGAGGTCGTTGTCGGCAACGGTGGCGGCGGTGGTTTCGTCGAGGAGGAAGTTGACGGTGGGTAGTGGGCGTTGGCGGTCGGGTGGGCATGCGCCTGCGGCGCGGGCCATTTCGAGGAGGGCGTCGGCTCGGCGTTGCGCTTCGGTGCGGCGGAGTTCGGTGATGTCGATGTTGCCGTTGGTGTGGTGTCGGGTGGCGTTGTTGCAGTCGCGGGTGAATTCGCGGTCGACGTACCAGCAGAAGATTTCGAGGAATTCGGGGCCGCCGACGTCGTCGAAGCGGGCGTGCAACGACCACGAGCCGTCGGGGGACTGGTGCATCAGTGCGCTGCGGCGTTGCTGGTTGCGTTCGGCTTTGTCGGCGGCACCGATCGGGTCGGCGAGTGCTTCCCATGTGAGGGCGCGGCGTTCGAACTCGACGTAGGAGACGTCCATGGCGTCGGCCATCAGCGCCAGACACCCTGGGTGAGGACGTCAGCGTCGATGCGCGGGTTGGCGGCGATGCGTGCCATCAGCCGGGTCTGGGCAACACCGACTTGGCCGCCGGCGAGTGCGTTGTTCCACACTCCGACCGCTCGACGCAGCCGGGCTTCTTGCAGGCGGCCGTGCGCTTCGGCACCCGACAGCTGCAAGCGGTGCTTCATCCAGGCTTTGGCGGTGAAGAACCCGAGATTCCGGAACGGCTGTGTGGTGTCGAGGTGATCGGCCACTGCGATGCCCGCTGCGGTGGCCTGACGGCGCAGCTGTTCGACGCCGACCGCCCAGGCCTCGGTGGTCGCCGCGTCGAAGCCTGACGGATCGAGACGTTCCAGCAACGAAAGCCCCTGGGCGCAATGCTCGACCACCGCCTGCATCCACTGCGGTCCCACCAGCGGGTGATCACCGAACGCGACGTCGGTCACCGGATCGAACCCGCGAGCGTCATCGGCCGGACACCACTCGAACCCGTCACCGAACAACGGCCCGCACACCGCTTCGGCGGCGATCGGCTCCTCGACAACGGACATACCACCATCATGACCAAGGGGTACCCCACAGTTCGCCGGCTCGAGCGGTGACCGTCGTTTCGGCGCGTCGTGGAGCGTTGCCCTATGGTTCATGCTTCGTGAAGCGCACGTATCGCATCGTCGTGGCGAAGCCCGGTCTCGATGGCCACGACCGTGGCGCCAAGACCATCACCCGCGCATTGCGCGACCACGGCTTCGAGGTGATCTACACCGGTCTGCACCAGACGCCCGAACAGATCGCCGAAACCGTCCTGCAGGAGGACGCCGACGGCGTGGGTCTCTCGCTGCTGTCCGGCGCCCACCTGACCCTGTTCCCGCGGGTGATGGACGAGCTGCGCAGCCGTGACCTCGGCGACGTGTTGGTCTTCGGCGGCGGGGTCATTCCCGATGCCGATGCCCGTGCGCTCAGAGAGCAGGGTGTCGCAGAGATCTTCGGTCCGGGTTCGTCGCTGAAGGCGATCGGCCAGTGGCTGGAGACGACGCTCGACGAATCCGAACCCGACTGAGCGCGAGAGCGGTCGGTCTCCCGTACGCAACCAGAAAGCGAGTGACTCCGACGTGGACCTCTTCGAGTACCAGGGCAAGCAGTACTTCGCCCGCTACGACATCCCGGTGAGCCCCGGCGGGCCGGCCGACACCGTCGACGAGGCGGTGAAGGAGGCCAATCAGGCCGGCTACCCGGTCGTCGTCAAGGCCCAGGTGCAGGTCGGTGGCCGTGGCAAGGCGGGTGGCATCAAGCTCGCCGACAACGAGGCCGAGGTGCGCGAGCACGCCGGCAACATCCTCGGCATGGACATCAAGGGCCACGTCGTCAAGCGCCTCTGGATCGAGAAGGCGTCGGACATCGACGAGGAGTACTACGCGTCGTTCACGCTCGATCGCGCGGCGAAGAAGCACCTCCTGATGCTGTCTGCCGAGGGCGGCGTCGAGATCGAAGCGGTCGCCGAGTCGAATCCCGATGCGATCGTCAAGCTCCACATCGACCCGGTCGACGGACTCGATGTCGCCACGGCACGCCAGGCGTGCGTCGACGCGAAGCTGCCCGAGCGGGCGCTCGACGGTGCCGCCGACATCCTCGTCAAGCTGTACCGCTGCTTCACCGAGGGTGACTGCGACCTCGCCGAGATCAACCCCCTCATCCTGAAGCCGACCGGCGAGGTGCACGCGCTCGACGCCAAGGTCACCCTCGACGAGAACGCCGAGTTCCGCCATCCCGAGTGGGATGCGTTCCGGGGTCTCACCGAGATGGACGACCGCGAGAAGATGGCCGCCGAGAAGGGCCTGCAGTACATCGGCCTCGACGGCACGGTGGGCATCATCGCCAATGGCGCCGGGCTCGCGATGTCGACGCTCGACGTCGTCAACCAGGTCGGTGGCTCGGCTGCCAACTTCCTCGACATCGGCGGCGGTGCGAACGCCGACGTGATGGCCGGCGCGCTCGAGGTGATCAACTTCGACGACAAGGTCCAGTCGATCCTGATCAACATCTTCGGCGGCATCACCCGCGGCGAAGAAGTCGCGAAGGGCATCGTCGAGGCCATGGGCCGCGTCGAGCTGCGAGCGCCGATCGTGATCCGCCTCGACGGCACCAACGCCGAGGAGGGCCGCCAGATCCTGCTCGACGCCGGCATCTCCGCCGACAAGCTCCAGTCCGAACCCACCATGCTCGACGCCGCCCGTGCGGCCGTTGCGAAAGCGAAGTGAAGTAGTCATGGCCATCTTCGTCAACGAGAACACCAAGGTCATCGTCCAGGGCCTCACCGGAGGCCAGGGCAAATACCACGGCCTGCGCAACCGTGACTACGGCACCAAGATCGTCGCCGGAGTCACACCGGGCAAGGCCGGCCAGGACGTCGACGGCATCCCGGTGTACGACACCGTCGCCGACGCGGTCGCCGCCACCGGTGCCGATGCGTCGTTCGTCGCCGTTCCGCCGAAGTTCGCAGCAGATGCGATCCTCGAGGCTGCGGCGGCGGGCATCGGGTTCGTCGTGTGCATCACCGAGGGCATCCCGGCCCAGGACGAGGCCAAGGTCTTCAACCTCCTCGTCCGCAACCACCCGGGCACCCGGCTGCTCGGACCCAACTGTCCGGGCATCATCAGCCCCGGCAAGTGCAACATCGGCATCACCGCCGGTGAGATCGCCCAGGTGCCGTCGGCCGACGGCCCCAACGTGGGCATCGTCAGCCGCTCGGGCACGCTCACCTACCAGGCGCTCTACGAGCTCAAGCAGAAGGGGATCGGCGTGTCGACGTGCGTCGGTATCGGCGGCGACCCCGTGCCCGGCACCAACTTCATCGACTGCCTGGCCGAGTTCCAGGCCGATCCCGAGACCCACGCGATCATGATGATCGGCGAGATCGGCGGGTCGGCCGAGGAGGAGGCCGCCGAGTACATCCAGGCGAACGTCACCAAGCCGATGAGCGCCTACATCGCCGGCGTCACCGCCCCGGCCGGCAAGAAGATGGGCCACGCCGGTGCAATCGTCTCGGGCGGCAAGGGAACGGCTCAGGGCAAGATGGATGCCCTCGCGGCAGCCGGCGTACGGGTGGGCCTCAACCCCACCGAGGCCGGCGAGCTGATGGCCGACATCGTCGCCAACCTCTGAGCCGGTCGACCCACACCATGCGGTGAAGCCGCCCTCCCCGTTTGCGTGACGGATCTGGTGGGGCGGTCCACCAGAATCCGCACACAAACGTGATGGTCAACGACGTCTTGCCGTTTGCGTGACGGTTCTGGTGGGGCGGTCCACCAGAATCCGCACACAAACGTGGTGAGCCGGGTTGGGTCGCGCCTCAGGCGGTGGGTGGCGGAGGCGGCGGCATCTCGTCGGATTGCGACGGCGGTGGCGGCGGTGGCGTCGCACCGCTTGCATCGCTCTTGGCGAAGCTCGACTTGAGCTTGTCGACGTCGGTCAGGTTTGATAGCTCACCACCGTGTGCGGTGAAGTTCATGTACGCCCCGGCGAGTGCCGCCAGTCCGGCGATGACCGACCGGATCATGCCGATGCCTCGACCGACGTCGCCGCCAGCCGACTCGATGAGGTCTTTGCCGTCGATCGGATTGAAGATGATTCGCATGCAGCAGCAGCAATGTCGGCCAATGCGGTGGCAGCGAGGAAGTATCAGCGGCCAGGGGAGCTGGTCCTCCTTCAACGTTCCCTCGATGAGCAGGAACGTGACGACGCCCGACGGCGATCGACGAGGAGCCAGGGATACCGTCCGGTCATGAAGTAGTCGAAGACATTGCCGCCACAGCTGGAGAAACCGAAACCGTGTCACGGTGACCCAGTTGAAGCAAGCCGAAGATCAAGCATGGCCGATCGCCACCCCCGACCATCAGCCAGTCGGATGTCTTGAATTTGCTGAAGTCCATGTGTGAATTCCCTCCGGAATGTCCGATGTGCGTTCCCCCGGCCGGAACCGTAGTGCGACCCTCGACGGCGGTCGCGCACCCGGACGTAGTGGCGTCAGCAGTGACATTCCCGATGGCGGTGACGGATTGGCTACGGTCGCGCGGGTGCCCACTGCGCTGCTCTCCGTCTACGACAAGTCCGGCATCGTCGAGTTCGCTCGATCACTCCACGAACTGGAGTGGTCGCTGGTGTCCAGCGGCGGGACGGCGCGGGCGATCGCCGACGCCGGGATCCCGGTCACCGACGTCGCCGAACTGACCGGCCTGCCCGCCATCCTCGGTCACCGCGTCGTGACGCTGCATCCCAAGATCCACGGCGGCATCCTCGCCGATCCCACCGATCCCGAACACGTCGCCGACATGGCGCACCACGACATCCAGCAGATCGATCTCGTCGTGGTCAACCTCTATCCCTTCTCGTCCGATCCCGGCATCGGTCTGATCGACATCGGTGGACCGGCGATGGTGCGCGCCGCGGCGAAGAACCACGCCCACGTCGGCATCCTCGTCGATCCGGCCGACTACGAACCGGTGCTGGAGGAATTGCGCAACGGCGGTGCGCTCGGCGATGCCACCAGGCGTCGCCTCGCCCGCACGGCGTTCGCCCACACCGCTGCGTACGACGCGTCGATCGTCACGTGGTTCGACGAGTCGGCGACCGTGGAGACCGACGACGTCGAGCTGCCGCCGTCGATCCACCTCGCGCTCGAACTCGCACAACCGCTGCGGTACGGCGAGAACCCGCACCAGCAGGGAGCGCGCTACCGGCAGGTCGGGGCGACCAGTTGGTGGGATTCGATGACCCAGCACGGCGGCAAGGAACTGTCCTATCTGAACGTCTTCGACACCGAGGCAGCGTGGCGGCTCGTCCATCGCTTCGATGCGCCCGCCGTCGTCGTCGTCAAGCACGCCAACCCCTGTGGTGTCGCCGTCGCCGACGACATCACCGAGGCGTATGTGCGCGCCAATGCCTGCGACCCGGTCAGTGCGTTCGGGGGCATCATCGCCGCCAACCGCACGGTGACCGCCGAAATGGCATCGGCGATCGGTGACGTCTTCACCGAGGTGGTCGTGGCGCCCGACTTCGAGCCGGAGGCGCTCGAGATCCTCGCGGTGAAGAAGAACCTGAGGGTGATGTCGGCCAACGCGGCCTCGCCGCTGCCGTTCGATGTCCGCCCTGTCGACGGGGGCCTGCTCGTGCAGCAGCCGGATCCGATCGCCGGGCGCAGCGACGAGTGGCGTGTCGTGACGACTGCCCAGCCGGGCGACGATCAGTGGGCCGATCTCGAGTTCGCGTGGCAGGTCTGTGCTGCGGTCAGCAGCAACGCCATCGTCTACGCGAAGGATCTGCAGGCCTTCGGCATCGGCGCCGGACAGCAGAACCGTCTCGACTCGGCGCGGATCGCCGCCGAACGTTCAGCGGGTCGCGCGGAAGGGGGCGCTTGTGCGAGCGATGCGTTCTTCCCGTTCCGTGACGGCCTCGACGCTGCGGCAGCCGCCGGCATCATGGCGGTGATCCAGCCCGGCGGGTCCGTCCGCGACGACGAGGTGATCGCCGCCGCCGACGAACATGGCATCGCGATGGTCTTCACCGGCCAACGCCACTTCCGTCACTGAGCCGGTGTCCGGCGAGGGTCAGCCGGCGGCGGGCTCGGGTGCGACGCCGTACTGGTTCGGCCCGTTCGTGCCCTCTTGGATGTAGAACACCAGCAGGATGATGAAGCCCAGCAGTGGAACGAGGCCCAGCAGGAGCAGCCATCCCGACTTGTCGGTGTCGTGCAGACGGCGGATCGCGACGGCGATCGACGGCACGATCATGGCCAGGCCGTAGAGGACGTACAGGATCACGAAGAGCGATGAGATCTGCATGAGGATCGCGAGTGCGATGTACACCACGAAGTTCGCGAGGACGAACCACCAGAACTCGGCCCGACCGGCTCGACCGTCGAATTTGGCGAACCGCTCCAGTACGACCAGTTTCCAGTTCTCGATGATCGGCATGCCCGTCCCCTTCGTTCGTGATCGACCGCGGGAACGTAACACAGCCATGTCGCTGGATGCGGTGACCCTTGGCGTCACGGATCGGGTCCCAACGCCGCCGTCGCACCGGTCGGTAGCCTCTTGGCGATGGTGCGGATCCCGGATCTCCTCGCGAGCAAGCGCACGCTGTCGTTCGAGTTCTTCCCGCCGAAGACGCCGGCCGCCAACCTGACGCTCGGACGCACCGTGGCCGCGATCGAATCGCTGCGCCCCGACTTCGTCTCGATCACCTACGGCGCGGGCGGTTCGGATCGCCATCGCACCGGTGACGTCGTCGCCTGGATGCTCGGCGAGACGTCATGGACCCCGATGCCTCACCTCACCTGCCGCGGGCACCATCGCACCGACGTGGTGTCGTTGCTCGACCACTACGCCGACCTCGGCATCGAGAACATCCTGGCGCTCGGCGGTGATCCGCCAGCGGGCGGCGTCGAGGAGGCGGGCGACTACCTCTACGCCATGGATCTGCTCGAGGACGTGGTCTCGACGGGCCGGTTCGCCACTGGCGTGGCAGCGCATCCCGAAGTGCACCCCCGCTCGCCCGACCGGGAAACCGACCGCCGCCACCTCGCCGACAAACTCGCGATCGCCGACTTCGCGCTGACGCAGTTCTTCTTCGAGGTCGAGCACTGGGTGCGCCTCGTCGACGAACTGTCCGATCTCGGCATCGACAAGCCGGTGCTGCCGGGCATCATGCCGATCAACAACAAGGCAATGGTGAAACGGATGGCAGAGATGAGCGGTGCGGCACTGCCGGGCTGGCTCGCCGATCGCCTCGACGGCACCGACGATCCCGCGGAGGTCCGCCGCATCGGTGTCGACGTCGCCACGCAGCTCTGTTCCGATCTGATCGACGCCGGCACGCCGGGTCTGCACCTGTACGCACTCAACCGGCCGGAATCGGTCGTCGAGATCTGCTTGAACCTCGGGCTGACCACGGTCTGAGCGATACTGGTCACCACATGACTGCAACCGCCGACGCCGCCGGCACGCCGACGCGTGCCGATCCGCGTCCGTCGGCACGTTCGCGTCGGCGCAGGCAGCGCGCCGACATCAGCCGGGTGCCGTATCTTCCCGGGCTCGACGGGATGCGGGCGCTCGCTGTCGTCGCCGTGATGGTGTACCACGCCAACTCCGACTGGTTGCCGGGCGGTTTCCTCGGCGTCGAGGTGTTCTTCGTCATCTCCGGCTACCTGATCACCCTGTTGCTGATCTCGGAGAAGGAACGCACGTCGACCGTCGACATGAAGCAGTTCTGGATCCGGCGCGCACGACGACTGCTGCCTGCGCTGTTCACGATGATGCTCGCACTCGCGATCTGGACTGCGCTGTTCGAGCGAGAGGCGCTCGGCAAGCTGCGCGGTGACGTGATCGCGGCGACCTTCTATGTCTCGAACTGGTACCAGATCGGGACCGGCGCCGGTTACACGGCGTCGAACGACTTTGCACCGCTGCGCCACCTCTGGAGCCTCGCAGTCGAGGAGCAGTTCTACCTGATCTGGCCGATCGTGATGTTCGCCCTCCTGCGCGGCGGGAGCCGCAGGATCGCCGACATCAGCCGCTATCTCGTCGTCGCGGCACTCGTGATCGCGGCGCTGACGGCGGTGCTCTACCATCCCGGTCCTGTCGGCACGCCGGAGGTCACTCCGGAGGCGTACTGGACGATCTTCGGTCGACCGATCTCGAAACTCGACGGGCTCTATCTGTCCACGTTCACCCGTGCCAGCGGTCTGCTCCTCGGAGCAGCCTTCGCCATGGTGTGGCGTCCCGTGGCGGTGATGCGCGGACCGCTGCGGAGCAAGGGTCGGATGCTCGACGGCGTGGCACTGCTCGGTTTCGTGGCGCTGTGTGCGATGGCGTGGTGGATGTACCTGCTCGGTCCCGACGGTGCCAACCCGTGGTTGTTCCGCGGCGGTTTCATGCTGTGCGCGATCGCCACGTTGATGATGGTCGCCGCGGTGACGCACGAACGCGCGGTCACGTCGAGGGTGCTCAGCATCCCCGTGCTGCTGTGGATCGGCACACGCTCGTACGGCTTGTACCTCTACCACTGGCCGATCTTCCAGTTGATCCGCAACATCGCCGGCAACCACCTGAAGTTCCACGAGTTCGTGGTCGCGATGGCGGCGACCTGCTTCGTCACCGAGGCGTCGTTCCGGTTCATCGAGACCCCGATCCGCCGCGGGACGTTCGGCGCCTCGCTGAATCGGATCCGGCGCTCACCGGTCCCAGGGCCCCGCAACGCGTTGCTCGTCGGCGGTGCGGTGCTCGGCGCCCTCACCCTGTTCGCCGGCGTCAGCCTGGCGACCGCCTCGGTCGAGGAGAACGAAGTGCGACAGGCGCTCGACGAGGGAGCCCAGGCCACGTGCGACGTGATCAACGATCCGACGTGTGCGGGCGCCGACGCCACCGATCCGCCCGCCGTCGTCGCCGAGACGCTGGAGCCGAACGACACGACCGACGTCTCGGCACCTGCGGTTCCGCCGCCGTCGGCCGTCGAGACCACCACGACGCCCCCGCCGGCTCCCATCTCGCAGCTCGCCCTCGGCGACTCGGTGATGCTGGGTGCCGCACCGCAACTCAAGGAACTCGGCTTCACCGTCGATGCGATCGAGAGCCGGGCGTTCGTCAACGGCCTCGACACGATCCTGCAGCTCGAAGAGCAGGACCGACTCGGTGACGTGGTCGTGGTGCATCTCGGCACGAACGGGCCGATCGGCCCGGGTGACATGACTCGCATGATGGAGGCGCTCGCGGATGTACCGCAGGTGCTGCTGCTGACGATCGACGTGCCACGCGACTACACCGCCGACAACAACGCGTTGATCTACGACACGGTCAACACCTACCCGAACGTGTCGCTGCTCGACTGGGCCGGACTCGCCGGCAGTTGCCCCGGCGACTGCTTCTACTCAGACGGATTCCACCTGCGTCCCGATGGCCAGGTCTACTATGCGGCACTGATCGACGGAGCGCTGCAGGCTCCCACCTGACCATCGCCGGCGTGCGATCGGTACGTGACCAGGCCCGACGCACCAGATGGTCGGCATGCCACCCTGAGCGCGATTTGCGCGGCGATACTGGATCCCCCATGTCCACGCTCGCGCCGCCCCGGGTGGAGCCGGTTCCCGACGACCGCGCCCACATCAGTCGGGTCCCGTACCTTCCGGGTCTCGACGGCATGCGGGCGCTCGCCGTCGTTGCGGTGATGGTGTACCACGCCAACAGCGACTGGCTGCCCGGCGGGTTCCTCGGCGTGGAGATGTTCTTCGTGATCTCCGGATACCTGATCACGCTGCTGCTGATCTCCGAACGCGAGCGCACCTACCGGATCTCGCTGCGTCACTTCTGGATGCGTCGAGCGCGGCGCCTGCTGCCGGCGCTGTTCACGATGATGTTCCTCGTCACCGTCTGGACGGCGATCTTCAAGGAGGAGGCGCTCGGGGCGCTGCGCGGCGATGTGATCGCCGGCTTCTTCTACGTGTCGAACTGGTACCAGATCTGGGAGGGTCTCGGCTACACCGCGGCCGGCGACTTCGCGCCGCTGCGACATCTGTGGAGCCTGGCGGTCGAAGAGCAGTTCTACCTGTTCTGGCCCGTCGTGATGATCTTCCTGCTCGGCCGCAACGGCACCCGTCAGGTCGCCGCCGTCAGCCGCTGGCTGTTCGTCGTCGCGGTGATGATCACGGTCGCGGTGGCGGTGTTGTACTACCCGGGTCCGATCGCCGAGCCGAACGTCACGCCGGATGCGTACTGGTGGCTTGGCGATCGGCCGATCGCCAAGATCGACACGCTGTACCTCGGCACGATCAGTCGCCTCAGCGGCATCCTGCTCGGCGCGGCATTCGCGATGGTCTGGAGGCCGCTGGCGATCGTGCGTGGGCCGTTGCGGTCGAAGGGACGACTCTTCGACGGGTTCGCGCTCGTGTCGATCATCGGATTCGGGTGGCTCTGCTGGAACACGTACCTGGCCACGCCGAGCGGAGCAGACCCGTTCCTGTTCCGTGGCGGGATGTTCCTCGCTGCGCTGTCGACGCTGGCGATCATCGCGGCGGTGACCCACCGTGGCGCTCACGCCAACCGAGTGCTCGGGAATCCCTTCTTCCGCTGGATCGGTACGCGCTCGTACGGCCTCTACCTGTACCACTGGCCGATCTATCAGATGATCCGCGGCGTGGCCGGCAACAAGCTGACGTTCGGGGAGTTCCTGTTCGCGCTGGCGCTGACCGTGATCGTGACCGAGGCGTCGTACCGCTTGATCGAGACCCCGATCCGTCGCGGCCGCTTCGCTGCGGGTTGGCATCGGATCTTCGCCGGCAAGCGGCGCGGCCCCAAGGTGCTCGTCACCGGCGTCGCAGCGGTCTCGGCGGCGTTCGTGATGTTCGTCGGCGCCGTCCTCCTGACGGCACCACTCGAGCAGAACGAGATCGCCCAGGCGCTGACCGCCGGCGAGGAGTTCACCACCGACCTGCTCGCCGTCGACGACATTCCGGTCGCATCGACCACCACCACGTCGAGCTCCACCACGACGGCGCCCGCGACCACCGTGGCCGAGGCCGTCAGCCCCGTGCTCGATCCGTCCGACTCCGTGGTGCCCGACGTCTCACCACCACCACCGACGACGACCGTGCCGCCGACGACCGTGCCGCCGACGACGGTGCCACCGACGACCGTGCCACCGGCACCGGTCGCGCAGCTCGGCGTCGTGACGAGCCTCGAGGGGTTGGCGCCGCTCTCGATCCCGCCGACCGTGTCGGGCTTCCCGCTCGTCGCACTGGGAGATTCGGTGATGTTGGGCGCCGCCGAGGAACTCCAGGCGCGCGGCTTCCAGGTCGACGCGTTGCAGAGCCGCCAGATGCAGGCCTTCATCCCGACGATGCAGACGCTGAAGGACAACGGCACGTTCGGTTCGGTGGTCGTCGTGCACCTCGGGACGAACGGCGGCTTCAGCCAGGAGACCCTCGACGCGATGCTGGCGACGGTTGCCGACGTGCCGGTCGTGCTGCTGCTGACCGGCAAGGCCGACCGGGGCTGGATCGCCGACAACAACGCGAAGCTCCGTGCCGTGCCCGCCACCCATCCCAACGTGACGGTGCTCGACTGGGAGGTCCTCTCGTCGAGTTGTGAGGGGCGCTGCTTCTACGACGACGGCATCCACCTCACCCAGTCGGGCCAGAACTTCTACGCCGACGTGATCAACCGCGTCCTCGCCCAACCCTGACCCGAAAAATGCCTGGATCGGCGCGCTGAGCGCGACCGATCAGGCATTTTTGGGGGTGCGTGCGCTTGGGCGGTGGTCGGCGCCGGGCGTACGCTCGAATCATGACCACTCCCGTTCGTGTTGCCGTCACCGGTGCTGCAGGCCAGATCGGCTACAGCATCCTCTTCCGAATCGCGTCGGGCTCGATGCTCGGCCCCGACACGCCGATCGCGCTGCAGCTGCTCGAGATCACGCCGGCGCTCGGTGCGCTCGAGGGCGTGCGGATGGAACTCGACGACTGCGCGTTCCCGCTGCTCTCCGAGGTCGTCTGCACCGACGATCCCGACACGGCGTTCGGCGACGCAGATGTCGCCATCCTCGTCGGATCGATGCCGCGCAAGGCCGGCATGGAGCGCGCCGACCTGCTGTCGGCCAACGGTGGCATCTTCAAGCCGCAGGGCGAAGCGCTCTCACGGTCGGCCACGCCCGACGTGAAGATCCTCGTCGTCGGCAACCCAGCGAACACCAACGCACTCATCGCCCAGCGCAACGCCGCCGACCTCGACCCGCACCGGTTCACGGCGATGACGCGTCTCGACCACAATCGCGCCAAGACGCAGCTCGCGCAGCGCCTCGACACGTCGGTCAACGACATCACCAAGATGACGATCTGGGGCAACCACTCCACCACGCAGTACCCCGATCTCTTCCACTGCGAGGTCAACGGACAGCGCGCGTACGACGCCGTCGGCGACCACGAGTGGTACGAGAACACCTACATCCCGACCGTCGCCAAGCGCGGCGCGGCGATCATCGACGCCCGTGGCGCTTCGTCGGCCGCATCGGCCGCGTCGGCTGCGGTCGATCACATCCGCGACTGGTCGCTCGGCACGCCCGAGGGCGACTGGGTCTCGATGTCGGTCGTCAGCGACGGCAGCTACGACGTGCCCGAGGGCATCATCTCGTCGTTCCCGTGCGTGTGCAAGAACGGCGACTACGAGATCGTCCAGGGACTCGAGATCGACGACTTCAGCCGCGCCAAGATCGATGCCAGCGCCGACGAACTCGTGAGCGAACGCGACGCCGTCGCCGAACTCGGCCTGATCTGATCCCTGCTGCCTGGGCTCAGGCGGCGGTGAGCTGGAGGCCGGGCTGGCCGTCGGCGTCAGGGTTGCTGAGAATCAGCATGTCGCCGGCGATCTCGTAGGTGACCTCGCCGCCGAGGACGATGATCACGTGCGCCTCGAGCTGATTGACGGCCTCGTCGGCGCACGCCATCTTCGTCAGTGCGATCGGGCCGAACGTGATCGTCGTGTCGGTGATGTCGACGCTGGTCGAACCGGAGTTGCATCCGGTCTGGATCGCTGCCTGCCCGTCGGCGATCGTGATCGACGCCTCGGCGCCGGCGGGCAGCGAACTGACCGCCTCGTTGGCGACGATGCCGGTGACGTTCCACGTGGTGCCCTCGAGCTCGGCGGGCTGGATGGCGCTCGATGTCAGCGTGGCCTCGTCGCCCGTGAGCGTCAGCGTGTCGCCGTCGAGGGCGATCGAGGGTGCGCCCGACAGGAACTCGCTCAGCCAGGTGTCCTGGGCCATCAGTTCGTCGGAGCACGCCATCATCGTCGACGCCATGGCGCCCACTTCCAGTGTGCCGTCGGTGATCGAGTAGCCACCGCTCATCGAGTTGCACCCGGCGCGTGCCGACAGCGTGTCGGCGGTGAAGGCGAGCTCGATGGCGGTGTCGGCGACGAGTTCGTAGCCGGTGACCTCGGTCGACTCGAAGGCGGTGTCGGCCAGATCGTCGGCGGTGGGAGCCGAGCCGACCGCGGGAAGCGAGTCGTCGGCAGCGGGGGAGTCGTCACTGCCGCAGGCGGCGAGCGCCAAGGCGGACAGAGCGAGGATGGCCAGTGCGGTGCGGGGGATCATGATGGTTCTGACGCTCCTGGAGGCGGAGAAGTTCTGTCAGCGGACTGCTGATCACCGCATCATGACACGGCGACTGCGCAGGAAATGCGCATCATCTGATCGACGCCCGCCTTGAGTTCCGCATCGCTGATCCGCTCGGTGTCGCCCTGCTCGCCGAGCAGGTCGCTGACGGTCATGATCGCCAGCGATTCGATGCCCTTGACGGCCGCGATCGTGTACATCATCGCCGCTTCCATCTCCACGCCGATGTGACCCAGCCGCTTCCATCGGGCGAACGTGGTCGGATCGGGATCGTAGAACAGCCCGGACGTCACGATCGGCCCGACGTGCACGGCGCCCGCCGAACTCTCGCGGGCGAGTCGAGCAGCGGTCTCGACCAGTGAGAACGTCGCACTCGGAGCGAAGCCCTCCATCGCGGCATAGCGAAGCGGCGTCTGATCGTCGGTCGATGCCGCCAAGCCGACCACCGTGTCGCCCATCGCCATGCCGTCGCCGAGGCCTCCACACGTGCCGACGCGAACGAGCCGGGTTGCGCCGAGCATGATCAGTTCCTCGAACACGATGCCGGCACTCGGGCAGCCCATGCCGGTCGACTGCACGCTGATCGGCTCGCCCTCGAAGGTGCCGGTGTAGCCGAGCATCCCCCGTTCGGTGTTCACCTGTCGGGCGCCGGGATCGAAGAACGTCTCGGCGATGTACTTCGCCCGGACCGGATCGCCGGGGCACAACACGTTGGGGGCGTAGTCGCCGGCTTCGGCGCGCAGATGGATGGGCATGACGCCGAGCGTATTCGTCCGGAGCTACTTGAGGAATTTGCTGGTCGTGTTGTCGGCGAGCACCTTGCCGCCGGTCTGGCACGTCGGGCAGTAGTTGACGGTGTAGCCCGAGTACTCGACCGCCCGAACCGCATCACCGCAGTCGGGGCACGGATCGCCGGTTCGGCTGTGCATCGCACTCGGCCGATCCTTCGACGAGCTCATGTCGTCGCGGGTGCGCTCGTACTCCAACCCCTCGGCGATGCACGACGAGATCGCGGCTGCGACGTCGGCTGCGCCCGCTGCTGCGAGTTTGCGGGTGTTGGCAAAGGGCGAGATCCGCGCTCGGTGGCAGATCTCGTTCGCGAGGCGACGGCCGATTCCGGCGATCATGCGCTGGTCGCGAAGGAAGCCGTGGACGCGCATCGAGTTCGCGGCGAACAGCTCTGCGAGTTGCTCGCTGCTGATGTCGACCGCCTCCGGGCCGAGCTTGTCGAGCGGTGGTGAGTCGAGCGCGGTGTCGGTCGGTACGCACCACACGCCGGCGCGCCGCTCCTTGCCCTGCTCGGTGAGCAGGAGTGCAGTCTCGTCGATCGAGCCGTCGTCGCGTTCGATCGGCTCGAAGACGAATCGGGCCTGACCGCCGCGGGGTTTCGCCGCTCGCTTCGGGTCGGGCACGAGCCGGCCGCCCTGCATGAGATGCACCACGAACGTGACCGGCTCGAAGCGCAGCAGCAGGTACTTGCCGCGACGCCCGACGTCCACCAGCGGCTCGCCGAACGCCTCCGACGGAGCGGGCACCGCCGTCTTGAGCGCCGTGAAGTTGAACGGTGTGAAGCCGGCCAGGACACGTCCGGTGAACTGGTTGCTCAGGCGTTCGGCGTGCGCCTGGATCTCGGGCATCTCCGGCATGCATCCTCCGCTGTCGCCGATCGTGTCGTCGCCATCGTTGCATCCTCGCCGGCCATTGGGAAGATTCGCAGCGCGAGCCCGTGGGTACGGACGAACGGATGCTGCAGACGACCGCAGGCGACGACCGCTCCGCTCCCGACCCGACCTCTCCCGATGACGACCAGCTCGCGGTCGACATGCAGGACGTGCACGTCGTGTTCGGCGACACGCGGGCGCTCGACGGCTTCGACCTGCAGATGCGAACCGGCGAGATCCTCGGTCTGCTGGGTCCCAACGGCTCGGGCAAGACGACGGCGGTCAAGGTGCTCTCCACCCTCCAGCGGCCCACCGACGGCGCAGCCGAGGTGTTCGGATGCGACGTCGTGCGGGACGCGACCGAGGTGCGGCGCTCGATCGCCCTCGCCGGGCAGTATGCGGCCGTCGATGAAATCCTGACGGGGCGACAGAACCTCGAACTCTTCGGCGAGCTGTTCGGTCTGTCGAGGTCGGATGCGTCGAACCGGGCCGACGAGCTGCTGACGCGGTTCGACCTCGCCGACGCCGCCGACCGTCAGGCCAAGACGTACTCCGGCGGGATGCGGCGGCGTCTCGACCTCGCGTCGGCGCTGCTCACCGATCCGCGCCTGCTCTTCCTCGACGAACCGACGACCGGTCTCGACCTGCGCAGCCGGCGCACGATCTGGGAGGTGATCCGTGAGCTGGCGGCCGACGGTGCCACCGTCCTGCTGACGACGCAGTACCTCGAAGAAGCCGATGCGCTCGCCGATCGCATCACGGTGATGGACCACGGACGCGCCATCGCGACGGGCACGGCCGACGAACTGAAAGAACGTGCCGGGGGACTGGTGGTGCACCTCCAGCTGACGGCGACGGACGATCCTGCGGCGATGCGCGAGCGGGCGCGTGCGGCGCTGGATCGGGTCGGCGTCGGCGACGTCGACGAGCACGACGACGACCGCTGGACGATCGATCCCGGCGAGGACGCACTCGGACGGCTCTCGCAGGTCGCCGACGCACTGACCGGTGCCGACGTGGCCGTGCGGTCGCTGGGCGTGCGTGGCCCCGACCTCGACGACGTCTTCCTGCAGCTCACCGGCGACGCACCCGATGCACCAACCGACGACACCGCCGACCAGGAGGACCGCTGATGGTCGATCTCGCACAGGGCGTCACCGACACGACGGCGGTGACCCGCCGCAATCTGTGGCACTTCGTCCGTCAACCCGATCTGCTGCTGTTCTCGACCATCCAGCCGGTGATGTTCGTGCTGTTGTTCGTGTACGTCTTCGGCGGTGCGATCGGCTCGTCGCTGCCGCCGGGTGTCGACTACGTCGACTACCTCCTGCCGGGCATCCTCGTACAGTCGGTGGCGTTCCGTGCGAGTCAGACGGCGGTCGGGTTGGCCGAAGACCTGCAACGCGGGGTGATGGACCGGTTCCGATCGATGCCGATGAGCCGTTCGGCGGTCCTGACGGGCCGCACGCTTGCCGACCTCGTGCGTAACGCCGTGATCCTCGCGCTGATGATCACCGTCGGCTACCTGGTCGGCTTCTCGTTCCAGAACGGCGTGGCCCAGGCCGCCCTCGCGATCGCACTGATCCTGGCGTTCGGATACGCGCTCAGCTGGGTCTTCGCCGCGATCGCCTTCGTCGCCGATGGCGCCGAGGCCGCCCAGTCGGCCGGCTTCGTCGCGATCTTCCCGCTCGTGTTCGCCAGCAGCGTGTTCGTGCCCGTCGACACGATGCCGGGCTGGCTGCAGGGCTTCGCCGAGTACAGCCCGGTGTCGGTCACCGCGGACGCCGCCCGCAACCTGTCGCTCGGCGGGCCGGTTGCGTCGAGTGCGGTGCAGTCGATCCTGTGGAGCATCGGGATCTCGATCGTGTTCGGTGGCATCGCGGTCTGGCGGTACACCCGGGCCTGATCCGCACCCGGGCGGCGTTTGCGCCGGTGCGGCGTCGGGTAGCGGGGCGGCATGTGGATCGTCTGGACCGCTCTCGGGATCGTCTCCGCCGTGGTCGTCGTGATGCTGCTGATGGCCGCTCGTCGACCGTCGCAGCCGAAACGGTTGCGCCAGCCCGACGTCGAGGGCGCCGACCACGGACACCTGCCCGATCCCGGCACCGACGACGTCGCCCATCTCCGCGACGGCAGCGTGATGCCCGGATCGGAGGAGTACCGCAACCGCCAGGGAAAGCCCTGACCGAGTAGAGCCGACGACCCGCGGTCGGCCGTTTCTGCTCGCGGGTCCCGGGGAACTCCGCCCGAATGGAACTCGCCGGTACTTCGCCAGCGGCCGCCGACGAACTCGCGCGTCTCGACGCACACTGGCGCGCCGCCAATTACCTGTCGGTCGGCCAGATCTACCTGCTCGACAATCCGCTGCTGCGAGAACCGCTTCGTCCCGAACACGTCAAACCTCGACTCCTCGGCCACTGGGGCACCTGTCCCGGACTGAACCTGGTCTACACGCACATCAACCGGGCGATCGCCGGCCGCGGGCTGAACGCGATGATGATCGCCGGCCCGGGACACGGCGGTCCGGCGATGGTCGCGAACACGTGGCTCGAAGGCACGTACAGCGAGGTGTATCCGAGGGTCTCCTTCGACGAGCGCGGCATGCAGCGGCTGTTCCGGCAGTTCTCGTTCCCCGGTGGCGTGCCGAGCCACGTCGCACCCGAGACACCGGGATCGATCCACGAGGGTGGCGAACTCGGTTACTCGTTGGCGCACGCCGTCGGGGCGGTGTTCGACAATCCCGATCTCGTCGTCGCCTGCGTGATCGGCGACGGAGAGGCCGAAACCGGACCGCTCGCGGCGAGCTGGATGAGCAGCGCGTTCATCGATCCCGTCCGCGACGGGGCCGTGCTGCCCGTCTTGCACCTCAACGGGTGGAAGATCGCCAACCCTTCGACGCTGGCGCGCATCGGCGACGATCGACTGGCGGCGATGCTTCGCGGAACGGGGTGGCAACCATTCCTCGTCGACGGCGACGACCCCGGCGACGTGCACCGCCAGATGATCGCGGCGGTCGATACGTGCCTCGACCGGATCGCGGAGATCAAGGGTGGTGACACCCCACGCGGCGAGCCGATCTCGTGGCCGATGATCGTCATGCGCACGCCGAAGGGATGGACCGGACCTGCGGTCGTCGACGGTCTCCCGGTCGAGGGGACGTGGCGGTCGCACCAGGTGCCGCTCGCCGAGGTCCGCACCGACGAGGATCACCTCGCGCAGTTGCAGACGTGGATGCGCAGCTACCGGCCCGATGAGCTGTTCGACGACGACGGCCGGCCGGTCGAAGAGGTGAGCGGCTGGCTCCCGGCCGGTCACCGACGCATGGGTGCGAATCCCCACTCCAACGGTGGTCAGCTCCTCGTCGAGCTCGAGTTGCGCGACCACCATCGGTACGGCGTGGAGGTGCAGCGGCCGGGCGTCGACGCTTCGGAACCCACTCGTCACCTCGGCCGGATGCTGCGCGACGTGTTCGCGGACAACGCATCCGCCGCCAACTTCCGTCTGTTCGGGCCGGACGAGACGGCCAGCAACCGGCTCGATGCGGTCTACGACATCACCGACAAGGTCTGGCACCTCCACGACCGCGACGTCGACGTCGGGCTCTCCGCGGACGGACGCGTGATGGAGGTGCTGTCGGAACACCTGTGCCAGGGCTGGCTGGAGGGCTACCTCCTCACCGGACGCCACGGGCTCTTCTCGTGTTACGAAGCGTTCGTCCACATCGTCGACTCGATGTTCAACCAGCACGCGAAGTGGTTGAAGACGACCCGTGAGATCGAGTGGCGGGTACCGATCGCCTCACTCAACTACCTGCTGACCTCGCACGTGTGGCGCCAGGACCACAATGGCTTCTCGCATCAGGATCCCGGCTTCGTCGACCACGTCGTCAACAAGTCCGCCGAGGTGATCCGCGTCTACTTCCCGCCCGACACGAACTGCCTGCTCGCCGTCGCGCGCCAGTGCCTGGCGAGCCGTGACTTCGTCAACGTGATCGTGTCGGGCAAGCAACCGACGATGAACTGGCTCGACGCCGAATCGGCCGACCTGCACTGCGATCGGGGCATCGGCATCTGGTCGTGGGCGAGCAACGACGACGGTGAACCCGACGTGGTCCTCGCCTGCGCGGGCGACGTGCCGACCCAGGAGACGATCGCTGCGGCCGGCCTGTTGCGTGAGCATCTCCCCGATCTGCGGGTGCGTGTCCTCAACGTCGTCGACCTGATGCGGTTGCAGGACGAACGCGAGCACCCGCACGGGCTCTCCGATGCCGACTTCGACAACCTGTTCACCACCGATCGGCCGGTCATCTTCGCCTATCACGGCTACCCCTGGTTGATCCACCGTCTGACGTACCGTCGCCACGGCCACGCCAATCTCCACGTGCGCGGGTACAAGGAGGAGGGCACGACGACGACGCCGTTCGACATGGTCGTGCGCAACGACCTCGACCGCTACCACCTCGTGATGGACGTGATCGACCGCACGCCATCGCTGCGGGTGAAGGCCGCAGCATTGCGCCAGGAGATGGTCGACCAGCGCGCTCGGCACCGCGCCTACGTACGCGAGCACGGCGACGACCTCCCCGAGATCCGCGACTGGGCGTGGGATCGCACCGGCGCCGCATGAACACGTTGGTCGTCAACGCCGGGGCCGTGACGTTGAAGCTCTCGCTGGTCGAGGACGATCGCACTGCGGCCTCGCAGGAGATCGATCCCTGGGACGACGCCGACACCGACGCGATCGCCCAGTTCCTCGACGGCGTCCCATCACCCGCGCTCGTCGCGCACCGTGTGGTCCACGGTGGCGCCGAGTTGATCGAACCGACCGAGGTCGACGACGAGGTGCAACGGCGCCTGGAGGGGCTCGGATCGCTGGCGCCGCTCCACCAGGACCGCATCGTCGCTGCGATGAGCGCCGCACGAGCGGTGCTGCCCGGGGCCGTGCACGTGGCGTGTTTCGATGCCTGGTTCCATCGCACCATGCCGGTCGAGGCAACGACGTACGCACTGCCGGAGTCGTGGAGACGGCGATGGTCGATCCGTCGCCTCGGCTTCCACGGCTACTCCCATGCACACGTCGCTCAGGTGGCGCCGGCGCTGGTCGGAGCAGGCCGACCGGGTCGCCGCATCGTGAGCTGCCACCTCGGCTCGGGCGCATCGCTGTGTGCGATCCACGACGGCGTCAGCGTCGACACGACCATGGGGTTCACCCCGGCAGAGGGCCTGGTGATGGCGACGCGGTCGGGTGACGTCGATCCCGGACTGCTCATGTGGTTGTGCACCGACGCCGGGCTCGAGCCGTCCGAGGTGGCCACAGCCATCCGTGACGAGTCGGGCCTCTCCGGGCTGTCGGGTGGCTCCGCCGACATGCGCAACGTGTTGGCGGGCATCGAGCGTGGCGACGAGCGCGCCCGGCTCGCGTTCGACGTCTACGTCCATCGGCTCCGGGGCGCCATCGGGTCGATGGCGGTCTCACTCGGTGGCATCGACGTGCTCGCGTTCACCGGCGGCGTCGGCCAGCACGTGGCGGCCGTGCGCAGTGCGACGGTGTCGAAGCTCGGTCACCTCGGAATCGACATCGACGAAACGGCCAATGCGGTCACCGAGGCCGATGCCGACCTCACGGCCACGGACGCTCGGGCCGCGACGGTCGTCGTGTCGACGGGCGAGCACGTCGAACTCGCTCGCACCGCGCGGATCGCCTTCGTCGACCGTGCGGGGTGAGGCGCCCGCCCGGCGCTCAGCTGTACGACGTCCGCTCGCGCACGGTGGCGAAGACGGCGTCGAGGGCGCCGAACACCGGCTGCGACTCGAGCAGCTTCTGTTGATCGCCGAACAGCCGGATGCGCCCGCCGATGAAGGCCTCCTGGGCATTGAGTTCACCGGTGGCGACCGCCACGGCGGTGTCCCAGTCCTGCTCCATCTTCACGTCCTCGGGATCCGCAGGGCCGGCGCCGAACGACACCTCGCCGTTGCCGACGTTGAGGTGGTACGTCACGTCACCCTCCGGACCGTTGCTCACCACCTGGGTCACGCCGATGCGGTGCGTCTCCGCGATGTCGCGCAGGTGGTCGCTGGCGGCGACCTCGTCGGACAGCGCGGTGATCCAGTCGAGACTGAGGTAGCGGATCATGGTCCGTAGTCTGCCTGATGTGCCCGGCGACGACGACGCTCTCGACCGGTGGCGCGATCACTGGATCGACGGCCGCCACGACGGTGCTCCGATCGAGGAGTGGGTGTTCGCCGCCTGGACGCCCGACGGCCGGCTCGGTCTGGTGTCGGGCCACCGGATCGTCGGTCGCACCGCCTGGTACTGGGCGTCGCTCGCCCGCGAGGGCCAGGCGTTGCTGCACGTCACCGACTTCGACGTGCCGGTGCGCGCCGACCCGTTCATCGTCAAGGGCGAGGCGCTGTGGGCCGAACACCACTGCGACGCGGAGATGGAACAGTGGTCGGTCGGCAACGAGACCTACGCATCGGCGATCGAGCATGCCGACGAGGCATTGGGACGTGCCTACGGCGACCCGACACCGATCGCCTTCGATCTCGAGTGGTACGCGACCGGTCCGCCGTCGCCGATCGAGCCGAGCGGCGACCGGGCCGGTGTCGACTCGGGCTACGAACAGCTCGGCGTGGTCCACGGTGTCGTCGAGGTGCTCGACGAGCCACGGCTGGAGCTGGTCGAGGTGCCGGCGCGTCGCTGGCACCGGTGGACGACCGATCCCAGCGGCCTCGGACCGCTGGCGCTTCCCGAGGTGCGCGCCCACTCCGGCGTGCGATCGCCGTTCGCCTTTCCCGACGGGTCGGTCAGCGACCTGGTACTCACCCCTCGTGGGTGGGCGCGGCGAGCTGCTCGTCCGGTGTGACCGCCTCGCTGTCGCGAACCGCCGTCGATGATGTCGTCGATGATGTCGTCGATGACGTCGTCGCACTCGTGGCGGCGTCGCGGCTGCGTCGGCGCATGCGGCCGGCTCGGCGGGTGGCGAGCCAGACTGCGCCGAGCACGAGCACGGCGACGATCAGGAACGGTGCTGCCACCGCCGACACCAGCCCGATGGCGAACAGTGTTCCGACGAAGACGTCCCACCCCGCTCGCCAGGCGTCACCGATGCCGTCGATCGCGCCGTCGTCGTCGGTCGTGATCTCGGCGGGCGCCTCGTACTGCAGCTGGATCGTCAGCGTCGACTGCTCGACGCGGTTCTCGAGGTTTCGCTGACTCGCCAGCAGTTGCTCCAGCGCGATCGTCCGTTCGCTGATCACCCGTTCGATCTCGACGATGTCCTGGAACTCCGTGGCGTCGGTGAGCAGACTCTGGAATCGGCCGATCACGTCGCGTTCCACCGCGATGCGGATGTCGAGATCGGTGAGTTGGTCGGCGACATCGGTGGTGTCCTGGGTGCGACCGGAGAGCCGCCCGACCGTGGCGCCCAGGTCGGCGATCAGCGGTTCGAGGTCGCCAGGCGCGACCTTGACGACGAAGTATCCCGACCCGTCGACGCTGCCGTCGTCGCGCTCGTCGCCGATGTTGACGTCCGCCGTGAACACACTTGCGCCGTTGCGTTGCACCGAGGCGAGTGTGTCGTCGACCGCCGTGCGGATGTTCGAGGTCGCGACCACGACGCCGGCCGTCGTCGCCAGCGCCTGCCCGGTCGCCGGAACGAGGCTGGATGCCCGGTCGGTGGCGGCGTCTCCGGCTGACGCAGGCGACTCGACCTCTCCCGAGCGCCCGACGGTCGGCGAACCGGCGGTCGAGGTGTCGGCTCGGATCTGCGGTGCTGATTCCACCGACGCACTCGAGTCGTCGTCCGCCCCGCATGCCGAGACCCCCAGCCCGACCAGAACCATCAAGGTGACCGCCGCCAGTGCTGATGTGTTTCTCCCCATGCACCTTCGACGTCGCCCACCGCCGACAGGTTCCATCGTGTGCAACCAGCGTTACGCCTGGGGTCAGACCCCAGGCGTAACGCTGGCGCTCCGGGTCAGGTCTCGTCGGAGAACGGGGTGCCGGCGCGGCCCGAGGTGAGGTCGCCGAGCGTGAGCGATTCGTAGGCGATCTCCGGATTGGCGCGCACTGCCGCATCGAGCTTGCGGGCGTCGTCGCCGACCAGGATCCGCCATCTGCCGTTGCGGACGCCGTCGAGGATCTCGGCGCTCGCCTCCGCAGCGGTCATCGGCGCCTGATCACGGAACATGTCCGACATCAGCTTGACCATCTCGGCGGTCTCCATGTCGACTTCGCGACGTCCGTGACGCATCGAGTTCTCGACGATCGAGGTGCCGATGTGGCCGGGCATCACCACCGACACCTTGACGTGCGGTGCGTTGACCCGCAGGTCGGTGATCAGCGCCTCACTGAACCCCTTGACCGCGAACTTCGCCGCCGAATACGCCGTGTGCGGTCGGTCGGGTCCGATGCTCGCCCAGAAACCGTTGACGCTCGACGTGTTGACGATATGGCCCTCGTCCGCGGCGATCAGGAGTGGCATGAACGTCCGCACGCCGTGGTAGACGCCGCCCCAGCACACAGCGAACGTGCGGTCCCACACGGCACGGTCGTCCGTGATCACCGACCCACCACCGCCGATACCGGCGTTGTTGAACAACAGGTTGACGTGGTCGGTCGCATGCTCGGCGACCACCGCGTCGCGGAACGCGACCATCGACTCCTCGTCGGAAACGTCGCACACATGGGTGGTGACCACGGTGCCGGACGGCGCACCCTCCAGTGCGAGCCCGCGGCTCTCGGCCATCTCCTCGACCGACATGTCGCACATGGCGACGTGGCATCCCTCGGACGCGAGCTGGAGCACCAGCTCGCGTCCCATCCCGCTCGCTCCACCGGTGACGACGGCGATCTTCCCTTCGAAACTCTGCATCGGCGCATGCTGGCACAGCGACGTCGCCGACTGCTTCACTGGGACGGTGGCGTACTCCGGCGACATCCTCGACGACTTTGCAGCTTCCAAGCGTGGACCGACGTATCCCGACGTCGCCGTCGAGATCGGCATGCTCGTCGAAGATCGGGCGAGCCACTTCTGTGGTGACGTCGTTCGTTGGAGCGCCGAGGGCGTCACGTTGCAGGACCGCAACCACTACGTCCGGCACTTCACGTGGAAGCCCGGCGGGTTCCTCATCGAGGGCAGGCCGGTCACGCTGGTACGCCCGGCGACGGCAGCGTCGGCGACGCAGCGCATCACCGCGTCAGGATCGGTCGCCGGCGACGGGCGGGCCCGTGTGGCCAAGGCGAGCCGCATCTGGGTCGAGGGCAAGCACGACGCCGAGCTGCTCGAACACGTCTGGGGCGACGACCTGCGCGAACTCGGCATCGTCGTCGAGCCGCTGCACGGCGCCGACGATCTGCGCGCGGTGGTCGCCGAATTCGCACCCTCGCCCGACCGGCGCCTCGGGGTGCTGCTCGATCACCTCGTACCCGGCTCGAAGGAGACCCGCATCGCGGAGACGGTCCGAGACCCCAACGTGCTGATCACCGGCCACCCGTTCGTCGACGTCTGGGCCGGGATCCGCCCGAAGGTGCTCGGTCTCGACGACTGGCCGGACATCCCCAAGGGCGATCTTCCGTGGAAGGAAGCGATGTGCGCCGCCCTCGGCGTGCCGTTCGAGGGCTTCTGGCCCAAGCTCCGCAACCGGGTGACCACCTTCGCCGACCTCCGCCCCGAGTTGGTCGGCGCAGTCGAGCAACTGATCGACTTCGTCAGCGAGTGATCGAACGCCTCCGGCGTTCGATCACTCGCAGAGCGCACTCAGTGAGGAAGCCTGCAGTTGGTCAGCGCCGCAGGTGGCGCGCGTCGACAGCGAACGGGTGGCACGGGTGGTGGTGGGGACCGGCCGAAGGCCGCACGCCCCACCACCACCCGTGACAGGACCCGTGAGCGGTGCGGAGATCAGACGAAGGCGCTGGCGAACACCAGGCTGACGATCGTCATCACCTTGATCAGGATGTTCATCGACGGGCCCGAGGTGTCCTTGAAGGGGTCGCCCACGGTGTCGCCGACGACAGCCGCCTTGTGCGGGTCGCCGCCCTTGCCGCCGTGGGCGCCGGCCTCGATGTACTTCTTGGCGTTGTCCCAGGCGCCGCCCGAGTTCGCCATGAAGATCGCGAGGGCGAAGCCGGTGACGAGCGCACCGGCGAGCAGCCCACCGAGCGCATCGACGCTGATGAACCCGGTGACCAGCGGCACGACGACCGCCAACGCTCCTGGAGCGATCATCTCGCGCAGCGACGCTTCGGTCGAGATCGCCACACAGCGGGCGGAGTCGGGCACGACGCCGGGTGCGCCTTCGCGAAGACCGGGGATCTCGCGGAACTGGCGCCGAACCTCCTCGATCATCTTCTGCGCCGCACGGCCCACGGCGTCGATGGTCAGTGCTGCGAACAGGAACGGCAGCGCCGCACCGATGAACAGCCCGATGAACACCTCGACCCGACCGATGTTCAGGTCGAGTGCCGCAGTCGGGTCGGCGTCGAAGATCGCGAACTCGAAGCTCTTGAACAGGGCCAGTGCGGTGAGCGCCGCCGAACCGACGGCGAATCCCTTGGCGATGGCTGCCGTGGTGTTGCCGAGCGAGTCGAGTGCGTCGGTGACCTGTCGCACCGACGGGTCCAACTCGGCCATCTCGGCGATGCCGCCGGCGTTGTCGGCGATCGGGCCGTAGGCATCGACCGACACGACGACGCCGGTCGTGGCGAGCATGCCGATGGCGGCGACGGCGATGCCGTAGATGCCGCCGAAGTCCTCACCGAGACCGCCGAAGGCGTCCGGGTTGAACGCCAGCTGGCCGCCCCAGTAGGCAACTCCGACGCCGATCAGGATCAGCACGACCGATGCGGCGACCGACACCATGCCGGCACTGATGCCGGCGAGCACGGTCGTCGCCGGACCGGTCTCGGACTGGCGGGCGATCTTCTTGACCGGGCCGAATCCGTCGGAGGTGTAGTACTCGGCGCACTTGCCGAGCGCCCAGCCGACGATCAGGCCGCCGACGACCGAGATGGCGAGGCCGATCGGAGCGTCGAACTCGTCGCCGGAGAACAACCAGAAGGCGATGCCGACGGTGCCGAGTGCCGTGAGGATCATGGCGACGTTGGTGCCCATGTGGAGCGCCCGGGCCAGGGCATGTGAGTCGGTGGAGTTGCCACCCTTGACGAAGAACGACCCGATGATCGACGCCACCATGCCGATGAACGCGATCGCCATCGGGAACACGAGCAGGCTCACGACCCCGTCGGTTCCGGCCTGGTCCGCGGTCAGTGCGAGCGCGAAGGCGGTCAGCGAGACCGGTGCGATGATCGATCCCGCGTACGACTCGAACAGGTCGGCGCCCATGCCGGCGACGTCGCCGACGTTGTCGCCCACGTTGTCGGCGATCGTCGCCGGGTTGCGGGGGTCGTCCTCGGGGATGCCCGCTTCGACCTTGCCCACGAGGTCGGCTCCGACGTCGGCAGCCTTGGTGTAGATGCCGCCTCCGACACGAGCGAACAGCGCAATCGACGATGCGCCCAGGCCGTAGGCGGTGAAGATCTCGAAGGCCTCGTCGACCTCGAACCACACGACGAACACGAGGTAGGTCACCATCAGTCCGAGCAGTGCGAGGCCCGCCACGCTGAAGCCCATGACCGCGCCACCGCGGAACGCGACCGGCAGTGCCGCAGCAGGGCCGGATTTGGCCGCCTCGGTCGTGCGGGCGTTGGCCATCGTGGCGACGGTCATGCCGGCGTACCCGGCAGTGGCCGACAACGTGGCGCCGAGCAGATAGGTGATCGAGGCCAACGGGTTGATCACGATGCCGATCAGGACCATCATCGCGACGACGAAGATCGAGACCCACTGGTATTCCTTCTTGAGGAACGCTTTGGCGCCCTTTTGGATCTCCGTCATCAGAAAGACCATGCGTTCGTTCCCGGGCGACGCCTTCTCGACGACCTTGTAGTAGTAGAACGCGAGGGCCAGTGCGGCGAGAGCCGACACTGCTGCGAGATAGGGAACGACGTCCACGGGCTTCTTGCCTCCTGAGGGCGGTACGAGAGTGATCCTGCTCGGACGGATCCGAGGGACCGGACCATGATGGTCGGCGGCGCAGGCTAGATCCCAACCGAACGGAATCCAAGCACCACCACGCCGGCCCCCGATCGGGGAGGGGTGGAGGGCGGGATCGTGTGGTGGCGCGGTGTGGCGTCGGCGACAGGACGAACACGGCGGACAATTGGGTCGGCGCCCACGGCGGCCGAGTAGCGTCGCGGCAATGGCACAAACGTTGAACCGCGGGCCCGTGTCGGGCACCGCAGTCAAGCCGCCCTCGAAGAAGAAGAAGCCGTTCGTCGTCGACTTCTACTCCACGGCGGTCGGCAAGAAGTACGTGATGGCGATCACCGGCATCATCGGGATCGGCTTCGTGTTCGTCCACATGGTGGGCAACCTCAAGGCGTATCTCGGCGTCATCTCCGAAGGCGACGAGCGCTTCTACGACATCGACGTCTACGGCGAGTTCCTCCGCGAGCTGCTCGTGCCGATCATGCCGCGCACGTACGTGCTGTGGGCACTGCGCCTCGTGCTGATCGCTGCCGTCGTCCTGCACATCCATGCGGCATATGCGCTGAGCGTGCAGAACCGCCGGGCCCGCTCGGTCAAGTACCAGTCGGCGCGTGACTACCAGATCGCCAACTTCGCCAGTCGCACGATGCGCTGGACGGGGATCATCGTCGGCCTGTTCATCGTGTGGCACCTCGCCGATCTCACGTGGGGCTGGGCGAACCCGGACTTCGTGCGCGGCGCGGCCTACCGCAACCTCGATGCATCGCTGTCGCGGATCCCCGTGGCGATCATCTACATCGTCGCCAACATCGCACTCGGTATCCACCTGTTCCACGGCACGTGGTCGCTGTTCCAGTCGTTGGGGTGGAGCAACCCCCGCTTCAACAAGTGGCGTCGGTACCTGGCGACGGCGTTGGCGACGATCATCGTCGTCGGCAACGTGTCGATCCCGGTCGCCGTACTCGCGGGCGTGATCGACTACGACCCCGACGCCGTCACCCAGGAGGTCGCCGAATGAGCATCGAACTCGACTCCAAGATCCCCGAGGGTCCGCTGGCCGAGAAGTGGCAGACCTACATCGCCGGCCAGAAACTGGTGAACCCGGCCAACAAGCGCAAGTTCAAGATCATCGTCGTGGGCACCGGCCTCGCCGGCGCGTCTGCGGCGGCCACGTTCGGCGAACTCGGCTATCAGGTCGAGGCGTTCACGTTCCACGACTCGCCCCGCCGCGCCCACTCGATCGCCGCCCAGGGCGGCATCAATGCGGCGAAGAACTATCAGGGCGACGGCGACAGCGTCCATCGACTCTTCTACGACACGGTGAAGGGCGGCGACTTTCGCGCCCGTGAGGCCAACGTCCATCGGCTCGCCGAGGTGTCGGTCGACATCATCGACCAGATGGTGGCCCAGGGTGTCCCGTTCGCCCGCGAGTACGGCGGCCTGCTCGACAACCGCAGCTTCGGCGGCGCCCAGGTGAGCCGCACCTTCTATGCCCGTGGCCAGACCGGCCAGCAGCTCCTGATCGGCGCCTACCAGCAGCTGTCGCGCCAGATCGGCCTCGGCAACGTCAAGCTGTGGAACCGCATGGAGATGGTCGACGTCGTCAACATCGACGGCCGCTGCGCCGGCATCGTCACGCGCGACCTGATGACCGGCGAGTTCTCGTCGCACTCCGCCCATGCGGTGGTGCTCGCGACCGGCGGCTACGGCAACGTCTTCTACCTGTCGACGAATGCGATGGCCTGCAACGTCACCGGCGCCTGGCGAGCGCACCGGCGCGGCGCGGCCTTCGCGAATCCCTGCTACACGCAGATCCACCCGACGTGCATCCCGCAGGCCGACGACTTCCAGTCGAAGCTGACGCTGATGTCGGAGTCGCTGCGCAACGACGGTCGTATCTGGGTGCCCAAGAACCCCGACGAGACCCGGTCGGCCGACCAGATCCCCGAGGCCGAGCGCGACTACTACCTCGAGCGCATCTACCCGAGTTTCGGCAACCTGGCACCTCGCGACGTGTCGTCGCGTGCGGCCAAGCGCATGGTCGACGCCGGCCAGGGCGTCGGTCCGCTGAAGAACGGCGTCTACCTCGACTTCGCGGATGCGATCGGACGCCTCGGCAAGGACGTGATCGAGGAGCGCTACGGCAACCTCTTCGACATGTACGAGCGCATCACCGGCGAGAGCCCGTACGTCGTGCCGATGCGGATCTACCCGGCGAGCCACTACACGATGGGCGGCCTCTGGGTCGACTACGAGCTGCAGACGACGATCCCCGGGTTGTTCTGTGCCGGCGAGGCGAACTTCTCCGATCACGGCGCGAACCGCCTCGGTGCCTCCGCACTGATGCAGGGGCTGTCCGACGGCTACTTCGTGCTGCCGTACACGATCGCTCCGTACCTGGCCGACCTGCTGAACAAGCCGGTTCCGGACACGAGCCACCCCGAGTTCGCCAAGATCCAGCAGGAAGCGTCCGACCGCTTCAAGCAGTACATGGCGATCGGTGGCACCAAGACGCCCGACCACTTCCACCGCGAGCTCGGCAAGATCATCTGGGACTACTGCGGCATGGACCGAAATGCGAACGGCCTCGAAAAGGCGCTCTCGGAGATCCCGGCCCTGCACGAGGAGTTCAAGAAGGACCTGTGCGTCACCGGCTCGGACATGAGCCTCAACCAGACGCTCGAGAAGGCGGGTCGTGTCGACGACTTCTTCGAACTCGGCATGTTGATGTGCAAGGACGCGCTGAACCGCGAGGAGAGTTGCGGCGGTCACTTCCGCTCGGAGCACCAGACCGAGGACGGCGAGGCGCTGCGCAACGACGACGACTTCGCCTACGTCAGTGCGTGGGAGTGGTCAGGCGACATGGCCAACCCCATCGAGCACAAGGAACAACTCGAGTACGAAGTCGTCAAGTTCCAGACCCGGAGTTACAAGTGAGCACACTGACCAACCTCACCCTCAAGATCTGGCGCCAGGACGGCCCGGATGCGCAGGGCCGATTCGAGACGCACCAGATCCCCGAGATCAGCGACGAGGCGTCGTTCCTCGAGTTGCTCGACATCCTGAACGAGCGGCTGATCGAGGAGGGCAAGGAGGCGATCGTCTTCGACCACGACTGTCGCGAGGGCATCTGCGGGACCTGCTCGCTGATGATCGACGGCCGGGCCCACGGGCCACAGAAGGGCACCGCCACCTGCCAGGTGCACATGCGCGTGTTCGAGAGCGGCGACGAGATCGTCATCGAGCCGTTCCGGGCATCGGCGTTCCCGATCATCAAGGACCTGATGGTCGATCGGGCGGCGTTCGACCGCATCATCGAATCCGGCGGCTACATCACCGCTCCGACCGGTGGTGCCCCCGACGCCAACCTCATCCCGATCCCCAAGCCGGTGTCCGATGCTGCGATGGACGCTGCGGCCTGCATCGGCTGCGGAGCGTGCGTGGCGGCATGCCCGAACGGCGCCGCCAACCTGTTCACGGCGGCGAAGGTCAGCCATCTCAACCTGTTGCCGCAGGGCCAGGCCGAGCGATACAAGCGCGCCGAGGCGATGGTCGAGACGATGGAGGAATACTTCGGATCGTGCACGAACCACGGCGAGTGCGAAGCGGCGTGCCCGAAGGAGATCTCGATCGACAACATCGCCACGATGAACGCCGACTACTTCAAGTCGAAGTTCAAAAATCGTCGGTCGCTCGCTCGATAGGCGCGCTCGTACCGCTCACGGGTCCTGTCGCCGGCAGTCGTCCGAGGCTGCGTCCTGCGGACGGTCCTCGGCCGACCGCCGGCGCCACCCGTTCGCTGTTCCCACCGCCCTTCGACCGGCTCGCTCCTCGGGCCTGCGCCGCCCGACGGGTTCCACCTTCTGCAATGAGCGAACGGACCGGATACCGGCGTTTGGCTCATCGCAGCGCGATGGGGGGAGCAGCTATGCCGGGGTGATCGTCGTGGCGTAGTGGTTGTGGCTGGTGATCTCGCCGGCGGCGAGGTGGAGATCGAGGGTGACCGGACCCGGGGCGTCGGGGACGTCGAGGCGCAGGCGGCCGACCATGGCGACGTCGTCGGCCGCGATCGGTCCGCCGAATCTCCAGCGCTGCTCGCCGCCTCGCCACGACGCCACGGCGTCGACCACCGCGAAGTCGAGGGGAGTGCGCAGGTCGCTCACCACGTGCACGTCGACGTCGATCCGATCTCCCGGGCCCACGTCGTCGGGTAACGGGTCGGCGACGACGATCACCGGGGCACATGCCGCAGCCACCGCTGCGTACGCCGCCTTCCGACGCCGTTGGTGGTCGAGGATGCTCGAGGAGATCGTCGGAGCGGGATCGTTCAGCGACGAGAAACAGAAGCCGCCGGTCGGGCGGTACTTGAGCCGCCGCAGCGTCTCGATCTGCACCTTGAGGACGTGTGCCTGGTAGTACTGCAACGTGTCGCGCCACTCGGCGTAGCCGTCGAACTCGGTCGGCGGGAAGTTGCGTTCCGTGACGGCGCGTTGGTAACCGGTGTCGGCTTGGACCTGGTCCCAGTCGAGACTCGGCCACTCGTAGGCGGCGAGTTGCTCATCGATGAACGATGCGTCGATGGGTGGGGAATCAGACCCGAACTCGCTGACGAACCGCACCATCCGCGGCAGGCGGGCGGCGAAGTCGGCGAGGTCTTCCGCTTCGCCGTGGCGCCAACCGAACCACAGGTGGCTGTCGGTGCCGTCGAGCTGCGGCAGATGGGGGACGACACCGGAGTGGGCGATGACCTGCCGGGTCGGATCGTTGCGCTCGAAGGAGCGCTTGACCCACCGGTCGAGCACGGACTTGTTCCACGAGGGGAGCTGCTCGGCCGCCAAGGTCCTGGCCGTGCCCCGCCAGCCCGATGTGGTGACTGCGGCATCGGTCGCCGACGGGTCGTCGTGTGCCGTCCACATCGCGATCGATGGATGGTGGCCGAGTGAATCGACGGCGGCCCTCGCCTGTTCGACCGCCTGCTGGCGCACCGAGCGGGCGTGGCCCCACTGGAGCGGGAAGTCCTGCAGGAGCAGGATGCCCGATTCGTCGGCCGCTTCGTACAGCGCCCGGTCGGCGATGTGGCCGTGCACCCGCACGGCATCGAGTCCCAGCTCGACAGCGGCACCCAGATCGGCCCTGATCATCTCGCTGGTGGCATTGGCCGGTCCGGCCGAGGTGGGCAGCAGGTTCGCTCCCTTGAGGAAGAGGCGTTCGCCGTTGACCGAGCAGACCCAGTCGTCCCACACGACTTGGCGAAGCCCGGTGCGTCGCTGCCGGCGGTCGCTCACCTCGCCGTCGACCACCACCTCGACGGCGACCTCGATCAGTGGTTGCTCGCCGATCGCCCGGGGCCACCACAGGCGCGGATCGCTGATGTCGATCGTCCACTCGAAGTCGTTCTGACCCGCAGCGATCGTCTGGTGTTGCTCGTCGACCGGTGCGCCGTCGACGAGCGTGCGCATCGTCACCGGGGTGAACCGGTCGCTGTCGATCCGGGTGGCGATCCGCAGATGAGCCCGGCGGGCGTCCGCGTCGCGGCACAGCACGCGCAGCCGGCCGATGTGCACCGGGCCGGTGTCGTAGAGGAAGACCGGCCGCCAGAGTCCGCCGGGGTTGCGGGCGGGACCGACGCCCGCGGGCGGCTGGAACACGCCGGTGATGTTGCGGCGTCCCGATGTCCCGGGCTGCGGCGAGCAGGTGACCTCGACTGCCAGGACGTGATCGTCACCGAACCCGGACAACGATGTGACGTCGAAGCTGTGACTGAAGAAGTAGCCCTCGGGGTCGCCGAGGTAGGCGCCGTCGAGCCAGACGTCCGCCTGGTAGAAGATCCCGTCGAGTGTGATCCATCGACGCCGCCCCTCGGCCGGCGGCGCCACCGTGAACGCGTGGCGGTACATGATCGGGCCGTCGCTGGTGGCGAATTCGTCGTGATCCTGCCAGTGCCCCGGCACGGAGATGCGAGACCATCCCGAGTCGTCGGAGTCGAGTCCGATGCCGTTGCGCCGTACGTCGTCGTCGGCTTCGGCCGCCAACCAGGCGCCGGACAGTTGCATGAGTCGAGCGTACGCTGCGTGGTCGAGGTCCGTCGGTGGCGGCTGCGCCCTCCCGACGTCGCTCGGGAGTCGTGAGCTCGCATGCTCAGCCTCGCTCCGGTCGGGGTAGGTTCGAACCATGGCTGACACGGACCGACCGCAGGCGACGACGTTGGGGGAGCTGCGAACATCCGGATGGGTGTCGCGCCCCGTGAAGCAGGAAGTGCGCGAGCACGCGATCGAGAAAGTGGCCGCAGGCGAGCCGCTCTTCGAGGGGGTGTCCGGCTACGAGGACACGGTGATGCCGCAGCTCGAGAACGCGCTGCTCGCGGGCCACGATGTCATCTTCCTCGGCGAGCGCGGGCAGGCCAAGACCCGCATGATCCGATCACTGACCGGGCTGCTCGACGAGTGGATGCCGATCGTCGCCGGCAGCGAGATCAACGACGACCCGTACGACCCGGTGTCGAAGCACGCGCGCGACCTCGTCGCCGAACTGGGCGACGACACGCCGATCCACTGGGTGCACCGCAGTGAACGGTTCGGCGAGAAGCTCGCCACCCCCGACACGTCGATCGCCGACCTGATCGGCGAGGTCGACCCGATCAAGGTGGCCGAGGGCCGGTACCTGTCCGACGAGCTGACGCTCCACTACGGCCTGGTCCCCAGGACCAATCGGGGCATCTTCGCGATCAACGAGTTGCCCGACCTCGCCGAGCGCATCCAGGTCGGCATGCTCAACGTGCTCGAGGAGCGCGACATCCAGATCCGTGGCTACAAGATCCGCCTGCCGCTCGACGTGATGCTGTTGGCGTCGGCGAACCCGGAGGACTACACGAACCGTGGACGCATCATCACGCCGCTCAAGGACCGGTTCGGCAGCCAGATCCGCACCCACTATCCGCTCGAGGTCCACACCGAAGTGGCGATCATGCGCCAGGAGGCCGTCGCCCTCGACATCACCACCGCCGAGGGACGCGTCAGCGTCGAGGTGCCGGAGTACCTCGCCGACGTCGTGGCCACGTTCAGCCATCTCGCCCGCTCGAGCAACCACGTCAATCAGCGCTCAGGCGTCAGCGTGCGCCTGAGCGTCGCCAACTACGAGGCACTCGCGGCCAACGCACTGCGTCGCGGCCTGCGTGCGGGCGAACGCCACATCGTGGCGCGCGTCGACGATCTCGATGCGCTCGCCGCGAGCTCGATGGGCAAGATCGAGATCGAGTCGATCGAGGACGGTCGTGAAGGCGCGATCATGGAGAACCTGATCAGGGGCGCCGTGCTCACCGTCTTCAAGGACACCGTGCCACCCGAACAGACCCGTGCCGTCGTCGACGCCTTCGAGGGCGGCGCGGTCGCACACACCGGCGAGGGGGTCACCAGCGAGCAACTCGCTCGTCTCGTCGAGGACGTCGAGGCGCTGCGGGCGCCGGTGGCGGTGCTGACCGGTGGCGACGAGTCGCCCGCCGCAGTGGGCGCAGCCGTCGAGTTCGTGCTCGAGGGCCTGCACCTCAGCAAGCGGCTGAACAAGGACGCTGCCGGCCCGAGCGCCACCTATCGCGGTCGCACCTGACGTCCCGGCGACGTCCTGACGCGCAGGGCTCGTCTCCTGACGCTGCGTGGACCAGCGGTCGGCGGATCAGTCGTCGAGGAAGGCGGCGCTCGACGGCGTCGGTGCCCGGTTGGTGTCGAGCAGGCCCGGAAGCGAGTCGGGGCCCGCGATCGCCGGTTCGATGAAGGCAACCTCGATCGGGACGCCGTCGGCGCAGGCGTCATCCAGCGTCGAACGCAGCGCAGCGACGATGTCACCGGCGACGTCGGCGTCGTGATGCCCGGCGCTGCCGGCGACGACCAGCGTGGAGTCGACCGCGTCGGCCGCCTCGCGCAACTCTCCACCCCAACGGTCGACCGCGGCTGCGAGCCGGCCGGCATCGACGTGATCGTCGTCGGCCCAGTCGCCGTCGAGCACGGCGCCGAGCCGGTCCATCGCACTCACGTAGCGCTGCAGCGTGGCCGGTTGTCCGCGGAGGTCGACCGCAGCGACGACGGGTGCCTCACCGGCGAGGATGCCCCACGTGTCGGCCCAGGGCTGTTCGGGCGCACCGGCGGGGATGCAGGCGAACGGGATCCAGCCTCCGACCAGGTCGCCGAATCGATCGGCCGCCCGTTCGACCCACCGCGGCCACCACGTCGTGAAATTCTCGTCGTCGTCGAACCCGCCGTCGTTGTCGAACCAGCGCGGGACGGCGACCTCGTGGAGGCAGGCCCACGACCGCATGCCGATCGCTTCGGCAGCCTGCAGGATCTGCTCGAATCGCTCTGCCCAGTCGTCGTCGAGCGTCCCGGGCTTGGGCTGCAGACGCGCCCAATCGAGCGCGATGCGCACGTCGGTGATCCCCAGCTCCTGGAGCGCAGCGAGGTCGTCGGGCCACCGGGTGCGAAAGCCGTTGCCGGCGCTCGGGCCGAGGTCGGCAGAGTCGGCGTGGCCGAGAGTGGCAGCGGTGGTGAGCGAAGCGCCCCGGCGGAAGGTCATGGGTCGTGGGTGTGGACGACGACTCGTCGTCTCGTCAGATGAATGGTGTGCGCGTCCACAGCTCGGACGCATCGAGACCCGCCGACTGCGGGGTGCCCGACAGGCTCACCACCTCGATCGGTCCGGGGAACCCGCGCAGCTCGACCTCGCCGTAGGGCTCGGCCGCGACGCCTTCGGGCAGGCGTTCGAGCTGCATGGTCGGCATGAGCACCTGGACGCCGCGTGCGTAGTCGCAGAGTCGAGCTGCCATGTTGACCGCGGATCCGATGTAGTCGTCGCCCTCGAAGAGCAGGGCGTGGCCGGTGGCCAACCCGGCGCGGATCGTGAGCGGTGCGCACACGTCGGTGGCGCGTTGTTCGAGGTCGAGGACGAACTCGATGGCGTCGCGCTGGTCGACGGCGACGACCATGCAGCCGTCGCCGAGCCACTTCGCGATGCGCACGCCCCGCTCGGACGCAACCGTGCGAACGATGCCCCGGAACGTGCTGAGCACGCGGCCGGCGGCGTCGTCGCCGAATGCTGCGGTGTAGTTCGTGAAGCCGGACAGGTCGACGAACACGAACGTGCGGGGGACACGCATGGCATCGATGTTACGGGCTCCGACCTGCGAAGCGAGGGAGGAACCGTTAAGTTCCAGTCATGGCGAAGCGATTCGAGTACTCGCGCTGGGACGGTACCCAGACCGGATTCGAGTTCGACGCCGACGCGGCGTTCGACGAGCTCACCGACGAGCTGCTCTACCACGGCGATGTCAACGCAGCGTTGCGCCGGATGATGCAGGAGGGACTGCGCGACCGAAACGGCGAGCAGCTGCAGGGGTTGCGTGAACTGCTCGAGCAGCTCCGCGCCGAACGCCAGAAGCGGTTGGAGAACTCCGACCTCGGTGGCGTGTACGACGAGATCAAGGCGCAGCTCGACGACATCATCGACGAGGAACGCCACGCCATCGACAACGCCCGGCGCGACGCCGAGAACTCCGGTGACGAGCGGCGCGCCGAGAACGCCCGCGCAGCGGCCGACGAACGCAACATGCGCCTCGACCTGATGCCCGACGACCTCGCCGGCAAGGTGCGCGAGCTCGATTCGTACAACTTCGAGTCGAAGGAGGCCAAGCAGCGTTTCGATCAGCTGATGGACCAGCTGCGCGAGCAGCTGATGCAGCAGATGGTCGACCAGATGTCGGGTGCGATGCAGAACATGACCCCCGAGGACATGGCGCGCATGAAGGACATGATGGCGGCGCTCAACGAGATGCTCGAGAAGCACCAGCGCGGCGAGGATCCCGGCTTCGAGCAGTTCATGGAGGAGTACGGCGACTTCTTCCCGGAGGATCCCGAGAACGTCGAGGAACTGCTCGAACAGATGGCCAAGCGCATGGCCGCGATGCAGGCGATGATGAACTCGATGACGCCCGAACAGCGGGCGCAACTCCAGCAGCTGTCCGACCAGCTGATGCAGGACATGGATCTGCAGTGGCAGATGCAACAGCTGTCGGGGAATCTCCAGCAGATGTTCCCGCAGCTCAACTGGAACCAGAGCTACGACTTCGAGGGCCAGGATCCAATGGGGTTCCAGCAGGCGATGCAGGCCATGCAGGACATGGGCGACCTCGACCAGCTGGAGAACCTGTTGCGCAACGCCTCCAGCCCCGGTGCGCTCGCCGAGGCCGACATGGACCGGGTCCGTGACCTGATGGGCGACGACGCCGCCAAGTCACTGGAGCGATTGGCCGAGCTCACCAAGATGCTCGAGGAGGCCGGCCTGATCGAGCAGAAGGAGGGTCGGCTGGAGATGACCCCGAAGGGCCTGCGCAAGATCGGGGCGAACGCGCTACGCGACCTGTTCTCGAAGTTGGCCAAGGACACACTCGGACAGCACGACACCAGCAACCTCGGCCAGGGCCACGAGCGCACGTACGACACCAAGGCCTACGAATACGGCGACCCGTTCCAACTCGACTTGAACCGCACGATCCGCAATGCGCTGCGCCGAACCGGTGGCGGGACGCCGATCCAGCTCGATCCCGCCGACTTCGAGATCGAGCGCACCGAACACCTGACGAGGTCGTCGACGGTGCTGATGCTCGACCTCTCGCTGTCGATGCCGATGCGCGACAACTTCCTGCCGGCCAAGAAGGTGGCGATGGCGTTGCACAGCCTGATCACCTCGCAGTTCCCGCGCGACTACCTGGGCATCGTCGGGTTCTCCGAGACCGCCCGCATCCTCACCGCCGAACAGCTTCCGGAGGTGTCGTGGGACTTCGTGTACGGCACCAACATGCACCACGGCTTCACGCTGGCGCGCAAGCTGCTCGCACGTGAGTCGGGCACCAAGCAGATCATCATGATCACCGACGGCGAGCCGACGGCGCACATCATGGACAACGGCATGCCGTTCTTCAACTATCCACCGGTGCGCGAGACCGTCGAAGCCACGTTGCGTGAGGTCGTCAGGTGCACCAAGGAGCAGATCCGAATCAATACCTTCGGCCTGGGCGCCGACGGGTCGTTGCGGCACTTCATCGAACAGATGACGCAGATCAACCGCGGGCGGGCGTTCTTCACCACGCCCGAGCATCTCGGCGACTACGTGCTCGTCGACTTCATGCAGGGCAAGCGCGAACTCGCGCGCCGCGGCCGCCGCGCCGGGTGAATCGCGCGCACCGCGCGATTCCCTGAAATCCCCCCTTGCGAAATTCCCGTGTGCTATGGCAGAATGACGCCACTGTAATTACATCGCTGTCGATCATTCGTTTGGGGGCGGGTGATTGCACACACATTCGATGCCCACGGGCCCGCAGGGAGATTCTCCACATGCAGTTCATCACCACATCCAGCATCACGGTCAGCGCCGTTCCGGTGGAACCGGATCCCGATTGGCACGACTACGCGAACTGCCTCGGGGTCGATCCCGACCTGTTCTTCCCCGAACGCGGCGCCTCGACCCGTGAGGCCAAAGAGGTGTGTCGGGGCTGCGAGGTCCGTCACGACTGCTTGGAGTTCGCCTTGCAGAACGGCGAGAAGTTCGGCATCTGGGGCGGTCTGTCGGAGCGTGAGCGCCGTCGCATCCGTCGCCAGCGAGCCCAAGCGGCGCGCAGCACGATCACCGCGTGAGCTGATCCACACTTTTCGGGACCCCGAGAGTTTCCTGTCGGGTCGCGCTGCGGTCGGACGTCCCCATGGGGTAGCGTGGTTCGCATGCCAGGTGGTCCCGAGTGGATAATCATCTTGATCGTGGTGCTCGTGCTCTTCGGTGGTGCCCAACTGCCGAAGCTCGCCAAGAACCTCGGCAAGGCCCAGAAGGAATTCAAGGACGGAATGGCTGAGGCCAACAAGCCCGACGACGCCGGCACGGCGTCGACCAGCACGTCGTCCGACGAAACCAAGTAGCCCCTGTCGAGTTGCACGACCTGTCGCGTGCCTCCGAGTGCCCTCCGATGAGCGAACCGCCCGATGTCGGCGTTTCGCTCATCGCTCACGTTGAACACGCCCCTCCGATGAGCGAACCGCCCGAATGTCGGCGTTTCGCTCATCGCTCGCGTCAGACGGTGGTGTCGACGCGGCGGCGCTTGAGGATGCGACGGCGCTCGCGCTCGCTGCAGCCGCCCCACACGCCGTGGTCGATCCGCTCCTCGAGCGCGAACTCGAGGCAGGTGGCGATCACCGGGCAGTCCTTGCAGATCTTGCGGGCGCGATCGACGCCGACGCCGTCGCTCGGGAAGAACGTGGCCGGCGGGTGCAGCCGGCAGTTGCCGTCGGCCATCCAGGCCGTCGCCGAATCGGGATCGTGGGGGATGTGCGCAGTCTCGATCGGGATCGGCTGCGAGCGGGCGGTGAGCTTGGCCATGATGACCCTTCCTGCGGGAGGTGTGCGTGTGGAGTTGTGGTTGGACGCTCGGCGGGTCCGTTCGGTTCCCGGATTTCCCTCGCGGGCATCATTCGGAACCCGCTGCAGTGTGGACGGCCGAGGTAAGAGAACGTTGGGACTACATTGTTGCGTGGTCGATGGCAAAACGTAACATATCCGTAATGTCGATGCCAGTGTGCGGCGGCGGGCCGGTCGTGGCTGCGGCCGATAGAGTCGGCGGACATGAGCGAGCTCGCCGAGACCCAGGCCCCGCGGGCGCACGCCCGCATCGTGTACCACGGGCCGGTCGCGCCGCACTGGGAGGTGTACGGCGACTGGGGTGACCGCCAGGCGCTCGACGAGTTCCGTGCCCGGGTGCTCGCCCGGCTCGTGCTGCTGCCGCGTGACGATCCGCAGTTCCGGCGCAACCGCGAGCGCATCGTGCGCGACGCCGAGCGCGAACTGATCAGCATCGAGTGGGATCTCGGTTACGCCGAGGACGACGCCTGAACCCCCGGCCGCCGTCGATCACGAGCGCACAGGGACGAACCGGAACATGAGCGGCGAGCGGTTCAACAATCGGGAACTGAGCTGGCTGCAGTTCAACGACCGGGTCGTGCAGCTTGCGAACGAACCGGGTGTCCCGTTGCTCGAGCGTGCGAAGTTCTGCGCGATCGCGGCGACCAACCTCGACGAGTTCTTCCAGGTGCGCGTCGCCGCCCTGAAGGACCAGATCGTCGCCGGCATCGACCGCCCGTCGCCCGACGGCCGCACCCCGGCGCAGACGCTCGCCGAGATCGGCCTGCGGGTGCTCGAGTTCGTCGACCGCATCGATGGGGCATTCGTCGATCGGCTGGTCCCGGAGCTGCGCGAAGCGGGCATCGACATCATCTCGTGGGACGACGTCACCGACGACGAACGCGTCGTACTCGACGAGTGGTTCGACGATCGGGTCTTCCCGGTGCTCACCCCGCTCGCCGTCGACCCCGGCCATCCGTTCCCCTACATCTCCGATCTGGCGTTGTCGTTGGCGGTCAACGTGGCCGACCCCGAGACCGGCGACCGCCGCTTCGCCCGCCTCAAGGTGCCGAGGCTCTTTCCCCGTCTGATCCAGGTGGGTCCCGGCAGGCACCTCCCGGTCGAGCAGTTGATCGCGGCCAAGCTCGACCGGCTCTTCGTCGGCATGATCATCGAGGACTGGGCGCCGTTCCGTGTCAGCCGCAATGCCGACCTCACGCTCGAAGAGGAGGAGGCCGACGACCTGCTCGAAGCCGTCGAGATGGAGCTCCGCCGTCGCCGCTTCAACAAGGCCGTGCGGCTGGAGGTGTCCCACGACATCGGTGCCGAAGTGCTCGAGCTGCTCGTGCGCGAACTCGAACTCACGATGGACGACGTCACGTTCCATCGAGCGCCGCTCGATCTGAGCTTCCTGTGGCAACTGCTCGACCTCGAACGCCCCGACCTCAAGGACGAGCCGTGGCCGGCGGTCACGTCGGGGCGCATCATGGCGGCCGACGAGACCGATCGTCCGATCTTCGATGTGATGCGCCACCGGGCCGTGATGCTGCACCATCCGTACGAGAGCTTCGCGACGAGCGTCGAGACCTTCATCTCCCAAGCCGCCGACGACCCCAAGGTGCAGTCGATCAAGATGACGCTGTACCGCGCCGGTGGTGACAGCGCGATCATCCGCAGCCTGATCCGTGCCGCCGAACGAGGCGTCCAGGTGGCCGTGCTCGTCGAGCTGAAGGCTCGATTCGACGAAGCCAACAACGTGCAGTGGGCGCGCCAACTGGAACGCGCCGGCGTCCACGTCGTGTACGGGATGGTCGGGTTGAAGACCCACAGCAAGGTGGCACTGGTCGTGCGTGACGACGGCGACCAGTTGCGCCGGTACGTCCACATCGGCACCGGCAACTACAACGCCAAGACCGCTCGGATCTACGAGGACATCGGTGTGCTGACCTGTGCGCCCGACATCGGCGACGACGCGATGCAGCTGTTCAACCACCTGACCGGCTACAGCCGCTCGGACGACTACCGCAACCTGCTGGTGGCACCGCGCGACCTGCGCCGACAGCTCGTCGACCTGATCGAGCACGAGGCGTCCTTCGGTGAGGACGGCCACATCGTGATGAAGTGCAACTCGGTTGCCGACGACGAACTGATCGAGACGCTCTATGCGGCCAGTGCGGCCGGCACTCGCATCGACATGGTCGTGCGCGGGATCTGCTGCCTGCGCGCCGGCGTGCCGGGCATGTCCGAGACGATTCGGGTCCGCAGCATCCTCGGGCGGTACCTCGAACACAGCCGCATCTACCGATTCGGTCACGGCAACGTCGTGCACGGCGAGCGGCTGCCGACCGCCACGTCCGATGCGGTGTACCTGATCGGTTCGGCAGACCTGATGCCACGCAACCTCAATCGTCGCGTCGAGGTGATGGTGCCGATCGAGCATCCCCGCCACACCGCTGCACTCGATCAGGCCCTCGACTTCGCCTTGGCCGACGACGTCGTCGCCTGGGAACTGCAGCCGGACGATGCGTGGGTGCGCGTCGGGCCGACCGACGCCTTCGAGCCGCACAGCCAGGAGCGGATGTACCGCTGGATGGTCCAGCAGCAGCTCACCGGCCGAGCTTGAGCGATCCCGGCCAGAGTTGGCCGGGATGACAACGTCTGTTCACCTCTCGTTCACCTGGACCGGGTCTGCGGTTCACCTTGCGTGTCTACGGTGCCCGCTGACGCCGACGACTGGTCGGTGTCGCGTGAACACCACATGACCGATCAACCACCCCCGAACGGAGTTGGAAGCGTGAACACCTCCAAGCGCCGCATCTTTGCCGGTGCCCTTGCACTCACCCTCGTCGCCGCCGCCTGCGGCAGTGACGACGACACCAGTAGCGACACGACGGCCGCACCTGCCGAGGGGTCCCCGACCGAGGGCGGTGGCGCGATGGCGGAAGTCTCCGGCACGCTCATCGGCGCCGGCGCCTCGTCGCAGGCCGCCGCGATGCAGGGCTGGCAGGCCGGGTTCCAGGCCGCCAACCCCGATGCGACCGTCGAGTACGATCCGATCGGCTCCGGTGGCGGCCGCGAGACGTTCCTGTCCGGTGGCTCGGACTTCGCAGGCTCCGATGCGGCGCTCAGCGACGAGGAGTACCAGCAGTCGATCGACCGGTGCGCCGGCGACCAGGGAGCGATCAACCTGCCCCACTACATCTCGCCGATCGCGATCCCGTACAACCTCCCGTCGCTCGAGGGTGAGACGCTCAACCTGAGCCCCGAAGTGATCGCCGGCATCTTCGCCAACGAGATCACGGTGTGGAACGACGCGGCGATCGCCGCCGACAACCCCGACCTGGAGTTGCCCGACACGACGATCAACCCGGTGCACCGCTCGGACGAGTCCGGCACCACCAAGAACTTCACCGACTACATGTCCCAGGCTGCGCCCGACGTCTGGACGTTCGGCGCACTCGAGGTGTGGGACGAGGGCCCGGGCGGTGGCGAAGGTGCCCCCCAGACCAGCGGTGTCGTGGCCGCCGTCAATGCCGGCGAAGGTTCGATCGGCTACGCCGACGCCAGCCAGATCGGCGACCTTCCCGCGGCAGCGGTCGGTGTGGCCGGCGAGTTCGTCGAGTTCTCGCCCGAAGCGGCCGGTCGCATCGTCGACTCGTCCGAGCGCACCGGCGGACAGAGCGAGTACGACTTCGCCATCGTCGTGAACCGCACGCCCGACAGCGCCGACACCTATCCCATCGCGCTGGTCTCGTACCACATCGTCTGCTTGCAGTACGACAGCCAGGAGACCGTCGATCTCGTCAAGGCGTTCATGACCTACGTCGGCTCCGACGAAGGTCAGGCTGCCGCCGCCGAGGCGGCCGGCTCGGCGCCGATCTCCGCCGAGGTCCAAGCGCAGGTCCAGGAATCGATCGACCAGATCTCGGTCGCATCCTGAACACGGTCGGCGCACCGTTGTGGTGCGCTGACATCACGTCCCCCTGATGACCGCCTGAGAAGGCAGGGGTTCGGGTCCGCTACGGTGGGCCCGAACCCCACGTCATCGTTTCCCGAGTCCGAAGTTCCGTCCAGCACCCGTGCAGCCAGCACGGCGGAGGCTCCCACGTGACCATCACCGAAACGCCACCCGGCACCGGTCCGACCGGCTCGCCGACCGGGCAGACCAGCAAGCTGGGAGATCGTGTCTTCGGGGGCCTGTCCCTCGGTGCCGGCATCCTGATCCTGGTCACGCTCGCCGCAGTGGCGCTGTTCCTGATCACCGAGGCGTGGCCGACCTTCGGCGCCGACACCTCGGAGTTCGACGGCGACGACACCTTCTTGCAGTACGTCGGCCCACTGCTGTTCGGCACGATCTGGGCGGCGTTCCTCGCACTGTTGATCGCCCTGCCCATGGCCGTCGCCGTGGCCTTGTTCGTCAGCCACTACGCCCCCAGACGCCTCGCGGTCACGTTCGGCTACTTCATCGATCTGCTCGCCGCGATCCCGTCGGTCGTCTTCGGCATCTGGGGCATCGCCGTGCTGGCGCCGATCCTGGCGCGCAGCGTCTACCCCTGGCTCGAGGACAACCTCGGCTTCCTCCCCTTCTTCGCCGGTCCGGCGTCGACCAGTGGCCGCACGATGATGACGGCGGCAGTGGTCCTTGCCGTGATGATCCTGCCGATCATCACCGCCATCTCCCGCGAGGTGTTCCTCCAGACGCCGCGCCTGCACGAGGAGGCGTCGCTCGCCCTCGGAGCGACCAAGTGGGAGATGATCCGTCAAGCGGTCATCCCCTACGGTCGCTCCGGCGTCATCAGCGGCGCGATGCTCGGACTCGGCAGAGCGCTGGGCGAGACGATGGCCGTGGCAATCATCCTGTCGCCCGCTGACGTCTACACGTTCAACATCATCAGCAACCAGAACCCGAACACGATCGCTTCGAACATCGCCCTCAAGTTCCCGGAGTCGTCCGGGCTCGAGGTCAACCGCCTGATCGCGACCGGACTCGTGCTGTTCGCCATCACGTTCCTCGTCAATGCGTTCGCCCGCAAGGTGGCCAGCGCCGGATTCTCGGGAGCCGCAGGATGACGCTCACCGAGCAACGGCCGGCTCCGAGCCAGCAGCAGTCGCCGATCACCGCTCGTCGCCTCGGCAATCGCGGCCTTGTCGCCGTGCTCACCGCTGCGATCCTGCTCGGCGTGCTCAGCTGGCTCCCGACCGGATCGATCAACTGGGCGCGCTGGATCATCGTCTCAGTCATCGCCTACTGCGTCGGCGTCTACGTGGCCGCCCGCATCGTCGAAGGGCGCCGCCAGGCCGTCGACCGGCTGATGGCGGCGGTCGTCACGAGTTGCTTCCTGCTGGTGGCGATGCCGTTGGTGTCGCTGGTCTGGACGGTCGTCGAGCGCGGTCTCAACCGGTTCGACAGCACGTTCTTCACCGAGACGATGCGCGGCGTCGTCGGCGAAGGCGGTGGTGCGTACCACGCGATCGTCGGCACGCTGATCGTCACCGGCCTCGCCACGTTGATGTCGGTGCCGTTCGGGCTGTTCACCGCGATCTACCTGGCCGAATACGGCCACGGCACCAAGTTGGCCAAGGCGATCCAGTCGATGGTCGACGTGATGACCGGGATCCCGTCGATCGTTGCCGGTCTGTTCGCCTATGCGCTGTTCGAACTCCTCTTCGGGCCGGGCACGCGATCGGGAATCGCCGGAGCCGTCGCCCTGACGGTGCTGATGACGCCGGTCGTCGTGCGTTCCGCCGAGGAGATGCTGCGCCTGGTGCCCGACGAACTCCGCGAAGCGTCCTACGCCCTCGGCGTCCCGAAGTGGAAGACGATCGTCAAGATCGTGCTGCCCACCGCCATCGCCGGGATCATCACCGGCGTCGTGCTGGCGATCGCCCGGGTGATCGGCGAGACGGCACCGCTCCTCGTCACGGCCGGGCTCGCCCAAGGGGTCAACTGGAACCCGTTCGACGGACGCATGACCACGCTTCCGGTGTTCACGTACTACCAGTACGTCCAGCCCGGGCTGCCGCCCGAGGCCGGTCAGGACCGTGCGTGGACGGCGGCGCTCGTCCTGGTGATCATCGTGATGATCCTGTTCTCCATCGCCCGTATCCTGTCCACAGCGCTCAAGCCGAAGGGCCTGAAATGACCATGTCCGACCAGCAGGCCGCGATCCACCCGACCGGTGAGGAACTTTCCGCCATGACCGACCGTCTCGACACGCCGCCCGACACGTACGCCGCGTCGGCATCGATCGGTCTGCCCACCGGCCCCGACAACCGGATCGTCGTCGAGGATCTGAACATCTACTACGGGTCGTTCCTGGCCGTACAGGACGTCAACATGGTGATCGAACCCCGTTCGGTCACCGCGCTGATCGGACCCTCCGGTTGCGGTAAGTCGACGTTCATCCGTTCGCTGAACCGGATGCACGAGGTGATCGACGGCGCCTACGTCGAAGGGTCGGTGTACGTCGACGGCGAGGATCTCTACGCCCCGGGCGTCGACCCGGTCGCCGTGCGCCGCAAGGTCGGCATGGTGTTCCAGCGCCCGAACCCGTTCCCGACGATGTCGATTGCGGACAACGTGCTGGCCGGCAAGCGACTCAACAGCAAGCGGTTCGCAAAGGGTGAGGCCGACGAGCTTGTCGAGACGTCGTTGCGCGGCGCCAACCTGTGGGACGAGGTGAAGGATCGTCTCGACAAGCCCGGCTCGGGACTGTCCGGAGGCCAGCAGCAGCGGCTGTGCATCGCCAGGGCCATTGCCGTCGAGCCGGAGATCCTCCTGATGGACGAGCCGTGCTCGGCGCTCGACCCGATCTCGACGTTGGCGATCGAGCAGCTGATGAACGAGCTGAAGTCGACGTACACGATCGTGATCGTGACCCACAACATGCAGCAGGCCGCGCGTGTGTCGGATCGCACTGCGTTCTTCTCGATCGACGGCACGGGGATGCCCGGCCACGTCGTCGAGATGGACGACACCGACATCATGTTCTCCAACCCGAAACAGCAGGCGACGATCGACTACGTGACGGGACGGTTCGGCTGATGACTGCACTGCGTTCGGAGTTCCACCAACAACTCGACGAGATCCAGCACGGGATCGCCCGGATGTCCGCCGGTGTCACCGAACTGGTGCCACGGGCCACCGACGTGCTGCTGTCGATGGATCTCGAGGCCGCCGAGTACATCATCCTCGGCGACGACGACTACGACGACCGGGCGCTCGAACTCGAGGAACGGTGTTTCACCGTCATCGCCCTGCAGGCGCCGGTCGCCACCGACCTGCGCGCCGTCATCTCCGCGATCAAGATCATCGCCGACGTCGAGCGTTCGGCCGACCTCTGCGTGAACATCTGCAAGGCGGCGCGGCGGATCTACGGTCACGAACTCGATCCGCACCTGCGCGGCGTCATCCAGAAGATGGGCGATCAGGCGCAGGTGTTGTTCAAGGAGGCGACCGAGGCGTACCTCAACCTCGATGGGATGCGCGCCGCAGCGCTGCACGACATGGACGCCTACCTCGACGATCTGCATCGCCAGTTCATCCAGGTCATCTTCGAGAGCCATGCGGCTGGGCACATCGATCTCCAGGTCGCCGTGCAGCTCGCCGTCGTCGCTCGGTTCTACGAGCGCATCGGCGACCACGCGGTCAACGTCGGCGACCGCACCCGCTACATCGTCAACGGCTGGCTGCCCGAACGACCGTACGCCGAGAGCGACAACGATCCGCCCGAGGTCGTCGCGGTGCTCGAAATCGACAACGGCTGAGCGATGGGCGTTGCTGTCGCGGTTGCGGTCGCTGCAGTGGCCGGCATCGCGGCGGGCATCGTGCTCGCTCGGTGGTCGCATCGTGCCGACGGTGCCGCCGAGCTGGTGCTCGGAGGGCCCGAAAGTGGAGCTGCGGCGGGCGGCGCCGACGTATCGGGTTCGTTGCGCGAAGCGGTGGAACATCTCGAGATCGGCGTGCTCGTCGTCGATGAGGCCGGCGACGTCAGCTACCGCAACTCGGCGGCGACCTCCTTTCGGGGCACCCACGTCGGGATCCTGCTCGACGATCACATCGCGGAGGTCGTGCGTGCATCCCACGCGGGTGCACCGCAGGTGCGCGTCGTCGAGATCCATGGCCCCCCGAGGCGCTGGCTGGAGATCTCCGGCTCTGCGGTGCCGAGCGGCGGGGCCGTCGTGACGATCCGTGACGTCAGCGAACGCGTGCGTACCGACACGATGCGTTCGGACTTCGTCACCAACATCTCGCACGAACTGAAGACTCCGGTCGGCGCTGTCGCAGTGCTCGCCGAGGCGTTGATCGACGAGACCGATCCAGCCGTCGTGCATCGCCTGTCCGATCACCTCGTCGAGGAGGCGCACCGGGCGGTGCGCACGATCGACGATCTGCTCAAGCTGTCCGAGATCGAATCGACACGCCCCGGCGACGACGTCGTCGATCTGTCGGCGATCGTCCGCGCCGCCATCGCGCGGGGCCGGATCGTCGATGGCGGGCGCGGGGTCGAGATCACGTCGCTCGACGTTCCCGACGGTCTGCTGCTGCGTGGAGACGAGCGGCAACTCGCCTCGGCGGTCGGCAATCTCGTGGAGAACGCAGTGAAGTACAGCCATGCCGGCGACGTCGTCCAGGTCCGCACGCGAGTCGACGACACCGCCGTCGAGGTCATGGTCGCCGACCAGGGCATCGGGATCCCGACGCGAGACCTCGACCGCGTGTTCGAACGCTTCTACCGCGTCGACAAGGCGCGCAGTCGAGAGACCGGCGGCACCGGCCTCGGACTCGCCATCGTCCGACATGTCGCGACCAACCACGGCGGGGAGGTTCTCGTGTCGTCGCAGGAGGGCGAGGGCTCGACGTTCGTGCTGCGCCTGCCGGCGTCGCTGGTCATCTCGTCACCGGGAGCGGCGGCGAGTTCGAGAACGCATGAGGAGCAGCAGCGTGAGTGAAGCAACCGTGCTCGTCGTCGAGGACGAAGCGAGTTTCGTCGAGGCGCTGACGATCGGCCTGCGGCGTGAGGGCTTCGACGTCGTCGTCGCCACCGACGGCGCACAGGCACTGGAGATGTTCGACGACGCCCAACCCGATCTCGTGTTGCTCGACGTGATGCTCCCGAAGATCAGCGGCATCGACGTGTGCCGCCAGCTGCGCAAGCGCACTCAGATACCGATCATCATGGTGACGGCGAAGGGCGCCGAGATCGACACGGTGGTCGGTCTCGAGGTCGGTGCCGACGACTACGTCACCAAGCCGTACCGGTTGCGCGAACTCGTTGCGCGCATGCGCGCCGTGCTGCGCCGCACCGAACTGAACGGTGCCGGCAACGGCGTCGCGGCGATGACACCCGGCGTCGTCCAGGTCGGCGATGTCGCCCTCGATCCGCAGGAGCACCGGGTTTCCGTCGCCGGTGAGGAGCTGGCCCTGCCGCTCAAGGAGTTCGAGTTGCTGCACATCCTGCTCGCCAATGCGGGCCGCGTCTTGCCGCGCGAGACCCTGATCGACCGGGTGTGGGGCAGCGATTACGTCGGCGACACCAAGACGCTCGACGTGCACGTCAAGCGACTGCGCAGCAAGATCGAACGTGATCCGGCGACGCCGACGCGCATCGTCACGATTCGTGGCCTGGGCTACAAGTACGAACGCACCTGACGCAGCACCCTCTCCGGCATTTGTGTGAGCGCACACGCATCCGTTGCTGATGTGTGCTCACACGAATCGGCGACTCGCGTTTGTGTGAGCGCACACGCATCCGTTGCTGATGTGTGCTCACACGAACGCGTGTGGGTCGGGCGCGACGGCGCGGTCGCGTAGGATCGGATCGGTGGACCGGGTCAATGCTGCGCAGCGACCGACCGCCTCCAAGTTCCGTCGGCTGGCGATCACCCATGCCCTGATGACCGGCGGCGACGCGGCAATGGTGATCGCGCTGGCCGACTCGCTGTTCTTCGACATCGACCTCGACGCTGCCCGGTCGCGTGTCCTGTTGTTCCTCGTGATCGGCTTCACGCCGTACCTGGTGGTGGCACCGCTGATCGGCCCGGCGATCGACCGGGTGGCGGGTGGCCGCAAGTTCGTGATCCAGATCGTTGCGGCGTCGCGCGTGGTGCTGACGCTGCTGATGGCGCAGTACCTCGACGCACTCCTGCTGTTCCCGCTGGTGTTCGCGTCACTCGTCCTGCAGAAGACCTATGCGGTGTCGAAATCCGCGATCGTGCCGTCGACGGTGCGTTCCGAGACGGAGTTCGTCGAGGCCAACTCGAAGCTCGGACTGATCGCGGGCATCACCGGAGCAATCGCCGTCGTGCCGGCCGGCATCCTGTTGCAACTGGTCGGAGCGCCGGCGACGCTCGTGTACGGCGCACTGCTGTTTGCAGGCGGCCTGGTGGCGGCCACCCGGCTGTCGTCGGACGTCGTGGCCTCGGATGCGGTCGACCCCGTCGAGGTCGGCGAGCTGCATTCGTCCAACATCCAACTCGGTGCGATCGCGATGACCGTGCTGCGGGCGCTCGTCGGCTTCACGTTCTTCCACCTCGCGTTCTGGCTGCGGTCACAGGACCAGGGGACATTCTGGTTCGCCGCGGTGGTCGGCGTGTCGGCGCTGGCCTCGATGGTGGGCAACGCGGTGGCGTCGTTGCTGCGAGCGCGCGTCCGCGAGGAGACGATGTTGACCGCTGCACTGTTCGTGTGCGCCGGCGCGGGGGTTGCGGTGACAGCGCTCAGCGGGCCATTCGGTGCCGTCGTGCTCGCCGGCGTCCTCAACCTGATGGCGGCGCTCGGACGGCTCAACTTCGAGAGCATCGTGCAGCGCGATGCGCCCGACGCCAACCAGGGTCGAGCCTTCGCCGTGTTCGAGACACGCTTCCAGTTGGCCTGGGCGATCGGCGCGTTCGTCGCTGTGGCGCTCCAGGCGTCCGGAACGACGGGCTACCTGATCGTGGCGGTCGTGGCGGCCGGAGCCAGCGTCCTCCTGTTCGCACGCCGCCGCACCGGCGCCTCGGGAGGGCGTGCGGTCAGTCGCCGGCGACCCGGGCGAGCCAGAGGCCGGGCGCCCCGATCTCGTTCGGAGTCGGCACGGCAGCGGGATCGTTGAACAGCGGTTCGAGGCCGTGCTCGCCGGCTCGATCGACGACGCCCTGTACGAACGCCTTACCACGAGCGGTCTGCTCGGCGCCGAGCCGGATCCCCAGCAGCCGTTCGACGAAGATCTCGTCCGGCGATGCCTCGGCGCGGCGGCGACGGGCGGCCTCGGCGATCTGCAATGCGCTACCTCCGATGATCCGCACCGCCACGGCGTCGACGACCCAGTCGATGACGCCGATCGTGACGGCGACGGCCGCATCGAGTTCCGGTTCGAGCGCCAGTTGTTCCGAAGAGCGCACTGCGCCCAGCAGGACCTCGGGGTCGCCGAACGCCTGCTGCATTGCGGCCATCGGGTCGCTCTGATCGATGTCGAGCGATGTCAGCTTGTCCGACAACGCCGATGGATCGGGACGGAAGCCGCCCACGTGACGCTGCACGAGCGAGCGAAGGTGGTCGGCGATGTGAGGGACCGAGAACAGCGTCAGGCCGGCGAGCTCGTGGGCGAGCACCCACAGGCGCATCTCGTCGAGCTCGATCGACCAGTCGGCGGCGAAGCGGTCGATGTTGGTCGGGAGCAGTACGAGCGCCGGGGTGGCGCGTGGGATCGGCAGGTCGTACACGCCGAACGCCCGGCGCGCCAGGTTCCCGACCATCGAGCCGACGCTCATCCCCATCATCGCCGGCGCCATCATCTTGCCGAGGCCCGCCATCATCTGCGCCATCGGGTCGTCGGCCATCTCGGCGGGAAGGTCGTCGGTGCCGCCGAGCGACATGGCGAGGTCGGTGAACAAGGGCCGGTACGCCTCGAGTGTCTGTTGTGCCCACTGCTCGGGTGTTGCCACATCGGGTTCGGTCTCCGGGACCTCGAGCTGCATGACGTCGCCGACATGGAGACGGGCGATCTCCGCGAGTTCCCGATACTTGATTCGCACGCTCGGATCGACGTTCGGTGACGTCGAGGCGCCGGTGCCCGACAGCAGGCCGCCACCGTTCGCAGCGAGCACGGCGAACTGTCGTGCGGCGTCCCAGTTGAGCGGACCCTGGCCGGACAGCGCCCGGGACAGGTCGCCGAACAGCGGCATGCCGGCGAACGGATCGATCGATTCGCCGGGATCGTCCTCGTCGGCCATACCGGAATGCTACGTGCTCGCGCTCGAGACGGGACCGCGGCGTGGACGCGCCTCGCGGTCCTTCGGGGTCGGGTCCGCAAGGACGGTCCTTCGGGGTCGGGTCCGGGAGCACGGGGTTGCAGGGTGGGTAACGTGCGGTCGATGGATGGCCCGCCAGAACGACCCGTGGTCGTGCTGACGGGTGCCGCCGGGTCTCTCGGTCACCGCGTCGTCGACCTGCTCGTCGACCACGACGTCGTGCTCGCCGGTCGCCCGGATGAGATCGACGATGTCGATGGTCGATTCACGGCGTCGTGCCGCGAGGGCCGCATGACCGTCGTGGTCGATCTGGGCAGCAGCGACTACGACAACAGAGCGGCGCAGCGCGAGAGTGCCACCGAATCGGCGGCGTCGACACTTGCGATCGCCGACCGGGTGGCTGCACATCACGTCGTGTTCGTCTCGTCCGCACTGGTGTACGGCGCGGCAGCCAACAATCCGGTCCCGCTGACCGAGGATGCCACGCTGCGTCCGGATGTCGAGTTCGTCTTCGCCCGTCAGCTCGCCTCGGCCGAGGAACTGGTCGAGCAGTGGCGTTCGGCGCAGGCCGGCCGCACGACCTGCGTGCTGCGCCCTGCGGTGGCGCTGGCGGCCGGCGGTGGGTCGAGGTTGGCGACGGCGCTGGTGTACGGGCTCGGTCGCCGGCTGGCCCAGGCCGATCCTCCCTCGCAGTTCCTCCACCTCGACGACCTCGCCGCCGCCGTCGCCGTCGGCATCGACCACCGTCTCGACGGCGTGTTCAACGTCGCACCCGACGGCTGGGTCCCCGGCGAACGCGTGCGCGCACTGTCGGGCGAACGTCCACGCCTGCCGCTTCCGGAACGTCTCAGCGAGCTGGTGGCGGGACTGCGGTGGCGGTTCCTGCGCGGTCCCATCCCACCGGGTCTCCTGCCGTACACGCTCGAACCGTGGGTCGTCTCGAACGGGCGGCTTCGCGCAGCGGGCTGGACGCCCACGGTGACGAACGAGCAGACCTACGTCGAGGGCACCGAAGCGCCGTGGTGGACGATGGTGTCGCCGAAGCGCCGACAGGAGTTGGCGCTCGGAGGCGGTGCGGTTGCGGTGCTCGTGGCGATGGCCATCGGCGTGATCGTCGCCCGGCGCCGGTTCACCCGTCGACGAGGCTGAGCAGGTCGCCGTGGCTCACCCGCGCCACGAGGTCACCGTTGCCGTCGAACACGACCGAGCCGTCCGACACCGCCATCAGCTGCAGCTCTCCCCAACTGAGGCGATAGGTGACCGCCTCGGTGCGCAGGAACACCATCTCGTCGTCGGCCGGTGGACTGTCGGCCACGGCGGTGCCGTCGATGTCGAGCTGGGGACCGGGCGTGACCGTGTGAGGGAATGCAACGAACGACGTCAACAGCGCCGTGCGCGCCCGGACCTCGATCGGCGTGTGCGGCGTGGCCGCGGCGACCGACGTCGGGGGTTCGGTGATCGCGCGGACCGTGATCGGGGTTGTCGTCGCACTGAGGGCGGACGGGCCGCTCGAGGTCCGAGGGGTCATCGCCACCACCATCGCCGCCACGGCGAGGACCGCCATCGTGCCACCGGCGAGGGCCAACAGGTTCAGGTGTTGACGACCGTGTGCATCGTCGACGTCGAGGCGCGTCGGGCCGAGTTCGGATGGGTGGCGCCACGTTCGCTCGTGAGGTGGCAGGGGTCCTTGCTCCACGAGAGCGAGATCGTACAACGCCGGTTGGGGGCGCCGACCGCGGGCGCCGATCACCGGCCTGGCACAGCTCCGGCATGGATACGATGCCCGGCGTGAACGAACCCTCCGAGGGCGACGACTGGTTCGGCCTCGCCGACTCCGAACTCCCGATCGTCGCGGCCTACGACTGGGCGATCCGGCCCGCCTGTGGCGCCGTGGTGCTGTTCAGCGGCACCATCCGCGATCATGCGGACGGGCGCTCGGGGGTCGAGCATCTGACCTACGAGGCCTACGAGGAACGCGTCGTGCCTCGTTTCGCGGAGATCGGCGCCGAATTGCGCCGGCGTTGGCCCGACACCGGCCGCGTCGCGCTGCTGCACCGGCTGGGTCGCATCGAGATCGGTGAGTCGTCGGTGATCGCGGTCGTGTCGGCTCCCCACCGCGCGGAGGCGTTCGAGGCGGCGCGCTATGCGATCGATGCACTCAAGGAATCGGCTCCGATCTGGAAACACGAGGTCTGGGCCGACGGCGCCGACTGGGGAACCGGCGCCCACGACGTACGCGATGCCCGATCGGTGGGGTCATCGGAATGACCGCCGCTGTGATCGTCGGTGTCGTCGTGCTGGCCGTGTTGGTTGCGTTCGGCGCATCGGTCGCCGGACGCAGTCGGCAGCCGCCGGACGACATCGCATCGTTCCGCCGCCAGATCGACGCGCTGTCGCCCGAGGCGCGTCGGCAGACGTCGGGTCGGATGAAACCGTCGGAACACCCGGTCAGCGGCGATGATGGTGACGATGACACGTGACGCCACCGCGCTCGGCGCGGCACCATTGCTCGGACGAGCGGGGGTGTGTCCTCGTGGCGCGTGACCTGGCGATCGACCTCGGAACGGCGAACACGCTCGTCTACATGAAGGGTCGCGGCATCGTGCTCAACGAGCCGTCGGTCATCGCGCTCAACCGGCAGACCGGCGAGGTGCTCGCCACCGGCCGTGAGGCGTGGCAGATGATCGGTCGGACGCCCGGCTACATCGTGGCGGTGCGCCCGTTGCGCGGCGGCGCGATCACCGACTTCGAGATCACCGAACGAATGATCCGGCTGCTCCTGCAGCGCGTCGGTGTCAGCCGCTTCACGCGGCCCAAGGTCGTCATCTGCGTGCCGTCGGCGATCACCGAGGTCGAACGGCGTGCGGTCACCGACGCCGCCCGACGCGCCGGCGCCGCCGATGCGAACCTGATCGAGCAACCGATGGCCGCTGCGATCGGCGCCGATCTGCCGATCGACGAACCGGTCGGCAACATGGTGATCGACATCGGCGGCGGTACGAGTGAGACCGCGGTGATCAGTCTCGGTGGCATCGTGGCCCTCGAAGCGGTGCGCGTCGGCTCGTTCGACATCGATGCCGCGATCCAGAACTACGTGCGACGCGAACACGGCATCGCCATCGGCGAACGTACGGCCGAGGAGATCAAGGTGGCGATCGGTTCGGCCGACCCCACCCCTGACGAGAATCAGGCCGAGGTGCGCGGACGCGACCTGATGACCGGGCTGCCGAAGACCGTGCTGCTCACCCCGGAGGAAGTCCGCTACGCGACCGAGGACGTCGTGTCGTCGATCGTGGCGTCGGTGATCCGGTGCCTGTCGAAGGCGCCACCCGAACTGTCGCAGGACTTCCTCGTGCGAGGGATGTTCCTCGTCGGCGGCGGAGGACTGTTGCGCGGCCTGGCCGAACGGATCGAGCGCGAGACCGAGGTGCCGGTGAAGATGTCGAACGTCCCGTTGGAGGCCGTCGTGCTGGGCGCCGGTCACGTGATCGAGCACTACGATGCGCTCAAGGGCATGTTCATGGGTGCCCGCCGCTGAACTGTCACACCGTGCCGGGCCGAACGTGGCACTTCGGCGCTGGACCTCGAAACCTCGTGGACGTGGCGGACATCGACGGTCTACCGTGACCCCTGTTCGTCGATCGGAAGGGAGGTTGTCCACATGACTGCATCTGTGTTCACCCCGTCCGGTCGCGCGCTCGCCAGCTGAGCGAGCCGAGCACGTCGTGTGCGCAGCGACCGGTGTCGCATTCGTCACCTGCATCCACGAGGTCGCTCCACCATGTCCGAACAGCCAGACTGGCTCGTCGCCGAGCCCTACACCGACACCGATCACGGTGTGATCAAGAGTGGGAAGGAGGCGCAGGTGAACCTCGTCGAACGCATCGGTGACGATGGCCGCTCGTGTCTGATCGCCCGCAAGCGCTACCTGCCCCGTCACGTCACGCAGAAGGGCCAGCTCGAGGCGCTCGGCGTGCAACGAGCATCGACGTTCCGCCACGACGTCCAGTACCGCGAGGGTCGCCAGTTCCGCAAGTCACGTGACCGTCGCGCCATCGAGCGGATGTCGACCTACGGCAAGAAGCTGCTGCAGGACCGCTGGACGGGCACCGAGTACGACGTGATGGCGAAACTCTGGCAGGCCGGCGTCGCGGTGCCGTACCCGATCGCATTCGCCGACGACGTCTTCGACATCGAATACATCGGAAGTTGGGAGATGGCTGCGCCACAACTGTCCGCCGCACGGCTCACGCACACAGAACTCGCCGACGCGTTCGAGCAGTTGCTGGTCGGGTTGCGAGGGATCACTGCGGCAGGGATCGCACACGGCGATCTGTCGGCCTACAACCTGCTGTGGTGGCAGGAGCAGCTCTGGTTCATCGACTTCCCGCAGGCGATCGACATCGCCGCCAACCTCCAGGGCCTCGACTTCCTCCACCGCGACGTGCTGAACGTGTGTGGCTGGTTCGAACGTCGGGGCCTGCGCGTCGACGGTGAGGCGATGTTCGCCGAGCTGCTGAGCTTCCTCTGAACCCGCTCAGCCCGGCACGAGGCGGGCGACGGTTCCGCCGTTCGACACGGCGTACACGTCGTCGCCGGGCCCTTCGGCGAGTGCGACGAGCGCCTCGAGCCGTGCGATCTCGACGACTCGTGGTTGGTCGGCAGGGGCCGTGGGGTCCAGCGCCCAGATCTGGCCGGTGCAGTAATCGCCGAACAGGTACCAACCCGCCAGGTCGGCAACGGCGTCGCCGCCGACGAGGGTGCCGCCGGTCACCGAGCAGCGCCCGTCGCTGTGGTCGTAGACGAACAGAGGCGGTATCGCGCCGTCGGCGGGCTGATCCTCGTTGAACCGCTCGAAGCCTTCGAATGCGCTCCATCCGAAGTTGGCGCCCCTTGCAGCGTCGCGACGCTCGGTCGCCGTCGAGCGGTTGATCTCTTCGAAGTCGCCCTGGCCGACGTCGCCGATCCACAGGTCGCCGCTGATCGGCTCGAACGAGAACCGCCACGGATTGCGCAAACCGTACGCCCAGATCGTCGGATCGGCGCCGGCGGTGTCGACGAACGGATTGTCGGCGGGCACGGTGAACGGTTGATCGCCGGACGCCGACGGATCGATGCGCAGGATCTTGCCGAGGCGGGTGCTCAGGTCGAGGGCGGTGCGTTGGGGGTCGCCGCCCGACCCACCGTCGCCGACGCCGATGTAGAGGAGCTGGTCGGGCCCGAACGCCAGTTGGCCGCCGTTGTGGTTGCTGTAGGGCTGGTCGACGGTGAGCAGCTCGCGGTAGCTGTCGCGGTCGAAGCGCCCGGTGGAGTCGATCGCGAACTCCGCCACGACGGTGTCACCGCTGTTGTCGGTGAAGTCGACGTAGGCGAAGTCGGCGGTGGGATGGAACGCCAATCCGAGCAAGCCCTGTTCGCCGCTGGCCTCGGTGAGATCGGTGATGTCGAGCACCACGTCGGAGGACAGGTCGGTGACGGCGACCACCCGCCCCGGCTGTTCCACGACGTACAGTTCGCCGTCGCCCGGCCGCACGGCCACGCCGACCGGCTGATCGAACGACCCGACGTCGAACAGGGCCACGGTCGGCTCGGCCAGGGGGGCCGCAGCCGCCTCGGTGGTCGGCGGCGACGGCAACTCGCTGACCGTCGGCGGGGCAGTGGTCGCCGCGGCGTCGGTGGCTGCCGACGTGGGTTCGGTCGAACCGGCAACCGAACTCGTCGGCGCGTTGGGAGCGCTCGCGGTGGGCTGTCCGCTGCCGAACGAGTCGCCGTCGCCGTCGGAGGAGCAGGCGGCGATCAACAACGTGGCGGCGGCAGCGGTGACGAGAAGGGCCCGGTTCACGACTCCACTTCTATCGTCGCCGTCGGCGCTCAGCTCGTCAGGCGGGTGAGACCTTCCTGCACCACGCTGACCGCGAGCCGGCCGTCGCGGGTGAAGATCGATCCCTGTGCCATCCCGCGCGCAGATGACGTGGACACCGCCGACTGCGCGTACAACAGCCAGTCGTCGGCGCGGAACGGACGGTGGAACCACATCGCGTGGTCGACGCTCGCCATCTGCATGCCCGGGGTGTCCCAGTCCAACCCGAACGGCAACAGCGTCGTGTCGAGCAGCGTCATGTCGCTCGCATAGGTCACGACGCAGGCGTGCAGCACCGGATCGTCCGGCAGGACACCGTCGGCGCGCAGCCAGACATGCTGCTTGGTCGTCGACTGGCCACGCCTGCTGGTCGGGTCGCCGTCGACGTAGCGGAGATCGATCGGCCGTGGCCGGTGGTACCAGTCGCCGATCTGTTCCGCGTACGGCGCCATGCGGGTGTGGAAGTCGGGAAGGTCGAGTGGGTCCCCCATGCCGGCGGGCATGTCGAGTTGGTGGTCGGGGCCGGGCTCGTCGTCGTGGAAGCTCGCCTGCAGGTTGAAGATCGCCCGTCCGTGCTGGATGGCGACGACACGCCGGGTCGAGAAACTCCGCCCGTCACGGATCCGGTCGACCTCGTACAGGATCGGCACGTTGGGATCGCCGGGACGCAGGAAGTAGGCGTGCAACGAGTGGACCAGCCGCCCGCGTTCGTCGATGGTGCGAGCGGCCGCAACGAGGGCCTGACCTGCGACCTGGCCGCCGAAGACCCGCTGGCGGTTCTCGTCGGGCGACCGACCGCGGAAGATGTTGACCTCGATCGCCTCCAGGTCGAGCAGTGCCACGAGATCGTCGAGCGCACCCTGGCTGTTCCCGCCGGCCCACGAGGCGGTCGGTGGGGTGGTCGGTGGGTCGGTCGGCTCACTGCTCGGCTGGTTGCTCTCCATGACAGCCGTCATGTTGGCACGTCGTACAGTCTCGCCATGACGTTGCTCGACATCTCCGCCGACGAAGTGCTCACCACCACCCGCGCCGTCCGCAAACGGCTCGATTTCTCCCGGCCGGTCGAGGACGACGTGATCCGCGAGTGCGTCGCCACGGCGATGCAGGCGCCGTCGGGATCCAATCTGATGACGATGCAGTTCGTCGTCGTCAAGGACGCCGACAAGCGCCGGGCGATCGGCGAGGTCTACAAGCAGTGCTGGGCGATCTACAGCTCGATGCCGTTCTATGCCGGTGCGATCAAGAAGGACGGCGACGCCGAGCAGGCCCAACAGGACCGCGTGGTCGATTCGGCGACGTATCTGTCCGAACACATGGCCGACGCACCGGTGCTCGTGCTCGGATGCACCGCCGGCCGCGTCGACGGTGTCCCGGCGATGATGTCCGCATCGTCGATGGGCAACATCCTTCCCGGCATGTGGAGCTTCATGCTGGCAGCGCGCGCCCGTGGGCTCGGCACCGCCTGGACGACGATCTCACTGATGATGGAGAAGGAGGTCGCCGACATCGTCGGCATCCCGGCCGACGAGGTGCAGCAGGCGTGCCTGACGCCGCTCGCCTACACCCTCGGTACGGACTTCAAGCCGGCGATGCGTCCCGATCCCGACTCGATCATCCACTGGGATACGTGGTGAGGCCGGAGCGTCGACGACTCGCACTCGCCACCAAGGGGTTCATGCCCGCCGACGAAGGCGACGCGCTCTGGGACGCAGCGATCGCCGCCGGTGCGGCAGTCCCGCATGCCCCGATGCTCGAAGTCGGGTCCTACTGCGGTCGATCCACGATCTGGCTCGGCGACGCAGCGGAGCGATCGGGCGTCGTGTTGTTCGCCGTCGACCACCACCGGGGCTCCGAGGAGAACCAGGCCGGCTGGGACCACCACGACACCGAGGTGGTCGACGACCGCATCGCCAAGATGGACACGTTGCCCTTCTTCCGAGCAGCCATCCACGACGCCGGCCTCGAGGATTCCGTCATCGCGGTCGTCGGCAGGTCGCCGCTCGTGGCGGCCAACTGGACCACGCCGTTGTCGTTGCTGTTCATCGACGGCGGCCACGGCGAGGAGCCGGCTCGGCTCGACTACGAGGGCTGGACGCCCCACGTCGCCGTCGGAGGCACCCTGGCGATCCACGACGTGTTCCCCGATCCGGCCGATGGCGGACGGCCGCCGTACGAGCAGATCTTCCGGCCCGCACTCGAGTCGGGACGCTTCCGGCTCGAGTCGGCGACCGGATCGCTACGCGTGCTGCGCCGGGTCGATTGACGCTCGCGCCCTCGCCTGGGACCATGCGCCGTACTGGCGCACGACGACGAAGCGTTGACGGTCGACGTAGAGCAGCAGGACGGCCCCGAACGACATCACGCCGGCAGCGACGAACCCGAGCGTGACCTCCGACCCAGCGGCGAGCAGTGCACCCCCCATGATCGGGCCGAACACGCGCCCCAGCGCCATCACCGCTTGGGCGTCGCCGGCGCGCTCTTCGGGGAAGCTCGACCGTTCGGCGAGAAGATTGAACGCCGCCGGAATGCCCATGAAGAACACGAAGCCCCACCCCGCGATCGCAGCGCCGAACACGACACCGCTGCGTGATGCAGCGATCGCCAGTGCGCACAGGGCGGTGGCGAGGAACCACACGCCGGCCGGACCGCGACGGCCGCTCCAGCGCGCCGAGGGGATCCCGGCGATCGCGTTCGCGCTGAACAGCAACGACACGGTCAGCGGCGACAGTCCATCGAGTTCGCGGCCGATCGCGGCGCTGTAGACGAACACCGACGAACCACCGAGCGTGATCGTCGTCAGTGCGATGAGGATCGCTCGTGCAGCGCGGGTGGGGGTGTGTCTGGTGCGGTGCGGGCGCAGCCGGTCGGCGGTTGGAACCTGGCGCGACCAGATCAGCGGCGTCGCGGTGATCACCGCGAGGATGGCGAACAGCCATCGCAGGCCGATCGACTCCAGCACGATCGTGATCACTGGGGCCATGACCATCCCGACGATCGGTCCGACGACCGCGACGTCTCCGGTCTTCTCCGTGTCACCGAACGCCGCCTGCCACGCGATCCATGCGGCGAATCCCAGCGAGACACCGCTGCCGAAACGCATCGCCGTGAGGATCTCGAACGTCGGCGCCGCGGCGGAGCCCAGGTTCGCCACCACGCCGATCAGGGCGCCGATCACGAACACCGAGCGCACCGGGCGCAGGAACCGTCCACCCGCCCACGAGGCCAGCACGAAGCCCGCGAGCTGGGCGGTCGACATCCATCCGGCGGTGCTGACGGCGACGTCGTACTCCTCCGACACCGACGGCAGCAGGAACGGCGTGGCGGTGAACACCGCCGTGCTCGACGCAATCGCCACCAGCAGCGCCGCCGGCACCGAGGGTTTCGCTGCGGCGAGGACCCTGACCGGTACCTGGAACGCCACGCCGAGGTCTCGTCAGTCGCCGAACTCGCGGCGTAGGTCGTCGCGGGCGGCGATGATCAGGTCGCGCACCTTCGTGCGCAGCATCGGCATGTCGTCCATCGTGAGTCCCTCGGTGCTCACCGGGTCGAGCACGCGCACCTCGGCTTCGGCGTAGCCGAGTCGCCAGTCGTGCTTGCGCAGGGCGTCTCGCGTGCCGTAGACGGCGAGCGGCAGGATCGGTACCTGATGTTCGATCGCGAGCCGGAACGCGCCCGACTTGAACTCGCGGAGCTCGCCGGTCTTCGATCGGGTGCCCTCGGGGAAGATCATCACCGAGACCTTCGAGTTCAGACGTTCGCTCGACGCTTCGAGCGCCTTCGCGGTGGAGGTGGCGTCGCCGCGCTCGAGCGGGATGTCGCGCGCGAGGCGCATCATCCAGCCGACCAGCGGGATGCGCAGGATCTCGATCTTCGACATCCACTTCATCTCGGTGGGCAGGTGCGAGATCAACAGGATGTCGACGAAGCTCTCGTGGTTCGAGACCACCACGTACGGGCGGCGCATGTCGTCGGGCAACGTGCCCGAGGTACGGAACTTCCACAGTGGCGTGAGCCGCTCGTGCACGACGGTCAGCTTGCGGAACAGGTAACCGGCGGCGTAGGCGCCGTGGTCGAACGGCATCGTGACGACACGCACGATGGCGACCATCGGCGTCCACACGATCACGATCACACCGAGGGCGAACCAACTCCAGATCGAGAACACCGTGCGCGCGAACGTCGATTTCATCGTTGAGCAACGTAACAGCCGGGCCGTCCCGGTCCGACCCCGGCCCACCGACGCACCTGCGATGAGCGAACCGACCGGATGCCGTCGTTTCGCTCATCGGTGGCGACGTGCTGCGGAGTGCGATGAGCGAACCGACCGGATGCCGTCGTTTGGCTCATCGGTGGGGAAGTTGACCGCGGTGAGCGCCTGGGCCTTGGCAGCGGTTCGAGCAGGGCGAGCCGCCATGGGCGGCGAACTCGGACGGCGCAAGCGGCCCCGCCAGGCCCCGCCCCGAGCATGAGGGGCCCCGCCCCGAGCATGAGGGACCCCGCCCCGCTCAGAACGGCACGAAGACGTCGCTGGCGGGGGTGGCTCGGGTGATCGCGTCGACGGCGAGGACGACCGCCGCCGCGGTGTACGAGGTGTGTTCGTCGAACGGGAACAGCACCGGCTCGGGATAGACGATGCCGGTCCAGTACGAGCCGTCGGCCCGACGGTGCGTGCGGGTCCAGGTGAGCAGGTCGGTGGCGGTCGACATGTCGCCGATCGAGGCGTAGGCGAGCGCGCACTCGGCGGTCTCCGAGGCGGTGATCCACGGTTCGTCGCTCACGCAGCGGATCCCGAGGCCCTCCATCGCGAACGTGTCCCATCCTTCGGCGAGGCGCGCCTTGGCCTCTTCGCCGGTCAGCACGCCGGTGAGCACCGGGTAGTACCAGTCCATCGCCCAGCGGGTCTTCGGCTCGAACGCCTCCGGCCGGGTGCGTACGGCATCGGCCATGACGTCGGCGGCATCGATCCACTCCGGACGACGTTCGCCGACGCGCTCGCCGAGGCGCGCACCACAGCGCAGCGCGTGCTGGATGCTCGATGTGCCCGTCAGCAGTGCGTAGTCCCAGGGCCGGGCATCCGCCTCGACCGCCCACAGCGGGAGACCGTCATGGCGGCGGTGTCCGAGCACGAACTCCAGGGCACGTTCCACCGTCGGCCACATCAGTTCGGCGAACGTTCGATCCCACGTGAGCCGCAGGTGATGGCTGACGCCGGTGGCGACGTAGGCACACACGTTGGTGTCGAGCTTGGCGTCCTCCACCGAACCGTCGGAGTGGTAGTAGGCGTGCCAGGAACCGTCGGGTCGCTGCGTGTCGACGAGCCATCGGTAGGCGTGCTCGGCCTGGGTGTGGAAGCCGGCGACGTCGAGCGCCATCGCCGATTCGACGTGGTTCCAGGGATCGCAGTGACCGCCCGGGAACCACGGGATCATCCCGGTGCCGAGCTGCAGCGACACCAGATGTTCTCCGGTGACCTGGAGCTCGTCGGCGGTCAGGACGCCCGGAAGGTGCGCGACGTGCTTCACCGAACCGCGGGCTCCTGTCGGTGCGTGGCGGTGGGATGCTTGACACCGTAGAACACGATGCTCTTGCCGAGCACCGGCGAGAGCACCCGATCAGCCACCCTGGTCACGGTCGGTTGCTCGGTGATGTCCCACTCGAGGAACTCGCGGTAACGCTTGACCGCCGGGTTGTCGTCGTTGCGTGGCCCGACGGCGCACTTGAGCCACCAGTACGGCGAGTGCAGGGCATGGGCGCGGTGATGTCCCTGCAGATCGAGACCGGCGGTGCGCAGCTTGGCCGACAGTTCGGTGGCGCTGTAGATGCGCACGTGGCCGCCCTCGCTCTTGGGGGCGTGGTATTCGTCGGAGAGCATCCAGTTGATCTTCTCGGGGAACCAGGCCGGCACGGTGGCCGCGAAGTGGCCACCCGGTTTGAGCACCCGCACCATCTCGGCGATGGCGGCGACGTCGTCCTGGATGTGCTCGAGCACCTCGGACGTGATCACGACGTCGAACGAACCGTCGGCGAAAGGAAGCCTCGTCGCATCGCCGCGCAGGACGCCCTTGAATCGTTCGATGTCGATCTCGCCGGCATCGACCATGCCGCCGAGTGTCGCTCGGGTCTGCACGACCTCGTCCTCCGCGTAGTCGAGCGCCACGACGTCGGCGCCGCGCCGGGCGCACTCGAAGACGTGGCGGCCGAAGCCGGCCCCGACGTCGAGCACCCGGTCACCGGGTCGCAGGCCGAGCTGGTCGAACTTGATCGTGAGCATCTCAGATCCGTCCGTTGGCGCGCAGCTTCTCGACGTTCTGCGGCATCGCGAGCACCTCTCGGTACTGCTCGACGGTCTGTTCGGCGCACTTCTTCCACGTCCAGCGCTCGAGGACGCGCTGGCGACCGGCTGCCCCGATGCGGGTGCGCAGGTCGGCGTCGTCGAGACCGCGAGCGATGGTCGTGGCCAGCGCGTCCTTGTCGCCGGCCGGGCACTGCAGCACCGTCTCACCGTCGGTGCCGGTCACCTCGGGCAGCGCTCCCCCGTCGGTGGCGACCAGCGGCGTGCCGGTGCACATCGCCTCGATCGCCGGGAGACTGAAGCCCTCGTAGAGACTCGGCACCACGGCCATCTCGGCTTCGGCGTACAGCTCGACGATGCGTTCGTCGCTCACGCCGGACACGAACTCGATGTGGGGTGCGAGGCCATACGAGTCGATCAAGTCCATCGAGTGGCCGGGGCGCGGCTTGCCGATGATCGTGAGCGTGACGTCTCGCTCGGTGCGCAGCTTGGCCATCGCCTCGAGCAGATACGACAGCCCTTTGAGCGCGACGTCGGCGGAGGCGGTCGTGATCAGCCGTCCCGGTCGGCGGGTGACGTGGTCGAGCGGCTTGAAGAGGTCGGGATCGACGCCGACGGGGACGAGCCGCATCCGGTCGATGCTGACCCCCATGTCGGTGTGGATGTCGTCGATCGAGTTCTGGCTGACGACGACGATCCGAGGCAGCTTCGATGCCACCTTGCCCTGCATCTTCACGAACGAGTACCAACGACCGACCGACAGGCGCCGAGGGAGCGTCTTCGCATGGCTCATCTCGAGCTGGCGGTCCTTGGTGATCGGGTGGTGCAGCGTGACGATGGTGGGGATCTTCTCCTCGATCTTCAAGATGCCGTAGCCGAGACACTGGTTGTCGTGCACGAGGTCGAACTCACCGGCGCGCGGCCCGAGTTCGCGGGCTGCGCGAGCGCTGAAGGCGAGTGGTTCTGGGAACACGCCGGTCATGAACGCGGCCATCTCGAGGAGGTCCTCGCGGGTCTTCAACTCCCAGAAACCGGGGAACCGGCCGGGGAAGTAGTCGTTGAACGTGTCGAGGCTCGGGAGCTTCGTCAGCGTGATGCGCTCGTCGAGGATGGGGTACGGCTGGCCGCCGAACACCTCGACGCTGTGACCGAGATCGGCGAGCGCCTTGGTGAGGTGGCGGGTGTACACACCCTGGCCGCCGACGTGGGGCTTCCCGCGATAGGTGAGGTACGCGATCTTGAGCGGGGCGTCAGGATCGAGACCGACGTGCGACATCCGAGCGAGGCTATCGGCGCACGATTACCACCGGGTAACGGGATCGTCACCACGAGATGGTCATCGTGCGGTGGAGCGGTTGCGCGGGGTCGACGACGTGCGGGACCAGGTTGAAGGCGTCCGGTGGGCCCGACTGCGGCTCGGCACAGGTGGCGTGTTCGGGTTCGTCGAACAGGACCCAGTGGTCGCAGTCGGACGCAACGGTCACCGCCGGCGCCGCCGTGCGGTCGTAGCCGAGCACGACCGGGTCGGTGTTGACGAAGCAGTCGTCCCATGGGCCGGCGGTCGGCTCGATCAACTCCCCGGTCGGGATGCCGAAGCGGTCTCGCCGGTACATCGCAGTCGGGGAGAACTCCAGGTGATCCGGCTTGCGGAACCACGGGTGCCAGCCGATCTCGGCGGGAAACTCGTCACCGGTCGACTCGAGCGTCAGCGTCACCGTCACGCCGCCGCCGGACAGGGCGATCGTCTGGTTGACGGTTCCGCCGAACGCCCAGTCCAGTTCGCACGAGCAGGTGCATGACCGGTCGGACGCATCCTCGATGCGCCACGCATGATCGAATCCGACGCCGTGGATGGCGTGCGCCTGGCGGGGATCGGGACCGTCGTGATGGTTGATCGGGAGCTGGTGGTCGACGCCCTGGAAGCTGAATCGGCCCTGGCGGATCCGCCCCGCCCATGGCACCATCGCGAACGAGCCCCACATCATCGGGTGGTGCTCGGCGGCGCCCGGTTCGTCGACCAGCAACGGCTGGCCGCCGACGGTGATCTGACCGATCCTCGCGCCGGCCGACGGGAACACGATCACGGTCGTGTCCCCGCATGAAAGCTTCAGGGTCGGCTCGCGGTCGGTCACCACGCGATACTGCACCGATGCGAGCGCTCGTGCAACGTGTCATCCGTGCCGAGGTCTCCAGCCGACCTTCGCCCGACGCCGCGTGGGAAGTGGCCGGCTCGATCGGCCGGGGGCTCTGTGTGCTCGTCGGCGCAACTCATTCCGACACTCCGGCGATCGCCGACAAGCTCGCCGACAAGCTGCTCGGATTGCGGATCTTCGACGACGACGACGGCGTGATGAACCTGTCGGTCGCCGACGTCGGTGGATCGCTCCTCGTCGTGAGCCAGTTCACGCTGTACGGCGACACCGCGAAGGGCCGCCGCCCGAGCTGGATCGCCGCCGCCCGCCCCGAGTCCGCCGAGCCGCTGGTCGAGCAGGTCGTCGAGCGCCTGGGTGCGAGCGGCGCCAGGGTCGCCACCGGTCGCTTCCGCACCGACATGCGCGTCGAACTGGTCAACGACGGCCCGGTCACGCTCATGCTCGACGTCGACTGACCGAGGCCCACCGGCGGCGGACCGACGATTCGTGTGAGCGCACACGTCCTCGCCGCACGTCGTCGCTCACACAAAACGTGAGCTTCGGGTGTGTCAGCGCGGGTGCGAGCGGCGGGCGAACCAGAGTGATGCGCCCAGCAGGAGGATCAGGGCCACGATGAAGGGGCCGTCGCCGATGTTGGTGTACCAGGTGAATCCGTCGCGCAGTTCGATCGTGTCGTAGATCACCCGCTGCTCGCTGACCGCGGTGCGCTGGCGAACGTTGCCGTCGGCGTCGACGGTTGCGGTGAACCCGGTCGGTGCGGCCTGGACGACCCAGCGCCCGTTCTCGATCGCTCGGAGCCGGCTCGAAGCCACCTGCTGGGTCTGCACGATCGTGCCGGTGTAGCTCGCTCCGTTGGTGGGATTGAGGATCGCTTCCGCCCCCGCCTTCACACCCTCGCGCGCCCGACCCGCGAAGAACACCTCCCACGAGATCACCACGCCGAGTCGCGTGCCGTCGGGAAGATCGATGTACGCCGGCCCGGTCCCCGCCGTGGCGTCGCGCCCGACCTGGTCGATCGGTGCGCCGAGCGCTTCGAGGATGCCCCGCAATGGCACGTACTCGCCGAACGGCACCCGACGCACCTTCACGTACTGGTCGAGGATGTCGCCGCCCGGTGCGACGACGATCTGGGAGTTGATCCGTGGATCCTCGGTGACGCCGACGGCGAACGGGGCGTCGAGCCGGTCGGCTTCGGCGACGATGTCGAGGTAGATCTCCGAGCCGTCGAACACCGACACGTCGATCGTGTTCTCGGGCCAGAGCACCAGGTCGAGATCGGCGTCGTCGGGAATCGTGCGGGTGGCTTCGAGATGGCGCTCGGTGACCAGCCGCGGTGGCACTTCCAGCGCACTCGTCCCCTGCTCGCCGCCGCCCTGGACGGCGGCGATGGTCAACTGCTCACCGGTGTCGGCCCCGCGCGGCGCGACCACGCTCAGCACCACGATCGCGATCACGGCGACGAATGCGAAGGCCCCGTGCGGCTCGCTCCGCGCACCCGGACGCAAGCGGCGGGCGAATGCGGGCATCGCAGGCGCCGGACCCGCCAGCGCGAACCCGAGCTGGAACACGACCCAGGTGATCAGGATCACGCCGCCGACGCGGACCACGCCGACCAGCGGTCCGCCGACCTGTGACATGCCCATCGTTGCGAGCGGAATGCCACCGAAGGGAAACGAGAATCGGATGGCCTCGACGAGCGAATGCGCAGCCGGTCGCCCGATGACGCGCCACACGCCGATCGGTGCGATCAGGGCGGCACCGGCGTGGAACAGCGAGAAGACCAGTGCGGCGACGACGTATCCGGGCGCCGTCAGTTGGACCATCCACCCCATCCCGAGGTACATCCAGCCCGCTCCGAACATCAGCCCGAGGCGCGCCCGCTCGCGGCGCGACGGTGCATCTCCGAGCGCCACCTCGAACAGGACGACTCCGACGATGGCGAGTGGCCAGAAGCCCCACGGGGGCATCGACAGCGCCACGAGGGTGCCGGCGCCGAGTGCGAGCGCCGGTCGCGCGAGACGTTCGTGGAGCGCTGGTCGCGCGGGGCGTTCGGGGGCCGCCGCTGGCTCGGACGTGTCGTCGGTCAAGTCGACAGTGCCAGGTTGACGACGATGCGCTTGGCCGTCGAGCCGAGCGGATGGCAGGCGAACAAGGTGGCTGTCGGCGTGTCGGTCGGGTCGACGATCCACAGCGAGTCCGGCGTGACGACCTGGGTGCCGGTGACGAGATACGTGAAGGTGCCGTCTGCGGTGGTGAACACGACCTCGTCGCCGGGGACGAGCGCATCGAGATGGCGGAATTCGGCGCCGTGGCTGGTGCGATGGCCGGCGACGACGACGTTGCCGATCTGGCCCGGCATGGCCGAGCCCGGCCAGTGGCCGGGACCGCGATCGAGGGTCGTGAGCCTGATGCCCTCGTGCAATTCGGAGTCGAGGCCGATCTTGGGGATCGCAAGTCGTCCGAGTGGTGGGTTGTTCTCTGCGCCGCGCTGATCCTGTGGTGGAGCGATGGGCTCGGTCAGCTGTTGGGGCAGCGCAACGGTCGTCGTGGTCGTCGTCGTGGTCGTCGTGCTGGTGGTGGTGGTGGTGGTGGTCGTGGTCGTCGTGGCAGCGGTGGTCGCCGGCGCAAGCGTCGTCGCGGAGTCGGCATTGAACGAGGCGATCGTGTCGGGTGCGTTGTCGAGGTCGACGGCGACCAACGCGCCGACGCCGGCGAACACGACCAGTGCGGCGATCAGCACGGCCACGATCCTGCGGCGGTCGCTGCGCTGGCTGTCGGTCGGAGAACCCATCAACGCGATTGTGCCAGAAGCCGAGCGGACGTGCTCGCGCGGGCAGCGACCGATGCGGCGTCGCGTACGCAGGCGGGGATGCCGATGCCCCGGAAGCCGGCGCCGGTCACGAGGATGCCCGATGGCAGCGCTGCGTGGACCTCGTCGACCCACGCGGCGTGGTGCGGGCGGTACTGGGCGAAGGCGGCGGGCCACCGCGTGATGCGGGACTCCTCCGGCGTGAACCTGACGCCGACATGTCGTTCGAGATCGTCGAGCACGACGCGGAGCACCTCGTCGTCATCGAGGTGCAGCACGGCCATGCCGTCGCGCCCCAGCGACACGCGCAGGATCTCCCCTCCGGCCGGCGGTCGCCAGTGCGCCCACTTCTGAGAAGCGAACGACGCAGCGGTCACCCATCGCTGATCGGGCTTGGGGACGAGGTAACCACTCAGTCCGCGCAGGCGTTCGGGCCACTGGTCGGCGCGCACGTGCAATGTCACCATCACGACGTCGGCCGTCTCCGCTCGGCCGAGCAGCGCCGCTGCCTCACCAGCGTGTTCGGCGAGCACCGTCGAGGTGACGGCGGCCGGCGTGGCGAACACGACGGCATCGACAACGGCGTCACCCGCTGTCGCGCCGCGGTCCGCATCCGTGCGGTCGTCGAGCGACAACGTCCAGCGGCCGTCGCCGGCGGGAGCGACCGTCGTCACGTCGGTGGCGGTCCGGATCCGGCCGCCGGCAGCAACGACGGCGTCAGCGGTGGCGCGGACCAGTTCGCCGATCCCGCCTCGGGGTGCAGCGAACACCGGGCTCGCCGCAGCACTGGCGGTGCCGGCCTGGGAACGTCGCTGACGCCTCGCCGCCAGCAACACGCTGCGGTTGCCGTTCGCCAGCGCGGCGAGTTGCGGCACCTCGGCCAGGCTGAAGTGGTCGGTGTCGGCGGCGTAGATGCTGCCGACCAGCGAATCGACCAGGCGTTCGTGCACCTCGTCGCCGAAGCGGGCACGGACGAACTCACCGATCGAGTCCGAAGCGGTCGAGGTCCGTGGCAGGAACGGCTCGAGTGCGGCTCGGGCCTTGCCCCGCCACGACAGCAGTTTCGTCGTGGCGAGCGGCATGATGCGTCCCGGGAGGCCGAGCATCAGCCCCTCGGGAATCGAGTGCAGCCCGTCGTGCCACACCGCGGCGCCGACCGGCTCGGGTGAGACGAGATCGTCTCCCAAGCCGACCCGTTGTGCCAACGACACCGCCTCGGGCACGCGGGCGAGGAAGGCATCGGGGCCTTCGTCGACACCGGCGATGCCGGCGAACGACGTCGCATGGATCTTGCCGCCGATCCGCTCGGCCGACTCGTACACGGTCACGTCGACGTCGCCGGTCTCGATGAGGGCCAGGGCCGTGGCCAGCCCGCTGATGCCGGCGCCGACGACGGCGACGCCCGGTCGGGCGGCGGAGGTCACGGTGCGAGGGAGCGCACCCGGTCGGCGAGTGCTGCCATGATCGTGGGGTCGTCGTTGACGCAGGCGGTCCGGTCGAAGGCGAGCCCCTTCGATGCCGCCCGGCCGGCGGCTTCGATGTCGAGATCGTACAGCACCTCGAGGTGATCGGCGACGAATCCGCACGCCGACACGATCACGCCGGCGACGTCGTCGTCGCCGAGCGCATCGATCACCTCGAGGATGTCGGGGCCGACCCATGGCTCGGGTGTCCGTCCCGCCGACTGCCATGCGAGCTGCCAGTCGGCGCCCTCGGTGAGCCCGATGCGTGCGGCGACGGCCTCGGCCGTGGCGCGCAGCTCGTCGGGATAGGGATCGCCGCCGTCGATGATGCGCTGGGGGAGTGAGTGGGCGGTGAAGAGCACGCGGACCTGGCCGCCGGTGAGCTCACGCATGGCGGCCAACCGCTGGTCGAGGTCGTCGGCGAGGAACTCGACGAAAGCCGGTTCGGTCGCCCAGCTCTCGATGCCGGCCACGGCGATGTCGGTCCCCGACTCGGCGACCCCTTGGCGTACGCGGTCGAGGTACTGACCGATCGAGTACGACGAGTAGTGCGGCGCGAGTACCAGCCCGACGACCGCTGCAGCGCCCTCGGCCGCGACGCGTCGCGCGGTGTCCTCGACCTTCGGGTCGGCGTGCTTCAGCCCGAGGGCCACCCGGAACCGGCCCGGCTCGGCGGCGTCGAGCGCAGACTGCAGAGCGGCGCCCTGGGCCTCGGTGAGCCGGGCGAGCGGCGACACGCCACCGATCGCCGCGTAGCGGGCGGTGAGGTCGGCCAGCGCCTCGGGCGTCGGCGCCCGCCCCCGGCGGATGTCGGTGTAGTACGGCTCGATCTCTTCGGGCGTGCGTGGCGTGCCGTAGGCCATCAACACGACGGCGACGTGTTCGGCGCTCATGACGGCGACGTCTCCGAGGCGAGCGGAGCGCCGGTGCGTTCGTGGACCAGCTCGACGACGGCGTGGAGCACTGCGGGGTCGGTGTCGGGTTGCACGCCGTGGCCGAGGTTGAAGATGTGGCCGGGGTGCTGGCTGCCGTCGGGCCGTTCGTTGTCGCGCAGCACCTGACGGGCGCCGTCGAGTGCCGGCTCGACCCCGGCGAGCACCAGTGCCGGATCGAGGTTGCCCTGCACGACGAGGTCCTCGCCGAGGCGTCGGCGGGCGTCGCCGATCGGTGTCCGCCAGTCGAGGCCGAGCACGGTGGGCCCGGCGTCGAGCATCGACGCCAGCAGGTGGTCGCAGCCGATGCCGAAGTGGATCGCCGGTGCGTCGGGATGGCGCCGGCGCAGCTCACGGAACACGTGTCGCGAGTGCGGCAGCACGTAGCGGTCGTACTCGCGCCGGCTGAGCGAGCCGGCCCACGAATCGAAGAGCTGGAAGGCGGTGGCGCCGTGTGAGAGCTGGGCGTCGATGAACGTGATCGCGGATTCGGCGAGGCGCTCCATCACCTCGTGCCAGAGCACCTCGTCGGTGCGCATCAGCGCCTTGGTGTGGCGGTAGTCCTTGCTCGGGCGTCCCTCGATCAGATAGCTCGCCACCGTGAACGGCGCCCCGGCGAAGGCGAGCAGCGGCACGCTCAACTCGGCGACGAGCAGTTCGACGGTGTCGATCACGTAGGAGATGTCGTCGAACTCCAGTGGCCGCAGGCGCTCGATGTCGTTGCTCGACCGCAACGGATGCTCGGCGACGGGTCCCGTGCCCGGGGCGACGTCGATGCCGAATCCGACCGCATGGGGAGCGACGACGATGTCGCTGTAGAGCACCGCCGCATCGACGCCGTAGCGGCGAACGGGCTGCAGCGTGATCTCGGCGGCGAGGGCCGGTTGTCTGATCGCATCGAGGATCGACCCCTCGCCGCGTACCGCGCGGTACTCGGGGAGAGAACGGCCCGCCTGGCGCATGAACCACACCGGCGTGTGGTGCCGGCGACGTCCTGCCGCCGCGTCGACGAACGCCTCGGCCGCCAGCGGGATGCCGCCCGGATCGTGTGGCGCATCGTCGTGGGCGGCGAGGGCTTCCATCGCAGCCCGACGCTATCGCCGGGTCCGGAGTGCGAGCCCGGCCGATAGCATTTCGTGACCCGTTATGACCCAGCAGCACCCCGATCTCGCTGACGAACAGGCCTACATCGACCACGCCTACGAGTGTCTCGACACCAGCCGCGAGGCCGCGTGGCGTATGCGGAACATGACCGAAGCCGACCTCGGCGGGACGTTCCAGGCCCGGTTCGAACGCAACGCGTTCGACGAGGCCCTGCTCAAGCGGCTCGCCGATCTCGACCTCGGCGATGCGTCGCTGGTGTTCGGTCGCATCGACCGTTCCGCCGAGTCGCCCGACGCCGTCGAGAGCTTCCACATCGGCCGTCTCGCCGTCGCCGACGAGGACCGCGAACCGGTGGTCGTCGACTGGCGTGCGCCGGTGGCGGAGCCGTTCTACCGGGCGACCGGACGCAGCCCGATGGGATTGCTTCGGCGGCGCCATTTCGCCGTCGAGGGTCGCAAGCTGCTGGGCATCGAGGACGAACTGTTCGGCGAGGGCCACCTCGGCGTCGGACACGACGAGGGCCTCGACGGCGCTGGTGCGTCACCTTCCGGTGTCGAACGCGGTGACGGCACCGGTCTGCGCGGGTACTCCACGCTGCTCGCGGCGCTCGAACGCGGGCGCACCGGCACGCTCGGCGACATCGTCGCCACGATCCAGGGCGAACAGGACGAGATCATCCGCTCGCCGCAACACGGCGTGCTCGTGGTGCAGGGAGGGCCTGGCACCGGCAAGACCGTCGTCGCGCTCCATCGGGCGGCGTATCTGCTCTACACACACCGGTTCCCGCTCGAGGACCAGGGCGTGCTGGTGATCGGGCCGAACCGTGTGTTCCTGCGCTACATCGAGCGGGTGCTGCCGTCGCTGGGCGAAGCCGGCGTCGAACAGGTCGTGCTCTCCGATCTGGTGCCCGGCGTGCAGTTCCTGCGCCCCGGCGACCGCGACGGCGCCGACAGTCCGGTCGCCGCTCGCATCAAGGGCGACGTGCGGATGTCGGACGTGATCGACCAGGCGATCAACGACCGCGAGCGGCCGTTGCGTGACGACCTGGTGATCCCGTTCCGTACCGGCTACGTCCGCCTACGTGTCGACGAGTCCGCCCGGATCGTCAAGCAGGCGCGGCGCCGGTTCCGTCGCCACAACGGCGGCCGCAAGTTCGTCGAGAACGAGATGTGGTCGGCGCTGGCGGCGAACTACCACGATCCCGAGATCGGGCCGCGCCAGGTCAAGGACACCTTGCGGGGCACGCCCGAGATCCGCGAGGCGCTCGACCGGATGTGGCCGCTGCTGACACCGGCTCAGCTCCTGCACGATCTCTTCGGCTCGAAGGCGCTGCTCAAGCTCGCCACGCGCGGTGTGCTCGACGAAACCGAGGCTCGCGCGCTGTACCGCCCGCGCTCGGAGTCGGTGGACGACGTGCGCTGGACCGCAGCCGACGTGGCGTTGCTCGACGACGCCCGCGACGTGCTCGGTCCGAAGCCCGGTCGCAACGGCAAGGTCGACGACGCCGACGAGATCCGTACCTACGGCCACATCGTCATCGACGAGGTGCAGGACCTCACGCCGATGCAGCTCAAGATGGCGACACGCCGTTCGCTGAACGGCGCGATGACGATCGTCGGCGACCTCGCCCAGGCGACGGGACCGCTGGCGCCGACCGACTGGCAGGAGGTCCTCGACCACCTGCCCGATCGCAAGCCGTCGCGGGTGGTCGGTTTGTCGGTCGGCTACCGGATCCCCGGCCAGATCATGGATCTCGCGAACAAGGTGATGGCGGTTGCCACGCCCAGCCTGCGGGCCCCGCAGTCGGTCCGAGTCGGCGATGCGATGCCTGTGTTCGTACGCGCCGACGGGGCGCTCGGCGCAGCCGTCGCCGACGAGGTGCGATCGATCACGACCGAGTTGCCGAACGCCAGTCTCGGCGTGATCGCGCCCGACTCGATGATCGACGAGCTGTCCGAGCACCTGACGGCGTCCGGCGTCAATCACGGCACCGCTACGCGCACCGGGCTCGACGAAGGGGTGACGCTGGTTCCCGTCAGCGTGGTGAAGGGCCTGGAACTCGATGCCGTCGTCGTGGTCGAGCCTGCCCGCATCGTCGCCGACCACGAGCACGGAATGCGATCGCTGTACGTCGCACTGACCCGCCCGACGCAGCGCCTCAGCGTCGTCCACGCCGACGATCTCCCGGCGCCACTGCGCTGACCGCTCGAGACGCCGGTGCGCCTCCGGCACTCCTACGCTGAGCGCCATGGCCGTTGCGACGTTCACCGCGATCCCCGAGATCGACCTCGCCGGCTGGTCCGCAGATCCGGCCGCGTTCGCCGACCGTGTCCGTCAGGTCTGCCACGACATCGGGTTCTTCCAGCTGGTCGGCCACGGTGTCGACGCCGACTTCATCGAGCGCCACATCGAACACCAGCGCCGGTTCTTCGCGCTCGACGAGGCCCAGAAGGCCACGATCGACAAGGCGTTGTCACCGCATTTCCGTGGATGGGAACGCGTCGGTGCCGAACTGACCGGCGGACGCCCCGACCTGCGTGAACAGCTGGATCTGTCGACCGAGCACCCGGTGCGCGGCCTCGACCTGGTCCCGGAGTACCTGCGCCTCGACGGACCCAACCAGTGGCTCGCCGACGACGTGCTGCCTGGGTTCCGGGCCCACATGGCCGACTACTTCGAGCGGATGAAGGCGCTGGCCGACACGCTGCTCGAGGTGTTCTCGGTCGGCCTCGGCCTCGAACCCGACCATCTGCGCGCCGTGTTCGGCGAGCGGCCGCTGTCGTTCGTGAAGTTGATCAGCTATCCGCCGACGCCGCCCGGTGGCGCAGGTGTCAATCCCCATCACGATGCGGGGTTCCTCACGCTGCTGCTCCAGCACGACGCCGATGGACTCCAGGTGTGCAACGCCGACGGTGCGTGGATCGACGTGCCGCCGCGCCGTGACGCCTTCGTGGTCAACATCGGCGAGATGCTCCAGGAGATGACCGGCAACTACTTCGTGGCCACCACCCATCGGGTGATCGCCGATGCGCCCCGGCAGTCGTCGGCCTGGTTCCACGGCCCGGATCTCACGACGCGGCTCGACCGGCTGCCGCTCGCGGCGACGTTCCGCGACGCCGTCGCTGCCAGCCCACGCCATGTCGATGCCGGGTTCATGGCGCGTCGTTCGGAGATCGAGTCCGGCGTCGACGGGATCGAGAGTCGGCAGGGTGCAGGCGTGTACGGCCAGCAGCTGTGGAACTACTACTGCCGTAGCTATCCCGACAACGTCGCTCGGCACCATCCCGATGCGGTCGGCTGACGAGCCGTCGGAGCATCTCCGGTGGGCGTCAGCTGTCGGCGGTGTACCGGTCGACGAGTCCCGACAGCAGCTGCGATGCCTTGTCGCCGTCGGCCGGGCGGACGCGTACGACTGCGGTCCGCGCCATCTCGACGGTGGTGTCGATGCCGTCGACCAGCTCCGGTCGCGTCGACTCGACGTCCGACCTCGCGGCGTCCCAGATCGCGTCGATGCGCAGCAGCGTTGCCGTCTCGTCGCCGCTGTCGCCGATCTGCGAACTGAGCAGGCCCATCTCCGCCGACATCTCGGCAAGCAGTTCTGCGGTCGACCCGACGATGGGCAACGTCGTCGTCGGCACCGTTTCGAACGATCCGCCGACGTTGACCTCGCCGTTGTCGGACTCGAGCTCGACGACGGTGTCCGCACACGACGCGAACAGCACGCCGGCCAGCGCAAGGGCCACCAATCGGGTCGGGCGACGAGGGTTCACGGTTCGACGGGGGAGTGACGGGTCACGGGGTGACGGGCGGGTCGAGGGTCACGGGGTGACCAAGATACGTTCGCTGGCGAACGATCCGACGCCGATGTGACGTCCGTCGATCTCGACGGTCAGCGTGCCGTCGGGCGATGCGGCGGTCACCGTTCCTCGGTTGCCGGGCTGGATCGCCGACTCCTCGAGGAATTCGAGCACACCCGGCTCGAACTCGAGTTCCTCGGTGATCCGGCGAACCGTGAACGGTGATCCGACCCCGATCGCCGACAACGGCCCGGAGTCGGGCGCTTCGTAGCCGGACCCCGGAATCGGGTTGCCGTGCGGGCACGTGGTGGGCGATCCCAGCAGTTCGTTGAGAGCGCGCTCGACGGAGTCGCTCATCACGTGCTCCCACTTGCCGGCCTCGTGGTGCGCCTCGGCCCAGCTCAGCTTGAGCACGTCGGTCAGGAACACCTCGGCGAGCCGGTGGCGTCGCACGACCCGTTCGCCGAGCCGTCGGCCGGTGTCGGTGAGCCGGATACCGTCATCGGACGTGATCAGGCCCTCGGCCTCGAGGCGCTTCATCATCTCGCTGACGGCGGGGCGCGAGACCTGGAGCCGTTCGGCGATGCGGGCCTGGATGACGTCGACGTCGTCCTCGTGGAGTTCGAAGATGCACTCGCAGTACTCCTCGAACGCGGGGTGGTGTTCACCGCTCGCAGGCATTCCCCGATCCTACCGCCGCACCCGGAACGTCTGCCCGGCTGCGCGGTCTGGTCGGGCCGTTCAACGCTGGAGGCGGCGCAGCCAGCTCTCCGCGTAGCGCAGCCGTCGTTCGAGCTGCTCGGTCGTCGCGGTTGCCACGCGGGTGACGCCGGCGAGGCGGTTCATCTCGCCCTGCACCTTGGCGTGCCCCCAGCCGGTGATGTCGACGAGCCGCTTGGCGACGTGCGCATTGCGCATGCGCAGGTCGTCCTTGCGTTCGGCGACGCTGAGCGACCCCGTCGGCACCAGCCCGGCCGCCGTCGGTATCTCGGGGAGATCGATGCTCAGCAGCGGGTCGGCGACGAACTGCGGTTCGGCGATCTCCAGTTCGTCGTCGTAGCGCACCGGTTGCAGGTCGTCCGGCGAGAAGAGCGGCTCGTATCGGATCCCCTGCTCGGTCACGGTGTGCACGGTGATGTCCGTCGCCGTGGCCGACACGACGGCAAAGAGCGTGAGCTGCTCGGCGGCATCGTCGGGGTGGACTTGATCGTCGAGTCCGCCGTCGAGCTGGAACTCGTCGCCGTCGTCGGTGCCCGGTGGGCGCAGCACGTGACGCCGTGCCTCGGCGATCTCGAATGCGTGGGTTCGCAGACGGGGATCGTCGGGGATGTAGACGTAGGCCTTCTGGGTGGTGCGCCCGGCCTGCCAGCGCACGAACCGGCCGACGGCCTGGCGGAAGAACAGCTCGGTCGACGTCGTCGTCGCGAACACGCCGACGCGCAGTCGGGGGATGTCGACGCCCTCGGAGACCATCCGCACCGCGACGAGCCACGGCCGGTCGTTACCGGAGAACTCGGCGATCTTCTTCGACGCCGTCGGGTCGTCGCTCACCACCACGTCGGCCGGCGTGCCGAAGCGGTCGCGCAGCAGGCGCGCAATCCCTTGTGCATGGTCCTGGTCGATGGCGATCACCAGCCCGCCGGCATCGCGGTGTTCCTGGCGGATCGCCCGGAGCTGGTCGTTGGCGCGAGCGAGCACGCTCGGCATCCACTCGCCCTCCAGGCTCAGCGCCGTGCGCAGCCGCATCGACATCTGGTCCTTGGTCAACTCGTCCTGGAAGCTGGCGTTGATCACGTCGCCCGACGCCGTGGTCCACTCCATCTCGCCGTCGACTCGGGGGAAGTACACCGGGCGCACGACACCGCCGTCGCGCAGGGCGTCGGCGTAGCCGTAGGTGTAGTCGGCGTGTGCCATGTCCCCCTCGCCGGTGGCGTCGTACCGGACGAACGGGATCTGGACGGCATCGCTGCGGAACGGGGTGCCCGACAGCGAGAGCCGTCGAGCTGCGTGGCCGAAGGCGACCCGGATGCTGTCGCCCCACGCCTTCTCGTGGCCGGCGTGGTGGATCTCGTCGAGGATGACGAAGCCGTCCGCCGACAGCCCGGCCAGCTTGGCGGCGGTGTTGCCGGTGGCGATCTGCTGGTAGGTGGTGACGAGGCCGTGCACGTCGCGGGCGAGGCCGTCGCCGGGGCTCCAGTCGGGGTCGAGTTGGAGTCCGAGGCGGTGGGCGGCGAGCGACCACTGCACCTTCAGGTGGCTGGTGGGAGCGACCACCACCAGCGTGCGTGGCTCGTCGGCGAGGCAGGCGCGTGCGCACGTGAGTGCGAAGGTGGTCTTGCCGGCTCCGGGCGTGGCGACGGCGAGGTAGTCGGCGTCGGGACTCGCCCGGAACGCCTCGTACGCAGCACGCTGCCAGGGTCGCAGGATCACGGTCGGCATCGGCCCACCGAGTGTGTCGCGTCGACCCGCCACCCACAACTCCACCGACCCGACACCCCGTCCGACACGAACCCCACCCCGAAAAATGCCTGGATCGTCGCGCTCAGCGCGACAGACGAGGCATTTTTCGGGGTGTGTTGGGGGTGTGTTCGCGGTGTGATGTCCGAGGATCCGATGGTTCGAGGAATGTCGGCGGATCTGCTGGCACGGTCCGGCTACGGTGGTGGACGATGATCGATCGCTGAGCCGTCCACGTCCGTTCGCCCCGCACGTCGTCGTGCGGTCGACCTCCGTCGCTCGCCTGGGCGCCGGATCTGGAGTGCCCCGTGCCCGCATCGCTGATCGCCCGTTCCCTCACCGTCGTCCGAGGACCCCTCGTCGTGCTCGACGACGTCGATCTCACACTCGCTCCCGGCCACCGCGTCGGTCTCGTCGGCCCGAACGGTGTCGGCAAGTCGACGCTGCTCGGGGCGCTCGCGGGACGCGTCGATCTCGACCGCGGGGCGGTCGACGTCGCTCCCCGCACCGCGAACGTCGGATTACTCCCGCAGGAGCCCGAACGCTCTTCGACCGAGAGCGTTCGGGACTACCTCGCGCGGCGCAGCGGCGTCGCGCCCGCCCAGACCGAACTCGATGCCGCCACCGGTGCACTCGCTGCGGCGTCGCCGGGAGCTGACGATCGGTACTCCGACGCGCTCGATCGGTGGCTGGCGCTCGGGGCCGCCGACTTCGATGCCCGTGTGGGCGAGGTGTGGCACGAACTCGGCCTGGACGAACGCCTCCTCGACCAACCGACGAGTTCGCTCTCGGGAGGCGAAGCTGCCCGTGCGTCGCTCGCATCACTGCTGCTGTCGCGCTTCGACGTGTTCCTGCTCGACGAGCCGACCAACGACCTCGACCTCGACGGGCTCGAACGTCTCGAGCGTTGGATCCTCGGCCTCGACGCACCGGTACTGCTGGTGAGCCACGACCGGTCGTTCCTGCGCCGCACGATCACCGACGTCGTCGAGATCGACCACCACTCGCACCGCGCGACGTGGTTCGCCGGCGGATGGGAGTCGTTCCTCGCCGAACGAGCACTCGCCCGCCAGCACGCACGGGAACGCTTCGAGGAGTACGACTCGAAACGTGCGGCGCTGCAGCAGCGCGCCCAGCGCGAGCGCGAGTGGGCGACCCAGGGCCAGTCGAAGGTGAAGAAGTCGGGCGAGAACGACAAACACATCCGCCACTTCAAGATCAACCAGACCGAACAGCTGGCCGGGCGGGCCGCTCGCACGCAGAAGGCGGCGGAGCGCCTGGAAGCCGTCGAGGAGCCCAGGGAGCCGTGGGAGTTGCGCCTGACGATCCCCACCGCCGGCCGCAGCGGCGACGTCGTGGCGACCGCTCGTGGTGCAGTGGTCGATCGGGGTTCGTTCCGGCTCGGACCCGTCGACGTCGACGTGCGCTTCGGTGACCGCATCGCGCTGGTCGGTCCCAACGGCAGCGGGAAGACGACGCTGATCTCGCTCCTGCTCGGGCGGATGCAGCCGGATGCGGGTTCCGCCTCGCTCGGTGCCAGCGTCGTCGTCGGGGAGATCGAGCAGGCCCGCTCGGAGTTGCTCGGCGACGAGTCGCTGATCGATGCATTCACGGCGTCGACCGGTCTCTCGATCGGCGATGCTCGCACGTTGCTCGCCAAGTTCGGCCTCGGTGCCGAGCACGTCCACCGGGGCGCCGGCACGCTGTCGCCCGGTGAGCGCACGCGAGCTTCGCTCGCACTGCTCATGGCGAACGGAGCGAATCTGCTGGTGCTCGACGAACCGACCAACCACCTCGACCTCCCTGCGATCGAGCAGCTCGAACAAGCGCTGGACACGTTCGGCGGCACGGTGGTCCTCGTGACGCACGATCGCGACCTGCTCGAACGGGTGCGGCTCACGAGAACGCTCGTCGTCGCTCACGGGAGCGTCACGGAACGACAGTGACTCCGCCCGGTCGTCCGCCGACTGCTCCTCGTTCAGCGCGACATCTGCGGCATTTTCGGGTCGTGGGAACCAGTTGGACGTAGCGAGCGACCTGTCGGGTCGTGAACCACACCTCGATCAAACTCCTCCTGGCCCCTCTCGCCGCCTCGGCGCTGATCCTCTCGCTCGCGGCGTGCGGCAGCGACGACGATGCGTCGTCCGACACGGTCGCCGAGACGCCGGTCACGACGATGGCCGACGACATGGCCAGCGACACGACGATGGCCGACGACATGGCCAGCGACACGACGATGGCCGACGACATGGCCGAGATGCCGGGAGGTGAGGCCACCGTCGGTGACATCTCGGTGACCGGCGCCTGGGTGCGCCAGCCCGCCGAAGGCCAGACGACCTCGGCGGCCTACGCCACGATCGAGAACACCGGCGACGCCGACATCACCCTGGTGGGCGGGTCGGTGCCGTTCGACGCCACCGTCGAGATCCACGAGACGCTGATGGATGCCGCCGGCACGATGCAGATGCAGCAACGCGAGGACGGCTTCGTGATCGCCGCCGGCGAGACCTTCACGCTCGAGCCGGGCGGTCCGCACATCATGATGCTCGACATCGATCCGGCCGACTTCGTCGACGAGGTCCAGATCACCATGATCTTCGACGACGGCACCGAGGTCACCGTGACCGCCCCCGTCCGCCCCCTCGACGCCATGCCCGGCGACATGGGCGACATGGGTGCCGACATGACCGGTACCACCGAAGGCTGACCCGTCCGACCGGATCGTGGTTCCCGGAGCCTGGGCTCGGGGAGCCACGATCGTCGGTAGCGTGGAGCGATCGCTGACCACCCGGTTCTGGAGGCGTTCTCGCCCGCCGTTCGGGAGTGGTTCGCGGCGTCGTTCCCCGAGCCCACGCCGGCCCAGGTGCAGGGCTGGCCGCACATCGCGCGCGGCGAACACACGCTGATCTGTGCGCCGACCGGGTCGGGCAAGACGCTCACCGCGTTCCTCGCGTCGATCGATCGGCTCACCACGACCGAGCGCCCCGACGAGCGCTCGCATCGCACGCGGGTGCTCTACATCTCGCCGCTGCGGGCGCTGGCGTTCGACATCGAGAAGAACCTGCGAGCCCCGCTGGCCGGCATCGGGCTGGCAGCCGAGCGTCTGGGCGAGCCCTTCGTCGCTCCCGAGGTCGGTATGCGCACCGGCGACACGGCCGCCAACGACCGCCAGAAGCTGATCCGCCGGCCGCCCGATCTGCTGATCACGACGCCCGAATCGCTGTACCTGATGCTGACGTCGTCGGCCCGTGAGACGCTGGCCGGTGTCGAGACGGTCATCATCGACGAGATCCATGCGATGGCGACCACCAAGCGCGGGGCGCACCTGATGCTGACGTTGGAGCGTCTCGAGGAGGTCACCGATCGGCCGCCGCAGCGCATCGGACTGTCGGCCACGCAACGACCGCTGGAGGAGGTCGCCGAGTTCCTCGGGGGCTGGGAGGAACCCGGTCGTCGGCGTCCGGTTCGGATCGTCGACGCCGGGATCCGCAAGCCGCTCGAGGTGGAGGTCGTCATCCCGATCGAGGACATGTCGACGATCGGCCAGGTGCACGTCGAACTCACCCCGGGCCCGGCGACCGCCGCCCTCACCGAACGCCGCACGTCGATCTGGCCGAGCATCTACCCGGAGATCCTCAAGCGGATCCTCGCCAACCGCACCACGATCATCTTCTGCAACGCCCGCCGCGCCGCCGAGCGCCTCGCCGCCAAGCTCAACGAGCTCGCGATCGAGCAGGGAGTGCCGGGCGTCGTCGATCCGGTGACCGGCGAGATCCTCGACGAGCTCGTGCGCGCCCATCACGGGTCGCTCGCCCGCGAGCAGCGCGTCGTGATCGAGGACCGGCTCAAGCGCGGTGAGCTCCGAGCGATCGTCGCCACGTCGTCGCTGGAGCTGGGCATCGACATGGGCGCGGTCGACCTGGTGATCCAGGTCGAGTCGCCCGGGGCGGTCAGCCGCGGCCTGCAGCGCATCGGCCGGGCGGGGCACTCGGTCGGCGAACCGTCGCGTGGCTCGATCTTCCCCAAGCACCGCGGTGACCTGCTCGAAGCGGCCGTCGTCACCCGACGCATGGTCGACGGCGAGATCGAATCGACCCGCTACCTGCGCAACCCCCTCGACGTGCTCGCCCAGCAGATCGTCGCCCACGTTGCGATCGTCGAGGAGTGCTCGGTCGCCGACGTGGCTGCGATGGTGCGCCGGTGCGCGAGCTTCGCCGACATCTCCGACGACCTGCTCGGCAACGTGCTCGACCTGCTGTCGGGTCGCTATCCGAGCGAGGAGTTCTCGGAACTCCGCCCGCGCATCGTCTGGGATCGTCTCAACGATCGGCTCCGCGCCCGCGACGGATCCAAGCGTCTGGCGGTCACGTCCGGCGGCACGATCCCCGACCGCGGGCTTTTCGGCGTGTTCCTCCCCGACGGCACCCGGGTGGGCGAGCTCGACGAGGAGATGGTCTACGAGAGCCGCCCGGGCGAGACGTTCGTGCTGGGCGCCTCGACGTGGCGCATCGAGGACATCACGTTCGAGCGCGTCACCGTGTCGCCCGCTCCTGGCCAGCCCGGCAAGATGCCGTTCTGGCACGGCGACCGTCCGGGTCGACCGCTCGAGCTGGGCCGTGCGCTGGGGGCCTTCGTCCGCGAGATCCGTGAGCTCGACACAAGCGCAGCGACCGAACGCCTGATGAGCCACTACGCGCTCGACGCGTTCGCGGCGAGCAACGTCCAGCAGTACCTCGCCGAGCAGGTCGATGCGACCGGCGCCGTGCCCGACGATCGCACCGTGGTCGTCGAGCGGTTCCAGGACGAGATCGGCGACTGGCGGGTGTGCATCCTCAGCCCGTTCGGCACGCCGGTGCACGCTCCCTGGGCGATGGCGATCGAGCGTCGCTTGATGGACCGCTTCGACATCCCCGTCGAAACGATGTGGGGCGACGACGGGATCGTGATCCGCCTTCCCGAATCCGCGGTCGAGCTGCCGATCGACGCGCTGATGATCGATCCGGAAGACATCGACGAACTCGTCGTCGAGACCCTTCCGCAGACGTCGCTGTTCTCGGCGCGATTCCGGGAGTGCGCAGGGCGGGCGCTGTTGCTGCCGCGTCGCCGGCCCGATCGGCGCACGCCGCTGTGGCAGCAACGTCAGCGCGCGGCCGACCTGCTCGCAGTCGCCGCGAAGTACCCGACGTTCCCGATCCTGCTGGAAACGTCGCGCGAGTGCCTCCAGGACGTGTTCGACGTGCCGGCGTTGCGCGAGGTGCTCGGCCAGCTGCGGTCGCGGGCGGTCCGCGTCGTCAATGTCGACACGGGCAAGGCGAGCCCGATGGCGTCGAGCCTGCTGTTCAACTGGATCGCCGCCTACATGTACGAAGGTGACGCTCCGCTCGCCGAGCGGCGCGCTGCGGCGCTGGCGCTCGACCGCGACCTGCTGCGCGACCTCCTCGGCGCCGAGGAGCTTCGCGAGCTGCTCGACCCCGACGTGCTCGCCGACGTCGAACTGGAGCTGCAGCGCCTCACCGATGGACGGCGAGCCCGTTCGCCCGACGAACTCCACGACGTCCTGCGCCGCGTCGGTGACCTCTCGGGCGTCGAGGTCGAACTGCGGTGCGAGCCGGTCGGTGGCGCCGATGCGCCGGGGTGGCTCCAGCAGTTGCTGACCGAGAAGCGGGCGATCGAGGTCACCCTCGCCGGCGAGACGCGGTACGCGGCCGCCGAGGACGCTGCGAAGTACCGCGATGCGTTCGGTTGTTCGTTGCCGCTCGGGCTGCCGATGGCGTTCACCGATCCGGTTGCGCGCCCCCTCGAGGAACTCGTCGGGCGCTACGCCCGCACCCACGGTCCGTTCCTCACCGCCGAGGTGGCCAGCCGATTCGGTGCGCCGCCCGAGCGGATCGCAGGGGCACTCGCTGCGCTGGAGGGCGAGGAACGCCTGGTCGTCGGCGAGTTCCGCCCCGGCGGGATCGCCCGCGAGTTCTGCGACGTCGACGTGTTGCGACAACTCCGGCGGCGATCGCTGGCGGCGTTGCGCAAGGAGGTCGAACCGGTCGAGCAGGAGGCGTTCGCCCGATTCCTGACCGCTTGGCACGACATCCCGGCGCAACGTCGAGGCGTCGAGGCGCTCGTCGAGACGCTCGGCATGCTGTCGGGTGCGGCTCTGGTGGCGTCGACGATCGAGAGCGACGTGCTCCCGGTCCGTGTGCGCGGGTACCGACCGTCGATGCTCGACGAACTCTGCACCGCCGGTGAAGTCGTCTGGGTCGGCGCCGGCGGCCTCGGCGCCCGCGACGGACGTGTGCGCCTCTGCTTCGCCGACCAGTTGGCCCTCCTCGCGCCGGGATGGGAGCAACGTGAGCCCGTCGATGGAGCGTTACACGATGCGATCCGGACGATGCTGGCCGAACAGGGAGCCAGCTTCTGGGGCCAGATCCGCGGTGCAGCCCCCGGCGCCTCCGACCAGGAGCTGCTCGCCGCGCTGTGGGATCTCGTGTGGGCCGGCGAGGTCACCAACGACTCGCTGGCACCGCTGCGCGCCGTGCTCGGTGGGGCGAAGGTCAAGGCCGCGGCGAGCCGCAGCACGGCGCGCAGCCGTCCGCGCCCCGGTCGTCTCACCCGGATCGGCCCGCCCGCCGGCCAGGGCCGCTGGAGCCTGGTGGCGCCGCTGCTGGCGCCGGCTCCGAGCGCCACCGAGGCGGCCCATGCGCAGGCGCTGCAGCTCGTCGAACGCCACGGTGTCGTCACACGCGAGGCGGTGATGGCCGAGGGCCTCGTCGGCGGGTTCAGTGCGGTGTACGGCGTGCTCAAGGTGCTCGAGGAGCGTGGCCAGGTGCGTCGGGGGTACTTCGTCGACGGCCTCGGCGCTGCGCAGTTCGCAGTGCCGGGTGCGGTCGATCGTCTGCGCGCCGTTCGCGACACGCCCGACGCGGTGATCTCGCCCGACGACGTGCCCGACGCGATCGTGCTCGCCTCCACCGATCCGTCGCAACCGTACGGAGCGGCGCTGGCGTGGCCGTCCACCGCCGGTCGGCCGGCGCGCAACGCGACGTCGATGGTCGTGTCGCGCGCCGGCGCTCCGCTGGCATGGTTCGACCGGCGGGCGCACCACGTGGTCACGTTCCCGGGTGCGACCAACGATCCGTCGTGGACGATGGCGCTCGTGTCGCTCGTCAAGGACGGTCGCCTGCGCTCGGTCGAGGTCCGCAAGATCGACGGCGCCGGCCTCGTCGACGCGCCGGCTGCACTGGTCGACATGCTGCGCGCAGCGGGGTTCGCCGACGGCTATCGCGGTCTCACCTTCCGCGCGTGAACGCGACGAGCTTGCTGCGTCCCTGGTCACGACGCGATCGGGCGGTGGACGTTTGCGCCTCCCCGAAGTGGAGGTAGGGCTGAAATGACCCAACGACATCCGAGGAGGATGACCATGTTGACCCTGAGCCAACCCGCCGCCACGATGCTGAACGACGTCCGGTCACAGCAGGGAATACCCGACGATGCGCTCTTGAGGGTGGCCTCGGCGATCGACGGCGAGCAGGGAATCTCGCTCGGCTTCGTCGATGCACCGATGGAGGGAGACCAGACGGCGGCCGTCCACGGCCTCGAGTTCTGTGTCGCCCCCGACGTGGCCGACGCGCTCTCGGGCGCCAAGATCGACGTGCAGGATCCCGACACCGACTCCACGGGAGCGTCGCACCTGATCATCGTCCCCGCCGACTGAGCCCGCCTTCGCCCAACGCTTCTCGTGAACTCGTAGCGGAACAATTCCGCAACGAGTTCACGAGAACGGGCGGTCTCGGTCAGTCGGGACCCGGGACCGACGAGTCCGACACCCAGTTGCCGTGAAAGCCGTACGGCACGCGCTGGGGGAGTTCGATGCGCGCGACCTCGGGCGCAGAGATGTCCTCGGCGTCGAGGATGCACAGTTCGCTCGTGTCGGTCGCAACGTCGTACACGACGGTGAGGATCCAGCACTCGTCCTCGGCGACCGCATCGGCCTTCGGGACGACCACCGGTTCGGCGCCGCCGCGACCGGGCCCGAACTCGTGGGCCTCGGTGGTGCCGGAGTCGACGTCGATCTTGATGATCGCTCCGTGGAGGTTCGCGCTGCCGACACGCAGTTCGGACGTGTAGCCGAAACGGTGCTGCTGGAGCCCGACAACCGGGTTGTGGCGGGGAAATTCCTGCGGCCGATCGTCGAGGCGCGTCTCGGAGACCCGCCGCACCGACGGGTCGATCACCCATCGGTCGAACGTCGGCAGACAGTCGCCGAACGGCCCGTGACGATCGCTGTCCATCATGCGGTCGTAGCGGCAGAGGTCGACCACGACGGTGCCGTCCGCGGCGTCGTAGGCGTTCAACGGATGGAACACGTAGCACGGGTCGACGTCGCACCAGATGATGTCGTCGGCGCCCCCGGCCCGGGGGAGCAGCCCGACGCGCGCTGGCCTGTCCGGTGCCCAACCGAACGGCCACGGGGACCCCTCGACGACCCGTTCGAGATCGACCGTGACCGGTAGGTCGTACACGACGGCGTACGTCGGCGTCAGCGACATGTCGTGGATCATCGGCATGTCGGGCACAGGGAGGTCGGTCACCCTCGACACCCGCCCGTCGGAACCGACGACGACGTACTGCACGTGGTCGACCAGGTCCGGCCAGTGATATGCCATCGCATGGAGTTCACCCGTCGCCGGGTCGTACTTGGGGTGGGCGCTGAAGCCATTCGGCAGGCTGCCGGAGAACCGATTCGTTCCGAGCGACTCGAGTTCGTAGCCGAGTTCCGTCGGGGGAGTTCCCCCCTCCACCATCGCCCACGTCGTGCCGGCGAACCCACCGACGTTCGTGTTCGGTGAAAAGCCGTCGGCGTTCGTCACGCAACGATTGCGGTACCACTCGGCACGGCCGCCGCGCAGGCGCACGCCGTGCACCATGCCCGCGCCGAGGAACCAGTGGTGGACGCCGGCGTCGATGTCGGGACCCGGATTTGGCCCGTTGCGCAGCCATCGGCCCTCGAGGTCGACGGGGATGCGGCCGGTGACCTGGAGATCGAACGTCGTGAGCTCGAGTTCGACCGGTGCGAAGTTGGCCGCCAGATACGGGTTCTCGCTCGGTCGGGGGGAGCGCCGAGCGCTGATGGTGTCGGTCATCACGCCACCATGGCCGAGGGGTGGATGCGTGTCAACCGCCAGCCGACGCATTGGCGCCGGCGGCGTACGGTATTCAGTCCTTCGGTTGGACGGCGCGCAGACCTGCCCATGCGAGGTCGGCCACGACTTGGGCGATCTCGTCGGGGTCGAAGTCGGCGCCGCGTTGGACCAGCAGCCGACTCGCGCCCTCGGCCATGCCGACCAGTGAGTGGGCGATCGTGGTGCGGTGACGTTCGTCGATGTCGACGGCGATCAGCGGAGCGACTGCCTTGGCCGCCTCGGCGGTGATCCGGGTGACGGCGGCGTTGAATTCGTCGTCACGCCGGGTGCCGGAACCGAACAGGAAGCGGAATGCGTCGTGATCTTCGGCCACCCACCGGAAGTAGGCGCGGAAGCCGAGGTCGGTCTGGCTCTTGCCGTCGGTGGCCTCGGCTGCCGCCTTGGCGATGTTGCCGAGCAGCCGGCTGCCGACCTCGTCGATCAGCGCCTGGTAGAGATCTCGCTTCGAGTCGAAGTGCTGGTACAGCACCGGCTTGGTGACGCCGACGGCCTCGGCCACGTCGTTCATCGAGGCCCCATGGAAGCCGTTGGTGGCGAACACCTCGAGTGCGACGTCGAGGATCTGTTCCCGGCGGGCGGTGGCGGTGAGTCGAGCGGACATCAGTTACCCAATGGTAACGAGAGATCCGGCGACTCGGAATTCCGCCCGTCGACGGCTCAGAAGCCGCGCTCGCGGTCGTCGCGTTCGGCGGCCTTGACCGCGTAGCCGACGATGATCGACGGTGCCAGCAGCACACAGCCGATCACGAAGGTGATGATCACGAGCGTGGCCATCGTGGGGGAGAAACCGATCGCGAAGGCGATGAAGAACAGTGCCATGGCCAGCGCGACGAAGAGGTAGCCGACCCGGTTGGCCAGCAGCGTCCACTTGGCGATCTGGGCTCGCCGGGCGCGGATGGGATCGATCTCTTCGGGAGTGGCGGGAGTGTTCGACATACAGTCGCTCCATGCTACGAGCGCAATCCGACGGGTCATGACGGTCGACCTGAGCCACGACGGGCTGGTCACGGTCGTCACGCTCGACCGGCCATCTCGCCGTAACGCCGTCGACCATGCCACGTTGCTCGAACTCCTCGACGTGCAGGCGGCCATCGCGGCGCGGGCTCCCGACGCCATCCGCGCCGTGGTGCTGACCGGCAAGCCGCCGGCCTTCAGCGCCGGCGCCGATCTGCACGGCGTCGAGGAGGGACAGTTCGCCACCGACCTCGCATCGGTGTTGCGGGGGTTCGGACGCCTGCCGGTACCGGTGATCGCGGCGATCGACGGCCCGGCGCTGGGTGCCGGCGCCCAATTGGCGATCGCCACGGATCTCCGCGTCGCGACACCGACCAGCGTGCTCGGCATCCCGGCAGCGAAGCTGGGCCTGGTGGTCGACCACTGGACGATCCGGCGGTTGGCCTCGGAGTTCTCGCCACCGATCGCTCGGGCGATGCTCGTGGCCGCCCAGACCTACACCGCCGAGCAGCTGCATGCGGCGGGCGGTATCCATCGGCTCGGCACGTTCGACGATGCCGTTGCGTGGGCGCACGAACTGTCGCGCCTGGCCCCGCTCACGATCGCCGGCCACAAGCTGGGTCTGGAACGCGCCACCGTCGAGCCGGGCATCGATGAGCCGTTCGAAGCCGCTCGTAGCGCCGCATGGGCGAGCGCCGACGCCGAGGAGGGCCGAACTGCGTTTCTCCAGAAGCGCCGCCCCGAGTTCACCGGGCAGTGATTTCTTCCGGCGATGTGGCGCGTGCTGGGACCTCGACGGTCTCATCAGGTGTGGGGATGAGAACGACGTGACGATCGATGACGACATCGAGGGGTTCGTCCGGAACGCGGAGCCCCGTCTCCGTCGTGGCCTGATCGGTGCCGTCGGCACGGACCGCGTCGACGATGCGGTCGCTGAAGCGCTCGCATACACCGCCGAGCACTGGGACGAGCTGAGCGGGATGGAGAACCCCGTCGGCTACCTGTTTCGTGTCGCGCAGTCCAAGAGTCGCGAGCGCGAGCGCCCGGTGCTGTTCCGCCGGGAGCCGCAGGTGATGCCGGACGTCGAGCCGGGCCTCCCGGACGCACTGCGGTCCCTTCCGGAGACCCAGCGAACAGCGGTCTGGTTGGATCACGGTTGTGGCTGGACACACGCCGAGATCGCCGAGGTGTTGGGCGTCGGCACGTCGACGGTTGCCACCCACGTCAGCCGAGCCCTCGCCCGCTTGCGCGCAGAACTGGGGGTGACGCGATGAGCACCATCGAAGAACAGATCCGGTTGGTCGCTGACGAAGCCTTCTCCCAGACCTCGCCAGTTCGCCCGAGCTCTCTGACGCCCGAACCGGACGTGGTGGCGCACATCGGCACCGACGACCTCGACGCCCGGCGTCGCAGGAGCAGACGTGCTCGTCTCGTCACCGTGGCAGCGATCGTGCTCGGCGTCGCCCTCGTCGGAGGGCTGTTGGCCGCGACCGGTCGCCGCACCGAGCCCATCCCAGCCGACCGATCAACGATCTCGATCGGTGCACCGATGACACGCAACTTCGAGGGTCTGCCGTTGACCGATGTCGTCATCTCGCCGGGCGCCGAGCGGATCGCCGTTGCCCGCAGCGACGAGATCTGCGTCATCGCGACCTCACCGATCGTTCCGGTGGGCTCCGATCGCTGCTATCCGTTCGCCGGCGGCATCGCGCCGGGTTCACTCAGCTGGTCGCCGGATGCCACGTCGCTGGTCTTCCACCACGACCTGTACCGCTTCGGCCAGGAGCCCGATCTCGTCGAGTTGGATCTCTCCGACGGTGAGTTCACCGTGTTGACCGATGACGGTGTGCCCATCGATGGTGATGGTGGCGACACCGACCTCGCACCGATCTTCGGGCCGGATGGGACGCTTGTACTTCTTCCGTGCCGACACGGGCGACGTCGTCGAATCCGCCCTGCTCCGTTACGACGGCGACGGTGCCGTCACTGCGACTGGATCGGTCGTTGCCGGAGTGCCCGGCACGCTGGGTCGACGGCTCGACGGCAACTCGATCGTCACGACGTTCACGACGGCGCCCGACGGTGATCTGGCGTTGGTGTCGGTCGACATCGACGGTGGTGGCAGCCGGTCGATCAGCTACGACGGACCCGGACGGGCGACCGTCGGGGCCGCTCGAGGTCGGGCATTGCTGGTCGTACCAGGAAGCTCCGGGAGTCTCGAACTGTCGCTTGCGGACTTCACCTCCGGCCAGATCTCTGCGATCGAACTTCCGTCACGCGCATCGCCGATGCGCGTGACAGGCGCCGGGCTCTCGCCGGACGGGACACGGATCGCGGTCATCGTCGCGGATCAGGACGACGCCGATGGCCACCAAGTCCTGGTGGCTGACATCGCCGCGGATTCGTCGGTCGGACCGTTCGCGGTCGTCGCGACGGGACCGCAATTCGCCCCCAACGACGGTGACTCGACGATCAAGCCAGCCGGGATCGGGCTTCTGGGCGAGATCGCATGGACCGATTCAGCGCTCGTCTACACGCTCGGACCGAACGAGATCGTCACACTGCCGCTGCGCTGAGGGTGTCGTCGCTCGGCTGTCCGAATGAGTGCGTCGGCGCAGCCGAGTCGGGCGAGACCGCCGAGGATGAGCCGGTCCGACAGCAGCGCACCTGCTCAGAGGTTGGGCGGCAGTAGGCGGTTGACGTTCTGGAAGAAGAAGTACAGCGTCACGACGAAGGGAACGATCCCGACGACGAGACCGACCCAGTCACGCTTCACCTTCCGGCTGAGCAGGTACGAGCCGATGCCGATCGCCGCCAGCAGCAACCCCCACAAGGCCACCTGACCGTTGGCGTCGGGATCACTGAACCAGCCGTCGGAGAAGGCGTCGGCGATCCCCTCGTCGATCTGCGCAGCGTCGAGGGTGCCCGCATCGTCGACGTCAGCGGCGGCGAGCGTCGGGTCGTCGCTCGGAACGCTCACGGCCGTGTCGCGTCCGGCCACCTCGGTCGTCGCCGGATCGACGACGGTGTTCGTCGGATCGGGATCGCTGGTGGCTGCTTCGTCGAGCGGTCGGCCGTAGTTGATCGTCGGGTTGCCGACGAACCCGGTGGTGGCGGCCAGGTCGAGCTCCGCAGACACGATGATCCGCTCGCGGGCGGTGTACTTGGGATGGCACGACGTGAGCGTCAACGTGGCGCGGGTCGGGTCGGTGGTGGCGATCACCTGGTAGTCGCTCGGAGAGACGATCTGCTGACCGGTGACCCGGTAGACGTAGCGCCCGGCGAGTGTGGTGACGATGATCTCGTCGCCGTTCTCGAGTTTGTCGACGTCGTAGAACGGTTGGCCGAACGTGGTGCGGTGACCGGCGATCGCCGCATTGCCGAGCTGGCCCGGCAACGGCGTCTCCGGGTAGTGGCCCGGCCCCTTCTTCAGGTCGTCCTTCTCCACGCCGGCGACCACGATCTTGTCGACGCCGATCGTCGGCATCTCGAGACGAGCGATCGGGTCGCCCTCAGCGATCGGGGCGATGCTGGCGACCGGTGCCGTCGTCGTGCCCCCGGCCGCCGGTGTGGAGTCGAGGGGGACCGAATCGACCGGGTTCGTGTCGTGCGGGTTCGTCGTCGCCGGCGACTCGACGGGCGTCGTCTCGGCGGGCGCAGACGTGGTTGGCGGCGTTCCGGCCAGGAGCTCCTCGAATTCGTTCTCCAGCGAGTTCTGCGCACGGGCGGTCTCGATGCCGGTGCCCCACAGCTGGTAGGCGACGAATGCAAACATCAAGAGGCCGGTGGCGATCAGCGTCTTGCCGAGACCACCGACCCACCAGCGCCAGTCGTGCGGCGGAGCGGGACGATCGAACTTGCGCCCCCGCGTCGGGCGCGGCGCTGATGGTTCGACGTCCGACACGGCCACGAAGCTATCTGTGCGGTGTGCCGCGGGGATCGCGGCGGCACGAGTTGACCAACGCTTCACGACCTAGCGTGTCGCCCATGTCGGTCGTGGAACTCGAGGACGCGGTCGCCGTGCTCGGACGTTTCCCCGCCCTCGCCGGCGCGACCTTGCGAGTGGACGACGGCGAGATCGTGCTGCTGCGCGGGCCGAACGGCGCCGGCAAGACCACGCTGCTGCGGCTGTGCGCCGGTCTCGTTCCGCTGGTGCGCGGGAGCGGCACGGTGCTCGGCCTCGATCTGAGCACGCACCGGGAGTCGGTCCGCCGGACCGTGGGTCTGCTCGGGCACCAGAACGGCCTCTACCTCGACCTGACCGTGGCCGAGAACGTGCGGTTCTGGGGGTCGACGGTCGGCGCATCGGCGGACGAGATGCGTGCAGCGATGCAGCGTCTCGACGTGGCCGGCCGGCTCGCCGACGTCGTGGTCGGCAGGTTGTCCGCCGGACAGAAACGCCGAACCGCACTCGCCTGCCTCATCGCACGCCGTGCGCAGCTGTGGCTGCTCGACGAACCCCATGCCGGCCTCGACGCATCAGCTCGCGACGAACTCGACGACACGCTGCGCCAGGCGGCAGCGGCCGGCGCCACGATCCTGGTCGCCAGCCACGAACTCGAACGGGCCGGCTCGCTCGCCACGCGCTCGGTCGACGTCGTCGCCGGACGCGTCCACGAGGACCAGGGGTGAACGTGTTGCGGATCGCTCGGTTGGTCGCGGCGAAGGACCTGCGCATCGAGTGGAACAGCCGCGTGTTCGTCAACCAGGTCCTGCCGTTCGCCGGCGTCACGATGGTGATCTTCGCGTTCGCGCTCGACGCCGATGCGGTGCTCCAGCGTGTCGCTCCCGGCCTGGTCTGGCTGGCGACGATGTTCTCGATGCTCGTGCTGGTCCAGCGGGCGTTCGCTGTGGAGACCGCCGACGGTGCGCTCGACGCGCTGCGCGTGGCCGGCGTCGACCCGACGGCGATCTATCTCGGCAAGGCGATCGCACTGGGGGTCCAGCTCCTCGTGCTCGAGGCCGTGCTGCTGTGCGCTGCCGTCGTCCTCTACGGCCAGACGATTCCGGCGGACGGCATCGTGCTGCTCGTCACAACCCTGATCTCCGCGACGTGCGGGCTCGCCGCGGTCGGTACCCTGTACGGAGGCCTTGCCGCAGGGTTCACGGGTCGCGAGACGCTGCTCCCGCTGCTCACGTTCCCCGCGGTGGCGCCCGTCCTGATCGGAGCAACACGAGCGGTCGAAGCAGCGCTCGGCACGGCAGGTGCGGTGGTGTCGGACGGCTGGCCCTGGGTGGGCCTGCTGGCCGTCTTCGCCGTCGCCTTCGGTGTCGGCGGTGCGCTGGCGTTCGGTCCGTTGATCGACGAATGATGCGAATGCGGCCAACCTCATCCCCCACCAACACCCACCACCGTAGGAAACGGACATGACGACCACGGATCCCACGCTCACCCAGACCGATCCGTCCGGCGACCGATCCGCCAGTCGGCGCAGCACCGGCACACGCGGGACGAGGATCGTCGGGATCGCCACGATCGCCGCCATGGTGTGGCTCGTCGCCTTCGGTCTGGGGTTCTCGCCCGAGGACCGCGACCAACGCGAAGCGGTCCGGCTGCTCTACGTGCACGTGCCGACGATCTGGATCGCCTATCTCGCCTTCACCGTCACTGCGGTCGCGTCGGCGATGTACTTCTTCGGCAGGAAGAAGACGCTCGGTTGGGATCGCGCCGCCGGTGCCAGCGCCGAGATCGGCACCACGTTCGTGGCCGTCACGCTGGTGATCGGCGCTCTCTGGGGCCGCCTCACCTGGGGCGTGTTCTGGCAGTGGGATGCCCGCCTCACCACCACCGCCCTGCTCTTCGTCACCTACATCGGCTACCTCGCCGTGCGGCGCCTCGGTGGCACCCACGAGCAGCGTGCCCGCCGCAGTGCGGTGATCGGCATGCTCGCCGTCCTCGAGATCCCGCTCGTGCACTGGAGCGTGCGCCTGTGGCGCAGCCTGCACCAGGAAGCGACCGTCCTCGGCACCGACGCCGACGTCAGCATGGACGGCCTGATGCTGTTCAGCCTCTTCGTCGGTGTCGTGGCATTCTCGCTGCTCTACGTCTGGCTCATGATGCATCGCACCCGGGTGATGGCGATGGAGGACGTGCTCGACGATCGAGGTCTCGACGACGCACTCGCTGCTCGTCGCGCCGAGGCCGACCGGACCGGGGAGGAGGTCGTCTGATGGAGGACGCCGGATTCATCATCGGTGGCTACGTGCTCACGTTCCTGACCGTGTCGTTCATGTCGTGGCGGGTCGTCCGCGCCGGGAAACGGCTCGGAAAACAGGTGCCGGACGCGGACAAGTACTGGCTCTGAACGAGCAGAATGAACCCAGCATGAACGACACCAGCGACATGGATCTGTCCCCCCGGTCCCCGGTCGACGCCGCTCCACCGGTTCGCAAGAAGCGCAACTGGATGGCGCTGTTGGTGCTCGGCCTCGTCGTCGTCGCCGGCGGCGTGATCGTGACGCAGTTCCTCACCCAGGCCGTCGACTACTACTGCAACGTCGACGAGGTCGGCCGGCGCAGCGGCTGCGACGAGGATCGACGCATCCGCCTGCAGGGAACCGTCGACGAGGGCTCCGTCGAGCGCGTCGCCAACGCCACGGTCTTCACGATCTCGTTCAACGGCGAGACGATGCCGGTCAGCTACGACGGTGAGCCCGGCGGCATCTTCAAGGAGTGCATCCCCGTCGTCGTGCACGGCGTGATCGAGAACGGCACCCTGCTCGGCGACCGTGTCGAGGTCAAGCACTCCGACGAATACGTCGCCGTCAACGACGAGCGGGTCGCCGACGCCGAAGCCGCAGGCTGCCCGGACCCGTCCGCAGCATGATGCTGTTCGCAGCGAGCATCAACTCCGCACTCGGCCGAGCCGGCCTGCTGCTGATGCTCGCCGCCTCGGTGTTCGGCGCACTCGCCGTGCTGTACGGCATCCGCCAACGCGACCGCAAGCTGCTCAAGCAGGGGCCGATCTACGCCGGGCTCGCGTTCGCCGGCATCGTGCTCGCGGTCGTGATGATGCAGCGGGCGTTGATCACCCGGGACTTCTCGCTCGCCTACGTCCAACAGGTCGGCTCCGCCGACACCCCGTTGCTCTACAACATCGCTGCGATGTGGTCGGCGCTCGAGGGCTCGATCCTGCTGTGGTCGCTCATGCTCGGGGGGTTCACCGCTGCGGTCGCCTGGCGGTTCCGCCGACGCACCGACGACGTCCTCGTCGGGTGGGCGCTCATCGTGATGTTCGTCGTGTCGGCGTTCTTCGCCATGCTGAGCTTCGGCCCCGCCGACCCGTTCGGCGCCGGTGCGCCTGGCGTCACCAGCGGCCCCGGGCCCAATCCGCTGCTGCAGAACCACATCCTGGTGCTGTTCCATCCACCGATCCTGTATCTCGGCTACGTCGGCTTCACCGTGCCGTTCGCGTTCGCCATCGCCGCGCTCGTCACCGGTCGCCTGGGCGAGGGCTGGCTGATGGAGACCCGCCGGTGGGCGCTGTTCGCCTGGGCGTTCCTCACGATCGGCATCCTGCTCGGCGCCTGGTGGAGCTACGAGGTGCTCGGCTGGTCGGGCGTGTGGGCGTGGGACCCCGTCGAGAACGCCTCACTGCTGCCGTGGCTCACCGGCACCGCCTACATCCACTCGGTGCTCGTCCAGGAACGGCGCGGGATGTTGCGGGTGTGGAACCTGAGCCTGCTGGTCGCCACGTTCGCACTCACGATCCTCGGCACGTTCCTCACCCGGTCGGGCATTCTCAGCTCGGTGCACGCCTTCGGCGACGGCCCGGTCGGCAACTGGCTGCTCGGGTTCTTCGGTCTCGTCGTGATCGTGTCGCTCGGCCTGATCGCCTGGCGCGGCGACCGCTTGCGCTCGCCCGGTTCGATCGACTCGCCGCTGTCGCGCGAAGGCTCGTTCCTGGCGAACAACGTGCTGTTCACCGTGTGGGCGTTCATCGTGCTGCTCGGCACGCTGTTCCCGCTGCTCGTCGAGGCGTTGCAGGACCGCCAGACGCTCGTCGGCGCACCGTACTTCGACCGCCTGTCGCAGCCGATCGGGCTGATGCTGCTGTTCCTGATGGGTGTGGCTCCCGTGCTGCCGTGGCGCAAGGCGTCGGCGGAGCTGCTGCGCACCCGGCTGTTCTGGCCGGCGTGGGCCGGTGCACTGGGCCTGGCGATCGCCGTGCTGGTCGGCGCCGACGGATGGGCGCCGTTGGTGGCGTTCGGCCTCGCCGGCTTCGCGATGGGTTCGGCAGTTCGCCAGCTCGCGCTCGCGACGCGACGGCAGCGATGGCGTGGCTTCGTCGGTCGTGCGAACGGCGGCATGGTCGTGCACATCGGTGTGATCATCATCGCCGTCGCACTCGCCGCATCGAACAGCTTCACCCATTCGGCCACGCTCGACCTGCGCCAGGGCGAGGTCGTCGAGTGGGGTGGGCACACGTTCGAGCTGCTGTCGGTCGACGAGCGCACCAACGATCGTGGCAGCGAACGTCGGATCGCCGCCAACGTCGTCCTCGACGGCGAGCAGGCGTACCGCCCGGCGACGACCACGTACCTCAACATGGGCGCCGACATCGGCACGCCGTCCGTGCGCACCGGGTGGAACGAGGACATCTACCTCACGCTCGGCCAGGGGGCCGCCGCCGGTGACACCGAAGCCACGATCCGGGTGTTCATCAAGCCGATGATCCTGTGGCTGTGGCTCGGCGGGGCCATCATGGCGATCGGCACGCTGCTGGCCGCATTCCCTGGGAGCCGTCGGCGTGTCGCCATCGATCCGGTGTCCGCACCGATCGCAGTCGAGGGCGCGCTCGACGGCCACGACGCCGACCGAGACGAACCGGTGCCGGTGTGAGCGACGTGCTCGACGACACGGCGACGGCCGACGTGCCCGACGGCGACGACACCACCGGCGGTCGACGCCGCTTGGTGGCGCCGCTGGTGGTCGGCGTGATCGCGGTGGTGATGGTGGGACTGTTCGTCGTGCTCGCCGGGGCATCGCCCGACGACGGTGGCACCAGCGCCGATTCGCCGTTGATCGGCCGGCCCGCTCCCGAGGCGACCGGCACGCTCTCCGACGGCACGTCGTTCGACCTGTCACGTCGCAAGGGCAGCTGGGTGGTGCTCAACTTCTTCGACCCGACGTGTGTGCCGTGCATCCGAGAACATCCCGAACTGGTCGCGTTCTCGGACGACCAGGCGACGCTCGGCACCGACGGAGCCGAGTTGTATTCGGTGATCACGCGGGGTGAGCAGGACGAGATCGAGGCGTTCTTCGACGAGAACGGCGGCGATTGGCCGGCGATCTACTCCGAGGGCGACGAGTTCCCCGTGGCGTTCGGCGTGGCGCAGGTGCCCGAGACCTGGATCGTCGATCCGAGCGGTGTGGTCCAGCTGCGCCTGATCTCCGAGGTCACCGCCGAGCAGCTCAACTCGATCCTGCGGCAGTTCCGGGAGCAGTACGGCTGATGCCGAGCGAGCTGAACCGACGTGCCAAACGGTGGCCGGGCTGGGTGCTGCTGATCTTCGTCGTCGCCGGCTTCCTCGCCGTCGGCGCCACCCGCGACTCGGGTCCGGAGAGCCAGAGCGACCGCATCGACGAGATCGCCAAGCGGGTCGCCTGTCCGATCTGCGACGGCGAGAGCGTGTTCGAGTCGCAGAACAATGCCTCCGTTGCGCTGCGCAACCAGATCGCCGACCTCGTGTCGGAGAACGACCTCGACGACGCGGAGATCATCGCCTTCATCGAGACGCGCTACGGCGCCGACGTGCTGCTCGTACCGAAATCGAGCGGCTTCGACGCGCTCGTGTGGGTGTTGCCCGCGGTGGCATTTGCATGTGGTCTCGCGGCACTCGTCGTGGTGTTCCGACGCTGGAAGCGTGAAGCCGGCGAGGTGTCCGACCCGACCGATGCCGACCGGGCGCTCGTCGAAGCGGCTCTGGCGGCCGATCGCGAGGACAGTGGGCGATGACGGCGAGCGGGACGAAGCTCGATCGCCTCGCTGCGCTCGAGGAGGAACGTCGATTCCTGCTGCGGTCGCTCACCGATCTCGAGCGTGAGCACGATGCCGGCGACGTCGACGACCTCGACTACCGCACGCTGAAGGACGGTTACACGGTCCGAGCGGCCAACGTGTTGCGCCAGATCGAGCAGGGTCGCGGTGAACTTCCTGCACGTCCCCCTCGCCGGTGGAGCCGGGCCATCGCCGTCGCGGCGGCCGTGGTCGTCGGATCGGTCGCGGTCGGCTTCGTGCTGGCGGGTGCCTGGGGCGAGCGCTCATCGGGTCAGGAGATCACCGGGCTGACCCCCGGCGACGAGTCGCGCATCGTGCTCACCAACGCCCGCGACGCGATGGGTTCGGGCGATTTCTCCACGGCCAACGCCCTGTTCGCCGAAGTGATCGACATGGAACGCGCTCGTGGCCGCGAGAACGCCGAGGCGGTCGCCTATTTCGGTTGGACGCTCGCGCTGCTCACCCGCCAGAACCCCGATCAGACCGGCGCCGCCGAACGCTACGACGCCGCGGTGTTGGCCTTGGATCAGGCGACCGAGATCGAGCCCGACTATGCCGATCCGCAGTGCTTCCTCGCGATCGTCGAGTACCAGTTCCGCGGCGACGCCGCCGCGGCCCTGCCGCACATCGAGCGCTGCGAAGCCAGCAACCCGCCGGGTGAGGTCGCCTCCCTCGTGGCCAGTTTCGCCGACGAGATCCGCTCCGCCAACTGACCTCCGATGAGCGAAGGGCCGGTATTCGGTCGGTTCGCTCATCGCTCGGCTGGGGTCGGTGGTTGCGATGAGCGAAGGGCCGGTATTCGGTCGGTTCGCTCATCGCTCGGGCGGTCTTCGGGTCAGGACGGTGGCGGCCAGACCTTGCCCTTGGTGATGCGGTCGCCCTTGCGCTTGAGCACCCAGATGGTGGCCTTGCGCCAGTCGGGGCTGGTCTGGACCTCCATGCCCCGTCGGGCGAGCGCCTGGATCACCTCGGGAACGATGTCGCCGTGGCTGCAGAGCACGGCGCCGGTCGCAACGTCGCCGAGCAGCTCGAGGACCGGCTCGAACGGCTCGCCCTCGTAGAGCCGGCGGTCCTCCTCGATCTCGACCCCGAGGCGTTGCGCCAACGGTTCCAAGGTCTGCATGCATCGGACGTACGGGCTCGAGTACAGCGACGCCGCTCCCTTGTCGGCGAGACGCTCGGCGATCGCCTCGGACTGCTTCCAGCCGTGCTTGCTCAACGGGCGCGCCTCGTCGTCACCCTCCCAGACCCGTCGCTCGCCCGCTTTGGCGTGTCGAACCAGGTAGATGATGTCGGCGTTGCTCATGAGCGGTGCCCAGGTTGCTCCTTCAGACCTCGTTCGTCAACTGCTTGTGGCGCTGTGTCAACTGGCGGACGAACCGGATCCACACGATCGCGGCAGCCACGTTCAGCACTGCGGACAGCCAGCCGATCGCACCGAAGTCGTCGAGGCTCTCGGCGACAGATTCGATGTCGCCGGTGGCGAGCCCTCCGGTGGCGAGCGAGCCGACCTGCACGGCGAACACGACCGCCGGCAGGATGCCGAACAGCACGAACCACACCCACAGCACCGGGTTGTCGGGCGTTCGCTTCCAGCTGTCGGTGCCGTCGACCACCGTCGGCTCCGACGCCTTCCACAACTCGCGCAGCACGAGGAACGGGATGACGTAGAGCACGAGCGGCGGCAGGAACCAGCCGAAGATCGCGAACAGCGGACTCCACGTCGTCGCCCGACCGAATGCCCGCACGTTCGAGGCGATCCGGAACATCCACACGATCGTGAGGACACCGGTGGCCAGCGTGGCGACGCTCACGAGCAACTGCACGGTGTTGAGCGCCACCAGCGAATCCTCGAACTCGCTCTGGCTGATGCTGCCGGCCAGGAAGTCGGCGGCATCGCTCGTGATGCTCGCAGAGAGGAAGGCGCCGAGGAGGGTGCCTGCCGCCACGATGGCAGTCGCCACGATGATCGGCGTTGCCAGGCCGCCCACGCGACGCACGCCACTCGTCGGCGTCGGGTGTCCCTGATAGGCCACGTAGCCGGGCGGCGGGGTCAAGCCACTCGGTGGTGGTGGCGGCGGTGGGGGTGACGGTTGCGGTGGCGGCGGAGTCGACGACGACTCGTCGTGCGGCGGGGGAGGGACATCGCTCACCCACCCCACGGTAGTGCGAACCTGCGAACTGCGGCCGTTGTCGCGGTCGTCGATCCGCTCCGAATCGGATCATCGGCGGACGTCAGCGCTCTGAAACCCTCCGGACGCAGGCGATGATGATGTCGTCAGCGGCGCCCGACTCGTCGGTGATCTCGGCGAGGATCCGCTCGACGATCTCATCGGTCGAACGCTCGGGTGTGGCGACGCGACCGGCGACCGTGGACAACTGCTCGAGGCCGTCGTCGAGGGAATAGCCACGATGCTCGACCAGGCCGTCTGTGTAGAGCAGCAGGACGGCGCCGGGCGCCAACGTCGCCGACCCGATCAGCGGTTCGAGACCGGGCGACCAGACGCCGAGCGGCGGTGCCGGATCCTCGATGAGCCAGGTGACACGGCCGTCTTCGTCGACGATCAACGGGGGAGGATGCCCCGCCAGGCCGTAATGCACTGCGCCCGTCTCCACGTCGACCACCGTGCTGACCGCGGTGGCGAAGGTGCCGTGGGCGCGGGCACAGTGATCGTGAACCCGGAGGACCGCTGCCGGATCGGGTTCGGTGAACGCCATGAGTGCATCGGCCGCGATGCGAACCCGTCCCATCGTGGTGGCTGCACCGAGGTCATGGCCGACGACGTCGCCGACCGTCACCCCGACGAACCGATTGTTCCAGAGATGTGTGTCGTACCAGTCGCCTCCGACGGCCATGACGTCACTGGCGGCGTCGTATTTGGCGGCGATCTCGATCTGTGGGTGCTCGACGAAACGTGACGGCAGCAGCGCACGTTGGAGCTGGTGCGCAATGGCGTGCTCCTGTCGACCGGCCTCGAGGACCCGTTCGTGCAGCTGGGCGCGATCGAGCGCCTGGCCGACCTGGTCGGCGATGCTGGTCAGGAGCGACGTCATCGAGTTGTCCATCCAGCCCGGTTCCTCTGCTGCAATTACCAATGCCCCGAGCGCCGAACCCTGCCCCGTGCGCAGAGGAAGGGCGCCGATCGTGCGGACAGGATGGGTCGCCGTCACGCTCGCGAGTTGCGGGAACCGCGTGTCGATTTCCTCTTCGGTGTTGCAGATCACCGCTGCGTTGTCTCGTATCGCGGTCGGTCCCGGCAGCCGGTCGCGGGCGGTCACCGGACCGAGGTCGGATCGGGTGATGCCGGAGCTGAGCAATGTGACGACGTGGTCACCGTCGACGATGTCGAGCGCAGCGACGCTGACTGCGAGCGACTCCTCGAGGTCGTGCAGCAGCGCCGTGGCGATCTCCATGCGGGTCGTTGCGGCGGCGAGATGGGTGGCCGTTCGTTCGAGCAGCTCGACGCGCCGGCGCACTCGACGTTCGCTCTCGAGCGACTCGGCCAGCTGCTTCCTGGTCTCGTATCGCGACGTGATGTCGTAGCCCGATGCGACCAGGTGGGAGATGTTTCCGGAGCTGTCTCGCAAAGGCGCCAACTGGAAGTCGATCCAGATCGTCTCGCCGTCACGGGCGGCGACCTCGCAGTCGTACCTCACCACTTCGCCATCGAGTGCCCTGGCGATCGATTCGAGAAGGCGCTCGCGTTCTCGGTCGGAGTGGTCCCACCAGGGGCTGTCGCAGAACGGCCGGCCGAACACGTCGGCGTAGTGCGCACCGATCAGAGCGAGCGGCGCCCGGTTCACCATGAGCAGGGTGCCAGCGGTGTCCAGCACGCCGACGAAGGTGAACAGGTTGTCGAGCACGCGACGGGTGAAGGCTTCGCTGTCGCGGATCCTGGCCTCGGATTCGAAGAGTTCGGTCACATCGGCGCTCGTGCCGACCAATCCGAGGTAGGTGCCAGCGTCGTCGAATCGGGACCGCCCCCACGACTCCAACCAGCGCCACTTGCCCTGCGCATCGCGGACGCGCACCTGGCCCGTGAAGGCGCCGTGCTCGGCGACCGCTGTGGTGAAGGCCGCCGCGTACTCGCCGATGTCGTCGGGATGGGTCAGCATCTTCCACCGGTCGCCGCGCATCTCGTCCCGGGTGGTGCCGAAGAACTCGCAGAACGTCTTGTTGACCCACGTCTGGGAGCCGTCCGCGGCATGCTCCCACACCATCAGCGGCAGATCGTCGGCCATCGTGCGGAATCTGTTCTCACTCATCCGGATCGACTCGTCCGCCATCCGGCGCACCGTCTGGTCCTCGAAGAGGACTGCGAAACGTCCTGGCTCGTCGACGGGTACGGCGACGCCTTCGAACCAGCGACCCAACGCCTTCGACCAACGCTCGACTCGAGCCGGTTCTCCCGTGGACGCAACGCGGGCGTAGGTGTCGATCCAGTCCTGCTCGAGCTGGGGAACCAGTTCCCGTACCGTTCGGCCGGCCGCATGAGCGAAGCCGGTCATGCGCTCGAATGCCGCATTCATCTCGATGAACCGGTAGTCGACAGCGTTGGCGTCGTCGTCGAGAATGATCTCTGCGAGGTAGTACGCCTCGTCGATGGCGTTGATGATGCGCCGCAGATGGCCTTCGCCGGCATGGATGTCAGCCGGCTGCGTCGTATTCGACGATGGGTACTCTTCGGGGGTTCGGGGCTGAGGAGGTGTAGCGGAGTTCACCAGTGCTCCGTTCGCTCTCGGGGCCTCAACATATCAATTGGCAATGAAGCAGCGAAAGGGGCTTCGGACCCGTCGCGCGATTCTCGCGACTGACGCGCAGTCACTTGGCGTCGGACCACCGTTCGATGACGGTCGTGTCGGCGACGAAGCGCACGTCGGTGCGCAATTCGGGTCGGCGCCAGCGGGCTGCGGTTTCCTGCAATGCGTCGTCGACGGTGGCGGCGACGTCGTCAGCGCAAGCCGACGGAACGTGCACGAGCAGTTCGTCGTGGAGGCACAGCACGATGCGGCTGCCCGCCGTGAGCCGGGCGCGCACGATGACCGCCCACGTCTTGAAGAACTCCGCCGCTGCGCCCTGCACCATGGCGTTGCGCCCGTAGCGACCTCGCGCCGCCGCACGTGTTCGCTGCTCGCGGTCGTCGGCGGTGGGGTCGGCGCCGCTCGACATCCGCACCCGTCGGCCACCCCGGGTGCGCAGGTCGTTGCCGGCCTCGGCGGATCTGGCGGCGTCGGTGAGATACCGCATCGCCACGGGATACGCGGCGTCGAGCCCACGAAGTGCGGCGGCGCCGTGACCGGTCGTCTGGCCGTACATCGCGCCGAGCACGGCGACCTTGGCGATCTCGCGGCTCACCCCGAGCCGATGTGCAACGGGCGCATACATGTCCGCATCGAACGTCGCTTCGGCCAGTGCGACATCGCCCGACACCGCAGCGAGAATCCGCGGTTCGATCTGCCCCAGGTCGGCGCGCACGAAGGCGTGAGCTGGCTCGGCAACGACCGCCGGACGCAGCTCCGCGGGCAGATTGTGGAGACCTGCCGTCGCCGCCATCCTGCCGGCAGCTCCGTCGGACGACGACCACGAGCCGCGCAGGCGGCCGTCGTCGTCGACGTGTTCGTCGAGCCAGCGGTACCCGAACGTGGTCGCCACCCGCTCGGCCTTGCGCCAGACGAGCAACGCATCGACGACCGGATGCTCGTCGCGAAGCTGTTTCAATCGCCACGCCCGGGTGTCGTCGACCTCGATGCCGGCGCGCCGCAGCAACGACTTGACGTTCGCCGGGTTGCGCAGATCGACACCAGAGCGCAGGTCGGCAGGCAGATGCGACAGCACGAGGAGGTCGCGTTCGGCGGCGAGGCGGCGCTCGTCGTCGGCGTCGCGAGGACGCGGGCCGATGAACGATGCGACGATCCGTTCGGCCTCGGCGCGATCGATCGGCAACCCATCGCGTCCCAACTCGACGGCGAGCAGTGCGGCCGCCGACTCGGATCTCGCCGTGGCCGGGGCCGCCGGACGGTCATCGAGTTCGTCGAGCTGTGCGCGCTGCAGTCGATACACCTCCAGAGCGAGCGTCGCCCACCTCGCAGTGCGGTCGAGGCTGCCGGCCCAACCGCCATCGACCCATGTCGGATCGAGGTGACCGTCGAGACGCACTGGCTCGTCGGGATCGAGGTGGTCCTGTTCCGCTGCACTGAACAGGTTCACGGGAGCGAGGCGCGGTAGCGAGTCGGCGTCGAGGCCCTGCGCAGCCGCCCACGTCCGTGCCGTTCCTGCCCGCCATCCGCCGTCGAGCAGTCGATGGACGGCGTCGAGGTCCCAGCACCGCGCCGGCCGGATGCCGGCGTCGACGAGGATGCCGGCGGTGGCGGCCGTCCACCACACCCAGCGCGGCCCCACCGCCCGTTCGATGCGTTCGATCCCGGCCAACGCCGACCTCGGCTCCCACCGGTGCTCGACGCCGCGCTCGCCGACGGCGACAGCCCCCACCTCGGGATCGATCGCGAGCGCCACCACCTCGTTGGCCGAGAAGTCGGAGTCGCCGGAATCCACGACCGGTGTCTACCAGGCGGCTCCCGAACCCGCCCTCGCCAGACCCGCCCGCCCCTTCGAATGAGCGAACCGACCTGATGCCGTCACTTGGCTCATCGCAGCAGACGTGCCGGCGGGTGCGATGAGCGAACCGCCCTGATGCCGTCACTTGGCTCATCGCAGCAGACGTGCCGGGGTGCGTCGGGTCGAACGGGTCAGGCCCAGCCGAGTTCGTGCAGGCGTTCGTCGTCGATGCCGGCGGCGTGGGCGATCTCGTGGATGACGGTCACGTAGACCTCCTCGGCGAGATCGTCGAGGTCGTCGCACATCTCGCACAGCGGCATCCGGAAGATCGACACGACGTCGGGCCCCTCCTGGCCGGTGCGCTCGGTGTGAGGGACGCCGTCGTAGAGACCGAGCAGGTCGGATTCGTCAGGATGGCGGTCGACGACCTGCACCACCACGTTGTCGAGCACGTGGAGCAGTTCGTCGGGCAGGTCGTCGAGTGCGTCGGCCACCATCGCCTCGAACCGGTACCTCGGCACGATCTCCATCGCCGCCAGTGTTACACCAGGGGTCAGACCCCAGGCGTAACGGTCGTCAGAGGATCTTGAGCTTCTCGGAGAAGACCTTCTTCGGCTTCATGTCGACGGCGATCTTCGTGGCGATCTGCTGGAACATCTGCGCCGCCTCGGACTGGGGGTCGACGGCGGTGATCGGCCGGCCGGTGTCGCCGCCCTGGCGGAGCTCGGGCACGAGCGGCAGCTTGCCCAGCAGCGGCACCTCGAGCTCCTGGGCGAGCAGCTCGCCGCCGCCGGAGCCGAAGATCTCGTAGCGCTTGCCGTCGTCGCCGGTGAACCACGACATGTTCTCGATGATGCCGCGCACCGGAAGGTTCACTTTGGCCGCCATCGCCGCGGACAGCGACGCCACCTCCTGCGCCGCTGGCTGAGGCGTGGTGACCACGAACACCTCACCGCGCGGCAGGTACTGCGCGAGCGACAGCGCGATGTCGCCGGTGCCGGGGGGCATGTCGACGAGGAGGAAGTCGGGCTCGTCCCAGAACACGTCGGTGAGGAACTGCTCGAGTGCCTTGTGCAGCATCGGGCCGCGCCAGATGACCGCCTGGCCCTGCGGGACGAAGTAGCCGATCGAGATGCAGCGCACCCCCCACTTCTCCGGCGGCACGAGCATCTCGTCGATGACGACGGGATCACGGTCGGTGCCGAGCATGCGAGGGATCGAATAGCCGTAGATGTCGGCGTCGACCACGCCGACCGAGTAGCCCTGCGATGCCAGGGCGACGGCGATGTTGGTGGTGACGCTCGACTTGCCGACGCCGCCCTTGCCCGACGAGATCAACAGCGGCCGCGTCTTCGAGGTGTTCTTCGCGAACGGGATCTCCCGACCCTCGGCGTGGCCGTGGGCCTGGCTCGATCCGGCGCTGGACGCGGCATCGCCGTGGAGCGTGCGACGCAGGTTCTCACGGTCTTCGTCGCTCATGACGGTGAATTCGAGGTCGATCGATTCGACACCGTCGAGTTCGGTCGCAGCTTCGGACACACGGCGCTGGATCTCGCTCTTCAGCGGACACCCCGGCACGGTGAGCGCGATCAGGACACCGACGACGCCGTTGTCGCGGATCGACACGCCGCGCAGCATTCCGAGCTCGACGATCGATCGGTGCAGTTCGGGATCCTCGACCGGGCGGAGTGCTTCGATGATCTGTTCTTCGGTCACGACGGCCATGTCCTCATTGTGGCGACGGGTCGACGGATTTGCACTACGTGGATAGGTAGAATTGCGCACGTGCGCACGAGCCCGTCGTTCACGGCCACCGTGTCGGCGATCACCGACGCATTCGGCGACCCGACCCGTCGTTCGATCTACCTGTTCGCCAAGGAACGCACCGGCGTCTCCCGCGACGCAGGCAACGCACGCGACCGTGGCGGCGACCCGGGCGACACACCGGTCGGCGTGACGGCATCGATGGTTGCTGCGGAGGTCGGCGTCCATGCGAACGTCGCGCGCCACCACCTCGACAAGCTGGCGGCCGGTGGGTATCTCGAAGTGGTCAGCGGCAAGGTGGCCGGTGCCGGCGCCGGACGGCCCTCGAAGCGGTACGTGGTCGTCGATGGCGCCGGCACGATCGACCAGTTTCCCGCTCGCGGTGACGATCTGCTGCTGTCGTTGCTGGGCAGGGCACTCGATCGTCTGGCCCCCGACGACGCCGAGGCGATCGCCGAGGAGGTCGGCGAGCAGTACGGCCGGGCGATGGCGGAGGGGCTCACCGGCGACGCCCTCGCGACCGGGAGACGGTCACTTCGCGCCGCGATGCAGTCGGTCGCCGATGCCCTGACCGCCCACGGGTTCGCCGCACACGCGGAGGGCCGCAACGGACGGCTGCGGATCATCAACGACCACTGTCCGTTCGGTGACGTCGCCACCGATCATCCGGTGATCTGCGCCGTCGACCGCGGCATGGTCAAGGGGATGCTCGGTGCGCTGGTCGGCGCTGACACCGGTGGCGCCGTCGACGTGGTCAGCGAGTCGAGCGTGGCTCGAGGCGACACCGTCTGCGCCACCGCTGTGTGACGGTCACGCCCGGGACCTGGCCCGACCCCGACCCCTGGCGTGATTACGGGGCGGTGATCGACTTGATCTCTTCGGCGATCGTGTCGGTGAACTCGTTGGACGGGATGGCGGTCTGCATCGCCATCATCTTCATCATGTCGCCCTGCACCTTGATCTTGCCGGCCATGAACGCCTGCATGGCGATCGCCTGGTCCTGGTCGACGAACATCGCCTTCGCCGTGTCGTAGTCGGTGGTGACGGTCGCGTCGGCGTCGTCGAGCTCACCGAGTTCCATCACCAGGTGTCCCGACGACGTGTCGAGATAGCTCTTCACCTCGCCGTCGCCGAACGGCACGTCGACGATCACCTGGTTGATCTTGATCACGGTGGTGACCGGCGGGACCTGGTCGGCGTACTTCTCACGGATCTCGTGTGCTGCGGCCATCCACTCATCTGACAAGAACGGGTGCGTCATAATGCGCTGACTGTACCGCGCGAGTCGATGTGCAGTCGGCGCGTGGTCACCGAGTCGAGGAACTCCCGGTCGAGCTCGAAGCCGAGACCGGCACCGGCCGGCACGGTGACGTGGCCGTCGGTGATCGTGATCGGCTCGGTCACGATGTCGCGGGCGTAGAAGCGCGTCGACGCGCTGATGTCGCCCGGCAGCGTGAAGCCGGGCAGCGCTGCCAGTGCGGCATTGGCCGCTCTCCCGATCCCGGTCTCGAGCATGCCGCCACACCACACGGGAATTCCCTTCGCCAGGCACAGGTCGTGGATGCGCACCGCTTCCAGGTACCCGCCGACTCGTCCCGGCTTGATGTTCGCGATCTCACAGGCGCCGAGTTCGATCGCGTCCGCCGTGCCGGCCGCCGACACGAGCGACTCGTCGAGGCAGATCGGCGTGTCGATCTCCGCCGCCAGGCGTGCGTGGCCGACGATGTCCGCCTCGGCCAGAGGCTGCTCGATCAGCAGCAGGCCGAACTCGTCGAGCCGGGCGAGGTGGCTGGCGTCGGTGCGCCGGTAGGCGGTGTTCGCGTCGACCTGGAACGGCGTGTCGGGCCCGATCAGGTCGCGCACGGCGGCAACCTGGTCGATGTCGGAACCGGGCTCGATCTTCAGCTTGATGCGCACGTACCCGTCGTCGACGTATCCCTGTACCGCGGCGAGCAGCTCGTCGGTCGTGTCGTGGATGCCGACGCTCACGCCGCTCGGGATGCGGGTGCGTTCGGCGCCGAGGAACGTCGCGAACGACTGGTCCGTGGCGCGCAGTTGGGCGTCGAGCACCGCCATCTCCAACGCCGCCTTGGCCATTGGATGGCCGTGCAGCTTGGCGAGCGCCGGGGCGACGTCGGCCGCTTCGATCGGCCCGGCCGCCATCAGACGTGGCAGCAGGTGGTGGACGATCACGTGCTCGGCGCCGTCGACGTACTCGGGCGAGTAGCTCGGCTCGGAGAGGGCGACGCATTCGCCCCATCCCTCGATGGTGTCCGATCTCGCTCCCGATGCGTCGGCCAGGTCGACGCGCACCAGCAGGATGTCACGCTCGGTCTGGCTGCCGAAGCTGGTGCGAAAGGGCGACACGAGCGGCATGGCGATGCGACGCAGCTCGACACGATCGATGGTCCAGTTCATGACGATGATCCGATCACGTAGGAGCCGTCGCGCGTGAACCCGACGACCTTGCGGCCCTCGGTGAACGCAGCGGTCAGCGCTCGGCGGGTGTCGCTGCGCCAGGTCCGGACCGCCGCCGGATCGGTGCGCCGCAGCTCGACGATGTCGGCAGGCGTGGCCACGAGCAGCGCATCGGCCACGTCGCTGCCGTCGCGCGGGTGGGCGCGGACCGGTGCAGAGACGTCCCAGGCCATCAACAGTCGATCGGAGTCGTCGCCGGCGTTGATGGCGTCGGTCATCGGGCCGTAGAACGACGGAAGGTACGCATCGACGTCGGCGCCGAGGATTGCGATGTTGAACCAGGCGTTACGGCGCACCAGCGGATCGAACGTCCACGTGATCCACGCCAGCGTGCGCTCGGCGGCCCAGGCTCGCTGGTGCAGCTTGATCGCCCGACCGATCCCGGCGTGGCGCATCGAGTCGACGACGCCGGTCACATGGCTGTGCAGCGCTCGCTCGCCGTGGTGGTCGGCGAGGAATCCGACCGATGCGCCCACCATGCGATCGTCGTGGAATGCGGCTGCGACATAGCCACCCGAATGCGCCAGTGCGGTCAGCAGCTCGAGGGTGACGAGCGGCGTCGACATCCCCCACACGTCCTGCATCAGTGCCTCGTGAGCGACGAACTCCTCGCGCGACCCGATCGTGCGAACGGTGACGGCCGGATTCGTCACGTGGCGTGGGTCCCTCGGACGACGTGATAGGCGGTGCGCACGGCGAGGATCTGCCGGATCTCGGGGCCGACATCGCTCGCGAACTCGTGCTGGTACGTCTCGTCGGTGGTGAGCACGACGGTGAAGTACATGCCGGAGAATGCGCCGAGGAACACCGACACCCGGATCAGCGGTTCGGTGAGCACGAGCGTGCGACCGCCGAAACCGGCGTCGGCGAGCACTCGGACCGATTCCAGCCCGGTCCAGTGGGTGATCGTGTCGGCGGTGATCGCCATGAACCCGAAGAACACGAAGAACCCGGTCAGCGCCGCCACGACCAGTGTGATCTGCAACGCCTGGCCGAACAGCACGATCAGTCCGATGTTGAACCGTTGGCGCGGCCGCAGCGGGTCGAGCGTCGGGCCCGTCGTCGGCAGTTCGACCGTCTCGGCCGGCGTGCCTTCGAGGTACACCTCGATGTCGTTCCACGACCCGAACCGGTTCTCGTCCCGGATGAACCCGGGAAGCCGGCTGACTGCGAACACCGCCCCGAGCGAGAAGAAGGTCAGCACGACGACCACGAAGGCGCCACCGTCGAGCGTGCCCGCCATCTCCCACACCTCGGCGTTGATGAACAGGAACGTGTTGAAGACCAGCAGCAGGGGGAGCGCCTTGGCGACCAGGGGACCGAGACCGGTCAGCTGACCGGTCGACCGGCGAGCACCCCAACGCAGGATGGCGCCGACGCCGTACGACGACCACAGGTAGATCACCACCAGCAGGGCAGCCGCCAGCACGACACTCTCGATCGCGTCGCGGACCTGCCCGAACACCAGGACGGGAACGGCCGGCCCGAAGACGAACAACAGCAACTCGGGCGCGTCGATGTCGGTCGGGCGTGCGAACGTCGCGACCCCACGCAACCGGTTGGACAGCACCCATGCGGCGAGCAGCATGGCGATCACCGCCGCTGCGGTGGCGAGGTTCTGGGCCAATGACCAGTCGCGCACGTCGAGGGCGTTGAGGCCCAGGAGCAGATACGCCGCGACGAGGAGCGGGAGCGCACGGGTCCAGGCGTCGAGTTTCGAGGCGTCGGTGTCGGTCTCGACCAGGTGCGGGACGCCGCGTTGCACGAACCACCGTTCGATCTCGTTCGCGCGCTCCGTGGGCGTCATCGCCCCGAACGTACCGGCTACCCGTGAACGGTTCGTCAAACGTCGTGGAAGTCCCCTGCCCGACCCGATAAGCAGAGGGGTCTATGGCTCGCATCCTGGTCACCGAAGAGATCGCCGAAGGGGGCCTCGACCGCCTCCGCGCCGCCGGCCACGACGTCGACGTGCAGCTCGGGCTCTCCGCCGACGAACTGCTCGACGTCGTACCGGGCGCCCACGCCCTGATCATCCGCTCGGCGACCGACGTCACCGACGCCGTGCTGGCCGCCGGCAGCGACCTGATGGTCGTCGGGCGCGCCGGCATCGGACTCGACAACGTCGACGTCGACTCGGCGACCAACCGAGGCGTGATGGTGGTCAACGCACCGCAGAGCAACATCGTCTCCGCTGCCGAGCACACGATGGCGCTGCTGATGGCATTGGCCCGCAACGTGCCCCAAGCGCACGCCGCACTCGTGGATGGCCGCTGGGAACGCAGCCGCTGGGAAGGTGTCGAACTCGCCGACAAGACGCTCGGCATCGTCGGCCTGGGCCGGATCGGCAAGCTCGTCGCCGACCGGGCGAAGGGCTTCGGCATGCGCCTCGTCGCCTACGACCCGTTCGTGTCGGACGACCGGGCGAAGAAGATGGGCGTCGAGCTGATGGCGCTCGACCAGGTCGTCGCCGAGTCCGACTTCCTCACGGTGCACCTGCCGAAGACGCCCGAGACGCTGGGGCTGATCAATCGTGATCTGCTGCTCAAGGCCAAGCCGAGCCTTCGCGTGGTCAACGTCGCCCGTGGCGGCATCGTCGACGAGGGCGATCTCGCCGACTGCCTGCGCGAGGGCATCATCGCCGGTGCTGCGCTCGACGTCTTCTCCACGGAACCGATGACCGAGTCGCCACTGTTCGCGATCGACTCCGTCGTCGTCACGCCGCACCTCGGTGCGAGCACCCGCGAGGCACAGGACAAGGCCGGCGACACGATTGCTTCGATGGTGCAGCTCGCCCTCGCCGGCGAGTTCGTCCCGTTCGCCGTCAACGTCAATGCGGCCGAGGCCAGCGAGACGATCCGGCCGTACCTGCCCCTGGCCGAGCGCCTCGGCAGCCTGTTCGTCTCGCTCGTCGGCGGCCTGCCGTCCGAGCTGGAGATCTGCTGCGAAGGCGAGATCGCCGGCTACGACACGCGCATCCTCGAACTTGCCGTACTCAAGGGGTTCTTCGGTGTGATCTCCGATGAAGCGGTCACCTACGTCAATGCGCCGCAGCTCGCGAAGCAGCACGGCGTCGAGGTCCGCGACGTCTCGTCGGCGACGTCGGCCGACTTCGTCAACCTGCTGACGCTGCGCGGTGGCGGGCACTCGATCTCGGGCACGCTCGCCGGCCCCAAAGCAGCGCAGCGCATCGTCAACATCGACGACACGCCCTTCGACGTCCCGCCGGTCGACAACATGGTCGTCATCCAGAACGACGACCGTCCCGGTGTGATCGGTACCGTCGGCACGTTGCTGGGCGACGCCGGCGTCAACATCTCCGACATGGACGTGAGCCGCGTCACCGGTTCCGACAGTGCGGTCATGCTCATCGCGCCGAGCGCACCGGTGCCCGCCGACGTGCTCGACGCCCTCCGCGCCGCACCCGGCATCCTCGAGGTCATCAGCCTCACCGCCTGACGGACCGCGAGTCAGGGGAGGTGGAGGGAGGCGGCGGTGCGTTGGGCCTCGGCTCGGGCGGCGTCGGCGAAGTCCGAACCTGCGCTCGCGTAGAGGATCGCCCGCGACGAGCTGACGACGAGGCCGCGGCCGTCGGTGCGTGCACCGTGTTCGACGACCTGGACGGCGTCGCCGCCCTGCGCGCCGACGCCGGGGACGAGGATCGGCACGTCGGGGGCGATCGCACGCACGTCGGCGAGTTCGCCCGGGTACGTGGCGCCGACGACGAGGCCACAGTCGCCGCGCGTCGACCAGTCGTCGGCCACCAAGTGCGCGACGTGCGCGTACACCGGCCGGCCGTCGGCGACGAGCGACTGGATGTCGTCGCCACCTGGGTTGCTCGTGCGGCACAGTGCGATGATCCCGCCGCCGTGCTCGAAGTACGGCGCGACCGAATCGGTGCCGAGATAGGGATTCACCGTGACCGCGTGAGCGCCGTAGCGCCCGAACGCCTCACGCGGCATAGTGCTCGGCGGTCGGGCCGATGTCGCCGCGCTTGGCATCGAGGATCAGCGTGACGTCCGGATACGTTTCGCGCACGTAGCGGCAGATCCGCTCGAGCGCACGCTCCTCGCCCTGGCTCGCGAAGTAGGCGATCTGGGGCTTGAACGCGCACACCAGATCGGCGGTGGCGTCGATGATCGCCTTGCAGAACGTCTCGGTGGCGTCGCGCGCCCCGTCGAGCGGCAGCGGCATCCTGGCCGGGTCGGGGTCGAGGCCGACGCACAGCATCGATCCCGACGCGCTCCACGACGCGTCGAGTTGACGGAGAAACCTCAAGCGTGCGTCACTCCTCGACGGTGATCGCGGCAGTCGGACAGAGGTCGGCGGCCTCACGGACCCGTTCGGCGACGTCGGGGCCCGGCTCCTCCTGGAGGATGTAGAGGTAGCCGTCGCTGCGGACCTCGAACACCTCGGGGCACACCTGCATGCAGGCGCCGGTGGATGCGCACACGTCGAAGTCGACGCTCACCTTCATGTCGTTCTCCTCACGGCTCGTTCGCGGTCGATGTCGATCACGTCTTCGACCGACGGTAGCCGTCGGCTTCGGCGGCGGCGGCAGTCGGATAGCAGCGTTGCGGCTTGGTCCGGTCGTAGAACCGTCCGCCCGGTACGTGGAAGATGCCGGAGGACACGTTGACCTTGATCGGATGGGTCTCGGGAGCCGAGCCGTCGGCGTGCGCCGGCAGCCATCCGCTACCGCCCCCGAGTGGAGACGGAGACGGCGTCGGTGCTGCGGTGGGCTCGGCCGGCGCCGCGTGATCGGTTCGCGTTGCGCCGGACCGTTGCGGATCTGCGGGCCACGGCGGCCACTGCGGCGGTGCGGCGGGCGCCGGCGTCGACGACTGGCCGCGTCGCAACGACACCGCTGCGCCGACGGCGGCAGCGATCACCAGGAGGAGCAGTGTCCTGCGCAGTGCGGTACCGATCGACGACATCGGCGCGACTGTAGTTGCGTCAGCGCTGGTGGCGCTCGAATGCGCAGAGCACCGCGCGCAGCGACGCCGTCGTGATGTTGGGGTCGATGCCGATGCCCCACCGCACGCGGCCGCCGTCGCTGACGGTTTCGAGGTACGCCGCCGCCTGGGCGTTGGACCCCTTGCCGATGGCGTGCTCGGCGTAGTCGAGGACGTCGAAGTGCCCGTCGACCCGCTCGCCGAACTCGGCGACCAGGGCGGCGACGAACGCCTCGACCGGACCGTCACCTTCGCCGTAGATCGAGTGTGCGGTGCCGTCGATCTCGAGCTGCGCCTGGATCGACGTGTTGCCGCCGTCGTCGCCGGTGCGGGTGTGCAGCTCGTGGCTGCGCAACCGGAACACCGGCTCCTCCGGCAGGTACTCGGCCTGGAAGGCGTCCCACATGACACCAGGGCCGATCTCGGTGCCGGAGTCCTCGGTGATGTGCTGGATCGTCTTCGAGAACTCGATCTGCAGACGACGGGGCAGGTCGAAGCCGTGCTCGGCCTTCATCACGTAGGCGACACCTCCCTTGCCGGACTGGCTGTTCACACGGATGACGGCCTCGTAGGAACGTCCGACGTGTGCCGGGTCGATCGGCAGGTACGGCACGCCCCACTGCGGGTACTCGCCGGCGTCGTCGCGCTTGGCGTCGAGCGCTTCGAATCCCTTCTTGATCGCATCCTGGTGGCTGCCGGAGAACGCCGTGTAGACGAGGTCGCCGGCGTAGGGGTGCCGGGGATGCACGGGGAGACGGTTGCAGTACTCGGCGGTGCGGCGCAGTTTGTCGATGTCGTTGATGTCGAGTTCTGGGTCGACACCGTTCATGAACAGGTTCATGGCGAGCGTGACGATGTCGACGTTGCCGGTGCGTTCGCCGTTGCCGAACAGCGTGCCCTCCACCCGGTCGGCGCCGGCCATCACGCCGAATTCGGCGGCGGCGACCGCACATCCACGATCGTTGTGCGGGTGCAGCGAGATGATCACCGAGTCGCGATCCTTGATCGTGCGACCGAACCATTCGATGACGTCGCCGTAGACGTTGGGCGAGTAGCACTCGACGGTCGCAGGGAGGTTCAGGACGATCGGATTGTCGGGCGTCGGCTCGACCACGTCCATCACTGCTTCGCACACCTCGATCGCGAACTCGGGCTCGGTGAGCGTGAAGCTCTCCGGCGAGTACTCGTAGCGGATCTGCGTGTCGCCGGCGGCGTGCTCGAGCTTGCGGCAGAGCTTCGCTCCGTTGACGGCGACGTCGATGATGCCGTTCTTGTCCAGACCGAACACGACCTCGCGCTGCAGTGGGTTGGTCGAGTTGTAGAAGTGCACGATCGCACGCGGCGCACCCTGGATGCATTCGTAGGTGCGTTCGATCAGTTCCTGGCGGCACTGCACGAGCACCTGGATGGTGACGTCGTCGGGGATGCGGTCCTCGTCGATCAGCTGGCGCACGAAGTCGTAGTCGGGCTGGCTGGCGGACGGGAAACCGACCTCGATCTCCTTGAACCCCATCGCCACCAGTTCTTCGAACATGCGCATCTTGCGGGTGGGGTCCATCGGGTCGATCAGTGCCTGGTTGCCGTCGCGCAGGTCGACCGAGCACCACAGCGGGGCCGTGTCGATGGTGACGTTCGGCCACGTACGGTCGGTGAGCACGATCGGAACGAACGGCGTGTACTTCTCGAAGGGCATCGGCTTCGGGGTGACGTTCTGGGGAGGCATCGGATTCTCCTGGGTGTTCGGTGGTTCGTGTGGGTCGGATCACACCTGGGGTCTGAGCCCTGGCGTGATCGGGGCGGAAAAAGCAAGAACCCCCCGGCCGGAGGGCGGGGGGTGCGGGCGAACGCGAGTATGTGGCGCTCGCCCTACGTAAGCAGAAGGAGGCCGTGGCGCAACATCGACGGCAACTCTAGCACGAGTCGAGTCGTCTCGCGCTCGTCGCGGCGGTGCCGGTACGCTGGACCGCAACATGACTGAACCAACAACGCGACGAGGAGCGCCCCGTCGCCAGCGCACTCGCCCCGCAGGCCAGCCGTACGACGGTGGCCACGTCAACACCTCGAATCTCACCTCCTTCAACGTTCTCCCCCCGGTCGAGGCCCCGACAGGGTTCTTCGAACTCGGTGTGCCCGAGCGGATCGACGACGGGCTCGCAGCGTGCGGATTCGCACAGCCGTTCGCCATCCAGACCGAGGCGATCCCCGTGGCCGTCACCGGCAAGGACGTCTGTGGCCGGGCCAAGACCGGCTCTGGCAAGACGCTCGCCTTCGGCGTGCCGATGCTCGCTCGGATCACCGACAAGGCCGAACCGTCGCGCCCACTCGGTCTGGTGCTGGTGCCGACACGCGAACTCGCCGTGCAGGTGGCCGAGGTCCTCGAGCCTGTCGCCCACCACGCCGGCATGCGAGTGCTCCCGGTGTACGGCGGCGCCTCCCGGCACCATCAGGTCGACGAGCTCGCCAAGGGCGTCGAGATCGTGATCGCCACGCCGCTGCGCCTGATCGACCTGATCAAGTCGAACGAGGTCTCGCTCGACGACATGCAGATCGTCACGCTCGACGAAGCCGACCGCATGGCCGACGACGGGTTCACCCCGCAGGTCGAGTGGATCCTGCGCCACTGCGGCAGCCGCAACCAGACGATGCTGTTCTCGGCGACACTCGACGGCGATGTCGGCCACCTGATCCGGCACTATCAGACCGACCCGGTCACCGTCGCGATCGACGAAGCGACCGACACCGTCGGCACGATGCACCACCTGTTCCTCGCCGTGCACCACATGGACAAGGACAAGGTGATCGGCTCGATCGCGAAGTCCATCCCCAAGGTGCTCGTCTTCTGCCAGACCAAGCGCAACTGCGACCGGGTCGCGCGCAACCTCGAGGACCTCGGTGTCGACGCCGGTCCGCTGCACGGCGACATGCAGCAGAGCGGACGCGAACGCATCCTGCGCAAGTTCGCCGAGGGCAAGCTCTCGGTGCTCGTCGCCACCGACGTCGCCGCCCGGGGCATCGACATCGACGACATCGGTGCGGTGATCCACTACGAACCGGCCAAGGACGTCAAGGACTACCTGCACCGTTCGGGTCGCACCGCTCGCGCCGGGCGCGACGGCTGGGCGGTCACGCTGGTGGAGTACAACCAGCACACCCAGATGCGCATCCTGCAGCGCGGGATGCGGCTGCCGACCGAGAAGCCGATCGAGGTCTTCTCGAACGACTCGCGCCTGTTGCACCTCCCCGAGTTCGAAACGCTCTGATCGACGTGGCGGTGGTCAACATGCCCGCCGCCGAGATCGACGTCACGGCCGAGCTCGTCCGCTCGCTGCTCGTCGAGCAGCACCCCGACCTGGCCGACCTCGACCTGTCGCCGGTCGCGAACGGCTGGGACAATGCGATCGTCCGCCTGGGGACGGCCCTCGCCGTGCGGATGCCACGTCGCCAGGCCGGCGCCCAGCTGATCGAACACGAGCATCGCTGGGTGCCTGCGATGGCGTCGCGCCTGCCGATTCCGATCGCAGCGCCGGTGCGCATCGGACGGCCGTCGAGCGTGTATCCGTGGTCGTGGAGCATCTGTCCCTGGTTCGACGGCGACGTCGCGGCCGACGTGACGCTGACGGACCCGGTCGGCGACGCCCGGCGCTTGGGCGCATTCGTGGCAGCACTGCATGAACCCGCCCCACCCGAGGCCCCGTTCAACGAGTTCCGCGGACAGCCGATCGGCGGTCTGCGACCGCGCGTCGTGACGAACGTCGAGCGGCTCGGCGAACAGATCGACGGCGCACGCACGCTCGAGCGGTTCGAAGACCTCGCGGCGGTCGACGAGTGGTCCGGTCCGCCGGTCTGGCTGCACGGAGACCTCCACTCCGCCAACCTCGTGGCAGTCGACGGATCGATCTGTGCGGTGCTCGACTTCGGTGACGTCACCTCCGGCGATCCTGCCGTGGACCTCGCGGTCGCCTGGATGCTGTTCGACGCCGACGCCCGCGACGAGTTCCGCGCAGCCGTCGGCGGGATCGACGACGCCACGTGGAGTCGGGCCGAGGCGTGGGCGCTGCACTTCGCGCTGCTCTACGTCTTGAACTCGGCCGACAACGACCGGTTCTCGCGGATGGGCCGGTCGCTTCTCGCTGCGGTCCTCGCGGCCACGTGAGCGCGCCCGGCCGAGGCGGGTTCCTCAGCCGAGCGTCGTGGCCATCGTTGCGATCAGGCGGTCGACCGCATCGGTTTCCACGTCGTCGACCGGGATGACCACCATCAGCACCCGTTCACCGAGCTGTACGACACCGACGTGCATCGAGGCGCCCGAGATGCGGACTGCCGCATCGCCCGCCGACACCTCCTGGGTGTCGACCGGTGCACCGGCGACCGACTCGCTGTCGTTCACGACGAGACCGAAGGCGTCGGTGCCCGTGAGGGCATCCACGTCGTCGGCGCGCATCGAGGACACGGTCAGCGTCGACAGCCCACCGGCGTCGGTCGTGTACTCGTAGGAGCAGTTCGGCGTCGGGGTGGTGGCAGGCGACGACCGCGTGATGTCGAGCCCGGTGTCGCTGGTGACCGATGCGACGGACAGACGCTCGCAGATCACCTCGCCGCTCATGGTCTCGGCCTGATCGGCGGTGGTCAGGACGGTCGGGGCGGATTCCGGGCCGGTCGAGGCGTCACCGTCGGAAGCGTCTCCGCACGCAGCGATTGCGGCGGTGGCGACGACGATGGCGAAGACGGCTGCGAAACGCACCGGGCGCACAGTACCGGCCACAGCGGCGTCGCGACGGTCGAGCCGTCGATGCTCGTGCAGTGTCGGACCGCATGTCGCCGGGTATCGGCAGCGCATGGCCGACGGGAGCCACGTCGGTGACGAGGTGACAGGGAAGTGGGCGAACGACCGGCTCGGGCGCTGATCGAACAGCCATCGCGAACCGTCGCAGTGACAGACAGTACCGTGGGGGAGGTGGCGACCGAACGGCGCTGCCCAGTGAACTGGAGGACGGCACGATGATCAGCCCCGATTCGAAGGCGCTCGACGAACGCAAGGTGGTGCTCTGGATCACCAGGGCGGTCGGTTACTTCGTGTACTTCTACCTCATCGTGGTCGAGATCATCTTGGTGATCGGCTTCTTCCTGCTGTTGTTCGGAGCCAATCCGACCGCCGGGTTCACACAGTGGGCGTATCGGAACCTCGACCGCGTGATGGAGCCGTTCCGCGGCATTTTCTCGCCGATCGACCTGGGCACTGCGGGCAACGACGTGCAGGCGACGTTCGACACCTCGGTGCTGTTCGCCATGATCATCTACGGCATCCTCGCACTGGTGCTGGGCGCGGCGATCCAGTGGCTGTCGGGCCGGCTGAACCAGATCCACGACGCCGAGGAGTACAACCGTCGACGGGCCGAGCTGGCTGCTCAACAGGCGGAGATCGACGAGCGTCGCGCTGCTGCGGCGCACGCCGCGGCGGTTCAATCGGCCAGCGATCAGGCTGCGGCCTGGCAGGGTGACGGCGCACCGTTGCCGCCGACCGAACCGACGCCTCCGGTGCAGACGACGCCGTGACGTCGACGCGTCACCCCGTCATCGGGTGTCGCTGACACGAAGTGGAGCGGTCGGCGTGGCCACGAACACGGGAATGAGCCGATCCGTTCGCTCCGCATAGTCGGCGTAGGGCGCGAACACGGCGACGGCTCGTTGCCACCACTCGTCGCGCTCGCTGCCTTCGGCGACGTGCGTGACGAAGTCGTGCGGTTCGGGCCCGTCCTGGATCATCACGAGTGGTTCGGCCACCAGGTTGTGGTACCAATCGGGATTGTCGGGTGCCCCGCCCTTCGAGGCGACGAGCGCATAGCTACCCTCGTGTTCGACGCGCATGAGCGCGAACTTGCGGAGCTTGCCGGTGGACGCTCCCCGGCTGGTGACGATGATCACCGGGATGCCGGTCTCGCGGAGCGTGTTGGCTTCGCGTCCGCCCGTCGCTTCGTAGGTTTCCACCTGCTCGCGGACCCAGTCGGACGTGCTCGGTTCGTAGTCTCCGGTGAGGGGCATGACGCGAGGCTAGGCGCTGTGGTCGCGGGCCGCCGGGCCGTCGTGTGTCGCAGCGGCAGACTTCGTGTCGATCCAGTTGCGCACTTGCGGCAACAGCGTCAACAGGCCGATCACGCCGGCGATCGCCACCGAGACGCCGACGATGCGGAACCCGGCGAAGAGGACGGCCACGGCGATCCCGCCGACGATCATCGCCACACCCGACAGCGCCAGCCCGACACGGCCGGCGTTGTTGTCGGTGACCCTGCTCGCAGCGCCAGCGGCGGTCGCGGTCGTCCGGTCGAGCAACCGCTCGGCCCAGGCGAACTCGGTCGCCAGGATCACCAGCCCGAGCAGGATCACGAGGATCCCGGGCCCGGGCAGTGCGAGCATCGCAACGCCCGCAGCGAGCACGGCGACCCCGAGGATCAGGACCATCAGCCGTCTGGCGTTGCGGGCGATGACGCGGAGCCACTGGCCCGGGCGGTGGAGATCGATCATCCGACGAGTATCCCCGGAGACGGCCGTCGTGAACCGCGTGCCGGATCTCGGGTGGTTCGCGCTGCCGCCGTCAGCTCAGCCAGACCGGCCGCCTCGACTCGTAGGTGTCGATGGCGTCGGCGTGGGTGAGCGTGATGCCGACGTCGTCGAGCCCGTTGAGGAACCGGTGCTGGGTCTGCGGGTCCATCGGGAACGTTTCGTCGATGCCGGCGGCCGGCACCTCGACGCGGAGCCGCTCCATGTCGACGACGATCCCGGTGCCGGCGTCGGCCTCGATCGCCGCCCAGATCGCCTCGACGGTCGCCTCGGGAACGACGACGGGGACGAGGCCGTTCTTCGTGCAGTTGTTGCGGAAGATGTCCGAGAAGCTCGGCGCGATCACCGCATCGAATCCGTACTGCTGGATCGCCCAGACGGCGTGTTCGCGAGACGAGCCGACGCCGAACGCCGGGCCGGCGACGAGGATGTTGGCCTGCGCGTAGCGCTCGTCGTTCAGGACGAAGTCGCGGTCGTCGCGCCAGGTGGAGAACAGCCCCTTCTCGAAGCCGGTGCGCTCGACGCGCTTGAGCCAGTCGGCGGGGATGATCTGGTCGGTGTCGACGTCGGAGCGCTTCAGCGGCACGCCGGTTCCGGTGATGACCTGCACGGCTTTCACGACGCGGCTCCTTCCAGGTCGGCAGGTGTACAGAACGTTCCCTTGACCGCGGTCGCCGCGGCGACGGCGGGAGACACCAGGTGAGTGCGACCGCCGCGGCCCTGTCGGCCCTCGAAGTTGCGGTTGCTCGTGCTGGCCGCTCGCTCGCCGGGTGCCAGCTTGTCGGGGTTCATCGCGAGGCACATCGAACATCCCGGCTCGCGCCAGTCGGCGCCCGCTGCGATGAACACCTGGTCGAGGCCCTCGGCGATCGCCTGCGCCTTGACCGCATGGCTGCCGGGCACGACCAGCACGCGCGGAACGGTCACCGTGCGACCTTCCATCACTGCGGCGGCGGCGCGCAGGTCCTCGATCCGGCTGTTGGTGCACGAGCCGATGAACACGGTGTCGACGGACACGTCGCGCAGCGGGGTGCCGGGTTCGAGGGCCATGTACTCCAACGCCCTGGCGACGGTTTCCCTCGTGGTCGGGTTGTCGTAGTCGTCCGGCGACGGCACGACCGCATCGATCGGCGCCACCTGGCCGGGATTGGTTCCCCAGGTGACATGGGGACGGATCGCGGCGGCGTCGAGCACGACCTCGCGGTCCCAGACGGCGTCGTCGTCGGACCGCAGCGTCGCCCAGTCGGCGACCGCTGCCTCCCACGCGTCGCCGCTGGGGGCGTTGGCGCGACCCTGCAGGTAGTCGAACGTCGTCTCGTCGGGGGCGATCAGGCCGGCCTTGGCGCCCGCCTCGATCGACATGTTGCAGACCGTCATGCGGCCTTCCATCGACAGCGCCCGGATCGCCGAGCCGCGATATTCGATGACGTGGCCGATGCCGCCGCCCGTGCCGATCTCGCCGAGGATCGCGAGGATCACGTCCTTCGCGGTCACACCCGGCTGGAGGTCGCCTTCGACGGTGACCGACATCCACTTCGGGCGTTGCTGAGGCAGGGTCTGGGTGGCGAGGACGTGTTCGACCTCGCTCGTGCCGATGCCGAATGCGAGGGCGCCGAACGCACCGTGCGTCGCTGTGTGTGAGTCGCCACACACGATCGTCATGCCCGGCAGCGTGCGGCCCTGTTCGGGGCCGATGACGTGCACGATGCCCTGGCTGGGGTCGCCCATCGGGAAATTCGTGATGCCGAACTCGGCGGTGTTGGCTCGCAGCGTGTCGATCTGCTTGGCGGAGATCGGATCGGCGATCGGTCGGTCGATGTGCTCGGTCGGGACGTTGTGGTCCTCGGTGGCGATCGTCAGATCCGGGCGGCGCACGCTGCGGCCGTTGAGGCGCAAACCGTCGAACGCCTGCGGGCTCGTGACCTCGTGGACCAGGTGGAGATCGATGTACAGCAGGTCGGGTTCGTCGGGGGCGGAATGCACCAGGTGCCGCTCCCACACCTTTTCCGGCAGTGTCTTGCCCATCGAGTTCCTCCTTGTCGTATCCCACGATGTGGGATAGCTTTCTTGCACTATGGAAAGCGTATCGGGCGTCGGCGTCCTCGACAAGGCGGTCGCCGTGCTCCATGCAGTTGCCGCGTCGCCGGCGTCGTTGGCGCAACTCCAGGCGTCGACCGATCTGCCGCGAGCGACGGTGCACCGGTTGGCCGGTGCGCTCGAGCACCACGGGCTCCTCCGGCGCGATGCGACGGGGAGATACGAGCTGGGCCTCGCGTTGGTGGCGCTCGGCCAGACGGCCGCCGAGCGCTTCCCCCTCGTCGAGGTGGCACAGTCGGCGTTGCAGGAGCTGCGCACCGAGACCGGCGAGAGCGTGCAGCTCTTCGTGCGCGAAGGCGCCCAGCGGCGCTGCGTCGTGTCGCTGGAGTCGCCGCACGGCCTGCGATGGATCGTGGCGCAGGGCTCGCTGCTGCCGCTCGAGGTCGGATCCGCCGGTCGTGTGCTGTCGGGCGAGGCCTCCCGACACGGGTGGGTGCAGAGTGTCGGTGAACGAGAAGCGGGCGTCGCATCGGTCAGTGCCCCGGTGCGCGCCACTGACGGCTCGACGATCGCGGCGGTGTCGGTCAGTGGTCCGATCGAGCGACTGACCCGACAGCCCGGCAAGCGCTTCGGTGGAGCCGTCGTCGCAGCGGCTCGCCGGATCTCCACCGCACTCGACTCGACCGCCTCGGGCTGAGCCCCCGCAGGTGGCCGCTGGTCGCAGCCGAACGCCGGCCCCCTACGCTGGTGGAGTGACCGATACGGCCGTGAACGTCGAGGTGTTGCCCAGCGACTGGCGAGACCAGGTGCTGGCGCTGGCGGAGGAACGCGATGCCGTGATCCTCGCCCACAACTACCAGGTCCCCGAGATCCAGGACATCGCCCACCACGTCGGCGATTCACTCGGCCTGTCGCGTGTCGCCGCCGAGGTCGAGGCGTCGACGATCGTGTTCTGCGGGGTGCACTTCATGGCCGAGTCGGCCAAGATCCTCGCCTACGACAAGACCGTGCTCATCCCCGATGCGGCCGCGGGTTGCAGTCTCGCCGAGACGATCGACGCCCAGCAGTTGCGGGCATGGAAGGCCGAGCATCCCGGTGCCGTCGTCGTCAGCTACGTCAACACGACAGCCGAGGTCAAGGCCGAGACCGACATCTGCTGCACGTCGTCGAACGCCGTCGAGGTCGTCGAGTCGATCCCGCGTGACACCGAGATCCTGTTCTGCCCCGACCAGTTCCTCGGTGCCCACGTGCAGCGGATGACCGGACGCGACAACATGCACATCTGGTTGGGTGAATGCCACGTGCACGCCGGCATCAACGGCGCCGACCTCAAGGCCCAGGTCGCCGCCGAGCCGGACGCCGAACTGTTCGTGCATCCCGAGTGCGGATGTGCGACGAGCGCGATGTACCTCGTGTCGGCGGGTGTCGTCCCCGACACCAGCACCAAGATCCTGTCGACCGGCGGCATGGTCGACGCGGCACGCGAGACCCGGGCGGCCAAGGTGCTCGTCGCCACCGAGACCGGCATGATCCACCAGCTCGAGAAGGTCAACTCGACGACCGAATTCGTGCCGGTCAACCGGGCTGCGGTGTGCAAGTACATGAAGATGATCACACCGGCGAAGCTCCTGCGTTCGCTGCGCGACGGCACCGACGAGGTGTTCGTCGATCGCGACATTGCGGATCGGGCACGCCGATCGGTCGAGCGGATGATCGCCATCGGCACGCCGTCGACCACCGGCGAGTGACGTGACCCCGTCGTGCACCGACCCTCGTCGTTCGGCGTCGGGTCCGCAAGGACCGGGGCGGGGATGAGTCTGCCGCGGAGGTTGGCGGCACCGGCGGCGACGTGGGAACGTGACGTCGACGTGGTGGTGCTCGGCTCGGGTGCCGCCGGGTTGTCGGCGGCGTTGGCGGTTCGGCCGGTGCGCAGCGTGCTCGTGGTCACCAAGGACATCCTGTCCGCCGGCTCGACGCAGTGGGCCCAAGGCGGCCTCGCCGGCGTGCTCGACCCGAGCGACACGATCGAGGACCACGTCCGCGACACGCTCGAGGCCGGCGCTGGACTGTGCGACGAGGATGTCGTGCGCGAGCTGGTCACCGAGGCGCCGAAGTCGATCCGCTACCTCATGCGACTCGGTGCAGCGTTCGATCCCGAACAGGGCGGCACCGACATCGCTCTGACGCGGGAGGGCGGCCACAGTCACAACCGCATCGTCCACTCCGGCGGTGACCGATCGGGTGCGGAGGTGCAGCGCACGCTCGACGAATCGGCGATCGGTGCGGGCGTCGAGGTGATGGGACACGCATTCGCACTCGATCTGGTGACCGGGACCGCTCCCGACGGCGAGCGTCAGGCGGTCGGGGTACGCATCGGCAAGACCGACGAGCACGGCATCCTCGTGTCGGTCGGCGTCGTCACCGCGCGCGCGGTCGTCATCGCATCGGGTGGCTACGGCCAGGTGTTCGCGTCGACGTCGAACCCGCCTGCGGTCACCGGCGACGGCGTCGCAATGGCATTGCGCGCCGGACTTGCGGTCACCGACGTCGAATTCGTCCAGTTCCACCCGACCGTGATGTGGCGAGGTGCCGATGCCCTCGGCCAGCAGGCACTCGTCTCCGAGGCCGTGCGCGGTGAGGGAGCGATCCTGTACGACGCCGCCGGCGAGCGTGTGATGGTCGGCGTGCACCCGCTCGAGGATCTTGCACCCCGAGACGTCGTCGCTGCGGCGATCAGCCGCCGGATGGCCGGAGCGCCGGGCGGTGTCGACGACCACGTCTACCTCGACGCCACCCACCTGGGTGAGCGCTTCTACGAGCGGTTCCCGTCGATCACCGAGGCCTGCCGTGAGATCGGGCTCGATCCCGCCGTCGATCGGATTCCGGTGGCGCCGGCGGCGCACTATGCATGCGGTGGCATCCGCGCCGGGCTCGACGGTCGCACCGCACTGCGCGGTCTGTACGCGGTCGGTGAGGTCTCGGCGACCGGTGTGCACGGCGCCAATCGCCTCGCATCGAACAGCCTCACCGAATCGATCGTGTCCGGCACGTGGGTCGGTCGAGACCTGGCATGGGAGGTCCCCGACCGTGTGCCCGTCGACGTCGACATCGACGACCCCGTCGATCACCCGTTGCTCGATCCCGCTCGGCTGCGCGAGGTTCGAGCGGTGATGTCGCGCCATGTCGGCGTCGTTCGCGACGAGCTGTCGTTGTCGGCCGCGGCGGGTGCGCTTGGAGCGATCGCACGCAGCATGCGTTCGGCCAAGAGGACGAGTGCTGACCACGAGATCGACCCGGATGCGCCCCCACGCGTCGAGCCGTCGCGCCGGACCTGGGAAGCGACCAACATCCTCACCGTCGCCACGGCGATGGTGGCGGCGGCGTCGGCACGAACCGAGAGTCGGGGCTGCCACCGCCGATCCGACCATCCGACATCGCGGCCCGAGTGGGTTCGTCATCTCGACGTCACGCTCGATGCCACCGGCACCATCTCCGTGGAGGACCGACCATGACCACGCTCACCTGCACCGACTGCGGCTTCGACGCGAGCCACTGGAGCGACGACGACCTCGGGCGGACGCTGGCGCACGCCGACGATCTGATCGGCTACGTGCTCGAGGGCGCCGACGAACGGGTCGCCGCCGATGTCGGGGCGATGCCGGTCGTCGACAGCGGTGACCCCATCACCTCCGCGCATGCGGTGATGCATCGCCTCCACGAGGCTGCAGCGGTGCGGCGGGTGGACGGGAACTTCGAACCGATGGTCGGCCGGGTCGCTTCGTTGCAGGCGTCCGGGGGCGGCGTGCCGAAGGCCTCGATCGCCGTCGCCGACATCGGTGCGCAGGGTGTCGGCGGCGACGTGCAGAGCAACCGGCTCCATCACGGACGCCCGTGGCAGGCGGTCTGCCTCTACAGCGCCGACCTGATTGCGGCGCTGCGCGACGAGGGCCATCCGATCACGCCGGGTGGCGCCGGCGAGAACATCACGATCTCGGGCGTCGACTGGTCGCGGCTGCGTGGTGGACTGACGATCGCGGTCGGCGAGGTCGTGCTGATCACCAGCAGCCCAGCGGCTCCGTGCCGCAAGATCGGCGACTGCTTCACCGAGCGACACTGGAACCGCATCGACCACGGCGAGCACCCGGGTTGGGCGCGCTGGTATGCGTCGGTGCTGACCGGCGGGACGATCAGACCCGGCGACACGGTCACCGTCACGGCGTGACGCGCCGCGGTGCGGCGACGCGCACTCGGGCACCACGAGAGCCGGCCGTACACTCGCCGCCATGTTCGTGTTCCACCCCCTGTCGGAGCCGACCCGGCGTGCACTCATCGACGGTGGCCTCGACCCCGACGCCGTTGCCGGCATCGTCCGCGCTGCGGTGAGCGAGGACCTGATGGGTGGGATCGACGTCACCTCGGCGGCGACGATTCCGGTCGATCATCGCAGCACGGCCACCTTCGGAGCGCGCCAGGACGGGGTGATCTGCGCGCTGCCCATCGTCGCAGCCGTGATCGACGCCGTCTGCGGCGACACGGCGAGCGAGTTCCGCGAGCTGGTCGCCGACGGCACGCGCGTCGCCGCAGGAACGAAGATCGCCGAGGTCACGGCGCCGACCCGACTGCTGCTGACCGCCGAACGCACCGCCCTCAACCTGCTCTGTCACCTGTCGGGCGTCGCATCGGCGACGCGTCGTTGGGCCGACGCCCTGGAGGGCACCGCCGCGGTGGTCCGTGACACCCGCAAGACGACGCCGGGCCTGCGTGCGCTCGAGAAGTACGCGGTCCGCTGCGGCGGCGGCGCCAACCATCGCATGGGACTGTCGGACATGGCGCTCGTCAAGGACAACCACGTCGCGGCCGCAGGTGGTGTCGCCGAGGCTTTCCGTCGGGTGCGGGAGCTCGGGCTGTCGATCCCGGTGGAGATCGAGGTCGACACGCTCGACGGCCTCGGCGACGCGATCGCCGCCGGCGCCGACGAGGTGCTGATCGACAACTTCTCGCCCGACGACATGCGAAGGGCCGTGGCCGTGCGCGACGAGCTGAACCCCGCCGTGCGCCTCGAAGCGAGCGGCGGCCTGACCATCGAAACGGCTCGCACCGTCGCGGAGACCGGCGTCGACTACATCGCGGTCGGTGAGCTCACTCACTCCGCCCGCATCCTCGACATCGGCCTCGACCTCCGCACGGCCTGACCGACCGAGGGTCCCCGAGCCCGGGTCTGCGTGGACCACGCTGTCCGCTCGGTCCACCGGCGCCGAGATGCGAGCGAGCGCAACCCCGCGCTAGGTTGCGCCGTGGGCGGAGTGAGGAGCTCCACATGTCAGCCGTCCAACCGACCTCGATCGGATCGAGGACTGCCACCGCCGGCCCGCCCGGTGCTCGGCGCCCTGCGTCGTCGTTCGTCCGGGTCGTGCTCGCCGGACTGGCCACGGCGTCGGCGATGGCGATGTCGTCCGTCGCCGCAGCGGCGCCGGATGCGCAGACCACCTCGAGCTGTGCGGCGTCGGGGCTCGCCAGCCACCTCGTCGCAGACGGCGACACCTGGTTCGGCATCGCCGAAAGCGCCGGTGTGTCCATCCGATCGTTGTTGCAGACGAACGACGCCGCACCCGAACGCGTGATCCACCCGGGCGACGTCGTCTGTCTGCCGGTCGGAGCGACCCCGTCGTCGTCGTGTTCGCCGTCGAATGCGCCGACCTACACGGTGAGGTCCGGCGACACCTGGTGGGACATCGCATCCCGGGCCGGCGTGTCGATGTCGAAGTTGCTGGAGACGAACGTCAGCTCGGCCGAGCGCACGATCCATCCGGGCGAGGCGGTGTGCCTCCCGCCGGGAGCGTCACGCTCGACATCGGGCAACTCGTCGTCAGCCAACTCGTCGCGGTCGGCGGCGTCGGCATGGTCCTGGGCGATTGCGGCGCTGCCGATGCGGGGCCCGTGCTGGTTCAGCGACGACTGGGGTGATCCCCGCGGCGCCGGACGTCGCCACGAAGGCACCGATCTGTTCGCCGAGATGCGCAGCTATGTGTACGCCGTCGTCGACGGCACGCTCACGCGTCGTGCGTGGGACCAGCCCGGTCTGCGAGCGGGCAACGCCTGGTGGCTGACCGCCGACGACGGCAGCGGTACGTACTATTTCTACGCGCACCTCGCCGATTTCGCGCCGGGGCTGTCGGTCGGTTCTCGGGTCGAGGCCGGCCAGATCATCGGGTTCATGGGCAACACCGGCAATTCGGCGTTCCCGCACCTGCACTTCGAAGTGCACCCGAACGGCGGTGGCGCAGTCACTGCATATCCGTTGCTGCGCCAGCTCGGCGGCTGCAAGACCGGTGAGCAGTATCGCCAGCCGAGCGGTTGGGTGCCCGACTGACTGACCGGACCGTGCGCTCGGACCGGCCGTGGTGGGCGTTCGGCGTCAGCCGGTGGGCTGGCCGTACACGCCGAGCAGGTCGACGACGATCACCATGTCGGTCCCGGCGGGCAAGCCGAGCTGTGGGTTGCCGTCGGGGCCGAATGCGTCTTCGGGCGGGATGACGATGGCACGGCGACCGCCCACCTTCATCCCCGGCAGTCCGTTGACGAAGCCCGGGAATCCACCCTCGGCGGTCGGCACGGGGACCGCTCCGGTCTCCCAGCTGCTCTCGAGCAGGACCTGGTTGTCGCCGCGGAACAACACGTAGTTGATGACCGCCGTCTGGCCGGCCTGCAGTTCGGCGCCGTCGCCCACGACGAGGTCGACGTAGGTGGTCTCGGTGGCGCCTTCGGAGGCAGGCACCCCCGGCTCGGTCGGTGCGTCGGCTGCATCCGGCGGCTGGATCACCGCTCGGACGTCGATCAGGAACGTCAGCGCCTCGTTCTCGCCGATGATGTCGCCGCGAGCCTCGGCGCCGTAGGCGAGGTCGCTCGGGATGTCGAGGCGGATGCGGTCACCGGTCTGGGCGCCGACGAGGCCCTGGTCCCAGCCGGCGATCACGCCACCTTGGCCGAGGACCACCGAAAACGGCTCGAAGCGGTCGTAGCTGTTGTCGAACTCGACACCGTCACGGCTGCGTACACCGACGTAGTCGACGACCACGGTGTCGCCGGCCTCGGCTTCGGGTCCCGTACCCTCCTCGAGGACGGTGACCTGGAGCTCGGTGGGGATCTCGTCGGGCACCTCGACCTCCGGCTTGTCCGGATTGGTCGACGGCGTCACCGGGTCGGCATCGGATGTGTCGGTCGGCTGATCGACCGACGAGCCGTCGGGCGCCGTCGTCTCCTGGGTGGAGGCGGTCGAGGTGTCGGTGGCGTTGTCGTCGTCGCTCGAGCACGCAGCAAACAGCAGGGTGGCGGTCACGAGCAGGGGGAGGGTCCGGCGCATTGAGACGACGCTACTTGCGAAGTCTCACCCGGCCACGTCAACCGCGATGCTCTCACCGAACTCAGAACTGAGACGGCAGCTCGAGCCGCCCACCGCCGCCCGCCGTGCGGGGAGTGCGGAGAGTGGCGCTCAGGACCGTGACGCGATCCAGGCCGCTTCTGCGCGACCCAGCTCGGTCGAGGGCGGTCCGCTGACGAACGGCCAGAGCTCGGAGGCGATGCGCCGGTAGTTGCCGCTCGCGTTGAGTTCGCCGAGCAGGGCGTACAGGCCGAGATTGATGCGCTGGATGAAGACGAACGCACGGGGCACGGTCGCGTACTGGCTGATCGGACTCGATCGGTCGAACGTGTGCCGGACGATCGAGTTCGCGTAGTCGCGCGTCCACGTCATGTCCGCATCGGTGCGCACGGTGTCGTAGAAGCGCGAGAAGTACTCGCCGACCGCCTCCGTCGACACCGGCGCATCCGGCTCGAGCATCCCGGCGCACTCGACGATGCGGCGGAACTCGGCGTGATCGTGGTCGACGGCGGCCGCCTTGACCATCGAGCCGAACGTGTCCATCTCCTGGGCGCTGAAGTGCTTGACCAGTCCGAAGTCGAGGAACGTGACGGTGCCGTCGTCGTGGAACAGGTAATTGCCCGGATGCGGGTCGCCGTTGAAGGCCCCCATCCGGTACAGGCTGCGGAACACGAACCGGAAGATCACCTCACCGACGCGATCGCGCTCGGCCTGTGGGCGGTTCATCAGTTCCTTCCAGCCGAAGCCCTCGGCCAGTTCGGTCGTGAGCACGTGCCTGGTCGAGAATTCGGGCACGACGTCGGGGATCCGGATGAACGGATGACCTCGGTAGTAGTCGGCGAATGCCTGCTGGTTGCGCGCTTCGAGTTCGTAGTCGACCTCCTCGGCGATCCGCAGCTTGATCTCGTCGACCATCTCCGCGGGATCGAGTCCGCCGAATCCCTGGCGCAGTACGGCTCCGAGCAGGTCGGCGTTCTTGAGGTCGGCCACGATCGCCTCGCCCACGCCCGGGTACTGGACCTTCACGGCCACGGCGCGCTCGGCGCCCGTCACCGGGTCGCGCAACAGCGCTCGGTGCACCTGGCCGATCGATGCAGCGGCGATCGGATCGGGATCGAACTCGGCGAACACCTCGCCGACCGGCCGGCCGAACTCGCGCTCGACCGTCTCCAACGCGAGGTCGACCGACATCGGCGGGGCATCGGACTGCAGCTGCGACAGTGCGAGCCGAAGCGGTTCGGGCAGGCCGTCGTCGAGATAGCTCGCCATCTGACCGAGCTTCATCAGCGCGCCCTTCATGTGACCGAGTTCCTCGGCGACCTGCTGTGCCGACCGCAGCTCGCGGTGCCGGTCGAGCTCGTCGCGACGCTCCGCCGAGGCGAACGTCTTGCGTGCAGCTGTGGTGGCGTACGTGGTGCCGACCCGGGCGCCCATCCGGGCGAGTTGCCCGTTGCGCCGCAGACGCGAGCGGTGCATCCGCCGTGCCGCACCGTCCGACGTGCTGCCACGTCGTCGCAACGCGATCGTGCCGGCGGCGACGGCCCCTGCCGCCAGTGCGATCGCGACGACCGTGCGCGCCCTCATGCGCGTCGTAGCACCGAGTCGATCGCGCGGATCAGTGTGGGTACGAATCGATCGGCGTTCGCGACCACGGCGTCGTGCATGCCGTCGACACGGAACGCCTCTGCGTCGCGAATCTGCTCGAACAGCTTCACCTGGCGGCGCAGCGGGACGACCTGATCTCGCATGGTGAGCACGGACGACGACGGCACGTCGACCTCACCGAGCCACTCGGTGGAGGAGAACCGGCCGATCGCCTTGCCGGCTTCGAGCACCGCTCGCCAGTCGTGGTCGGCGGTCTCACGCATCGCCCACGGTTCCCATTTCTGCGTCCGGCGCTGCAGGTAGAGCTGTTCGACCAGCCAGGTCTTGGTCTGCTCGGGCGTCACCCGGGCGACCGCCGCCAAGCCGGTGAGTCCGACCATGCCGAGCCGCTTCTCGCGGCGGCCGGCGAAGTAGGGCGCCGTGGCGCACAGCACCATGCCGATCGCCCGCTCGGGGTGGCGACGCCAGACGAGCTGGGCGATCGGGCCACCCATCGAATAGCCGACCGGCACGAAGCGATCGACACCGAGTGCTGCTGCCACGTCGACCGCATCGTCGGCGCAGTCCTCGAGACGGAACGGCTTCTTCGACCGCAGACCGGTTCCGTGGCCTCGGTGGTCGAATGCGATCACGCGGTAGTGCTCGCCGAGGGCGCCGTAGCAGCGGAACCAGTTGAGATCGGCCGTCGCCGTCCAGCCGTGCAGCAGCACGACGGTCGGGGCGTCGGCGCCCGCTCCGAAGTCGCGAACCATGACGGTCCCGCGATCGGGAAGCTCGACGAAGCGCGCCGGAGGCAGCACTGGTGAGAAGATGGCGAGTTCGTGGGTGCCGGTGTCGGCGGGGACGGCGGCCTCAGAGCTGTTCGACACGCAGCACCGTCACGGTGAGTGCGCCGTTGGGCGCCTCGTAGGTGATGGTCGCACCGGCCTCGGCGCCGTCGAGTGCCTGTCCGAGCGGCGACGAGGGACTGATCACGTCGGCGCCCTCGACCTGCTCCTCCATGTTGCCGATCAGGTAGCGCTCGGCGTCGTCCTCGTCGTCGCCTTCGTAGACGACGGTGTACACCGACGAGCCGTCGATGATCTCGGCGTTCTCGAGAAGATGTTCGAGCTGTCGGATGCGGCCTTCCATGTGGCCCTGTTCGTCCTTCGCAGCGTGGTAGCCGGCGTTCTCCTTGAGATCGCCTTCCTCGCGGGCCCGTTCGATCTTGTTGGCGACCTCGATGCGACCGCGAGTGGTGAGATCGTCGAACTCGGCCTTCAGACGTTCGTAGGCCGACGCGGACAACTGCACTGCTGCCATGGTGACCGAAGGATACCGGCCGCCAGGTGGGCGACCGACCGCCTTGCGACGGGGCCCGGGCGGAACGTGACGTAGGGTCACTGCGATGGAACCGGTTGCTGCGGTCCCTTCACCGAGACGCTGGCGGCGTCTCGCCGTCGCCGTCGCCGTCTGCGTCGGCGGACTGATCGCGCTGATCGTGGTGTCAGGACGCGACGACGCGACGTCGCTTCCAGAGGATGCCGCCACGACGACCGACCGACGCACCGAGGTGTCGATCGATCTTGCGGTGACCGAGCCGTCCGTCGGCCCCACTTCCACCGCATCCGAGACGGTGTTTCCTCGTCTGGACGACGACCCGGACGACAGCTCGACCTCAGCGGTGTCGACGACGACGGCGCCGGTCGCCACCGCCGCGCCCCAGGACCCGGGGGCTCCTGCCGTGGTCGCGCGTCCGGTGCCGCTCGAGCCACCCCCGCCGCCTCCCGACGCACCACCGCCGCCGTGGGCGGCCAGTCGGACCGTCACCGCCGGGGGACACCTCTCGACCGACGTCGGATGTGCTCGCGACGCATCGGCGGCCGGACTCGACGCCTTCCTCGCCGAGCGCGTCGGGCCCGTACTCGGATGGGACTACCAACACGTGTACGACCTCGGCGGCGACCGCCGGCTGTGGTTGTTCCAGGACACGTTCATCGACCAGTCCGGCACTGCCGCCACGCTCGACCGCTCCAGTTTCGTGCACAACGCAGCTCTCGTGCAGGACGGCAACTGTTTCCGGCTGCTCCACCGAGGTTCCCCGGAGCGGCCCGAGCCGTTCGAGCCGGGCGACGGCACCGCCACGCTCACCCGCTGGTTCTGGCCGATGGGCGGTGAGCTGCACGACGGCGTGCTGCGGGTGTTCTGGGTGGAGATGACGAAGGACCCGGTCGATCCGATCGCCCCCGACGGGCTCGGCTGGCACCCCGTCGCCACCCACCTCGCCACGTACGACCCGTCGACGATGGCCCGGCTCGACTTCCGACCTGCGGTCAACGCCGGTGTGACACCGATCTACGGCTACGGCGTCGCCAGCGATTCGACGCACACCTACCTGTTCGGCAACACCTTCGAACAGAATCTCGCGCGTCACGGTGGCTACTGGAACGGTCCCCACAACGGCACCGAGATGTTCCTCGCACGGGTCCCACGTGGACGGCTGCTCGATCCTCCTCAGTACTGGTCGACGGATGGATGGAGCGCTGATCCCGCGACATCGGAACCCTTCCTCGCCCGCCACTGGGCCGAGTTCCCGATGCAGCCCCGTTGGCTCGGCGGTCAGTGGGTGGCAGCGACGGCGGTCGACGGCTACTGGGGTGGCGAGTTCACGCTGGACGTGGCCACCGACCCGTGGGGACCGTGGACCACCGTGGCCGCGCATCCGCTCGAGCCGCGGGGCTCCGACCCGCTGATGAACACCTACCATGCGCACCTCCTGCCGCAGCGCAGTGCGGACGGAGACGTGGTCGTCACGGTGTCGAACAATGCCCGCGACATGTTGCGCGACGCATGGTCGACTCCCTCGCGATACCGACCGGTCGCGTTCTCGATGCCCTGGGTGCCGGTGCCACCGACGACGAGTCCGACCACGCCGCCTTCGACGACCACCACGCCGCCATCGACGACCACCACGTCCACGACGATCCCCACCACGACCACTCCGCCGCCATCGGCGACCACGACCACCACCACGGCGACCACGACGACACCACCACGGCGACCACGCTCCCGGAGTCGACGACGACCACCTCGACGACGACCACCTCGACGGCGACCACCTCGACGGAGGAGGCCGTCGGTCCCGGGCCACCGTCGCCTGGGGGCTGACGCTGCGGACTCCCTAGGATCGTGCGCCTATGGCGCACAACATCGCAGTGATCGGCGGGGACGGAATCGGGCCGGAGGTGACGGCCGAGGCGGTGAAGGTGGTCCGTGCGGCCGGTGTCGACATCGCCACCACCGAGTTCGATCTCGGAGGTCAGCGGTACCTGCGAGATGGCGAGATCCTGTCGGACTCGACGCTCGACGAGCTGCGAGCCTTCGACTGCATCCTGCTCGGTGCGGTCGGCACGCCCGAAGTCCCTCCCGGGGTGATCGAGCGTGGCCTGCTGCTCAAGATGCGATTCGACCTCGACCTGTACATCAATCAGCGGCCGTTCCTCGGCACGGCACCGGGCGCCGCCGAACCGCACGACTTCGTCGTCATTCGCGAGAACACCGAAGGCCCGTACGTCGGCGAGGGTGGGGCGCTGCGGGTCGGCACGCCGAACGAGGTGGCGACGCAGGGGTCGGTCAACACCCGCCTCGGCGTCGAACGGTGTGTCCGCTACGCCTTCGAGCTCGCCGACTCGCGGCCGCGCAAGCACCTGACGCTCGTCCACAAGACGAACGTGCTCACCTTCTCCGGTGGCCTCTGGGAGCGCACCTTCAACGAGGTCGCCGCCGAGTTCCCCGACGTCAGCACCGCCTACAACCACGTCGACGCCGCCTGCATCTTCTTCGTGCAGGACCCGCACCGCTACGACGTGATCGTCACCGACAACCTCTTCGGCGACATCCTCACCGACCTCGGCGGCGCGGTGTCGGGTGGCATCGGCCTGGCGTCGTCGGCCAACCTCAACCCCGCCCGGACCGGACCCTCGATGTTCGAGCCGGTGCACGGCTCGGCGCCCGACATCGTGGGACAGAACAAGGCCAATCCGACCGCAGCGATCCTGAGTGCGGCGCTGATGCTCGACTTCCTCGGTGAGGGGGCCGCTGCGGAGCGCATCCGTGCTGCCTGCGCCGATCCTGTCACCGGCAGTACCACCGACATCGGTGACGCCATCGCCGCCCGCGTGGGAAACTGACCAGATGCCCATCACACCGACCCCGAAGATCTGGATGAACGGCGAGCTCGTCGACTGGGACAAGGCCCAGGTGCACGTGCTGACCCACACGTTGCACTACGGCACCGGCGTGTTCGAGGGCATCCGGGCCTACGAGACCGCCGACGGCCCGGCCGTGTTCCGCCTCACCGACCACATCGAGCGACTCTTCAGCTCGGCGCAGATCATGGGGATGGAGATCCCGTACACCGTCGACGAACTCGTCGCTGCCACCAAGGAGACGGTGGTGTCGACCGGGCTCGACTCGTGCTACATCCGGCCGATCGCCTACTTCGGCTACGGCGAGATGGGCCTGAACACGCTGCCGTGCAGCGTCGACGTGTCGATCGCCTGCTGGCCGTGGGGCGCGTATCTCGGTGACGACGCCGTCGAGAAGGGCGTCCGGATGAAGATCTCGTCGTGGACCCGCCACGACCACAACACGATGCCGCCGGCGTCGAAGACGACCGGCAACTACGTCAACTCGTCGCTCGCCAAGGTCGAAGCGCTCAAGGCCGGCTACGACGAGGCGATCATGCTCGCTCCGAACGGCCTGGTCGCCGAGTGCACCGGCGAGAACATCTTCGTCGCCCGTCACGGCAAGCTGCTGACACCACCGCTCTCGGCGGGTGCGCTCGAGGGCATCACGCAGAACTCGGTGTCGACGATCGCCGGCGACCTCGGCTACGAGGTCGTCGTCGACAACATCGCCAGGAGCGATCTCTACATCGCCGAGGAAGCGTTCGTGTGTGGCACCGCGGCCGAGGTCAGCTCGATCAATTCGGTCGACGACCGCAACATCGCGTGCCCCGGACCGATGACGTCTGCGATCGCCGAGGTGTACCACGAGGCGATCCGCGGCAAGGACCCGCGCTACGCCCACTGGTGCGAACTCGTCCGCTGACCGGTCCGGCCGCCCCGAGCTGTCCCCAACTCCCGAAATGGCGCAGGATTGTCCCGCTGAGCGCAACATTTCCGGCAATTTTCGGGTTCGGGGGAGGGCGATCGGGGGCCCGACGACGAGCTGGAGGAGGGGTGCTCGATGGGTGTGGATCACGTGGGGATGTGCTTCGATCGGAGCCTTCCGGCGCCGTTCGTGATCGAGGTGGCCGAGGCGCTGGAGGCCGCCGAGCCGTCGACCAGTTGTGGGTGATCGAGGACTGCTTCTACACCGCCGGCATCAGCCTCGCGGCCACCGCACTCGCCCGCAGCGAGTCGTTGACCGTGGGGATCGGCATCCTGCCGGCCGTCGCACGGAATCCGGCGGTGACCGCGATGGAGATCGCCACGCTCGCCCAATTGCACCCGGGCGGGTGCTCGCCGGCATCGGACACGGCGTGCAGGAGTGGATGGAGCAGATGGGGGCGCGGCCCCGGTCGCCGTTGACCACGCTCGACGAGGCGATCACGATCGTGCGGCGCCTGCTTGCACGGCGAGACGGTGACGTTCGACGGCGCAGTGTTCACGATGCGCGACGTGGCCCTCGACGCACCGCCGGTCGATCCGCCGCCGGTGCTCGCCGGTGTCCGTGGGCCCAAGTCGCTGGAACTCGCCGGGCGGGCGGCCGACGGTGTGGTGCTCGCTGAAGGCGCGGGGCCGACCTATGTCCGTGGCGCGATCGAGCAGAGCGGGAACGTCCCGATCCGTTCCGGGTGTCGGTGTTCACGGCGCTCGCCATCGGTGACGACGCCCGAGAGATGCGACGAGCGATGGCCCCGTTCCTCGCCGGTCTGATCGGCGACGACAATCCCGGGGTCGCCGCACATCCGCACGTCGAGGAGATCCGCGAGCGTCTGACCGCTCGAGGGGTCGACGGCATCGCCGACCTGCCCGCGGACTGGTGGGTCGAATTCGGTGCGATCGGCACCTTCGATGACGCCGTCCGTCACGCCGAAGCGCTGGCCGATGCGGGTGCACACGATGTCGCGTTCTTCCCCGGCCCCACCGTCGAACTCGCCCGCGACGGCCTCGACCACGTCACCCGCCTCGCCGCCGCCCTCCGCTGACCCGACCCCCACCACCCCGAAATCACCCCACCAAAACCCGAAATATCGCGCTGGCGTTGCGCTCAGCGCAACACCAGCGCGCCATTTCGGGTGGAGTCCGGTGGAGTCGGGTGGAGTCGGGCGGGGTCGGGTGGCATCGTCCGGAAAACGAAAGCGCCCCGGTCGGCGCTGCTGGCTTTCGCCGGCGCGCCTTCCGGGGCGGCTCGAGTGGACAGGTCCACCACTGGTCGAATGTCGGGCGTTAGCCTTCGTCTCGACCTGTTCACATCGCCCGTCTCGCCTTGCGGCGTGGCGGGCGATGCCGCGTGTCGGACTCGACACCGGTTTCCCGGTCTCGAACCCGTGGCACCGCTTCACGCTGACCCGGTTGCCCGAGCCCTCGGTCCTGGCGCCATTCGGAACCAACGTCGCTGGGTCCAGTTGGGGTGGCCCCAGTTCCTACGGCTCCTGACCACGAATCCGTTGCATGCGTCCCGCCCGAAAGCGGTGTGCCACCTGCCGCCCGAAGGCGACAGATCACCTGCCACCCGAGGGCGCCAGGCGTGCCCGGTCATCTCGCCGCACCGCTCGCCGGCTGCGGGTTGCCCCGTGCCCTCCGAACGCTCCAGCAGGCCTCCGTCTCCCGCCTCACCCGAAGGTGCTGCAGGCCCGGTCTGACCCGACGCCCGCCCGGTCTCCCGGGACGTTCGCCGACTCGTCGTTGCTCCCGTCCTCCCGAAGGAGCCCGGCAGCCCGGTCCGAGGTGGCCGTGAACACTGTCCGTGTTTCGATTCCGCTTTCGCCTCGTGAGCGGTGTGGGCTGGGCCGAAGCCCCCTCCTCACCGCTCCGGTCGGCGTGCGCTCTCCGGAACGAGCATCAGTAAAGACAACGGAAAAGCCCAGGTCAAGGGGTATTTTCAAATTCACAGGGTTATCCCCGCAACTTTCTCGTTACCCCCAGGTTTGCCGAGGTCGTCCACCCGTTGCCCACCGTTCGTGCACAGCGATGTGCACAGCTCCGGGCGTCGGTCGCTGCCGGACGATTGCATCCGCCGGCCGAACCGGGTTCAATGGAGCCCGATGTCGAACGAACCCACCGCCGCCATCATCATTCCGTAGAACACGTGGCATCCCCACGTGTTCGTCGAGCCGCCCACCGGGGCGGCTCTTTCAGTTCTCGGGAGCATTTCATGCGACACGTCGAGGTCTTCGACACCACACTGCGAGACGGCCTCCAGGTCGAGGGCGTCTCGGCCACCGTCGACGACAAGCTGCGCATCGCGGAGCAACTCGACCTGCTCGGCGTGCACTTCATCGAGGGCGGGTGGCCGGGGGCCAACCCGAAGGACATCGAGTTCTTCTCCCGAGCGCAGCACGAGCTGGCACTGACCACATCGACGCTCGTCGCCTTCGGCTCGACCCGGCGCCCGCGCGGCAAGGTCGACGACGACGCCACGCTGCGCAACCTGATCGAGGCGAACACGTCGGCGGTGTGCATCGTCGCCAAGAGTTCCGAGTACCAGGTGGTCGAGGCGCTGCAGACCACGCTCGACGAAGGCGCGGCGATGATCGCGGACTCGGTCAGGTTCCTCCACGGCGAGGGACGCACGGTGCTCGTCGACCTCGAGCACTTCTTCGACGGCTACAAGTCCAATCCCGAGTTCTCGTTGCGCGCCATCGAGGCGGCGATCGTCAACGGTGCGTCGCACCTCGTGCTGTGCGACACCAACGGCGGCACGCTGCCGAGCGAGGTCGGCCGGATCGTCGCAGACATCTCGGCGCACGTCGGCGACGATGCGATCATCGGCATCCACTGCCACGACGACACCGGCTGTGCGGTTGCGAACTCGATGGCGGCCGTCGAAGCGGGCGCCGGGCACGTGCAGGGCACCCTCAACGGGCTCGGCGAACGCACCGGCAACACGAATCTCACGACCGTGATCCCGAACCTGCAGCTGAAGCTCGGCTACACCTGCCTGCCCGACGGCCGGATCGAGCGCCTCACCGCGGTCAGCCATCACGTGGCCGAGACGCTGAATCGAGCCGTCAACCCGCAGGCGCCCTACGTCGGCTCGTCGGCGTTCGCCCACAAGGCGGGCCTGCACGTGTCGGCGATCGTGCGGGCCAAGGACGCCTACGAGCACGTCGATCCGGAACTGGTCGGCAACGGCACGCGGTTCGTCGTCTCGGAGATGGCCGGCCGCGCCACCATCCAGATGAAGGCCGACGAGATCGGCATCGAGCTGGACGGCGCCGCGATCAACGAACTCGTCGACGAACTGAAGCGCCTCGAACACGAGGGCTACCACTTCGAAGCCGCCGACGCGTCGCTCGAGCTACTGATGCGCCGCGCCGCCGGCCAGGTGCCCGAGTTCTTCCGGGTGGAGTCGATGCGCGTGATCACCGACGAGCTGCCCGGCGGCGACTTCTCGACCGAGGCGACGGTCAAGGTGTGGGTCGGCGAGGGCGACGACGCCGAGCGTCGCGTGTGGGTGGCCGAGGGCAACGGTCCGGTCAACGCAATCGACACCGCATTGCGCAAGGCCGTCGGAACGATGCTGCCCGAGCTGGCCGACATCCACCTCACCGACTACAAGGTGCGCATCCTCGACGGTGCGAGCGCGACGGGATCGACGACGCGCGTGCTCCTGTCGGCGACCGACGGCACCCGTGACTGGACGACGATCGGCGTCAGCCCGAACATCATCGAGGCCTCGTGGCGGGCGCTGGAAGACAGCCTCGTCTACGGCCTGCTGCACCGATCGTTGCGCTCCGACGACCGACCCGCCGGCGGCTGATAGAAAGAGAGCGATGGCCGCCCCCCGATTCAGCCCGGTTCCTCCGACCGAACGACCGCGTTACTACGCGTCGCCCGATCACGTCCCCGCACCATGGACCCCGGACCGCCCGGGTGACATCGTGGGGTTCCAGCCGGAGGGGCCGCGCCTGGGCGAGCAGGGCCCCGACCAGGGCTATGCGCTGCACATCGCGGCGCAACTGCGTCCGAAGGTGCTCCTGCAACCCGGCGAACACGTCGACGACGCGATCCGCGGCTGTCTCGGCGTCGCGCTCCGGCGGGCGTCGATCTTCTCGCGGGCGCCGGTCGTGCACGACCTCGACATCGCGTTCACGATCTGGGGCTTCTACGACCCGAACCCGCCCGAGGAACTCGTGGCGCTGCGCAGTGGTCTGTTCGAGGGGCTGCGCCTGATCGGTCACCACTACATGGAGGCCAGGGCGGTCGCCGACATGCCACCCGAGGCGACACTGCGGATGACCCCGGCACAGGTGGCTGCTGCGTATCCGGTCGAATGGCGATCGCTCGTCGGGGCCTGATCGGCCGGCGGCGGTGACGAGCGCTCGGCGCATCCTGCACTCGGACGGCATCGACCTGCGAGCGACGATGCGGCCGATCGGGACCTACCCGCGCGATCCGACCACACGGTGGACGACCAACAGCTTCGCGAAGGCGGTGCTCACCCCGGCTGGACCTGGCACGATGCGCCTGGCGTGGGACCGCAACGGCACGACGACGGCGGAGGCGTGGGGGAGCGGCGCCGACTGGCTGGTCGAACATGCGCCCTTCTGGATGGGATTGCACGACGACCTCGACGGGTTCGAACCGGCGCGGCACCCCAGAGTCGCCGAGTGGGCGCGCCGGCATCCGGGGATCAGGCTGCCGGCCGTCGGCGTCATCTGGCAGGAGCTGCTCCTCGTGCTGCTCGGTCAACGGGTGACCACCGAAGAGGCGGTCAGGAGCTGGGCGCGGATCGTTCACCGATGGGGTGAGCCTGCACCCGGGCCGTGTGAACTCCGCCTGCCGCCGACGCCGGAGGTCGTCGCGTCGAAGACGTACGTCGATCTCCATCGCTTCAACGTCGAGCGCCACCGCGCCGATGCCATCCTGCTCGCTGCGCGCCGGGCGGGGCGCCTCGAGGAAGCGGCAGCGATGACGCCGGTCGACGCCCGTGCGCGGTTGTCGGCGCTGCGCGGCCTGGGGACCTGGACGGCGACGTCGGTGATCACCGCGACGCACGGCGACCCCGACACGATCGTGCTGCGCGACTACGGCTTGCCGACGATGGTCAACTACGCCTTCACCGGCGACGCTCGACGGGTGCCGCCCGACGAGGGCGGCGACGAGCTGATGTGCCGCCACCTGGAGCCGTGGGCGGGACATCGCCAGCGCATCATCCGCCTGCTGTACACCGCCGGTGTCTCGGCCCCCCGGCGTGGCCCGCGTTCGTTCAATCCGGACATCCGCAGGCTCTGACATCATGCGGACCGCAGCCCTCGTCGCCGTGGTGACCGCCGTCGTGGTGATCCCTGCGCTGGCGGGTGCGTCGGGCGCTCCGGCGGCGAGCGTGCCGACCGGCGTGGGCGAGCCGAGCTGTCTCTCGGGCGCTGCGCCCGCCGATCTCGATCGGTTGCTCGTGTCCGAGCCGGACGGCGTGGTCGGTGCCGACTACCAACGCGCGACGGCGCTGCCCGACGGGCGGGTGCTGTGGACATTCCAGGATGTGGAGATGCGCCGGCCGGGCGGTTCGACGACGCTGGTCCACAACATCGGCATGGTCCAAGACGGCAGTTGCTTCTCGGTGCTGCGCGGCGGGACCGCCGACGATCCCCGCCCGTGGCTGTTCGCCGAGTCGACGACGAAGTTCTCGCACTGGTTCTGGCCGCTCGGCGCCGAGGTCGGCAGCGACGGCCTGCTGTACGTGTTCGCCGCCGAGATGAACGAACGCAGTCCCGGCTACCTCGTCCGCACGGAGCCGACCTCGACGGCGGTAGCGGTCGTCGACACCGCGACGTGGGAGGTGGTACGCACGGCGACCCCCGGCAATGCGAGCGACGCGCTCTACGGTTGGTCGATCGAGTCGGACGACCGCTGGACGTACCTGTTCGCCCAATGTCATCGTCAGTTCGGTTATGACCTCTACATCTTCCACTACGCACACGACCAGAGTTGTGCGAGCCGGGTCACGGTCGGACGTGTACCGAAGGGAATGATGCTCGCGACGCCGACGTACTGGACCGGTCGGGGATGGAGTGCCGATCCGGCGGCCGCTGCGCCGATTCTCGAGACGGCCGACCGCATGGTCAACGCCAGCCAGTTCGTCCGCGTGGCGAATGTGTGGATGGCGATCACGAAGGTCGGTGACTGGTGGACCGATCGCATCGTGATCGAACGCGCGGAACGAGCCGTTGGGCCGTACTCGGTGGTCACCTCGATGCTCGTGACGCCGAAGTGTGCACTCGACTGCAATACCTACTTCGCGAGCTGGATCCCGTCGTCGCTGACCGGACAGCTCGTCTACGGGCTCTCGCACAACCGATGGGACGGCATCGCCAGCGACGTGTACCGGCCGACGTTCGCAGCCGTCCCGGCGCCCGCCCACACGACCTCGACGGCCCAGCGCTGTTCGCTCGGCCATTGCGACTGAGCCCTACGCTGCGGCGGTGTCGTTCGACCCCGCCCGCGATCCTCATCGACGCCAGAATCCGCTGACCGGCGAGTGGGTGATCGTGTCGCCCCAGCGCACCCAGCGGCCGTGGGACGGACACCGGTCTGCCGAGGCGCCGCCGGCGCCCGCACACGATCCGACGTGTTACCTCTGCCCGGGCAACGAACGAGCGGGCGGCGTTCGCAACCCCGACTACGGCTCGACGTTCGTGTTCGTCAACGACTTCGCGGCGTTGCTTGCCGACTCGCCCACGCCCGATCCGGCGGCCACCGACGCATTGTTCGCCTCCGCCGGTGCGGTCGGCGAGTGCCGGGTGGTGTGTTTCTCGCCGCGCCACGACCTCACGCTCGCTGCGATGCCGCACTCCGACGTCGTCCGGGTGATCGAGCTGTGGCAGGACCAGCTGACCGAACTCACGCAGCGGTATCGCTGGGTGCAGATCTTCGAGACGCGCGGTGCGATCTCCGGAGCGTCGAACCCGCATCCACACGGGCAGATCTGGGCCTCGACGTTCCTGCCCGACGAGGCCGGCGAGGAGATGGAACGGCAGGCCGCCTACCTCGACGCACACGGGCGTCCGATGCTGCTCGACTACGTCGAGCGAGAAGTCGACATCGGTGAACGCATCGTCGCCTCCAACGACGACTGGGTGGTCGTCGTGCCGTACTGGGCGTACTGGCCGTTCGAGACACTCGTGCTGCCGCGTCGACCGCTGGAGCGGCTCGACCAGGTGGACGCCACCGAGCGGGCGTCGCTCGCCGAGATACTCCAGACGATGTTGCGAGCGTTCGATGCGGTGTTCGACACACCGTTTCCGTACTGCTCGGGTTGGCACAGCGCGCCGGGGTCAGCCGGGCCGGAAGAAGGGCCGCAAGGAGGGCCGCAAGGAGGGCCGCGAGGATGGCAGCTCCATGCCCACTACTACCCGCCGCTGCTGCGATCGGCCGATGTGGCGAAGATCCCCGCAAGTTACGAGCTGCTCGCCAACCTGCAGCGCGACCTCACCGCTGAAGCGGCGGCATCGATGCTCCGCTCGCACGTGTGACATCCGCAACCTTCCAGTTGGCTGGAACGTTGGGTACGCTCCAGGCATGCGAATCGGACAGCTCGCCGATCGGTGCGGCCTGACGGCCAAGACGATCCGCTACTACGAATCGATCGATCTGCTCGTCGAGCCGGAGCGGACCCCGGCGGGCTACCGGGAGTACTGCGACGACGCCGTCGAACGGCTCCAGTTCATCCGTGACGCCCAGGCATCGGGGCTCACGCTCGACGAGGTCCACGTGCTGTTGTCGATGAAGGACGCCGGGCAGGCGACCTGCGGGCACACCCTGGCATTCCTCGATCGGCACGTCGCCGAGATCGATGCCCAGATCGAACGGCTCCGAGCAGCTCGCGGCGAGATGCTGCAACTGGCCGAGCGGGCCCGTCGGCTCGACCCGGCGACGTGCACGGACCCGAACCGCTGTCAGGTCGTGAGCGCATGAGTGCCCGGTCCGACATCGCCGTCGAAGGAATGACCTGCGCAGCCTGCGCCAACCGGATCCAGCGAACGCTCACCAAACTCGACGGTGTCGAGCTGGTGCAGGTCAACTTCGCGAACGGCCGCGCGACCGTGTTGCACGACCAGGACGTCGACGACGACACGCTTCGCGCCGCCATCGAACGGTTGGGTTACCAGGCGCCGGTCACGAGCGATCACGACGAGGCGGAGCGACGCCGCGAAGCCGATCTGCGGCGGCGGTGGATGGTGGCGCTGTGGCTCAGCGTCCCCTTGGTCGCCATCTCGATGATCCCGCCGCTCATGTTCGACGGATGGGAGTGGGTCGCCGCAGCGCTGGCGACGCCGGTCGTCTTCTGGAGTGGGTCGAGCTTCCACCGAGCGGCCTGGATGAACGTGCGTCACGGAGCGACCACGATGGACACGCTCGTGTCGATGGGCACGCTGTCGGCGTGGACGTGGTCGACCGTGGTGTTGCTCGCATCCATCGGTGACGACACCAGCACGTCGATGTCGGGTATGTCGATGGCCGGCGACGGGCTGCACGTCTACTACGAGACCTCCGCGGTGATCGTCACCCTCATCCTGATCGGCAAGTGGCTCGAGATCCGTGCGAAGCGTCGCTCGGGCGACGCCCTGCGGGCGCTGGCCGACCTCGGGGTGCGAACCGCACAGCTCGTCGACGGCACCGAGCTGCCGGTCGAACAACTGGTCCCGGGCATGCGGTTCGTCGTTCGCCCCGGCGAGAAGGTGGCAACCGACGGTGTGGTCGTCGAGGGGCAGTCGGCGATCGACGCCTCGATGGTGACCGGCGAGCCGGTGCCGGTCGAGGTCGGCCCCGGCGACGAGGTGATCGGTGCCACGGTCAACGCAAACGGATCGCTCGTCGTCGAGGCGGTCCGCGTCGGTGCCGACACCGCGCTCGCCCAGATCATCCGCCTCGTCGACGAAGCGCAGGGCAGCCGAGCCGAGGTGCAACGTCTCGCCGACCGCGTCGCTGCGGTGTTCGTGCCGACGGCGATCGCGATCTCCATCGTGACGCTGTTCGCGTGGCTCGCGATCGTGGGCGATGCCAACGATGCGTTCACGGCCGCGGTCGCCGTGCTGATCATCGCCTGTCCCTGCGCCCTCGGACTGGCGACGCCCCTCGGCATCATGGTCGGCACGGGACGGGCGGCGCAGATGGGAGTGATCATCAAGGGTGGCGAGGTGCTCGAGGACACCCGCCGGATCGACACGATCGTGCTCGACAAGACCGGGACGGTCACCGAGGGCCGGATGGGGTTGGTCGACGTGGTCGCACCCGACGCACCGTCAGAGGTGCTGCTCGGCCTCGCAGGTGCCGTCGAATCGCGCTCCGAGCACCCGATCGCCCGCTCGATCACCGCAGCAGCATCCGAACGTGGTGCACTGCCCGGGCCCGTGGACGGCTTCACCAATCGCCCAGGTGTCGGCGTCGTCGCCACGGTCGGCGGCACCGAGGTCCGTGTCGGGCGGCGCCGACTGTTCGACACCGTTCCGGCGTCGGTCGAACGCGCCGGCGCAGCGGCCGAGCGCAGCGGCAACACCGCGGTGTTCGTCGGGCGCGCCGGGCTCGCCGAGGCCGTGCTCGTCGTCGCCGACACGGTGAAGCCGACGTCGCGTGAGGCGGTCGCAGCGTTCCACGATCTCGGGCTGACGGTCACGCTGCTCACCGGCGACAACGAGCGCACGGCCCGTTCCGTCGGCGCAGACGTCGGCGTGGATGCGGTGATCTCCGAAGTGCTCCCCGACGCGAAGGCCGCCGAGATCGTGCGCCTCCAGGCCGAGGGCCGCCGTGTGGCGATGGTCGGCGACGGCATCAACGACGCCCCGGCGCTCGCCCAGGCAGACCTCGGCATCGCCGTCGGCACGGGCACCGACGTCGCCATCGAAGCCTCCGACCTCACGATCGTGTCGGGCGACCTGCGCGCCGCCGCCGACGCGGTGGCGCTGTCGAGGCGCACGCTGGCCACGATCAAGGGCAACCTGTTCTGGGCGTTCGCCTACAACGCAGCGGCGATTCCGCTCGCAGCGTTCGGTGTCCTGAACCCGATGATCGCCGCCGGTGCCATGGGCATGTCGTCGCTGTTCGTCGTGTCGAACAGCCTGCGACTGCGCCGTTTCGACGGCTACCGGCGCACGACCGACCGCATCGACTCCGATGCACCGACCACCAGAGAAGAGGAACTCGTCGCATGACCACCACCAACGACATCCACACCTATTCGGTGCCCGGCATCAGCTGCGATCACTGCAAGCACGCGATCGAGAGCGAGGTGGCAACCGTCGCCGACGTCGCGACCGTCGACGTCGACGTCGAGGCCCGTCGTGTCACGGTGACCGGTGGCGACGACGCCGACATCCGAGCGGCGATCGAAGAGGCGGGCTACGACGTCGCCTGAGGACGTCGCACGAGGGCCGTCGCCCGAGAGCCGTTCGGCCACGTGCGCCGGCGGTGGCCAGGGTGCATGATGGAGTCATGCAGACGCAGTTGTTGATCGGTGGCGAGTGGCGCGACGGCTCGGGTTCGGAGCGCTTCGACGTCGAGAACCCGGCGAACGAGGAGGTCATCGCATCGGTGGCGGCGGGGACCACCGCCGACGCGACCTCCGCATGCGAGGCGGCGGCCGAGGCGCAGCTGGCATGGGCGGCGACCGCACCACGCGAACGCGGCGAGATCCTGCGTCGCACGTGGCAGCTGATGGTCGAGCACACCGACGAGCTCGCCCGGCTGATCACGCTCGAGCACGGCAAGCCGCTCACCGACGCTCGAGGCGAGGTCGCCTACGCGGCGGAGTTCTTCCGGTGGAACTCCGAGGAAGCCGTTCGCATCCAGGGTTCGCTCGGTGTTGCGCCGGCCGGCGCCAACCGCATCGTGGTGCACCACCCGCCCGTCGGCGTCGTCGTGATCGTCACCCCGTGGAACTTCCCGGCGGCGATGATCACCCGCAAGCTCGCACCTGCGCTCGCGGCAGGCAACGCCGCCGTCATCAAGCCGCCTCGCGAGACGCCGTTGACCGCCCTGCGGATCGGTGAGCTCCTGCACGAGGCCGGCCTGCCCGCGGGCGTGGTCAACATCGTGCCCACGCTCACATCGGGCGACTGGTTCGATGCCGCAGTCGACCATCCGGCGACGCGGATGGTGTCGTTCACCGGGTCGACCGAAGTCGGCATCGTGCTGCTCAAGCGGGCGGCCGACCGCGTCCTCAAGACGGTGATGGAACTCGGTGGCAACGCACCGTTCATCGTGTTCGACGACGCCGACCTCGACGCCGCGGTGCAAGGAGCGATGGTCGCGAAGATGCGACATTCGGCCGAGACGTGCACGGCGGCGAATCGGTTCCTCGTCCACGACAAGGTCGCCGACGAGTTCACGCGGATGTTCGCTGCGGCGATGGCCGACGTTCGCATCGGCAGCGGCTTCGACGACGGCGTGACGTGCGGACCGATGATCAATGCCAAGGCCGTTGCATCGATCAACGAACTGGTGACCTCGGCGACGGACCACGGCGCGCGGATCGCCACCGGAGGTGGCACCGTCGACGGGCCGGGTCACTTCTATCCTCCGACCGTGCTGGGCAACGTCCGCCCCGGCGACGAGATCACCCGTCACGAGATCTTCGGGCCGGTCGCGCCGGTGATGACGTTCGACGACACCGACGAGATGGTCGCCGTCGCCAACGACACCGAGATGGGACTGACCGCCTACGTCTACACCCGTGACCTGCGCCGCGGGCTCGCCGTCAGCGAACGCATCCAAGCGGGCATGGTCGGACTCAACCGTGGCGCAGTGTCCGACCCGGCGGCGCCGTTCGGCGGCATGAAGCAGTCGGGACTGGGCCGCGAAGGCGCCAGCGAGGGCATCTACGAGTTCTGCGAGACCCAGTACATCGCCACCGACTGGTGATCCAGCTCCGGCCGACCCCGTTCGTGCACAGCTTCGGGTGCACCACCCCACTCAGAATGCAACACAAACGTGGTGTCGGGGCGTGGATCAGTCGGTGACGAGGGCGTGGTAGTCGCCGAAGTCCTTGTCCTTCAGGAGCCGTCCCATCTTGCGCAGTTCGTGGGCGACGCCGCGCACGGCGTGCTCCATGGTGATGTCGGTGCCCGTCGCCGCCGCCGAGAATGCCGCATGGATCGCCGCATTGCGGATCGACGCACCGGAGAGTTCGAACTGCTCGGCAAGCCAGTCGAGGTCCAAGTCGAGCACCGGTGCGGTCGCGGGGAGGTTCGCGGCCCAGATCGCCCGGCGTTCGTCCGGACCGGGCATGGCGAACTCGACGCGGACGTGGATGCGGCGCAGGAACGCCTCGTCGACGTTCTTCTCGAAGTTGGTCGCCAGTACGACCAGGCCGTCGTAGGCCTCGAGCCGTTGCAGGAGATACGACACCTCGATGTTGGCGTACCGATCACGGGCGTCCTTGACCTCGGAACGCTTTCCGAACAGCGAGTCCGCCTCGTCGAAGAAGAGCACCATGTTGCCGGCACTCGCAGCGTCGAAGATCTGCTCGAGGTTCTTCTCGGTCTCGCCGATGTACTTGCTCACCACGGACGACAGGTCGAGCTTGAACACGTCGAGTCCGAGCTCGCCGGCGATGATCTCCGACGCCAGCGTCTTGCCGGTGCCCGAAGGCCCGGAGAACAGCGCGACCAGCCCGCGCGAGGGGTTGGGCGAGAAGCCCCAGGTGTCGTAGACGTCGTTCGAGTGGCGGTATCGGTCGACGACGGTGTGCAGTAGCGCCTTGCGGTCGGGACTCAGCACGATGTCGTCCCACGTGCGCGTCGGCGAGATCCGGCGGGTCAGCTGTTCGAGGGGACCGCTCGCCAGCCGCCGCACGGCGGCATCGATGTCGCCGCCGACAGCTCGACGGGCGCGCTGGACACGGTGCATCTGCTCGAACGTCAAGCGGTGTGTGCGCCCGATGTCGGGGCCGAACGTCGCCAACCACTCTGCGTCGTCGGGGCCATCGGACGATGCGAGCACCTCGATCCAGGGGCGCACGGGAAGGTGCTCGATCGGAGGAGCGGAGCGTGCCGACAGCGCCCAGACGAGATGTGACGACCGGTCGAGCCATCGCCGCGTCGCCGCATCGAGCGAGTCACCGATCTCGAGCACCACGCCCCGTCCGGTGATCGTCGCCTCGCGGACCAGCGCCGACCACTCCGCCTCGTTCGCCGGCACGTCGCAACAGATGAAGCGGCCGCCGACCGCATGCGTGACCGCCGCTTGGCGCCGTCGCATCCGGTCGGCGCCGGTGACCACGACCAGGCCGGACACATCCCCGGCGTCACCGGCGGGATCGACGTCGACCAGCTCGACGCCGACGGGCAGATCGGGATCGGGCGAGTCGTCGCCGAGCAGCGTCCACACGACGCCTTCGTCGAGTGAGACGAGGCGGTCGGCCCAGGCACCGTCGTGTCCGACGTCGACGAACCCGGTGCGGCGCAGCCGGGCGGTGTGGGCGACCGTCAGCGCACCGGGGTGTCCGGCGGGCAGCACCAGCGCCAGCGTCCCCAGCGTCAACCGGCCGGAGCGGATGTCTCCCTGGACTGCGGCGACCAGCTGTCGGCAGTTCGCATCGATTTCCGCCGTCGCCAGCACGGCGAGCACTTCGGCCTCGTGCGTGGAGAGTTGGGCGTTGGCCACGAGGATCGCGAATGCTTCATCGGTCGCCAGGGAGGCGGCGAGCGCGCTACGCGACGCCTCGATGTCGTCGGCGGCATTCGCCGGCGTGGGACCATCGGTGCCCGATGTCGGAGCATCCGGCAGGGCCCGAGAGGCAGCGGCCACCAGCAGTGCGCGACCGAAGCGGAACCACGCCGGGCTGGGGTCGGCTGGGGATGCGTCGTCTGCCACCTGCGTCAGTCAAGCACAGCGACCGGTGACCGAACTATGGTCACGTTCATGGCGCAGCCGGTCGTGATGGGCGACACCATCATGTGCTCGTTCGGGCTGGCGCCGGGGCCGATCACGGTGCTGCCGGTCAACCGCGTCACCGCCACGAACAAGCCGATGGCCAACGTCATGGACAACAAGCCGTTCGTCAACATCCTGATGTTCGGCAACTGCCTGTCGCTCGTCAACCCGGCCACCGCATCGTTGACTGCTGCAGCGCTGGGTGTGCTGACCCCCGGACCGTGCACGCCCGTCACGCCGGCGCCCTGGGTCCCGGGATCGCCGACCGTGCTGGTGGCGAACGCACCGGCGTTGAGTTCGACGTCGACGTGCAACTGCGTCTACGGAGGTGTGATCACCGTCGTCGCGCCCACTGCGGTCACCGTCACCGTGGCCTGAGAGCAGCTCGTGGCGCATCGCCGGACAATTGATGCGCCGTCCCCCATCGGGGTTCACGCAGCGTGCTAGCTTGCCCACACGGGTCGACATGCGGGACCGAGGCGGGCTGACCCTGCCGAATGCTTTCGTGGACATCCGTGCGCCGCCCCGACCGTGTGGGGTGCCGCGAGTGCCACAACGTTTCGGATCGGGAGGTTCGCTGTGCCGTCATACTTGACCCCTGGGGTCTACGTCGAAGAGGTGGCCTCATCGAGCGCCACGCTCTCTGCCGGCGCCACCGCCGTTGCCGCCTTCGTCGGGTTCACCGCGAAGGCGCCGAAGGACGACCCGTCGGACCCCGAGGGTCTCAAACCCCGCTTGGTGACCAACTGGACCCAGTTCGAGTCGCTCTACGGCGGATTCGCCCGGACGCGATGCTCCCGCACTCGGTCTACGGCTACTTCAACAACGGCGGATCGATGGCCTACATCGTGCGCATCCCGCACACCGCGCCGTCGAGGAGTCGGGCCAGCTCGCCCTGCCGGCCGCTGACCGCGCGCTCGGCCCGGCGGTCGAGTTCACGACCGTCGAGCCCAACGCCGACGTCACAGTCACCGTCGCTCCGAGCCGGCCGCCGACGGCGCCGACGATGATGCGCCGCCCACCTTCGACGTCACGATCACCGACGGCCATGGCGAACCCGAAGTGTTCTCCGGCGTCACACTCGGTGGCATCGACAAGGCCATCAACGGCACCTCCACCAAGGTGAAGGTCGAGACCAAGATCGACGTCGACCAGCTCGACGCCGACCTGCAGACGATTCCGACCGGCAGCTTCGACATCAAGCCGGCCGCGCCCGACCCCGGTCTCCGTTCCGGCCGGCCTTCGCCGGGTCCGAGACGGCCCGCACCGGCATCAGCGGCCTCACGATCGCCGACGACGTCACCATGGTCATGGTCCCCGACCTGGTCACCGCCGCCACGCAAGGAAGACGGCATCGCTCGACCTCGGCATGTGGAAGTCGGTGCAGACTGGCGCTGATCAACCACTGCGAGGGCCAGGCCAACCGCATGGCCATCCTCGACGCCCCTCCGGGGATGTCGCCGCAGCAGATCAAGGAGTGGCGCAGCGACGTCGCCATGTACGACTCGGCGTTCGCCGCGCTGTACTACCCCTGGATCAAGGTCGACAACCCGGCCGCGACCAACGGTGACACCGAGATCATGGTGCCGCCGTCGGGTCACATCGCCGGTATCTGGGCCCGCACCGACGACACCCGGGGCGTCTGGAAGGCGCCGGCCAACGAGGTCGTCCGCGGCGCGCTCGAACGTCGAGACGAACATCACCAAGGCCGAGCAGGGCCTGCTGAACCCGATCGGGATCAACTGCATCCGCCCGTTCGGCACCCGCGGCATCCGCGTGTGGGGTGCCCGCACCTTGTCGTCGAACACCGACTGGACGCTACATCAACGTCCGCCGCCTGTTCAACATGATCGAGACCACGATCATGAACGGCACGCAGTTCGCGGTGTTCGAGCCGAACGACCAGAAGCTGTGGGAGGGGTCGAAGCGCACCGTCAACTCGTTCCTCCGCGGCCTCTGGCGCGACGGTGCGCTGTTCGGCGCCACCGCCGAGCAGGCGTTCTACGTCAAGTGCGACGCGGAGACCAACCCGCCCGACTCGATCGACCAGGGCAAGCTCATCGTCGAGGTCGGCATCGCTCCGGTGAAGCCGGCCGAGTTCGTGATCTTCCGCATCGGCCAGATCAAGGACGAGAGCTGAATCATGACCATCGAGCGCATCCACGAAGGGAGTAGCGAATGACCACGATTGTCCCAGGCGACGCAAACACGGCCATCACATCGTCGACCTTCGGTGTCGAGTTCGGCACCGTGGCGAGCGGGTTCTTCACCGAGGCGTCCGGCCTCGGCATGGACATCGAGGAGATCAAGAGCACCCGCATCACCGCCCTGGGCAAGTCCGTGACCAAATTCAGTCCAGGCACCGTGAAGTACCCGCGATCACCTTGAAGCGCGAGTTCAACGGCGACAAGGAGTTCTGGACCTGGCACGACGACATGTGCAAGGGGAAGCGCAAGTACACCGACGGATCGATCGTCATGTACGACCTCGACGGCACCGAGGTCGATCGCTGGAACATCTTGAGGGCGTGGCCCTCGAAGTGGAGTGTGTCCGACCTCGATGCGGGAAGCGACGACGTCACCACCGAAGAGATCGAACTCCAGATCGAATTCCTCGAAAGGGCGAAGTGATGAGTACGGATTTCACCGCCGCTCAGGGTGGGTACTTCTCGTTCGAACTCGACGGCACGCAGATTGCGTTCTTCACGTCGTGCAGCGGGTTGTCGTCCGAGGTCGACGTGATCGAACAGACGCAGATCACGGTGACCGGCAAGAAGATCACCACCAAGCAGCCCGGCCCGAGCCGGACGTACTCGGAGGTCGTGCTCAAGCGGGGCTTCACGAAGGACCGGGCGATCAACGACTGGTTCGACGAGACGGTCGACGCCGCCGTCCCCGTGACTCGCAAGACGGGTTCGATCGTGCTCCTCAGCCGTGAGTTCAAGGAGATCGCGCGGTTCAACCTCGACCGGTGCTTCCCTTCGAAACTCACCGTGTCGGATTTGAACGCCGCAAGCGGCGAAGCGATGGTCGAGGAACTGACGATCCGGCACGACGAACTCAACTGGGCGTGACGATGGCAGGTTTGCGCACCGAGTTCGACTTCACCCTCCCGAAGGGTTTCGTCGGGAGTGACGGCACGCTGCATCGTGATGGGACGATGCGGCTGGCCACCGCCCGCGACGAGATCGAGCCGTTGCGCAACCGCACCATCGACGGACCCGACGATCCGTACCTCACCATCTTGGTGTTGGCGCGGGTGATCACGTCGTTGGGGTCGCTGCCCGCGATCGGTGTCGACGAGGTCGAGGGTCTGTTCGCCGCTGATCTCGCATTCCTCCAGGATCTCTACGGCATCATCAACTTCGGCGACCAAGCCGATGTCGAGGCCCTCCAGGCGAGCGTGTTGCCCACTGGCTCCGACATCGACGTCGAGCAGACCGGCGACCAGGCGGCCGGTGGGTCCGAGTCGGCCGGCACGACCGACGATCCACCTCCGGCGGGCCGTTCACGACGGTCGCACGTCGAAGAGGTCACGTCGGGCGCGACGTCCTAGGCGGGCGGCCGTCCCGTGAAGCTCTATCCCGAGACCTCGCTCTGGAGCGAGATCGCCTACCTCGCGTATCACCTCCACTGGAGTCTGGGTGACCTGCTCGACCTCGAACACCCGGACCGGGCGCGTCTGATCGAACTCGTCGCCGACATGAACCAACGAGCATGGGATGCGTTGACCGATGGTTGAAGACGAGCTGGGTGATGCGAACAGCGCGACGTTCCTGTTCGAGGTCGACGGTGTCGACATCGGACGGTTCGAGGAGGTCAGCGGTCTCGAGGTGTCGATCGAGACCGAGGACATCCAGGAGGGCGGGCAGAACAGCTTCGTCCACAAGCTGCCCGGCCGCATGAGCTGGCCCAACATCGTGCTCAAACGCGGGGTGACCAAGCAGGACAACCTGTTGAAGTGGCTCAACGAGTCGTCGGGCGAACAGTTCTCGGCGAACGGCAACAAGCTGGTTCGCAAGAGCGCTGCCATCACGCTGCTCGATCGCACCGGAACCCGGCTTCGCTCCTGGGACTTCGCAGACGCATATCCGGTGAAGTGGACCGGACCCCGGTTCGCCGCCGGTTCGACCGACGCCGCCGGCGAGGAACTCGAGATCACCCATCACGGATTCCGCGCCCATGAGCTCTGATTCGACGACGACACAGGAGAATTTCTCGACGCCCGACGACGACGCAACGGGCCCGACGCCGGGAGTCCTCGGTGTGGGCATGGCGTACCGTTCGCGTTCGCAGTCGGTGTTGGGGCGGCACTGGTCGCCTTCCGGCGTGGTCGGTGCGGTCGGTCGGGCGAGCGTCGGCTTCGGCTTGGCGGTCGGGCGGTCGAGCGCGATCCGACCCACCGTGCGCTTCGACGACCTGAATTCGGCTGCGCTGCGACCGTCGTTCGATTCGTGGCGGCTCCATCGCGGTCTGCATGGCAGCGCTGACCGCGCCAGCGATGCGGCGCGAGACGTTCTCGTCAGGCGTACGGTGCCGGCGAACGGCAACCGGTCGCTGAGCACCCGGGGCGCGGTACCGGCGGTGGCTGCACGGCGGGTGCCGATCGAACCGCAGCGGCGGCACCGGGACCAGCTCGCACGGCCCACCTGGACCGACCAGATCATCCAGCGCAGTGCGCCCGGATTCGTCGCCGTCACCTCGACCGACGCTGCACCGACGCCGGTCGTCCCGGCCGACTTCGTGCCGACGGGAGACCCCAAGCTCGACCAGCTCCGCCTGCTGGTGCGCCAGCGCGAACGCGACGCTGCCGGCCGTGGCGCTGCATCGGAATCCCACCGGCCTGCCGGCGATCGGGTACCTGACCCGTCACGACTGGACCGCCAGGTGCGTCGCACGACCGCGGCTGAGCCGATGCTGACGGGAGGCGTCGACGGTCCGGGCCGACTGGTGCGAGCGATGCGACCCGAGCCGACCGTCACCCGCAGCGTGCCTCCGGCACGTCTCGGTGGTCCACCGGCACCGAGGGGCTCTGCGGTCGGAACGTCCGGTGGGGCGTCGGGCGCACCGCCGGTTCGCCGTTCGGTTACCGGCTCGCGTCCCGGCGCTCGGCGCGCACGACCGGCCGGAGCGAGCCGGCTCGAGCAGCTGCGAGCGGCCCTCGTCGAACAGGGCATCCTCGGTGCGGCACCGGAAGATCCCGTCGAGCAGCTGCCGTCTGCAGTGGACAGCGCGCCTGCGAGCGTCGAACGACCAGTCGGTCGGCGTTCGCCGGACACCGCTGCCCGTACGGGACGCGTTTCCAGCAGCGAGGTGGACGCGACGACCAGCAGTATCGCTGCGGCGCCCGCACCGTCTCCGGCGCCGCCGCGCACGCCACCCGGGTCGCCGTTGCCGGACGCGTCGCAAGCAGAGCGTGCCTCCGCATCCACACCACGCTCGACGCCGATGTCGTCGCCGCAGGCCGGGACGAACCCGTCCGTGGGTACCGTCGCGCTCGCCGAGCGACCGACCGTCTCCACCGCACCGTCGGTGGATGCGGCGCCGGTCACCTCGCAGCCGGATCGACAGCTCCGAGCGCAGCGGCTGTTGCGTTCCGGGCTCGTCGCCGAGTCTCCGGCGCCCCCCGATGCCTCCGACGGTCGCCGTGATCGTCGCCCCGGTTCTGTCACGTCAGCCGAGGCGGTCCCGACGGCGTCGTCCGTCGATCCGGTCCTCACGTCGGCGCTCCCGGTGCTACGCATGCCGAACCCGCCGGGCCCGGTCGCCGAGGCACCGGTGCTGGCTCGAGCCGACTCGTCGCCTTCGACCGTCGTGCGGCGCGTCACGTTGCCGCGGGCGCTGTCGAGAGCTCATCGACCCGCTCCGCAACATCCCATCGCAGCGATGCGAGACGACACTGGTACTGCTCGCACCGATCGGGCGTCGACGATCGGTCTCGCCCGAGTGCGGACCCTGCAATCAGCAATCGTCCCGACGACGGCCGATTCGTCCCGGCCGGCTCCGCTGAACTCACGGTCGATCGTGGCGGCGACGGCGAGCCCCCTGCTCGATGTGGTTCGACGCTCGTCGTCGAATGTTCCGACTCCGGATGACGTGACGCCGACCGTTCCCCTGCGCCCTGCTGCGGGCGACCGCAGCGCCGCGACCGACCGCCCGGCCGACACCGAACCGTCCGAACGCCCCTCGGCGGCGGCCATCGATGATGGTTCGGCAGAACATCGCACACAGCGCCCGGCGCAACGAGTTGCGGAGCAGTTCATGGCCGTCCTGTCGCAGACCGTCCAGCGAACACCCGCACCGTTGCCGACCGCGTACCGGCCGCTGGCGGATGCCATCGCCGGCCCGCGTCCGGTGATGCTCTCCACCGATGGGGCTTCGCGCGCCGCGTTGCGCTCGGTGGGCAAGGTGGCTGCGACCACCGGCCACACGATCCACCTCGATCGCCAGGCGGTGACTGCCGCACGACTCGACGAGGTGATGGCCCACGAGCTGACCCACGTCGCACACCCGTCGCCGGCGCCACGGTTCTTCGACGATCTCGACGACAGTCCCGAGGAGCGCCGAGCCGAGCAGGTCGCACGGCTGATGGCCCGCTCGCCGCTCGCACCGTCGGCGACCACGAGCGCACCGACGATTCGACGTCGCTCCGACGACCGAACGATTCGCCGGTCGCCCGACCCGACGCGGCCGGCACCTTCGTCGTCATCGAGTGCGCGAACCGTGTCGGCCGGTGCGCTGGCTGCGAGCATCACCCGCGCCGGCGGCCCGGGTGATGTCGTGCAGCGATGGAACACGGCCACGCCGAGCCGGCCGCCGACGATCGGGTCGCACCGTTCGAGTGGCGCCGTTCCGGCCGCAGGAACCGGCGATTCGGCGCCGAGTGCCACACCCGCGGGTCAACGCGACGATGCATCGGGCTCCGCTCCCTCGGACGAATGGTTCCGTCGGCAACTCGACGCCAACCTGCCTCGACTGCTGCGCATGATCGAGGACCGCATGATCGTGGAACTGGAACGCCGTGGCGGGCGAAGCTGGAGGAGCACCTGATGTCGAACCAACTCCAGAAGGCCTATCTCGAAGTCGAGTCGGGCGCACGCATCGACTGCATGTTCAACCCGACGTCGTTCGCCTTCGCCACCCAGAACAAGTGGGAATCAGATCAGATCCCCGGCAAGGCGACGCCGACGATGCGGTTCGCAGGAGGTGCGGGCGGATCGTTCGCCCTCAACCTGATCTTCGACACCACCAACGACGGCAAGGCAGTGAGCCTCCACACGAACAGGCTGCTCGAGCTGATGGAGATCGACACGTCGTTGCCCGGCTACGACGAGACGATCGGCAACGGCCGGCCACCATGGGTCAAGTTCCACTGGGGCACACACATCCATTCGTTCAAGGCGGTGATCACCTCGGCCAACGTCAGCTTCACGTACTTCTCCAACGAGGGGCTGCCGTTGCGAGCGACCGTCGACCTGTCGCTCGAGCAGTTCGAACCCGACGCGAACTGGGGACCGCAGAACCCCACCTCGGGCACGCCGAAGCCGAATCGGACCCATCAGATCCAAGTCGGTGACACGCTGGACCGGATCGCGGCGCGTTACTTCGGGGACTCGACGAAGTGGCGCGACATCGCCACGCTCAACGGTCTGAACGATCCGCTCGACCTGACGCCGGGCCGCCTGCTGTCGATCCCCGACGGGCACACCTGACATGCCCGCCGCCGTCATCGTCACCCCCGTGGTGAAAGTCGATGGAAAGGAACTCGACGCGCAGCTCCTCGCCACGCTGGTCGATCTTCGCGTGGTCAACGGCCTCGGTGTACCGGCCTATGCCCGTCTGTCGTTCCAGGTGGGGACCGACAAGCTGGGCGTCGATGACGTGAAGGCGAAACTGGGCGACGACGTACAGATCCAGTGCAAGGGTCCCGTCGACGGTGGCGCCGTCCAGAGCTGGAGGATCTTCGATGGCCTGGTCGTGAGCCTCGGCGTGGAGTTCGAACTCGGTACGGGTGCCGTCGTCGTCGTCGAGGCCTACGACAAGCTCTACAAACTCGGCCGCACCTCGGTGGCGAAGAGCTACAACAACGCCAAAGCGTCTGACATCATCAGCGATCTCGCCGGCGTGGCCGGCCTGACCGCACAGGTCGATGCCACCTCGGTCGTGTCGGAGTCGACGTATCGGTACGGCACCGCCTACGCCTTCCTCGATGCCTTGATGCGCCAGATCGGCTACGAGTGGTTCGTCGAGGACGGCAAGCTGGTGGCGCACAAGCGGAGGTCGTCGGGGGAGATCACCTTGAAGTACGGCCAACACCTCGTCTCGTTCCGAGCCCGCTACAGCGCGAGCGAACATGCGAAAGACGTCGAGGTCCGGGGATGGGACGCCGTCAAGAAGCAAGTGGTCGTCGGTAGGGCGACCTATTCTGCCGCCTCGGCGAAGTCGGAGATCGGGCTGGCCCCGGCCACCGAGGCCAACGGCGGGACGGTGGCGCTGTCGATCCCCCGTGCGGTCCGCTCCGCTGCCCATGCGCAACAACTCGCGACCAGCATCGTCGACCGGCGTGCGGGGGAGGCCCTTCGGGCCCGTGGCGAAACCGACCCGACGGCGCGAACGAAGCCGGGAGTGCTCCTGAGACTCGAAGGTCTCGGCAGCAACTGGAGCGGCAGGTACTACTGCACCCAGGTGGAACACGTCTTCGGGGCGGGATCGATGCGAACGTTCTTCGAGGTCGGATCCTCCGACCCCGAGTCGCTGGTCGACATCCTCGGTGGGGCCAGCACGCCGACGATCGACAAGGTGCTGGGCTCGTTGACGATCGGCATCGTCACGAACAACGACGACCCTGACGGCATCGGTCGTGTCAAGGTCAAGCTGCCGTACCTCTCCGACGAGGTGGAGACGGGCTGGGCGCGGGTGTTGCAACCCGGTGCGGGCGCCGCTCGTGGCTGGGCCGTGATCCCCGAGATCGACGACGAGGTGCTCGTCGGGTTCGAGCACGGGGACCTCGACCACCCGTTCGTCCTCGGTGGACTCGTCAACGGCAAGGACAAGCCCAAGTACGCGTCGACCGAACTGGTCAAGAACGGCAAGGTCGACGCCCGCGTCTTCAACTCACGCCTCGGCCACGAGATCCGGATCGCCGATGGCGCCGGCGCCGCCGAGCAGTTCGTGCGAATCAACACCGCCGACAGCGAGGCCGTCGTGTTCGTCGGCAAGGAGAAGATCGACGTCCAGGCCAAGGGCATCCCGGTCAAGGTGTTCAACGACAAGGGATCGATCGAGATCGCGGAGAACGGCGACATCACCCTGCAGAGCAAGGGCAACATCAGCCTGAAAGCGACCAAGGACGTGACGATCGAAGGCGTGAACGTCAACGTGAAGAGCAAGGCGAACGTGGCGGTGACCGCACAGGCAAAACTCGACCTCAAGGCGAATGCGCCCGCCACGCTGGAATCGAGTGCGCTCACCACGGTCAAGGGCACGATGGTGAAGATCAACTGATGTCCGACCCCTCCGACTTCATCGGCCGTGGCATCGCATTCCCCATGCGCGTCGACCAGTCCGGCTCGATCGCCACGTCGTCCGGGGCCAGCGACATCGACTCCTCGATCCGCATGATCCTCACGACCGCTCCCGGCGAGCGGCTGATGCGCCCCGCGTTCGGCTGCAAGATCTGGGAGTTGCTCTTCGAGCCGATCAACGCCAACACCCTCGGCTTGATGGGCGAAGCGGTCAGGGAGGCGATCGGCCGCTGGGAACCGCGTGTGACGCTCGAGAACGTGCGCCTCGACCCGTCCGGCCAGCACGCCGGTGAAGTGCTGATCGAGATCGACTACATCGTCCGCACCACCAACGATCGCCGCAACCTCGTGTACCCGTTCTACGTGATCCCCCGAGAGGACGAGCCATGAGTCTCCCCGTCGCCAACCTCGACGACCGCAAGTTCCAGGACCTCGTCGACGAAGCAAAGCGAATGATCCCGCAGCTCTGTCCGGAGTGGACCAACCACAACCTGTCCGATCCGGGCGTCGCACTGATCGAACTGTTCGCCTGGATGACCGAGACGATGCTGTACCGGCTGAACCAGGCGCCGGACGTGTTCTACACGCGGATGCTCAACCTGTTGGGCTTCGAGCAGTTCCCCGCCAATGCCGCGCGTGTCGACCTGACGTTCTGGAGCGCCGGCGGGCGCACCGAGCCGATCGCGATCCCAGCAGGCACCCAGGTCGCCACCTCCGGCACGATCGGCGACACCAAGGTGTTCACCACGCTCGCCGACACGGTGATCGTGCCGCCGCGCATCACCGCTGCGCTCACGTCCGAGGGCGCCGATCGCTATGTCGACGTCTGGGATGATCTCAGCGCCGGGCTCACCGGCGTCAAGGTGTTCCCGTCGGAGCCGATGGCGCCCGGTGATGCGTTCTACATCGGTTTCGAGAACCCGCTCGCCGGCAACGCCATCCGCCTCAACCTCCTCGCCAACGTGGAGGGCATCGGCGTCAATCCCGGTCGCCCACCGCTGGTTTGGGAGACCTGGCAGGGAGAAGGATGGGTGGGCGCCACGATCCCGGATCTGCTCGGTCCCGGAGAGGTCGCTGACACGACAGGGGGCCTCAACCGCGACGGCAGCATCATCTTGTTGCTGGCCCCCGAGCACCAACCGCTCACGCTCGGTGGCGTCCGGGCGCACTGGCTGCGAGCGCGTCTGCTTCCCGCTTCGGCCGACCGTCCCGCCTACCGGACGTCGCCCCAGATTCGCCGTGTCACCGCCGAGAGCATGGGCGGCACGGTCGTCGCCGAGCACAGCAAGGTGATCGTCGACGACGTGATCGGCAAGAGCACCGGCAAACCCGATCAGTCGTTCCGGTGCAGCCACACGCCGGTGTTGCCACGTGAGGATAACGAGACGCTCGAGGTCGACCAGGACGGCACCGTCGTGCAATGGACCGAGGTGACCGACTTCGTCGATTCCGACCGGGACGACCTGCACTTCGCCTGGGATTCGTACACCGGCGAGATCAGGTTCGGTCCGCTGATCCGCTACCCCGACGGGAGCATGCGCCAGCACGGTGCCGTGCCGGCGCAAGGAGCCCGGATCAGGCTGAACGCCTACCGCACCGGCGGTGGCGCTGCGGGCAACGTCGGCGCCAACACGCTCACGTCGTTGCAGAGCTCGCTGCCGTACATCGCAAGGGTCCAGAACCTGTTGCCCGCTCGTGGGGGCGTCGACGCCGAAACGGTCGAGAACGTCAAGCGCCGAGGACCGCAGTCGCTGCGTGCCGGCGGCCGAGCGGTCACCGTGTCCGACTTCGAGCGCCTGACGGCGCAGGCCGACAGCCGGGTGGGACGGGTCCGCTGCCTGCCTCCGGTGCAGCCCGGTGACCCGGTGCGGCTGCTGGTCGTGCCGTCGATCAGGCAGCCGCCGGAGATGCTGCAGCTGGATCACTTCGCACTGCCCGACGACATGATCCGACGCATCGGTGACTACCTCGACGATCGCCGTATTCTCGGCAGCAAGATCGAGGTCGGCACGCCGTACTACCAGGGGGTCACCGTGGCGGCACTGGTGTCTGCTCGTCCTGGCCGCCCGCATTCGCTGGTCCAGGACCGAGCGATGCGCACGCTGTACGACTTCATCAATCCGCTCACCGGAGGCGCCGACGGGCTGGGATGGTCGTTCGACGTCGATCTCAATGCGGCCGCGATCTTCCAGCTGCTCGAGGCCGTCGAAGGCGTGGAACGGGTCGACGAGGTGCTGTTCTTCGAGTACGACCTGCGTAACCAGGAGCGGATGGGCTTCGGCAAGGAGCTGGTCAAGCTCGCGCCGGATTCGTTGTTCCTGTCGACCAACCACCAAGTGATCGTGAGGTGACAAATGCGACGTGACGACTGGCTCCTCCATCAACTCCCGGTCGGCATGGCCGAGGACGACTTCCTCTTCCGGTTCGTGTCGATCTTCCAGCGCGTTGCCGATACCGTCGTGCACCAGATCGACACGCTTCCGCACATGTTCGACCCGACGGTCGCGCCCGAGCCGATGGTGCAGACGATGGCCACGTGGTTGGGCGTCGACTGGCTCGACTCCTCGCTCGACGGTCGGCTCCAACGCCGGATCGTCCTGGATTACGCCGACCTGATCCAGTGGCGCGGCACCAAACGGGGGTTGCAGCAACTGCTCGAGCTGCTCAGTGGCGCTCCCGCGGAGGTGCGCGACTCGGGTGGCGTCTTCCCCGAAGGTGAATCGCCGGCGGCGCCGCCGCATGTCCGTCTCGACGTCGAATCGGCAGGCTGGAACTCGGTCGCCGACCTCGTTCGGATCATCCGCGACGAGCTGCCGGCGACGGTCACCTTCGATCTGTGGATCGCCGGCGAGCGGGTCTGGCCGAACGACGAGCAGTTCGCCGCCCGCACAGGGCAACTGCCCCTCGCCGCACCACCATGGCGACCCTTCAGCGGTGAATCCGACGACCCAGTCGGACGCAACAACGACGACGGAGCCGACCGATGGCTGAGATCACCTGCCCCGAATGCGGGCATCAGACCGAACTCGTGTCGATCCGACGGTCGTCGGAGGAGTTCTGTGCACACTGTGACTATCCGCTGTTCTGGGTCTCGTCGAACGTGCCGACCACCACCAAGGGGGCCAACAGCGATTCGACGTTGCGCCGTCTCCCAGGCGCTGGCGGTCGCAACCGGGTCGGCAGCAAGGTGTGTCCGTCGTGCGGCGAACTGAACCCGCTCGGTGAGACCCACTGCATCCGTTGCGCGGCCGACCTCGACCCGAAGCCGGCACCCCCGCCGGTCGTCGCCGCTCCGCCGCCGCCACCGCCGCCTCCCCCGGAACCAGAACCGGAGCCCGAGCCGATCACGACCCCGTGGTGGTGGTGGCCGGCAGCTGCCCTGATCGCCTCGGCGATCGCCATCCCGATCCTTGCGGCGCTCTGACTCGATCGAGACCAGCAATGCCTCGGCTCCGAGACCGCCTCAGCTGATCGCGATGTCCGACGACTCCAAGCTGGCGTCCCCATTCGTTGCGATCGTCAGCGTCGTCTGGCCGGTCTTGGCGCCAGCGCCGGTCGTGAATGCCCAGACCGTGTAACGGCCCGCGGCAAGATCGCTGGTGATGGTGAAGGCACCCTGAGCGCCCGACGTGAAGGTCCGGTCCGAGGCGCCGGGTGTACAGGGGGCAGCTGCGCCCAATGGGCAGACGACGACGGTCGCATTGTCGACACCGGACGCCCCGTCCACGACCCGGCCGTTCACGCCGGCGATCATCGCGACCGCGACCGGGACGTCAGCGAGGGACGTGGCCTTGGGGAACGAGCCGTAGCGGGTGAGATAGCCCGATTTCTTGACGGTCCACGTGAAGGCGACGTTCTCGTTCACGACACCGGATGTCTTCCCGTCAGCGTCGGTGGCAGGAGGTGACGTGACCGGTGCCGGACTGATCGTGACTGCGGCGCCTGGTACTGCGGTCGATGCGCCGGTGGTGACGGTGAAGTCGTACTTGACCGGGCGCGGCGTCACCGTCACGGCCGGGCCCGTGACCGAGTTGTCCGATGTGGGAGTGACGTCGATCGTGGTCGTGCTCGAGCCCACACCGGTGCCGATCGCGTCGTAGGTGATCGTCCACGACTTCGCCTCGCCGGCCGGTCCGACGCCGAGCCCGTTCACCGTGTACGTGCCGGTGCCGGCGACGGTGCCGGTGACCGGCGTCATGCCCGGCGCCGTCGCCGTGACGGTGCCGCTGGTCGCTCCGATCGTGCCCGTCGCCGTGACGTTGGGCGCCAGGGAGACCGGGCTGATGGTGAACAGTTCGGCGGGAACGCTGACGACCTTGGTGCGGTAGCCGGGTGCCGACACCGTTGCTGAGAGGGTTCCCGTCGTGGTCGTCTCGCTGAACTCGATGGTACTGCCACCCGGTCCCTGCTTCGACGTCAGCGTGGGGATCGCCACGCTCACCGTCGTGGTCGACGGTGGCCCGGTCACCGCGAACCGGGTGATTCTGGGCAGCGTGAAGCTGATCGTCGGTGCGGCGCCCACTCCGACGGTCGCATTCGGTGTGGACGACTGTTGCGGATACGTCGTGACGCCGGCTCGCTGATCCACGGTGCGGGCGCGGTAGGTCCCGGCGGGCACCTGGAACGACGCCGTCGGATCGGTCGCCGGTGTCGACGACGGCAGCACGCTCGGCCCATAGACGGAGAGGTCGTTGACGTTCAGCAGGTCGACCATGAGACCGGGCGGCAGGGCCAGACCACGGTTCCGGGCCGCCACGGTCACCGTGGCCTGCTTGCTGATCGCGACGTTCTGACCCGCGAGCATCGTGCCGGCCGGTGTCAGCGGAAGGTCGGTCAACGCGGTCGCGATGTAGTCGGTCTTCGTGGTCGTGAGCGTGTACGTACCCGGCGCGACGTCGAAGAGGTACGTGGTGCCGTTGAACTTCGCCCCGGTGCTGCTGGTTGGAGGGGAGGTGGGCGCGAGCGTGTAGGTCGACGGTCCGGTGAGCGTCATGACGGCATCGCCGCTGAGTGCCACGATCGAATTGACGTTGGTCGTCGACTGCTGGGTCGCGAGCCCCGTGAGACGCACCAGGTCGCCGACCGGGCTGCTGTTCAGCGTGCCCTTTCTGGTGCCGTCGGCGTCGAGCTTCTGGGCGATCTTGACCTTGTCGTCGACGAATGCCGCATGGAGCGCATCATCGAAGCTGAGCGTCCAGTTACCGACCTCCGGAGCGACGCCGGTGATGACGAGTGTGCTCGTCGAGGCCTCGAACGTGTAGGGGCGATCGACTCCGGTCCCGGCCCCGGTCTTCGACACGAGACGGACGGCGGCGCGGGCGTCCGTCGCCGAGAACGCCGGGTCGAGTGACGGATAGGTTCCCGCAGTCAACCCGATCCTGACCGACGCATTGTCGATCTTGTAGACGAACGTCGGGCCGTCGGTCGGCCCCGCTGCGCCGATCGTCACCGGCAATGTCGGCGACGCCAGCGTGTACCCGGGAATCGGAGGTGCCGTGATTTCATGCGCTCCGTACGGGACCGACTGGAACGTGTAGTTCCAGTAGCAGTCGGTGCTGTCGGTGCAGGTCGCCGGTGCCACGGCGGGTGACGATGTTCGGTCGCCGCTCGAGCTGGGGTTCTGGTTCGGTACCGTCGTGCCGTTCACGCGCACGTCGACGTTCGTCTCGAACGTCGACGTGAGCACCACCGGATCGGTGGCGAGCAGTTCCACCGTGCCCCCCGACTGGTTTTCGGCGACGAGCCGACCGACAAGAGTCGGGCGCAGTGCCGGCAGGGGAGCGACGACCGTGCCGAGCCCGGGTGTGGCGGCGGTCGACCGAGGTACCGTGACCGCGACGACGGCCGGGAACGCGATCTCCGTGGTCGACACGAGGCTGTCGTACTTGCTGATCCTCAAACAGTAGGTACCGGGTCCGAGGGTGATCGTCGCACCGCCGGTCGGGATCGACGTTCGTGTCGGCGTGGCAGGGAACGCCGCACACGGTGCGGAACCGAGATACCGGTCGACCACCGCCCCGTCCACCTGTGCGCCACCGGTCAGCTGCGTGAGTGCGTTGACCGACAGCGTCGAGGTGCGCAGCGTCAACTGGAAGGGGCTCGTGAGCACGGTGTCGGCGGTGCTGCCGATCTCGTAGACGTTCGGGACGACTGACACACCACCGTTCGTGGGGACGTCAGCCAGTACGTTCAGGTCCTGGTACTCCGGGTGCGCCGGCGTGACCCGGTAGAAGCCGGGTGCACCGACGATGCTGAAGGAGCCGTTCGAACCGGCGACGGTGAACGGCGCCGGGTCGTTGGTCGTGATCGGGTTGCCGGCTGCGTCCACGCGCTGAACGGCGATCGTCGCAGGAATCGACGGTGCCGGTGCCGCGCCCGCCACCGACAGGTTCTCGGTGCCGCCCCCGGTGAGACGGCCGACCAGCGAGCCTGAAATCGACTTCAACGAGTCGACGTACAAGTCGAGCGTGGTGACCCGTCCGGCGACCATCGGTAGATCGATGCTCCGCGCGTCGACCGTCGCACCCAGCCGGCCCACCCTCGCCCGGGACAGGTCGTAACCGTCGAGCGTGACGGTCAGGAGATAGTCGACGTCGGTGGTCGTCGGGGCGCTGGCGGCGACCGGGATGCCTGTGAGTTCGTAGACGTTCCCGGCCGTCGGTGCGCCGGTCGGGCGATCGACGACCGGCCCGGTGAGCGACGGCGTTGCCGGGGCGGTCAGGTCGAGGCCGGCCGGGGCGGTGATCGGCGCTCCGGTGGTCTTGTCGAACAGTCGCACGCGCACCGTGGCGAGTTCGGTGTAGGTGGCATCGACTCCCGTGATGCTCCCGCCCGGAGCGAGGGGATCGTCCAACGGGTTCGGTGACGTGCCGACGGCCCCGCCGACGTGGTTCGGCAGGGGATCGAACGTGATTTTCCAGGTGCCGGCGAGGGCGTCGGCAAACGTGAAATCGCCCCCAGGGTCGGCCAGGGAGACAGCGGTGCGTGGAGTCCGGGTCAACACGGCGCCCGCAGGATCGAGCGCACGCACCATGTCGGTGCCGTACTTCGGTGTCGACGTCGTCTGGATGGTGACCTTGCCGCTGATCGTGCCCGGGTTCGGCGGGGTGAGTTCGATGCCGAATCCCGCCCCGTCGACCACCGCATCGGTGTACACGTTCGCGTTCGTACCCGTCGCCGGGATCACCCGCGTGGTCTCGTTGATCGTCACCGGCACCGAACCGGGGCTGAAGTTCGCAGCGGTGAACACGTAGGTGGCTGCGCCGAAGACCTGCCCGGTCAGGGTCCATGCGCCCGCCGCATCGCTGGTCGCCGTCGATGCACCCACCACCGGCACCGGAAGCGGGTCCCCCACGTTTTGGGAGGAGCGCTCGGTCGATGCGAATCCGGTGATCACCGGCGCCGCAGCAGCGATCGCAACGTTGCCGAGTGGGACGCGGGCGTCGGGGTCGACGCCTTTGTCGAACCAGAACACGGTGCCGGTCAACGCCCCAGGTTGCTTCACCAGCGCCGCAGCGGCGAGTCGGTCGCTCCGCGTGAGACCGTCGCTGGCAACGACGTTGGCGAGCCTGATCGTGGTACTCACGCGAGACGCTGCGGTGACGGTGAACTCACAGGTACTCGGCAGAGCGTCGGTCGGGATCAACTCGGCGACTGCCTCCTTGGTCAGCGAGAAGGTGTCGAACAGTGCGGTACCGCCCGTCGGACCCGAGCTGTCCGTGATCGAGATCTTGCCGGCGGGAACCGGCGTGCCGTTGCACGTTCCGGTCACGGCCAATGAGGGTTCGTCGACGGCGTCGTACTCGACGGTGACGCCGTTGAGCCGAGGCTTGAAGATCCGGCCCGTGATCGTCGGGTACGGGTCGGCCTCGATCGGTGGGATGACCAGCGGTTTCACCTCGGCATCGACGATCTTCGGCACGAGGAACGCCATGGTCCTCCCCCGCACCTCCGGTGACGTGTCGAGGATCTGATCGTTGCGGACGAGATATCCGAGCGGTGAAGTGGCCTCGATCCGGTAGACGCCCGTCGGGAGTGCCGCCGGAGGTGTGGTCCAGAGGTCTCCCGTGGCGCCGTACGTGCCGACGGGCACTCCGACCGTGTCGCTGTCGTTCGCCAGCCGGTACAGGGTGACGGCGTATCCCGTGAGCCGCGTCGTCGTGTCGAGCGAATCGACCATGATGCCCGATGCCTGTCCGAGCTTCTGCAAGCGGACTTCGACGGTCTCCTGCGCCAGTCCGACCGATTTCGTGATCGGCGCTGTGGCGTTGTACCCGTCGGCGCTCACGTTGATCGTGTACGTGCCGATCGGCAGATCTTCGAAGGCGACGGCGAAGTCGGTCGGATCCTGCCTGACGAAGATCTCGGTGGTCCGATTACGGCTGAGCGTGACCCGGGCGTTGTTGATGCCGCGCGTCGGCGCAGTGGAGTCCTCGTTGATCACCGACACGATCAGGGAGCCGGTGCCGACATCGGGTGGTCCCGATGCCAACGGCAGCGTGATCTCGAGCGGCGCCGGCGCCGCTCCCGCGACGAGCGTGGTGAACTCGGTGACGCTCTCGTGCTGGTAGTGCTCGGCGGTGATCGTGTAATCGCCCGGTGGCAGCCGGTCGATTTCGAATGCCCCGGAGGGTGACGTCGATGCCCGGAACTGCAACTCGCCCGTGGAGATGACCAGCCCGGCGCTCTCGATGCCTCCGCCACCCGAGCTGAGCACCCGTCCGGTGAGTGTGCTCGTCGTGCTCGTCATCGAGAAGTCGACGCCCGACAGCGATCCGCTCAGCGGCACCCGGCGGCTGTTGGTCACGAAGCCGTCGATTTCGGCTTGGACGGTGTAGTCGGCCGGAACCGCCAGCTGCGGAAGGCTGTAGAAGCCGATGTTGCCCTCGGTCAACGAGGTCGTCGTCAGCGTGGTCTCACCGTTCGACGCCGTGACGGTGACGCCTCCCAACCCGGTTGCGTTGGCGCTGATCAGTCCGGTGATGGTGCCCAGTCCGGGCACCATCTGCAGGGTGACACCCGATGGCGTGTCGCCAGGTGACAGGCGAAGCTGGCGCACGGCGGTGGCGTACCCGCGCAGGGTGGCAGTGACGGTGTAGACGCCCGGCGTGCTGATGCCCTGCAACGACCATGCTCCGCTCCCCGAAGCCGACGTGGTGAGGAATTCCAGCGTGCCGTCGGTGATGCGGATCTCGGCGCCCCCGAGCGCACCCGACGGCCCGACGACGGTGCCGCTGAGTGACCCCGCAGAGGGTTTCATCGTGACGTCGAGGTCGATCGGCTCGCCGTCGGCACGTGGAGTGAGCACGAACGACTGGGTGTCGTAGCCGGGGCTGGAGAACGACACCTCGTAACTCTGGCCCTGCAGTACGTCGGTGAACAGCCAGACACCGTCGACCCCGGGAACGGTGGAATCCGGTGCGATCGCCACCGTCCTGCGCGTCGTCGTTCCCGTCACGTCGTTGAGCGTCGTGGCACGCGCCGACCAGAGCTTGCCGCGGGGTTCGGCCGGCTGTGCAGCCTTGATCCCGATCGGTGCCGCAGTCGGGCTCGGTGCGGCACCGAGCTCGATGGGTGTCAACGCGATTGCGACGGTGGTGGGATCACCGTCGATCTCGACGGTGCCGCGCAGGATGGTGGCGCGGGGCTCGGGCGCAGCGGTGGGTTGATCGGCGTCGGTGATCGGTGCTCCGTTCGACAGGGTGTCCGGTGTGCCGTCTGCGTTGGTGTCCACCGCTCGCAGCGCACGGCCGTCGGCGTCGACCAGGGTGTCGGGGATGCCGTCGCCGTCGGTGTCGGTGCCGGTGATCGGGTTCCCGTCGGCGTCGACGAAGCTGTCGGGGATGCCGTCGCCGTCGGTGTCGGTGGCGGTGACCGCATTACCGTCGGCATCGAAGAATGCATCGGGCACGCCGTCGCCGTCGGTGTCGACGCCGACCAGGAGCACGGTCGCCTCGGTGCCGTCGTCGCGGTTCGACAACCACAGTGCCGCCCCGCCGATGGCAGCAAGCCACAGCGCAACCACCGTGAGCCCGGCGAGCACCATCCTGAATCGATGGGCGAACAGCGGACGTTGCACGTATGCAGCGGTCGTGGAGGTGCTCGATGCCCGGCCACGCGCGGTGATCAGGATGTTGTGCTGCGTCCGTTCGCCCGACCAGTGACGCGGCCCCTTGACCCTCGCCTTTGCGACCGCCCGCTGGCCGGGTTGCAGCGACATCGCCGACGGGGAGAACGTCACGTCGACGTCGGGTGCTTGTCCCGTGAGCGCCACGTCGACGGGCAGGGCCTCGTTGTTGGTGACGTCGAGATGGAAATTCGCCTTTCGGCGGGCCCGGATGGTCGAGGGATGAGGCGTCAGTTCGACGCGTGACACCGACTGGATCGACACCGTGAACGGGGTGAGTACGGCGCGGTCACTCGAGCGGCTCGAGGTGGCCTCGAAGGCAGCGGCGTGTTGGCCGATCCCGAGCGTGCGTGGCACGACGACGAGCACCTCGGCGGTCGCCGACGAACCCGCTGGAACCGACACCAGGGTGGGTGGCGCCGCTGCGAGCTCACTCAGCGGGTCGTCGGCGAGGCCCACGACGGCGACGGTGTACACCGCGTCGCTGCTGCCGTCGTTGAAGACCTCGATCCGTCCGATGACGGATTCCCCGGGGGCGGCACCGATCGACGGTGTGTGAGCGACGAGGCGGAAACTCATTGCGCGATCACGAAATCGGGCACCGGGATGTTCGCCCCGGGCTGGGTGCGGACCACCTCGGAGTCGACGGGGAACGCCGTCGTCTGTGACCCGGTGAAGACGGCGACGACGTAGTTCACCGGTGCGTCGAGCGCCCCGAAGCTGTAGGCACCGCTCGAGTCGGTGGTCGTGACCGCCTTCGCCGTCACCGGGAACAGCGCTGCTTCGTAGAGCTTCATCGTGTACGACCGTGAACCCACATCAGGCGCGACGACCCTGCCCGACAGGCTCGCCTGCTGACCGAGGCGGACCTGGATGTCGGGTGCGGGATCGGTGGCGGAGACATTGACCAGGATGACCACTGGGACCGTGCCGATCCGGCTGGCGGTGAGCGTGTAGGCGCCTGGCGCGATGTTGGCGAACTCGAACCGGCCGGTCGTCGGTTCGTCGGCGGTCAGCATCGTCAGCTCGTCGGCACCGTCGGTCAGGCTGACCGTCGCCTGCGAGGCAGGGCTGCCGTCGACGTCTTCCACCATCCCGCGCACTGTGGTGCGCTCCGGTGACAACGCGACATCGACACCCGTCTGGTCCTGGGTGCCCGACAGCGGGTCGAGGTCGACGACGCGAACCTGCGGGATCGTCTCGGCGCCCGAGAACGTCAACGTGTACGTGCGCGGTGCCGGCAGGTTGAAGAACGAATACGTGCCGGCAGAGGACCCCTGGCTCAGCACCGCAGTGGTGCGGTTCACGTCGCCTCCGCTGATCGACACGGTCAGGCCGCGCGCCGGCGAACCGTTGACCAGTGCTCGGCCGCTCACCGATCCGGTCGCGGGGATCAGCTGCACGCCGAATTCGGCGTTGGGAGCGTTGGTCGCGAGCGCCACGGTCCGCGCCTCGGTGGAGTACCCCGTGGCCGTGATCGTGACGGTGTACTGGCCGGGCACGGCCAGGTCGCGCAAGGTGAACGATCCGACGTCTCCTTCGGTCAACGACACGGTCTCGATCCGGTTCGTGCCGTCGGTGGCGACGACGGTGGCGCCTCCCAGCGGAGCGCCGGGAGCGCTGACCGTCCCCGTGATCACCCCGTTGCCGGGGCGCAGTGAGATCTCGACGCCCTCCAGAGGTTGGCCGGGCTGGAGCACGATCTGACGTGACTCGGTGGCGAAGCCCGCCTTGGAGACGACCATCTCGTATGCGCCCGGCGACGGGATGTCGGGCAGCACGAACGTGCCGTCCGGTGCGACTTCGACGGTGGCCACGACGCCCGGAGCACTCGGGTCGGCCTGGCCGGGTGCGAGCAACGTGATCGTCACGCCGCTGGGATCGTCGATCGCAACCGTTCCCTCGACCGGGACCGGGATCCCTCCGATCTCGATCGGTTCGAGCTGCGTCACGAGGCCCAACTCGACGTCGATGGGCGTCGAGTCCTCGGCGGTGGGTGTGTTGCCGTACCAGATCTGGTTGACCCCCGACCCGCTCAGCCGCAGGAGGTACGTACCGGCGCCGAGGTTCGAGAACGTGAATGCGCCATCGTCGTCGGTCGCTGCCGACGACACCGGCGTGGTGTCGTCGCCGTCGACGAACAGCTCGGCGGTGGCGCCGGAGAAACCATCGCCGGTCGTGCGCGACACGAGCGTGCCGCGCACGGTTCCGGGATTCGCTGGCACGACGGCGCCACCCGCTCCGCCGGAACTCAGCGCAGCGTCGATCACGGCGGTCGAGACCCGGGCCTCTTGCACGACGCTGTCGAACGAGCGGCTCAGCACGGCAGCGAACACCGCAGCAGCCGTGAGCAGCCCGAGCAGGGTGAGCATCCAGCGTCCGATACGTGGCCGCTGGACGAAGGTGGCGAGCGACTCGACCCTGGTCTCGGCCTCGACGCCGAACGTGAAGGTCCTCGGTCGGGGAGGGCCGAACCAGGAGCGGCCGCCCTCGGCGGTCACCTGGATCACCTGCTCGCGGCCCGGTGCCACCACGACCTGCGGTGGGTCGAAGGCGAACGCTGCCAGGTCCTCGGGATCGATCGCAAAGGCGGTCGCTGCGACGGGGGCGTTTCCCTCGTTGCCGATGACCATGCCGAAGGTGGCACGCCGACCGCCGGTGATCATCACCGGGTCGATGTGCAGCGACGTCTTCGTACTTGGTCGTACGGCGAGCTCCACCTGGCTGAGCGCGAAGCTGCCGGGGTCGTCGTCGGAGGCGACGTTGACCGTGAGCGTGCGATGCGATGCGGGGTAGTCGGCCGGGAGTCGGAGGTTCACGGCGACGTTCGCAGTTTCACCGGGAAAGAGCGAGAGCCGCGCGGGTTCGATCTCGACCCAGCTCGGATCGAGCCCGAAGACCTGTACCCGGAACGCGTCGATGACCGAGGACGAATTGGTCACCGCCACCGAGATGAGGCCGGACTCGCCGGGTGCAACCGCCACCGTGTCGGGCCATGCGAGCGTCTTCACGGTGCTGCTCGCAGACCCGTGTCGACGATGGCGTCGACACCCGCCTCGACACGCAGTGACACGACCTTGGTCTCGTATCCGAGCCGTTCGAACTGGGCGGTGTAGGACCCCGGAGCGATCCCGGCGAACGAGTACGCGCCCGCAGGATTCGAGGCGCTGGTGGTCACCCTCGTTCGTGCAGTGCCGTCGCTCAGCGTCACCTCGACCTCGCCGAGTCCCGCTCGACCGGTCGTCGACACCGTGCCGCGGACGACCGACGTCGATGACAGCAGTACGACCTGGCCGACGTTCTGTTCGGCGCCGCCGAAGAAGAACGCTCCGAGTGTTTCGGTCTGAAACCCCGGGGCGGTGATGCTGACCGTGTAGCTGCCGGGAACGGGCAGATCCGTGACCGTGAACGACCCGGGGCCACCGCCGATGCCGCCGGTGGTCAGCGTCGTCGTGGTCGACTCACTGCCGTCGCCGAGCACCACGACCGCCGCTCCGCCGACCGGTGCACCATTGCGATCGACCGCCACACCGGTGATGCGACCATTGCCGCCGAAGAGCACGACGTCGATTCCGCTGCGATTCTGGCCCGCATCGAGGCTGAGTGCGATCGTGCTCGAGGTGTAGCCAGGGAACTCGAACGTGATCGAGTAGGTCTGCGGTGTCGGCAACCCGATGATCTCGAACTGTCCGACGTTGCCGGTCGTCGGCGTGACCGACTTGACCACCAGGTCACCCGACCGGGCCGTGATCGAAACACCACCGAGCGGCTGACGGTTTCCGTCGGTCACGATGCCGCTGATCGTTCCGGTGGCGGCAGCCAGCTGCACGGTGTTCACCACGGTCGTCTGACCGCCGCTGAGCGTCTGCTCGAACTGTTGGGTCTGAAAGCCTGGCCCCGTCACGGTCAGGAGATAGGTCGCCGGCGTCGGCAGGCCCGTCAACGTGAAGCTGCCATCGGTGGTGACCACCGCAGGGATCTCCGGGGTGTCGCCGGTTTCACCGTCACTGCGCTCGACCACCTGCGTGGCGGTGACGGTCAGCGGTGTGCCGGCGGCGTCGGGCGGCACGTCGAGTTTCCCGGACAGCGAACCCAGGTCGCCGACCATCTCCACGTCGAGGTCGTCGCGCACGTCGCGTGGATCGAGGCGGACTTCGTCGGCCGTCGCAGCGTCGCCGCCCGCCTCGTACCAGACCGTCTCGTAGCCCGCCGAGCTGAATCGGATCTTGTACGTGCCCGGGATGAGACTCTGCAACGAGTAGGTCCCGTCGTCGCCCGTCGCTGCCGAGCCGACCGGTTCGAGCATGCCGTCAGCGGTGACGCGGAGGGCCTCGACGGTGATGCGGGGGATGCCGCCCCCGGTGGTGCTCGCCGTCACGGTGCCTTCGATGGTGGCCGCAACGCGAGTGAGCGGGATGTTCTCCGGGCCGGTCAGGAAGTAGACGCCGACCGCTTTCGCGGGCGGCTCGCTCTGGCGGAGTTCGGTGATGACGAACAGGAAGATCAACGCCCACAGCAGAATGATCGCTGCGAGGATCAACGCCGTCAGCAGTCCCCGCGGAACTCTTGCTCGCTGGCGGAACGTGACCAGTTCTTCGACGGCGACGTCGCCGACCCGGGCGGTGACGACGATCGTGCGGGTGGCCGGATCGCCGAACCACGGGCGTTTGCCCCGCAGTTCGATCTCGACGGGAGCCTCCAGTTGCTGGGGGATCAGCAGACTGACGGGATCGGGGGTGCAGTCGACCTCACGGGTCGGCTCGAGTGCCTCGACCATGACGTCGGCGGTCGTGTTGCCGGTGTTGACGATGGTGGCGGTGAACTTGGCGACCTTGCCACCGGTGACGATGCGCGGCGTCACGGTGATGTCGAGCGCGGGGGCCGGAGTGACCGTCAGCCAGAAATCGTGCACGGTCTGGCGATCGGCGTCGAGTGTCGAGACGATGCGGGCAATGACGAGGTAATCGCCGGCCGGACATGTCTCGGGAATGTCGAACACGAGCGCCAACTGTCCCGAGGCCTCCGGGAACAGGCTGATCAACGGCTGTTCGAGGCGAATCCAGTCGGGGTTGATGCCGTCGATGATCGCCGTGATCCCGTCGATGACGTCGGCGTTGTTGGTGACGGCGATGTCGACCCGACCGCTTCCGCCCGGCTCGATGGAGAGGTGGCTCAGCTCCAGATCGGTCTTCACGTGGTCACTCGAATCGGATCCCACCGTTGACCGGGACGGTGGCGACGAGCGACGGTTCGGCCTCGAGCACGATGTCGTCGCCCGCAGCCGCGCGCAGGAGGAACTGGCCCTGCGGATTCACCTGGGTCATGTCGCTCGGGGCCCGCACGACGGCGCCGACCAGGCCGCGTTGGGCCGCATCGACCACTTCGCCGGCCACGCGGCGCTGACGTTCGGGCTGGCTGCCCGGGCGTCCCACTGCAGTCTCGAGCGCTCCGACCGGCGGGCCGGCCGGAATCGCGAACCCGGTGTCGAACTGGGTGGTCAGCACCATGTTGATCCCGGGCTTGAGCTGGCCCTGGAGTGCCTTGAACACGTCCATGTGATCCTCGCCCACGCGCGCCATCACGAGCATCGGTACCTCGAGCTCGTCGTAGGCCGCCGGAAGGAAGTCGCGGGGAATCGAACCGTAGGTGAGCAGCGAGCGCATCACGCCTGCCAGCAGCCCGCGCTCGTCGCCGTGATCGGACGTCCACGCCGAGATGAGGTAGCGCAACTCGACGACGGGATGTGCCGGCTGGTGCACCATGGTGCCGTCGATCTCCACGGTGCGCATGCCGCTGCGAGAGTTGACCGAACGGCGGATGTCCCACAGGAACAGGTTGACGGTCGGGCGGGTGAGTTTGGCGCTCCACTCCTTGTCCGGCGCCTCGAACGACACATCGACGTCGGTGGCGGAGAGTGGAACCGTTGCTCGAAAGAAGGCCTCGAGGCCCTCGTCGATCAGTTCCAGCACCGTGTCTGCACCCCGCTCCTCGTCCCGTGTATCGACGCCGAACACTAGTCGACCGTCGGCGCCGGAGGCGGCCGACAGATGAACATTTGACGGTTCGACGAGACGGACCAGCGGCAGCGGTCGGCTACGGTCGGCGCATCGTTGCGCTGAGCTCTGCCCACCCCCTGCGAACAACCGCCACGGTGCTCGCCTGCGTCGTCCTGGGTGCGCTCGCGACCTCGTGCTCGGGTGGTGACGACGGCGACCCGGTGATCGACCTGACCGACAATGCGATCGGCACCTGTCTGGACTTCGGTGACTCGATCGAAGCCGAGATCACCGAGCTCCCCGCCGTGCCGTGCAGCGAGCCCCACAGCCACGAGATCTACGCCATTGCGTTCAGTGGTGCCGACACGTATCCGGGCCTCGAAGCGTTGGAAGCCGACGCACAGGCACAGTGCCTCGGCGAGTTCGAGGACTACGTCGGCGTGGGTGCGTTCGACTCCGAACTGTTCTTCTCCTGGCTCGTCCCCACGCTGAACTCGTGGGACCGCGAGGACGACCGTCAGATCGTGTGCGTCATCGGTGAGGGCAACGGCGCACCACTGGTCGGCACGGTCCGCGGCATCGCCCGCTGACCGCCCCACGCCTGGGCCGTGACGAGCCCGACTACCCGTTTGTGTGGCGTTTCCGGTGGGGCGGGGTCACCGGGATCGTCACGCAAACGTAGGCCTGTCCACGGCATGGGAGTGCAGCGGTCGCGATGGGCGCAGAGCATCGGTTCGACCGCGCGGCGGTCCGGCCGCCAGACTGCGGCGGTGAATGTGACCGACGCCGTCAACGCCCGCAAGTCCGTCCGGGCCTTCCTGCCAGATCCGGTCTCCGACGAGGTGATCGCCCGGTTGCTGACGACGGCGTCACGCGCACCGTCAGGCGGCAACGTGCAGCCCTGGCGGATCTACGTGGTCAACGGCGACTCGATGGCCCGCTTCCGGGAGTTCCTCGCCGACCGACCCGTCGAGGCGCCGGCGTACGACATCTATCCCTCTCCGTTGCACGAGCCGTACCGCTCGTCTCGCTTCAAGGTGGGCGAGGACATGTACGCCACGCTCGGTATCGCCCGCGAGGACAAGGCCGGCCGTCTGGCTCAGTTCTCGAAGAACCTCGACTTCTTCGGTGCGCCGGCAGCGATCTTCTGCTTCATCGACCGGATCATGGGGCCACCGCAGTGGTCGGATCTCGGCATGTTCCTGCAGACGTTCATGCTGCTCGCCCAGGAGGCGGGCATCGACACGTGCCCGCAGGAAGCATGGGCGGTGTACGAGCAGGCGGTGTCGGAGTTCGTGGGTGCACCCGAGGAAGAACGGATCTTCTGCGGCGTCGCAGTCGGCCATGCCGACCCCGACGCACCGATCAACTCACTGACCACAGAGCGCGAACCCCTCGAAGCGTTCGCGAAGTTCGTCTGAACGGCGCGACGGAGGCGATGAGTGATGCGAGACGTCTCGAACGATGCAGCGCCGTGGTGGCGTGAGGCCGTCGTCTATCAGATCTATCCCCGCTCGTTCGCGGACTCGAACGGCGATGGCGTCGGCGACCTCGCCGGGATCACCGGCAAGCTCGACTATCTCGCCGACCTCGGCGTCGATGCGCTGTGGCTCTCGCCGATCTTCACGTCGCCGATGCGCGACTTCGGCTACGACGTCGCCGACTACTGCGGCATCGATCCCACCTTCGGCACCGATGCCGACTTCGACGACCTGGTCGCCGGCGTCCACGAACGCGGTATGCGCCTCCTGCTCGACTGGGTGCCCAACCACACGTCGAGCGACCATCCGTGGTTCGTCGAATCCCGCACGTCACGCCACAACCCCAAGCGCGACTGGTACGTCTGGCGCAACCGGCGCTCCGACGGCTCGCCACCCACCAACTGGATGTCACAGTTCAAGGGCGTGCCGGCCTGGACGCACGACGACACGACCGACCAGTCGTACCTGCACGTGTTCCTCGCCGATCAGCCCGACCTGAACTGGGCCAATCCGGATGTCGAGGCCGCGATGCACGACACGCTGCGGTACTGGCTCGATCGTGGCGTCGACGGCTTTCGGGCCGACGTCGTCAATCTGATCGGCAAGGGCACCGACGTCGACGACCTTCCCGCACACCTCGCCACGATGCCGTTGCTGGCGACCGATCGGCCGTTCGGGCACGAGTTGCTTCGCCGAATCCGTGCGCTGCTCGACGGTTACGCACACGAGCCGATGATGGTCGGCGAGGTCTACCTCCTGCGCGACGGTGAGAGTGCGTCGTATCTGGGCGACCTCGACGGTGGCGCTCCGGAGCTGCATCTCTCGTTCGATTTCCGGCCGTTGCACACCCCGTGGAACGCCGAGCGGCTGCATCTCGCACTGTCGAAGATGGAGGCCGACTTCGCCGAACCGGGGTGGCCGACGTTCGTGCTCTCGAACCACGACCAGCCCCGCCAACGCACCCGCTGCGGTTCGGAGGCCCGCGCACGCGCCTCGGCGGTGATGTCGCTCACCGTTCGTGGGACACCGTTCCTGTACGCCGGCGAGGAACTCGGCCTCGAGGACGGCGTCGTTCCGGCGCACCGCGTCGTCGACCCGGATGGGCGAGACGGTTGCCGCGCGCCGATCCCGTGGACCGTCGACGGAGACGACGAGGTCGGCCACGGCTGGCCGACGCGTCCGTGGCTCCCGTTTCCGGCGAACGCGGCGACGCACGCTGCGTCGGCGCAGGTCGGCGATTCCGGATCGATGCATTCGCTGTACCGACAGCTGCTGGCGCTGCGCCGCGAGCACTCCGTACTGCGGCGCGGTTCGATCGAGTTCGCCCCGGTCGAAGGCGACGTGATCCGCTACGAGCGTCGGCTCGGCGACCGGCGTCTCGTCGTGCTCGTCAATCTCGGCGAGGTCCCCGTGACCTGGCCGATCGACGTCGCCGACGGTGCGGTGCTGCTGTCCACCGATGACACTCGCACGCAACCCGGCGGAGTGCTCGGTGCCGACGAGGCGGTGGTCATCGAGGTGTGAACCTGACGGTCGGCGCGACCGACGGTGTGAGCCGTCCGTGCCATCTGGGAGACTCGGGCGATGACCGTCGACTTCGTCCGCACACCCGATGAGCGTTTCGCCGCACTGCCCGACTTCCCGTACGAGCCGAAGTACTGCGAGGTCGACGGGCTGCGGATGGCCTACGTCGAGGAAGGATCCGGCGAGGCCGGAACGTTCCTGCTGCTGCACGGCGAGCCGACCTGGGGGTACCTGTACCGCCGCATGATCCCGCCGCTCGTCGACGCCGGCTACCGGGTCGTCGCCCCCGACCTCATCGGCTTCGGGCGATCCGACAAGCCCACCGATCGGAGCGCGTACACCTATGCGAACCATGTGGCCTGGTTGACCGACTTCGTCGGCGGGCTCGAACGTCCGGCCGACGGATTCCACGTCTTCGTCCAGGACTGGGGTGGACTGCTCGGGCTGCGGATGATCGCGGAGCGACCCGACTGGTTCGACCGCGTCGTGATCGGCAACACGGCACTGCCGGCCGGCGAGCCGATGGGCGATGGTTTCATGATGTGGCAGCGGGTGTCGCAGGCGATGGACCCGATGGACTGCGGTGCCCTGCTCGGCCGGGCCTGCGTGGCGCGCCAGCTCACCGATGCCGAGATGGACGCGTATCGGGCTCCTTTCCCCGACGAGTCCTACCTCGCCGGTGCCCGCGAGTTTCCGCTGCTGGTGCCGACGTCGCCCGATGATCCTGCGGTGCCGGCGAACCGGGCAGCCTGGGACGTGTGGAAGCAGTGGGAGACCCCGGTACTCACGCTGTGGACGCCCGGTGACATCGTGCTCGGCCATCTCCAGAGCGCGTTCGTCGACCACATCCCGGGTGCCGCAGGACAGCCGCATCAGGAGTTCGAGCCGGGCGGCCACTTCCTGCAGGACGATCGCGGCGAGGACGTCGCTGCTGCGATCCTCGCCTGGCTGAGCGCGCCACCAACGAGCTGACCTGGTCGAGACCCCTTCCGGTCGATCGATATCACCCGATCCGGTTGATTCGCCGGGACCGGCCGCGGCGAGACACTGGTGGGCGTCAACCGACCCACTCCGAGGAGCCCATCTCATGGCAATCGACACATTCATGGTGTATGCCGGCGTGTACGCCGACATCGACGCGGCGCTCGCCGACTACGACGCCGTCCACGTGCTCCAACGTGACGCCGACCTCATCGACGCCTATGACGCTGCGGTCATCGAGCGCAAGTCCAACGGCAAGGTGAAGATCGTCAAGAAGCACGAGACGCCCACCCGCGCCGGTGGATGGGGTGGGGCGGGACTCGGTCTGGCCACCGGTCTCGTCGTGGCCCTCTTCCCCGCAGCCGCGATCGGCGGCGGCCTGCTCGCCGCGACGACCGGCACGGGCGCAGTGCTGGGCGCCGTCGCCGGTCATGCAGCCGCCGGGATGAGCCGCAGTGACCTCAAGGAACTCGGCGAGCACCTCGACGAAGGACAAGCGGGCCTGGTGGTGGTCGCCGTCGCCGACATGGGTGCCAAGATCGAGGAACAGATGTCGAGGGCCGAGCGCGTGCAGGAGAAGCAGCTGTCGGCCGACGTCGCCGAGATCGAGAAGGACGCCACCACGGCCGGCTGATACCGACGCGTCGGGTCCGTTGCGATGAGCGAACCGCCGGTATCCGGTCGGTTGGCTCATCGCAGTACGGGTCGGGTCCGTTGCGATGAGCGAACCGCCGGTATCCGGTCGGTTGGCTCATCGAACCACCCGACGTGGGCGAGGCCAACGGGGCGGTGCGCCACGGACAATGGACGCTCGAGCGTCCACGTCGTGCCTCGAGTCAGCCGGGGCCGGTCGATGGGTGAGGGTGGAGGGTGACTGATGGATCAGGTTGCGGCGGTACTGGCACTGGTCGCTGCGGCGTCGTTCGCTCTGGCAGCGACGCTCTGGCAACGCGCCTCGATGGACGCCGGCGTCGAGCCGGGCGACTCCAAGGGGATGCTCAGACTGTTGACCAACGGCGTCTGGCTGCTCGGGCTCGTCGCCCAGGTGGTCGGTGTCGCCCTCCAGGCGGCAGCGCTCGACCGTGGAAGGGTGGCGATCATTCAGCCACTGCTCGTCACGTCGATCGTGTGGGCGCTGCCACTCGGTTACTACATCACCGACCAGATCGTGACCCGGCGACACATCGTCGGGGCGGCGATCATCGTTGCCGGGCTCGCGATCTTCGGAGGTGTCGGCGACCCGGCTGACGGCGTCGACGATGCGCCGCTCGCCGACTGGACCGCGGCACTCGTCGTGCTCGGGTTGGTCTGCGTCGTGCTGCTGGTGCTCGCTGCGCGCGGTGGCGCGAACGGCAAGGCGGCGTTGTACGGCGCAACCGCCGGTGTCCTGTACGGCATCTCGGCCACACTGATGAAGCCGGTCGTCGAGAACCTGCACACCGACGGCGTCGCCCAGGTCGTGAGCGACTGGAAGTTCTGGGTGATGGCGGTCGGCGGGCTCGTCGGTTTCTATCTCCAACAGGTCTCGCTGGCGACCGGGCGTCTGGTGACCTCGGTGGCCACCGTGTCGGTGGTCAATCCCGTCGTCAGTGTCGTACTCGGGGCGCTCGTGCTGCAGGAGCGGTTGGACTCCGACCCGTTCTGGCACTGGATGGTTGCCGTGGGCGGTCTGTCGGCGTCGCTGTTCGGTGCAGTCGTGATCGCGTCCGCCTCGGCCGCCGAGGGCGACCCCGATCCGTCGCCTGCTCGTCCGGCGCTCGCCTGACGCATCCCCAGCCGCCGGGTCAGCCCTCGGTGGCGATCGTTCGCACGGCATCGGCGTGCGTGATCGCATCGATCGGCGACAGCGTCGGGCCGAGCTCGACGATGAACGCCACGCCGTCGTCGGGCCCGAACTCGTTGCGGGCCCACGTCGCAGCGATGCCGGTGTAGGTGCCGCCCGTGATCTGCCCCATCGGCAGTCCGGTCAGCTCGGCATAGCGCTCACGCAGGCGGCCGTCTCGCCCCTGGGAAGGATTGACCACGAAGAGGTCCTGGTGGTACCAGATCGTGATGTCGGGACGCAGCTGGCCCATGAAGTTGACCATCGCCTGTGTCTCTGGTTCGCTTGCCGGGCCGGCGCCGGCGTACTGCGAGTCGCCCGGCAGTCCGATCGGTCCCCACCGGTACGGGAAGTTCCGGTTCAGGTCGACGCCGTTGTCGTTGGAGCGCGTGCGCCCGGCCTGGCCGTCGGGATTCATCGACTCGACGACCCACAGTTCGACCCCGTCGGGCACCGGTTCGGCGCGCAACTCCTCGACGATCGCCACCCCGGCGTCCTCGTCGCCGTGGATCACCCCGATCACCAGCACCCGGCGTCCGCCGGGTGCGCCGAGCCGCTCGGCGACGATCGGCCTGCCACCGGCGGAGAACCCCAAGCCCACCCGTGCGGCATCGAGGTCGAGGGGGCCGATCTCCGCCGGGATGGCGACGGTCGTCGTGGTGGTCGTCGTGGACGACGTACTCGTCGTGGACGACGTACTCGTCGTGGTCGTGGTCGACGGGCCTGTCGTCGTGGTCGTGGTCGACGGGCCTGTCGGCGTCGTCGTGGTGGGCTGCGCTGACGAGGCGGACGCCGGCGCAGTCGACGTCGCGCTCGGTTCTGCATCGCGTGTCGTCGTATCGGATCCACATGCGAACGTGCCCAGCGCCGCAACGGCGAGGACGATCGACGCCGTTGGTTTCACGGATGCGACCGTATCGGACCGTCCGGATGCCACACTGGCGCCCATGGGCGTTGCGGGCGTTCGCTTCCTACTCGGTTTGGTCGGCACGGTTGCGGCAGCGTCGCTCGCCGCCGCATGTGGCGCCGACGGACCGCGAACGGCGCTGGAGCGGGGCGAAGCGATCTACGGAGCGAACTGCGCCCAGTGCCACGGCGGAGATCTGGCAGGAACCGACCGGGGACCGTCGCTGCTCGCACCGGTCTACGAGCCGGAGCAACTGAGCGATGCGCAGTTCGCCGACGCTGTCCGCAACGGGGCCGAGCAGCGGTTGTGGGAGTTCGGCCCGATGCCGGCGAACGGTGCCTTCACCGACGAACAGATCGATGCGGTCCTGACCTTCGTGCGGGCCCGCCAGGCCGGCGACCCGGCTCCCTGACGCAGCAGACCGAGCCCTCACTCCTCGGGTGCTTCTCCGAAGCGTGCGGTGCGGATCCGCCGTTCGGACTCGCTGCGGTGTTCGGCCTCGTCGAGTGCGATCCGTCGGAAGAGTTCACCGACGGTGTCGCTGTGGCCGTAGTCCTCGGCGAACGTGCTGTCCCACCGCTGGTCGTCGAGTTCGGGATGGTCGTGGACGAAGTCGAGATAGGTATGGGTGGCGTGGTCCTCGAAGTCGGCGTTGAGGGCGTACGACCAGCGCGGCCTGACGACGTAGAGCAACCACGACAGCTGGTAGTAGACGAAGGCGAGCACCTGCGGCAGGACCACGCCGCGCAGGACGGAACGGCGCACGCCCTGACGGTCGAGCAGCTCCTCGATCATCAGCAGGTGCATCATCTCGTTGTCCTGCTGGGAGCGTGCCTCCGTGGCGCGTTCGTGGATGCCGCGGGCGAAGGCCGGATCGCCGTGGGTGTGGGTCACTGCGACGAAGGCCACCTGCTCCCACGCCTGGTAGGGGACGCGGGCGACGACCTCCAACACGCGGAACTTCTCCAACGACGACTCGCGGCCGTACACGGCGTCGAGCGCCAGGAACAGCAGGCGGGCGGCCACTCCGGGTGAGCGATGTGGTCTCGTGCGTTCGTCCTCCGCTCGCCGTCGCAGTTCGTCGGGTGGCAGCAGCGTGCCGCTGAGGTCGGTGGCGGGGGTCGATGTGGTCACGGAATCCCCATTTCCGCCCCTGCGCCGGATCAAACGGCACGAGGGAGGACGGCCGTTCAGGTCGCTCGGGTGAGGAGCTGGTCGACGGGCGCGAAGTCGTCGGTCAGCACGGTGGCACCGTCGATGAACGCATCGACGTCGTCGACGAGACGGCCCCCTTGTGGATCGAGTCGACCGGCATCGAATGGCTGGTCCGATGCGATGATCACCGAGTTGCCGAGCCGACCCCGTGCCGGCCCGTCGTTCAGCACGACGGCGACTTCGGCGAACACCGAAGCGATCGTCGCCGTCTGGGAGCGCAGAAACGAGAGCTCTGCGCCATCGATCACGTTGAGGGTGTACACGCCACCGGGTCGCAGGACCCTCGCCACGTCGGTGGCGAACTCCTGCGTTGCGAGGTGCCAGGGCACGGCACGGCTGCCGAATGCGTCACCGATCACGACGTCGGCGCTGTCGTCGCCGAGACGCCGCAACGACTGCCGTGCGTCACCGGCCACGACGTTCACACCGGTCCCAGGTCCGGTCGCACGATCGAACTCGTCGATGACCAGCTCGATCAACTCGTCGTCGATCTCGAGCACCGTCTGATCGCTGGACGGCCGGGCTCGCTGCAGCCAGGTCGGCAACGTGAGGGCACCGCCGCCCAGATGGACCACGTCGAGCGAACCGGCGGGTGCAAGGCGGTCGACCACCTCCGCAAAGCGTCGCACGTACCAGAAGTCGAGGTACGTGGGGTCGTCCAGATCCACGTAACTGTGACGGAGATCGTCGAGCACGAGCACGCGGCCCGACGGCCGTTCGTCGTCGTGCTCGATCGACACGCAGTAGTAGGTCGTCTCACTGTCGCACGGGCTACCGAGCGCCGCAGCCGCGACGACTGCCAGGCCGGCCAGAGCGGATACCGACGTGATCTCCGAGCGCGCCGAACGCCGGACGATGGCGGGCAGCGTCAACCAGAGGGCGACGCCGCTGACGACCAACAGCACGCCGACGGCGACGATGATCGTCGTCACGGCGGCCAGACCGACCAGCACGAAACCGGTCAGGAACGTCGCGACGATTGCGCCGGCGGTGCCGTAGGCGGACAGCCGGCCGACCGTCGTTCCGGTGGATGCGAGGTCGTTCAGCTGCAGCTTCACCACCGCAGGCGCAACGGCGCTCAGCACGGTGGCCGACGGCAGGAACCCGACGGTGGTGAGCACGACGATCCCGCCGAGCCCCGTCGACTCGCCGGCCTCGCCGAGCGCCCGCACGGTGGGCACGGTGGCGATGGCCAGCGCTCCGCCGCTGACGAGCAACGGCGGAATCAGGCGGCGGGGATCGATCCGATCGGCGGCGGCGCCGCCCAGCCAGGCTCCGATAGCGATGCCGGCGAGCACCGTGCCGATGATGCCCGTGTAGGTCTCGATGCTGACGCCGACGTAGGGGGCGAGCAGCCGCGCGGCGAGGATCTCCAAGACGAGGATCGCCGCGGAGGTCCCGACGACGAGCACGACCGCCAACCACGTCGGCAGTGGCGAGCGGTCGTCGGTCGGCGTCGAGCCCACGAGCGCGGTCTCAGCTCCGGACTGCGTGGGCCTGCAGATCGGCGAGATCGACGTACTCGAGTGTCGACATGTGGGTCGCTTCGAGGATCACCGCACAGGCCCGACCGGCATCGAAGGCCTCCTTCCAACGAGCGGCGCACACACACCACTGGTCACCGGGCGACAGTCCGGCGAATCCGTACTGGGGCATCGGTGTCGTGAGGTCGTTGCCCTGCAGCCTCGAGTACTCGAGGAAGTCGGCCGTGAGCCGGCAACACACGGTGTGCATCCCTGGATCGTCGCCACGGTTCTCGCAGCAGCCGCTGCGGTGGTAACCGGTGAGGGGATCGAACGAGCACGGTTGCAGCTCGGTGCCGAGCACGTTGCGCTGCGGCGCCGGGCGGCCCGGATCGCGATCAGACATTGACCCCGACCAGCTCACCGATGCTGTAGGTCACCGCGCAGGCCACCAGGATGATGATGATCTGGCGCGCGATCGACTTCGCGATCGATCGTTCGGCGAACCGGCCGATCGCCGCACCGACGAACGCAGCGGCCACCACGCCGATCGCGACCGAGATCGCCGCCGGAGCGAAGCCGCTGGCGCCGGTGAACCAGGGAATCACCGGCAGCAGCGCTCCGAAGAGGAAGCACACGAGCGAGACCGCTGCCGCATTGAACGCCGAGGGCAGATCGTGGGGGTCGACGCCGAGTTCCTCGCGGGTGTGCACGCGCAGCGCGACCTCGGGGGAGGCCATCACGTCCTCGGCGGCGGCACGTGCGGTGTCCGGCGACATGCCGTGGTCCTCGTACATCGCTGCCAGTTCGGCGGTCTCTGCGACGGTGTTGCGGGCGAGCTCGCGCCGCTCGACGGCGACCTCGCGCTCGACCATCTCGTTCTGGGCCGACACGCTGATCCACTCGCCCGCGGCCATCGAGATGCCACCGGCGATCGCCCCGGCGAGCCCGGCGAGCCGGACGACCGACGAGTCGACACCGGAGCCGGCGAAGCCGAGGATGAGCGACACGTTCGACACGAGACCGTCGTTGATGCCGAACACGGCCGCTCGGGCCAGTCCGCCCGACACGGCTCGGTGACCGCCGTGCAGCTCCGGGCGGGAGAACTCCTGGGAGGGGAGATCGGGACGCGTCATCGCCTTCAACGCTAGCCGTGACCACCGGCGACGACTCCAGCCACGTTCACGCTGTGCGAGGCGCTACGTTGATGCGTGGGCCGTTCGATCTCGGTCTCAATCGCATGAGTGCTCACAACGACGTGGCCGACATCATCGACAGCTTGCGCAAGATCGCGGCTGATCGGCGCCCGACCGATTCCTTGCTGCAGTCGTTTCTGGGTGTCTACTACCGCGACATCCCGAGCGATGACGTCGACGGTCGGCGGCTCAACGGTGCCTACGCGGCCGCGGTCGCCCACCTCGAACTGGGAAGGGTGCGGCGCGTCGGCGAGACGCTCGTGGAAGTGCTGTCACCCGACCTCGAACGTGACGGTTGGGAGACCGAGCGCACGATCCTGATGTTCGTCACCGACGACGTGCCGTTCCTCGTCGACAGCGTGCGGATGGTGCTCGACGGTCACGGCCTCGGCATCCATCTGCTCGTGCATCCCATGCTCACCGTCCGGCGCAACGATCGCCACGAACTCGTCGACGTCGATGCGACAAACGGTCGCGTCGAGGCGTGGACGCTCGTCGAGCTCGACCGATGCCCCGCCGAGGTGCGGGCGCAGCTCGAAGTCGACGTCCGCGTCGCGATCGACGACGTGCAGTCGGTCGTTCGCGACTTCGCACCGATGCAGGAGCGGCTCTGCGAGGTCGCCGGTGGCGACCCGTTGATGCAGTGGCTGGCGGACGAGAACTTCGTGTTCCTCGGCTCGGCGGTCTACCAACGATCACCCGACGGGCTCCAGCTGCTGCCGGGCAGCCTCCTCGGTCAGTACCGGTCGCACCGCCTCGATCCCGAACGCATCGACCCGCCGGCGCAGGACGGCGACACCCCGATCGTGATCGCGCGGAGCGACGCAGTGGCGACGGTCCACCGTCCGGTGCGTATGACCTCGATCGCGGTTCGGTTGCCCGAAGCCGATCAGGAGGTGCGCTTCGTCGGCCTGCTCGGGAGTGCCGCGTACCGCCAGAGCGTGTTCGCCATTCCGGTCATACGCGACCGTGCCGACGAAGTGGTCACCCGTGTCGGAGCCACCGTCGAGAGCCACACCGGCCGAGCGGTTCGCAACGTGATCGAGACGCTGCCGCGTGACGTGGTGTTCGAAGCCGGTGTCGACGAGCTGACAGAGCTGGTCTCGGAGATCAGCGGTCTGCAGGAGCGGCGCATCGTCCGGGTCTTCGACGTCACCGAGCCGGTCGGGCCGTGGACGACCGTGCTCGCCTACGTTCCCCAGTTGCGATTCACCGCCGCATTGCCCGAACTCGTCGCCGAGCTGGTGGCCGAGCACTACGGCGGAGAGATACGCGACCTCGAGACGTTCGTCGGTGCGAGTTCCCTCGCGCGCATCTCGATGACCGTCCGTGCCCGTCCGCTCGTCGACACCGCCCGGTTGGTGGCTGCGATCGACAGCGCTTCGCGCACCTGGCAGGAGCGGGCGAGAGATGCGCTGGTCGATCTGCTCGGCGAGATCGAGGGCCACCGTGTGTGGGCGGTCGTCGGCTCGACGGTGCCGGCCGACTACGAGGCGCGCGTGCGTCCTGAAGCCGCAGTCGGTGATCTGGTCAACGTCGAGGCGATGCTGTCGGGGTCGGAGGAGATCACCACCTCGTTCGGCCGCTCGATCGACGCCGTGGACGGCGAGTGGCGTTTCCGCGTCTTCCTCCGCGATCGGCCGACGACGATCGCCGAGCTGGTGCCCGTCCTCGAACACCTGGGACTGTCGCCGATCGACGAGCACCCGTCGATCTTCGTCGGCCCGTCGGCGACCGTGCACCTCGACGACATCGGCGTGCGTCTGGCGACGGCGACCATCACCGATGCTCAGCATGCCGAGGTCCAGCGCGCGTTCGTCGGTCTGATGACCGGCACGATCGAGCCCGACGGACTCAACCGGCTCGTTCTGTCGGCCGGTCTCGACCGCCGGCAGATCGCCGTGCTCCGGCTCTACAACCGCTATCTCCGCCAGGCGACGTTCCCGTTCAGTGCCGGCTACGTCGAGCAGGCGATCGTCCGGCACCCCGAGATCGCCCGTGGGCTGGTCCAACTCTTCGACACCAGGTTCGATCCGCACCGAACGGACACGGCGACGCCCGCAGAGCGCTCGGCCGCTGTCGAACGGTGCCGGGCCGATCTCCGCCGGCTCCTCGATGCGATCCCGTCGCTCGACGACGACCGGATCTGCCGCGCCTTTCTCACGCTGATCGACGCAACCGAGCGGACGAACGCATTCCGCGGGCGCCCGGAGATCTCGATCAAACTCCGGCCGCACGAGGTCGGTTTCCTGCCCGAACCGCGACCTGAATTCGAGATCTTCGTGTGCTCGCCGTACGTGGAGGGCGTGCACCTTCGCGGCGGTCGCATCGCCCGTGGAGGTCTGCGCTGGAGCGATCGGCCCCAGGACTTCCGCACAGAGGTGCTCGGACTGGTCAAGGCGCAGATGGTCAAGAACGCCGTGATCGTGCCCACCGGAGCGAAGGGCGGCTTCGTCATCAAGGCACCGTCGGCCGAACCGGCCGATCGTGATGCGGTGCGAGCCGAAGGCGTCGATCGGTACCGGCGCTTCGTGCGCGGCCTGCTCGACGTGACCGACAACGTCGTGGGCGACCGAATCGTGCACCCGCCCGACGTCGTGATCTACGACGACGACGATCCGTACCTGGTCGTCGCTGCCGACAAGGGCACGGCGACGTTCAGCGACATCGCCAACGAGATCGCCGCCGAGTACGACTTCTGGCTCGGCGACGCCTTCGCATCGGGTGGGAGCCACGGCTACGACCACAAGGCGATGGGCATCACTGCGCGCGGCGCCTGGGAGAGTGTGCGTCGTCACGCACGGGTGATCGGCAAGGACGTCGACCGCGACGAACTCACCGTCGTCGGCATCGGCGACATGTCCGGCGACGTGTTCGGCAACGGCATGCTGCTGTCGCCGCACTTGAAGCTCGTGGCTGCGTTCGATCACCGCCACGTGTTCCTCGACCCCGACCCCGACCCCGCCGTCGCACACGCCGAACGACAACGCCTGTTCGAGCTGCCCCGTTCGAGCTGGGCCGACTACGACAGCGGACTGATCTCCGAGGGTGGAGGCGTCCACTCGCGCCAGCTCAAGGCGATCCCGATCACCCCGGAGGTCCGCGACGTGCTCGGGATCGATTCATCGACGACGTCGATGCGTCCTGACGATCTGATCTCCGCAATTCTGTGTGCCCCGGTCGACCTGCTGTGGAACGGCGGTATCGGAACCTACGTGAAGGCATCGAGCGAGAGCCACGCCGATGTCGGCGACCGGACCAACGACTCGCTGCGCGTCGACGGCATCGACCTGCGCGCCCGCATCGTGGGGGAGGGCGGCAACCTCGGCCTCACGCAGCTCGCCCGCGCCGAGTATGCGCTCAACGGCGGCCTGATCTACACCGATGCGATCGACAACTCTGCTGGGGTCGACTGCAGCGACCACGAGGTCAACATCAAGATCCTGCTCGATCAACTGGTGCGCGACGGCGAGCTGACGGTCAAGCAGCGCAACGAGGTGCTGGTCGAGATGACCGACGAGGTGGCCCGCCTCGTGCTCGACGACAATCGCGCCCAGACGCTGGCGCTGATGATCGCCCGGACGCAGTCGCGTTCGATGGTCAACGTGCACGCCAGATACCTCGACACGCTCGAGTCGGAGGGGTACCTCGATCGCGATCTCGAGTTCCTGCCCTCGGACAAGCAGATCGCCGAACGCCAGAGTGCAGGCAGCGGGCTGCGCGCACCCGAGTTCGCCGTGATGATCGCGTACACGAAGAACGCGGACGTCACCGAGATCCTCGAGTCGGACCTTCCCGACGAGCCGGCTCTGGAGCAGGATCTGATGGAGTACTTCCCCGTCGAGATTCGCGAGCGTTTTCCCGACGCGATCCGGTCACACCGTCTGCGACGCGAGATCGTCGCGACGACGATCGTCAACAACATGGTCAACCTGGCAGGCATCTCGTTCGACCATCGCATGACGGAGGACTCCGGCGCCTCGGTGTCCGATGTCGCCAGAGCATTCCTCGCGTCGCGTGAGATCTTCGGGTTCGCCGACATCTGGCGGCAGATCGACTCGCTCGGCACGAGTGTCGCACTCGACACCCAGATCGATCTGTTCCTCGACGCTCGGCGACTGACCGAGCGCGGGACGGTCTGGCTGTTGCGTCATCGCCCACCACCGCTCGACATCTCCGACGCCGTCGACACATTTTCCGCGGGGATGGCCTTCCTCGCCGAGTCGCTCGACCGCCTGGTGAGCGGACACGTGGCGAACGACGTCCACAACGTCCGTCAGCAGCGGCTTGCCGCGGGTGTCCCGACGGAGCTGGCGGCATGTTCTGCGCGCTGGCCGTGGCTCCACACCGGTTTCGACATCGTCGAGATCGCCCACACCGAAGCCCGCAACGTCGCCGATGCTGCGACCGCGTACTGGGCGACCTTCGACGCGTTCGACCTCGGCTGGCTGTGGGAGGGCGTCGGCAACCTGCCACGTTCCGACCGATGGCAGGAGCAAGCGCGTTCTGCGTTGCGCGACGACCTGATGTCGGTGCTCGCCGCGCTGACCCGCAACGTGATGCGATCGGCAAACGGCTCGCCGAGGGCGTGGATCGCCGCCAACGAGCGAGCCGTCGGACGGGCGCTGGCGATGCACACCGAGATCCGTCGCGCTGAGAGCTTCGATCTGACCACGCTGTCGGTCGCACTCCGTCAGCTCCGCAACCTCACGATCACCGCCGTCGCCACTCCCAGCGAAGCCGACGAGTAGTCGTCGAGTAGTCGTCGACGCCGTTGGTTCGGTGCCGACGCAGCGAGTGTCCTCACGTCGAGGTTCGCCTTCTTGGGGTCGTCTTGCTTGCCGTTGTCTTGTCGGCGGCTTGCGGCGGTCTTGTCGCAGACTTGGGCGTGACTTGTCGTCGTGCTCCGTTCGGGCGCATCCGGTGACGGATAGCGTCGACCCCGTCATGACTTCTGGGCCCCGATTCCGCTTCGCACCGTCGCCGACCGGTTCCTTCCATGTCGGCGGTGCGCGTACCGCACTGCAGAACTGGGCGCTCGCCCGGCGCCTCGGCGGCACCTTCGTGTTGCGGATCGAGGACACCGACGAGGCCAGGAACCGACCGGAGTGGACCCAGGGGATCATCGATGCGCTCGCATGGATCGGGATCTCCTCCGACGACCCCCACTTCGAGGGTCCGCATTTCCAGAGCGAGTTCGCCGACGCCCATCTCGCCGCCGCAGATCGGCTCGTGGACGACGGCCACGCCTACTACTGCGACCTCACGGCCGAGCAGATCCAGCACCGCGCGAAGGAGCTGGGCATCTCCGGCTACGACGGGTACTCCCGTGATCGCGGCCTCGGGCCGGGGCCCGGCCGTGTCCTGCGTTTCCGCGTGCCCGACGGGACCACGGTCGTGCACGATCTGGTGCGCGGAGAGGTCACCTTCGACAACGCCACGATCGAGGACTTCGTGCTGGTGCGCGGCAACGGCACCCCGGTGTTCCTCCTTGCGAACGTCGTCGACGACATCGAGATGGCGATCACCGACGTGGTGCGCGCAGAGGAGCATCTCCCCAACACGCCCAAGCAGCAGATGCTGTGGCGGGCGCTCGGCCACGAGCCGCCGCGATGGGGGCACGTGCCCGTGCTCGTCAACGAGCAGAGGAAGAAACTGTCGAAGCGTCGTGACAAGGTGTCCCTCGAGCAGTACCGCGACGACGGCTACCTCGCGGACGCCATGGTCAACTACCTGATGACGCTCGGCTGGACGCCGCCGGGTGCGGAGGCAGCGGGCAGCGAAATCGTGTCGTGGCCGCAGATCGAGGAGGCGTTCCGGCTGGAGGACGTCACTCACTCTCCCGCCTTCTTCGACGTCAAGAAGCTGGCCGCCTTCAACGGTGATTACATCCGGCGGATGCCGCTCGCCGAGTTCGTCGAGCGGGCCGGTCGGGAGCTGCCGGACGCCTGGGACCGCGACCGCTTCGCTGCAATCGCACCGCACATCCAGCAACGCCTGAGCACGCTTCGCGAGGTGCCCGACAAGATCGACTTCCTGTTCTGGCCCGACGGAGCCTCGGTCGACTACGACGCAGATGACTGGCGCAAGGCAGTCGCTCCCGACTGGGCTGCGCCGTTGTTGGCCGACGTGATCGCTGCCTACCGAGAGACGGCGTGGACCGCCGACGAACTGAAGTCGTCGCTCGAAACGGTGATGGAGCGGTACGCGATCAAGCTCGGCAAGGCGCAAGCGCCCGTGCGGGTAGCGGTCACCGGTCGTTCGGTCGGCCCGCCGCTGTTCGAGTCGATGGAGGTGCTGGGCCGCGACGAGACGCTGCGGCGTCTGTCGGCAGCCGCAGATCTGGTAGCGAGCGCTGGCGGCGACGGTTCCACAGGCGGGTGAGCGCAGTGGCCGATCGCGAGTTCCGCCTCCCTACCGACGAGGAGGTGGCGCGCGATCGCGACGTGATCGAGGCGCTCGACCGCCACCGGCCGGTCGGCGAGCGTTACGCCAGGACCGGGGAGATTCCGGCGACCTCGGGCCATCAGCCGTCGATCGGTCTCCCGGCCGGTGCCGGAAACTCGTCGGACCCCACGCCCGTGCAACCGATCCAGCGACCGCCCCGATCCGTCACCCGCCGGATCGTGCAGGGCGTCGCCGTCGTCGTGCTGGCGGGCATTGCGTATTACGCCGTGTCGTTCTGGCAGGTGTGGTCGACGGGGCGCGCCGATCAGGCTCGCGCCGTCGACGCCATCGTCGTCCTGGGCGCAGCGCAGTACGACGGTCGGCCCTCGCCGCAGCTCGCTGCTCGCCTCGACCACGCCGTCGAACTGTGGAACGACGGCCGTGCACCGCTGGTCGTCGTGACCGGCGGCAAACGCGAAGGCGACCGGTTCACCGAGGCGTCAGCGTCTGCCGGCTATCTCGTCGACCGCGGCGTCCCGGCCGCGGCGATCGTGCAGGAAGACGCCGGTTCGACCACCTACGAGTCGCTCGAACGCGCGCGCTCTCTCGTCGACGGCTCGGTCTCGACCGTGCTCGTGGTGACCGACCCCTACCACGCGCTTCGCACGCGGCTGACCGCACAGGAGGTCGGCTTCGAGGCGTATGCCTCTCCAGCGCCCGACTCCGTCGTCGCCGGCACGGCCGAGCTGCGTCGGGAGTTCGCCGAAGCGGCCGGCGTTGCGATCGGCCGGATCATCGGGTTCGAACGGCTGAGTGGCCTCACCGACTGAGGCCGATACAATCCCGTCCCGCACCGGTCGGCGACCCGTCGTCGACCGTCACACCATGGGGTGTGGTGTAATTGGTAACACAGCAGTTTCTGGTACTGTCATTCGGGGTTCGAGTCCCTGCACCCCAGCTCAGACCGACCGCCGGCCCGCAGGATCGCATGGCCGGCGTCGTCGCTTTTCATGGCATCTGCGCCGACGAACCGCGCAGGGGTGGGATCGTCTGCACGGCTGATATCGTTGCCGATCGCTACTTGGCCCGTTCGTCTAGTGGCCTAGGACACCACCCTCTCAAGGTGGCGGCACGGGTTCGAATCCCGTACGGGCTGCCAAGGAAGTACCAGGTCAGAGCCACTCTTCGGAGTGGCTCTGCTGGTTTTCTGGACTCGTTGCCACTCTGATGCCAATCTCTCTGGAAGGAGATTCGGATAAAGGGTTTCATGCGGCAGCGGGGGGCGTCGTGGGAGCTGAGGGTCTTCCTCGGCCGCGATCCGCTCACCGGCAGGAAGCGGTACGCCACGCGGACGGTGCGTGGCGGCAAGCGGAAGGCGCAAACGGCGCTCGCTGAGATGGTCACCGAGGCCGAGCGCGGCCTCACGGTTCGAACGACGGCGACGGTCGGGGAGTTGCTCGAGGCCTGGTTCGAGTTCGCCGCGCCTGACTTCTCGCCGAAAACGGTCAAGGAGACACGGGGCTACATCGACCGCTCGCTGTTGCCGTCGCTCGGTTCGAGGCGATTGGCCAAACTCAAGCCCGCCGATCTCGGTGCGTTCTATCGTCGACTGCTCACTTCGGGCGGGTCCGGCGGTCGCCCGTTGGCGCCCGGGACGGTGAAACGCATCCACGGCATTCTGCGCCGTGCGCTCAACCAGGGAGTCAAGTGGGGCTGGATCGGGATCAACCCTGCGACGGCAACCACGCCGCCGCGCGTGCCGCCGTCGGACATCAAACCGCCTTCGCCCGAGGCACTCGGACGAGTGCTGCGACGAGCTGAGGTGGACTCGCCGGATCTGGCCTCGTACTTGATGCTTGCCGCCGCCACCGGTGCCCGCCGGTCAGAGTTGATTGCTCTTCGATGGACGGACAATGATCTGGACCGCGCGACTGTTTCGATCGAGCGGGGAATCGTTGTTGGCCCGCATGGTCTCGTCGAGAAGGGAACGAAGACTCATTCTGTTCGCCGCGTGTCGCTCGACTCGCGGACGATGTCGGCCGTCGCTGATCACCGGAAGCGGATGATCGATCGCGCCGAGATCTGCCACGTCGAGGCGGCCGCCAACGCCTTCGTCTTCAGCAACACCGCCGATGGGAGTCAGCCGTGGTTCCCCGACTCGGTGTCGCGGTCGTTCAAGCGCCTTTGTGAGAAGGAGGGTGTGCCCGACATTCGCCTGCATGACCTCCGTCATTTCGTCGCCACCCAGTTGCTGAGTGCCGGTGTCGACGTGCGCACCGTGGCCGGTCGCCTCGGACATCGCAATGCGGCAACGACGCTCAACGTGTACGCGCACTTCGTCGAGCAGACGGACCGTGCGGCGGCCGACATCATGGGTGGCGTTCTGCGAGATGGTGCGTAGGAGGGCGGGCTAGCTTTCTCGCCCCGGCATCCCGTCGTCTGGCCTGAGGTCATCGGTCGAGTGCAGCAGCCGGTCGACGACGATCGTCGGTACGACGACGCGTCGCCCGAAGCGACAGGCCTGGATGTCGCACGCGTCTCACACATTCGTACGCGGTGGTTCGCGAGATGCCGAGGATGCGGGCGACTTCCTCGACGTTGTAGGTGGATCGGTGGGTGTATTCGTTGGAGTTGCTCATGTCCGTACTGTCCGCAACATGACTCACTCGACCACTACCACCAAGGGCCGAGATGACTCACTCGACAGCTACCACCGAGTGGCCCGATCACTCCCACCTCGAATTCGTCACTCACATGGCCAGATGTGTGTGGTCGAGTGTGTGGCTCGACTCACGTCGAGCGCCGCCGGCGACGTTCCGCCTGCCGGCGTTGCTCGCGGTTCGGAGCATTGGTCCGTACGGCCGGCGTGGACGGACCCTTCGCAGTCTCGAGCAGGTTGGCGCGCTCCGCTTCGAGCGCGTCCCGCTCGGCCCGGAGTGCCTCGATTGCGGAGCGGAGCCGAATGTTCTCCTCGTTGATCCATCCGAATCGGACTCGCTCGTGATCCAGCGCCTTCCGCGCTTCGCGTGCCGATGCCTTCGAGAGCTTCGTCTCCCGCCGTAGGTCCTCAAGGGCGCACCCCAGTTCACGCACACGGTTCCACGCAAGTGCTGCATCGTCGCCACCGTCGAGCGCCTCGTCGACGGTGGGCGGTTCCTCCGCTCCTCGCTGTCGCGCTCGGTACGCACGCACACGATCAGTGTCTGAACGCCACTTCCGTGGACGGCCGCCCTTCCCGACAACGGTCACGGAGCCGATGGTAACGAAACGTAACGGAACCGTCCACCAACCGGGCAATACTCTGTGAGGGAGCTGCTGGCTGGAACCACAGTGATTATGCAGTGGGGCGATCGGGCCAAGAGGTCCAACACTTCGCCGGCGATGCGGCGCGAGCGAGCGCGTTTCGCGACGGGATTCTCGCTCGGCCCTCGGCTGGTCTAGTGCCGAGCGATACGTGCCGTTCTCGCAGACTGCCCTTGCCATTCGACGGCGCGCGTCCGAGCGCTCACCATATGGGATACCATATGAGTCATGGCTCGACGTGAAGTGCTCGTGCAACTCGACGACGACCTCGTCGAACAACTCGACGCACTGGCCGCCGATCTCGGCACCAACCGTTCTGAGCTGATGCGCCGCGGCGCCCAAGCGGTGCTCGACGCCGAACGGCTCGCAGCAGCGGACAGCGAACTCCGAGCGGCGTACCGCCGGGTGCCAGCCGATCCGTCGCTCGTTCAGTCGGCCAGACGACTCGCTGCCGAGACCACCCCGGCGTGGTAGCTCGCAACGACATCTACTGGGCCGATCTCGGGCCGCCCGCTGGTCGTCGCCCGGTCTGCGTGCTGACCCGAGACGCCGCGATCGAGGTGCTCACGGCCATCACCTGTGCACCGATCACCCGCACCATCCGGGGTATCCGATCAGAAGTCGAGCTCGGCCCCGAGCACGGTCTCCCCGAGGCGTGTGTCATCAGCTGCGACAACGTCATCACCATCCCGCTCGACGACTTTGATGAGGAACCCGTTGGCCACCTCGATGAGGTCACCCGAGCCCGCCTGGACCAGGCGCTGCGCTACGCACTGGACATCGTGTACTGAGCCTGGCTGGGGTCGCGATTTTCGAGCGGTCATCTCACCGTTTGAGGGCTTCGTCAACACGCTGTCGAATCGCGGACTGGGTGGCGCCGAGGTCACGGAGCACGACAGCCATCAGGCTGTTCGGATCTCGGTGGCAGGCGATCAGGATGTGCTCGGTGCCCACGTAGTTGTGACCGAGTTCCAGCGCCGAGGCGAGCACCGCCTGGTCGGCGGGGGCGTCGAGGTGAAGTTGTGCACCTTGGCGTCGCGACCGCTTCCCGATTGCCTCGTCAAGGTCAGGCCTGTCGATGCCGAGGTTCTCGAGGATCTTGGCTCCGATGCTCTCGGGCTCGGTGTAGATCGCAAGGGCGAGATGGTCGAGGCGTACTGCTGCAGCGCCCTGGTCCTGAGCGATCTGGCGGGCGGCGTCCAGCACGTTCTTGGTGCGAGGAGTGACTCGGCCGAGAGGCATGTCGACGAATCGCTTCTGTGCGGCCTGCTTTGAGACTTGAAGCTCGCCGCCAATCTCGGACCATGAGTGGCCTTCCTTCCGGCACAGCTCGACGTAGTGCCCGAGAAGAGCGTCGGCGTGGTCGCTCAATGCTGCGCTGAGCGAGGACGCCGCGGTGAGTTTCTGCAGGGCCGGAGCGTTTGGTGCGGCATTCTCGACCGCCTGCACGAGGTCATCGAAGTCCAGGTTCATACGTCAACCATACGTTGACGATTGCCTGTCGTCAACCATCGGTTGACGACGGCGACACTGAGCTCACCACCGACGGACCGGCAGACTCCTCGATCGTCGACCACCCATAACGCCGCTCCGTAACGCGGTCGCCGTCGGGCCGTGCGCGCAACATCGCGGCCCAAGCCGCACACCGCATAATCTCAACGATCATCGCCCAGGAGGCGACGGTCAGTGGTGACGTTTCGAGCGACTGGTCGGGGCCGTCGACCTGACCGAGTGCGCCGCATTCGTGGCGGGTTCGTGTCGACGGCGACCCGGTAGTTTGGCGCGATGTTCGGTGGCAGCATGAGCGGTGGCCTGAGTGGGTGGATGTTCGTCCTGCGGGCCGACGCGCTCGCAGCGCAACGGGGTGACTCGCCCGATCTCTCGGCGATCTACGCGCCTGGCACGTTGCGGCAGACTCGTCGCCGACTCGTCACCGTGGGTGCTGAGCACGGTCTGGATACTGGGATTCCTACTCGGTGCTTTCGTGGCGCTGATGACCTTGACGGCGGCGTTCGGCGGGCTCGTCCTCGCGGTGTCGACGCAGTTCGAGGCGACGTGGATCGGCTCCCCGATCCGCCGGTGGACCCGCTACGCCATCCCGGTCGCCGTCGCCGGGTTCGTGGTCGCCGTCGCGCTGGGGTAGACCTCGCCGCGACGTCCAGGGCGGACCGAGTGCGCCAGCGGGCGGGTGTGTGCCCCAACGCAGTCAGCGATGCGGGCATGAGTTGAACCGGTACGCCGGGGTCGCTCATCGTCGGGCCGGTCGCCCGCAATCGCTGGCACCTCGGCACGCCGAACCAGCGATCTAGCGTGTCGTCGCGATGACGGCCTTCGTGCCAGACGACTTCGCTGTCCCCGACGAGTTGGTCTGCGACGGCTTCGTGCTCCGGCCACTTGCCACGGAACACAACGCGGCAGACCATGCAGCCTGGATGGCGAGCATCGACCACATCCGTGAAACGCCCGGCTTTCGAGGACGGCGGTGGCCGTTCCCGATGACGCTCGAGCAGAACCTGCGCGACGTCGAACGACACCAACAGGACTTCAACAAACGGAGCGGTTTCACGTACACGGTCCTGGACCGCGCCGGCGAGGTCATCGGGTGCGTGTACATCTACCCGTCAGACCAGCCGGACTTCGACGCGTCTGTCCGCTCTTGGGTCCGCGCTGATCACGGCCACCTCGATCTTCGTGTCTGGGAGACGGCCGTGACCTGGGTCCACACGTCGTGGCCATTCGCCAAGGTCAACACTGCAGACAGAACGCGCACCGAATAGCGGACCGGCCGAGATCAACAGTCGTGAACACCCGTGATGCACAGTCGACGGGTGACTGAAATGTGGTGAGGTGCACCCGATAACCGCGAGCGATAATTACGGCTCTCCAAGCAGTGGTCCCGCAACACTGCGGCCAAGTGCAGTGCAACACTTTCGCGGGCGTCACTGCTGATTCAGGCGCATGGGGGCTTCCGCAAGTGTTCGACGCATGCGGGGTGTCGCTCGTGGCGAGTACTCTGATCTACATGGCACGACGCGCTGACGAGTTGCACGGCCGGGTGGTCGTTGCGAATCCGGACGAGGACTGCTCTCCAGCCGCGTTCCGGGCGCTCATCGACGAGCTCTCCATTGCACCGGAGCCTGAGCTCGAATCACTGGATTCAGCCGCCGTGCTCGAGACGATCCGCGCCGAGTCCGAACACGCGTGACGCCCGTTGTCATCGACGCGTCCGCTGGCGTCGAGATCCTGGCCAACACCGCCCACGGTCGGCGTCTCGCACGACTGCTTCCGACCGATGCCGTCGGCTGGGTGCCCGAGCACTTCTACGTCGAAGTCGCCGGGGTTGTACGACATCAGACTGTCGTGACCCGGGCGCTGACCGAGGAGGCCGCCGAGACGGTGTTGGGCCGGCTTGATCGTTGGCACCTGCGTCGAGCGCAACCCGGACCGTTGATCACCGCTGCGTGGCGGTTTCGTCACAATATGACCATGGCCGATGCCGTCTATGTGGCATTCGCCGCCGAACTCGGCGGAGCCTTGCTCACCGACGATCAACGGCTTGTCAACTCGCCTGGATTCCCGACCAACGTGAGCGCTCTCACACTCGACCGCTCCTGAACCACGACCGGTCGTCGGTCAAGCCACCCCTTCGCCCCGGCTGGACGTCTTGCCAATCCACTTGCCACTCCATGCAGGGTACTGGCCGATATCGGACGACACGAGGCAGCACGGCGTGTAGCGTTAGCAGCCTGCTCAGACTACACAAGACGGCATCAGACAACACGAGCCGGACAGTCTCAGTCGCCCTCTCAAGGTGGCGGCACGGGTTCGAATCCCGTACGGGCTGCCAAGGAAGTACCAGGTCAGAGCCACTCTTCGGAGTGGCTCTTTCCGTTCCCCCGACCCGGTCACCGGGGAGCAGCGCTCTGCCACGAAGACCGTTCGGGCCGGCAAGCGCGAGGCGCACCGGTTGCTCAACGAGATGAAGGTCGAGGTCGAGCGCGGTCTGGCGACCAGGACGACGGCGACGGTGGGCGAGCTGCTCGACCGTTGGCTCGAGCTCGCCCGCGAGGACTTCTCGCCGAAGACGACGCAAGAGACGGCAGAGTACATCGAGCGCAACTGCGGCCGGAGCTCGGCGACGTTCGGCTCAGCAAGCTCACGACGGCGTCGCTCGACCGGTACTACCGCTCACCGCTCGTCGACGGCGGCCGCAACGGGCGACCGCTGGCGGCGCCGCGACAGTGTCGGGCCGGCTCGATCGATGGCACCTGCGCCGAGCGCAACCCGGAACGTTGATCAGCCCAGCGTGGCGTTTCGTCACGACATGATCCGCTCACTGGGAGCAAGCGGTACGTGGCGGCAAGCGGGAGGCGCAGACTGCGCTCGCCGGGTGATCCGGAGGCTGCGTCATTCACGTGGACACTGAGTCAGCGCATCCCAGAAGGCCGTACGACAGCCGAAGACCGGTCCCAGGAGCCGATCGCGTGGAAGGTCGGCCGGTAGTCGGCGAGGTGGCTTGCGGTTTCGGAGCCGTTCCATCGGTTGTGGCCGATCGACCAGATGTGTTGTCCGCTGCTGTCGTTCCAGGGGATCCATGCGGCGAAGTAGGTGTTGCAGAGCGACACCTCGCAGTTGCGTGGCTCGTCGACCGATTCGACGTGCAGGAACGGTCCGTGGGGATCCGCTGCAGCACCGAAATCGATCGTGGTGCCCCACCAGTCGTCACGTTTTTGCACGAGGATGAACCGTGTGCCGTCGAAGCTGATCTGTGCCGGGTTGTTGCCCGAGCCGACGAATGTCGCGTCGATGACGGGAATTGCCGCTGTGCTGTGGGCGCTCCAGTGCGAGCCGTCCCAGTACTCGCGTTCGGCATCGAAGCGGCCGAGCGGAACCCGGGCGAGCTTGACGTCGACGGCGCATTGGGCGATTCCCAGCATCGTGTCGTGGCCGAACTGTTGGTAGCAGTGCGAGTACAGGTAGGTGTGCTCGGCATCGCTCGTGACGCTCCACCCGTACAGGTCGCCCGATCCGATCGACTCCTCGAGGACCTCGATGGTGCGGAGTGTGAGCGCATCGAGCACCACTCGTCGTAGTGCGGTCGGGCGTGTCCGGCTCAGATACGACGCGCCGGTTTCGTTCATCTGGACCACGAACAGGTGGATCTGGGCGCCGTCGGTACTGGTTCCACCGCCGAGGATCCAGTGCCATTGGTGCATGTGTGACGTCTCGTCGGTGAAGAGCCATGACCGTGCACCGTCGTTGAGCAGGCTGAAGCATCGGCCCGATTGGATCATGGCGGCGTTGTGCACGAGGGTGCCGTTGATGAAGGCGTCCTGGAACGTCCACAGCACCCGATCGTCTGCGAGGCGCAGCGTTCGCTGGTAGTCGGCGCCCTGGAAGGCCCCGATCGGTTGGGAGAAGAAGTCGGAGATGTCCTGTGCATCGAGACCTGCCGCGCAGTGCTCGCCGACGTCGCGGGAGCCGAGAGGACCGAAGGGGTCGTCCACGATGCCAGGACGAGACCGCATCTGTGGCTCTTGCCGGCTGGTCGCCGGTATCGGGATCCGTGCGGCCCCGGCCATGTCGGCGCCTCGATTCGTCGTGTCGCTGAGGGGCGTGCGCAGAGGCTCGGCCGGGCGGACTGGCGGCGTCGGTGCTTGCACGGCTACCACCGCGACGGCCGGAGGATTCGACGCTCGTGGCGCAGCGTGTGCGTGTCGGATCGACACGATCGAGCCGGCCACGAGCGCCGAGGAGACACCGACGAGGATCGTCGTCCCGATCGAAACGTTCCTGCTGAACATGACGCACCTCCATCAGTTGGTTGCTGATGCGACGGTGCGCTCACGGCGCTGCGGCCCGTGGACAGGGCGTTGTCGACGTTCTGCAGGGCGTTGTTGACGATCTGTGGACGCTCGACCCCACGATGCGGGACGTGGAATCGACCGTGATCCAGATCACTGAGCCGGGCAGGACGCCGCTCCATCTGCGGCTGCATCGGCCGATCGAGGTCGGACGCGATTGCGACGGCCTGCTCTTGACCGATGCGCTGCTGTCGCGCCGGCATCTCCGTCTGAGTTCGATCGCCGGCCGGGTGACGCTCGAAGACCTCGGGAGTACGAACGGAACCCTGATCGACGGTGTGCCCGTCCAGCGACCGACGCCGCTGCGCCCGGGTCAGACGGCGACGTTCGGTTCGTGCCAACTCGAGGTGATCTCCTCACGCGGGCGCGTGGAGCAGGACGACGACCTCCGGCGAACCTCGATCGACATCGTGGCCGCAGCTGCAGGAGCCGATCAGGCGCCGATCGTGCAGACGGGCAGTGGCACGCTCACGATCGTGTTCTCCGACATCGAGGGCTCGACCCGGCGCGCCGAGCAGATGGGTGACGAGGCGTGGATGCAGCTGCTGAGCTTCCACAACCGGCTCGTGCGTCGACAGGTCGAGCGCGCCGGGGGCTACGAGGTGAAGGCGCAGGGCGACGGATTCATGCTGGCGTTCCCGAGCGCACGGTCGGCGATCCTCTGCTCGATCGAGATCATGCGGGCGCTCGAGGTACACGGCCGCTCCCGACCCAACGACGCGTTGCGGGTCCGCATCGGGATGCACACCGGCGAGGCGATCGAAGAGGACGGCGACCTGTTCGGCAAACCGGTGGTACTGGCGGCACGGATCGCCAACCAGGCCAACGGCGGGGAGATCCTGGTGTCGTCCCTGGTGCGTGAGATCGTCGAATCGCGGGGCGATCTGGCGTTCGGCCCGTCACGCGAAGCCGAGCTCAAGGGCCTGGTCGGCGAGTACCTGTTGCACCCGTTGCTGTGGGCCGAGCGGGTGTTCGTGACGGACGAAAAGCGCGAGGATGCACCATGGGGATGATCAGCGATCGGCAGCGGGGGGTCACTGCGCCGTCGGAGGACGGAGATCGAGACGCGGCGACGACGACACATGTGCGGTTCACCGTGCTGCGCGGCGGAGTCAAGGTGGTCCGTGACGGCGAACCGGTGGCGATCGGGGGACCGCAGCAACAGCGGCTCCTCGCCGCTCTCCTCGCCTCGCGGGGCGCGGCGGTGAGCGCCGATCGTCTGGCCGACACGATCTGGCCCGACGGGGCGGCCCCGGAAGGTGCCCGCCGGAGTGTGATGACCTACGTGTCGCGGCTGCGTGCCGCAATCGGCGGCGACCATGTCGTGACCGCCACCAACGGCTATCAACTGGTGCTCGACGACGCATCGTACGACGCCGCGGACTTCGAGGACCGTCTCGCGGTGGCGAGAACGTCCTCGGGCGCGGCGTCGATTGCCGCGTACGACCATGCCCTGTCGTTGTGGTCGGGTCGGGCGTTCGGTGACGACGGATCGGAGTGGTGGCTCTCGCCCGTAGCGACACGGCTGGAGGAACTCCGGCTCGTCGCCCACGAAGAACGCTGTGAACGGTTGATCGAGATCGGACGCCATGCCGAGGCGGTCGCCGATCTGCAGGGGCTGATCGCCGACCAACCCCTACGCGAGCAGTTCATCGCACTGGAGATGCGAGCGCTGTATCTCAGCGGCCGCCAAGCCGAGGCCCTGCGGACGTATCGCAGTTTCGCCGACTATCTGGCCGAGGAGACCGGCCTCGACCCGTCCGACATGCTCGTGGACCTCGAACACAAGATCCTGATCGGCGATCCGTCGCTGGCATCGGCCAGTGCGGTCGCCGTGCCGGGCTACGAACTCGGCGACCTCATCGGCGAGGGAGCGTTCGGCGCCGTCTACCGAGCGGTGCAGCCGAGCCTCGACCGTGAGGTGGCGGTCAAGGCCATCCGAGCGGAGCTGGCCGACGATCCGCGGTTCGTTCAACGGTTCGAAACCGAAGCCCAGCTCGTGGCCCGCCTCGAACACCCCCACGTGGTACCGCTGTACGACTTCTGGCGCCAGCCCGGGGCGGCGTTCCTGGTCTTCCGGCTCCTTCGTGGTGGCTCGCTCGCCGACCGGATCAGCACCGGACCGCTCGGCCTGGCCGAGGTGTCGCGGATGGTCGAGGAGATCGGCGGCGCCCTGGCAGCCGCTCATGCGCTCGGCATCGTGCACCGCGACGTGAAGCCCGCCAACGTCCTCTTCGACGAGTCCGGCAACAGCTACCTCGCGGACTTCGGCATCGCCGACGGCGGCGGCGAGGCCCTCGACGTCGCGCTGCGTTCGGCCGGTTCCCCGTTGTACGCAAGCCCCGAGCAGGCCCGCGACGGTGTCACCGGGCAGGCATCGGATCAGTACTCGCTCGCCGTGGTCGCGTGGGAAGCGCTCGCAGGGACCGCGCCGTTCGCCGGCGCGACCGCGACCGAGGTGGTTCGCAACAAGCTCACCCGGACCCTTCCCCCGATCAGCGACGTGGCCGAGTCGTACGGCGCGCTCGACGCGGTGCTGCAGCGGGCCTCTGCGCCGATTCCGGTGGACCGCTACCGCGACGTCACCGAGTTCGTCCACGCCTGGACGACAGCCTGCGTCGGCGCCGACCCGACACGGACAACCGGAAGCCTGGGCAACGAACCGTCGGCGGCCCGAGCAGCGGGGACCCTTGCCAGCCTCTCGCTCGGGTCGGTCAATCCGTACAAGGGACTGCGGGCGTTCCGCGAGGCGGACGCTGCGGAATTCCGTGGTCGGTTCGAGTTGACCGCTGCGCTGGTCCAGCGAGCGACGACCGAGCCGTTCGTGCTGGTCGTCGGTCCATCGGGTTCAGGAAAGAGCTCGCTGGTGCATGCGGGCGCCGTGCCGATGTTGCGTCAACGAGACACCCTGGTGGCGTCGATGATTCCCAGCGCCGACCCGTTCGTCGAACTCGAAGCCGCGTTGCGGCGAGTCGCCACCACCGAGGTCGGCGACATCGGAGCTCGCCTGCTCGACCGTGATGGTCTCGGCGACATCGCCGCCGACATCGCGACCATCGAACGCCCGTTGGTTCTGGTGATCGACCAGTTGGAGGAGCTCTGGACCCTCGTGCCATCCGATGCGATCCGCGACAGGTTCGCCGCCTCGATCGCCGCCGCCCTCGCCGGCCGGCATGCGATCCGCATCGTCGCCACGTTGCGCGCCGACCTCTACGACCGACCCCTTCAACACCCGGTGCTCGGGCCGATCGTGCGCGACGCCACATTCGCCGTCACCCCGATGACATCGGCCGAACTCCACGACGCCATCACCGTGCCTGCGGATCGCGCCGGCGTTCGCTTCGAGCCCGGGCTCGTCGCCACCATGGTCGGCGACGTGGTCAGCAGGCCTGGAGCGCTCCCGCTCCTCCAGTTCGCCCTGACCGAACTGTTCGAGCATCGGGTCAACGGCGTCGTCACTGCCGACGCCTACGCAGAACTCGGGGGCATCGGCGGCGCCATCGCGCGTCGCGCCGAGCAGCTCTACGACGAGACGCCGTCGCAGGATCGAGGCGACGTACGCCAGTTGTTCACACAGCTCGTCACTCCCGGCGACGACACCGACGATCTTCGGCGACGTGCCGCCCGTGACGAACTCGTCGCTGTCGACCCCAGCGTCATCGACCGGTTCCTCGCCCATCGACTCCTGGTGACCGATGTGCACCCCGTCACCCGCGAACCGACTGTCGAAGTCGCCCACGAAGCGCTCCTGCGCGAGTGGCCCCGACTCGCCGAGTGGATCGACGAAGACCGCGACGTCATCCGCCTCCGGCGCGCGCTCCACGCATCCGCACACGACTGGCGCCGCCACGGCCGCGACGAAGCGATGCTCTTCCGCGGCAGCCGCCTCGTCGCCGCCGAAGACGCCACGCGCCTCAGCCCCCTCACACCGTCCGAACGCGAGTTCCTCGACGCCAGCCAGCACCTCGACGAGCGCGGACGCCTGGAAACCGCCCAGCGAGCCGCCCAGCAAGCACGCCAGAACCGGCGCCTGCAACGTCTGCTCGTCGCCGTCGCCGTCGTGTTGGTCGTCGCTCTGGCTGCCGGGTTCATCGCGTTCCGTCAACGCAATCGGGCCGACGCCGAAGCAACCGCGGCCCGAGCCGCCCAGTCCGAAGCGGAACAGGCCAACGAGCTGGCCACAGCCCGCGGCGAGGCCGCGGAAGCGTCGAGTGATGAGGCACGCGCCCAACGTTCCGCAGCAGAGGACGCCGGGAACGAGGCGTTGGCCCGTGGGCTGGCGGCGCAGAGCACGTCCCTGCTGTCGACCAATCAGAGCGATCTCGCGCTGCTGCTCGCCGTCGAAGCACAGCGATTCGCCGACCAGACCCGCGCCGGAGGGAACGCAGCAGTCGAAGCCCACGATGCGCTGCTCCGAGCCCTCGGCGAGGACCCGCTGCTCGTCGGGTATCTGCACGGCCAACCGGACCTGGCCAGCGCGATGGTGTTCTCTCCCGATGGACAACGCTTCGCGACCACGAGCGACAACGGAGACATCCGAATCTGGGACGCTTCGACCGGCCGAGCCGACAGCGTCCAGCCCGAACCACTGCGCTCCACGACGACCAGTGTTGCGATGAGCGACACGCTGCTCGCAGTTCCGGACGTGGCGGAGCTGTCGACCAGGCTGTGGGACCTGTCCGCACAGGCGCCGTGGCGATGGCAGCCACCCCGAGCGCTCGACGGCTCACTCGTGCCCGAAACCGCCAACTCCACGACGGTGGCCGTGAGCCAGGACGGGATGCTGGCGCGATCGTTCGCTGATGACTGGGACAATCGGGCCAGCACCGTAGAAATCTGGGACACCGATGCAGGCACACTCGTTGCCGGGCCCATCGACATCGATGGTGTCGTCACGAGCATGGCCTTCTCGCCCGACGGCACACGACTCGCAGCGAACGTCGCCAGCGCCGAGAAGACCAGGCTCGATCTGCAGATGATCGATGCCCGATCGGGGGCACCCGGATGGCGGACCGTCGCGCACCCAGCATCGACGACCGGCCTGTTCGGCAAGGTGGCGAGAGCAGCCATCGCTCTCCCAGCGCTCTCGTGGGTGAGATTCTCGGCCGATGGCACCCAGGTCAGCTCCGTGGCGTCGCGCAGCACGGTCGGTGCGATCGCCACGCTCGACGCCACGACAGGGACACCGGCCACTTCCAGCGCCATCGGGCGCGGCCGCACCGTGCTGTCCGTCTCGGACGACCTCGAGCACCTCGTGCTCGCGAGAGGCGTCGACACACCTGACCCTGGATCATTTCTCAGCGGCCCGGCGCCATACGACACGCAGCAACCGACCGATGTCGTCGAAGCGGCCACCGGCGAAGTGCTCGCCTCGTTCCCGACCACCTTCGCTCCGGCCCTGACCCGGCCCGTTGCGCTTCGTCCCGACAGCACCGAGCTGGTCCTGCAGAACCACACCGAGGCACTGATCGTTCGTGACTGGGCCAGCGTCGGTGCTCGACCATTCGCCAGCACACCTCCGGCCGAGCTCGGGAGTTCGGCGTCGGCCTCGTTGGGTGACGGATCGGGAATCGACGTGAGGGAGCCACTGCGGCTGCTCGGCATCCCGGGTGAAACCGTCACGGTCGACCTGCCCTGTTGCAGCGAGAACCTGGGACGACGGTGGACGGCCAGCCCGGCGGGCCAGGCCGCCATCCTCACCGACTCCACCATCGAGATCTGGGATCCGGGCAGCCAGGAGTTCGTCCGTCGCCTCGACCTTCCCCCGAACTGCTTCGTCTTCAGCGGGCTCGGCCTCGCCTTCCACGGCATCGCCGACGACGGGACGGTCGCAGCCAGCTGCAACGGCAGCTCGCTGGTCGTGTGGGATCTCACGTCACCCGGCCGAGACCCCGCATGGACGCTGCCGAAGTCCGCCGAGGAAATGGAACAACTCACCCTGCTCAGCCCCGATGGGTCGCAGATCGTCGACAAGGACGGTCCCAGCATGCGTTCGATCGACGTCGAGACCGGAGCAGTCCTGGGTCGTTCTTCCGAACTCGACTGGGACCAGATGGTCAGCTTTTCGTTCTCGCCCGACGGCAGCGTGCTGGCCGTGGTCAGCTGGTCCGGCGACATCGACCTCCTCCGGTCGGACGATCTCGGCCTCATCCGCAGACTCCGCAGCAGTACCGGCACCGTCGGAGACCCTGGCTTCCCGGATGGTTGGCCCGCGGTCGCCATCAGTCCGGACAACGACTACGTCGCCGCCTGGCACGGCAAGCTCGGCGTCGAGCTGTGGAACGCCCGTTCAGGAGCCTCCGTTGCGGTCCTCGACGGCCGGCGCGATTCTCGACCTCCTGCGCCCGGCGACCGTGAATCCACCATGGACGTACTGGGGTTGGGCGGCTACCGCATCGTGCGCTTTCCATCCGTGACGTTGACCTTCGACGACGAAGGGACTGGTCTGAATCTGTCGGTCACGCAGAATTTTCTGGGCGCAGATGGCGCCAGTTTCAGCCGCAAGCTCGACACCGACTGGTCGCTGCGCACCGGCGATCTGGTCCATACCGCCTGCGGGATCGTCGACCGCGACCTGAGCGAGCAGGAGTGGGTGCAGTACGTCGGCGAAGGCGTCCCCTACCGGCCGACGTGCTCCACCGTCGGACGATGACTGCGCCCGAGCGTGAACGGCTCGGCGTGAACCTGCGGCGGTTACGCAGGATGCGCAGTTACTCCGTCTACTGTCGGCCCATGAAAGCTGTCGTGTGCAAGGCGTTCGGGCCACCCGAGGCTCTCGTCGTCGAGGAGATGGACGACCCGACGGCCGGTGACGGCCAACTGGTGATCGAGGTGAGGGCATCGGCGGTGACGTTCCCCGACACCCTCATGCTCGAGGACAAGTATCAGTTCCATCCGACGACGCCCTACATCCCCGGCGGCGAGGCTGCCGGCGTGGTCGCTGCGGTCGGCGACGGCGTTTCTGGCTGGTCGGTTGGCGACCGTGTCGTCGGTGGGCTCGGCACGACCGGTGGCTACGCCGAACTGCTTTCGATTCCCGCCGCCTCCGCGCGTCGGCTCCCGGATTCGGTCGACTTCGCTGTCGCCGCGGGACTGAACTACGCATACGGCACGACGCTGTACGCCCTGCGGCACCGGGCGAACATCCAGCCAGGCGAGACGCTGCTCGTACTCGGTGCCGGCGGCGCACTCGGCGTGTCGGCGGTCGAACTCGGCAAGCTCATGGGCGCCCGGGTGATCGCAGCGGCATCGACCGAGGAGAAGCTCGACCTGTGCCGCCAGCGAGGCGCCGACGAGACCATCAACTACGCCACCGAAAACCTCAAGGATCGCGCCAAAGAGCTGACGGATGGTCGTGGCGTCGACGTCGTCTACGACGCGGTGGGCGGCGACAAGGCCGAGCAGGCGTTGCGGGCGATCGGTTGGGAAGGCCGGTTCCTCGTGATCGGGTTCGCCGGCGGCATCCCTTCGATCCCGCTCAACCTGGCGCTGCTCAAGGGCTGCCAGATCGTCGGCGTCTTCTACGGCGCAATGACCGCCCGTCAACCGGAACTGAACGCCGAGATCAGCGACGAGCTGATCGAACTGGTTGCGTCCGGTGAACTCCGACCGCACGTGTCGGGGCGCTATCCGCTCGAGCAGGCGGCCGATGCGCTCCGTTCGCTGATGGACCGCACCGCGATCGGCAAAGTCGTCATCACGCCCTGAGTCCTCTGCGGCGTCGGGACGATGCCCTCCCGTTCAGATCGACGACACGGCGTCGAGGGCTCGTTCGGTTGCGGCGGCGTACCCGCCACCGAACTTGACAGCGTGCACGATGAGCGCAGCGAGTTGGTGCAGCGGAACCCGAGCCTGCCAGCCATCGGCCAGCGGCCACTCGTCGTCGTATCCCTCGAAGCAGTCCGGCCCGAATCCGCCGAACAGACGCATCATCGCCAAGTCGTACTCGCGGTGGCCGCCGTGGCAGGCCGGGTCGATCAGCCACGATCGACCCGCACGGTCGATCAGGCGGTTGCCGGCCCAGAGGTCGCCGTGCAGCCGGGCGGGTGGCTCGATCGGTCCTCCCATTGCATCCAGCCGTTCGATCGTGCGTTGAAGCTTCTCGAGTGCCGACGTGGGCAGGGCCCCACGCTCGCGAGCGATACCGAGCAGCACCCTCAGCCGGCGCTCACCGTAGAACTCGGTCCAGGTCCCGCACGGGTCGTTCGGCAACGCCAGCGACCCGGTCGTGCGTCGATCCTCACGGCCGAACGACTGCAAGCCGGTGCGGTGCAGGCGAGCCAGTGCCCGTCCGAACTCGGCCTCGCCCGCCGGTGGCCGGAGGTCCGCCTGCTCGATCCATTCGAGCACCAGGCGCGGCGGAGAACCATCATCACCGTCTGACACGGCGAGGACCTCGGGAACGGGCATCACCGCCGGTTCCCGCAGCCATCGCAGCCCGTTCGCCTCCGTGGTGAAGAAGCCCGCCGGCGGATCCCGGTGGGTCTTGGCGAACACGGTCCGGCCGTCGGCGAGGTCCATTCGGTACGACTCGGCGACGTCGCCACCACCGAGGCGGCTCGTCGTCCGGACGTCATTGTCGAGGTCGTTCGAGACGGCGGCGACGAGAGGCTGCACCGCTCCAGTGTGGCAAGCGGGCGAGCGGCGGGCAGCGCCGAAACTTCGTGGTGCGCGGTGTCGGCGTCGCCGCACCGCAGATCAGTCGGCAGGTGCAGCGGACTGGTGGTAGATGTGCCGGCCGGGAGCAGCGGTGACGCCGTGGGCAACGGTGCTGGCGGCGACCACGAGTGCGACGGTGGGCCAGGCGGCCTCGTGGACGACGCCCTCCTCCAGCGCCAACGTGACGAAGAACATGGCGGCCACGCCCATCGGTCCGAACCAGCCGTAGAACCACGCCTCACGCCAGTCGAACGACAGCGCTGGACGAAGGAGGAGGATGACGGGGAGTCGTCGAAACAACAGCACCCCGAGGGCGAACCCGACGACGGGCCAACCGAGATGGATCCAATCCGACCATGGCAGCACGGCGCCGAACAGGACGAAGACCGGGAGCACCAGTACCCGGTTGATGCCCTCCTCGACTGCGCGTTCGTCGGAGTACACGCGCTTGCCGACCTGGCGGTTGTAGGCGAGTCCGGCCACGAACACCGCCAGGATCCCGTCGCCGCCGGCGAGGTTCACCGAGCCCAAGACGAACAACGCGAGCACGATGGTGAAGACGAAAAAGGCCGAGTGCTCGATGTCGAGGTTGTCGTCGAGGAGTCGAAACGCCCAGCCGGCGCCGAGCCCGATTGCGGCGCCGAGCACGACAGCGATGACCACGGATCCGAGGCCGTCGACGATGAAGCGACCGAGTCCGAGGTCGTCGACCAGAACGATCCCAGCCATGACCAGCGGCAGCGCGAGCCCGTCGTTGAACCCCGACTCCTCCGACAGCAGGACCCGCATCCGCTCGGGGAGCGCCTGCTCGGCCGGACGTCCCGCAACGACGCTCGAGGACAGCACGGGATCGGTCGGTGCCAGCGCACCGCCGAGCAGGACCGCAACGCCGAACCCCACGCCGAGAAGCAGGAACGCCAGTCCCGCCACGATCGCCGCCATTGCGAGCATGCCGACCGTGAGGAGCCAGCTCACCGGGCGTCGCAACCCGGCATACGTGGACCACGGAAAGCGCAGTGCGACTGCCATGAGGGCGATGGCGATGATCACCTCGCTGACGGTGTGGAGCAGCTCGATTCCGTCGCCGAAGTCCGCCACGCCCAACACCTGCGGTCCGAGGAAGACACCGAGCAGCATCGCGATCAGCGGTTCACTCAGCGGCAGGTGTCGGATCGCCGCAGACGCGAACACCGCGAACACGCCGAGTGCGCCGACTGCCAGCAGGCCGGCGTCCAGTGTCACGAGCGTCGCCGAACCGATGAAGCGTCGATTCCCATGTCAGCGCTCGTACCCGCTTCGTGGTAGCGGACAATCCGTCGGCTCGGTCTTCCGGCCCGGACGACTCAGCTCGTCCGATCGGAGCATCGCGCTCCGATGGAGCAACTCGGCGGTGAATCGATCAGCGGCCCATCCAGCCACCGTCGACGGTGAGCACACTGCCGTGGACATAGTCGGCCGCCGGTGAGCAGAGGTAGATCGCCGCGCCGACGATCTGGTCCGGGCTGCCCCAGTCGCCCGCCGGGATCCTTGCGCGGATGGCCGCCGAGCGCTCGGCGTCGTCTTGGAGCACCCTGGTGTTGTCGGTGCGCACGTACCCAGGGGCAATTGCATTGACGTTCACGCCGCGTTCGGCCCATTCGTTGGCGAGCGCCTTCGTGAGCCCGATGGCGGCGCTCTTCGTCGCTGCATAGCCGGGAACCGTCACGCCACCCTGGAATCCGAGGATCGATGCGATGAAGACGACCTTGCCATGACCCCGAGCGAGCATCAGTTTGCCCAGTTCTCTGGTCAGGACGAACGGTGCGGTCAGGTTGACCTCGAGCACGGCGTCCCAATCGCTGTCGGTGTGCTCGGTCGCCGGCGCCCGCCGGATGATGGCGGCGTTGTTGATCAGGATGTCGACCGCATGGCCCTGGTCGTCGAGCCAGTCGATCAGCGCATGTGTCTGGTGCCGTTCGGAGAAGTCGCACGCTCGCCCGACGAACCGGCGTCCAGCGCGCTCCACCAGTCGCTGGACTTCCGACCCACTCGACGGTTGGCTCGAGGAGACACCGATCACGTCGGCGCCAGCGCCGGCGAGTCCCTCGGCGATGGCCTTCCCGAGCCCGCGGGACGCACCCGTCACCAGTGCTGTGCGCCCGTCGAGGGCGAAGGACGTCTGCATGCTGCTGTGTGCGTCGTCGGCGGGTTGGCTACTGCATCACCATCCCGCCGTCGATCATGAGCAGCTGACCGGTCATGTAGTCGGATTCACCGCTGGCGAGGAACGACGCGGTGCCCACGATGTCCTCCGGGTACGAGTACCGCTTCATCAGGATCATGTCTTCGGCGAGTTTGTCCATGGACTGGCCCTCCTGCTCGAACATGCCGATCTCCACCAGATCCTTGTCGAGCTGGCGCCAGAGTTCGGTGGCGACCACGCCGGGCCCGTACCCGTTGACCGTGATGTTGTGTTCGACGAGCGCCTTGGCGCCGCCGTTGATCATGGCCAGCACCGCGTGCTTGGAGCAGGCGTACGGCACCACGTCGAGGAACGCCTGGCGGGACAGGATCGAGCCGACGTTGATGATCTTGTACGGTCCGTCGTCCATCGGCCCCTGGGCGATCATCTGCTTCGCGGCTTCCTGCATCCCGAGCAGGACCCCGAGGGCATTGACGTCCATGATCTTGTGCCAGTTCTCCTCGGTGATGTCGAGGAACATCAGCGGCTTGTTGATGCCGGCATTGTTCAGCATCACGTTGATGCTGCCGAATGCGTCGACGGTGTGAGCAACGGCAGCTGCGACCTCGGTGCGTTCGGTGACGTCGAGCTGCACGCACGTCGCCTCGCCGCCGTTGGCGCGGATCCGTTCCGTGACCTCGGCGGCGCCATCGATGTTGACGTCACCGAGACAGACTTTGGCGCCCTGCGCCGCATAGTGCTCGGCGACCGCGGCGCCCATGCCTTGTGCGGCCCCGGTGATCAGCACGTTCTTCCCGTTCAGTCGTGTGGTGTCCATTCCGTTTCCCCTCCATGTTGCGTGCGTGTCGTCACCAGTTGGTGGCGACGTACTTGACTTCGATGTAGTCCAGCATCCCTTCGTGTCCGCCTTCGCGTCCGATGCCGCTCTGCTTCACGCCCCCGAACGGAGCAGCGGGGTCCGAGACGAGACCGCGGTTGAGCCCGACCATCCCGGCTTCCAGTCGTTCGGTGACGCGCAGCCCGGTTGCGAGATCGCTCGTGTAGACGTACGCGACCAGTCCGTACTCGGTGTCGTTGGCCAGCGTGATCGCTTCGTCCTCGTCATCGAACACGACGACAGGTGCCACGGGCCCGAAGATCTCGTGGCGCAGGATGGCGGACCCCGCAGCGACGTCGGTGAGCACGGTGGCAGGGTAGAAGTGGCCCGGCCCCTCGAGCGGGGTGCCGCCGGTCATGGTGGTGGCGCCGGCGCTGACAGCCTCGTCGACCAGTGTCCTCACGTCGTTCAGTGCCTTGTCGCTGACGAGTGGACCGAGTTCGGCGCCGGGCTCCATGCCGCCGCCGATCTGCAGCGCCTCCATGCGCTCGACGAGGCGGGCGGTGAACGCCTCGGCGACGCCGCGCTGCACGTAGAAGCGGTTCGCCGCCGTGCACGCCTCGCCGCCGTTGCGCATCTTGGCGACCATCGCGCCGTCGATCGCCGCATCGAGGTCGGCGTCGTCGAAGACGAGGAACGGCGCATTCCCGCCGAGCTCCATCGACGCGTTGACCACGTTGTCGGCGGCCTCGCGCAACAGGATCCTGCCCACCTCGGTGGACCCGGTGAACGAGAGCTTGCGCACGCGAGGATCGTGGAGCATCGCGCTCACGATCGCTCCCGCCCGCTCCGACGGCACGACGTTGACGACGCCCGGCGGGACGCCGGCGTCCTCGAGAATCTGTGCGACCAGCAGGGCGGTCAGGGGGGTTTCGGACGCCGGCTTCAGCACCACGGTGCAACCCGCTGCGAGCGCCGGGGCGATTTTGCGTGTCGCCATGGCGGCCGGAAAGTTCCACGGGGTGACGAGCACCGCCACGCCGACCGGTTGGTGCAGTACGAGGATCTTCTTGTCGCCACCGGGCGCCGTGCTGACGCTGCCCAGCGAACGGACCGCCTCTTCGGCGAACCAGCGGAAGAACTCGGCGGCGTATGCGGTCTCGCCGAGGGCGTCGGAGAACGACTTGCCGTTCTCGCGCACGATCAGCTCGGCGATCTCTGCCTTGCGCTCGGTCATGAGCTCGAACGCCCGTCGGAGGATCTCGGCACGCTGGCGTGGGGCGGTGTCGGCCCACGCCGGCAACGCGCGATGAGCCGCCTCCACCGCAGCAAGGCCGTCCTCGACCGTCGCCGCGGCGACCGACGCAATCGTCTCGCCTGTCGCAGGATCGTGGACGTCGAAGCGGGCGCCGTCGGATGCCGACCGCCACGTGCCGTCCAGGTAGAGGTCTGTCATGGCGGTGTCGACGACGCCGTCGCCCCGGATCGCGGTGTCGGTCGTGGTGTTCGTCGTGGTCATGAGTTGACCGACTTCCTGACGACGTCGGTGATGTGCTCGACCGACGGAATGGTCGCATCCTCGAGGTTCGCTGCCGATGGGAGCGGCACGTGTGGTGTGGTGATGCGGACGATCGGTCCGTCGAGATTCCAGAATGCTTCGTCGGCGACGATGGAGGCGATCTCGGCGCCCCATCCGCACAGCCGAGGATTCTCCTCCACCGTGTACAAGCGACTCGTCTTGGTCACCGACTTCAGGATGCAGTCGGTGTCGAGCGGGACGAGTGAGCGCACGTCGATGACCTCGGCGTCGATGCCCTCGGCGGCGAGCTTCTCGGCGGCCTCGAGCGCGCGTGGGACCATCAGCGCGAGCGCGACGATCGTGATGTCGGTGCCTTCTCGAACGATCTTGGCGGTGCCGAGTTCGTCGACGATGTCGCCGGGGCCGTCGGGGACCTCGAACTTCATCGGATAGATCGACTTGTGCTCGAAGAAGAGGACCGGATCGGGGTCGCGGACTGCGGCCGCGAGCAGGCCGATCGCGTCGACGGCAGTCGACGGTGCGACGACCTTGATCCCCGGGATCATCATCGCCCAGTTCTCGACGCTCTGGGAGTGCTGCGCCCCGAAGCGTGAACCGCCGCCGTTGGCGGTGCGGATGACGAGTGGGAACGACATCTGACCATTGGTCATGTAGCGGCTCTTCGCGATCTCGTTGGCGACGATGTCCCAACAGACCGCCAGGAAGTCGCTGAACATGATCTCGGCGATCGGTCGCAGGCCGGTCATGGCGGCACCCATCGCAGCACCCAGGATGGCCTGCTCGGAGATCGGTGCGTCACGCACGCGCTTGGGTCCGAACTTCTCGAGCAGTCCCGGCGTCGCCTTGAACACGCCTCCGGCACCCGCCACGTCCTCGCCGAGGAACACGACGTTGGGGTCGTGGGCGAGTTCCTGGGCGATGCCGAGGCCGATCGCGTCTCGATACGTCAGTTCCGCCATGTCCAACCTCCATCGGCCCAGACGTCGGTGTAGATCGCGGCGAGGTCGGGCAGTGCGCCGCCGGTCGCTTCGTCGGTGGCGGTCTGCACGGCTGCTGCGACCTCCTGTGAGATCGAGGTGAGCTGCTCCTCGCCGAAGCCCAGCTGCAGCAGCCGCTGGTGGTACATCGGGATCGGGTCGCGTGCGAGCCAGGCGTCGATCTCCTCCTTGGGGCGGTACGTCCCCGGATCGGCGCGGCTGTGGCCGTGATGGCGATACGTCTGCGCCTCGATCAGTGACGGCCCCTGACCGGCGCGTGCGTTGTCGAGCGCCGCCCGAGCTGCGACGTACACCGCATCGGCGTCGTTGCCGTCGACGACGATCGACTCGAGGCCGTAGGCGACGGCGCGGTCGGCGGCCGGATGCTCGACCGGCACGACGTCGCCGATCGAGGTGTACTCCATGTACAGGTTGTTCTCGCACACGAAGACGGTCGGGAGGTTCCAGACCTTGGCGAAGTTCACCGCCTCGTGGAAGGCGCCGATGTTGGTGGTGCCGTCGCCGAAGAAGGCGACGGCGACCTGGCCCGTGTCGTGGAACTGTGACGTCCACGCAGCCCCATTGGCCACACACAGATGGGCGCCGATGATGGCGTAGCTGCCCATCACGCCGTGTTCGACGCTGGTCAGGTGCATGGAGCCGCCCTTGCCGCCCATCAGGCCGTTCGCGCGCCCCAACAGTTCGGCCATGATCGGGGTCAGCGGCACCCCCCGTGCGATCGTGTGGGCGTGGCCGCGGTAGGTGGCGAACGTCCAGTCGTCGCGTCGCATCGCCGCACCGAAGCCGGCGGCGATGGCCTCCTGGCCGAGCGACAGGTGGCTCGTGCCCTTGACCAGCCCCTTGAGGAACAAGTCGTAGGCGCGCTTCTCGAACAGGCGCACCTGCTGCTGGATCTCGTACATCCGCATCCGGATCTCCGGTGCGATGGCGAGGCCGGCGTTCGTCTCGTTCAGCGGTTGCGGAAGGACCGGTGTGTGGTTCCCGTATTCCTCGTAGGAGGGCATCGTCGTCATGGCAGCGCTCAGTACTGGTTGGCGACGAAGAGTTCCTCCGCCGGGAAGAGGGTGATGACGTCGCAGCCGTCGGCGGTCACGACGACCTCCTCCTCGATACGGGCGGCGGAGACACCGTCGCTCGCCGGGCAGTACGTCTCGAGGGCGAAGACCATGTTCTCCTTGATCTCCATCGGATGGTCGAGGGAGTTGACACGGCTGATGATCGGACGCTCGTGCAAGCCGAGGCCGAGGCCGTGGCCGAACTGCAGTCCGAATGCCTCGAACTCGTTCGCGAAACCGAACTCGGTGCAGGCGGGGAAGCCGGCGGCGACCTCAGCGGTGCTCACGCCCGGCTTGATCATGTCGATCGCGGCGTCGATCCACTCACGCGCCTTGGTGTAGGCGTCGTGTTGGGACGACGTCGCCCGGCCCACGTTGAGCGTGCGGTAGTAGCAGGTGCGGTAGCCGTTGAAGGACTGGATGATGTCGAAGAACGCCTGGTCGCCCGGACGCAGGATGCGGTCGGAGAAGTTGTGTGGGTGCGGGCTGCACCGTTCGCCCGACACCGCGTTGATCGCCTCGACGTCGTCGGAGCCGAGCTCGTACAGCTTCTGGTTCACCAGTGCGACGATCTCGTTCTCGCGGATCCCGGGCTTCAGCACCTCGGAGATCAGCTGGTAGGCCCCGTCGACCATGGCGCAGGCCGTGGTGAGCAACATGATCTCGTCGGGCGACTTGATCTCGCGGGCGTCGAGCATGATCTGTTGGCCGTCGATCACGGTGATGCCCTCGTCCTGGAGGGCGAACATCATCGGCGGCTCGACGATGTCGACACCGAGGGGCATGTCAGCGACGCCCTGCGCGCGCAGCAACATGGCGATCTCACTCGCTGTCCGCTTGAACAGCTCGTTGTCGGGCGGGATCGCGCCGCGCAGGCCGTTGAGGCCGGCCCGGCAGTTCTCCGGCTTCAGCCAGGGCGCATAGAGGCGGTGGTGTGCAGCGGCGGATCCGAAGTCCCACACCATCGGATCGCCCTCGCGGGCGAGCAGTGAGTAGCGCGTCATCTTGTCGCGGGCCCACTCGCCGATCTGGGTGCTCGTGGTGTAGCGGATGTTGTTGGTGTCGAAGCACAGCAGGGCGCCCGCCGGTGAGGCGTCGAGCGCAGCTCGAACCCGCGCGAGGCGGTACTCGCGCAATCGGGGGAAGTTGACCCGCTCCTCGAAATCGACAGCCATGCCACCCGGTGACGGGGTGACCGCAATCGCGAACTCTGCCATGTCGGCACTCTCCTCCGGTCGTCGAACGCTGCCGGCCAGCGCTTGGGCCGACCGCACTGTCCAGAACCGTAGACAACTCTGCAAACGATTGCAAGCGCATCTCACCGAAAGCCCCATCTACACAGGCATTTGATCGGCTCGGCCGGCAAATTGCGGCTTGCGCTTGCAATCGATTGCAGAACGGTCTACGATTTCTGTCACGTCGAGGGCTCGTGGAGCCCGAAATGGGGGTCAAGCGAGATGGGTGCAGAACTCACGAGGCAACAGGAGCGGCGCACGAGTGGCGCAGCGATTCTCGAGGCGCACGACATCCGCAAGCGATTCGGAGGGGTGGTCGCCGTCGACGGTGTGAGCCTCGCCGTGCCACCCGGCGAGATCCATGGGCTCGTCGGCGAGAACGGTGCCGGCAAGTCCACGCTGATGCGGGTGCTCGCCGGGATCCTCCGGCCCGACGAAGGTTCGGTGCTGGTCGACGGTCAGCGACTCGAGGCCGGCAGCGCCCAGTCCGCGCTCGAGGCGGGCGTCTCACTCGTTCACCAGGAGCTGAGCCTCGTCCCCGAGATGACAGTCGCCGAGAACATCAACCTCGGGTTCACGCCGACGCGAGCCGGCTTCATCAACCGGCGCGAGCAGCGACGCGTCGCGGCTGAGGCGCTCGCCGAGATCAACGTCTCGGTCGACCTCGACGAGCCGATCGCCCGGTTGTCGGTGGCGCTCCGCCAGTTCGTCGAGATCGCGCGGGCGGTCGCCCGCAAGCCACGGATCCTGATCCTCGACGAGCCGACCGCCACCCTCACGCCCGCCGAGACCACCTACCTCCTCGACATGCTCCAGCGGCTGGCCGAACGGGGGTTGGCCATCATCTACATCTCGCACCGCATCCCTGAGATCTTCCGGATCTGCGACCGTGTCACCGTTCTTCGCGACGGCAAGCACGTCGAGACCGTCGACATCGCCGAGATCCTCCCCAACGAGCTGGTCAGCAAGATGGTCGGGCGCGACCTCGAACACGACCTGGAGAGCCATCGTGAGCCTGCGGCCCCGGGCGAGGTGGTGCTGAGCGCCTCTGGTATCCGGGCCGCCGGCGTGAACGGCATCGACCTCACGGTGCGAGCCGGCGAGATCGTCGGCCTGGGCGGCCTCGTGGGCGCTGGTCGGACCGAACTCGTGCGGGCGATGATCGGCGCCGACATCAGGTCGGCCGGCGACGTGACGGTCGCGGTCAACGGGTCGGTCCGGCGGATCACCAGCTACCAGTCGGCGATCGCGAGTGGCGTCGCCTACATCCCGGAGGAGCGACGCACCGACGGGCTGGCGCTGACGATGACCGTGTCGGACAACATCGCGCTCCCGAACCGCGGACGCCTGTCGCAGAACGGAGTCCTGCGCTTCGGGCAGATCGCCGAGTTCGCGAAGCGCCTCGCCGACGAAGTCGGGCTCCGGCCGCCGGAGATCGGGCGTGCGGCAGGCGACTTCAGCGGCGGCAACCAGCAGAAGGTCGTCCTGGCCAAGTGGCTCGGTCGGGAGCCCGACCTGATCATCCTCGACGAGCCCACCCGTGGCGTCGACGTCGGCGCGAAGGTCGAGATCCACCGGCTCGTCAAGCAGTTGGCGGCCAACGGCGCCGCCGTGCTGGTGGTGAGTTCCGACCTCCCCGAGCTGCTCGAGCTGTCCGACGTGATCCACGTCGTCCGCGACGGCCGCATCGTCGGCACGTTGTCGGGAGCCGAGGCCGACGAGCAGTCGGTGATGTCGCTCGCCTCCGGCGAAGCGTCGGGGAGTGCGGCATGACCGCCGAGCTCACCGTCAAGCCGGGCGAGACACCCGAACCGACCCACCGCGAAGTGGGCGTCGAGCAACAGGACTTCAACGTCCTCGTCTGGATGTCCGAGCAAGGGGTCTTCGTCTTCACGGCGTTGTTGCTGGTCTTCGCCGGCATCTTCATCGACGGGTTCGCCAGCGTCGACAACATCACCGATGTGTTCAACCGGGCCGCCCCGATCGGGATCGTGGCCGTCGGCATGACGTTCGTGGTGATCAGCGCCAATTATCTCGATCTCTCCGTGGTGGCCCAGGTGGCGACCTCGGCGGTGTTGCTGATCGCCGTCAGCAACTCCAACAACATGCTGCTCGGCATGGCCCTGGGCTTGCTGGTGGCGATCGTGTACGGCGTCGTCAACGGCGTCGCCGTGGGCGTCTTCCGCGCCAATGCGGTGATCGTCACCCTCTCGACCACCTTCATCGGACTCGGTCTCCTGCGGTGGGCGAGTGGCGGCAGCATCTATTTCGGTGACCCCGACGGCGTCATCGCCTCGTTCGGCAAGACCGAGATCGGCCCGTTCCCGCTCGCAATGCTCGTGCTCATCGTGGTCACACTGGCGATGCACTTCGTGTTGACCAGAACGACGTTCGGATTCCTGGTCAAGTCCTTCGGCTCCAACCGGCAAGCGACGCGCCTGGCCGGTGTCAACACGCCGCTCGTCGTGATCGGCGCCTTCACGGTGTCCGCGCTCGGCGCCCTGCTCGGTGGTTGGGTGCTGGCGGCCTTCTCCAACACTGCGGTCTCGTCGATGTCCGACGGCTTCGACTTCGAGGCGCTGGCCGCCATCATCGTGGGCGGCACCAGCGTGTTCGGCGGCAAGGGCAGCGTGCTTCGCACCCTGCTCGGCGTCGTGTTCGTGAGTGCGCTCACCAACATCATGGTGTTGTCCGGATACGGCTTCGGCTACCAGCAGATGGCGATCGGCGCCCTGATCGTGCTCGCCGTGTCGGTCGACGCCCTCGCTCGAAGGGTGGGCAGCTCATGACGCAGACCGCAAGCCTCGACCTCGGCCACGACAAGCAGGACCTGATCGGTCGGCTCACGACGACGTTCGCTCGGCGGACCGAGGGCCGCGCCGTCATCCTGCTCATCGTGGTGCTGATCTGGGCCTGGATCTGGGAGTCGACCGTGTTCACCGCCTACGAGGTGACGCTCGGGCGGCTCGCTCTGATCGGACTGACCGCCGTCGGACTGACCGCGGTGATCCTGATGGGCGAACTCGACCTCAGCATCGCCAGCATCTTGGCGGTGTCGGGCGTGGTGATGGCGAGCTTCGACAATGTCGCACTCGGGATCGTCGTCGCTCTCGCCGTCGGTCTCCTCATCGGCGCCGTCAACGCCTTCTTCGTGGTGGTGGTGGGCATCAACTCCTTCATCGCCACGCTCGGGATGCTGTTCTTCCTGCGAGGGATGGCGTTCGTCATCTCCGACGAGGAGCCGGTCGTGATGGCGAGCAAGGACTTCGCACTCGACTTCGGCAAGCCGCTCATCGGCGAGTTCACGCCTCGGGTGCTCATCTTCATCCTGGCGTTCATCGCCATGCACATCTTCCTCACTCGCGTCCGTGTCGGGCGGGAGTTCTACGCGGTGGGTGGCAACCGGGAGGCGGCCCGCGACGCGGGTGTCCCTGTGCGTCGGCGGGTGTTCACCGGCTTCATGATTTCCGGGTTCGTCGCAGCCGCCGCCGGCATCATCGTCACCCTCCAGCTCACGGCGGCCGATCCGACTGCAGGTGGGAACGCGTTGCTCACCAGCTTCGCGGCCGCCATCGTCGGCGGCATCCTCCTCACCGGTGGTCGGGGCTCGGTGCTCGGAACGCTGCTCGGCGCCGCATCGCTCGCCATCTTGCAGGTCGGAATGACGTTCAACGGCGTCGAGTCCGACGTCCAGAACATCATCATCGGGCTGGTGCTCTTCATCGCCGTGATCACCGACCCCAACAGTATTCGTGCGGTCGTCGGGAGCGCTCGAGCGTTCCTT